>NZ_CP009285.1:6797340-8156808 GCF_000758665.1 Paenibacillus borealis
ACTGGCCCACTGAACGTCTGCTGAATGAGTTTTACCCTGAAGTGCACGACCGCCGCAGCCGGTTCCAGGGCCGGGAAGCGCTTGTCAGCAACCGGATGGCGAAGGAGACCCTTCATTGGCAGCCCCGGTATTCCTGGATAGAGAGACACTGAACGTCCTAGTACCGAAGCTGGCATACGCCTACATCTGTATAGCTGCAAACAAAGAACCCGTGAAAAGAGCGCCGCTGCTTGGCCGCTTCTCCTCACGGGTTTTTTTTGCTTCCGCCGGTGCCTTTAGATAACAGCCGCAGAAGGCTTCAATCCCCCAGCGGACTGACCGTCATCCCGCTGATCCGGACATCCCCTTTACCGCCTGTCCAGGTAATGAGGTTGCCGCTGCCCGGTTCCAGCTGAACGGTCAGGCCGGTGCAGCCGGTAAATGCCGTAGACCCGCCGGTTGAAGGCGCATTAATCAGCGAGTAGTCCTTGCCGTTCACCATTAGCCGCAGCTTGGCGAGAGGCTCTGCCGTTGCATATAGAATCCGGGCCTCTGCCCGTCCGCCATTCACACCGCCGTCCACATTATGGAACCGGCAGCAGGCGTCTGCGCCATCCAGACCTGCGATAACACTCCGCCCCTCGTCCGAAGCTTCGATGACCGCACCGCTGCCAGCCGTGCTGTCCCCCGCTTCATAGCTCTTCATTAACGGATTCGGAAGCGGCGCTTCCCCCGCCGGCTTAACGCCCTCCCGGGTCTGTACCACCCTCCGGATCGTTCCGTCTTCATTGAAATAGAGCTCGTCGATGCACACGCTCCGCAGCGTTCCTTCTCCCGACAGCTCCTGGTTATGGTAGAACAAGTACCACTGGCCCTTGAATTCTGCCACGGAGCCATGGGTCGTCGAACAGCCGGTTGGCTCAAGAAAGATCCCCCGGTACATCCACGGACCCAGCGGCTGGTCACTGGTGGCATACCGCATACGGTTGTTATTCTCCAGATTATCCGCATACGTCAGGTAGTACACGCCGTTTCTTTTAAACACCCAGGCTGCTTCATGAAAGTCCTCAAGGCCTTCCATTTCCCGCATGCCGCCCTTGATTGACATCATATCCTCGTCCAATTCACCGGCTTCGCATTTT
Source organism: Paenibacillus borealis (assembly GCF_000758665.1). Lineage (NCBI taxonomy): Bacteria > Bacillati > Bacillota > Bacilli > Caryophanales > Paenibacillaceae > Paenibacillus > Paenibacillus borealis. Next base: position 6,798,462 of record NZ_CP009285.1, read on the forward strand.
CCGCCGCCCCCGTAGTACATATAGGCACGGTTATCTTCATCTACGAACACAGCCGGATCAATCATGGCAAAACCGCCAAGTCCCGGAATATAGCCTTGATCGGTGAATCCCCGGGACGGCTCAGGGCTTGCGGCCACACCGATTTTCCAGGTGCTGTTCCAGTCCGAGCCGCTGGGATGCGGATAATAGAAATAATAGGTGCCGTTCTTATAGGCGCAGTCAGGGGCCCACATGAAGCCGCCTTCGGGTCTGCCCCATGGCACATCCGCCGAGCCCAGAATCTCCCCTTCGTCCCGCCAGTTCACCATATCTGCGGACGAGAACACATGATATCTGTCCATCAGATCACAGCCTCTCGCCGGATCAACATCATGGGAGGCATAAATGTACACTCTGCCGTCTTCCCATACATGCGCCGAAGGGTCGGCGGTATAAATACTTGTAATCACCGGGTTCATTGATGTGGTTTTACGGCAGTCTGCCGGAATGCTTTGATTTCTCATGTCTATAAGATCCTCCTGCGGTATTTGGAATTCATTTAAGATTAGATCTGTTTCCCAGGCAAAACCGGCTATACCATTCTCCATCAAGAATGGAAGCCGGCAACAGTCCTACTGATGGCTCGTGGGATGATTTACCGTCAGCGGAATCTGGTCTTTAAACAGCCGGTTGATATCTCCAGCCAGACGCAGATAAAAGTCTGAGGATACCGTAACGCCATCCGCATTCAAGGTCAGGAAATACTGATTGGCTGGAATCATCGAGCTGTTCTCCGCTCCCTTGGCTATAGCTGTTCCTTCGTCGTATTCATCGAACATGGCGATATAACCGGTACTTATGCCGGAGCTCTTGATATTATAGGCCTGCCGCCACATGAAATCGCCATGTGCGCGGGGAATTTGATTCTGCGGGCCGCCGGTCATGTTAGACCAGGAGAATCCCGGAAAGAGCACCGGCTGATAGGCGATGCCGTTCTGCTCCGTCATGGCAAAGTCCGGCTGCAGCAGATTCGTCTTGAAGCTGTCAGCCTCCGCCAGAGTTCCAAAGCGCCCTACATACCACGGAGAAATCATATCCAGCGATTTGTAGACGTTGAGGAAGCCGGATTTGGAATCGTTGATGCCCTCTCTCCAATAGGTGGGCACGCCGCCGATTACGTAAATGCCCTGATTCTTGAACCAGCTGATCAGTTCCGCAGATTCTGCTGCGGTGCCTGGACGGTCAGTGAAGCCGATGCCCCAGATGCAGACCACCGTCTTGCCGTTCTGCTTCGCATAGGCTGAAGAAGAAGGCAGATGCATGGCATTCACAACGTTCGTCGTCCAGTCATGCTTGACCGCGTTCACCCAGTTGCCTGCATTCATGCCGGTAATGTCGTACATGACATAAAATTTGCGGTTGTAGGCTTCGGCGGCGCTCTTTACCTTGACGGCCACACTGTCGCGGTTCGTCTTCCAGCCGCTCGGCGCATCACTTTCATCAGCACCGAACCGCTGCAGTGCAGCCCCGTCAATATTGTAGGTCTGCATCCATTCAAAGTGCTTGTTCACCGTCTCCTGATCATACGAGGAAAACAGCTTGGCCGGAGAACCGTTACCGAGATTGGCCAGGCTGGTCTGGTATAGCTTGGAATATTCCCGCAGATCGGGGTACAGCTCGAAATTCACGCTGCTGTTCGCCGCAGGCGCGCTGCTGTTCTTGGACCAGTGCACCCAGCCCCCGTTCGGCGAGCCGTCTCCGGCAGCATTGAACCAGCCCTGATAGCCTGCGAACAGCTTACCGGCTACATCCCCGCCGGTACCGGAGGACGGGGCATTGAATTTGAACCAGAGCACATTGAACAAATTTCCCGCCCCTCCGGTGAATTTAAGATAAAGCGTATGCGCTCCGCTTACCGTGCCGACCGGAGCGGACTTGGTCTGCCACGACTGCCAGCCCCCGGTTCCCGGAACGGCCACCGTTCCCAGAAGTGTTCCGGCAGCGCTGTCCAGACGCACTTCAATATTGCCTCCGCTGTTATTGCTCGCCACCCTCACGTCAATCGTGGCTGCGCCGCTGCCAAATTCCACGTTGTTAAAGGCAATATAATCCCCGTTGTCAATGAATGCGACGTTCTGCCCGCCTTCGCTGGACGCCTCAAGCTGGATTCCGGATTGGCTGCTGTAGCCGGAAGCGGCCGTCTGATTAAATGCCGGGGCAGCCGACACAACGGCGGGAGACAACGGTAGGCTGACCGCCAGAGTCAATACAGCCACACCCATCCACATGATAAAACGCTGTCTTATATTACTTGCGGATCTGATCATGATACCCTCCAATTCGTATTTCGCCACTGCTGCAGACCGGCCGGAAGGAGACTGGACATTGTACAATGTGAGACTGGCATCATGATGTTATCCGCCCGCTTGCGGCCCCGGCTCCACCTCTCTTCCCGCCGCTTTGGCGATATGGACTTCCTTTAGCATACCTCCCGGGGGCGATGGGTCACCATGAGGCGATGTTAAACAAAACAGGGCATTGCAAAAGCAAATCCGGCGCACACAAATAAAAAAACCATCCCCGGCCTGGCTGAAAGCCCAGTCCGCGGGATGGTTCTCCGGGAATTCTATGAAGTTCTGCCGGTTTACACGCCCAGCCAGCGCTTGAACATATGCTTCGTCGTCTGCTTGTTGATCTCGGCAATCGAGGTGGTCAGCGGAATGCCCTTAGGACAGGCGCGTACACAGTTCTGCGAGTTACCGCAGCCGTCGATGCCGCCGTCTTCCATCAGCGCCTCCAGGCGCTCGTCAGAGTTCATCTCGCCTGTAGGGTGGGCGTTGAACAGGCGCACCTGCGAAATGGCGGCAGGACCGATGAAATTGGTCTTCTCGTTGACATTCGGGCAAGCCTCCAGGCAGACACCGCAGGTCATGCACTTGGACAGCTCATAAGCCCATTGGCGCTTCTTCTCCGGCATCCGGGGTCCCGGACCCAGATCATAGGTGCCGTCAATCGGAATCCAGGCCTTAACCCGCTTCAGGGCATTGAACATCCGGCTGCGGTCTATCACCAGGTCGCGCACGACCGGGAAGGTCTTCATCGGTTCAATGCGTACCGGCTGCTCGAGATTATCGATCAGTGCTGCGCAGGCCTGCCGCGGCTTGCCGTTAATCACCATGGAGCAGGCGCCGCATACTTCCTCCAGACAGTTGGATTCCCAGCAGACCGGAACCGTATTGTCACCCTTCGCGTTCACCGGATTGCGCTGGATTTCCATAAGCGCGCTGATCACATTCATTCCCGGACGGTAGGCAAGCTCGAACTCTTCTGTATACGGGCTCGTTTCCGGTTCATCCTGGCGGGTAATGATAAATTTCACGTTTTTGGGAGCTGCTGCAGTTTCCGCCATATCGGTTACCTCCTAAAGGTTTGGATAGCATAGCCTTCTCCGAAACCAGTTCGCCAAACTCGCTCCGGAAGCACACGCTTTAAGCTTTTAACGTATTGATGATCTTTCGATTCCGGCGCTAACTGCACTTTGTACAATTAAAACCAGGGGTTCCAGCCTAATTTACGATTTAACTGCACTTTATACATTTATATTTCATAAAAAGGCTCATTCCAGCCAGTCCGGAAGATTTTAACTGCACTGAGTACAGTTATTCGTCTCCCGTGCGGCAGCGGTGCAGGAATAGCTGCATGAAATACAGTTAAACTGCAGATTCCCCGCGGCCAGGACATGCGAGCCATTCAGCGTCCCTACTGTACTGCCGCTTCGTCCTATCAGTCCTTCGAGTAATCCCGCACCCGCGGAGGAATCAGCGATACATCCACTTCCTCGTACGAGATTTGCGGGCCGTCGGCACTCCAGGTAGCTTTGGTCGTCTTGAGGAATTCCTCATCATTGCGCTTCGGGAAGTCCGGCTTGTAATGGGCGCCGCGGCTTTCATTGCGCAGGAGTGCTCCAAGAGTCATTGCTTCGGACAGCTCCAGCATATTCCACAGCTGGCGGGTGAAGGCTACGCCCTGGTTGCTCCAGCGTGAAGTGTCGCTCATGTTGATGTTGCGGTAGCGTTCCTTCAGCTCTTTGATTTTGCCGATGGTTGCCTCAAGCTTCTTATTCTCGCGTACCACGGTCATGTTCGCCGTCATCCATTCGCCAAGCTCCTTGTGGATCACGTAAGCATTCTCCGTACCTGTCATCCCCAGCAGAGACTCATATTTATCCGTCTGTGTCTTATGGAAGCTGTCGAATACCGTGGAGGAGATATCCTGCACCGATTTCTTGAGGCCCTTGATATATTCCACAGCCTTCGGCCCGGAGACCATACCGCCATAAATGGCCGATACCAGCGAGTTCGCGCCAAGGCGGTTTGCCCCGTGGTACTGATATTCACATTCCCCTGCGGCGAACAGGCCGGGAATATTCGTCATCTGGTTATAGTCAACCCACATGCCGCCCATCGAATAATGCACAGCGGGGAAGATTTTCATCGGTATTTTGCGGGGATCATCCCCCATGAACTTCTCGTAGATCTCGATAATACCGCCCAGCTTGACGTCGAGCTCCTTCGGGTCCTTATGCGAAAGATCCAGGTACACCATGTTCTCGCCGTTAATGCCCAGTCCCTGATCCACACATACATTGAAAATCTCACGTGTAGCGATATCGCGCGGCACCAGATTACCGTAGGAAGGATATTTCTCTTCGAGGAAATACCACGGCTTGCCGTCCTTGTAGGTCCAGATGCGCCCGCCTTCGCCGCGCGCCGATTCTGACATCAGCCGCAGCTTGTCATCACCCGGGATCGCTGTCGGGTGGATCTGAATGAATTCCCCGTTCGCATAATGCACACCCTGCTGATATACAGCGCTTGCAGCGGTTCCTGTATTGATGACCGAGTTCGTCGTTTTGCCGAAAATAATCCCCGGACCGCCGCTTGCCAGAATGACCGCATCCGCCGGGAAGGTCTGAATCTCCATCGTCTTCAGATTCTGGGCGCTGATGCCGCGGCATACACGCTCGTCATCGAGAATGACGGAGAGGAACTCCCAGTTCTCGCTTTTGGTTACCAGGCCTTCAGCTTCCCAGCGGCGCACCTGCTCATCCAGCGCATACAGCAGCTGCTGGCCGGTTGTCGCCCCCGCGAACGCTGTACGGTGGCGCTTCGTTCCGCCGAACCGGCGGAAATCGAGCAGCCCCTCCGGCGTACGGTTGAACATAACGCCCATCCGGTCCATCAGGTGGATAATGCCCGGTGCGGCTTCGCACATCGCTTTGACCGGAGGCTGGTTGGCCAGGAAGTCGCCGCCGTAGACGGTATCATCGAAATGCTCCCAGGGCGAGTCTCCCTCGCCCTTTGTATTTACTGCGCCGTTGATGCCGCCTTGCGCGCAGACCGAATGTGATCTTTTGACAGGGACCAGTGAGAATAGATGTACATGCGCGCCGGATTCGGCGGCCTTAATGGTAGCCATCAGGCCGGCCAGACCGCCGCCCACGATGATAATATCGGCTGATGCCATGATTGTTCCCCTCCTATATTAAAATCTGTATATTCCTAAATAAAGCTGCGCAGCGACTGCATCGCCGTGGCCGCGGTTTGGAATTCATCATCACGGAAAGTCACCAGTGACAGTACGAACATGAAGGTAACAAGTACGAACACACCGAGACAGAGGATAGAGGACACCCGCTGCGAACGCGGCCCCACAGTAATACCCCAGCTGATCAGGAAGGACCACAGGCCATTGGAGAAATGGAAGCAGGCTGCTACAATACCGATGATATAGAAGGTCATCAGCAGCGGATTAGTCACAATATTGTGCATGACACCGCCCAGTTCTTCATGCTCTACATTTCCAAGCGCCACCTGGACACGGGTATCGTACAGATGCCAGACAATGAAGATGAAGGTGACAATTCCACTGATGCGCTGCAGCGTATAACGCCAGTTTCTTTCCAGATTGTAGCGGTTCAGGTTCGGCTTCGACTGATACGCAATGTACAGGCCGTACACTCCGTGGTACAGCAGCGGCAGCCAGATGCCGAACAATTCCAGGAAGAAGACGAGCGGCAGGCTGTTCAGCCACAGCACACTGTCTGTGAAACCGGAAGCACCACCCTCTACTGCTGCGAAGTTCGTCAGCATGTGCTCAAGGAAAAAGGCCCCAAGCGGGATAATGCCGAGCAAGGAATGAATCTTTCTGGAATAAAATCCTCTCATGCAAAGTGTCCCCTTTCCAATTAAAACAGCGTTTTCAAATTATCTTTTTAAAGAGCATACACCGCCGGGAGTACAGTTGAAACAGGGCAGCGGCAGGCTGCAGCAAGCAGCAAAATGTCTATTTGCACCACTTTTCATTGTTTTCCCGGACTTTGCTTTATTATTCACAATATGTGAATATCCTGTGTCACTTTTCATGTTACTCTTTTTTCGCTTATAAGGGAATTGCAATCTAATTATTAATCGTTATACAATAAACGCATAAGAATATTTTTAATATGATAATAATTCTCATTTAGATTGGGAATTCACTTCATTTTCAGATGAATACTCATATATATCAAGGTTTCTTCCGTCTCCCGGCTATGCTTTTTATCACTAATTCATCGAAATCTTTAACTATCCATTATCTAATTTAATCCGCTGTTTACAGATTGGGACAAAGGAGTGCTTGTAATGTACGATGATTTAGATGCTTTTGCTGCGGTTGTGGAGCATTCCAGCCTGAACCGGGCCTCCCGCCAGCTTAACCTGTCCCAACCCGCCCTGTCCCGCAAAATCTCCAAGCTGGAGGAACGGCTCGGCGTCGCCCTGTTTCACCGTTTCGGCAAACGGCTGGAGCTTACCGAGGTAGGACGGCTTACTTATACCTATGCGCTGGAGCAGCGGCAGCAGCGGTCCAAATTCCTGGAAGCGTTATCTAAGTTCAAGGAAGGCGAACCGCAGCTGGTTACACTGGGGGCCAGCCTGACCACGCTGCAGACCACATTGCCTCCGCTGGTGAACGCCTACATGGAGAAATACCCGGCGGCCGAGCTGAAGCTGATCACCGGGAAGACGCATGAGATGGTTACCGCAGTCAGCGAGGGCAAATGCGATGTCGGCATCATCGCCTCCCAGGTTCAGGAGCCGGGCCTGCGCTGCATCCCGCTGTTCGAGGACCAGCTCCGGCTGGTCGTCGCCGAACATCATCCGCTGGCCCAGTCTCCGCGGCTCACGATGGAGCATCTCTCACGGCTGCCGATGATTCTCTTCTCCAAGGGCACCTGGTACCGCCGGACAACAGATGATCTGTTCCAGCGCTGCGGCGTTGATCCTGATGTGCGGATGGAGATCGACTCCTTCGAAGCGATCGTCCGGCTGCTGCCGACCATCAAGGCCGCCGCCCTGCTGCCGAAGTCCTATCTCCGCCCGGAGCTGCTGAACGGCGGCGGACTTGTCTCCCTGCACATCAAGGAGCTGGAGCAGACACAGCGGACCACCTGCCTGATCTACCAGGGCAGCGGAGGACTCAGCACAGCGGCGCGCTGTCTCGTCCAGGTGACCGAGGAGGTCTTTCTGTCCGGACGCGAATAACCTAAATCACCCGGCAGGCCTCCATATCGCTATGGATTAGCCTGCCGGGTGATCGTGTAACAGGGTTTTATTTAATTGAATTAGCGGAACTTGCCTGCATCAATGGCTGCTTGCTTCTCATCCAGAACTTCCTGGTAGCCTGCATCCAGGTAAGTCTTCTTGGCTGCTTCATACGTAGCGTCGAATTCAGCTTCCGGAGCCAGCACGACCTTCACGTACAGTTCCTGGAACAGCGTATTCAGGTCCGCTTTATATTCGTTCACCTTCTCAAGTACAACGTTGAACAGGGCATCCGGTGTACGGAATTCGGCAACTTCATCATAGTACTTCACTAGATCATCAGCAAGCGTCTCATAGCCGGCCGGTGCCCAGTTGCGGAGATTAGCGGTACGGGTTTTGGCTGCATCCGGATATTGGGCAATTTCGGTCACAAGGCCCCAGTAGTCTTTGTTATTGTTCTGTGACAGGACAGATTCGCCTTTGTAATCAGGATTCTTCAGCGCGATACCGTCTGCATCAAGCGTATAGTTCTCGCCTTCAATACCGTTCTGGAATTTGAACAGGTTCTCCGGCTGGCTGAGCCATTCCAGATACATCCAGACTGCGGCGCGTTCTTCAGGGGTGGATTCATAGTTAATCCCCATAATGAAGCCGAATGGCCAGTAAGCGCGCCCTTGTGGCTTTTTGCCTTCCGGAACACCTGCATAAGGAGGAACTACGGCAAATTCAGCCTCCGGGTTATTCTGCAGGGTAGCCGCAAAGACATCCGTATTGTTTGCCAGATAGAAGCCGAAGTTACCTGTTTTGCCGGCTACAAATTCAGCTTTGACCTTGGGCTCGTCGTTGCGCAGGTAGAATTCTTTATCAACGAGGCCGTTATTGTACTGATAGTTCAGGTTACGCAGGTAAGCCTCTGTATCAGCGGTGGTCAGATCTGCCACGCTAAGGTCGGAGTACAGCGCACGGTATTTCGCGTCGACCGGCCATTCACGGAAGGCATAGTTAAAGTTGAAGAAGTTCTGCAGCAGATTTCCGCTGGTCACACCTAGTCCTGCTTCCTTCCATTTGACCAGCATTTCGTTGTATTTCTCAAGCGAGGTCAAGTCCTCAACCTTCATGCCGACCTTTTCAACCCAGTCCTTGCGGATAATGTTGACGAAGTTGTCGGCTTCAGGACGGGCGGCGAAGAAGAAGGTTTTCTGATCATCCACTGTACCGTACTGCTCGATGGTGGAGCCCATGTTCTTCCAGTAAGTTGGTGCGTAATTTTCGATTTCAGCATAGTCCAGCGGCTGCATAACATCCTCACCATAATAGGTAAGCGCTTGCGGCATATCGTAGTGGAAGATAATATCAGGAGCTTTATGCGAAGCCAGCAGCTGTTCGTAATCCGTTACCTCTTTGGCGCGGGTAATCGGCACATAATTGACTTCGATATTATACTTGTCGCCGAATTCAGCTTGTACCCAGCGGGTATAATAGTTGTCGGACACATTCCAGCCCTCATACGCCCGTTCGTAGACCGGAATATCCAGCGAGACCTTCTTCTCGAAGCCTTTGGAGTAATCCGGGAAACTTCCTTCGGTCTGGTTCGTGGCTGCGGCTGATTCTGCCGGGGCAGTGGTAGGCTCAGTGTTGCCATTCTTAGCGTTGTTATTTCCGCCGGAGCATCCGGCCAGCATACCGGCCGTCATCACAGACGCCATCATTAATGATACGAAACCTTTTTTGTTCATCGCAATTCCCCCATTTGTCATTTTCGGATTCAAAAGATTTACTTATATACTAGGGCGCTGGACTACTCCTTGACTGCCCCGAGCATAACACCTTGAACGAAGTATTTCTGGACGAACGGATACACACAGAGAATAGGCAGAGTAGCAAATACTACAACGGATGCCTTAAGGACCTCAGGATTACTGAGCTGTACCTGGGTGGCTTCCAGCTGGAAGCTTTCACTCGCCTGGATAACCAGATAATAGAGCTTGAGCTGCAGCGGCCGCAGGGAGATCTCATGCTTAATATAGAACAGGGCATCCTGGTAAGCATTCCAGCGGCCGACTGCGTAGAAGAGGGCAAGTGTCGCCATAATCGGCTTGGACAGCGGCAGGACAATGCTGAACAGGATACGGAAATGCCCGGCACCGTCGATCCGCGCCGATTCTTCCAGACTTACCGGTATACCGTGCGTTAGCGAAGTCTTCATAATCAGCAGATTGAAGGCACTGAACGAGAGCGGCAGAACCAGTGACCAGATCGTATCCATCAGTCCCAGATTGTTAATATTCATATAGTCCGGAATGATGCCTCCACTGAAGTACATCGTGAACAGGAAGATGAAGGTGATGACCCGGCGGCCCTTGAACTGGGCTCTCGACAGCGGGTAAGCGGCACAGATGGTCAGAATCATTCCCAGAATCGTGAATAGTACAGTCACGATAACCGTGATATACAATGAACGGAGGATACTGGCATCCGCGAAGATTTTTTTGTACGCTTCGATGGTGAAGCCCTGCGGCCACAGAAAGACCTTATTGGCAATGACAAAGGAGTCAGAGCTCAGGGATTTCGATACGACATGAATAAACGGCAGCAGGCATATTAGCGAGACTAAGATGATTGCCAAGCGGATCAGAAATTCCCAGATATCTATACGTGCTTTATGGGGTACGGCAGAGCCCCCGGCTGTTGCTTTCATGGTTCCTCTCCTTTCTACAATATTCCATCCTCGCCAAGTTTCTTGGCTACACGGTCCGCTGAAATTACCAGAATAATACCGATGACGGACTGGAATAATCCGATGGCTGTCGCCCGGCTGAAGTTGCCGCTCTCGATCCCCCAGCGGTACACCAGCACCGGAATGGTCGTGGTGAACTCTGTGGTGGCCTTATTCTGCAGAGCATAAATACGCTCGAATGAGCCATCCATCACTTTCCCCAGAGCCATGATCAGCAAGGTCACAATAGTCGCACGGATGGAAGGCAGCGTGATATTCCACACTTTTCTCCAGCGTCCTGCTCCATCGACCGTAGCCGCTTCATACATCTCCGGATTAATCCCGCTCATCGCCGCCAGGTAGATAATGGTGCCCCAGCCCATACTCTGCCACACACCGATGGCCAGATAGCTGATCAGCCAGTTATTATCTTCCTGCAGGAACGGAATACGGGTACCGCCCATGAGTTCAATCAGATTGTTAACAACACCGCCGCCTTCACTAAGAAGCTGATAAGCGATGGCCCCGATAATGACCCAGGACAGGAAGTGAGGCAAGTACAATATCGTCTGATTAATACGCTTGAAGCGTATGCTTTTGACCTCATTCAGCAGCAGCGCCAGCACAATCGGCATCGTGAAGCTGAAGCAGAGGTCAAGCACGTTGAGCAGCAGCGTATTCCGGACGGCCTTAATGAAATCAGCCTTGGCGAAAAGCTCCTGGAAGACCTCCATCCCGACCCACTCACTGCCCCAGAAGCCTCTGGCAATCTTATAATCCTTAAAAGCGATTACAAGTCCGGTCATCGGCAAATATTTGAATACGATTACAAATGCCAGCGGAAGCATTACGAGCAGATAAAGCTGCCAGTCACGCTGTAGATAATAGGCGAATCCCTGTTTTCTTCTTAATAAAGGACTTTGATTTGTTTTTGAAGCGCTTGCAATTTTCAAATTTCCACCTCCTGCCTTCAGCGTTTTCCATGCCGGCTCATGTTCTCCGGCTCTGAGTCCAATGCTATCCCCTTTCCCCGTTCTTGAAAATCATGAGTATTGATGATCACCATCAAATTTGATTGAAGTGCCGTTCTAAAGGCCTTTGCAGCACAATTATGATCAAATGTGATAGGCATTCCCAAAAGTAATAAAGCGCTTTCATATGTGAACAAAAAAAATCCGGCCAGGAGAAGGCTCCTAGGAGCTCTTACTCTTGGCCGATTTAAAGCTGCTTGGGGGCATGCCTTCGTATTTGCGGAAAAAACGGTTGAAGCTCTGAACATTATAATAGCCAACCTCTGCTGCAATCTGCTTAATCGACAGTTCAGTATCCAGCAGCAGCTCTTTAGCCTTCTCTATCCGCAGCTGGTTCACAAAATCAATCATGCTATTGCCGGTCTGCTCATAGACAATCTTGCGCATATAAGAGTAGCTGATGCCAATTTCCTTAGCCATATCCTCGAACACTATCTCTTCGCGGAAATTTTTCTTCAAATATTGAATGATCCGCTCAGCGTGATTGGTTTCACTCGTGCTGCGGTCCAGACTCTGTACGATTTCAGTGAAGAAGCCATGCAGATATTCCTCCAGCTCGTCCAGTGTATCCATGGCGGCGAGAATGGAGTATACATTCCCTCTGCCCATAATCATCCGGCCTGTGCTGATATGATTCTCACGGAGGTGCTTGATCGTCGCCCCCATCAGCTGATAGTAGATGAACATAATATTATCATAGGAAATATTGTCTTCCGAAGAGATCTGGCTGCGGATGCACTGAAGCTCTTTGAATATCCCGGCCAGATCACCGGCATCCAGGAAGTTGAGAATCCTCCGCTCCCCGCTCTCGGAATCGAGATATTTACGGCTGCCTTCCTCTTCATCATGCCAGAACATAATGCTTCCAGCCCCGTTAATCATCCGGCTTTTGATGACTTCCATCGCTTCAAACAGCCGCAGGGCAATCATTTCGGGTGCATCAGCCCAATCACTTACTCCGATTGTGACTGAATGCTCCAGCAATTCGAGCGATTGATCCCGGATCTGCTCCAGCGCCTGACGGATCAGAGCTTCCTTCTCCCCGGAGTCATCCGGAGCAAAGTTCAGTACAATCACTATGCAGCCATCATTATGATAGACGCTGCGGGCGAGTATCCCCTCCGGGAAGAAGCTCTCATACTTCGCATTGAGCAGATACCGGTGATAGCTGCGTGTCTCTAAATTGGTATTGCCCACATACCGCCGGTACTGGTCGATAGAGACAACGACTACCCTGTAGCATACCTCCGGAAACGCCTCCGTGATCCGGGGCGGAATCTCACCGCGCAGAAGCCGGTGAACAGCGAGACTGCGGGTATCCTGCTCACGCTCCTGCAGCAGCTGGAACAGACTTTCCTCTTCCTCCTGCATGCGTTTGAACGCCATGTTCAGGAAGGCAAGCTCATTCTTATTCACCACACCCAGATCGCTCTTTGAGCGTATCGTCCGCACCAGCTGCCGGAGGGGCCTGGACAACCATGTTGCAAGAAAGATGGCAAGCAGTGTCCCGAGTAAAATGATAGCACCGGTAAGCAGAATGATATTCCCCTGCATATCCCGTGATTTGATCATCAGCTCATCCATGGAGCTCCAGCTTACATTCCACCATCCGGACAATGACGAGCGGCTCCATGCGTAGATCATCCGCTTGCCGTCCAGATCGTGGAAGGTATAGCCTTCACTGGATTCCTGGTTCAGTATTTCCTGAAGGAAAGGCAGCTTCTGACCGTCGGAGAGCAGCAGTGACTGATCATTGAAGGAGATGACTGTACCGTCCGAGTCGAGCAGCAGGTAGTTGCTGTCACCGATCTCCGTAGCATGCAGATATTTGCCGATCTGGCTCTCTTTCATGTTGACTACGATAATCCCGCTGGTGGTGGAGGACAGGCGGTTGAGGGGATATACATATGACACAACATTCTCGCCCGACTCCAGTTTACGGGGAACCCACACCCCGCTGATGCCTCTGCGTCCCTCAAGCGCATCATCCATCCATTCGATCGATTCATAACGCTCCAGTGTCGTGATGCTATTGTCTGTAGAGAATACATAATCCGAACCATTCAAATAAAAATACGAAGAGTGCACACCCTCTACCCGGCGGTTCAAGTTCAGCAGCTCTTTCGTCACGGACAGCGCCAGGCTCACGTTATTGTAATTGGCGTTAATTTCATCGTACGTCTCAAAGCTGCGGATGCGGTCAAAAATATTCGTCGCCGCGAGCCGCGACGTGTCCTGTGCCAGATTGGCAAGCGCATTCTCATTTAACTTGCGGTTGGCATTCAGCCCGGCAAGCGTGGATTCTCCGATGGCTGCTTCGGAGTTCTGTATTATCTGTGACCCGCTGTACCACGTCAGGATGGCTGTGGGAATGGCCATGATGCAGAATAGAATCAATGCCAGCTGCAGGATCATCGGTGTTTTTTTCATTTTATATCCCCCTAAGGATTTCTCTATATATGTGCCTTGAATTACCTTATGTCCATACATCAGCTGGCTGTATCATCATGTTACCGCTTACATTTAGTTTTTCCAAGCCCCCTGCTCCAATTATTCGGTTCCATGCGGCATTTGTGTCTGCCCGTATCACTTCAATATTTTTATTTTATCATTTCAGGTTACATTTTACATATATGTATAGGAAATTTTTTTTAAAACAAATCCGAAAATGCATAGGCGGCCCGCCTTAATATTCCATCGCTCAAGCCTAATTGTATCGTTTGCAGCTGCTGCCACTTGACACCGGATCAATTTTCAAATAATGTTAGTTACATAAGTAATTAACCAGTTAGGTGGTGAAGCGGTGGGTATCCAGATGGATGACAGCCGGCCGATTTTCGTGCAGATTGCGGAGCTGATCGAGAACGATATTATCGATGGAACCGTGCCTGAGGAGACACAGGTGCCTTCCACGAACCAGTTTGCAGCGTTCTACAGCATCAATCCGGCAACGGCGGCCAAAGGCGTGAATCTGCTCGTAGAGCAGGGAATCTTGTACAAGAAGCGGGGGATCGGAATGTTTGTTGCAGCGGGAGCACGCTCAGAGTTAACGAATAAGCGCAGGCAGCAGTTCTATGAGCAGTATGTGGTGGCGATGATCCGCGAGGCCGCGAAGCTGGGCATTACAACGGAGCAATTGTCCGAAATGATCACCAAGGGGGATGAGAACCGATGATGAGCACCGGGGAAAAGAATACAGCTGCTGCAGCTCCGCCAGAGGCCAGGCTCGAGTTAAGCCATGTCAGCAAGGTATTCCGCGGAGGCCAGGGTGTACATGATCTCTCTCTTACATTAGAGCCGCAGATGATTCATGGACTGATCGGAGCCAACGGCAGCGGGAAAAGTACCCTTCTCTCCCTCATTGCCGGCCAAAGATTCCCGGACAGCGGACGGATCTCATACGGCGGCCAGCCGGTGAATGAGCATGCAGCGGCACTGAATCAGATCTGTCTGGTCAAGACCTACGAACGGGCCTGGGATAACTACTCATTGAAGGAAATCTTCAAATTTGCTTCCATCTTCTATCCTCATTGGGACGATAAGCTGGCCAAGGAGCTGATGGGCAGGTTTCAGCTGGAGGGCAGAAAGAACTACCAGCAGCTGTCGCGCGGCGGACAATCGATGGCAGGAATTATCATGGGGCTGGCGAGCCGGGCTCCGCTCACGCTATTGGATGAGCCGGTGACCGGCCTCGATGCTTCGATGCGCGAAATCTTTTACCGGACCCTGCTTGAGGATTACGGCAACTTCCCCCGCACCTTCGTAGTAACTACCCACCTGATTGAGGAAGCGGAGAATCTGTTTGAACGGATGGTCTATATCAAAAGAGGACGCATCGCATTCCAGGGCCCTGTAGAGGATTTTGCCGCAAATGCAGTCTATGCCTCCGGACCGGCCACGGTGCTGGAGAAGCTGCTGGGGGATGCCCGGAACCTGCACAGTGAACGCCTGGGGGGCAAACTCCTGCTCGCGCTTGAGGATCTCTCAGACCCTGCCGAACGCAGAATGCTACAGGATCAGGGTATAGAGCTGTCTCCGGTTCCTCTGCAGAAGCTGTTCGTATATCTGACGCTGCGCGATGCAGAGAATTCGCAAGGAGGGGGGAAACGATGAGCTACCGGAGTTTAATGAAGTTCCACCTGAAGGATTACCGCAGAGGCGCCTTGATTCTGATGAGTATATTCGTTTGTGTGGACATCGCCCTGGTACTGCTGATGAAGTATCTGCCCGCCTGGGATATGGGAACAGCGGACAGCATCTTCAGCGTAAACCGGAATATTATGTCTATCTTTATGATCGTCAGTATGATCGTTACGGTGGCCATCACCTTCCCGCTGATGAGCAGCTTCAGTGTGACCCGCCGCAATTTCTACGTCAGCTCGCTGCTGGCCCTGCTGGCCTTCTGTGTATCAGCTGCACTGGCGGAGACCCTAGTGTATCTGATCGGCCGGGCAGTTCTTCCTTCTATCGGGCTCCCGGTTGATGCGGACCGGCCGCTTCTGCTCTCTGCGTATGTGTTCATGCTGACCCTGCTCGATGTTTCGATAGCAACGTTCCTGATCGGCGCCTGCTTTTACCGGTTCAAGGTTCTGATTGGAACCCTCCTGGCCATCCTGTATTTCGGTGCTGTCGCCCTCATCTCCCCAGTGTTCCCTTCCATGGAGTACGTGGAAAATTTCGCATCCTACTCGGCTGAACCCGGAATGCTTGAGCCTGGAACTACGCTTCTCATGTGGGGGATCATTACCCTCTGTGCAATAGCGGGCTGGCTGGTGTACCGCCGTACGGATGTACGGATGTAGCCGTCCTTCTGCAGAGCAAAAAAACGCCCGGTTACGCATCAGCCGGACGTTTTTTTGCATTCTTTTATAGAGATACAGCCCCTACTCCGCATTCACCGCTTCATCCTCGAACTCCCCGATGCTGTCATTGGAGCCGATTACCACCATAATATCCCCTTGATGCACATGGTCATGCGCAGTCGGGGCAACGATGATGCCATCCTCGCGGTTCAGGGCAATAATGCTGCAGCCGTACTTAGCGCGTGTGTTCAGCTCCGAGAGACTTTTACCGTCCATGCAGGCAGGTACCGTCAGCTCAACAACCTTGTAATCCTTCGAGATCTCGATATAATCCAGCAGATTCGGGGTCACCAGCTGATGGGCCACACGGATTCCCATATCACGCTCCGGAAAAATAACCCGGTCCACGCCCAGCTTCGACAACGCGCGTCCATGAAGAATGGAGATGGCTTTGCCGACCACCTGCTTAACGCCAAGCTCCTTGAGCAGAATTGCAGCCAGAATACTCCGCTCCATATTATCACCGATCGCCACAATCCCGCAGTCGAAATTACGCACCCCAAGGGAGCGCATAATCCCCTCATCCGTAGCATCCGCCATCACCGCATGGGTCAGCCGGCCGGTCATTTCCTCCACCCGTTCTTCCTGATGGTCAATCCCCAGCACCTCATAACCCATGGACATCAGCTCAAGCGCCAGACTTGAACCGAAGCGGCCCAGGCCGATTACAACAAACTGCTGTGCTTTCATGTCTTTATTTCCCCTTATCCAATTATCATTTTGCCTTCCGGATACTTATACAAAGGTTTACCCTGTTTCGGACCCAGTGCATAGGCCAGCGTCAGGAGTCCAAGCCGTCCGGCGAACATCGTCAGGCAGATCAGGATTTTGCCGAGCTGCGTCAGCTCCGGCGTCAGCCCCAGACTTAGTCCTACATTCGCGAAGGCCGAGGTAGTCTCGAACAGGATCATCAGAAAAGGCAGACCCTCGGTGGTTGAGAGCATCATGGATACCGTAACGATCAGCAGCAGAGCCAGCAGAGTAATGGTCAGCGCCTTGAACACGCGCTCCTGGGCCAGCCGGTACCGGAAGAGTACAATGTCTCCGCGGCCGCGCAGCATGGAGATTACAGCTCCAACCATCAGCGTGAAGGTCGTAGTCTTGACTCCGCCGCCGGTTGAACCCGGGGAAGCGCCAATAAACATCAGAATGACGATGAAAAATTGGGTCGCCTGACGCAGTCCCGTTATATCCAGCGTATTGGCTCCCGCTGTACGCGGGGCCACGGACTGGAATAAGGACGCCCATATTTTGCTTCCGAGATTCAGCGGTCCAAGGGTCCGCGGGTTGGTGAACTCGAAGATGAAGATCACGGCCATTCCCGTAAGGATCAGCCCGAATGTCATCGACAGCACAACCTTGCTGTGCAGTGTCAGCCGGCGCTTGCGGCGGAACTCCGCCAGATCGGACATTACGATGAAGCCGATACCGCCGGAGATGATCAGGAACATCACGACCAAGTTGATCACAGGATCACCGACATATGCTGTCAGGCTGTTATCATGGCCGCCAAACAGATCAAACCCGGCATTGTTAAACATCGACACTGCATGAAACAGGCCATAATATAGGGCACGCGGGAGCGGCATATCAAAGGCAAAGCGGACGGACAGCAGGATGGCTCCGGCCGCCTCAATAACCAGCGAGTAGATCAGCACCTTGCGGATCAGCCGCACAATCCCCTCCATCGAGCTCTGATTCATTGCTTCCTGGAGAATCAGCCGGTCCCGAAGCGAGATTCTGCGTTTAAGCACAAGCGCAAACAGCGTGGCCATCGTCATGAAGCCGAGTCCGCCGATCTGAATCAGCACCAGCACGACTGATTGTCCGAACCCGGTGAAATAGGTACCGGTGTCCACCACGGCCAGTCCGGTCACACAAGCGGCAGAGGTAGCCGTAAACAGCGCGTCCATAAAGTTAAGATGCTCACCGGATACACTGGATACCGGAAGCATGAGCAGCAAAGTTCCTATAATGATGACTGCGGCGAAACCAAGCACCAGGATTTGCGGAGGAGCAAGCTTCAGGAATTTGAAGCCTGTTTTCTTGGGAAACGATGAAACCAATCTCCTCATCCTTTCACATATTCATATTGGTTGGTGCTAAATGATGAATTCAGATAAACATACAAAATTATATACGTTATTGCCTAACTTCACAAAGAATCATTTTCAAATTAGAAATAACACTCTTGAAATTGTATGGTCCCAGGTAGTACACTTTCAATGTAAAGTGTATGGTCAGTATCCATACACACCATAAAGCGAATGACAGGAAGGGAGGATACAGGTGGATTCTACCTTTGATCTGTTACCGGAGCAATTCCTGATTAACCCCTCACTGCCGATCTATGAACAGTTTGCCTGGGCCATCCGGGAACGGATTGTCAGCGGCCTCATTCCCCCAGGCTCACGCCTGCCCTCTGTACGGGATCTGGCAGCAGGCAGAGGCGTCAACCCCACCACTGCCGCCCGGACGTACCAGGAGCTGGAGCGGATGGGGCTGATCGTGACCTACCGGGGCCAGGGAACCTTCGTGACCCGGGAAGAGAGTGTTATCAGTGAAGCTCGCAAGACTATCATTATCCAGGCTGTCCGGCAGTTCAAAGACACGGCCGCTTCCCTTGGACTGACTGCAGAACAAATGCTGCAAATCGATAAGGAGGATTGAAATGATGGAAACCGATTGCTGCAGGTGCTAAGTATTTTCACCTTGCTCTGGGTACAAATAAAGAACAACCTGCAAATAAACAAGCATAAGCCTGGACCTCTTCACGTAAAAGGATAGTACGGCAATTTTTTGTAACTGCCGGGCAAGTAATACTATAATGGAATTTACAAGAGTATTTCATTTCAAGGAGGCGTTTCATGAATTCCGTCGGCCAGCCCCTACAGCAGCGGCCCCTCACCACCAAACTTATCCTTGCTGGAATTCTTGGACTTATTGTGTTTGTCATGTTCCAGGTCGCCCCCCAGCTCTTCTCGGGCTCCGGTGAGGACACAGCAATTATCAGCAAAAGCGAAGTACAAGGCAAAGCCGCCGCATTCGCAGCACAGCAGCTCGGCCACGAAGCGGGAGTGAAGGATGAATGGACTATCCTCTATAAGACAGACTCCTCTTTCTACGGCTATATGTCCCGGGAGAAGCTGCTTGAGGATTATACCAAGAACAAGCTGGACCAGCGTTATCCGTTTGATGTCTACCATGCAGTGCTCTATACTTCCGGTGAAGCGGATGCCCTGCTCTCCGTGGATGTCAATATGTATACCGGTGAAGTAGTCGCTTTTGCCCACGGAGCCGATGCCGATGCCGCAGGACTCGATTACGGGGAAAGGCCGGCCAAGGCTGTAGCGGGCCCTGCCGGCACTGCACAAACGGCAAGCAGTGAAGCGGGTCTCACCCTTGAGAAGAAAGAAAATCTGGCCCGCCCGTGGCTGCAGTTATGGGGGGCAAACCCGTCGAAGCTCCAGATCGAGACGGGCAGCGGTGAATACGGGCTTGTCTATACGGAAAGCTCGGTTAAGGTCGGAGAATCGCTGCTGCATTATAACTTTAACTTCTCCGGTGACCAGGTCTCCTATTTCCGTGCCGGATTCACTGCACCGGCCTGGCATGACAGCTATGTCGAAGACCAGACTGCTCTTGCCAAGAAGCTCACCTTGTTCGGCTATGGTCTGCCTACCTTGCTGCTGGGCATTCTGGCGCTGATCTACAGCATTCTGCGCCGGGGTCATACATCTTTCAAGCGCGGGATCTTCCTTAGCTCCGCCCACTTCCTGATTATGATGGTCAGCAGCTACAATGTGCTTCCCGAAACCGGCGGAGACAGTGCCGAAGCGCGGGTTACCGCTGTAGTGATGTTCATCATCTATGTTCTGTACAGTCTGCTAATGTCCTCGCTGCTCTATTTCTCCCTGGTTGGAGGCGACGGCCTGTGGCGCGCAGAAGAGAAGCTTAACCCTTGGCCCCGTGCCAAAGAGCCCGGTTACGGCCAGTATGTACTGGACAGTATCCGCGCCGGATATGTATGGGCATTCGTCCTGCTCGGCGTGCAGACCCTCATGTTCATTATTCTGTCCTTCGCCTTGGATAACTGGTCCACCACGGATGCCAGCCAGTCTCCTTACAATATGAAGTATGCCTGGCTGCTGCCGGTTGTCGCCTGGCTGGCCGGCCTCTCCGAAGAGGCTGTCTACCGCCTTTTCGGCATCCGGATGCTGAAGAAGCTCGTCAGGAATACCTTTATCGCCTCACTGATCACTACGCTGATCTGGGCGCTCGGGCATACGCTCTACCCGATCTACCCGGTCAGCTCACGGCCGATTGAGCTGACCGTAATCGGTTTGCTGTTCAGTTATATTTTCCTGCGTTACGGCTTCATCGCTGTGATGTTCAGCCACGTGGTATTTGACAGCATCCTGATGGGTGCCACGCTGATCTTCATGCAGGATAAGGTAAATATAGGCGCGGGTATTGTCACGATCATTCTGCCGTTCATCGTCGGCTATATCGTGTACCGCTTCAACCCTCCGCGCAAGCCGGATCTGGCGGAGCCGGTCCAGCCTCTGACTTAGACGGAACCATATCGATCGGCCATGCCAAAAAAAAGAAATCGTTTCTTTTGGTAAAGTGGAGGTACCCCCTCCCTTTTCAAAAGGAGCGATTTCTTTGTATGCGGTATGCGGTATGCGGTTTGCTTAATTGCACTTCGTACAACTAAATCGTCTGATTTATAACCGATTCTCCGTTTAGTTGTATTTCGTACAATTAAATGGCCATTTGAACCTTCATTTTCACCATTCAGGCAGATTTAGTTGTACAGACTACAGTTATAAGAGGCAAGCCTGCCTTTTCGCAGTTTTTAATTGCACAGTATACAACTATCAGTGAATGCCCACTTGGAACGGAATACATCAATTGCTGCAGAAGCCCAAAGATAAACCGCTGGGAGCCCGAAACAGGTGTCTCAAGCAGAAGAAATTCTACTTATGGGACAGCCCCTTCTGCTTATAATCCGGTAGAAATCCCCGTTTCTATAACTCTTCCTGCACAGATTGATACCGGCGGCAGGGAAACCGGAGCCGGATCAGCGTCCCTTCACCAAGCGAGCTGTGAATAGCTACGCCATACTGCCTGCCGTACTGCAGCTGGATCCGCTGGTCAACATTGCGGATGCCATAGCCGATTCCCTGGCCTGTGGGCTCCAGTATCTGCCCGATCAGCTCTTCCTTCATCCCAAGCCCGTTATCCTCCACTTCAAAGACCATGTCCGCTCCTTCCGGATAAGCACGGATGATCAGCGAGATCTCATCATCGTACCAGGCATGCTCCAGCGCATTCTCCACAAACGGCTGCAGAATAAATTTCACGCTCTCATTCTCCAGCACCTCCGGTGCAATATCGTAGGCCACATGGATACGGTCCACATTCTTAATCCGCTGAATATCCAGATACGACTCGGCAATCTGCAGTTCCTGCTCCACCGGAATAATCATCTCCCCGCGGTGCAGCGTCAGCCGGTAGAACCTGGCCAGCGAACGGATGACCTCATGCAGCTTATCGATCTCCCCCAGCTTGGCCATCCGGCTGATCGAAGAGAAGGTGTTATACAGGAAATGCGGGTTCATCTGGGAATGCAGCACCTGCAGCTCAGTCTCTTTCTTCTCCAGGTTGACAACATAGACCTCGTCGATTAACCGCTGAATCGTTGAAGCCATGTCGTTAAAAGCACTGCCGATCTCCGCAAACTCATCATTGCCCTGCACCGGCATCCGCTTGTGGAAATCTCCTTCCTTAAAAGACTTCAGGGAGGCAATCAGCTTCTGGAAGCTCCGTGCGAAATACTGGGACATCACCAGACTGATCAGAAAGAGCAGGATCAGAGTGATTAGGCAGATGCCGATGGTCACATTACGGACCTGCTGTGAATTCTTTTGCAGTGAAGAATACGGAATCCAGGCCACTACGCTGGCGGGCATATTCGTCACCGGCTGTTTAATTTGCATATAGGAATCCGGCTGCTGAATATAGCCTGAAGCAGCGGAGGGCAGCAAATCCGGTTTAACCTTGTTGCGGGAGCTTATGAAGAGCAGGCGGTTGTCGTTACCCACGATGAACAGGATACTGTCCTCGCCCAGCTGCCCCGAACCGGCATCAGAGAAGATGTACTTCATATTCGCCGTCATCTTGATCAGACCGTTCAGCTGCAGTGTATCGTAGTTGATCAAGGGGCGCAGGTAAGAGATGCTCGCGTTCGCCCTGTCATTGCCCACCTGCCGCCATTCATAGGAGCCGTAATGCAGTTTCAGCCTTCTATACCAGTCTTCGTTCTCTATACGGTCCATGTGGAATAAGGAATACTTACGGACATCGCCCGCTGCACTCTCATTGTAATAGAATTCTCCGACATTAGGGTTGCTGACATACACGGAAAGCTTGACTTCCGGGTCCGGCAGATTCGCAGCATTCTCCAGCCTCGGAAGAATATACTGCGACATGATGCTGTATTTCTCCCAGCCGGAATGATAACCTGTCAAATAACGCGAGAGGGTCTGATCTGCGTACAGCTCGTCGGTGCTGCGGACAACATCCTTCAGCCGGTAATCCACGTTACTGGCAATTTGCCTGACAGCCACCTCCAGATTGCTTCTTGTATGCTCCTCCGTGGAACGCACGGAGGAGACATAGGCGTAGCTTCCGATGCCGATAACCGGTGTCAGTACCAGCAGCAGATAGGAAATAAGCAGCTTGTAGCCCAAGGGCAGGTATACGGGTTTCGCACGCTTCATCTGCATGCCTGATCAGCTCTGCTTTCTGTAATCGGCTGCGGTGATATTGAAATATTCCCGGAATTGCCTGCTGAAATAAGCGATATTCTTGTAGCCCACCTTATCAGCTACTTCATAGATTTTGTATTGATGCTGATCGAGCAGGAGAATCGCTTTCTCCATCCGGATCCGCACAAGATATTCATTGAAGCTCTCACCTGTGTGCTCCTTGAACAGAACCCCGAGATGGTTCGGCGAGTAGGCGAAATGGCTGGCCACCAGCCGTAAGGTAAGATTCTCCGTCAGCCGCTCCTGAATATAGGCCTCGATTTGCTCCATCAGCCGGCGGTTCTTATGCTGCTTCTTCATGAACAGGAGCTCGGAAATCTGGAACAGAGTATTCCGCAGCCAGCGCTTAATATCATCCACCGTCTCCAGATGATGAATGGCATCCATCTGCTGCAGACTCTCATAGGTTTCGTTCAGCGTCCCCAGATATGCCTCAAGCCGGGTGACGATATGAATGGAGAAATGATAGACCTTCACCGGATGCTCAAACAGGGCCGCCATTTCGAACAACGCATCGATGCAGTCGCAAATATCACCCAGCCTGTAGCCTGCCATGGCCCCGAACATCCCCTCCAGCACAACGCTCAGCTCCTTAATATCCTGGGTCATTCCCGGCTTGTTCATTACAGGAGGAATTACCCGGTTCTTCCCGATGAACATTTTGCCATTCATATATGCCTTGGCCTGGGAAAAGGATGCTGTCAGCGCTTCCAGAGAAACCACCTCAGCTCCATAACTCACGGTTATTGTGTAAGCAGTGTGCTCACGGACCTTAAGCACCAGCTGCTGAAGCCACTCTTCCAGCTCCAGGCGCTGCCCGGTATACACGAAGCCAAGCTGTGAACGGTTCAGCCGGCACCATTTCCCGGCAGCTGCGGATTCGATCTCTGTTCCGATATAGTGGAACAGCTTGTCCAGGCCGGCATAGACATCCTCCGGATGCTCCTGCACCCGCCGGAGGACATCATCTGCCTCAATTAACACCGCGGAGGCGCTGGAGAAGGCCAGATCCAGCGGATACCGGGCCAGGAAAGCACCCAGTGTTGCACCGTCAATACTGCCTTCCAGCAGGTGCTGAAGCACATCATTTTTGATGAAATCAAAGGAAGCCATCACGCCGCCGTCTTCCGGACCTCTGCTCCGCTCAAGATTCAGTTCAGCGGTTGCGGTGCGCAGCACACCGATGAGCTCCTCATCATCAACCGGTTTCAGAATATAGGCATGAGCCTTCAAATCAAGCGCCTGCTTCGCATAGTGAAATTCCTGGTATCCGCTGATGAACACGATCTTCAGTCCCGGATTCAGCTCCAGCGCCAGGCGGGACAGCTCCATGCCGGAAACCACAGGCATCCTGATGTCCGTGATCAGCAGATCAATCTCATGATTCTCGATATATTGGAGAGCTGCAAGCGGATTGCTCTCGCTGCAGACCACTTCAATGGCAAGCTCACTCCAGGGAATCAGGCAGCGCAGACCCTCCAAATCATAATTTTCATCGTCCACCAGGACGGCTCTGTACATCGCAATCAGCACTCCTTCATGCGGAAAAGAGGGTACGTATCGTATCCCTCTTCTTTCCAAACGTTTATTATTGTGGTGAATAGGCCTTAATCTTCTTAAGATTGTTCCGCCATACTCCGGTTTTCCAGGCGAGCAGCCTGTCATATCCCAAAAGCGCTGCTTCCCTGTCTGCTTCCTCCATCAGCTGCCTGACCTCTTCCCCGCTTGCCGCAAATATCATCCGGGGAATCACCTGCGCATACTGGTCTTTCAGCCTTTGCAGAATGATTCCCTCTTCGGAGGCGGGAGCCGGATCGAGGTTGGAGAATTCCGTGATGTTCATGGACGTCCTGAACGTTACATTTGCTTGACCAAGTGTTGTCCAGTCCCGGGCCTCCACAGGCAGCAGCTTCTCGCGTCCGGCTTTGGCTGAATCAATATAAGAGGTATTGCCGTACCAGTTGAATTCTCCGATCTTCAGATCATCATACTGCTTCAAATCACGGCCAATATAGGAATCATTTGGAATTGGAATTCCATCCTCCACTTTATCATAAAACATTCCCTCCGGCCCGAAGAAAATAATGCGCTGTCCTTCCGGACTCGTCGCCCAGTTCATATAGGAGAAAATGGCTTCCGGATCTCTGGCCCGGGTTGTAATCACATTGACGTTCCAGCCCAGCGTATTGTATCCGGAAGGGTATACCTTACCCGGATCGACGCCTTCCCGGTGCACCGGCCAGATGATATCATACCCGTCTTGCGGATCCTTGGCCGAGAGCTGATTATTCGCTTCGCGGCCGATCCCTTCCACGATGGCGTCATAAGCGCCGAATACGGCGATACGGCCTGTTTTCAGCTTCTCCAGTACCTGATCCCGTGTTTCGGTTAACAGATCCGGGGACGTCAGCCCTTGACGGACCAGCCGGTTAGCCAGCAGAAGCGTCTCCAGGAATGCCGGATCCCGGTACACAGAAGTCAATCTGGAGCCGGTGGGCACACCGAAGATTTGGCCTGAACCGGGAGAGATGAAGCTTGGTGTCCGGTTATCCGCCGCACCGCTGTACAGCATGCCGATCATCTGTACATCTGCTCCGTCCCGGGTCTCCCCAAAGTCAATCGGGACAAGTTCAGGATACTTTTGTTGCACCCGCTTCAGATAAGCCTCGAGATCATCCCAGGTCTCCAGCTTAGGAGAGCCGAGCGCCCGGTAGATATTCTTCTCGACGAGGAAACCGGCGTTGCCGCTGCCGCTGCTGCCATTGATATACCAGTTCGGAATCTGGTACAGTTTGCCGTCTTCACTGCGCAGCATGTTCAGTGTATCCTCGCCTATGGTCTGGACAAATTCAGGATATTCCGCCAGATAAGGATCGAGTGCCACCAGCTTGCCTGCTTTTTGCAGCCGTTCCACATCCTTGCCCCGGTCCATGACCAGCACATCGGGAAGCTGATCCGAGACAATCATCGCGTTCAGCTTCTGGGCCGCAGCCCCGCTGGATTGTACCGGAGTGAGCGTAACCTTCAGATTATCGCTGATCCAACGGCTATGCGGCCTGCCCTCCCAGGTCGGTGCCGTATACCAGTCATAGTTCACAAATACGGTGAACTGGACCGGCTTCACCTTGGCGGCCAAGGCTGAAAGGGCGGTGGCGGTGGCCGGATGGTCCGCAGGCCACATATTGCCGGGATCAGCGGTGGTGCCGGAATTGCTGCGATTGGCGGTATTGCTGGTATTGCCGGTATTGGCGCTACTGGTATTGGCAGCTTGGCTTGAGCTCAGAGCGTTAGCGCCGTCCTCCGCAGTAGCCTCCTGCGTTTGGAGCTCCGTTAGTTGACCGCCGTTTGAGCAGGCAGCAAGGCCACCCAGAACCAGCATGATTAACAGCAAATGCCGCAATATCATTGACCTGTGCATAGGCTCACCATTTCTTTACTTTGATGCCTCTATTCTATCGCTATTGCCGCCCCGATTAATAGACCGACATTTCCCATAAAGAATAGCCGTACTGTGTGCCCCGCTCCGTACCGTTCACTTTCACATACCGTGCACTGACCGGGGTGAAGCTGATATCATCCAGTTCCCCGTCTCCGGTTGTCGTCATATAAGCTGTTGTCCAGTTCGTGCCATCAACCGAAGTCTCAATGGTATAGGATTTGGCATACGCCCCCTCCCAGTTCAGCAGGACGCGGCTGACCGTCTGTGACGAGCCGAGGTCGACCTGAATCCACTGCGGATCACTGAAGGCCGATTCCCAGCGGGTGCCCGGATCTCCGTCCACTGCACCGGCAGCGGGCTGTTTCGGATTCTCGGAAGCGGTAACTGCCTTGTTCAGGGCAAGATTCACCGACGGCGGTGTTCCGCCGGTAATCACCTGTTGCACGGAAGCATCATTATATCCTGCCGCAGTTACCGCAATCGTGTAAGTTTTCGCAGTTGGGAACAGCGCAGTGTTCAGCGTGATTTTACCGGCTGCCACTGTATAATTCGCTGCCGCCGCTGTAGTTCCATCCACCTTCACCGCACTGATTGCGCCTCTCCAGGCTGCATTGTCCGTGAAAGTCAGCTCAATCGGCTGGCCGGCTGCATTCTGCGTTGTATCGGCTGTCAGGGCAGGCGGAGCAATCGGTGTCACGGTGCCGCCGCTGCCGTACACTTCCAGTTCCCATAAAGAATACCCGTACTGCGTGCCGCGCTCCGTACCGTTTACCTTCACATATCGTGCGCTGACCGGGGTGAAGCTGACATCGTCGATGGCCCCGTCTCCAGTTGTGGTTGAATACGCCGTTGCCCAGTTCGTGCCGTCTGCCGAAGTCTGGATGGTATAGGATTTGGCATACGCCCCCTCCCAGTTCAGCAGGACGCGGCTGACCGTCTGATTCGAACCGAGGTCCACCTGAATCCACTGCGGATCACTGAAGGCCGATTCCCAGCGGGTACCCGGATCTCCGTCCACTGCACCCGCAGCCGGCTGTCTTGGATTCTCCGAGGCGGTAACCGCCTTGTTCAGGGCCAAATTCGCGGAGGTTGCTCCGCCTGTGACTACTTGCTGCACGGAAGCATCGCTATATCCTGTTGCTGACACCGTAACCGTGTAAGTCTTCGCAGTAGGGAACAGCGCGGTGTTCAGCGTGATTTTACCGGCTGCTACTGTATAATTCGCTGCCGCCGCTGTAGTTCCATCCACCTTCACCGCATTGATTGCACCTCTCCAGGCCGCATTGTCCGTGAACGTTAATTCAATAGGCTGGCCGACTGCATTCTGCGTTGTATCAGCTGTCAGGGCAGGCGGAGCAAGCAGTGTTCCCGAATTCACCTTCGTCGGGTCAACCTTCACCAGCTTCCTGGCTTCGACTACAGCCGAACCCGTAATGCCTCCTGCGTTGCGGAACGTAACCGTAATGGCTGCATTCGTCGGATTCCAGACCAGTGCACTGTAGGCCGAGCCTTTCTTATACACTGTTGCACTGT
Source organism: Paenibacillus borealis (assembly GCF_000758665.1). Classification (NCBI taxonomy): domain Bacteria; kingdom Bacillati; phylum Bacillota; class Bacilli; order Caryophanales; family Paenibacillaceae; genus Paenibacillus; species Paenibacillus borealis. The sequence goes on from NZ_CP009285.1 coordinate 6,826,441, forward strand.
ATCCGTTCGCCGCCCAAATGTCTTTGGTGCGTGATCCGAGGGTGGCCATATTGTGCACAAACCAATACGTGTTGAACAACTCATTCTGCTGCGGCAGTGCCGGATTCCATTTATTCAGTACAGCCTGCGGATTGCTCAGCGCCTGAATCGGCCAGACAATATGGTACCAGTCGGTTTCCGGCCCGCCGTTATCGGCTACAAAGCCGCTGTATAATCCGGCAGCCTTGGCCGTGTCGAACCCGTAGCTGGTTAAATATTCAGCTGTTGGCAGCCAGTGGATACCATAGACATACACCGGATTGCCGTTGAAAAAGGTTCCGAAGAAGTTCGAGCTTCCGTAAATCTGCCCGACAGATTTATGCGTATAGCCCGGCAGCCAGTTATCCTGGTCGTAGTTGAACCAGTACTGCTGCACCGCTCTAAGCTCGGTCGTGAAGCCCATAATGGACGCATCCCGGAACGCTGTGTTGCCGGTCAGTGTGCTCCACATATACTGGCCAACCCAGCCGAACAGCGATTCTCCTGCCGCTTCCTGGTTATTACCGCTGTCATTGTCGGCATAACCGCCGGCCCAGGAATGGCCTTCATACGGGTCGAAGTTGCGGAAGTAAGGATACTTCGGATCCGTCTTCGACGGATTGGCGTAATCCCGGATCAGCTCATCCACCATACCGCTGTATTTATTCCTGAAGTCGGTATCATAGGTGGCCAGCACAGCGGAGGCAAATACATAATAGCCATACGTGAAGTGATGGTCCGTGATGCCGGAGTTCGCGCCGAACTCGCTGTTCTTATAGATCAGTGTTCCCCAGTCGGAGTTGTAGTCGAAATAGTAATTGGCTTCTCCTGAAGTGTACGTGTACCAGTCTGTCAGCACCGTCTTCATTCTGGAGAGGAACAGATTCTTGTAGCTCTCATTACCGATTTGATCGGCAATCAGCACACCCATTGCCAGCGGATGCAGCTTCTTGCCCTGCCAGTAGGCATCGGCCTGCATCAGGTTGGTGGCAGTGTCCGTATCCAGCAGCGCCAGATAATTGAGCAGATCCTGGCGGGAATAGGTGGAATCGCCCGGCTCGGTGAACTGCGGCACAATGCCGTAGAATTTATCAACAGTGGCAAAAGAATTGCCCTCTGTAACCTTCATCGTTCCGCGGATAGACGGGAAGGAGACAGCGGTCAGCGGAGTTGTGGTAACCTTCCACTGGTGGGGGAGCTGCGCCATCAGCGTTGTATTAGGGAAGCCCGAACGCTTGAGTTCTGTTGTCGCATTGAAGGTGGTCGTGACATCGGAAGTGGTCTCGTTGAAGGTATATGCCACCTTTGTATCGGTCACAAATGCATATCCGTGCTGGTAGAAATAATTCAGATTGGACGGTGCCGGAAGAGCCGACAAACTCAGGTAGTTCTGGCCTCCGCCCAGCTGGATTTTGAGCTTGGCGCCGACTTTCTTGAAGGTTGTACCAGCCGGAGCATACAGCCCATAGTTTCTGGTCACCATTACAGGCGTAGGCGCCCCGTTGGAATTCGTGACCGCAATACCGATATGGTCTGCAGTAACTGTGGCGCCGTCAGCAGCCAGAATCGTATTATTGCTGTCATCGAAGAAGCGGGCCGTTGCCGGCAGATAGACTTCAGGACTGGCCGGATCGCTGAATTGCGAATAGAGATAAGGCGAGCCTTTGACGAAGGTCGTCTTCATCTTCTCAGCAGTGCCATCGCTTAATACGGCAGTCGCCGACCAGTCGCCGTAAGCAGTAATCCGGTTTGACATCCCTGAAGTATTAATGTTGCTGGCCATCAGGAACAGATCCGGGCTGCCTGCGGCTTCCTGCGCCTTGCCGTCGGCGCTTAAGTAGCCTGCGCCAGGGTTCAGAACGCTAAGCCCCTGCTTGGTATATTTCGATTTGAGCGGAAGTGTAATAATGCCGTTGCCGAGCTGATTGACCATGATCGACTGCCACCAGTCGTTGGAAGGCAGCGGTGCAGTCAGTGCATCCGATTTATACAGCGGATATTTGGGCTGGGGAACCGAGAGGTCATTCGCGGCATAGCTGCCTTGACCTACGGCCACTGTTGTCAGCGCCGGCAGTGCCGGAATGTTATAGACCGGCTTGGGATCACCTGTCACATAATCATACGCCTGGAATTCAAAGATCGAGTAGCCGAAGGAGGTCGCTCTGCTGATGCCGTTCATCCGCAGATAGCGGCCGCTGGCATAGACCGGAAGATTAAGCGTGCCTCCGTCGCCGTGAAGCTCGCGGTAGATTGTAGTCCATGAACTGCCGTTATTCGAAACCTGAATATCATAGGTCCGGCCGGCGGCAGCCTCCCAATTGATGATGACCCGGCCAAGCGTCCGTACGCTGCCAAGGTCAACGCTAAGCCATTCATTATCGGTAGCGTTGGAGGACCAGCGCGTGGTCAAGCTGCTGTCAAATGCCAGCGCCGGCAATGTGGAGCCCACAGGGAGATAGTCAGCCACCTGATAGGACGAAGCCGTCGCCGGCTTGTTCAAGGCTACATTCGGCCCAAGCACTACCGGAGGAGGATTAACACCACCCGTGCCGTATACCTCGAACTCAAAGAGGGAAATGCCGTATTGCGTCAGGCTCCGCACGGTTGCGTATACCCGGACATAACGGCCGTTGCCGCTGAGCGTGAGATCATCCGTCCCGCCGTCTCCCGTAGTTGTTGAATAGATATCACTCCAGTTCAATTCGTCGGAGGATACCTGAATTTTGTAGGACTTGGCGTACGCCCCTTCCCAGCGTAGTACAACGCGGTCTACTGCGGCAGATGCCCCGAGATCCACATAGATCCAGTTCGGGTCGTTTCCCCACGCGCTGCTCCAGCGGGAACCCGTATTGCCGTCCACCGCCAGATCCGGGGTATTGTTGCCCTCCGTGCCCGACGCATAAGCAGGCCGGTCTTGAGAGAGCAGATAAGAGCCGGCGGCATGCGCCCGGCCGGGCGGAATGACCAATACGACACTTAACAGCATGATTATGCTCAGAAAAAAAGCGGTGCCGTTTATACCCTTCTTGCGTTTTAACTTTTTCGAATATGTCATTACCCTTAATCCTCCTCATGTCTATTTGGAATGCAGCCATCCAGCTCATAAACAAAATCTTTCCCGGAGTAATCACCAGCCTCCTTTACCTTGGTTTAAGCAGTTTAGAACTCCACTTATATAAGCGCTTTCATAGATTCAAGATAAGCGTACCTTTTACCGAAACCGGTTGCAATTATACAAATCAACGATTTTATGCAGAAAATAAGGATTAACTTATTTTCGCAGCAAAAGCCCGGTCCTTCATCATCTAACGGATAAAAATAGATTCTCCTAAAGCAAGTACAAAATCACCCACAGTAGCACATTGTATTCGATTTTTCGCATACATTTGGCCTGATAACCCTCACGGAAGCACATTGTATTCGATTTTTCGCATACATTTGGTCCTCCTTTGGCCCGTCTTCCGGGGGTTCATTGGGATTCCTGAAGAAATTTATTGGTCCACAACTGAGATTATCATCATTTTCGAATCAATCAAAAAACCGGCCCCATGGGGCCGGTCTCTGTTCATTGCCGCTTCAGCCTATTTATAATGACGGTTCCTCATCCTTGAGCGCATCCAGAATCTGTCCGGCCAGCTTCTCACCAATAGACAGAACACGGAAATCTTCCACAGAAGCTTCCTTGATCTTCTTCAGCGAGCCGAAATGCTTCAGCAGCGACTTCCGGCGTTTCTCCCCGATTCCCGGAACCGAATCCAGCTTCGAGGTGACCATCGATTTGCCGCGCTGTTCGCGGTGGAACGTAATCGCGAACCGGTGAACCTCATCCTGAATCCGCTGCAGGAGATAGAACTCCTGGCTGTCCCGTGCCAGCGACACCGGTTCGGCGGAATCCCCGACCAGCAGATGCGCCGTTCTGTGCTTATCGTCCTTGACGATACCGCAGACCGGAATGAACAGACCCAGCTCATTCTGCAGGATATCGATCGCCGAGGAGATCTGGCCTTTGCCTCCGTCGACCACGATCAGGTCAGGCTGAGGCAGATTCTCCTTAAGCACCCGTTCATACCGGCGGCGGATGACCTCACGCATCGTCTCATAATCATCCGGCCCCTGCACAGTGCGGACCTTATATTTACGGTACTCTTTGCGGGCAGGCTTGCCGTCAATGAACACAACCATCGCCGAGACCGGATTCGTACCCTGAATATTCGAGTTATCGAAAGCTTCAATCCGGTTAAGCGATTCAAGCCCCAAGCTCTGCCCCAGACTGCTCGCGGCGCCGGAGGTGCGCTCCTCATCCCGCTCAATCAGGCGGAACTTCTCATCCAGTGCTACCCGGCTGTTCTGGCAGGCCATGCCGACCATCTGCTTCTTGAGCCCGCGCTGCGGCACAAGTACCTTGACGCCCAGCCATTCCTGCAGCGCTGCCGCCCCTCCGGCCGCATCCACAGTTCCTTCTGCAGCCGCTTCCTGCTCCGCCTCCTGCTGCGGTGGCGCTGCAGCTTCCGCGCTATCCTCCGCATCCAGCGCTGCCAGCATTTCCTTACTGCCCAGCATGCCTGCAGCAGTCTGTAAGCCCGTTACCACAGCACCTGTTCCGGCCTCAGGCATGAGCGCTTTAACTGCTCCGTCACTCAGCATATCCGGCAGCAGAATCTCCTGCGGCAATGCCGGGTTATCACTGTAATACTGCGTCACATAGGACATGAAATCACTGTACGCTTCCCCGTAGAACGGAAAAGCCGACGAGTGGCGCTGAATCATTTTACCCTGACGCATATACAGGATCTGGACACACATCCAGCCCTTATCGACCGCATAACCGAACACATCCCGGTCCTTGGTATCAACCGTGTTGATCTTCTGCTTCTCCATCAGCGCATCAATGTGAATAATCTGGTCCCGCAGTTCCTTAGCCCGTTCGAAATACAGCTCTTCGGCGGCCTCCTGCATCTTCTTCTGCAGATCCTTCTTCACCGCCTCGTGGCCCCCGTTGAGGAAGGACGTGATGCTCTGGGTAATCTCCTCGTAAGCAGACTTAGGCACTTCCTTCTCGCAGGGAGCCAGACACTGCCCCATGTGATAATACAGGCAGACCTCCTTCGGCATTACCCCGCATTTGCGCAGCGGATACATCCGGTCAAGCAGCTTCTTCGTCTGCTGGGCTGCATATCCATTCGGATACGGGCCGAAATATTTAGCTTTATCTTTCAGCACCCGCCGCGTGACCTCAAGGCGCGGATGCGCTTCATTCGTTATTTTCAAATATGGAAAAGTCTTGTCATCCTTCAGCAGCACGTTGTAACGCGGCATATGCTTCTTGATCAGATTACACTCCAGAATGAGTGCTTCCATATTGCTCGAGGTGACGATATATTCGAAATCAACAATATTGGCGACAAGCCGCTGTGTCTTGCCGTTGTGGCTGCCGGTGAAATAAGAGCGCACGCGGTTCTTCAGCACTTTGGCCTTGCCCACATAAATAATCGTACCCTCATCATTCTTCATCAGATAGCAGCCGGGCAGATCAGGCAGCAGCGCCAGTTTGTTGCGGATATTATCCATATAATTCATGAGTTCTCCCCCACCTGTTACTACACTGTTATAAGGTAAGTTTAGAATAGAATGTACTACAGATTCAAGCCTAACTATAGAACACCCGTTTCTATTTGACACACAAAGCGCCTTCGGATGACCGAAGGCGCTTTGTGTGAAGGGGCCGCGAGGCCCCGGATACAGCAGATTTAATCTTTATTGATGTTTAGCTACGATATTCTTAAGGGAATCCTTGGAGTTCAGTCCTACGACTTTGTCCACAGGCTGGCCGTCTTTGAAGAAAATCAGAGTAGGAATACTCATGACTCCAAAACGGGAAGCCGTCTCAGGATTCTCATCTACGTTCAATTTAGCAATTTTTACGCCGTCTCCCAGCTCGGTGGACAATTCCTCCAGAATAGGGGCAAGCATTTTGCAAGGGCCGCACCAAGGTGCCCAGAAGTCTACTACTACAGTACCTTGACCTTCCACTTCATTAACGAAGGATTGGTCAGACACGTTCACGATAGCCATGATATTGTTCCTCCTCAAAAGTTTTGTGAGCATCTGCTTCCTGAAACAGTATCGTACAAAGCCACTCCGGAAGCATAAGCTTAATTGTACGAAATAAGATCCGCTTCTATAGCGTGAGCCAAGCCGGCGAAAATTACTCCGAGAATATAGCGGGATAAAATGCTTCATGTAATATGATAACCAAATTACCATTTACCGACACATCAACAGTATAACATAAATACAATGCATTTGTTATATGTTTTATAAAATTATATTGTATAAAATCCATTTAACCTAATGTTTAACTTCATCGTCCGGGAGGTTCCGGATATCCCGAAATATTCGAATCCAAGCTTGTCATATAAGCGGACGGCCGCCTGATTCTCCGGATCTACACTAAGAGAAACCGATGGGTATCCATCGGATACGGCTTGCTGTATGATGGCCTCCATAAGTCTGATTCCCAAGCCCCGCTTTCTATAGCCGGGCCGTATAGCGACACCTAATTCCGGGGTTTCAGCATCCACGAATCCATAGCCTTGGTTTGTCTCATCAAACAGTCTGTACCAGGCAGCACCTGCGGGCTGATTGTCAATCAGAGCGATTAGCGCCCTATCACCTTCTTTTCCCCAATTCTCGTTGTACTTCACGATATCCGGTGAACACAGCAGCTCACTTCTGGAGGGCTTCCCTTGTACAATACTGATTGACTCATAATGCATATCCATTAGAAAATCGTATTCCTGCAGTTCCATAGGTCTTATACTTATCATCGAATCACCTCTTTGCATCTCATACAAGGCCAGGCGCCGATCTTATCTTTACATCTTCCCGGCAAGTTCGTATACTTGAAGAAAGCGCATTAATTGTCAATGACTTCTCTCACATGTATAACTGTAACTTACTTTGCACAGTCATGCAACAGCAAGGAGGAAGAAACGATGGATGTCAACGCGCAAGTCCGTGACCCGCGGGAGCATATCAACGAAGAGCCCCGTAATGACTTAGGCGACTTAATGGCCGGCTTCTTTGGAATGACAGGATTTATGACCGTGGTTTTCTTCGGGATGGTTATCATCAAGTTTATTATGTCCGAATAAAGCTGCGGGCAGCAGAGCAACAGCGAAGTTTACGCAAAAGCTAGACGCATACGGAGAACTCATACCAAACAGCGGCGGGGCCAGGGACTTCAATGTCCGGGTTCCGCCGCTGTTTGTGTGCGGGCAGAGCACCTTTTGTTTCTGCTGAGAGTCAATTTTAAGCAAGCTAACGGACACCAGAGCCCCCTATATACGGTTATCCCCCTCCGATTGACCTGCAGCAAGAAGAATAGGGGCGGTACGGTCCGTTAGCCCGGCTTAATGTAACCTTTCGGTACAATAAAGACCATACAGTCCGTAAGCATAACTGGCAAGCGGCATTTCATGGTCAAGTAACGCAGCAATCGGCTCCAATCCTGCACCAAATACAACATTTTCTTCGCTAAAGCGGCCCAAATCGAAAATTGTTGTATGAAAGGCAACATTCCACTCCCTCTAAGCAGTTGAGCGCGACAATTGCTGTATTTCATACAACAATCCTCACGGACACCCAGTTCTTGTGCGTCCAAGTTGCATTCCTTACAACATTTAGGCCTCTTAAGCAACAAAAGACGGAGCACTCATAACCCCGCAGCCAGCTAAGCAGCAGGAGTATAAAGGCTCCGTCCAGTTATACATATGATACAGGGTAATTTATCTTACCGTTCCCCGTTGATTGTCCCCATGGAGCGGAATTACATCCACAAAAGGGGCAATCCGGTCCATCAGCCTCTGGCCTTTGTAGACCTCTTCGCCGTCCTTGCTGGTCATGCTCAGATGCTTCTCCAGCCCGTCCAGCGGATAGTTCGAGGTATAGAAGGTCGGCTTGCGGTTCATCCGGTAATTCAGGATCGCACCCAGCACATGGTCACGGGCCCAGGGATTCAGATTCTCGGCGCCGATATCGTCAAAAATGAGCAGATCGCAGTTTTTCATCGTATCTACCATTTCCTTAAGCTTCTGATTGTCCATCATAATTAACTTCAATTCCTCAATGAAGTCCGGCATGTACACAATCACGCCGCTGTAACCGGCAATTGCAAGCTCATGGAGCAGATAGCACATCAGGAAGGTCTTGCCTGTCCCGAAGCTACCCTGCAGATAGATCCCGCGCGAAGTCAGGCCCTCGGCCCGCACAGTCGCAATGTAATCAAATATCCGGTTCACGGCACTGGCCCGCCGGGGGTCCTTGCCCATAATGTCCATCTCATCATATCCGCCGTTCAGCACCCGTTCATCCACATAGAAGCTGCGGATCCGCTTGCGGATGTTATCCTGATTATCCTGCGCGATCTTCAGCTTGCAGGGTGTCTTCCGCTCATATAAATCCGGTATGCCGTTCACCGTCTCCACTGTAAGCTTGCTGTAGTGCCCCTGGAAATCATTCGGACAATTCGCAAGGCCCGGACAGTTCTTGCAGTGGCGGTCCTCCTCGACATACTGGTACAGGCGGCTTAAGTGCAGCCGCAGCCGTGACTCATCCAGCTCGGGATGATCAGCCTGAAGCTGCTTGACCAGGGGATTATTAAACAGTCCCTGCTCCAGATCACGGGAGCGCTGGCGCAGAGCGGAATTGTTCATCGAACGCAGCACTTCGCCCATAGACTCCATCGCCGCACCTCGCTTTCTTTAGGGCGTTCTTAAGACGCCCTTTTTCTTACTGGCCTTAATCTCGGCCGCTTTCTTCATCATCGCCGCGAATTCCTCATCCGATACGGTTCCGGCACTGCCGTCATCCAGCACAATCGGGATCTCCGGCTTGCCGGAACGTCCGGTGTTCTTCGTATATGAACGCTGGCGTGTCCCTGCCGCGCCAGTGCCGGTAGAGCCGGAAGCTGCACCTTTGCCCTTCACCTTGGACTGGTCGCGGATATAACGCACAGCCTTCTCGTAAGTATTCACCTGCTTGACCAGCATGTTGGAGGCAATGGCCTCCACGAAATTGCGGTTCATCCGCTGATCACCTCCGGAGGCCACCATCGTCATCAGGTAGTGGATCAGCACATTGATTACTTCTCCGTTCAGCTTGTAATTCAGATCAATCTTCTCGAAGATATCCATCAGCTGCCCCGGAACTGCCCCGGGGAAGAACGTCTGCAGCAGACGTGTATAAGGTTCGTTGCGCAGCATCATATTATATTGGTGAATGTCGCATTTGGACATAAATTGCGGAGGCACTTCTACATAGAATTCCATTTCGACAGACTGCTCCACCGGCGCGCCGGAAGGATCACTCTCATCAGCCGCAGCAGAGCGCAGCGACACCACCTTGGCAGCGGCAATCTCACGTTTCTCCTGGCGCTTCATATCCTGGCGGAAATGCTGGCTGGCCTTGTACTGCAGCGTATCCAGAATCACCTCGCCATCCGGCGTGAAGACATCATCCTCGTCCAGCAGGCGGCATACATCCTGCGGGCCGAGCTCGTACTTGCGGGCCACATAATTAATAACACCCATCTGGTTATGATCAAAACGCAGCTTCTCTACATGCGCACGGTTAACCGATTCACGCGGGAACCGCAGAATGATGTCGCTGTAGCCGATATTAGGCTCGCCTTCAACAGTTCCCGGCTGGCGTACAGTAGCTACCTCGGCCAGCGCCTGCTCCAGCTCGTAATCAATGACATGTGTATTCAGCTCAAAAATATCATAAAAGGGCAGTGAAATATTCTCTTTGCCAATCGACCGCCGGCTCCATTCCTCCGGTTCGCGGTTCCAGAACTGCTCGCGCAGCGACAATACGGCAAATTTGCCGATCTTATCCCTGAGCAGCAGCGTTAAATGCTGGGTCGCAAAAAATTCCGACGGCGACAGCGGCGGCATTAACTCGTACTCATACATATAATCATCGTTCTCCGCGGCATAAATCCGGCAGGTCTGCAGCAGCCCCACCGCTTCCAGCCGGGAAGCCTGGTCAACTAAATATTTGCGGCCCTTCTCATTAGGTTCCACGCCCAGGGTCATAAAGAGCCTGCGCTGCTGCTCCACACCGGAGTAACCGATAGATTCAGCCGGAATATGCTCGAACAGCAGTCTGTACAGGCTGATGGCAAAAGCGCCGACCATCGGCTGATAGACCGAACCGAGCATTCGTCCATCCACATGGCTTAGACCGAATTCGCGGGAAACGCAGTACCGATGATGTTCGGTGAAATGATGCAGGTTGCTCATACGCATCTGCGGAAAACCTCCCCCTCTTCTATACGAATTCATATAGATTTCTATTCTATCACAAAACACCCGGCCGGAAATGTAAAAAAAGGCCCAAAAAAGCTGCTTTTCCCCCTATTATCGACAGCTTTGTAACACTTGCTGATTCTAGCGGAAAAGATAAGAAAAAACGGCTTCCCCTTAGTTTTGAAGGAGATCAGCCGTTTGTTGTCTTGCCTGCTCTGCACATTCCTCAGAACATTTTGTATCCGCCGAGCCGCAGCTTCTGAATGGTCCAGCCGCTCAGTACAGCACCGGCAAGGCCGGCTATACCGGTCAGATAGTCGACTACATGAAACGTAGAGAGATGCTCCCATAGCGACATGGAGCTCCGGTCCCAGATGGAGTAGACCACCACGGGAAGAATGACGATTACGAACAGGTACGCGGGAAACCAGGTAGTCTTCATTAACATGTTAAGGATAAAGCCAATGCCAAACATCATGACAAAGAACAAAACGGCCAGAACAAACACTGGAATGAATCCCATCGTACCGCCATCCCCTCTCTCTATAAAGAACCGCACACCAAACCTTATTTAATAGTAAGTTTACTAGAAAAAATGTAGCGAAGCAATGAACATTATCGTCCAGTCGGTTGAGAAGAGCGTAAATAGCGGCAGCAGAGTTTGCTCTTGGCCGTTCGCATGCGATACAATGCAAATAGTAAATGGAAACGGCTGCAGCGTCTTCATAAGAACGTTGCACGTTTCGTTTGGAAATATGTTTATACATATTAAACGTATGCAAACCTTAAAGGAGTGAGAACATGAACGAAGCCGCTTTGACACTGGAAGGCTGGTATGCCCTGCATGACTTCCGCTCTCTCGATTGGACTGCCTGGACGGCAGCCGATGATGAAGAACGCGCCGTTGCCCTGGAGGAGCTGCATGCTTTCATGCAGGAATGGGGGCCCGTGGAAGAAGCCAAGGAAGGCAGCTCCACCGTGTATTCCATCGTTGGCCAGAAGGCTGATTTCGTGATGATGTTTCTGCGCGAAAGCCTGGAAGCATTGAATGCGCTTGAGACTGCTTTTAACAAAATCGCCTTTGCCCAATATACTACCAAAGCCTATTCATATGTAAGTATTGTTGAACTCAGCAACTACGCCGCAGGAGGAACTGCGGGAGACGGCAGCGATCCGATGCTGAATCCGCATGTCGCCGCCCGGCTGAAGCCTATTCTGCCGCAAGCGAAGCATATCTGCTTCTATCCGATGAACAAGAAACGCGAGCTTGCGGACAACTGGTACATGCTCGATATGGACAAACGCCGTGAGCTCATGCATTCGCATGGTCTGATCGGCCGCGGATATGCCGGCAAGGTGAAGCAGATCATCTCCGGCTCCGTCGGATTCGATGACTGGGAATGGGGCGTGACCCTGTTCGCTGAAGATGCCCTGCAGTTCAAGAAGCTGGTCTATGAGATGCGCTTTGATGAAGTGAGTGCCCGCTACGGTGAGTTCGGCCCCTTCTATGTCGGCAATCTGCTGACTGAGGAATCGTTCGAAGAGATGCTGAAGCTCTAAAACAGAGAATAACCAACAGTAAATAAAGGGAAGTCTTCCTCACAGGAAAGCTTCCCTTTATTTGGATTTTCGCTATAGTAACAAGAAACTAGCTTATGACGATGCTGTCTAATAAACGCAAATAGACCGCCCCCCGCGAAGGTAAGCGGTCTATTTGTCGTGTTTGCCCGAGGCCAACCGCCCTTAGAAGCGGCTATTGCAACGGAGAGCCGTGTTAGCGCACGGCTCTCTTTGCATTGAACGTCTTTTCTACCTTAAAATCACTTATGCTGAAGGTTCCTTGTCGTCCTCATCTTCCTCGTCCCCGTCCCGCAGACTCTCCAGATATTCAGCCGTCGCCCGGTCACGGGCGCGGCCCTTATCCTTCAGACGCTCTATGGCCGGGAGAATAAGAATGTCGATTTCCTTCTGGATATTGTAAGCCAGATCATAACGGGTCTGATCCTCAAGATAGGACCCCACCTCGATCAGAGCATTGTAGCGGTCCAGCTCCTCACGCGTCAATAGTCCGCGAACTTGTACGCTGCAATGGCGCATCTTAGAGGAATCTTCCTTTCTTGAGTACCAGCGGAATACCGCCGATAATTAACAGGTAGCGCATGTCCACAACCTTCTTCAGCTGCGCTGCTGTCCAGCCCTTATATGTCTTATCGCCCACTACTGCAATGCCCTGGCCTTTGCCCAGCGAGGCTACGGTGCCTTTGTTGCTGAAAGCAAATTTCTTCGGCTGCTGGCTGCGGATAGCCGCCACAAGATTATGCGCACAGCATTCTCCCTGCTGCATCGCAATCTGTGCCGTTGGCGGGTATGGACGTCCTTCCGGATTAATCATGAGGGAACCGTCACCGATGATGAAAATATTCTCATGTCCCGGTGCACGCAGATATTCATCTACCTTCACACGTCCGCGCATAGCTTCAAAGCCGGCAGCTTCAATCAGACGGTTGCCGCGGATTCCGCCGGTCCATACGATCGTGGAAGCTTTAATTTCTTCACCGGTTGCGAGGATGACACCGCCAGGCAGGCATTCCTTGATCGCTACGCCGAACTTGAAGGTTACCCCCTTCTTCGTAAGCACGGTCATGGCATGCTCGACAAGCTCCGGGGCAAAGCCCGGCAGCGCTGTAGGTGCAGCTTCTACATTATAAATGTTGACCATGCTTGGATCGACATCATATTCTTTGCACAGCGCCGGAATCCGGTCTGCCAGCTCAGCCACAAACTCAATGCCGCTGAAGCCCGCGCCGCCCACAACAAAGTTAATATGCTCTTGTGCATTATTCTCATTCTTGTATTTGGCAAACTGATACTCAATATGTTCACGGATCAGCCGCACGGAGTTAATGCTGCGGATGGTCAGCGCATATTTGTCGAGTCCCGGAATTCCGAAGGTTTCAGGCTCGCCGCCAAGTGCGATTACGAGATAATCATACGAGAGCGTCCCGTCTTCCAGAATAACCTTCTTCTGCTGGGTGCGGATCTCCTGTACGGAAGATTTAACAAGATCGATCTTAAATTCATCGATAAGCTTGGAGATGGATACGCGGGTATGCTCGATGCTGTCCGTTCCTGCTGCTGGCATATGCAGATGGGTCGTGAAATAATGATACTCATGGCGGTTCACCAGGGTTACATCCGCTTCATTATAATTCAAAGCTTTCTGCAGCCGCTGGGCGGTCAAGATACCTCCATATCCCGCGCCTAGGATAACGATTTTGGGAATACTGCTCATGTTCCGGCTCCTTCCAACAGGTGAATCTGTCTATGTGTTATTTTTTGTAAAAAAAATCAGGTTTCTTTTGTGAATTTATACACTTAAATTCAGAAGAATTTCCAATAAAACTTAAAGGATTTCTAAAATAACCATATCCATTGTAAACCTTAGTATCGTTTTAATCAAATACAATCATACAACAAAATGTCACATTTTTCAGTGAAATCAAAGCCTTTGCAGCGGGGTGCCACAATGTTTATAATGAGTAAGTACGCTAGTATGGCAATTTGAAACTATCAACTCGGAGGTGTAATATTACGTGACACTAGAGCAATCCGTTCCTATGAGCGATCTCATCATCATAGGCGGGGGACCAGCCGGTATGTTTGCCGCTTTTTACGGCGGTATGCGCCAGGCTTCGGTAACACTTATTGAAAGTATGCCCCAATTGGGGGGGCAGCTTGCTGCTCTTTATCCCGAAAAATATATTTACGACGTAGCCGGTTTTCCTAAGATCACCGGACAGGAGCTGGTGGATAACCTTTCACGGCAGATGGAGCTGTTCCAGTCTGACATCCGTCTGGAAGAAAAGGTTGTATCTGTTGTGAAGCAGGACGAACGCCACTTCGTCGTCACCACCGATAAAGCGGAATATCACAGCAAAGCTATTATCGTCACAGCAGGTGTAGGCGCATTTGAGCCGCGGCGTTTGGAAGTGCCTGATGCGCAGCGTTTCGAGAAAGCCAATCTGCATTATTTTGTAAGCGATTTGAATGCTTATAAAGGCAAGAAGGTGCTGATCAGCGGCGGCGGCGATTCTGCCGTGGACTGGGCGCTTATGCTTGAACCGATCGCGGAGCAGGTAACCCTGATTCACCGCCGGGATAAATTCCGCGCACATGAGCACAGCGTCGAGAATCTGATGGCCTCTAAGGTTAACGTCATTACGCCATCTGAGATCACTGAGCTGCATGGTGATGAGTTTATTACCAAAGTAACCTTGTCCCATATCAAGACCAAAGAAACCCAGGAAATCGAAGTGGACAGTGTAATTGTCAATTTCGGCTTTGTGTCCTCACTGGGACCGATTGCTGAATGGGGAATTGAGATTGACGGCAACTCCATTGTGGTAGACTCCCGCATGGAGACCAGTATTCCGGGTATCTTCGCCGCAGGCGATATCACCACGTATCCGGGCAAGCTGAAGCTGATTGCTGTAGGCTTCGGAGAAGCGCCGACTGCTGTGAATAACGCTAAGGTGTATATTGATCCGGATGCGAAGCTGTCCCCGGGACACAGCAGTAATCTCAAACTCTAGAATTTCGTATAACCTAAAACCTACAATAAAAGGGTATCCTTTCAGGTTGATTCCACCTCAACTTGAAAAGATACCCTATTCTGTGTTACTTGCGGTTTGATTAATTCTGGGTGCTGTAAAGGTATACTCTGATCTTTAGTGAAGAACCGCATGGACTGGAGAGTGTAAGTTCCGTTTGCGAATTTCAGCGAGTAGCAGAGCGATGAAATCATGCTCCAATTGCAGCTCTATCGCTCTATGATAAGAGTCCAGCAGCATCTCATCCGACAATTCAACCATAACGTTCACCTACCTTTCCTTTATTTGGATCTGAATCTATCATAGCAAACTATCATTATTCGAACAAGCGTTCTCATTATCCACAAGCTACTGTGGAGATCCTGTGCATAATATGTTAGTAAGGGTTGTAATGTCAGATACTGCACGGTGGACTATGGGGATAATAGTTATGCACAGGGCAGATATCCCGCTTATCCTTAAAAATAATTTTTAGAATGTTCATAATTGGCTGGGATATTTATGTTCATATTACCTCGGAATTGACACGACTAAACGCAATATTAGCTTATTAATGTATTTATCGTCAATTATTAAAATTTTTTTAATCAATATTCGGTTATTTTGGTCTTGTATTTACTTCCAGAATCCATATTTTCCCCCGCTGATCCACAGCATAATCGAAGCCCAGCTCACCGATGCCGGGGAAATGCCGCTCCAGCAGCTCAATGCAGACTAAAGTCAGCCGGCGCATCTCCGCTTTCTTCGCAGAGGTCCGGACTCTCGGCAGCGACCGGCTCAGGCCCTGACGGCAGCTGAGCATCGTTCCCCCTTTACAGAGGTTAGTAACGAACAATCCGGGCCTTGCTACTCTGCCTACCATGGAGCGGAATTCCCAGTGATCGCCGTTCTTCACCACTTTGACCCGGTAATCAATCGGACGACCGGAAATCCGGGCCAGGGAAATGCCTTGCTGGATCAAATATCTCCGTTTTACTTTGAAGCGGTCCAGCGCGTACCTCATCGAAGCGAAGTCACGATATATACGTGTATTATGCATATACGTGAAGCCATAACCCCGGTGATCCCGGAATACCTTGATCACCCCGTAGCCGCCGCCGCCAACAACCGGCTTAATCACAACATTCCCGTATCTTCCCAGCATCGCTAACAATCCGGCAGCACTATATTCCCGTGTTCTCGGAATGTAACCGGCAACCCGTGAATCGCTAAGCAACGCCGCGGTCTTCAGCAACTTGCTTGCCAGTTCTCTCCCCGCCATTATTTCGCCCTCTCCTTTCGAATTCCCAGCCTACCCTATAGATTACTCACGAAAGACCGCACCCTCCTGTATGATTGTCCGTGGTAAAGGAGGCCACAGCAAAAAAGGGCATATAGCCGCAGGGGCCTTATGTCCCGGTATTCCGCTTATTCCAAAGCTGGAATATTCTTAAAATTCGTTGTATTATAGCCTGGAGGGGAGGGTTTCCTAATGGCACAGTTTTTCGAAATCCTGTATTGGTTTGCGATGATCGGCATGTCTGTTGTACTGGCTGGAACCACGATTCTCGTCTGCGCGCTGGGCTTCAAATTCATCAAAGACCGCCGCAGAGCTCTTGGCGCCGGCTGTATCGCCTTTTCCCTGGGGGCCGCTGCCCTGATCGTGTTCATGATTAATTTCAAATTTATCATTCCGGCCTGAAGCAAAGCTCCCGGCAGCTATGGCAAAAGACAATCGTTGAGCAGATTGCCTTCTATCATTGCTGCCTTTGAGCGTAATCACGTTCACATAGCTCATAGATTTGCCTGAGATACTATATTCTATGAAACTTTGAAGGGTTGGCCTGTGCAGATGGACAGCTTGATTAGCTGAAAAAGCACTCGAATACCGCGCTGATTTCCCCTCCAGAAACACCTCAACATGAGCATTCTCTAAATCCTCAGCCAGCCTTCACCGCCTGTATGAATATACCTCCTGGCTTCAACATGCTTATCTCCCTCTGGATTTGCTTTATTAGGCATCCATAATTTCACATTATCATCATTTTACACAATATACCTTAAATGGTTCTATGTTAAGATTAGTAGCGTGAATACTCGAAAAAGGAGATTTTAATGTGTCGAAACCTGTATACGGCAAACAAGCGGCTCCGTCCAAAATGAGCGAAAAGAATTCCGGGCCCGCGTGGGCGCTCTGCATTGCCTTCATCCTGTTCCTGGGCTGGGCCCCATTTCAGGTTGGATTGTTCAACGGAATGAGAGTTGAATTCGAGAAGCCTATTTATGTGGCTGCCTTGCTGAGCGGTCTGCTCCTGCTGGTCTGTGTTGTCCTGTACTTTAAGACCTTCAAGCTGGACGAGCAGCGCGATCTGCTCACCTTAGCCGCAATTCTGCTCCCGTTAACTTACGCCTTATCCCTGTGGGGCGCCGCTTCGCATTATATGGCGATGAACATGCTGTTCACCCAATTCACTTATGCCGCAGTTTTCATTACCAGCGTGTATCTGCTCAGGCAAAAGCAGCTGAATAATGTTATCCAGCTGGGAATACTCGCAATCGCTTATCTGATCGTCGGTTTCGGTCTATTGAACTGGCTGGGAAGCTGGAAGCTCGCCGGCAGTCTCGTAGGCTGGTTCTCGGATACTGTGGTCAACGGCAAGTATACTGAAGCGGTGATGACCGATTCGAACGGGCTTCGCCTGACTTCCATTTTCCAGTATGCCAATACATATGCAGCGTTCCTGATGGCTTTTCTGTTCGTTGCCTTATTCGCACTGATCCGTTCCCGGAAATGGTACGGACAGCTGATGCACGGGTTTATGCTGGTTCCATTTATAGTCTCGCTGCTGCTTACCTTATCCCGCGGCGGTCTGGTCCTAATGCCCGTGGTATTCATTATCCTGCTGCTCTTCCTGAAGCCTGTGCAGCAGCTTCTCTGGATTATCAATCTCGCCATTGCCGGCGTATTATCTCTGCTGATCACGAATCCGGTGACCAGACTGGGCCTGGAGCTGAATACCGCCTTCACTTCCACGGCAGCCCTGCATGGCTGGGGTTACCTGCTGGGTGCGTCCGCCTGTACTGCCGCGCTTTGCTGGGTTGTCCAGCATTACTTAGCCCCTTGGCTGAGCCGCAAGCTCGGCAGCATAGAATCACGCCGCTGGAGCGGAGCATGGATTCCTGTGGTGTCTGTCGCAGGTGTCTTGATTATCGCCTTCCTGTTCATCGGGACCAGCGCGCGCAATATTCTGCCGGCGAATATCGGTACCCGGCTGGAGAATATCAACTTCAAGCAGCACAGTGTACTCGAACGTTTCACATTTTATAAAGATGCCATGAAGGTGGTCAAAGATTATCCGGTACTTGGCACCGGAGGCGGGGGCTGGGCATCACTCTATGAGCATTACCAGAACAACCCTTACCTGAGCCGCCAGGTCCACAACTTTTTCCTGCAATACCTGATTGAAGTGGGCATTCTCGGCTTCATCGTGTTCATGGGCTTCATCCTGTTCATTTTCTATAAATATATCAGGGGATACCTGAAGCGCGACAATGACGATTACAACAACGGTTTCTTTTATCTCATTATCGCGTTGTCGATTCTGGTTCACAGCCTGCTTGATTTCAATATGAGTTATGCGTTTATGGGGATTATGGTTTTCCTCGGGCTGGGAGGGATGACTGTTGTCATGGAGAGCAGACCGCTCCGCCTCCGGTGGAACAAGCTGTGGATCAGAGCCGGGTATTTCGGGCTGCTGGGAATCGGTACCGGGTATCTGCTGTTCCTGTCCTTGGGGTATATCAGTTCCAGCTCTGAAGCCTATGCAGCCAAGAAGCTGGTCAACGTCAGCCAATCTTATGATGAGATCAAAGCCCCTCTGGTGCAAGCACTCAAAACCCGCCCGAATCATCCCGAATCGGCGGCATATCTGTCCATGCTGGATCAGCAGGTATTTACGCAAACGCAGAATGAACAGTTTCTGGACGAATCCTATGCTGTGTTAACCCGCGCACTTGAAGGTGAGCCCTATAACAAAGATCTGCTGTCCCAGCTGGCGAAATACTATGATCTGAAGGGCCAGAGTGAAGAGTCTCTACAGGTCTACCAAGATAATGCGGACAAGTTCATGTGGGATATTAACTGGTATGATCATCTGATCAGCCGGGCCTCCCTCCTTGGGCTGCAGGCATATGCCAAGCAAGATGAGGCAGGGAAACAGAAGTATTTCGATAGTGCCCTGGCTTCTTACAAACATATAACGGACGGCATTGAGCATTTGAAGACTCTTCCGCCCGAGCAGCTTCAGGGCCGTGAATTCTTCGTTACCTCAACGATTGCTCTGAATGCAGGGCGAATCCAATCCCTGTCCGGAGATGGGGAAGCTGCTGGGGCAACGGTGAAGCAAGGCTTCATCAATGGTTACGAAGACTTGACGGATGCCGGTACACTCTGGACAACAGATTGGTACAGCGGAGTGATCAGCCGTTCCCAGGAGTTAGGCGCCGCAGCACTGAAACGGGCACTGGATGCTTATGCACTGGGCCAGACGGATCTGGGGGATCAGGAGACGGTTAATAAGGAGCGGTATTTCAAAACCGGGCTGGATGCTTATGCCCATGCAGCTGCGGATGAAGAATGGTTCAGCGCCCTTCCGGCTGAAGAGCAGCAGGGACGGGGAGCAATGATTACTTCGGCTATGCTGCTGAACGCCGGTAAGATCCAATATTTGTCGAAACAATTCCAGGCCGCCGCAGCAACACTGCAGCAAGGGCTGAACGAGGATTATAACGATGCCGTCAACCGGGAAACGGCCCGCTGGTATCTCGCTGTATTGCAGAGAACGCAGAGTGCTCAGGATCAGGCGGTGTATGACAAGCTGATTGCAGCGGATCCGGAAGAAGCAGTCAAGATTAACGAGGTTGCCGTTATGCCGCTCTAACTGTACTGTTGCCAAATTAGAGAACAGCAAATAGCGCCTGCCTGCCGGCAGAGCGCTTTTTGCTGTGTCCGGGTGGAGTAAGCGGGCTCAGCCGCGTGCCGCCATATACTCGTCCTTCAGGATGGAATACTGGTAAGAGTCCAGCCATTTTCCTTTATGCCGCATATGTTCTCTTAGATGCCCTTCGTATAACATTCCTATTCTATGCATGACTCTGGCAGAGCCGGTATTCTCCGGACGGCAGGTCGCGTAGATCCGGTGAAGATTAAGGTCATTGAAGCCCCATTCCAGCAGCGCAGCGGCTGCTTCACTTGCAATTCCTTGTCCCCAATACAACCGGTTATAGCAATAACCGATTTCTCCCTGCCCTTCTCCGCTGATATGTATCCCGCAGCCGCCTACCAGTACATTCTCCTGCTTCAGAACGACTGCGTACTCGAACCCCTGGCGCGGCTCCTGCTGTTGCATATCCAGGGTCAGCCGGATATAGCTCCGGGTATCCTTCAGTGAGTTGGGTCCCCAAATCATATACTTGGCCACTGCCGGATCAGAGGCATATTCATGCACCTGCTCAACATCCTCTGATATGAACTCCCGGATCAGCAGCCGGTTTGTTTCAAACTGCATGCTTGGTCACATCCTTAACAAATTTCAGCATCTAGTCAAACAACCCTCGTCCAATCAGGTTAGCCGTAACCGGCTGCTTCCCGATCTCCCGTGACCATACAGACAGCTGGCCGATATGGTGGATCTCATGGGCAATCAGATGCCGCATGACTTCGCCGTATTTGTGGGGTTCGTGTTCCCCTTCATCCGTGATATCAATCATAATGCAGTCTTCCAGACTATCATTCCAGTCATAGACAAACGGAGCGAGCTCCTCATGGCAGCGGGCAGAGAACTCCTGTACTAACTGCAAGCTGGCCACTTCCTCGAATGGAGGAATCTCAATCTCTTTCTCTTGTATCCCGCCACAGATCCAGCCATACTCGACGGTCACAATGTGATACAGCGTAGGAAGAATGTATCCTATGCCTCCAGTGCGTAATTTCATCAGCTCTTCCCCGTCCACCGTCTCACACCAGTCGAACCAGTCTTTGCGCACTTGCCAGTTATACTCGAATAGCTTCAACATGCCGTTGCCTCCAATACTCGTAAATTTCATTACCCCTACTATTCATGATTCGCGGTATTCCTCTGTTATCCTCCCTCGTAAACCAAGTGTCATTAACTCATATCCTCTCTCTCCTCCGCTATATCCGGCGGTTTGTGAAGTATTGATTATAGCTGTACTTTTCACAGGTAACGTATAATCTCGTAGATCAGACTTTTACATTGATCAAATCGTTCCAATAAGGAGAGGTTTTAATCATTGTGAGAAAATCAAAACGCTTGTCAGCCATGTTTGTAATCTTCCTGCTCCTGTTTTCGTCTATTCCATTATCCCTGTCTGCAGAGGAAGTGACTGATTCTTCCGGTGGAGATAATGGTTCAGAGCAAGTAAGCCAAGAAGAACATGCCGATCCGGGATCCTGGGCGTTTAGCGCCTTCGGGTCAAATACAAGTCCGGATAAGAACCCCGAACCTGTTGTAGAGAATCCAGCCACAGTAACGATGACTACTTACGGCGGTAAGATCTCAGCCAGCGATGAGGGATTATCCTTTTATTACAAAGAACTTCCCGTTAACACGAACTTTGAGCTCCAAGCCAAAGCTACAGTGACTTTATTTAACAGCAGATCCGGCGTCAGCACACCTAATCAGAAATCCTTCGGTCTTATGCTTAGGGATACCATTGGAGCGAATGGGGATTCCCGCACAACCACCTCCAATTATGCTGCGGTCGGTGCATTGGATGTAGTGATGAAGGGCTTTTATAAGAATAAAGCTACCCAAGTGAAGCTGACCCCGTTTAGCGGAATCAATGCCCCTGCTGCGGGAGAAACCTATAATCTCAGCATCAAAAAATCAGGCAATACTTATCTGCTTAGCATCGGTGAGCAAACTCAAATTGTAACACTCGATGATACATTCACGGATACCATCTTTGCCGGAATTTATGTGGCCAGAGATGCGGATGTAACCTTCAGTGAGGTAGACATCAAGGTCGAGACCAAAAGTGTATCCAGCCTGATTGCTGATACAAGCGGGATGACCAAAACCTCCTATCTGGTGGGTGAACCTCTTGATCTGACCGGACTGGCCGTTAAGGCTGTCTTTTCCGATAGCAGTGAAGCCGTTTTGTCTTCTGCAGATTATATTGTTACCGGCTTTGATAGCAGTAAGGCTGGAGAGAATACGATCAAGATTAATTATAACGGCGCTTCCGCAAGCATCCCGCTGCAGATCATTCCGCTGACAGTGACCTCCTTATCGGTTAAATATGAACCGGCCAAAACGGTCTATTATCCGGGAGATACGTTTGATCCAGAGGGACTTGTGGTCGTCGCTGACTATAATGATCATTACCTGATCACTGAACTGGACAGCAGCCTCTATTCCCTCTCCATTGACGGACAGCCGATTACAGAAGCTTCGCCGCATGTTTTTACGGAGTCAGGCAAATATGAAATTAATATCACCTCCACAGAGACTCCATCCATGGCGGCTGCCTTTAACGTAGAAGTCATTGATGCTGCCCTGTCCAAGCTGGAGATCAGACATGAACCCAAACAAACCGTCTATTACATCGGTGATTCCATCCAATTAGAAGGATTAGCAGTTTATGCCCATTATTCTGATGGCACTCAGATCCGCCTGACCAAAGATGAATATACCGTTTCTCCCCTCAACACCTCGGTACCAGGAGATAAAGAAATCACAGTAACTCATAAAGGATCAACAGCAACCTTCCACGTTAAGGTCAAAATTAAAGAGCTAACCGGTATCGAAGTAACAGGCTATCCGGCAACGACCTTTTTTATAGGCGATAATTTTGACAGCGAGCATCTGATCGTATCGAAAGTGTATGACAACTCGGACCGGGAAGTCCTGAGCGATTTCATCCTCGATAGCGCTAGGTTTGATAACCAAAGGGCCGGAGTATATGAAATCGGGATCCTACCTGCTGATACGTCCATACTGCCGATTACGTATTCAGTCACTGTAAAAGAAAAGATTGAACCCGTCTGGCACAGCATTAATTTCGGGCAATCCACATCAGCTGCTAATAACAAGATGCTTCTACAAGAGGACGGAACGGTAGAGCTGATCGCGCTGGAAGGCGGCGGTAAGGTCACTGAGGACCACGATGGCATTACCTTCTACTACACAGAGCTAGATGCGTCTGAAGATAATTTCGTGTTTTCCGCGGATATTGGTGTGACGGCTTTTGCCAAAACTCCATATGACGGACAAGAATCGTTCGGCATCATGGCGCGGGATGCTATTGGGACGCCAGGAAATTCCAGCGTATTTGCCTCGAATATAGCTGCCATCGGCGGCTACAGCGGCGGTACCAAAAGCGCAATCGGCACCCAGCTGTTTGTCCGGTCCGGCGTCTTGAAGTCTGACGGTACCGGAAGCAAAGGCATTCAGACGATCATGCTGAGGAATGAGCGGCCTGCACCCGGCAACACGGCTCCCGCAGCTTCATATCATCTAACGCTCTCCAAGACGAATAGCGGCTTTACCGGCCAGCTCAACAACGATCAGGGAGCAATTATTTTTGAGCCGGATATTCTTAACGTACAAGACGCCAAAATGTATGTCGGATTCTATGCGGCACGTCTCGCTACGATTAATATCCGCAATATCCAGTTGACGGTGACGTCAGCAGCTACAGATTCTCCTAAAGTTGAACCACCGGCAGCTCCGGTTGCCCCAAGCTTGAGTATTCTATCTCTAAGCAAGACCTCTACACCAGAATATCAAATGATTGTTCGTCCGAATGTCAACGGAACAGTGACGGTGAAGCAAGGTACTAAGGTCATCGCCCAGGATATCGAGGCTAAGGCTGATAAGCGTCTTGCGATTCCGGCGGTACTCGGTGATCAGGGTGATACGAACTTTAGTGTTATATTTTTGCCGGATGATACCCAGTATTTGACCTCTTACGATAAAATCGTCCATAACTTCACAGTAACCCTGAGCAGCTATGGGGATGGAGCCAATATTTATGTATCTCCAGCGGGGACAAGTGCCGGGGATGGAACAGCTGATCTCCCGCTCGATATTGACACCGCCATTGAATATGTCAAGCCCGGTCAGCATATCATCGTGCTTGACGGCCATTATGTGCGGAACTCACCGCTTGTCATTCAGAGGTACAATGATGGAACCGCAGCCGCTAAGAAATACCTGGAGGCGGCACCAGGGGCAAGACCCGTTATCGATTTTGACAAAAAAACCGAAGGCGTGCTGCTCAGCGGGAACTATTGGCATGTGAAGGGACTTGATTTCACCCGCTCGGCGCCCAATACGAAAGGCTTTACGGTTGGGGGTAATTATAACATCGTTGAGAATAGCCGCTTCTATGCAAACGGGGACACAGGCCTTCAAATCAGCCGTACGGACGGAACGGCTCAAGAAATAGCCGAATGGCCATCCTACAACTTAATTCTGAACAGCACCTCCTTCGATAACCGTGATCCGGCCGACAATAATGCAGACGGCTTTGCCGCGAAATTAACTTCAGGTATTGGAAATATTTTCAGAGGATGCTTGGCACATAACAACATTGACGATGGCTGGGACTTGTACACCAAGGCAGGCTCAGGCGCGATCGGTCCAGTACTGATTGAGAATAGCGCAGCCTTCAATAACGGATATTTAACAGACGGAACAATTGGCGCCGGGGACAAGAACGGCTTCAAGCTGGGCGGAGAAGGCATTCACGTCACGCATACGATCCGTAATTCCATCGCCTTCGGAAATGGTGCATATGGCTTTACCAGTAACAGTAATCCGGGTGTAATTGCTATTAACAATATCGGATTTAATAATACACGCGGAAATATGAGCTTCACCACTTATGACCAAATCACTGCAGACTTTAAAATCGACGGCTTTATATCCTACCAGACGGGCAGCATCGGGAAAGACCAGTATCCGCCTGCTTTGGCTGCCGACAATAATTTTATGTATGATGGTACAGCATCAGTTAATAAGTCAGGTAAGCAACTGACAGACGCTAACTTTGCAAGTTTGAATCCGGTGAACTCTTATACGAGGGATGCGGAGGGAAATATCATCTGGGGTGACTTCCTGAAGTTCATTCCTTTTGCGGAGCCGGAACCGGGAACTCAACCAGAGCCAGAACCGGAGCCAGAGATAAGTCCGACACCAAGTCCTTCGGCTACACCGGCTCCCTCTGCCACACCGGGTCCAACGGCTGCACCTGACCCCACGGCTACACCAGGTCCCGCTGCTGTACCAAACACCGGCGGTTCCGGATCAGCCATTGGAGATTCTTCTACGACCGTACTCCTGCTGGATGGCAGCGTCAGAATTGAACTGCCCATAACGGTTGATGCAGGGAAAGCCAGCGCCTTACTGAAGGATTCCTCCCTGCAAAAGTTAATCGCTTTGGCCAAAGCAGATTCAACCGGTATTAAAACTATCCGGATTCAGCTTACAGCAGATGAAGCCAAGGACATTAAAGAATATGAGGTAAGCCTCCCTGCTTCAGCATTTCGCGCAGGAGCTTCTGCCTTGCAGATAGAGGTCAGCTCGTCATTGGCCACGATTATGTTACCAGACAGTCTCTTCCCTGCGGCAATGCTCGACGGTGCGAAGGCGGTT
The DNA here is from genome assembly GCF_000758665.1 of Paenibacillus borealis. Classification (NCBI taxonomy): domain Bacteria; kingdom Bacillati; phylum Bacillota; class Bacilli; order Caryophanales; family Paenibacillaceae; genus Paenibacillus; species Paenibacillus borealis. Next base: position 6,852,040 of record NZ_CP009285.1, read on the forward strand.
ACTTTATTCCTAAGAACAGTCGATGCTGAAGGGCAGTTCAAAGGGAAGTTAGGAGACAGCCCGCTAATCGGGTATGAGCTTCGCCTGGATGGAACAAAGCTTCAACTAGACAATCTACAGTCACCCGTACAAATCGGACTTCCGCATTCACCAGCCGTTCCGGCAGCGGGCAATGCCTTTATTGTTGTGTGGCATGTCAATGACAAGGGAATCATCCAACCTGTAGTCAGCGGGGATTATAATGCAGAGAGGCAGCAAGCTATGTTCTCAACCACTTTTCCCTCCGGCCAATATGCAGCGGTCTATAATCACAAGACATTCCAGGATATCTCACATTCACATTGGGCAAAGTCCGCAGTGGAAGTACTCGCTTCCAAGGGCATAATTAACGGTATCTCAGCAACCGAATTCAAACCGGATCAGTCCGTTACACATGCGGATTTCGCACTTTTACTGGTTCGGGCTTTGGGACTGAATGCAGCAGAAGGGGGCGGCTTAGCAGAAGCGTCATCCAATCCTCCGAATGAACCGCTATCCAGACAAGAGATGTTTGTTATGGCGGCTAGAGCCCTAAAGGCTGCCGAAGGCTGGAAACCGGGTACGATACCTGCCTCCGCTTTAGACGGCTTTACGGATCGCCACCTAATTCCCCTTGAAGCGGCCGATGATATTGCAGCACTCACAGCAGCTGGTCTTATTAAGGGAGACGGCCGGCAGCAACTCAATCTAACTGCACACTCAACGCGTGCCGAAGCGGCGATGCTGGTGTACCGGATTCTATTGCGCAAATAAAAGAGACCCCCAAAACCATGTTGATGTGGTTTTGGGGGTCTTCTGTGCTATTGTTTGCCTATTTTTGCAATTTTTCTTCGATATAAGCACAATCAAGTAAACTAAGTAAACTTGGGGTTAAGTACTTTATCTGGTATTGATCCAAATCACTATTGACACTTAGCTGACCATTCTCTTTTCTAAGCAGCTGATCTGAACCATTTTCTAAAAACAACAGATTCCCACCATATTGTTTTATTAATTTCCCTATAATTTTAATCAAAGCTTCTAGTCCTTGATAAAAGGTGTCACCAAATAACTGCACCCTAATGGAAATATTAACATCTAAGTCATAATGGCTTCTAACAAAACTTATGTCAGAAATATCCTCAAGCTCAAGAGCTAATGAAAAGTATTCAGTTCCGATAACTATTTCTTCTTCATCACTGTAAACCGATACCTTTTCGTTCGAAATTTTAATTATAATTTTTTCAATAACTTCTGCCAATGCACTACAACTCAAATTAGATTCCAAAAACAATTCAAAATCCATGCATATCTATCCTCCAAATATCCGTGTGATTTTTCCGTCAACTACAATTAATATTTCTTGCAAGTTTTTTAAATCTCCGTTTGGATTAGCTTTCCTTAGAACCCCTTCAGTGATCTCAGTTATTTTTGCTGAAGTAAAACCATCTAAATTTAGTACAATTCTCTCTGCCTGTGATTTTGTCTTTGTTCTAATATTCCTTAAAATATTATCCACATTTGCATCTATTGTAGGTGCATAACAATCAAATACTTTACCTTCAATTAGAAAATCTGGATTTGATGTTTCTTTTATACCTCGTCCATTTCCACCATTTACTTCATCTAGCATTTCAATGTCATATCCCCTATCTGCAAAAACATCTGCTGTTTCATTCTCTTTCTTAACACCATGTGAATCACCTTTAGTATAATTACCTTTTGGTCTTCCTCCATTAGGTGAAGAAGGTTCTGTCAGGTTAGCCCCACTATTAACTGGCCCCTCAATCTTACCCGCACCGCCACCCATCTCATCCATCGCATCCATATACTGCTGCTGCACCGGCGTCTTCGGCAGTGAAGGTCCATCGGGTATCTCGCCTGCCTTGAAGGGCAGCCCTTCCGGTGTCTGCAGAACCGGACCCAGATCCGGGAGCTTTGATTTGATCCCCTTCAGGGCATCCTTCGCTGCTTGACTAAGGACGTCTTCCATCCCGCTGAACACTTTCCCGGCTTTGCCGATTTTGGTGACCTGCATTCCAGGGACCAGGAGGGAAGCTACCGAGCCCAGCATCGCTGCCTTCTCTTCCGGGGTTCCTTCGTCAAAATTATGATAAGCCATCTTGGCCGCTTCCACCAGTACTTCCGGATGCTCCGTGATATATACCGCTTGATTCTTCATTTCTGTCGTTGTTTTGACCGGGTGGACCACAAGGTTGAAGGCAAACGTAGCCGTATCAGCCACACCCATCACTACCTCTTTCACCAATCCTTCGGTAAAGGCCAGCACCACCGCATCTGCCTGTTGGACTCTATTCTCCCATTTCGTTAACCCGTATGTATCATCCAGCCACCCCAGGTAGCTGGTATACATCGGTGTGAAATCATTAGGCACATAGACTTTGTCCACATAAAAAGCCAGCGTCGTCTCATTTTCTTTGTTGCCTGCCGTTATCGGAGTGCCATCCGGCAGTTCCAGCGGCGGACCGTTCAGCCGTCTTGCCGCTTCGATCTGCTCCTGGACCTGCTTCACAGCCTCAGCGATCCTGATCTCCTCCCTCTTCGCCTCCAGCTGGCTTCTTGCATATTCTCCAGCGGTACTCTTCTCCATCGCCAGCCGCAGCAGCAGGAGATATTCTTCGTTATGTATGAGCGGTACACTCTCCGCCGTGATCGACGGATCATAATCGCAGGCCTTAACAGCCGGCTGCTTGAAATAGCCGCTTAGATCCTTCCCTGCTTCATATTGGACTTTGGCTACACCCAGCGAAGCCAGCTTCTGGCGTGCTTCCTCGGCCTGCGCGTGAACGGCCTCCATCTGCGTCTTGTTGCCGAACGCTTCATAGACCTTGAAGGCCATCTGCGCCTTCGCGATCCCATCCCGTGCCGCGAAGATATCCTTCAGCTTGCTCAGGGCCGCAATACTCTCTACGGTCAAAAGCCCGGACGTTTGGATGATATTCCGCAGCTTCTGCACTGCCGGATCGTTATTCAGCTCATCCTTTCCCTGCAGGACGGTAACCGAAGTGATCAGATGCGATACACTCTTCTGCACAAAGGCTGGAATGGAAACCCGGACAGCGAAATTTGACGTCCCAAAGCTTCCGAATGCACCAGCGAGAAGATTAAACTGCTGGTTAAGCTTGTTGGCCTGCCGTTTATTCTCCTCCTGGAGGCCTGCGACTCCTTTCAGGGCGGTCCGGATAATATCCTCCATTTTCTCCGCTTCTACGGTTAATTCATTGATCATGACCTGGGCCTTCACGAGGTGGTCTCCCATGGGAATTCCGCCCCAGCCGCTGGCCTGCCCCTTCAGCTGCAAATACAGCCGGTTGGTGTCCTGGCTTACCTGGCCTATTTTGGTCTGCAGGCGCTGGACTTCATCTTCGTTAAATATAAGCTTCGTTGACGCCATGTCACCCTCCCGCCTTTGTCCGCACAGCAATATTTCCTATGTAATTTATAATTAATAATATAAGTTTCTTTTTTATTATCGGATTAATTTTCCATAAATTTTATACTTATCCATTATCCCGGTATCTCTTTAACCTTGATTAGTTGTTATTCCCAAATAAAAAACCTCCTGAAAAGTGTAAAGTACTTCTTACACAATTCAAGAGGTTGGGAAGCCGTGATCAACGGCTGATATTCAGCTGTCTATCTCAAATTACAGTGCTAAAATTCCGTCTTAGCAAGGCTCAGCCGCAGGCTTGCCGGCATCGTCCTTCGTACGGAATGACGAACCACAGCCGCAGGTAGCGGTTGCGTTCGGATTATTGATGGTGAAGCCGCCGGTCATGCCGGATTCCTCGAAATCGATCTCCAGGCCGTCGAGGTAACGGATATCGTCTTTGCTTACGACTACCTTCAAGCCCTCAATGTCCATATACACGTCCTGCTCACTTTCGTTATCATCGAAGCCCATGGCGTAAGAGAATCCGCTGCAGCCGCCGGGAGTTACGCCCAGACGGAGAAACATATTAGGCACTTCCTGTTCAGCAAGCATGGTCTTCAATTGACCTGCTGCCAATTCACTAATGTTAATCATAACTTTAACCTCCCAAAAATATTGTAAGCATCACTTTTATCAACCAGCCCTTAGGCCTCAGGTAATGTTTAGATAATTTGCACATCTATAATTTAAACTAAGTATACTCCACTATTCTCTTAGCCTCAAGTCACAAACGCACCGCAGCTATGCATTTCATGCCGGGTTCCCTTATGTTTTCTGGCGGTTGCTCACCCTCCGGGAGAGGTTTATAATAGGAAAAGCGATATACGTAAAAATTCGGAAATTTGTCACGGAGGCAACAGCAAACCTCTATTTATATAACAGACACACTCCGGCTCATTTCTTAGCACACGATTCTGCGATGCAGCTGCCTCGCCAACCTTCAGGAGGAAATCATATGTCTACCCTTATAACACCCCACATGGATGCCCGGATGGCGAACATTATTGATAAGGTTCGCGGCGGAGAAAGATTAAATTTGGAAGATGGCGTTTATTTATATGAGAGCAACGATTTATTAACGATCGGGCAATTGGCCAATGAGGTTAATCTGCGAAAAAACGGGAATAAAGTATATTTTATCGAAAACATGAGCCTATATTTCACCAATGTCTGCGAATCCCGGTGCGCATTCTGCAATTTCCGCAAGGATGAGGGAGAAGAAGGCGCTTATACCCTTTCCGGTCAGGAAATGGTGCAATATGTCGAACAGCATATTCACCCCGGCGTACGTGAGTTCCACATTGTTGGAGGCCATAATGATAACGTGCCCTTCCAGTACTATGTTGATTCGCTAAAAGCCTTGAACGAGCGCTTCCCTGAGGTCACTCTCAAGGCCTACACAGCGGCAGAGATCGACTTCTTCACCCGTATCAGCGGACTTAGCATCCGCGAAGTGCTGGAGCAGCTGCGCGCCGCCGGACTGAAGACACTTACCGGGGGAGGGGCAGAGATTCTGTCCGACCAGTACCGCAAAAAAATGCGTGTCGACAAAGCCAATGTCGAGGAATACCTGGAGGTTCACCGCACCGCTCATAATATCGGCATGAGAACACATACGACTATGTTATACGGCTCCATTGAGTCCCGCGAGGACCGCATCCGCCACATGCTGCAGATCCGCGAGCTGCAGGACGAAACGGGCGGCTTCATGGTGTTCATCCCGCTTTCGATGCAGCCTAAGAACAAGAATGCAGGCATCATGCGCCGGAACTCTGCTTACGAGGATCTTAAGACGATTGCGGTAAGCCGCCTGATGCTGGATAACTTCGACCATATTAAGGCTTACTTCATTAATATTGGAGCACAGCTGACCCAGGTAGCCCTCAGCTTCGGGGCCTCAGATGTACACGGCACAATTCTGAAGGAACGGATCAGCCATGCCGCAGGTGCTTTGACCCCGGAAGGTCTGACGCGCGAAGAGCTGATCTGGCTCGTCAAAGGGGCCGGACGGATTCCGGTGGAACGGGATACTTTCTACAACGAAATCAAAGTATACGAATAGTTGACGGTTTGCCCATCCTGCACCATACCTGAAAGGAAGATCGGTTCGCATGAGAACTCTACTTGTCCTGGGCGGCGGCTACGGCGGTCTTGCCCTCATTCAGCAGCTACTTAACAACCATCTCCCCCATGATGTGGAAATCGTCCTGGTTGACCGGATGCCCTATCAGGGAATCAAAACAGAATATTATGCACTTGCCGCAGGGACTGTAACGGATTATCATCTGCGTATTCAATTCCCGGTTCATCCCCGCCTAACTATACGTTATGGTCAGGTGGGCTCCATCGATCTGGAGAGCCGGGTGATATTCCTCGATACCGGGGAGCCGATATCTTATGATATTCTGGCTATCGCACTCGGCTGCACGGATAATTTCCATAACATTCCCGGGGCAGAGCAATATGCCTGCAGTATTCAGAGCTTCGCCGGTACGCGTGAAACTTACCGCCGGCTGAACGATGTGAAGCCTTACGGAACGGTCAACATTGTAGGCGGAGGGCTGAGCGGAGTTGAGATTGCTTCAGAGCTGCGGGAGAGCCGGCCTGACCTGAACATCTCCATTCTGGACCGCGGGGAACGGGTATTGTCGTCTTTCCCGGCCAAGCTGTCACAGTATGTAGAAGAATGGTTCAATGAGCATCATGTGGAGACCGTAGGACGGGTATCCGTCTCCCATGTAGAAAAGGATGCCATCTTCAATGGCACCCAGGCAATTCCTGCGGATGTTACGGTCTGGACCGCCGGGATTCAGCCGGTGCAGGTGGTCCAGCAGCTTGAAGTCCCGAAAGACCGCGGAGGACGGGTCATTGTCGGCCAGTATTACAATGTAGCCGACTATCCGGAAGTGTACGTTATTGGTGACTGCGCCAGTCTCCCCTTCGCACCGAGCGCACAGGCGGCAGGTGCCCAGGGAGAACAGGTGGGGCAGGTTATTCAGGCACTATGGCGGGGTGAAACGCCGAAGCTGCATAAGATCAAGCTTAAGGGAACCCTCGGTTCACTGGGCAAAAATGCCGGCTTCGGCCTGATGGGCCGCCGCTCTGTCATGGGCCGTGTTCCGCGCCTGCTCAAAAGCGGCGTACTCTGGATGTCCAAACGCCATTTCGGTTAGGACAACCATGGCTGCGGTTTAGTCGATCTCAAGGCTGTCCCATGCCTCTGCTTCTTTAATAGCGGCTTCAATCGCCTCTTCAAGTCCGGCGGGGGTTTCTGCTTCTATAATCTCCCCGTCGACCATGGCGAACGGCTGCAGATAACATTGGCCGCAGTTATTCAGACAACCATACTCGACTACATCATATTCGGGGTTTTGCTCCAGCTTGTTTTTGAGCTGCTCGGTACCATGTCCGGTATTACTGGCACAAAATTCTATAATTGGTCTCATGATGATCTCCCTATTCTGCGCTAACCATTTTATTTTTTAACTTTTTGTACTATAATAAACATACGAAAGGAGTGATTGAGAAATGAGTGAGAATGTACAAAGCGCGACCATGTACGATGAAGTACTGGAAGTACTTGATAAACTTCGTCCGTTCCTGCAGCGTGACGGCGGTGACGTCGAGCTGATCGATGTAGAAGACGGCATCGTTAAGTTGAAACTTATGGGTGCCTGCGGCAGTTGCCCGAGCTCCACGATCACGCTTAAAGCCGGGATCGAACGCGCCCTGCTTGAAGAAGTAGAAGGCGTGGAAGAAGTTATTCAGGTATTCTAATCCTGTATCATAAACCATCCCGGCCTCCGATGAGAAGGCCGGGATTTTTTTTATTATAGTGGATTTCACAGGCAGGATCAACCCGCCGCGTTTCCGGTAAACTTACCCATCCTCCTAAAAGACCAGAAATGCCCCGGCAACCGTTCCCGGATGCCAGGGCATTTCTGGTCTTCACTTTAGGTGTTCAGCTTAGCTTCAAGCTTAGAATGCAGGGATAATCGAGCCCTGGTATTTCTCTTCAATGAAAGCTTTGGCTTCTGCGGAGTTCAGGGCTGCAGCCAGCTTCTGGATCGCATCGGAATCTTTGTTGTCCGGACGGGCTACCAGCAGGTTGGCGTAAGGGGAATCTGCTCCTTCAATGAACAAAGCATCCTTAGTCGGTACCAGACCCGCTTCCAGCGCATAGTTGGTGTTGATCAGCGCCAGATCTACTTCATCCAGCTGACGCGGCAGCATAGCGGCATCCAGCTCAATGATTTCAAGCTTCTTGGTGTTCTCAGTGATATCAGCTTTGGTGGAAGTGATGTTGGTGTCATCCTTCAATTTGATCAGGCCATTCTTAGCCAGCAGGATCAATGCACGTCCGCCGTTGGTAGCATCATTCGGGATGGCAACCTTGGCACCGTCAGCCAGTTCGCTGATCGCTTTGATCTTCTTGGAATACGCGCCGAAAGGTTCAACGTGAACAGCTGTTACGGATACAAGATCAGTACCGTTCTTGGTGTTCTGGTCATCCAGGTAAGGCTTGTGCTGGAAGAAGTTCGCATCCAGTTGTTTCTCGGCAAGCTGTGTATTCGGAAGGATATAATCCGTGAATTCTTTGATCTCAAGCGTAATGCCTTGTGCTTCAAGCAGCGGGGCAATAGCTTTCAGGATTTCCGCATGCGGTACAGGAGAAGCTCCAATTACCAGTGTTACCGGCTCAGCAGCAGGTTCAGTTGTCGGTTCTGCAGCAGCAGCTTCCGTGGGTGCAGTTGTAGCCGCGGAGTTAGCCGCGTTATTGGTGTTATTGTTACCGCAAGCGGCAAGCACCAATATCAAGGTCAAGCTGAAGAATGTGAGCAGTACTTTTTTCATTTGTAAATCCCCCTCTAATCAGTATGATTTGTATGAATAAGGCTCTATATGAACGTACCTTATTTCCGTGTAAAATGTCTTACCAGCCGGTCGCCGGCCATTTGCAGCAGCTGCACCAGAATTACCATTAGGGCCACCGAGATAAGCATGACTTCCTTCTCATAACGGTAATACCCGTAGCGGATCGCCAGGTCACCGAGCCCTCCGCCGCCAATCATCCCGGACATTGCGGTATACGAGACGAGGGTAACAATCGTGATCGTAACACCCGCCACCAGACCCGGGCGAGCCTCCGGCAGCAGCACACGCATGACAATCTGTCCTGTGGATGCTCCCATCCCCTGCGCCGCTTCAATGATTCCCCGGTCAACCTCCCGCAGTGCTGTCTCAACAAGTCTGGCAAAAAACGGAGCCGCGCCGATCACCAGCGCCGGAATCGTTCCAAGGACACCTATCGAGGTTCCCATAATTGATTTGCTGAACGGAATCAGTGCAACCATCAGAATGATGAATGGAACAGAACGCAGGATATTTACGATGAATGATAATACCGAGTAAACAGCCCTGATAATACCGTTATTGGACTTGCCCCATAAATATAACACAATTCCGAGCGGTAAACCAAGGATAATTGTGAATATTCCTGAAAAAGCTAACATTTTTAGTGTAGCCACAGTAGCATCAAGCATTTCATCCCAGTTTAAAGCGCTAAAATCCAGTCCGCCCATTAAGAAATCACCTCCACGTCAAGACCTTGTGCCGCAAGTTCAGTAAGAGTTGCTTCAACAGCAGCGGAAGGTCCTTCAAAGCGGACGATCAGCTGACCATAAGGAACATCCTTGATCGTCGAAATGGTTCCCTGCAGTATAGCGAAATTTACTCCGGTTGCCTGCGCCACATGGGAAAGGGTGGATTCATACGTCTTTTGCCCGAGAAAAGTAATTTTGACCGCTTTAGTATATCCAGGATGCACAGCATCAATCGCCTGCCGCAGCGGTCCCTCAGCCTGAGTTTCACTGCGGATGAATTCTTTCGTAACCTCATGCTTCGGTTTCAGAAAAACCTGAGCAACATCGCCCTGCTCCACAATCCCGCCGCCATGAATGACGGCTACCCGGTCGCAGATGCTCTGAATGACATGCATCTCATGTGTGATCAGCACAATGGTCAAATGGAATTTCTTGTTGATATCCAGCAGCAGGCGCAGAATCGAATCTGTCGTCTGCGGGTCCAGCGCTGAAGTTGCTTCATCACACAGCAGGACATCAGGATCGCTCGCCAGCGAGCGGGCTATGCCGACACGCTGCTTCTGGCCGCCGGACAGCTGAGCCGGATATTTGTTCCGGTGTTCCTCAAGACCGACTAAAGCCAGCAGATCCTTAACCTTTCGCTCGATCTCCGTTTTGGAGGTTCCGGTCAGCCGCAGCGGAAAGGCGATATTGTCATAGACAGTTGCCGAAGAGAGCAGATTAAAGTGTTGAAAGATCATCCCGATCTTGCGCCGCTGCTCTTGCAGCTGCCCTTGGCTGAGTGAGGTCAATTCAACACCATCTACCCATACTTCACCCTGCGTCGGACGCTCCAGCAGATTAATGCAGCGGATCAGCGTGCTTTTACCGGCACCGGAGTGGCCGATTACACCGAATATTTCTCCCTTCTTAATCGACAGGCTTAGTCCGGAGAGCGCCGTCGCAGCCTTGCTTCCTTTACCGTATACTTTCGTTAAATCCTTCAGTTCTATCAATCGTCCCGTCCTCCTTCTTCCATGCAATTTATAAACAGAAAAGACCCCCTACGATCCGTGCAGATCGGAAGAGGCCGTGTGTGTGAAGTAAACAATGCCGTCTCATCTGCCAAAGACCGCAAACCAAGCGGCATTGTAGGAATTAGCACCATGGCATTTGCAGGCAGCGGCTATGCTGTGTACAAATCGGTTGCCGGGCTTCATCGGGCCTATCCCTCCGCCGCTCTCGATAAGATTGAAATATGAAGTTATATATGCCTTTTCATGTTAGAAGTAAATACTTGCATAAGTATATTAAGTTTCCTGTTCTTTGTCAAAGGTAAGTTTTTACGACTGCACATGCCCTGACCGCTGGCTGGAAGCAGCTTTATTCTTGTGCCACTGCTCATTGCTGTACCTGAAGGCCGCCGACAAAGATTTGCACACCATCTCCAGGCTCTGCTTCAAATCCTCCAGATGGCTGTCGAGATCCTCCAGCTGGATTTTGTCATGCAGCCCCTGATGGCGCTGCCAGAGATCATCCGTCATCTCAGCGTTCATGTAGTGAATCTCGGCATTGCGCCGTTTGCGCAGATTCTCTACCGGTTGGCGGTAAGAGTTCCTGATCTTCTCCAGCTCATTAGCCAACGGATTGTGAGCCTGCAGCAGCTGAAATTGGCGGAGCACTGTGAAGTAAGAGAAATGTGCTTTGACTTTACCTGTATTCAGATCATACAGATTGTTCAGGACCGTACCCAGCTTGTCCAGCAGGGAGAACACCCGGATAAAGCCGTCCTTATAAAAGAACACATACCTGGCGTACTCTCCCTGCTCCATGGGCGACATATCATCCATATAACCGGCAACCACCGACTTGCGGAAAAAGGCGGCGGCGAACCAGCTCTGCTCCAGCTCGTCCAGCGATGAGATCAGACCGCGTGTCCATATCTCCAGCTTGCGGTATTCATGGTCACGGTCTTCATGTGCGTTCATCTCCTTGCGCAGCATGGAGGCGACCTTCGCCATGTTGTCCATGGCTTCGGCCAGTACCCCGCTGTTCTCGCGGGGCGGCTCTCCCAGTAATGTCCGCAGCATATTTGTCCTCCTCAGAATACTTAAGATCTAAACAAGAGGGAAATAACGGTTCCAGTTCCGGTTCACCAGTTCAACCGTCTCCTCATTCGGAACCAGCTCCTCCGGGTACCCCGGCTTCATCCGGGCATCTATTACAATCGGCAGGGAATAGCTGATTGCGTTACGCAGTATATGGGTCTCCGCATAAATATCATCCGCCGGATTAAACCGGGTGAACACTGTCCACAGGAAGGAGGTTTGTGTGCGCACCGCTTCTGCAGCATCGTCCACCAGAACAATCAGCGGCCAGGCTGTGCCTTTCTCCTTGAAGGAAGCGGCTAGCCTGACAGGAAGCTCTGGGTCCTCTACATAGGATGCTCCGGAAACAGCTAAACATCCGCCGCAAAAGGGCACGGCGCCGGTGATTGCTGGAATCAGACCCTCTGTATAGGTTCTGGGCAGCTCACGCACCGGGTTGCCGGTGCCCATCATTACACCCTTGCTGCCATGATTCAGTTTACGGCCGGTATAGTCAAGGGTATCCATAGAGGTGTTGGCGAAGATCACCAGATCGGATGCCGGGTTAAAGCGTTCAAGCACGGTTTCCAGTAGTTTGGGGAAATCCGTAAGCTCAACCGGCTCAGTCGTCAGGAGCAGGAATTTCGTTAAGGAGAGCTGGCCTTCCCCCAGAATACGGAAAGCAGAAGCCAGCCCCTCACGCGGATAGCTCTCCCTGATAACTGCCGAAGCCAAGGCATTCGAGCCAGATTCGGAGTACGCCCACAGTGCTTTTACTGAAGGCATCATTAGCGGATAGGCCGGAGCCAGCAGCCGCTGCAGATAATTCTTGAGATAATAATCCTCCTGGCGGGGTTTGCCGGTAATCGTGGCCGGAAAAATCGCATCCTTCCGGTGCCACATCCGCTGCACATGCATCACGGGAAAATCATGCTGCAGCGAATAATAGCCGGATTGACTGCCATAAGGGCCTTCCGGTCTCCGCTCAAACGGCGATACCCGTCCGCGGATGGAGAATTCTGCTTCTGACGGAATGCGGTGGCCGCCTAACGGGTCCTGCACCATTGGAAGCTTCCCGCCCAGCATAAGCGATGCCAGCATCAGTTCAGGAATCCGCTCTGAAACAGGGGCAACAGCAGCAGCAATAAGGGCAGGAGGCCCGCCGATAAAAATTGAGACCGGAAGGGTCTCCCCCAGAAGCTCCGCCTGGCGGTGATGGAAGCCGCCTCCTTTATGGATCTGCCAATGGATGCCGGTAGTGCTGTCATCATGAATCTGAACCCGGTACAATCCGAGATTATGGTCTTTGGGGTTGGTTATGCTCTCTGTATAGACCAGGGGAAGGGTAATGAACGGCCCTCCGTCCTTAGGCCAGCTGGTAATTCGGGGTAATTCCTGTAGCGGGTTACTGCTGCGGCAGATGCCTAGTACCGGCGCTTCACCCTGCGGTATATTCCTGGCTCCTGCTCTGATCAGGTCAAGCAGCAGGCCCTTTTCTCTCCAAAGTCCGGCAGCCGAAGGCGGAAGCATCGTTTCCATGGCTGCCGTCAATGATTTCACTAACTGCTCCGGGCGGGTCCCAAAGGCCTTGTTCACCCGGCGGACGGTACCGAACAGATTGGTCGCAACCGGGAACGGCGTTCCTTGCACATTTGTAAACAGCAGTGCCGGCCCTTCCTCACTAACCACCCGGCGGTGAATCTCGGCCAGCTCCAGATCCGGATCAACCGGAGCATCAATCACGGCCAGATCCTTGTCTCTGCGGAGCTGTTCGATCCATTGTCGCAAATTACCGTATCCCACTAAGCGTTCCTCCTCGAACCGGGTCCTAATCTTATCGATTCATCGATTCTTGTCCGTCCCGCTTAACTGCCAGACACGGACACTCATATAACACAGAACCCCAAACAAACCGGCAATCAGCAAAATATGCGACAACGCGGTAAATATGTACAGCCGTTCGTTATACAGCGTATGAACAACAGCAGCTCCGCTGAATACCTGCATCAGGCAGAGCAGCACTGCGGCAACACCCAGAGCCCTCAGCTCCGGCAGCTCTTTATATCTCCAGAAGGCCAGATGTCCCAGAAGAGCAGTCAGCAGAAACAATAGCGCCGCCGCAATCCGGTGCATGAATACAATGCCCACTCCGCCAGAAAGCTCCGGTATCCATTCGCCATTGCACAGCGGCCAGCCTGAACAGCCCCCTTGTGAGTCGGTGTGGCTTACATAAGCTCCAATATAGACGACCATATAAGAATATAACGCAGTAAACCAGGTTAAGTTACGGAAGCCCCTGCTAACTCTGCGTCCTGCACCGCTATTTTCTTCCCCGGACAGGCAAATCCGTCTGGCTCCAAGCGCAAGCATCAGTGAGCTGGCAAAGGCGATCAGCGAGAATCCCATATGCAAAGCCATCACTGCAGCAGACTGCGACTTAATTACCGCAAGCGCTCCCATTCCTCCCTGCACCACTACGAAAATTAGGGTTAACAAGGCATAGGTGAGCAAATCCTTACGCTTACGGGCATAACGCCAGAACGCAAACATGGATGCCACTGACAGCAGACCCGCAAGCCCGCTGAACAGGCGATGGGTGTATTCAATCAGGGAGCCTACTGTATAAGCCGGAATCAGCTTTCCGTTGCACAGCGGCCATTCATTCCCGCATTCCAGTCCCGAACCCGTTTTGGTTACCACCGCTCCACCCAGCAGCGCCAGAAACATAACGAGGCAGGTTATATAGCTGAGCCATTTCAATTGAAGGGTTGTCAATGTTATCACCCGCATAGTATAGGAATGAATTAGTGTAAATGAGTGCGCCCGCAGAGCCTATTATTTCTAGAAAAAAGCACCGCTTCTGCTCGGGTAGGGCGAAAGCGGTGCTGCTTCATTACTTGTGGATACTGAGATACACATCCAAAGCCGTATTCAGGAAATTCTCAATTTCCTCACGGGATTTGCGAAGCTTATTCACGAATCTGACCAGTTCCCGTCCATCGGTATATGCGACAAAGCTCGGAATGCCCAGAATATTCTGTTCCTGGCTGACGTCGCCTACTGCATCGACATCCACTTCCACGAGTGTAAGGCGGTCACTATATTCCTGTTCCACATCCGGCATGAACGGATCAATGAATTTGCAATCCGAGCACCAATCCGCCTTGAACACCGCAACCGTTAAACGCGGGGATTGTATTGACACCTGAAACTCAGCAGGAGAACTAATTTTGTCCATCTATTGACCATCCTTTCTCATTAACCGTTACCTTGCATATCTTCTCTTTAAGTGAAGCAAAATGTACGGAATAAGTCAAATAAAAAAGACAATTTAAGACAATGATCACATCATTATTCGTTTGCACGCACATGAGCTGGCTGCAGCTTCATTAAAGGATTAAGCAATTTACGCAGCGGACGCGGATAACCCGAGATTTCCTGGCTGCTCAGCACTCCCAGAACAATCAACAGCACCAGATAAACAATAACCACGGCGGCTCCAACAACGAGACAAGTAATCAGGAAAGCCACACGTGCCGGCATCAGATGAGTCAGCATAATCCCCGCTTCGTTCAGGCCATAACCGATTCCGGCTGAAGCGAGCACAGCGATTGAGAAGCCACCCCAGCGTTTGCCGAGAATTTCGAAGGGGACAATCTTTTTGAGCATCCGCAGATTAAGCAGTGTTATGACCACGAAGCACAGTGCAGTAGAGCCAATAATGCCATAGATGCCGAACAACTGGCTGAACAGGAAGTTTGAAGCGAATTTCACGATAATCCCGGCAAGCACGTAATACATAGAGATCCGCGATTTGCCCATCCCGAGCAGAATAGAATTCGTGGTCATCATAGTTATTTGAAAAATAGTGCCCAGCGTCAGCATCGCTACAATACCGCTGCCATCCAGACTGCTGAAGATCAGTCCATTGACAGAATATGCCGCCACAACGAGAGAGAGTACAATCGGTGTGCCGGTAAGAATGGAAATACGCATGGCCAGGGTAACCTGGCGCTTCAGATGCTGCTCATCTTTGCGCGCGTACGCGGCTGAAATAATCGGAATCAGCGATGTACTAAGCGCGATGGAGAGCACCGGCGGAATACCCGCTATACTCTGTGCCCGGCTGCCGAAGATTCCGAGCGCCCGGGTAGCTTCCTCCATTCCGATCCGGCCGCTGAGCAGCGGTACAATAAAGGAAGTATCGATAAAGTTCACAACAGGTACTGTGATCGAAGATAATACAATCGGAATGGACAGCTTGAAGATATCTTTATAGATGCCAAGTAACGGAAGGCGAGCCTCGTTCGATTCATAAAGAGCAATTTGCTCCTCGCTGCGGCGCATTTTCATCGCATAATACAGCATGACACCGAAAGCGCCGACGCTTCCGAGCACACTGCCGAAAGAAGCTCCTGCAGCCATCCATGTGTTGCTGTAGCCTTGGCGCAGCAGAATAAAAGCCAGCAGAATTGCCGTCGATACCCGGGCAATCTGCTCAATAATCTGTGAGATGCCTCCGGCCATCATATTATTGCGCCCCTGGAAATAACCGCGCATCATTGCGATCGCGGGGAACAGCAGCAGTGCCGGGGCAATCGCCCGGATTGCCAGCGTACTCTCAGGAACCTTGGTATACTCCGCATAATACGGAGCGGCTATGTACAGTATTGTACTCATTACAACACCTACAACAGCTGCAAAGATAAGGGCGGCACGGTATACCTGCTGTGCTTCATGCGGACGGTTCAGCGCATAACGCTCTGATACCATTTTGCTTAGCGTGCTGGGTATTCCGGCGGTTGCCAGCGGAAGGAGCAGCAGATACACATTGTTAGCCTGTGTAAAAGAGGCATTCCCTATATCATTGAATAAATGTTCCAGCGGAACCCGCTGGGCAAGTCCAAGGATGCGGGCCACAAGTGCAGCCGCAGCCAGAATAAGCGTGCCTTTAACAAAAGATTCTTTCTTGGTGGACAAGCTGTTTCGCCTTCTTCACAATAAATTTAATACCGTCCGATCCAGATAAAGAAGAGGACGACCATAACAATCTGCAGAATGATCTTAACTACGGTGCTGCTGAACAGCCCCAGCAAGGAGCCGAAGCTGACCTTGACCGCCTTGCCGGGCTTAGAGCCGGCAATCAGCTCACCGACAAAGGCCCCTAGGAACGGGCCGATCAGCAGACCAAAGGCCGGAATAAGAAAGGGGCCAATAATCAGGCCGATCGTGCTGCCGATGACAGACGCCCGTGAGCCGCCGAACTTTTTGACTCCCCAGGCCCCGACCACATAATCAGCAACGAACAGGACCACTACAATCAGTGTCTGGATAATCCAGAACCAGGCGCCGAAGGAGTGGAAGGAAAAGAACCAGCCGTATACGAAGAAGGCCAGATAAATCGCCAGCGCGCCCGGCAGGATTGGATATACCGCTCCTGCCAGCCCTACTGCAAACAAAGCAATGATCAGAATCCAACCCAGGATCGTCAATTCCTTCAACTCCTCAAGTTTTGTTTTGGATAGATAACTTCATATGATCTGGAATTCTCTAATGGTGTTGGTCGTAACTGCGGTGAAAGTTTGAACTTCCGGCCGCTGTTGTCCCCAGATTTCTTGATTAATACCGCTCTGCGCGGTGGAAATCCGGTAACTGCTGATGCTTTCGAAGCGAGCTTTCCTTCGGAAAGCTTTCAGGCGGTCGCTACCGCTCCTACAGTTTCAAACTTCCCCTCCGTTACTCCCACCAATTGTTGTCTTTCAGATCAAGCTATAAAAAATTTGATAATTCCAAACTCATTACTACATCTACTAAGCCTGTTTAGATATTCTACCGGCCGAGGTTCCGGCCTCCGTCAAAATATACTTCTGGATCACTTCCGCAATCCCGTCATTATTGTTCGTAGCCACAACAGCATCGGCTTCCTGCTTAACGGTCTCCTGGGCATTGCCCATCGCTACACCGAATCCGGCCTGCTGGATCGCCGCCAGATCATTCAGACTGTCGCCGACGGCCACAACCTGGGACATGTTAATGCCAAGCAGCTTGCAGACTTCCAGAATGCCGGATGCCTTGTTGACGCCTTGCGGATTAATCTCCAGGTTGAACGGCGAGGAATTGGTGATCTCCAGCCCGCCCAGCTCCTGCAGACGCATGAGCAGCTTATGGCGGATATCATTATCCTCGGTGGAGTAACCGAATTTCAGCCATTCCCGGCTGTCAATTTCGCCGTCCCAGGTGTCCCGGTTGTACACTTCATCCACGGAATACGCCCAGAACCAGATATCGAACTCTTCCGCAATCTTATACATCTGTCTGACCAGTTCCACGTCCATCAGGGACCGGCGGTACAGCTCGCCCGGGGCGCGCCAGACTTCACTTCCGTTCACCATAATCATCGGGGTCTCCAGGCCGAGCTGTACGGCATAAGGCATCGCGCTCCGCGAGGAACGTCCGGTAGACAGGCAGACATGTACACCGGCATTCATCGCTTTTTTGATCCATTCCACCGTTTTGGGGGTAATTTTCTGTTCATCATTCAGTAGGGTTCCATCCATATCCAATGCAAGCAGGCGGTATTTGGCAGTCATTTGCCACCCCTCCATTCTTGTATGTCTCCCGGTCGGGAGCAGCTGTGTATTTGTCAATCAGGCCTCCGGCGGTTCGTCAGTTTGTTCCTGTCGTTCCGGCAGTTCCTGCCGCAGTATCTGCTCCTTCCGAATTAGTTTCGGCATCTCCACTAGCCGGATCTGCTGTTTTCACATTTTTCTTCGGGTTGCCATCCAGCCCGTACTCCCAGTCATAAGCGTCGAATATTTTACGCGCGACCGGCGCGGCACTGTTGGAGCCAAACCCTCCTTCAGGAATAACCACGGCAACTGCTAACTTAGGATTATTACGCGGGGCAAAAGCAATAAATACCCCGTTATCACGTAATTCGCCTTTACCGAGCTGCTGAGAGGTACCTGTCTTACGGGCAAAATCATAAGGGAAATCAGTGAATGCCGTAACCTTACTGTTCATGCCCTGTTTGATTTCTTTCCAGAAGGACTGGTCAAAGGTCGTTACTTCATCCAGCACCTCGCGCTCAAACTTTTTGATAACATTGCCTTCAGAATCGGTTATCTTGCTGACCAGCTGCGGCTTGATGCGCACACCTTCATTGGCGAGCGTGGAAGCATATTGTGCCAGCTGCAGCACCGTATACCGGCCCTGCTGCCCGAAGGAGGCATAGACCAGTGCAGCCTGCGCACTGCCCGCGGCCTTGATATCGGTGTAGTTAATCTGCCCCAGATACTCATTCGGAAGTCCGCTCTGCGTGGAGACGCCGAGGCCGAATTCCTTCATATACTTATCCCAGACATCAATTCCTTCACCCTGATATTTCTCATAGAGCTTTTTGCCGACCATGTCGACCATGAACACGTTCGAGGAGTCCTCAATCGCTTTGGCCGGGTCCATTGAACCGTAGACGTGACCGGAGGAATTGCGTACGGAGGATTTGTCATCCTTACCGAAATAGGCGATCCCTTTATCATTGTAAGTATAGGAGGTGCTAAAGAATCCTTCATTAAGACCCACAAGCACACTCAGCGGCTTAATGGTTGAACCCAGCAATACGGTAGAACCGAATCCATGGCCGGACATTCCCGAGGAATACGGGGTAATAGTCCCGTTCTGGTAGTTGCCCATGATTTTATTCCAGGTATCGGAATCCAGCTTCTCCGCCGTCCAGACATTCGTATCATAATCCGGCATACTGGCCATGGCAACAATATTGCCTGTATCCACTTCCATCGCTACGGCATAACCCGTAAGTGCATCCGGGTGGGTTTTACCTTGTACGGCATGACTGTGCAGCCAGCTAATCTGTTCCGTGATCGCCTCTTCAGTCTTGAGCTGAATGTTCTTATTAATCGTCATCCAGACATCATTACCCTTGACCGGCGGCACAACCTCTTCAACCTTCTCAGCCATATTCTGCGGATTCACAGAAATGACCTGATAGCCGTTCTTACCGCGCAGTTCCCGCTGATATTGCAGCTCCAGACCGTCGAAGCCGACAAACTCATCATCTTTGTAGTTCAGCCCGGGATCTGCATCGATCTTCTTCATCGCGTTCTGAATGTTCTTATAAATGTTAAGCGTACTGGACGACTTGAAGGGCTTGATATACCCGACTGTCTGCACAGCAACTGTGTCCTTGTCATAATGCCGCACGCCTTCTTCAACGATCTCAAGACCCGGGAACTCACTTTTATGCTCCATGAAATAGGCAACTTCCTGGGAAGTAAGACCGGATTTGATCTTGCGGGCCATATACCCTGAATATTTCTTGAAATATAAATCGAGGGAATTGATCACATCATTCACCGTCAGCTTCTCGCCGTTCGGATCACCAAGTTTATCGAATTCCTCAACAAGACGGGTCGCCAGCGCATAGGCATTAGCCCTGGATTCCGGCTTCAGAGCACTGATACCGGTCTCCTTATCCACAGCTTTGGCCGTATATTCCTTCGTCAGGGTGATATACAGCGATTGAACGGAAGTCGAATAGGCAATTTCTTCTCCTTCGGCTGCGCGGATCGCACCACGGATGGACGCGAGCGGCACACTTTTGGTATCCCGGCTGGTCTCCACCTCGGTCAGATTAGGTCCTTCCACAAACTGCACAACAGCTAAACGGATAATGATTACGCAAAAGATTGCAAACGTGCTGAAGAAAAACACGTTGAGCCGCAGGCCAAGCGAACTCTTGCTGTCCTTCTCATCCGGGGGAGAGGCCTGCTTTCGGAAAACACTCACAGTTTTTCACTCCTCTACATCTCAAGTGGAAACGGTTTGCCGTCCTCTAATAAGGACAGCACCGTTTCAGCGGGAAAGATAAGGATAATTTATGGCATGAAGCATATAAATTCTTATCTTTTAAAATTAAACCTGTTAGTTCACAGTTGACTCTTGCACCTGCGTTACTGGCGGAAGATTCTTCTTGGGGACTCCATCAAGCCCGTATTCCAGGTCATAGGCTTCAAATATTTTGCGGGCCACCGGTGCAGCACTGTTCGATCCAAAGCCGCCCTCCGGAATGATCACCGCTACAGCAAGCTTGGGATGCTCGCGCGGAGCATAAGCAATGAAGACTCCGTTGTCACGGACCGCACCGTATGCATCCATTTCAGAGGTCCCTGTCTTGCGGGCAAAGTCATACGGGAATCCGTCAAACACCTTAACTGACGTGTTCATCCCCTGCTTGATCTCCTTCCAGTACGAAGGGTCAAACGTAATTTTGTCCAGAACTTCCCGTCCGAATTCCTTGACCGTATGGCCTTCGGCATCTGTAATCCTGCTGACCAGCTGCGGCTTGATCCGTTCCCCTTCATTGGCAAGCGTCGCTGTATACTGGGCAAGCTGCAGTGCGGTATACTTGCCTTTCTGACCAAAGGAGGCAAAGACTAACGCCGCCTGGACAGAACCCGCTTGCTTCGTGTTGATATAATCGGCAACTCCGGCACTCTCACCCGGCAGTCCGCTTTGTGTGGACACCCCAAGTCCGAAGGCCTTCATATACTTGTCCCATACCGCGATTCCTTCACCCTGATATTTCTTATACAGCGCATTGCCGACCCAGTCTACCATAAAAGCATTGGATGACTCCTGAATGGCCTTAGCCGGATCAAGCGGCCCAAGGACGTGGCCGGAGGAATTGCTTACGGAGGAACTGTCATCCTTGCCGAAATACGCGATTCCCTTGTCTATATAAGTGTCGGTCGTGGTGAATAAACCTTCATTGAGACCAATTAACACACTTAACGGTTTGATCGTGGAACCCAGGAAAATCAGTGACTTCAGACCGTTCCCTGAGACACCGGAGGTATTCTGGTTAATCGTGCCGTTCTGGTTATTATTCTTAATTTTCTCATACACTTCCGGCAGCAGCTTCTCGGCGTTCCAGACATTCGTATCATAGTCCGGCATGCTGGCCATGGCTACTACATTACCTGTATCCACTTCCATCGCAACCGCATACCCGGTAAGAGCATCCGGATGATACTTACCCTGTACCGGATTAGTATGCAGCCAGCTGATCTGATCCATAATCGCCTGCTCTGTCTTCATTTGCACGCTTTTATTGATCGTCATCCAGATATCGTTGCCCTTGACAGGCGGAACCGATGCAATGACTTCCTCAGCCATGTTCTGCGGATTGACGGAGAGGGTCTGATAACCGTTCTTGCCCCTAAGTTCCCGCTGATATTGCTGTTCGAGGCCATATATGCCGACAAATTCATCTTCCCTGTAAGCCAGACCGGGATCGGCACCCGTTTGTTTCATGGCATTACGAATGTTCTTGTATATATCATAGTCCTCTGTAGAACGGAACAGCTTCATATAGCCTACCGTCTGAACCGCCACTGTATCCTTGTCATAATGGCGGACGCTTTCTTCCACAACAGCTAATCCAGGATAGCGTTCCTTGTTCTCCATGAGATGAGCGACTTCCTTCACCGTCAGGCCCGTCTTGATTTTGCGCGGAACATAGCCGAGCGATTTCTTATAATCAAGATCCAGCAGAGCAAGGATATCTTCCTGCGAGAGCTTTTTGGCGGAAGGATCACCATATTCATTAAAAACTGACGTGAGCCGCGCCACCAGTGAATTCGTACTTGCCTTGGCTTCAGCAGTGAAGTCATATACTCCGGTGTCCTTGTTCTTGGCTTTGGCTGTATATTCCTTGGTTAAAGTGAGATATAACGACTGAATGGATGTGGAATAGGCAATATTCTCGCCGCCGGCAGCATGAATAATTCCCCGGATCGCCGCTAGCGGCACATCCTTGGTCTCCCGGCTGGCCTCTACCTCAGTAAGCTCAGGACTCTCCACAAACTGCAGCCCTGCAAGGCGGATAATAATGATGCAAAAAATAAAAAAAGTGCCGAAGAAAAACAGATTTATGCGTAAACTCAGGTAGTTTCGGGCAGAACCTCCATCCGGGCGGGAACCCGGCTTACCGAACCATCTCACAGCATGTCCTCTCCTTGTTTGTTTTGCAAAACCGTATATCCGCAGTCCACAGGCAGAGCTCTTCTTACACGCTGTTATTGTACCATAGATGGAGGAGCTCCCGCTTCTTGTCAGAGGATGTTTTCCTTGATATGCGTTGAATCGAAATCCTTGGTATTGAACCAGTTGCCGCTGCTGGCCCAGGTAGAATCCAGCGGAATCCAGGCTTCCCTGCTGCTGATATAGACCTCATTCCAGGCATGCGGACCATAACCGCCCTGCCCGTCATAGCCCCTGCCGGTTACAACCCGCACCTGCAGGCCCTGTGAACGGGCCATTACGGCATAGAGCCGGGCATAATCTATACATACCCCCAGCCGGGTATCAAACGTATCCTGCGGGGTCTGCTCATGCCAGATCCGTTTCTGCTCATAGTTCTCTGCCTTGGTATAGTCATAGGTAATGCGTGAGCCGATCCAATCGTAGAGCAGCTTGGCCTTCTCTTCATCCCCGTCAGCCTGTCCGGCAATATCTGCGGCTGCACCGGCTATGTCGGCGGAAATATCATGGTCGATCACTTCATATTTGCGCCGCAAAATATCATTCATCTCGGCCGCTACCGCCTTGGTCAGGACCGGAAGCTTGCCCCGGACCCCTTCACCGGCCAGCGGCTCGAAGACCGCTGCCGCGCTCTGGCTGTAGATCGGCGAGGATTCCACGTAGCGGCTGAAGCCGCTGTCCGGATTCAGGCCTACGCCGATGTAGAGCGCAAAGACCAGAACGAGTGCCCGGGCAAGCCCGGCGGCGAAGCCCAGAACGGCTCCGCTTAAGCGGCTGGCCCCCGTGATCTTCCCGCCCGGCCTTGACGAAAACTGCGGCAGGCGGAATGGCATCAACAGGAATAGCAGACCCAGCATTAAGCGGATTAGAATGTAGGACAACAGCAGCAAGAGCAGGAACCGCACAAGCGGTGAGTTCGCCAGCACAGACACGGCCGTGTAATAAACCTGCTGCCACTGGCTCAGCTGCTTATCAGGCAGGACAACGCCTGAAGCCCACTCCCCGGCAAGAGGCGAGAGATATACAGCTGCCGGAACCGCCATGATCAGGGCCGCGATAGCCATTAGTCCTGAGCCGAGCAGTCCGAACAGCCCTCCGGCCGCTCTTTTGAAGCCCCGGCCCCAACCCTGCAGCATGGAGAACAGCACCACCACCAGCAGAACGATCGAGATGATATTGGCCTCACTAAGACTAACTATCCAGCTGTTTAGCATATCTCTCGCTCCCCCTTCTGCGGCCAGCCTGCCCATGGTTCAGCTGTGCTCTTATTTACCGGTCTGATGTTTCCGGGCTTCATCGATAAATGTTTTGGTGGTATCCGTTACACTCCACTTTCCAAGACTGACCCCGCGGAAAATCACTTCAACCTTATCCTCTGCGGCGGAGCCCTTCACTTCCAGGTTCGGACTAGTGATTGTAAAGGTACCATCACCTCCGGAAGTATAGACCGCATCCTGCGCTTCCTTAAGCATGACCTCCTGCGCTTCGTTCTTCAGTGTGCTGACCGTCCCGTCCGCCACTTTGTTAACAGCATTACCTATCTGATCCATGGTCACCCCGCTGTAGATGAACAGGCCTGCGACGATAATGATGACAATTGCCCACTTCAGTACAGTCTTAACGAGATTAATTACTGCAAACAGCAGGACAAGCGCAATAACGATAACAAGCCAATTCTCTCTTATAAATTGTGACCACACTGCCGGATCCATCAATTTCACAACACCCCTATCGCAAATTTCGCCACTCCGGAACTCCTGTCCCGTCAGACATATTATTAATAATCATTATTATACATGAATGCCTCTTATAATTCATGGTTCCCGGGCTGCAGAAGCGCATACAGAGTCTGGCCAATAAAATGGTATAAGCCCCCTCTAGCGCACGTAAAGTACAAGTAGGCCGTTTCTTCCAAGTGAATTCCGTTCCATTACTCATCGGCTGGCCACCAATTTGGAGGTGTTACCCGTGAAAACCGCGCTGTGGCTGTATCTGTTTCTGTTCCTGGCCTTCTTTGACCTGCATGCCCAGTATCCTATTCTGACGCCGTTTGCCATGTCTTTGGGAGCAGGACCGGCCTTCATCGGCTGGATGATGGGGATGTATTCGCTGACCCACCTCCCCGGCAACCTGCTGGCCGGTGTCCTGGTTGACCGCAACGGCAGCCGCCGTTACATCGTCTTCGCCCTTACAGCAGCCGGACTAATCCTGCTGCTCCAGGCTCATGCGCAGCTGCCCTGGCATCTGCTGCTGCTGCGCGCAGCGAGCGGCTTCGCACTGGCCTTCCTCTCGCCTGCCTGCATGACCCTGCTGGCCTCCCTCTCGTCCGACCCGGCTACCCAGGGGAAGTACATGTCTGGCCATGGGATCATCCACACGCTGGCCTCTGTGGTCTCACCGGCGGCCGGCGCATTCATCGTTGCCAAGGCCGGTTATTCCGGCACCTTCAGCACCCTGGGCTGGCTGCTGATCGTGACTGGCGTGATGGCTTTCTTCAGCGTCCCGAAGCATTCTCCGGCACTGGCTGTCCACGCACCCGCTCTGCCGCTGCATCACGAGAAAGCAATGAATCCCGTGTCAGCGGAGGCTCCGGTCTCTAAGCGCTACTATCTGCTGCCTTTTTTCGTATCCTGTTCCCAAGGGGTTCTCTTCTTCGAGCTTCCGCTGTCCCAGGGGAGTGAAGGGATGATCTCAACCGGAATTCTGCTGTCGCTGCTCAGCCTGGGGGCACTTCTGACCCTCAGCCTGTTCTTCCTCAACCGGCTGGCACCGGGCATCCGCATTGCCGCCGCGCTGCTGGGAATGGCGATCTGCTTCTTCAGTCTGGCCGCCTTCCGCAGCATCCCGGCCGGAATCGTTCTATTCATGCTGGGCGCAGCCAAAGGCGTGTTATTCCCGGCCATGGCCTCCCTGTTCATCAGTCTGGGCGGGGCCGGGCGGATGGGCCGCACCTTCTCGCTGCAATCCATCGCCATGTCACTGGGGGCATTTGCCGGACCGGTAGCCGCCGGACAGCTCCGGGACTATGTCTCTCCGTACTTTATTGCCTTCGTGCTGCTGATGATAGCTATCCTGCTGCTGCCTCCGGGGAGATCCGGCAAGCTTGCCTCTTATTCTCCAGACTGGAACAGCCATGCAGCCTGATTCCAACCTGATTCCATCCGCATTCGCCAGCAATCACCCGCATTTTTTCTGCCGGGTGATTGTTTGTTTGATCACGTTTGTTTTTACGACATTTCCCGGGGAATGAATACATATTGCTCTCTGAACTGTTAAAATTGGCGAAGCTTAGGTACAATATCGTCATAACCAACTATGATCCGGGAGCTGAGCACATATGTCCATTACCATTATTGTCGAAGGCAAGAATGACCGCAGCCGGCTGAGACGGCTGCTCACGCCGGAGGTCGACATTCTGTGTACTTTCGGCACATTGAACACACTGAAGCTGGAATCACTGCGCCGCACCATCGGTGATGGAGAAGTATACCTGTACATGGACAATGACAGCTCCGGCAAAAAAATCCGCGGCGTGCTGCGCGATGCCTTCCCCGATGCAGTGCATATGTACACCCGGCGGGGTTATGCCGGTGTGGAAGGCACTCCTGACGAGTACAGCATCACCCAGCTCGAAAAAGCCGGTCTTGAGGAATATATTCTATATCCGCAGCCGTTCCAGTAAGAAATACTTGCCCCAATCTATAGTTCAATACCCAAAAACGCCTTGCCAGCCTCTCCTTCTAATGAAGGAGGCTGGGCAAGGCGTTTAGTTTATTCCGGCCACTCTATTCACGGGCCAATTTCTTGACCGTTTCGGCCAGAAACTCCGGAGTCACATTCTCCGTATCCCCGGCATCATATAATCCCCTGAGGCGGTTGGTCCGGTCCACCAGGCCGATGAGGTTGGCATGGGCGAAATCATCCTTACTGTTGCCATAGATCAGAACCTTGAATGATTCAGCAGCCAGCTTGCGGACCTCTTCCTGATCGCCGCGAAGGAAATACCAGCCGTTATAATCAGCATGAAACTTGTCGCCAAATGCCTTAATGGCTTCCCGTGTGTCATTCTCCGGATCGAAGGAAATGGAGACAAACTCAATATCCTTACCGAAGCTGCCATCCTTCACCAGCAGATCCTGCGTCTGCGACAACATGTAGGTAGTAATAGGGCACACATCCGGGCATTCCGTGAAGAAGAAATAGACCAGCCTTGCTGTGCCTGCCGTATCCGCCAGGCTCACCTGCTGTCCATCCACATTCTCCAGAGAGAAGTCTTGTACCTCCCCGATGACCGGCAGCTTCTTATCTCCGAAGCTAAGTGAATTAACAGCCAGATAGACCGCCATAATTACCGCCACCAGCAGCATCAGCCAGGTCCATTTATAGCGTTTCAAGGTCTGCACAGGACGCCCTCCCCATCTATCATATGAATCCGCACACATCAACAGGGTTAATTAGTATTTAACCGTGGATCGTATTCAGTACCAGCACAATCAGACTTATGGTCAGGTAGTTAATGGAGAAGAAGAAATTTTTCTTGGCCCAGGCATCATCATCCTTCGCCTTAAATCCGATTAAGGTTAAATAGAGCCAGGCCAGCGACAAAGCTGACGATACAATCAGATAAAATATCCCTGCATAGTCATACATGTACATCAGTACAGGGATGGGCAGCAGCAGTGCCACATAAGGGATCATCTGGAACTTGGTACGGCGCGTCCCCTTGACCACGGGAAGCAGGGGGAACCCTGCGGCTCTGTACTCCTCTTTGCGGCGGATGCCGAGTGCCCAGAAGTGGGGCGGCTGCCACAGGAAGAGCATGGCGAACAGCAGCCAGGCACCAAGATCCACAGTTCCGGTAACAGCCACATAACCGATCACAGGCGGCATGGCACCGGAGATGGCTCCCACGGAAGTGCTCCAGGTAGATGTTCTTTTGAGCCAAAGGGTATACACTACAACATATACGAACATGCCGACGATACCAAACAGTCCGGCCAGTACACCGCAGAAAGCGAACAGCACAGCCAGACCGGCAATACCCAGCCCGATGCCGTACAGCAGTACTGTCTGAGGCTTCAGCCTTCCTGTAGGCAAGCCCCGCTCACGGGTTCTTTCCATCTTCATATCCAGATCCCGGTCGAAATAATTATTGAAAACACAGGCCGAAGCCATCACCAGCATAGTGCCGAGCAGGGTAAGGATTAAGCGCCCATATTGTACATCCCAGCCTGAAGCCACCCAGTAACCTGCAAAAGCAGCGATCAGATTGGAACGGATAATACCGGGTTTCGTCACCGTAATGAAGTCGCGCCAGCTTGCACCTTCCGGTGGAGACTTGGCAGACATTGATGCGGAATCGGAAGAAGCTTGATATCTCAATTGATTGTCCACGTATGGTGTTCCTCCTTCTAAGGGACTTCTTAACGTTCCGCCGGAGCCTGAGTAACAGTTCGGCTGTATCTGGATAATAATACTGGCTCCGCTATTAACTTTATCATAGCAAACTGGGAAAGACTTTGACAATCATTGACCATGATGTTCATCAATTCGACAATTACGTGACAATATTTATTTCCTCCCCCCTAAATAACTGGACGCTAAATTGGGTAGTTATTAATAGAGAACTTCCGTACAAAGGAGATCTGGCCAATGGATACCGCTACACATTTTGTTATGGGACTGGGACTCGCCGGTCTGTCGTTCGTCGATCCTTCAGTCGCCTCGAACGGGACACTCGCCGGTGCCGTGATGGTCGCTACCGTACTGGCTTCTCAGGCACCGGATGCCGATACTGCGCTGCGGCTGAAGGACAATGCGGTGTATATCCGCAATCACAGGGGAATCACCCATTCCCTGCCCTTTTTACTGCTATGGCCGGCTCTGATCACCGTGGTCATAGGTCCGATCTTCGGATTAACGGATCTTCATGCCTTAAGCCATATCGCGCTTTGGAGCTTCATCGGCGTTGCCATCCATGTGTTCTCGGATCTGTTCAACACCTATGGGACTCAGGCGGCACGCCCGTTCACAGAAAAATGGATTGCCTGGAATATTATCCATATCTTCGATCCGTTCATCTTCGGCAGCCATGCAGCTGCGATCATTCTCTGGATCAGCGGGATTGTGCCCCCGGCGCCCTTGTTCATTACCCTGTATGCAAGCATCGTCTTATATTACATCTGGCGGACGCTCGTGCATGCACGCATCACACGAAATATTAAGAACAAAGATGCGCACCATAATGCCGGTGACCGGTACTTCGTCATTCCTACGATTTCGCCTACCCGCTGGAATGTAGTCAAAGCCAAGCCGGACGGCAGCTACAATGTCGGGCTGCTGAACAATGGCAAGCTGGAATGGTTCAAGCATGCGGTGTGCTCCACTCACCCCGCTGTGGAACATTCGAAATCCCATCCGGATATTCAGGCTTTTCTGTACTTCACCTCTTATGCCGTCGCCGAGGTTGAAGAGCTGCCCTCTGGTTATATTGTACGCTGGGGGGATGTTCGTTATTTACACCGTAAGCAATTCCCGTTTGTTGCAGTACTGGTAATGGACAACCAGTATCATCCGCTCAATACTTATGTAGGCTGGCTCAGCAGTGAGAAGTTGGATGAGCGCTTCGCCATTGATCCGGGAACAGTTAAAACCTAGCAGCGCAAACAAGGCATAACCTGAAGATGGATGGCATCCGCCCATGCGGATGCCATCTTTTTAATTTATACGGGCAATGAGTTTAAGTTCACCTGTATGGTCAGCCGGGATGCTATGAATGTTGTATATATTACAACTCTGAGCCTTAGAAACCGGGGTGACTTTAAGAATTGTTGTATGAAATGCAGGAATTCGCCCGCTTAGGGGCTATGGAGGAGGAGAAATGCTGCCTTTTGTGCAACAATTTTCGATTGGGGCGATTTAATAAAAGGAAATGTTGTATTCTGTGCAGGATTTCGTCAACGGAACTTTACTGGATTCCTGCCTTCAATTTTATTCCAAACCTTGCCGACCCTTGACGCCCGGGACCGCATAGGGCACAATCACAATAAAGCGGTTACAGCTTATAACAGTTAACTGTATGAATTAAAAATCCCGAAATGCAGAAGCACTCCGGGAAAACTGACTCCAACGCTATTTGAGCAGAAAGGAAGCTGGAACATATGGGTAAAGGTCTGTCACTGTGGTTCGCCTGCTCTTCAATTCTCATACTTACTGCGGCATCCATTTCAATCAGCTATAATATCTGGCTGGCGCTGCTGCTCGGTGCACTGTGTGTGCTCAACATCGGCTGGGGCTTCATCATCAAAGCCAGGCTGAGACGCAAGGCCGAGAGCAAGCTGCCCTCCTCTTAACGGTAAGGCAGGAAGCCCATCCGTTCCTTCACGCCTTCCAGCGTCCGGGCAGCATTATTGCGCGCACTTTCGGCTCCTTGAGCCAGAATATCGCCAAGCATACCGGAGCTGCGGATCTCATGGTATCTCTGCTGGAGCGGTTCAAGCAGGGCGACAACGACTTCGCCGAGCTCTTTTTTGAACCCTCCGTACATTTGTCCTTCATACTTGTCTGCAATCTGCTGCAGGCTCATTCCCGAGCACTCGGCATAAATGCTCATCAGGTTGCTGATCTCAGGCTTGTTCGCCGGATCAAATACCACTTCGCGTCCTGAATCTGTGGTTGCGCGGCTGATCTTTTTGCGGATGACATCCGGCGGATCCAGCAGGCCGATTCTGCTGCCGGCATTAGGGTCGCTTTTGCTCATTTTTTTGGTCCCGTCATCCAGAGACATAATCCGTGCTCCAACTTCAGGAATATACGGTTCCGGAATGGTGAAGAAATCACCGAAACGGTGATTGAAGCGTCCCGCCAAGTCGCGGGTCAGCTCCAGATGCTGCTTCTGGTCTTCACCCACCGGCACCAGATCGGCGTTGTAAACCAGGATATCCGCAGCCATCAGCGATGGATACACGAACAATCCGGCTCCTACAGATTCTTTACCTGCCGATTTATCCTTAAACTGGGTCATCCGTTCAAGCTCACCCATAGCAGTCAGCGTCGTCAGAATCCATCCCAGCTCAGCATGCTGAGGCACGTGGGACTGCATGTAGACATGGGAGATAGCAGGGTCAATGCCTGCAGCCAGATACAATGCAGCTACCGATTCCGAATTCTCACGGAGTGCAGCGGGATCCTGGGCAACCGTAATGGCATGCAGGTCCACCACCATGAAGAAGCACTCATATTCCTTTTGCAGCTTGACGAAATTCTTGATCGCTCCGATATAATTTCCGAGTGTGAGCGAACCGCTGGGCTGAATCCCCGATAATACTTTTTTTGCCATGATCTTATCCTCCATCATCTGTGTATATTCCGTTTGCGCGTGAACGCAAAAAGGCCCCACATCCGCAAGGGACGTGAGACCGTGGTACCACCCTTATTCGCCGCTAACCGTTACCCCTGGGGGCAGGCAAGCAGCCTTGGCTTCCGTTAACGGGGAAGAGCCGGCCGGTCTACTGAAGGCTTATGCAGCCTGTTCGATCGCGGCGCTCAAGGGTCCATTCGGTCAGAGGTGCACCACCGGTTCACATCAGCCACCGGCTTTCTGAAGGTACAGTCTATGCTTACTTGTCCCTGTCATCACGTTGTTGTCATTCATTGTTGCCTTCATCATAGAGCGTGCCGGAGAAGTTGTCAAATCCCTAACTACCGCCGAATAAATCTGGTATGATAAGGATATTCGTGTATGATCTGATTACAGTTTATCAAAGGAGCATATCTCTTATGAAACAGGTGACCAAAGGGCAGTGGAACGGTTATGATACGTACATTTTGCATAGCCGCGAGCTGGAAGTCACGCTTTTGCCCCGGCTGGGAAACAACGTAATTTCCTTATGGGACCGCAAGGAGGAGCGGCAAATCCTGCGCCAGCCTGATGAAAGCGACTTGGCTTTTTATATTCAGAAACCTTATCACTTCGGCATTCCGCTTCTAGTACCGCCCGGGCGTATACGAAACGGGCAATTCGCCTTCGACGGCATCAGCTACCAGTTTGACCGGAATTCAGGCGACCATCATATTCACGGTCTTCACCGCACACAAGCCTGGTGTGTCAGCGATATTGAAGAGGATGAGGAAGGCTGCACGGTAACGACCGAATTCACAACTACGGATGATGCAGAGTGGATCAGGCAATTTCCCGAGCCGCTGAAGCTTGAGATGACATTCCGCCTGCAGGGGCCAGAGCTGGTGCAGACACTCAAGGTTACTCACCTCGGCAGAAGGCGCATTCCATTTGGTATCGGCTATCATACATGGTTTATGCTTGACGGCGCACCTGAGCGCTGGAGTGTAACTCTCCCTGTTCAAGGCGTCTATGAGCTGAATAATGAGCTTCTGCCCAGCGGGCAATTATTGCCGCTCGGTGAACTTGATGCTCTTAACAGCCATATGAACCTTCAAGGAACGAATCTGGATACTGCCCTGCGGATCGGCGATCAGCAGCCTGCTGAGGCCTTCCTGATGCGCGATGACGGCTACGGACTGCGTTATTCGGTGGACAAGGATGTATTCCGTCACTGGGTCCTCTATACCAAAGGAGAAGCTGACCAGTTCCTCTGCATTGAACCGCTCACCTGGCTTCCGGATGCGCCGAATCTTCAGCAGGACGCTTCCTTCACCGGTATTGTTACGCTTGAACCGGGCCAGACGCTGGTCCTCGGCAGCAGCCTGCAGATGATTTATCCCGGCCAATAAATTTCATATAATTACCATCCTCTAAACCTTCGAAATTCGTGCATGAATTCTCCCCCTAGCGCTCATACTATCTTCACAACGGGCGAAGGAGGTGAACACACATGGGTCAAGCAGGTCAACAAGGTCGTGGTAGCCGTTCTAACAACCTGGTCGTTCCTCAAGCGAATGCAGCGCTGCAGCAGTTGAAATATGAAGCAGCACAAGAGCTTGGAGTAACTATCCCGGCTGACGGTTATTATGGGAACTACACTTCCCGCGAAACCGGTTCTTTGGGAGGATACATCACCAAACGTCTGGTGCAACTGGCAGAGCAACAACTGTCCGGTCGTTCGTAGTAGCAGCCTTATCATAAGTATCCGGCCAGGCCTCATGGCTTAGGCCGAGCAGCTTCCCAGCCCTCCCGCGCTTCTCGTCGAAGCGCAGGGGGGCTTTTATATTGATATGCAGGGATATGTACACTCAGGCAATCAACCAAAGGACTGGTCGGAGACATCGCCATGGTTGCTGCGGGGGTAGCGGATCATCAGGTTGGCCATATTGTAATTAGACTCCAGCGTCGCATCAACCACCACCATGCCCTGGCGGACGGCAAATTCGTAACTGATCTCGCCATGGGTCCAGCGCTTCTTGTACTTCAGGCTCTCCAGAGCCATCACCCGGAAAGAGGATTGCTGACCGGCAGTCAGCCCTTCCTGCTCCGCCGCAAAGCTCCCGCTGCGCCCGGCAAGCGGGTTATGGCGTATGCCGAACTTACCGATGACATTATTCCTGATTTGCACAAATACGGTGCCGGACGTCAATCCTGACAATTCCTCCTGCAGTTCCTTAAATACCAGATCGATTTGTCTTGCCAGCGATAGTTGTTCCGTCCTAAGCATATATTTCCTCCTAAAAGTTTTGTGGGTGATACAACTTCCATGATTCAGCTTCACAAAACCCGCTTCGTAAGCCATCACTTAAGTTTTGTGGGTGATATTACAGAGCAGCAAAAGTATCAATCTAACAGCCCTTATATAAGGCTTTAGGCACATTATAGGTCACTAATTAAATGCATACAACATTATCCAACATAATTGGGTTATTATCCCTACAAATGCGCAATTTTCTTAATTTCATCCGCTAAATCCATCCTTTTGTCGCCCTATTTCGACAAAAACCCAATATAAAAAGACCCCGTTTCCGGGGTCTTTGCGTATTCATACCGCATTCTGCAGCTAAAGTTTTACTGCAAAAAATCCAATTCGCCTTATTTCCGACAAATTCTTAGGCCAGATGCTCTGTCATTTCCAGGAATTCACTAATATCGGCAGCAATCAAATCTGCAGCGCCCTGCCAGAAGTCCGGTTTGGACAAGTCTACGCCCAGGTGTTTCGACACCAGATTCTCCAGTGTCATGACTCCGGTATCCTTGAGCAGGCTGTCATATTTATCGGCAAAGGATGCACCTTCCTGCAAAGCAAGCCGGTACAGTCCTGTACTGAACATATATCCAACGGTATACGGGAAGTTGTAGAACGGCACGTCCGTGATATAGAAATGAAGCTTGGAGGCCCAGAAATGCGGGTGATACTCAGAGAGCACACCGCAGAAGGCTTCCTTCTGCGCTTCTTCCATCAAGGCAGACAATTCTTCTGCACTTACCAGACCCTGTTTACGCTTCTCATAGAAGCGGGTCTCGAAGAGGAAGCGGGCATGAATATTCATGAAGAACGCTACGCTGTTCTGAATCTTCGCTTCCAGCAGCGCCAGCTTCTCCTCAGCGTTGCCAGCGGATTTCACCTGTGCATCAGCCACAATGACTTCGGCAAAGGTGGAGGCTGTCTCGGCCACATTCATGGCATAGTTCTGATTGAACAGCGGCTGGTCATCCAGCAGGAACGAATGGTAGGCATGACCCAGCTCATGTGCGAGCGTCGATACATTGGACGGTGTGCCGCTGTAGGTCATAAAGATGCGCGACTCTTTACTCTCCGGGAACGATACGCAGAACCCCCCGGGGCGTTTGGCCGCACGGTCCTCGACCTCGATCCAGTCATTGTCGAAAGCACGCTCGGCGAAATCCGCCATCTTCGGACTGAATTTGCGGAACTGGGTAACGATGTCAGCTGCCGCCTGCTCATAAGGAATTTTGCCGGAGGACTTGCCGACAGGCGCTTCCACATCAACCCAGGCCAGAGATTCAAGGCCAAGAAGCTTCGCTTTGCGCTGCAGGTAGGACACAATCACGGGCTTGTTCTTCGTAATAACCTCCCACATCACATCCAGCGATTCACGCGTCATCCGGTTAATGCCAAGCGGCTCCTTCAGCACATCCTCCCAGCCGCGGCCTTTGTACAGCTTCAGGCGGAATCCGGCCAGATGATTAAGGGTATCCGCACAATAATCAGCAGCGCCGCCCCAGGCCTCTTCCCACTTGCGGAACATGGTGCTGCGGACTTCAGGGTCCTCGTCATCCAGCTTATTGAAGGCTTGCCCGGCAGACAACAGCTTCTGGCCATCCCCGTCTTCAAAAGGAATCTGGATCGAACCTACGATGGTTTCGTAGTGTTCACTCCAGCCATGGTATCCGTCAACAGCCAGTTCAAGCGCGAGGCTCTCAAGCTCCGGACTCATCTTCTCACGGGCCAGATCGCGGCTCTCACTAAGTACGAAATTAAGCGGGGCAATCTCCGGCCGGGCCATCCACTCGGCCCACACCCCGTCGGCGGTCTGGCGCAGCACGTTGTCGAATGCAGAGCTGACGCCCTCGAATCCGGCGCGCATGCCTGTCACCTTAGACGACAGCCTTACAGCACCTTTGTCCTGCTGGTTCTGGGCTCCCAGACAGCCGGTAAATTCCGCAGCCTGCGTGAGGCGTCCGGCACAGCTCTGCAGCAGTTCAATCACACTGTCCAGCGATTTGGTGGAGGCTGCATCGGCAGGCGCAACTGCCGCGGCGACCTGCTGGCGTAAACTTTCAATGTCGGCTTCCAATTGGTTCAGAAAGCTCTCAAACTGGGGAGAGGCGGAGCCTCCCGGGAAAATGGATTCCAGTTCCCATGTCAGTGATAAAGGCTGTTTCATGTATTCTCACCATTCCTTTGTTCATATTGGTTTTCTTTGTATTTGTGCTACAGCCATGGTAAAGTGAATTACGATAGTCCACCAATGTTAAGGAGGCCACCCTTGTGAAGCCACTGCAAATTTCGCCGGAAACGGCCATTACGCTGTCCAAACAACTCGGCGTTCCGCTGGAACACCTGATGCATATGCCTCAACATATACTGCTGCAAAAAATCGCTGAATTATCCAAGAAGGCAAGCACGGAGCCTGCCGGAGGCAGCGCATCTGAACCGTCTCCAGAGCAGGACAAGCAATGATTCCCTTCAGCCATACCTGGCCTTATGATATTATTCTGGGAGACATGTACGTACAATACTGCCCGTTCTGCGACCAGGAGAATGTGCTTCTGCCTATGAAGCCCAAAGAGCTGCAAATCGTGCGTGACGGCAAAAAAAAGCTGCTGGTCTTCCCCTGCTGCAGTGCCAGCCCCACGGTCATCGACAATGACGGGGACTATCTGCTGTTTGACCGGGCTGTCCGCTGAGCAGCAAAAGACAGCTTACAGGTTCAAGTCACCAAATACAGGCGTACGAAGAGTCTTCTCTTCTACGCCTTTTTTGGGCCCGGGACTCAGCGGTCCGACATCCAGACCCCTCTGCACGGTTCTCTATGTAGCTGACGGAAGCCCGTCCGGATCAATATCCTCTCCGCGCATCTGCTCGCGCAGAATAGCCCACTGTTCACGTGAAGCGCGGATCATAGCCGCATCTACAATTCTCTGGTCATTAATCACACGGGAGAACCACCTTACAGCCACAGTGAAATCGCCGACACGGCGGTTAAGCTCCCCGATCAGATACATCAGACGGGCATCATTTCCTCCCGATGAATCATTCTCGAACACCTTCACATACTCATCAAGCGAGTAACGCAAGAAACGCTGTTCCTGTACCGTATCCCCTTGATAGCGGTATAGCCAGGCAATATGGTGGAGCAGACTCGCAATAATCCGTTCCTTGTCCTTGATGCTTTGTGCGCAGATCAGGGCCAGCTTGTAAGTTTCAAGAGCTACCTCCCAGCTGCGCTTCTCCCCGAAGTCACGGGCTTTCCAGCGTCTGCCCACCTGCGCTTCAAAAGATTTGCGCTGCCATTCCACCAGCTTGTCTGCTGAGTTCTCCGTGGATGCGAATCCGCACTTCGGACAGACTCGTACAACATAATAGTCAGGGTTCTCATCCTTGTAATATGAGCAGAAGTCAGCATCACGGCGGATGGCTTTTTTGAGGCTGGGACGGACTCTTGATGTTGAGAATTCATGTTCACAGTTGCAGCATACAACCTTAATTGAGTATAGGGGGATTAATTCCGGCAAAATGCCCTCATCCTTTCACAACAACTCTTATTCATGGGGCATATTGACAAAATGATGCGCAGGGCCCGCCAGCCGGCTGAGCACGAACGAACGCAGAGGCTCTTCCACACCGGTCTCTTCCAGGGCGGCCTTCATACAGTTCAGCCAATCATCCGCCCGTTCCGGAGTGATGGGAATATACATATGCCTGGCTCTCATCATGGGATGGCCGTGCTGCTCCGAATAAAGTGCAGGACCGCCGAAGAACTGGCTTAGAAACTGATATTGCTTCTCCAGTACAGGAGTAATATCTTCAGGAAATAACGGACTCAGCTGCGGGTGGAGCTGTACCTTGGAGTAGAACACTTCCACCAGACGATGAACTCCCTCGGCACCTCCCAGGTTGTTAAACAGACTCTCATTCGGATTCATTGGAGGCTTCAGCCTTCTTCCCTGTTAATCTGACAAGCAGTTATTATATTATACCAAAAAACAAGCTCCACAGTTATCCCTGCCTTAAGACATGCATCCTGCCCGGGAAAGCAAGCGGAAACAGCTGGATTACCTATAGCGAAAAACCTATAATATCTTAGTTTTGAAATAAAAATCAGGACAAAAAAAGGCGCCAAACCTAAGTTCAGCGCTCGTTAACATCGCAAGTCAGTACGTTCTAAATTCTTCATCACCAGGCGGGACAAGAGAGACCCGGATTACATATACAAAAGCACAAACGAGAACTCCGGCAACTACACTCATCACCATCACTCCATCCCTTAAATCAATCTTGATAAGATGTGCATTAATTAATTTTATAATATCATAATTCCGGTGAAAAAGCACCGGTAAATGTAACCGCTTTCTGCGTTTTTTTGTGCTGTTTGTCCCTCTTCCGGCATACAACTAAGCATAGAATTGGAGGTGCCATTTATGACACTGAACAAAATTGCCAGCCCGCTGCTCGGCATCGTACTGGCGGGCTGCATGCTGCTGATGCTGCTCCATCCGTCCAGCTCTCTGGATGCGGCACTGCGCGGGCTGGCCGTCTGGTGGGACGTGCTGTTTCCTTCGCTGTTCCCCTTCTTCGTCATCTCCGAAATTATGCTGGGCTTTGGCATCGTCCACCTCTTCGGGGCGTTGCTTGATCCGCTTATGCGCCCGCTCTTCAATATACCCGGCAGCGGCGGATTCGTAGCTGCCATGGGATATGTGTCAGGATATCCCGTCGGGGCCAAATTAACCGCCAAGCTGCGGGAACAGGGAATGATCAGCAAGGTGGAAGGGGAACGGCTGGTGGCCTTCACTACTTCCTCAGACCCTATTTTTCTGCTTGGCGCCGTGTCCGTCGGTTTCTTTCATGATGCCTCCCTCGGGCTTATCCTTGCCCTTGCCCATTACGGGGGCGGATTCATCGTCGGCCTGCTAATGTCCTTTCATGGCCGCAGCAGACCTGAGAACTCCGGGACAGTGCCCTCTGCGCCCGCAGATCCCTCGGCTGCAGCCCCGCCCGGGAGAGGTTACGGCAGACTGCGCACCGCGATGAATGCCATGGCTGAAGCCCGCCGCAAAGACGGCAGAAGTCTCGGCGAACTGCTGAGGAATGCAATCCAGTCCTCGCTGCAGCTTATTATTGTCGTTGGAGGGCTGGTTGTATTCTTCAATGTGCTGATGGAGCTGCTCGCCCGAGCCGGAATTATGTCCATGCTGTTCAGTACCGCCGGCCATCTGCTGTCACTTGCCGGATTCCCGCAGGGACTCTCGGCCGCTCTGGTCAGCGGGTTATTCGAGGTGACACTCGGCGCCCGCTCGGCGGGAGAAGCCGCCGCAGGAATTCCGCTGCAGTTCAAGGTGGCTGCTGCAGCGTTCATCCTCTCCTGGGGAGGATTATCCGTGCATGCCCAGGTAGCCAGTATTCTGAATGGCTCCGGACTGCGTTACCTGCCCTTCATGGCTGCCCGTTTGGTACATGCCCTGCTCTCTGCCGGGCTTGTCCTTCTGCTCTGGAAGCCGGTGGTCAGCTCAGGACTCGCTGTGCAGTGGAGTGCGCTGCCTGCCGCCTCCGGTCTGGCCTCGCCGGATTCCGGCCTGATCAGCAGCATCAGTCTGCTCGGCCTGCTGCTGGCCTTCATGCTTGTGCTGTCGCTGCTGATGCTGCTGGCGGGCAAGCTGCGGCGTTTTTAATGATTCAAATATTGTGTTCCGGGTCAAGATTGATTATGATCGGTGTATGACTGAATTATACAAAGGAGCCTGTACATCTTGAGATATTATGTTCTGGACCGCGGAGATGAATTGTCCATCCAACTAGCGGAGCAATTTCACAAGCTGGCGGCGGAGCGGAATCTGGAGCTGGATGCCAAGTCTCCGGAAATCGTGATATCGATTGGCGGCGACGGCACTATGCTGCACGCTTTTCATACGTTTATCGACCAGATACCTAATCTGGCTTTTGTCGGTGTGCATACCGGGCATCTGGGCTTCTACGCGGACTGGCAAGCCGAAGAGCTGCCAACCCTGATTGATTATATGTGCGGAGATATAGGCCCGCATAATCCGCGTATGGTACAGTATCCGCTCCTTGAACTGGAAATCCACAAGAAATCCGGTTCCAGCTCGCATATTGCCCTGAACGAATTCACCCTTAAAGGCGTAGACGGTACGGTTGTCATCCAGATTGATATTAATGATGTAAGCTTTGAAATGTTCCGTGGTGACGGTATTTGCATCTCTACCCCCTCCGGCAGCACTGCTTACAACAAAAGCCTGGGCGGCGCCATGGTGCATCCCACGATCGAGGCGCTGCAGATTTCCGAGATTGCTTCGATTAATAACCGGGTATTCCGCACGATGGGGTCACCGCTGCTGCTTCCTAAGCATCATCACTGCGATATTTACTCGCGCAAGGATCAGCGCCTGCTGCTGACCGTGGATCATAACAATATTCCAGTGGATGATCTGATCTCTGTACGTTGCCAGGTGTCCGACAAAAAAATCAGCTTTGCCAGGTACCGCCCTTTCCCTTTCTGGAATCGTGTACGCGAGGCGTTTCTGGTGTAGTGTTTCTGGGGAATAGAAGGATATCTGAACCGAATAACACGTCTGCCTTCACTGCTCTTTAAGCCGGAGATGCCCCGCCTCTCCGGCTTTATCATGCCGCCTGCCCGGAGTCATACTACCTCCTGAGCAGTGTTCATAAGAAATGGACAGAGGGAATTTTCAAATGGTATAATGAACCTATTTTACAAAGATTGCTAATTAAAAGGAGAGAATCAATTGAAAAAACTACTATCTATGATTGGCGTCAGCCTTCTGGCCCTCGTATTGGCCGTTCCCGCTTTCGCAGCAGAAAAACCTATCAAAGTCTACATAAACAACAGCAATCTTACCTTCACCGCCGGAACCCCTTATCTGAAAGATAATACTGTACTGGTGCCTTTCCGGGTAATCTTTGAGAAGCTCGGGCTGCAGGTGCTGTGGGATGCCAAGACAGGAACCGTTACCGGAACAGGTACGGGCCTGAATATCAGCCTTAAAGTCGGCAGCAAACGCGCTACCGTCAACGGTACCGTCAAGCAGCTTACGGTTGCTCCGGTTTCTACAGCAGGTACAACCTACATACCGCTCCGTTTCATAGCTGAAGCCACCGGCGGAACAGCCGCCTGGGATGCCGCCAGCCGGAGCGTGAAAATTACCGTACCGCAATCGTCCTCCAGCGATGAGAAGGATATTACAGCACTCATTCAATTATCCAATAAATATTATAATGAAGAAAAAGCGATCAGCTTCTACTCCTTAGTGGATTCCGAGTCCGACAATATGGAGTCTGTAACGGATATGAATTCCCTGTTCGAGCTGTATGACCTTAAGAACACCATTCAAAGCCTTAAGATCCTGAGTATTGCCGGAAACGAAGCTACTGTATACACCGTCGAAAAATCCGTTAGAACCGGCGGTTATTATATTCCGGATGAGCAGTTCGAATATTTGTACACGCTGGTCCGTAAGGACGGCTCCTGGAAAATCTCCGGAATGGAGGTACAGGAATCCACTGTGCTCCTGACACGTGAACAAGGCATGAAGCAGGCTGTGGTCCCGCAGAGCGACGCCACCGTGATTAAGGACAATCTCAGCAAATATTATCAGAATATGACTACCCAGAATGTTGATGGAACCATGGCACTAATGACCTCTTACGGTGAAGATTATGACGCTGCCAGCGCAGCCGATCTGCAGGATCTTTTCGACTCCTATGATCTTAGCTACTCGCTGACTAATGCGAATATCTACTATTATGCGGCCGATGAAGCTGCGGTCTATACGGAAGTATCCATTAAAGACGGCGAATCGGGAGAGAGCTACACCCAGTCCCTCATCTTTATTCTGACCAAATCAGAAAGCGGCGCATGGACAATTGACGATACTTACCACATTAGCTTTGATAGCTTGTAATCCCAGAATTATAAAATATATCAAAAGGAAGTATGAACTCATGAAACCAGCCAAAATCCTTACTGCAGCCCTCAGCGGCTGCTTGGCTTTATCGATTGCTTGGGCTCCTGCCGCTTCGGCCGCAGATGCTGCTGCTTCTACCGAAGCGGCGCAATCCTCCAAAACGGACATCATCAATGAAATTATGGAGTATCTTGAGTACTACAATGTGGAGGGTATCGATCAGGATACCCTCATCCGCGGTGCAATTGACGGCATGGTAAGTACGCTAGAGGATCCGTACAGCCAATATTTCGATC
Organism: Paenibacillus borealis; assembly: GCF_000758665.1. Taxonomy (NCBI): domain Bacteria; kingdom Bacillati; phylum Bacillota; class Bacilli; order Caryophanales; family Paenibacillaceae; genus Paenibacillus; species Paenibacillus borealis. The sequence continues at coordinate 6,893,130 of NZ_CP009285.1, forward strand.
AGGCGGAAGCTGCTGACTTCGGCCACGCGGTTGATCTGGAATATGTCGGTATCGGCGTAAGGCTCGTATACACGCCCAAAGAACTCTACATTGAAGAAGTGATGAGCGGTTCCCCGGCAGAGAAAGCCGGTCTGAAACGCGGAGACACCATTCTCAAAATCAACGGTGTACGGGTAGATGATACGGCTGGCGATGAACTTGCCGGAGCATCCGGCACGAAGGTAACTCTGCTGATTCAGCGGAACGGGGTTAGCAAATCCTACAGCGTTACCCGCAGTGAAATTACCACATCCTCCGTTACCAGCACAATTATCGGTTCCAAGATTGCCTATATTGCCATCAACGGCTTCACACAGACCGCTGACGAAGAGTTCTCCACAGCGCTGGATAAGATGCGGGCGGCCGGAATGAAGTCACTGGTGCTCGATCTGCGTGACAATACAGGCGGCTACATGGATAGTGCCCAGAACATCGCCGCCAAGTTTATGGATGCCGGTATTATGATGTATACCTCCGACCAGAGCGGAGTCCTGACACCCGTAACAATTACCAATGGCAGCAAAATCGGCGTTCCCGTTGTTGTATTGACCAATGAATACACCGCCAGTGCTTCCGAAGCTTTGACCGGTGCACTCCGCGACAACAAACTGGCTACGATCGTCGGCACCCGTTCTTACGGCAAGGCGCGGATTCAGAGTCTGATTCCGGTGTCAGACGGCGGCGAGCTGAAGCTGACAACAATGAAGTATCTGACTCCAAGTAAAGAGGATTTCAACCATATCGGACTCGCTCCTGATCTTGAGGTCAAGGGCAAAACCGCCCAGCTGATCACCGCTCTGCAAATTGCCGGCCTGACCGGAATCACAGCCTCCGGTGACAATCATATTCTGGATATCAACGGTGCCGCTTTTGCCGGAAATGTCGGTCTGGTCAAGCAGGGCGATAAAGTCTACGCCTCTTCCCGCGCACTGTCCGCTCTTGTAGAGAGTGAAGTATCCTGGGATGCAAAGAACAAGAAGGTGCTGATTACAACCGGAGCCGGCACAAGCTACGGATTCACTCTGGCTTCCAAAGAAGCGCTGTACCAGGATGGCGAAACCTTCATCGAGCTGGGTGCCTTCAAGAAAAAGTTCCCTCTGCTTACATGGAGCTACAATGCCGCCCAGAATCAGCTGAAGTTATCGGTTAAATAATTGGATTTTTGACACTTATTTATTACGTCCTGCATTCTCTGTGGAATCTAAGTGGAATTTATGTCACTTAATTCTGTCCACATCCCCGTTATCCGGCAGGTCGGCCGCAAATAAGTAACGTTTTTCCAACTATTTCGCTGGACATTTGGATTCCGCCATCATTAGATGCACTTTTTCCACTTATCAGTTTCTTCATATCTGCGCAAAGCACTGACAACGAAAGAGTCCCTTCAGCCAGCTGGCTGAAGGGACTCTTTGCTTTATTAGCAGCGCCTAAGCGGCTCTGCGGGGGGAATGCACCGAAACACCGGAGAATACCCGCCCCGGCACAGGCGTTGCCTACGCTTGGCTGTTATTCTGATTCTGGCTGTTTGGGTTATCCTGTTTGTTCTGGTTATTCTGTCTGTTGGGATTGTTCTCTCTATGCTCTCTGTTCTCTTTGTTCTGCTTATGGTTATTCGGGTTGCCTTGATTGCTGCCCTGGTTCCCCTGGTTGCCCTGCTGGCCTCTGCCCTGGAACTCTTTATGGTTCTTCTTGCCCTGACCATCCTTGTTCCGGTGATTCCGGCTCTGGTGCTCACGCACAGGTCTGTCTTTGGCCGCATGTTCCCGGCTGGAACCTCCTGCGTGATCCTTGTCGCGGTTAGAAGCTGCCTGGTTCCCTCCCTTGGAAGGGGATTCGCGGTGATCTTTCACATTCACTGCCGGCTCGGCAGCCTCCTGCTCCAGTTCTTCCTCCGTACCCGGTTCAGGAACTTCCTTAATCAGAATATCCTTGAAGGTTCCCTCCTGCGGAGCTTCCTTCAGCTTGTGCAGCACAAAGTACGCGCAACCGAAATTGCAGTATTCATTAATATAATCCACCATGCCTGAAATAGCCGTGTCCCGGTTCACCTTGGGGTGATTATCCCGGTAAAAGCCTTTGAGGCGCAATTGGCTGTAACCCCAGTCGCCGATAATATAATCGTAGCGGTCCAGCACCTCGCTGTATCTTCCGCGAAATGCTTCCGGGTTCCAGCCGTCCTTATGATCGAGCATGAGCTCGTAGCCTTTTCCACCTATAACGATCAAGCGTGTGTCGCCTGCCTTTCTATGAGGGTTGGGGGCGTTGATAAGCCGTCATTCCATGACTCCATCAACGCGGAGGGGTGGTGTAACCGCACACCCCAGGACCTCGCCGCTAACGCGCCATCGGTCCTTTCCCCTTCTTTAACAACTGAAACCTTAAGGCTAAAGCTTAAATTCAATTTAAAGCTAAAAATCTTTAAAAGCAAAAAACTAAAACCTATCCCCTGTGACTCCGTCACGAGGCAAATTTGCACAGCAAATTTTTGTAAAGATTACATTATGGAATGCACACAAGATTAAGCACAAGATAGACCAAAGACCCACTTAAGCCTGGGAAACGGAACGCGCCTCACGCGCAACCGCAGCAGACTTCACCTGATCATGCGCATGATAGGAGCTGCGCACCAGCGGGCCTGCCTCCACATGGCTGAAGCCGCGCTTCATTCCCTCTTCCTTCAGCATAGCGAATTCTTCCGGTGGATAATATTTCTCCACGTTCAGATGCTTCGGCGACGGCTGGAGGTATTGCCCTAATGTCAATATATCACAATCTACAGCTCTCAGGTCATCCATCGCCTGCAGAATTTCGTCCCACTCCTCGCCGACCCCAAGCATAATGCTCGATTTCGTTGGAATATCCGGCTTAATCTCCTTCGCACGGCGCAGCAGCTCCAGAGAACGGCGGTATTTGGCTCTGGCCCGGACACGGTCCGACATGCGCTCTACGGTCTCGATGTTGTGATTCAGAATATCCGGATTGCTGTTCATCACAATCTCCAGACTCCCGCGGTCTCCCAGGAAATCGGGAATCAGCACCTCTACGCTGCATAGAGGAAGACGCTTACGGATAGCGGCCACAGTCTCGGCAAAAATCTGCGCCCCCCCATCCTTAAGGTCATCGCGGGCCACGCTGGTAACCACGCAATGCTTAAGCATCATCCCTTCTGCCGCTTCGGCAACACGTTCGGGCTCGAGCAGATCGAGTTCAGTAGGCAAACCTGTATTTACAGCGCAGAAACGGCAAGCCCGTGTGCAAATATCACCCAGAATCATAAAGGTTGCGGTACGGTTAGCCCAGCATTCATAAATATTCGGACAACGCGCTTCTTCACATACGGTATGTAACGTCTTGGAACGCATCATGCCCTTGATTTCCTGATAATCTTCACCGGTAGTTAACTTGATTTTGATCCAGTCTGGCTTGGGTTGTTTGGCTGTTCTATTAGTCAAAATGATGAGACCCCGCTTTCGATCTGAATGTCAGTTTCATAGTTAAAAGTTGCTGCCTCATATTATAGCATGTGCAATAGCCATTTGCCTGTTTTTGTGAACCTTTGGGAGGTAACGGATAAAAATAACGCTTTTGCTTCAATCTAAAGAAAAGCACCTGCAAGGTGCCATTTCATGAGGATGTATAGGTTACTAAGCGTCCGGACCACAGGAGGTTGAGATTATGCCGGCCCTATTTAGAAGCTGTAACACCCGGAGAACCCTATTATGCATGTCTGCAGCCGCCTTGCTCTGGGGCAGCAGTCCTGCCGTGAGTGTCCAGGCTGCCCGTTATTATAAACTGCCGGAGCTGACAACGACAACAAACAGCCCTACAGCTAAAGACAGCAAAGAAACCGCAGCCGCTGCCCGCAAAGGGCTCTACGAACAGATGAGTGCAGCAACCGGAATTCCCTGGTTCCGTTTCGCTGCGATTGACCAATATGAACGTTCCGTCGCCAAAAAGAAAAAAAGCCCTGCGCCGTCAGAAGCGGACTCCGCAGAAGCTCCGGCCCGGCTCACCGGTATCTCCATCCCTGCACCCGTATGGTCCGGACCACTGAATCCCGACCAGGAGGATAAGTTCCCGGAGTCGATCACCCTCTTCGGCGGCTTCGGCCGTGACGGCACAGGAGATGGCATTGCCGATCCCGGGAATGATGTGGATGTGCTCTATAGCATGGCAGAGCATTTGCTTAAGTACGGCAGATCGGCCAGCGACTTCAGCATCGGCGTCTGGGAATATTACCATAACGGCCGTGCGGCTCAGCGGGTGGCCCAGTTCGCCAAGCTGTATGAGCATTTCGGGCGGCTTGATTTGTCAGGCAGTGCATTCCCCCTGCCGATCGGCACAAACTATGCCTACCGCAGCACCTGGGGAACGGGCCGGAGCTGGGGAGGAGCACGCATCCACGAAGGGACAGATTTGTTCGCGCCGCATGGCTTGACCGTCCGCAGCACCTGCTTCGGAGTGGTGGAGACCAAGGGCTGGAACCGCTACGGCGGCTGGAGGATCGGCATTCGGGATATCGAGAACCGCTACCATTATTATGCTCATCTGATGGGTTATGAGAAGTCCCTATCGCGCGGAGATATTGTCATACCGGGCCAGACGATCGGCTGGGTTGGCAGCTCCGGCTACGGCAGCCCGGGCACCCAGGGCAAATTTCCGCCCCATCTGCATTACGGGATCTACCGTGACCGCGGAATTACCGAATGGGCTTTCGATCCTTACCCGCTGCTCAAGCAATGGGAGAACCAGGAATACCGGCAGCTGAAAAAAAACAAAAACAAAAAGTAAGCCTCTGTTTCATCTAAAACTTCAGGTTAATGCAGCATCAGGCAGCCAAATGGTTCAATCTCCACAAGAACCCGCTTGTCCGCGCGGATGGTAAGGCCGCTTAACAGATCAGTCAGCACATTTTTGTCCGAACGGTAATTGCACAGCTCAAGCTGATAAGCATTGGGAGAATTGTTAATGATGAGCCCCATCCGGTCCTGTTCACTGCGCCGTACATAGCCCAGGACATTGCGCGGTTCATCTGTAAACCACGGGCGGAATCCGCCTGTGCGCAGCACCTCATGTTCTTTTCTCAGGGAGATCAGCTGTTTGTACCATTCCTGTAATGAAATATTCTGCTCCTGGGCTTCCCAGACCATCGGCTGCCGGCAGTGAGGGTCTGTAGCTCCTTCCATTCCGACTTCATCGCCGTAATAAATCATAGGCAGGCCTATATAGGTCATCTGGAAGAATACAGCCAGCTTCATCCGGCTTAAGCTTGTGGCCTCACGGTCCCAGCCCCGGCCTCCCAGCTTGCAGGCGGTCAGAAAACGCAGCGTATCATGACTGCCCAGCAGCTGGAACATAGCTGAATTGGCCTGATCGTTGTAGAGGGCTTCCTGGTGCAACAGCTGCTCCATGAAGCGGACCGGTCCTGCAGATTGCGCGGCAAAAAACTCCAGCACCGCATCCCGCAGCACGTAGTTCATCCCGCCGTCGAACTGGTCTCCCCGGAGCCATGGTCCGGAAGCATGCATAATCTCACCAATCAGCAGGAGCTCGGGGAACTCGGCCTTCAGCTCCCTCCGGAACCTCGGCCAAAAGGCCGGGGTCACTTCATTGGCCACATCCAGCCTCCAGCCGTCGATTCCAGCCTCCCGTACCCAATACTTGGCTACCTCCATCATATAATCGGCTACTTCCGGATGATCCATATTCAGCTTCGGCATGCTGGCTTCCGCTTTGGCAAAGGTCTCATAACCCGGAACCGGCGCCTTGCTCACAGGGTAGGAATGAATGTAGAACCAGTCTTTATACGGCGATGCCTCCCCCCGTTCCAATACATCTTTGAAGGCAAAGAAAGTATCCCCGGCATGGTTAAACACCGCATCCAGCAGAACCTTCATCCCATGGCGGTGTGCTGTATCGACCAGCATCTTCAGATCCTCCAATGTACCAAAGCCCGGGTCCACCCTGTAATAATCCGATGTATTGTATTTATGCTCAGAAGGCGACTCGAAGATCGGAGTCATATAGATGGCGGTCACACCCAAGTTGTGCAAATAGGAGATTTTGTCTGCGATGCCTTGTAACGTCCCCTTGTTGTAGCTGCTGGGATAGATCTGGTAAACAACCGCCTCTGTACTCCAGGAAGGCAGCAGGGTTGCCTGCGGACGGTGAATATAAGCATATTGAAAAGCCCCTGCCTGCTCCCGGTTCTCCGACATCCCCCTCTCTCCATACCATACATACTCCCCTGCGGGATTCTTGATATGGAACTGATACCGGCATTTACCGGTTCCGGTCCGGAGTACCGCCTCATGAATGTCATATGCCCCGGCAGATCCGATCCGCTCCATCTCTTGCGGGAGCTCGCTGCCCGGTGAATCATAACGGTCGGAGTGGACAACGGTACAGCTGAGTGACTGTCCGCTCTGCACAAATAACCGCAATTTCAGGGTGCCGGAACCTACAGGGTAAGCGAAGGGGTCCTCGGCCGTATGGTACAAAAACAAACGTTTGGGCATTAGGGTCAGTCTCCTTTGGTGCTGCATAGAGTAGCTTGCACAATCTGTGTTATTATGGCAGGTAGAACGAGTTTTGTTGTCATGGAAGTACAAATACCGTTATGACCGAGAGGGATCGCTATGAAAGTTACGATTAAGGATATTGCCCAGGCGGCAGGGGTTGCCAAATCCACCGTATCCAAGGTAATGAATGACTCTCCCAAAATATCCGAGGAAACGAAAACCCGCGTCAGAGATATCATTAAACAGATGAACTATACCCCCAGCAGCATCGCTACCGGACTGGCCAGACAAAGCAGTAATACGGTCGCAATCCTGATCGATATGTCCAAGGAAAGCGAATTTCTGAATCAGTTCTTTTATAACATTATCGGCGGGGTGGAGAGCATCATCGGACCCCTGAAATATGAGCTGACCATTGCCAACATTCAGCATGATCATGCTGAGGGACATTTCCTGCATAGACTGGTGCTGAATAAGCGGGTGGACGGTATCATTGCCAACACCTCGGTGCTGACTCCTGAGCTATGCGCAGAGCTTAACAGGCTGGAGTTCCCCTACATCTCGATCGGAGAAATTAATCCTCCAGGAACCTGGGTCGATTGTGACAATGAGCTGGGAGGAACTGTGCTGACTAAGCATCTGCTGGAGCAGGGGTATTCCTCTGTTGCTTTTATTGGCGGTGAGCAGAACGAGCCTCTGTTCCTGCGCCGTATCGCCGGATATACGGCCACGCTGCGGCAGGCGGGACTTCCGGTGCGCAGCGACCGGATTATCAACGGCAGAGCTGCCGAGGAGGATGGCTACGCTGCGGCAATGCAGCTGCTGCAAAACCCGGAACCGCCTGACGCAATCGTCTGCATGAGTAACTTCTCTGCGTTTGGAGTGCTCCAGGCTGCCCGGGAACTGAAGATTCAGATTCCAGAGCAGCTGGGTATCGCCACATTCGATGAATACCCGCTGTCCCCCTATACCACACCTCCGCTCACTTCACTCAATATGGATACCTTCCAGCTGGGGGCCTCCGCGGGACGGTTATTAATGGACAAACTTGGCACCACGGCCACTCCCGTGAGCGGACAGCTGCTGGAGCCAGTGCTGATTCCAAGGTTGTCTTCCTTGCGCAGCCGTAAGTAGTCTGCGGACTGAATAGATTAAATGAAGCAATTCGTCCGAATGAATAACCCGGACTGAACTTGGCTGGGCTATATCAGCCCCATTCGAGGGAAACCGGTTTCCTTAAATTGAAATTAACACGCGCTATAGGCAATGTCAATGTGAAATCATACAACAGGCCCGCATACCGAAGAGCCCCTTCCACCAAAATTTGTGAAAGAGGCTCTTCGGCTTGTCTATGTGCTTACCCTGAATTAATTTCCCGAGCTGCGGATAAACTGCAGCACTTCATTCATCATCGCCGGGCTCTCCTCGCTGTGGCAGACCATATGCCCGCTCTTTTCCATAATCAGCACCTGCTTGCGGCCGGAGGGAATGGTCTGCTCCAGATAGCCTGCAGATTTGAATTTCACCAGATGATCCCGCTTCCCCTGAACAATCAAGGTTGGCAGATCCATCTGCGGATAGATTTCAAAGCTCTCCCGGACCAGCCGCTGGAATTCTCTTGTGGCCTTTGCGGGAGTGGAGCCCCATTTACGGATGTAATTCCTGATCATCGCCGGCTGCCCCAGTGTCCGCAGGATCTGGACCGGATTCAGCGGAAATACAGGGGTGGACAGCAAGGTCAGTGATTTGATCCTGGCCCTGTATTGAACCGAAAGATGCGAAGCAATCAGCGCACCCGTAGAAAAACCGATCAGATGCACTCCCTCTGACCGGGTCAGCAATGTATTCAGCTCATCCTCGGCGCTCTGCCGCCAACCCTGGCGGTCCGACTGGAGCAGATCGCTCCGGCTGCCTCCGTGACCTTGTAATGTAAACGTTCTGGACAGGCAATCATGCGCTCCGAGAATCTGGGACAATGGAGCAATCTCATATTCGCCTCCGGTGAAGCCGTGTATAAACAGGCAGCTATCCATCATTCATCCTCATTTCGCACCTTGTTAATATCCATTTATAGAAAAATAAACCTTAACTGAACTGAAGTCAAGGTCTACTCCCCGGTTCCTGCTATGGACAGACAACAAACAACGGCTATCTCTCCCACCAGGTCAGACTCAGCGCGGAGATAATGGTCCCGACGGCAGCACTTGATGAGGTTACATTGATGCTGAGTGCATTATTAGGAGGAACGATGATACTTCCGGTAAAAGCCGGAGTAAATACTCCCGGTGCTAATTGATAAGTGGCTAACACGCTTCCCCCGGTGATTGCCGCGGTTGAGGACTGAACCGTCATGGCACTGGCCGCCGAGCTGGCCAGATTATTATTCACCGGAGTTACCGTGGCAGGCGAAGTGATCGTGCCTCCTCTAACAATGGTAAATGTTCCCGAGATGGAGGTCAGCAGCGATGTCCCGCCGATACTGCCGCTTACGCGGGATAAATACAAGGTTCTGCCGCTGCCAGCCGGATTATTAATGCGCACTGTAATGATGGCAGAAGCCAGTCCCAGTACGATGGTTGCTGAGTTCGATGCATTCGCCGAGAATAAAACGGCAGACTGGGAAGCGCTTATCTCGGGCGGTGCGCTAATGTCCGGTGCCCGGAAAGTATTCGTCATCTCTACATAGACCGGCTGGTCATTGTCATTAATTACATAATTATTAGGCATGATCCGCTCCCTCCCCTCATGATTCTAATTCTCCCACCAGCTGATGTTGCCGGTAGCCGCCGTACTGCCCGAAGCAATCGTAATGTTTATCGTAAGCGAGTTGCCGGGGGGCAGAATAATTCTTCCGTCTAAATCAAGAATCACCGGACCTGTGGCCAGCAGCAGCGACATTATCGTTGCCGGACTTCCGGTGGGTGCTGCGGTTGCTGTCCGTGCAGTCGTCACACTGGTGACCGCGCTGCCGAAGTTATAGTTAACCGGGGTTACGATAGACCCTCCGACAGTTGCATTGCGCAGCAGTGTTAAGGTTACCGCTGCTGTTCCGGTGCTGGCGATTACGCGCGAAATATACACCGTACGTCCGCTGCCGCCCGGATTGGATACCTGCATCACAAGCGGAGCTGCAGTAGTAACTGTGGAAGCAAAGGAATATCCAAACAATAAACCAGACATGGCGGCTCCCGCCTCAGGCAGGGTATCAATACCGGGAGCAATATAGGTGTTGACCTGCTCTGTATACAGCGGCTGACTGTTCTGGTTGAATACAGCATCATTGGGCATAGCTTTACCCTCCCTCGTTCTAGCATATTCTCATAGTATGCAAGGAAGTCTGGCAGGTTGTTCGGCAATATGCGTATTTTCACCCCCGCAACCCAGTCATCCTCTTAAATTCTCCATATAGTAATATCACACCATTCGAATGGTCCTATTTTGACGTACAGGCTTCACCCTGTTCCACCCGGCAGCTTATACATGCTTGAGGCCCAGACGACGGTTTGGGTCTTTTCATGAGCAGGCTGACGATATCAATTCTATGAAGAAAGGATGAATAACTTTGCCGAATTTCAGTTCATTTCAAGCCAACCCGGACAATCTGCGCACGCTTATTTTCGGCCGGGACCCCTCGACCCTGATCGACCGCCCACTGACGACGGATGCCAGCGGAAACCTGACCACCGTTATCTTGAACGGGACCATCTCCAGCGTGCTCGGCGCTACGATTACCGCCGGTACATTAACATCTGCCGGTACGGTTACTAACATCCTCGCGGGTACAATTACCAGCGTGCTCGGCGCAACGATTACTGCCGGTACATTAACATCAGCCGGTACAGTCACCAACATCCTCGCGGGTACGATTACCAGCGTACTCGGCGCTACGATTACTGCCGGTACATTAACATCAGCCGGTACGGTTACCAACATTCTGAACGGTACGATCACTAGCGTGCTTGGCGCTACAATTACTGCTGGTACATTGTCATCTGCTGGTACAGTTACCAACCTGCTCGATGGTACAATCACCAGCGTGCTCGGGGCTACAATTACTGCTGGTACATTGTCATCCGCCGGTACGGTTACCAACATTCTGAACGGTACGATTACTAGCGTGCTTGGGGCTACGATTACTGCCGGTACATTGTCGTCGGCTGGTACGGTTACCAACCTGCTTGATGGTACGATTACTAGCGTGCTTGGGGCTACGATTACTGCCGGTACATTGTCGTCGGCTGGTACAGTTACTAACCTGCTCGATGGTACGATCACTAGCGTGCTTGGCGCTACGATTACTGCCGGTACATTGACTTCGGCTGGTACAGTTACTAACCTGCTCGATGGTACGATCACTAGCGTGCTTGGGGCTACGATTACTGCCGGTACATTGTCGTCGGCTGGTACGGTTACCAACCTGCTTGATGGTACGATTACTAGCGTGCTTGGGGCTACGATTACTGCCGGTACATTATCTTCGGCTGGTACGGTTACTAATATCCTCGCCGGTACGATCACTAGCGTGCTTGGCGCTACGATTACTGCTGGTACGTTAACATCCGCTGGTACGATCACTAACATCCTGGACGGTACGATTACTAGCGTGCTTGGTGCGACGATTACTGCCGGTACATTATCATCCGCTGGTACGGTTACTAACCTGCTCGATGGTACAATCACCAGCGTGCTCGGCGCTACGATTACTGCTGGTACGTTAACTAATCTGCTAGATGGTACGATCACCAGCGTGCTTGGCGCTACGATTACTGCCGGTACACTGTCATCCGCCGGTACGGTCACCAACATCCTCGCAGGTACGATTACTAGCGTGCTCGGCGCTACGATTACTGCCGGTACATTGTCTTCAGCTGGTACGATCACCAACATCCTGGAAGGTACGATTACTAGCGTGCTCGGGGCTACGATTACTGCCGGTACATTATCATCCGCCGGTACGGTTACCAACATCCTCGCGGGTACAATTACTAGCGTGCTCGGCGCTACGATTACTGCTGGTACATTATCTTCGGCTGGTACGGTTACTAATATCCTCGCCGGTACGATCACCAGCGTGCTTGGCGCTACTATTACTGCTGGTACATTATCATCAGCTGGTACAGTTACCAACCTGCTCGATGGTACGATCACCAGCGTGCTCGGCGCTACGATTACTGCCGGTACATTATCATCCGCCGGTACGGTTACCAACATCCTCGCCGGTACGATCACCAGCGTGCTTGGCGCTACGATTACTGCCGGTACATTATCTTCGGCTGGTACGGTTACTAACATCCTCGCCGGTACAATCACCAGCGTGCTCGGGGCTACGATTACTGCCGGTACGCTGAGCAGCGTAACCTCGATTTCACAACGCAGCTTTATTGAGCTGGCTACAACCGGAATCGCAACTTCAGATACCTACACGCCTTTGCCGGCCAATACTACCAGTGTACTGGGCACCTATTCTTACTTCATTGTGAATACGGGAGCCAATCCAATAAATACACGTGTTGAGATCAGCGCGGACGGAACCAACTATTTCGTGGATACTACAGGCGACAATCCGTTGCCGGCCGGTTCGGTTGACGTCATCGTGCCTGCACGGTTCCTGAAATACACCCGCCTCTCCTATCAATCCTCCACGCCGGGTGCAGCTTCTACGCTAAATGTCATTTTTGATGCACAAGGAACGTAAACGTAATACCCGTCATATGATGCAGAAGCAAAGAGTGCATGGTTATCCATGTACTCTTTCCTGTGCAGCATTCTGCATTTACATAAGACGGTAATGTGTGATCCTGTGCCTCAATCGGCAGTAAACAGCCCCCGAATGATATATGGTCCGCCAAGGAGGAACAATCGTGAATAAACCTGCCAAACCTACTCTTGGAGTGCAGCTGATTGTCAAAAATGAAGCCGAGCTCCTGCCCCGCTGTCTAGCCAGTCTGGATGGTGCTGATGAAATTATAGTTACCGATACCGGCTCGTCAGATCAATCAGTGGAGATCGCCCGGGCTTATGGGGCTGCGGTGTATGAAGTCCAGTGGAGCAATAATTTCTCAGCAGCACGCAATACAGGATTGTCTAACGCGAATACCGACTGGATACTGGTGCTGGATGCGGATGAAATACTGCAGACTTCCATAGAGTCAATTAAAGATATCCTGCAAGACAGCACAGCCGAAGCTTATACAGTACGCATAGAGAACTGGCTGGGGAGTAATCCGGAGGACCGTCTGTATCATAGCAATGTGCGGTTATTCCGCAATGGACAGGGCTACCTTTTCAGCGGAAGAATTCATGAAAGTGTAGATTCCTCTATTCTAAAATCGCATGGAGCAGCCGCAATCGGAACCAGCAGCATAGAGATCATTCACCTCGGCTACCTGCCCTCCATTATGAGCGCCAAAAATAAAACCAGCCGCAACGAACAACTGCTGCGTCTTGCGCTGGAAGAAGAGCCCGACGATGCCTTTTACAGCTACAATCTGGCGGTCACCTGCTGTCAGGACGGGCGGCTGATGGAAGCCGAAGAACTGCTGCTCCATACGCTTGGCCATGCTCCGCTTCAGGTCTCCTACCGTCCGTCCATGATCCGAGATCTGTGCAAAATCTACCTGGCCACCGGTAAAGTAAAAGCGCTCGACAGCCTCCTGACACGTGAACTTATGCGCTATGGCGATTATCCCGACTTACATTACATTCAGGGACAGTCCTGGGAGAGCCAGGGGCTTCCTGATCGTGCTTATCAATCTTACCAGCATGCAGTGGACACTTCCTCCGCCCCTGCTCCGCGCAGAGCTTATGTCAGCGAACAAGGCATGGACAGCTTCCGCCCGCTGCACCGTATGGGGGTTATCTCACAGCAGCTTGGCAAGCAGGAGGAGGCCGCCCGTTTGTTCCACCGTTCACTGCAGCATCATTCCCTGTATCTGCCGGCTCTGCAGGGTATTGCTTCTGCCTTCCAGCAGCTGAAGGTGCCGGATGAAGACATCGCCGGGCTGCTAATACAGCTTGCCGGTACCGGACAGAGCGCAGCAAGAGCTGCGATTATCAGCACTTTATATGAGCTTGGCGCTTATAAGGCCATTGCTGAGCAGCCGCCTGAGCTTTTTCCGCTGGAAGCAGATACTGTGCTGCTCATCTTGTCTTCCTGGATCAGCACCGGGAAATACCACGCGTTCAGTAAGACTGCCGCCAAGCTGCGGGCACAATCCTTACAGCTGTCTCCCGGGGGATTGAATACAGAGACTATGCGGCAGCTATGGCTCCTTGAGGCTGTGTGTACGTGGGAGCTTGGCGAAGCGCTGCAGCAGGAGAAATGGCTGCAATCGCCTGCGGAGCTGCGCTCCGGATTGCTTTTTATCGATACCCAATTATCGTCTGAAGCAGTCCTCCCGCAAGCAGCCGTTGCTGATTCCGTCCACTCTCCGCTTATTCACGAAGTAATCCGGCTCGCCGTGAAGCTGGAGCTTGTCACGCTGGGTAAGCAGCTTGTTGATCGGTTTCCCGCTCATACAGGCGATCTGGCGGAGGTGCTCTATGAAGAAGGCTGGCGGGCGGAGGCGGGGGAGCTGTTCATCCGTCTGGTCAGCAGCAAAGAAGCGCGGGGATCGACGCTGCGGTATCTCGGAGAGATGCTGGCGGATAAAGGGCATTATGCCGAAGCAGCGGGCTGGTACCGGCTTTCGCTCGAAGACTCTCCCGGGAATGAGGCTGTTTTGGCGGGATTGTCGCTCTGTTATCTGCATTTGGCGGAGCAGGGTCTCGGGGAAGTTGCGAACAGCTTCAAGGGGGAACATGCCCACGGGCCTCTTCAGGAGGATCGGGCAGCGATTGCCCATTCCATCACAGTGCTAAACCGTACGCCCTGGCATACGGTGTGGAACTACAAACAGCGGCAGAGAGGGGCAGACCTGAGCTTATGAAAAAAACACCGCGCAAACCGCTGATCTCCTTGTGCATGATCGTCAAAAATGAAGCCGACACCCTGGCCCGCTGTCTGCAGAGTGTCCGCGGCGTTGCGGATGAAATCATAGTTGTGGATACAGGCTCAACCGACTCCACGGTCTCTATCGCCCGCAGCTTTGGTGCCCGGATCATCCCGTTCACCTGGAACGGGGATTTCGCGTCCGCACGCAATGCCGGTCTGGCCGTGGCGCAGGGAACCTGGATTCTGGTGCTGGATGCGGATGAAGAACTGGAGCCCGGGAGTAAAAAAGAATTGCTGGTGTGCGCGGAGCATACGGAGTATGAAGCGTTTTTTGTGCGGATTCATAACCACAAGGGGACGGACCGCGCTTCGCAGACCATTACGGTCAATCCGATCCTCCGCATGTTTAAGCGCCGCGTGAACTATCGTTTCAGCGGAATTATTCATGAGCAGATTGCCGCTGTGATTGTGCAGGAAACCCCGGCCGCCGCGATGCATATGAGCACCGTCGTTGTTCATCATTACGGCTACGCCGACGGGGTTGTGGAGAAAAAAGATAAAATCAGCCGCAATATCGGGCTGCTTAAGGAACAGCTGAAGCTGAATCCCGGGGATGCTTTTCATCATTTCAATATGGCAGTTGAATATATGCGTCTGGGAGATTACGGGCATGCCCTGGAGCATATCCAGACCTCGCTGGACCTTGTGGAGCCGGATACGAGCTATATTCATCTGCTGTATAAATACGAAATCCGCTGCCGGGCTGTAACAGGCGATCTCCCGGGTGCGCTGGAGGCTTGTGAACGGGGGCTTGCACTCTTCCCGGACTATCCCGATCTTCACCATATTAAAGGGGCTTTGCTGCTGCAGGTGTCGGCTTTTGCCGAGGCCAAAGCTGCACTGGGCCGGGCGCTGGACATCGGAGTTTCACCTCCCGCCTACCATACCGAATCCGGTCTAGGCACTTACCTTACCCGGACTCTTCTGGGGCAGGTATGCCAGCAGATCGGTGAGGATAATGAAGCGATAGCCTGCTTCACCAGGGCGGCCCAGCTCCATCCGGAGCCCTTGCCGCTGGTCACCCGGCTGGTGCGGCTCTTCAAATGCGCCGGCCGTGAGCTTGAGCTCAAGGGCTGGCTGGCCGAGCATTTGCCCGCCATCCTGGCGGAGCAGCGCCAGGAGCTTGTGCGGCTGCTGGTAACGGACGGTTGTTATGCGGCAGCGGCTGATGTGTTGGGCGGCGGAGTGGGTGAGGGTGTTGCAGGGGAGCGGAGTGCGGGGGAACGAGTCATGCGGGAGTTTGGTG
The DNA here is from genome assembly GCF_000758665.1 of Paenibacillus borealis. Taxonomy (NCBI): domain Bacteria; kingdom Bacillati; phylum Bacillota; class Bacilli; order Caryophanales; family Paenibacillaceae; genus Paenibacillus; species Paenibacillus borealis. Next base: position 6,908,929 of record NZ_CP009285.1, read on the forward strand.
TGGGAGAGCTTGGTGAAGAGGAACAGGTCGTGCGGGAGTTTCGTGCGGGAGAGCTTGCTGCGGAGGAACAGGTCGTGCGGGAGTTTGGTGAGCGGAAGCTTGCTGCGGGGGAAACAGTTGCGCGGGAGCGTGGTGAGGGAGAGCTTGCTGCGGGGGAAACAGTTGCGCGGGAGCGTGGTGAGGGAGAGCTTGCTGCGGGGGAAACAGTTGCGCGGGAGCGTGGTGAGGGAGAGCTTGCTGCGGGGGAAACAGTTGCGCGGGAGCGTGGTGAGGGAGAGCTTGCTGCGGGGGAAACAGTTGCGCGGGAGCGGGCTGCAAATAAGCGTAGTTCGGGGGCACATGCTGAGAATGGGCATGATTACGCTGGAGAACCGGAGGCAGCATCTTCCGATTCGCTGTTTCTGCTGCTTCAGCGGGCGGAGGCCATTCCCGCAGCAGAGCTGAAGCACGGCGATATCGCAGCGCTGCTTCAGCATCCTGCAATTGCCCGGACAACGCCCGCCACCGAATCTGCGGCCTCAGCTGTACAGCCCTGGATATCCCTGGCTGACAAGTTACTGGCTACGCTGGAGGCTTCATCCGTCTTTTCGCCGGCAGCCGCAAGAGCACGCCTCGCACTTCCGCTTCCCAGACCCGCCGATTAGGAAGGAGCTTCTGACTATGCTTATTCCAGGGCTATCGCTCTGCATGATTGTTAAGAACGAGGCGCAGCATCTGGAGAAATGTCTGCTGTCCGTGCAGGGATTGGTCTCCGAGATCATCATTGCCGATACAGGCTCCAGTGACGAGAGCATCGACATCGCCCGCAGGTTCGGTGCCCGGATCATTGAGCTTCCCTGGGAGCATGATTTCTCCAAGGCCCGTAACCTCACATTGCGGCTGGCCTCCTGTACATGGATTCTGGTGCTGGATGCGGATGAAGCCCTCACAGACTGGAGGCCGGAAGAGGTGGAGCGGCTGCTGGAAACGCAGAGTGCTGACGGTTACTTCCTGCCTTTTATCCACTATGTAGGTGAGTTCTCCGAAGGAGATTATGTTACGGACAATGTGTGCCGGCTGTTCCGCAATGATGAACGCATCCTGTTTCGCGGCAGCATTCATGAAGAGGTAGCCTCCAGTATCTGGAGCCTTCCGGGAGGAAATATCGCATACACAGCTCTGCCGGTGCATCACTATGGATATCTGGATGGAGAGCTGCAGCGCAAGCATAAAACCAGCCGCAATCTGGAGCTGATCCACTCCGCTCTGAAGCTTGAACCCCACAGCATTCATCTGCGGTACGCACTGGGTACGGAGCATTACCAGCAGGGAAACTACAATGCTGCGGCGGAGGTTTTCCTGCCGCTGCTGGAAGAAGTTCCGGCTGACTCCGGGTATACCGCTGACCTTTACCTCAAAACAGCCTTCGCTCTAGAAGCCGGAGGACGCCCGGAAGAGGCGCAGTCTGTCTATGAGGCTGGGAGCATTCTGTATCCAGATTTCACGGATCTGCTGGAGAGCTATGCCGGGCTACTGCTTGAGCAAGGGGAGTTATGGCTAGCTTACGATCTGCTTCAGCGGGCACTGGACAGCGGCGATACTGCGTATAAATATCCGTCCTCCTCCGGCAGCGGCACAAGCCGGACCCGCCTGTTCACCGGACAGGTCTGCGAGCGGCTGTTTCTATATGAGGAGGCACTGGACCATTACAGGCAGGCTCTCGGCTACACCCCTGACTATTCCGCCGCCTGGGAACAGCTGGCACCACTGTGCCTGCTGTCCGGACAAGAGGAGCAGCTGACAGCCATCACCCGTCAGCTGCTCCCTGCCTTGCCCCAGAGAGTGCTGGGCAGGCTGGTGCCTGCCGCACTCAATGCCCGCGCCGCCGAATGGCTGGCGGCGCTCAGCGCAGCACCGCATCTGCCGGAAGCCATCCGGCAGGTTCTGCAGGTGCTGCTGGGTACGCTGTTCCGGGACCCGGAACAGCCCTCTACCGCATCCGTCCGGCTGGAACGGATGCTGCGGGATGAGCCGGATCAGCCTTGGATATCCGGCTATCTGTGGGCCTTGTCCTGCCGCAGCGGAGGGCCCGCTGCAGCAGGACAGTGGCTGGAGCGCCTGGCCCGGAACAGGCCAGGCATTGCTGCTATGCACCGCTGGCTCGCGCAGCAGAACGGCGGTGCTCCAGCGCATCTGGCAGAGCGGGAGCCGGATGCGGAACGTCCGGCTGACCAGCCCGCTGACGGTGCCGGAACTGACAGAAGGTTCAAAGGGACCGTTCGGCATCCTGATAGTAGTAATTCCGCCCTCCCGCAGCGCACCGCTGAAGATTACACAGACAGTTCCGTTCCGCCTCCCGGCAGCTCATCACATCCTGAGCTCAGCGCAGATACACCGTTGAGGTTTCCGGATATTTCTTACACCGCACAGCTGCTGGTCCAGGCAGGCGCTTGGGATACTCTGCTGCTGTTATTCAGTCCAATGGCAGCTTCCCGTTTCCAGTGGAGCCGCTTGCCCCAGCCTCTGCTGCACGGGCTGCTGCAAGCGCCTGTTCCAGTTAAGGAGCAGTGGTGCGCAATGTATACCGGGCAAGCTCATTTCTACAGCTCGCCCGGCGATGCTGCCGAGTGGCTGCTATACGCAGCAATAGCAGATTCCTGCGGGCTGATCCCCCGGCTTGACCCCGCTGACGAACAGGCGCTGCGGCAATCCGGCGGAACTGCAGCAGCCGTGGGCCTCAGCTACTGCCAGCTGCTGCTCGCAGCCGGGGTTCATCCGCAAGGAATGCCTGTCGTTTCCGGCAGCATCCCCTGGCTGCTGCTTGCAAGATCCGCCCTCCAGGCTGAATAATTTCACAGCCCGCAGTTACCAGGAATCCCTTCTGTACTCACATCACTCACAACACTCATAGAACTCACAATTTCCACAACACTCTAATAAAAGGTCTCGTAACACTTCATGAGCCTCAGTAACACTCAGTAACACTCAGTAACACTCAGTAACACTCACCAACACTCACCAACACTCACCAACACTCAACAATACTCAGCAATACTCAGCAATACTCAGCAATACTCAGCAATACTCAGCAATACTCTACACTGGCTGTCCTCAGCTGATTGCAAGACGTACGATAGATAGAAATGCAGATAGTGAGCCGCTTCAATTCATTCTGCTTGCAATTTATACAGCAGAATGGATTCATTTCATCATTTGAGGACAAGCCCAGTAATATTACTCATTTCCCCCTCTCGCCCACTCCTAGCGCAATCAAAGGTATTTCTATCACCTATTCCCCACATCACCCATTTACAGCACAACCAAAGGTATTTTTATCTCCCACCCTCCGCCCGCTGCTCCCAGGGTAACATCAAGAAGTTTGTGTAAAAGCGTGGAACTAACTCCCCCGATTCGATTAGCTGTAAAGTTAGATTAGAAGTTAGATATACATTAGATATACAGTTAGATAGACCCAATTTAGACAACATCCCAGCAATTTACCGGTCAATGGCTGCGGGACGGGTCGAATATGTAAATTACTCCCAGACTAATTTCTCGCTGGCATAATAGAGACTTCTCAGTGAGCACCGCAGACCAAAATGTTGTACGTTGTACAACTTCGAAGCATAGATAACTGGGTGTTTGGGAGAATTGTTGTACGAAATACAACAATAATCCTGATAAGGCGCTCTAAAAAGGTAAAATCCTGCATTTTATACAACATTTTCGGATTCGGGCCGATATCCCGAGGAAAATGTTGTATTTTGTGCAGAATTTTATAAAAATTACGCTTTCCGCCGCAGAAAACGGGCGGATGAACCGAAGAATTCCTGCGGCAACTGCAACCGTCTGGAGGTCCAGATAATCGCAGGGTGTAGAATTAGTTTTATATGTTGCAACCTTAAGTCCAGCCAATATAGATGTACAGTTAAGTATTCAGTCAGTTGTTCAGTCAGATGTTCAGTCAGATGTTCAGTTAGTTGTTCAGTTAGTTGTTCAGTCAGTTGTTCAGTCCGTTGTTCAGTTAGTTGTTCAGTTAGTCGTTCAGTCAGTTGTTCAGTCAGATGTTCAGTTAGTTGTTCAGTTAGTTGTTCAGTTAGTTGTTCAGTCAGTTGTTCAGTCCGTTGTTCAGTTAGTTGTTCAGTTAGTCGTTCAGTCAGTTGTTCAGTCCGTTGTTCAGTCCGTTGTTCAGTCCGTTGTTCAGTCCGTTGTTCAGTCCGTTGTTCAGTTAGGCACCCATACTCCCAGGCTCCGCCCCCTACTCCCTCCACTCCACCAGCCGCGGATCCACATCCAGAATGGAGCGGTACTGTTCAAGGCTTCCCCATTTCCCTTCGGGGTCAAGCTCCATGTAGCGGTCGTATTTGCGGCGCAGCTCTTCGGGTTCCAGTGCCCAGCCGTAGTGCTTCACCCGCAGCTCGGCGAGGAAGCCCGGCAGAACCGCATACGACAGCGGCAGCCGGGGAACATGGTGATCCATCCGCGGGGTGAAATAATAGAAACTGGGCAGATAGCGGACCAGCGTGCGCGTATGCTTCGTGTGGATATTCCAGTGTTCATCTTCCCGGTAATGGGTCGTGCCGCCCCAGAAGTCATACAGCCGGAATGCCACCCAGTCGTAAGCATCCTGGTCGATCAACCGCCGCATTTCCTGCTTGGCCCGGTCTTCATAGAACTCATCCGCATCTACGGACAGCAGCCAATCCGGGCCGGTAGATACCGCCAGATCCCAGAGGGTCTTGCGCAGCTCCCATTCACGGCCGAAGATGGAGTGCTCCAGCGTTACCAGCTTGCTGACCTTGGCAAAAGAATTACACAGCCGCACCGTACCATCCGTGCTGCCGTCATCCACTATGACGATATCGTCGACAAATCCGCTCAGCTCTTCCAGCACCTGCTCCAGGTAACGGCCGGTCTCATTGCGCACCTGCATCATCGCCGTCAGGCGGTTGCCGGAGGCCTTGCGCAGCGGTTCATGCATGCTCTTCGCCATCCATTGCCCTCCCTCTCAAGCCTTGTACGGCTTCTTCCATATCGGCCATTTCTGCAAACAGCTGTCTCGCCCCCTGGTCCGCTCCCGCCGAACGCAGGAAGCTGCGGATAGCGTCATGCCGCCGGCCATACAGCAAATGCAGTGTCCCTTCAATCACCGGAAGCTGCACTGCACCTTCAAACGCCGGAGAGATGCTCCCTGCAAGCCCCGGAATCTCAGGAGCCCCTGCTATTCCTGCTATTCCTGCGAATCCGCCAAGCCCAGTATTCTCCGCAGCTACCGTCCCGTCCGCCTCCATTTCATGATAGAGCTGCAGCGCCTTCAACCACTGAAAGGTTCCGATGTAATTCAGCAGCAGCCGCTGCCGGGCTTCCGGCCCGGTTAACCGGCTCAGAATCTCATTTGCCGCCGCACCATCCTCGTTTACCGTGAGAATCTCCGCCCGGAGCAGCTCATGCTCCACCTCGCCGCCACTCAGCCACTGCTTCATCTGCGCAGCCTTCGCCCTTTCCTCGGCCGTAAACGCCGTGATTTCGTATTGCCGGACGGCAAGCTCCAGATTGCCTTTCTTCGCTTCAATCGCCGAGAAGAAACGGTAATGCGAATGCAGACAATCCGTATAATCATGCAGCAGCATCAGCTCAAAGGATTGGGCCAGATACAGCGAAGCGGCTTCATCTCCCCGCAAATATAAATAAGAAGCGGCTAAATAATGCACTGAAGGCTGGTGTGGCATCTTGGCACACATGGATATATAGAATGCGGTGCGGTGCCGGCGCTGGATATCCAGCCAGCCGGACTCCCCATCTGGGTCAACAGGTGGCTGCCACAATTCCGTAAGCGCCCTGTTCCAGATCGCTTCGTAATCTGACAGGAAGAACAACTGCTCCTCCCGGCGGAGCAGTCCGTAGGATAAGGGCTGGTCTCCGCTGAGATACACAATTCCCTTCCGGCGCAGATTCTGCTCCAGATATATCCGTTCTGACGTGGTTCCCGCCAGATCGGCCTTCGCCGCGAGCAGCGCACTGTATTTGTCCCAGAGAACACTATCCTCCCCTTCCGGACAAAGTTCCAGCAGGGCAACAGTATACGCAGGCTGCAGTGCCAGTACATCCGGGAGCCAATAAGGTGAAGAGACAAGCAGTGTATAGTCTCCGGCATTCAGACTGTATATTTCCGCCAGTGTCACGGACCTGATACCGCTGCTCCGCTGCTGGACAGGCGTCATCCGCCCGGCAAAACAGACTTCACCACGGTCCGGAAGCAGCTCCAGCAGTCTTTTATACTCATAATCCTCCCAGGAAACACGGCTAAGCACGATATAGTTCATAAGTGTCCCTCCCCGCCGTGGGCTGACGGTTGAATCTTATCCCGGCCGCCTGCCAGCTCACCCGCATAACCTACCGACAGATCCGGGTCAGGAATAAGTGCCAGACTGCGGAGGAAGCCCTCCCGCTTCATGAGCTTTCCGGGCGTAATACCGCTTCTGTGTGCGATGCGTTCAAGTGGAAGAAGCTGCGTTATACCGCCTGTCTCAGGCCGCTGCCCGGGTTCGTCCGCTGCAAAATCCGAACTGACGACAATATCTGCCCGGCTGTGCTGCAGTATTTCCACCAGCTTCTCAATGTAACGGCTGTCATAGGCAGCAGAGGCGGATAAATAGACAACGACCTCGCTGCCATAGAGCGCCGAGATATTCTCCAGCGCATGCAGCCAGGGCTTCTCACCATGCACAGTGATCACAGCGTCACGCTCATGCACCGGGAATTCGGGAAAAGACTGGCTCCAGCTGTCCCTTACCCACACCCAGCGGATATTGCTGTAGCTCTGGCCTTCCTGCAGCGTCTGCTGCCGCTCCCGTGAATCGGCTGCCGTCCAGTTTTCTTCGAAATAGACAACAGTGGTCACAAGAGGCGTATCCGCCGTATGCCGGCCCAGCGGAATGGACGGCTGCGGCAGACAACCGGACAGATCAACGGGAATCTGGAGCGGGCCAGCGGCGGCGGGACTGCCCTGCAGGTTCCATTTCCGGCGGTATGCCTGCTCTCCCTCTGAAGCAGCCGCATTGCTCGCATTATTCTCAGCTGCTCCCTCTTCCAGCGGATGAAGGACATGCACATATACCGGATCACTGAGTGCAAGACTTGCCCCCTGCATCCGGGCCCGCAGACACCAGTCTGCAATGATCAGCCGGCGGTCAACCAGCGAGGAATCGAAGCCGCCTACTCTCAGTAATACGTCTCTTGCCATAAGCAGACAAGCACCGCCCAGTACATCCGCATAACTCCACTCCCCTTGCCGTTTGTCCAGGGTATGGGCTACATACGCTGACAGTTCAGAGTATCCGGCGAAATGCAGCCGTTCCAGCCCCTCTCCCCATTCACTGGAGGAACGCGGAGCTACCACGCCCACCACCGGATCATCAATAGGCGGCCACAGCAAATTCCCAAGCCAGCCGGGGGACACCATCACAGTGTCCTCCAGCAGCACGACAAAAGAGGTCTCAGCATAAGCCAAGGCCTCATTCACCCTGTAATTCCCGGCGGCAAAGGGGAGAAACACCAGACTCGGCTCTCCCGAGAACTGCTCCGACAACGGCTGCAGCGGAAACTCAGCGGTCATCGGGACCGCAATCAGACGCACGGAAGAACCGGAGTGCTGGAGCAGCAGCCGCAGGCACTCCGCCGACCACTGCGCATGCCGCAGCTCCACCACAAGCGTAACGCCTCCCTGCACCGGCAGCGGAAGCAGCCCCTCCCGTTCCAGATAGCTGTATCTTCCGGCCAGACGCTCCGTGCTGACAGCTTTTACAGTATTCATGACTTTAATCGTATTGATCGCATCCATCGCTTCATAGGACATTCAGACTCACACTCCAATGGTCATAACTGTGCTGTCTATAATGTATGAGCGGGATGGGGCAGGTATCCCTGTTTAGGCCGTATTCGGCGGATAGGATCCGCAAAGCTGATATCCGCGTCAGCTGCGGCGGCCATGCTTACCACCTGTCGGTCATGATTACCGGCTTGATTCCGCCGGCAGCGAACTCCATTCTGTCGATGCATAACATGCGGTTACCCGGCTCCGGGTCTCCGATGATTCGCCGGTGATAGACAATCAGCCATTCATCGCGGTCAGGAAGATATAAATATCCGTGATGGCCGGGGCCTTCCGCTACAGGCTCCTGCCTCTCCAGTATGGTCCCTTGGTTATCGAACGGTCCCAGCGGATTACCGCTTACGCCGTAAGCTACCCGGTAGGTCCCGTTAGTCCACCCGCCCATCGACCACATCAGATAGTAAAGACCGTCCTTCCTGATCATACACGGTCCCTCCACATAACCCGGCGGGGTAACGGAACGGATCAATTGACCGTCCGGGAAAGGCACGAAGCCCGTCATTTCCTCATTCATCCGGCACACGTTACAATGCCCCCAGCCCCCGTAATAGAGATAGATTGCACCGTCATCATCCTTGAACAGATGAGCATCGATCGGCTGGGCGCCGTGAATGAACTCACCGATGAGCGGCCGGTGGAGGTACCCCCTATACGGGCCTTCGGGAGCATCGGCGACGGCAATCTCCAGCCCGCCGGCTTCTCCGTCCTTCTGGATATCGTTCGAGGCGAAGACAAGATAATACCGGCCGTTATGCTCAATCTGGGTCGGCGCCCATACCGCTCTCCAGATCCAGGGGAAATCATCCATTTCTATGATGCTCTCATGGACCTTCCAATGGATCAGGTCTTCAGAACTGAAGGCATCCAGATTCATCTGCCGGGTATATTCCGTAAAAGATCTTGTCGCATAAATATAATGCCTGCCGTGATAGGTTCTGGCTTCGGGATCTGCATACCAGCCCGGCACGATAGGGTTCGTCATTCCCCGCAAGCGCCCCCCTCCTCTCTCCGCAACCCGCTAATTAACAGCTGTATAGTCCTCTTTCTTCCTGTTCCCGGATCCAGACCTGCATGAAGCCTGACTCTCTGTTGTCCCAGGCGTAATAGGGAATGAACCGGAGTGGCCTTCCCGCTTCATCCCGGCTCTGCAGCACGGTCACACCGCCCAGCAGCTCCGGCAGATGCTCCACCCGGAACTTCGCCCCGGCCGGAATGGAGCAGGCATCATAGGACAGGCCGGGATGGTCCGTCTGCTCCAGACAATAGACGACGGGTCCCCGCTGAACGGCAACCCGCCCCCGGTCCGCCTCCACCTCCGGATTGGCCCGCACAAGATTCACAGGCATATCCAGCTCAAGCACAACCTTGTCTCCCGGCGACCAATGCCGGTTCAGTACCAGATATCCTTGATCCGTCAAGGCTCCGGCCCCGGAGATACTGACGCCGCCAGCCGCCAGCCGGTAGCTCCTGCACCATTCCGGCACACGCAGCCGGATGCTGAAGCCGGCACTCGAAGCAGGGTTCACTTCAAGCTCAATCCGGCCATCCCAGGGATACTCCGTGCTTTGCTTCAGCCTGACGCCCAGTCCGCTGCCCAGCACAAGCTCCGCTTCGCTGTTCAAGTATTGATTAACTGCCAAGCCTTCTTCCGTAGCGGCATAGACGTATTGGCCCAGGGAAGGCAGGAAACGGGCCAGATTGGTCGGACAGCAGGAGGTTTCGAACCAGGGCACACGATGATGTCCGCCCTGTGAAGCAAGCGGATTGACATAGAAATACTTGTCCCCGGACAGGGATATTCCCGACAAGGCGCCGTTGTACATTTCCCGCTCCACCACATCTGCATATTTGCCGTCCCCGAACGTCAGATTCATCCGGTGGTTCCAGAAGACCATGGCAATGGCGGCGCAGGTCTCGCAATAGGCGGTTTCATTGGGCAGGTCATAATCGGAGGTGAAGCCTTCGTTATGCCTGGACGGCCCAATGCCGCCCGTTACGTACATGTTGCGCTCTACGGTATGGGCCCAGACCCGGTGCAGGGCCTCCGCATAGGCGGAATCGCCTGAAGCATGAACAATATCCGCCATTGCCGTGTACAAATACATCGCACGGACGGCATGCCCGGTGACCTGCCTGATCTCACGGACGGGAACATCATCCTGGCAATAGGCCGGTCCCCATTCCGGATTGTCCCAGATCGCACCCGCGCCATGTCCGTGGCCGCGCTCCTCCAGCAGCCACAGCGCAAGCTTCCAGTAGCGCTCGCTCTGCGTCACGCGGTACAGCTTCACCAGAGCCAGCTCGATCTCCTGATGCCCTTCCACCCAGTGCCGCTTGCCGGGGCCAAACACCTCATCATAATGATCGGCCAGCCGGCAGGCCACCTCCAGCAGTCCGCGCTTGCCGGTGGCTTCATAATAGGCGACCGCCGCCTCAATCAAATGGCCGCCGTTATACATCTCATGCTTCTCCATATCCGTCCATTTGCCCTGGGGATTCTCCAGTGTGAAGTACGCACTAAGGTACCCGTCCGCTTCCTGCGCTGCCGAGATCAGCCCGATAATCCGGTCGGCTTCAGCTTCCAGCGCCGCATCCCGCCTGGGCATCAGCGCATAGGCAATACCTTCAAGCACCTTATAAACATCCGAGTCATTATAATACTTGCCTTCATAATGCCCTTCCATTAGGCCCCCGGCCTTGGCGAAGTTATCGATGCGCCCGGTTTCCTCACATTTGGACAAGCAGTCCGGCAGAGTGGTCTGCCGGAGCACCTCCAGGCGCGGCCGCCAGAAATGATCATTAATGGTTATACTCGTAAAAGACACACCCTGCCAGGCATGCAGCTTCGGCTGTTGCTCTGCCATTTCGGTTCCCTGCCTCCTTTATCCTTTTAATCCCGTTAAGGTAATGCCCTCCAGAAAGTAACGCTGGCCGGCCAGAAATACAATGACGCAGGGCAGGACGACAGTGGCCGAGGCCGCCATCAGCAGATCCCACTGCGCGGTGTAGGTACCCTGGAACATTTGCAGACCCAGAGCGAGAGTAAAGAGACTGTCGCTTTTCAGGTAAATCAGCGGGCCCATGAAATCGTTCCAAGAGGCCAGGAAGCTGAATAAGGCAACCACGATGATCGCGGAACGGCTTAAGGGAAAGATGAGCCGGGTATAGATCTGCCAGTAATTCGCCCCGTCCACAAAGGCCGCTTCATCAAAGTCTCGCGGAATCGTCAGATAGAATTGCCGCAGCAGGAAGATATTGAAGATTCCGCCGCCGAAATATGCAGGCACAATCAGCGGATACAGCGTATCGTATAAACCCATGAGCTGCCAGCCGAGAAAGCTCGGGATAATCGTCACCGCCGCCGGCAGCATCATGCTGGTCATCAGGATGGCAAACACCGTATCCCGGCCCTTCCACTGAATCCGTGAGAATCCGAAGGCCCCGATACTGCTGGTAATTACCGTTCCCACAAGCACCGTAACCACGATGATCAGTGTGTTCTTGAAGAAAACATCGAACGGCAGGACCGTGAGCGCCTTATGAAAATTGCTCCACTGAAACGGCTTCGGTATCCATTCGGGAGGCATGGTGAAAATCTGTGACAAATTCATCAGCGAGCTGCGGATCAGCCAGACAAACGGAATGACGAACATGGCAGAGATCAGGATAAGCACTCCGTAGCTTGCGGTAAGTGATAGCTTCGATGGCCTCAAGCACGGTCCCCCCCTTCGTAATACACCCAGGACTTCGAGGTTCTGAAGACGATAAAGGTAAAGAACAGAATGATGATGAACAAGATCCAGGCCAGCGCGGACGCATATCCCATCTCGGCATCCCGGAAGCCCGTTCTCCACAAATAAAATACATAGAACAGACTCCGGTTGTTCGGTCCGCCCTGCGTCAGAATATAAGCTTCGTTGAAGACCTGAAAAGAGCCGATAATCGTCATGATCGTATTGAAAAAGATCGTGGGGGTGACCATCGGAACCGTCACGTGGCTCAGCTTGCGGAACCAGCCGCCTCCATCCACCTCAATCGCTTCATAGTACTGCCGGGGGATGCCGGATAGGCCGGCGAGAAAAATAATCACCGTGCTGCCTATACCCCATAACGTGGTAAGCACCACCGAGGGAATAACACTGCCTTCCCCGTACAGCCAGTCGCTGGTCGGCAGATGCAGCCGGCTGAGCAGCGAATTGATGAGGCCCAGGTCGGGATTGAGCAGCCACATCCAGATCATGGCCGAGGCCACCGCCGGAACGATGCTCGGAAGGTAGATAATCGTACGGAAGATGGCTCTTCCCTTTACATTGAGATTGAGCAGAAGTGCGATGCCGAAGGAAATGAGAATAACCGCAGGCACACGCAGCAAGACGAAATAAAAGGTGATCCCCAAAGATTTATAGAACAGCTCATCCTCACCTGAGAACAGCCGCACGAAATTATCCAGACCGGCAAAAGACGTCTGTTCCTTGAACACATTATAGTTGGTTAGGCTGAGCACCAGGCTTGCGATCATAGGACCCAGCGTAAAAATGGCAAATCCAAGTATGGCAGGGGCGGTGAACAGCAGCCCATAGAACATTCCCTTTCGCATACCGGCCTCCAGTCTCGAATTTCGCAAGTAGAAACGGCTTTGCCGTCCTTTAGACGGACGGTACCGTTTCAGCGTGAAATAGAAGGATAATTTAAAGCGTAAGCATATAAATTCTTATATTTGCAAAAAGAACGGCGAACGAGGCATCGCACGCCGCTCCATACTACTAGCTTCGCAGTTGATTATTCCTTAATATCGCGGCGTCCCTTAATTTGGGCCTGGGCCTTTACGGCGATCGAGTCCATCGCTTCCTGGGCGGTTTGCTGGCCGAGCCATACCTTATCCAAGGCGGGATTGACCAGATCCATAATATTGTTGAAATTCTTCACATAGCCGGTCGGCGTCTGGTGCCCTTTGGTCAGGATTACATCGACGATGGCTTCCTTATAGCCGGAGGGTCTGGCCTCCAGATTCTCCGTCCATTTGGCCAGCAGCGCAGGATCGGTGTACCAGTCTTTGGGAGAAGGCATCCATGTTCCGGCTGTAAGCATATCAATTGAAGCTTCTGGATCGAGCAGCGCCTTCAGCAGCTCCCAGGTCTCCTGGGGATGCTTGGTGGATTTGAAGATGGAGAACATACCGCAGACCACGGTGGTTACCGGCTCTTTCATTACAGGCATGACCCCGACGTTAAAGTTGAACTTAGACTGGGCGAGGCCTGCGCTTGCCCATTGCCCGTCCACAGTCATCGCTACCTTCTTGGTCTGGAGAGCTACATTCGTTGCCGGGATATTCTTAGACTGTACAGGTGAGGGTGATACATGGTGCACATTCATCAGATCGGCTATTTTCTGGAGGGCTTCCACAGCCTCCGGCTGGTTAAGCGCGAAGGTCTTGCCATCCGCCGAGATGAAATCCCCGCCGTTGGAATAGATAAAGTTGCTGTACACCCCCCACCAGGTGGAGAGATTTACGCCATATTGCTTAATTTTTTTGGGATCGAAGTCCGGGTCGGCTGCTGTTTTGTCATTGGTGTCCACAGTCAGCTTCTTGGCGACCTCGACGAATTCATCCCAGGTCCAGGCATCCGCCACATTCGAGGGGGGAGGCTCAATTCCGGCTTCCTTGAAGATATCCTCATTGTAGAACAGTCCGAAGGATTCCGGCCCTGGTCCGATTCCAATTACGTTCCCCGGCTCCAGTGAATAGGTAATATTGGGAACCAGCGTATCCGGACTGATGTCGGCATCCGTATCGAGAAATTCCTGGAGATTATAGAATTTACCCTGCTCCGCCATCGGAAAGGCAATCGTACCTGATTCCATCATGGCAATGTCCGGAACATCATTTCCGGCGACCATGGTAGTCAGCTTGGTGTCATAATCAGCGGCAATATGCTGAAGCTCAACCTTGACATTTGTATACTTGGCCTCGAAATTCTGAATGGCTTTTTTGTAAGGAGCCACTTCTTCCGGTGATCCCCATACAGTCATCCGCAGCGTAATCTTCTCCTTCGATCCGGCATTCCCGGAAGGCGCGGAAGCCTCAGGGCTTGCTGTATTGGATTTCGAGCACGCAGACAGGACAGCGGCAAGCATCAGAACCAGAGCCAGTGTAAGGAAGACCGATCTTTTTTGTTGCAACATATTCCGAGCCCCTCTCGATTTCTAAGTTCAACGGGTTCATAGCTGCAGTCTATGATGCCTTTATTATAAATTACGGGATAGCGCTTACATAACCCTAATCTCTTTGGATTGGTGGACTGGGATTGGGTTTACAGCGGCAAGGTAATGGCCACCTTTGTCCCTTTTCCCGGAGAAGAGAAGATGGAGATTCCGTACTCGCCGCCATAGGTCATCTGAATGCGGTCAATGGTATTCTTAATGCCCACGGAAGATGCTTTCTGGTGCAAAATCGCATTTACAGTTGCCTGGCTCATGCCACTGCCGTTGTCGGCCACCTCGTAATGCCGGGTTCTGCCGTTAATCCAGCCGCGGATCCCGATGATGCCGCCCGAATCGGTCTGATCGAAGCCATGAAGAATCGCATTCTCCACAAAAGGCTGGAATAGCAGCCTTGGCACATCGTATTCGAAGAGCCGCGGGTCCATATCATACTCTACAGTGAACTTGTCCTCGAACCGGATCGACATAATATAGAAATAGTTATTCATCCAGTTCATTTCTTCGGACAAAGGAACGGCGCCCCATGTCTTCCTCGAAGTATAGTGCAGCATATTAGACAGGCAGACAAGCATCTTGCTGAGCTCCTGCTGATCATTCTCAATCGCCGTCCAGTTCATCACATTCAGGGTATTGTACAGGAAATGGGGATGCATCTGCATGTTCAGCGCCTGAATCTCGGCTTCCTTTTCCTTCAGCTTGGTCTCGTAATTCTCCGTCACGAGCAGATGGATCCGGTCATTCATCCGGTTAAAGCGCTGCGTCAGAATGCCGAACTCATCATTGCTCACCACATCCACGCGGGTCTGGAAATCGCCTTCGCCCACCGATCTCATCGCGCTTAACAGCCGTTTGATCGGTTTGGTAATTTTGCCGGCAATGAAGAAAGCGAGGATAAGCGCCACTATCCCCATCACAACGGCCATGACAGTAATGGAAGCCCGGATCACCGGCACAAAGCTGCTCACCAGCCCTGCTTCCGGAATCCACACGACAGACATCCAGCCGGTAACCTCCGAGCGGTCAAAGCAGACGATCACCGCTTTACCGTCCAGCGTCATTCTCCGCGCCCCGCTTTTCTCCTGCTGCAGCTCGTCCAGCCACGCCTCCTTATAGGTCTGCGCAACAGCCCCCGGCTCACTGCTGGCGACCACCTTATCCTGCGGATCGAGCACCATATAGCGCGAGCTTCCCGGTATGCTGTCCTCATACAAGGATTTAAGCACCTCGGATTTGAAGCTAATGGCAAGTACAGGGCGTTCCACCCCGGCAGCCATTTTCTCCAGCTTCGTATTGCTGAGATACGTGAAATCAAGCACGCGTGTGGCCGAGAACAAATAACGGAACTCCAGATTCCCGTCCTGCAGATAAGGCTGGTTGAACATAGATACGAAATCATAGGTAGGAATCCACACCAGCTTCCCCCCTGCCTGCCGGGCCAGATCGTATATATCCGATTGAACCGGGTCTCCTTGCGGCAGCGTTTGTCCGAAGGTAAAGTATGAGGTCCATAGCTGGTAGGCATAGATATCCTGGTTCTGGGAAAAGGTTTTGCCGAGCACTGCCGTCACCTGCCGGTCCGCTGCAAACAGCTCCACTTGGTTCGCGGGGTCCAGCTGGCTGAAAATGCGGAACAGATCCTTATCGAGAAATAAGGACATGCTGTTCTGGTCCACGATCCGCAGCTTCGTGTCCATGACTTCGTTATTTTTTTTGACAATCTCATACACATTCTTCTGCGCCTGCTCCGTGATAATCTTCAGGCTGGTCCGATAGAACAATGCCCCCAGTACGAGCAGGGGAACCGCGATCAGCAGGATGTAGCTTGCCAGCAGCCGGTAACGGAAGGTAATCTTCATGCCTCCCGTTTCCTTTGCGAAAGTGCGTGCTTATAAGCTTTTGGCGACATGCCATGATATTTCTTGAATACACGGCAAAAATATTTCGTATCCTGAAATCCGCATTCCAGGGAAATTTCATATACTCTGAACTGCTCCGCTGCAAGCAGCTCTTTGGCCCGCTTCATACGGACCGCAGTCACATGCTCGGAGAAGGTCTTTCCCGTCCTGCTCTTGATCAGCGTACTGAAATAGGAGGGGTTAAAATGGAAATGCTCGGCTGCCCGTTCCAGTGTAAGGTTCTCTTTCGTATGTCCCTGTATCCAGCCCAGGCATTCCGCGATAACCACCTCACTCTTATCCTGTCTGGATAAGGCCAGGGCTAGATGCGCTTCCCGGAGAGCATGGTTAAGTTTGGTCATTAATTCCTGATAGGAGCTGCATGAACGGATAAGCATCGTGGCCGTATCGGTCAGCATCTGCCCCGTCTTTTTGTCCAGAATATCCTGATGGTCACTCCGGATCTGCAGCAGCATCAGCGAGGCTTGCTCCTTCAGCAGCATGGGACTGGCCTGTCCGGCATCCGCGAGTTGGTAGACGGTCTCAGCGCAGACCTCCTGAACAAGGGCAGCATCGTCCATTTTCAAAACTTCATACAGCCTGCCCCAGTCAGGAGCTCCAGCCCCGGGTGTTGAAATAAGCTCATCCGCAAAAAGCAATCCCTGCCGGAAATCGTAGAAATTGTAGCTGTTGGCCGTCCTGGCTGCAAGATATGACTGCGGCGCTCCGGCAAGCAGGGAATGGCATTGCGGCCCAATCCCGTGGGCAAGCTGTCCCGCATGCGCCCACTCAGCCGCCAAAGACTGGGCGATGTAGCGGGCCTCCTCCCGCTTGCCTTGGGTAAGCGCTTCCAGCGTAATCAAGGTCACGGCCGCCTGAACGCCGTCCTCCATCATCCCGCTTAAGGGAACGGTTATGGCCTCCCCCCACTCAGACCAGGCCTGCTCCAGAGAGCGGGCGAAGGAGCCGCTGTCCTGCTGTTCCCCGCTGTCCCGGCGGTGCCTCAGCTCCGAATACACAGCCACACCGCTCTCCCGCAGCCACTCATAACAATTCAGCTCCTCAAGCTCCTCCGGGGCCGCACTGCCGTTCAGCCAGGACAGTATCAACCGGCTCAGGTAGGCGGAAGAAGCCAGCTTCAGCCGGTGCTGCAGCTCTTCCTCTTCGCGGCACTGCTGCTGTTCCGCTGTCAGCTGAAGGTCGATCCGGCTTAAGACCTCCGCAATTTTCTCAATCTCCACCGGCTTCAGCAGGTAATCAAAAGCGCCGTGACGAACCGCCTTCTGCGCATACTCGAACAGATTGTAAGCGGATACCATTACAACCCTGGTTTTAATGCCTTCTACCTTAAGCCGTTCCAGAAATTCAAGCCCATCCATACCAGGCATGCGGATGTCCGTCAATATGGCTTCCGGGCCGTGGGCTTTCACCAGTTCCATGGCCGACAAGCCATCCTTTGCCGCCACCACCTGGTCCTCCGGCCGCAGCCGCCCAATCAGATTGACCATCCCTCTGAGATGCCTTGGCTCATCATCCACGATCAATATTCTCACTATGCTCAGCCTCCCCGAATTGGTTTGAATTACATAACAGCCCGCATCTTTGCCCTAATTATAAAAGCCGTTCCGGCTTATTCATAGTGCATTAATATTGGATTGGTGGACTATTATTGGGTGGTGCGCAGAGTACGGGAGGGAAGCTGTTTCTACGTCATGAGAAGCTAACGTTCCTGACACCTAAACAGCAATGTAGTCGATGGTTTCACGTTTCTATGCCACGTCATGAGAAGCTAACGTTCCTGTCCGAGCAAATACAGAAGAGCCGCCCATTTCTTTGGCGGCTCTTCTGTATTTGCGGCTTTTGCGGCTCTTGGCTCTTCTTGGGTTGATTGCGGATTATAGTCTTCTCATTATCGCTTCAACGGCCCGAAGGCCCGCATTATCGCTATCCCTGACCTCCTCCAAGGTGCAGCAGTTGGATTTCCTCCACTTAATCCTTCCGGTTTGCTTGCCTTACAGAAATTAGTTGGATTTATGACACTTAATCCTGTCTATATCCCCGCCGTCAGCGAATTCGGCTGAAATTAAGTGCCGTTTTTCCAACTAAGTCCCGGGAATCAGAGATTCTGCCAACAACAGATGGAGTTTCTCCACTTATTTGTTCTACCCATCATATATCCCATCACTCACCGCTGCCCGCGTTGGCTCCGGCATTCCCGGCGTTTGCGCCTGGCGCAGAGTTGCCGCTCCCGGCCGGCATGTTATTCTCTCCGCTGTTTGAATTTCCGCCTGATCCGCTACCGTCGGGTAACGTGCCGTCCGCGTTGGTGCCGCTCTTCTCTGTGTTCAGCGAAGGGGCAGGAATGGCTATTCCCGGCGCGCTGCTGCCGTTCTCGCCGACAGGCTGGCCCTGATTGTCGTAATAGTACATCGGAACATCGCCGACAACCATAAGGTAGGATACAGGAATTTCCGTATCCACGATCTGCGGCTCCATATCAAACGGTATGACGACCGCTACCTCGGTAACGATATGAATAAAGACTTCAACGAGAATCATGTTGATGCCGGCATTTTTCTGCCGTGTGTTCAGCTCCACCTTCACCGCGCCCTGCGGTTCGATTTTGATCGGAATATCCGGCCCAAATGAGGCAATTAGCGGACTGCCCAGCGCCTGACCCAGCGGAATATGCTCCGTCTGGTTGTGCAGCTCCTGCAGTGTGGACTGGATGACTTCGGCAGCTTGTGAGGTAATCCGCATATGCTCCTTGTAGTTGAGCATGAACCCGGATATTTTGCCGTTCTTATCCGTCTTCCAGTCAATCAGCGCTTCCGCGTTCCCGCCGTCCGCAACCTGGGAAGTAATCGCCTTGTTAATGGATTCCGTAGCGATTTGTTTCACCCGGATCTGCGCCAGATGGAGAATCGGCGGCTTCAAATGCTGCTCCACATAACGCAGCCCCTGAAGCACAGCCAGAATCAGCAGCAGGCTCAGGATGATCCAGAATCTGCCCCGGCGGCGCGGCTTCCGCCCTTTCCCTGCGCCGGCCTCCTGCTTCTTCCGCTCCCGGCCGTGGAACAGGCTGAATCCCCCGCCCCGGCTGGCTTTGCGCCAGACACGATAGCCCGGAGCGCCCGCTCCTGCACCGGGCGAAGCCGTCTCATAACCCGCTCCCTTCCTGTACGGTCGGGTTTCTGCCCTCGAAGGCTTCGCCACGAATACACCGCCCCGGCTCGTCGGCCTGGACCCGGACCTTGACGGCTTCGCCTCGAATCTTGCTCCTGAACCCGGCGGCCTGAATACAGTCTTCGACGGTTTAGCCTTGAACGCCGGGCTGCGCCCGGCCGGTCTCGGCAGCCCGCTCCAGCTGAATCTCGGCAGCCGCAGACGCCCGAAGAATGGTACGCCTGCCCGCCGGTTTCCCCATTTTCTGATTCTGCCCATGCCTTGCAGTCCCTCCCGACCTTCCTGCGGTCAAGCCGCCCATGTACTA
Organism: Paenibacillus borealis; assembly: GCF_000758665.1. NCBI lineage: Bacteria > Bacillati > Bacillota > Bacilli > Caryophanales > Paenibacillaceae > Paenibacillus > Paenibacillus borealis. The sequence goes on from NZ_CP009285.1 coordinate 6,928,409, forward strand.
TAAGGCTATTCGGGACAAACGCAAAAAAGAAGAACATCCCTGCGGCAAAGCACCGCAGAAACGTTCCTCTTTGGAGAAGTAGATACGGCTTTGCCGTCCTTTTATAAGGACGTTACCCTTTCAGCAAGAAATAGAAGGATAAGTTATCATGTGAAACCTATAAATTCTTATAGTTGTACAAAAATCACCCTTACGGGTGAATTAAGCCGGATTTTATGCGCTTATATTGATCTACTAAGGCTACTTCCGGGACAGCCCCCGGGGAAATCAAGTGCAATAATGCTCCTCATTCCCGCCTACCGCCCACTTTCGGCGGATTCAGAGGGATTTATCCCTTTGTTTTCCTCATGCCGCCCACTTTCGGCGGATTTAGAGGGATTTATCCCTTTGATTTCCCCATACCGCCCACTTTCGGCGGATTCAGGGGCACTTTTGCCACTCATTTCCACCTGCCGCCCGCTTCCGGCGGATTCAGTAGCATTCCTAATACTTAATTTCCGAGTCAACAAGTGGAAACGGCTTCTCCGTCCTTCTAAAAGGAGGGGAAGCCGTTTCAGCATATTTTCCTAATGCCCCATCCGCTTGCGCTTATCCTCCTGCAGATGCCCCCAGTGACGGCGGACAAAAATAGCGATCAGAATCACCATAAACACCGCATACCACGTAAGGAATCCGTTCCATTCCTCCCGGGGGACAATCAGCGAGGAGCTGATCGTTCCAAACAGCCAGATGTAAGACAGATTCCCAAGTACCGTGCCCCAGATAAACGCAGCAGGCTTAATCGGAGAAACGGCCGACATCAGATTGATAATATTGCTCGGCACAATCGGAATCGTGCGCAGCAGCACCAGGGTCCAGATACCGTAGCGGTCAAGATACATCTGCCATTTGTCATAGCGCTTCAGCTTATATCCCCATTTCCGGTCAAACCACTCAAAGAGATAACGCCGGAACAGGAAGTAGACGAGCACCGCACCAATATTACAGGCCAGCCAGCTGACAATCATACCGCCAATAACATTAAATACAGAGACGTGAAGCACAATCAGGATCGCCAGTGGGAAAAATCCGAACAAACTTTGCAGTACCGCCAGCGGAACGGTAGCGAATAGAATGGAAGGGCCGCTCAGTCCAAGACTCTGCAGCAGCCAGTCGATCCAGGCATTAATGGTCTCAGTCACGGAGCTCTCCCCTTTCCTGACTCCTTGCAGCAGCTGTCTCCTGATTTCATACTGAACATAAGGGAATCGCTCATTAACGTTTGTTTCGTGAATCTTCAAGAAAAACACCCCTCTCGGGGTGTTTGTTGAATGAGTTTGCTTATGATATGTACATCTAAAGAACAGTCGTTAGCGTACAAGTTACAGAATTGTAGCCTATGTTCTTTCAATCATAGCACACATCGATCTTCTCTGCCAAATAGCTGATTCGCTGAACAATCTCTACAAATTCACTCCGGTAATCCACTCATTCACCTTGGCTTCATTGTTATCGACCCAATCCTTGGCCGCTTCCTCCGGCGATTGTCCGCCTTGAATCTTAACCATGACCTGAGCCATATCGTCTGCTGTCCACTTGAATTGGCTTAAGAACAAGTATACATCAGGCATATCATCCTTCAGACCTTTTCGTACCATAGTATGGATCTGTTCAGCACCGCCGTATACATTCTTGGGGTCATCCAGATATTTCAGATCCATATTCGCGAACATCCAGTGCGGGGTCCAGCCGGTAACTACGATCGGTTCATTGTTGTCAAAAGCTTTCTGCAGCTCCTGTGCCATCGCCGCCGAAGAGCTCTCAAGCAGCGTATAATCGCTTAACCCGTAGGCTTCAACCGCGGTTTCAGTGGACGTCATAATGCCGGCACCCGGTTCGATGCCGATAATCATGTTATCCAACGAAGCCGCAACCTCCGGATTGTTCAGGTCTTCAATGGAATTGATATCCATGTAAGCTGGAACGGCAAGTCCTGTCTTCGTTCCATCCAGATTCACACCGGCATCTACGACATCGTTACCGTATTTCTCCAGATAGGAAGCATGGGTACCCGGCAGCCAGGCGGCTACCATCGCATCCGCACTTCCGTCGGCAATCCCTGCCCACATTGGACCGGCATCGACCTGGAGCATTTCTACCGTAACGCCAAGCTTCGATTCCAGAACTTCCTTAACCACGTTCGTGCTGGCAATTTCCGAATCCCAGGCCACATAAGCCAGCTTCACCGAAGAATTATCCTTGGACGAACACCCGGAAATAACTACAACCATCATCAATAGCATAATCAAGCCAAGCTGGCTCAGTTTCATCGATTTAAATTTTCTCATATGAATTATACACTCCTCTATCCTTGTTGTTTGGGCTTGAACAGCTTCTGGGTCAGACGGTCCAGCAATATCGCAATAATAACAATGGCAATTCCCGCTTCGAAGCCTGCCCCCGTCTTGGCCTGTGATACCGCACGGTACACATAGGCACCGACACCTTGGGCGCCGATCATGGACGAGATTACGACCATTGACAGTGACAGCATAATGGTCTGGTTAATACCAGCCATAATAGTCGGCAGGGCAATCGGCAGCTGCAGCTTGAACAGCTTCTGTCCTGCCGTCGATCCGAAGGCATCCGCAGCCTCCACAAGCTCCGGCGATACCTGCCGGATACCCAGGTTCGTTAGACGGATGGTTGGCGGGATAGCAAATATAATAGAAGCAATCACCCCGGGCACTACACCCAGCGAGAAGAACGATACCGCAGGCAGCAGATATACGAACGCCGGCATCGTCTGCATGAAGTCAAGTATAGGCGTAGCAATGTTCTGGAAGGTCTTGCTCTGTGCACAGAGCACGCCCAGCGGAACCCCGATAATTACAGCCAGCAAGGAAGCCGTCAGCACAAGGGCCAGCGACTGCATTGAGGGGTCCCATAATCCGAGATTATCAATCAACAGCAGCCCGATCACTGCGAACAATGCCATCCGCCATTTGCCGATCCAATAAGCCAAAGCGGCGATAAGTATGGTCAGCACAATCGCGGGCAGGAATGTTAGCGCCGCATCAATGCCGCTTACCATTCCGCCGATCACAGCATGAATGAGATCGAAGAAGGGGCCGAAATAAGTCGTCAGCCAGTCTTCGAGCCATTCTACGCCCTTTCCGAGCGGTATTTTGGGTAAATTCATGAACCAAGTCCTCCTTCCGGAACCGCATTACCGGCAAGTGCGGACAGCACGGCTCCCTTGATGACAATGCCCTTCAGCTTGTCACCCTCGTCTACTACGGCAACCGGCAGATGCGTCTCCGACATCATCTCGAACAGGTCATTCAGCAGGGTATCCGGCCGTACACGGGGAATCTCCCGCTGCATGACTTCCAGAATGCTCCGGTTCTCTTTCAGTGCCTGTGCCGCATTCTCCGCTGTAATTACACCTTGCAGCTTCATTTCATTATCCGCCACATACAGGCTGGATACTCCGCTGTCCCGCATAAGCTGCAGGGCTACCCGGGGTCCGCGTTCCGGACGGATCATCTCCGGCTGGCGCATGACATGAGCGGCGGTCAGCACCTTAGACAAGTCGACGTCCTCAACGAATCGTTCTACATATTTATTTGCAGGCTGAATGAGGATTTCTTCCGGCGAACCGATCTGGACAATGACCCCGTCCTTCATCAGTGCAATCCGGTCACCAATCCGCAGCGCCTCATCGAGATCATGCGTGATGAATACAATGGTCTTCTTCACCCGAGCCTGCAGCTCCAGCAGCTCCTGCTGCATATCCTTGCGGATCAGCGGATCAAGCGCACTGAAGGCCTCATCCATCAGCAGGATATCAGGATCATTGGCAAGCCCTCTGGCCAGACCGACACGCTGTTGCATGCCGCCGCTCAGCTGATCCGGCCGGTGATGCTCCCAGCCCTTAAGGCCGACCAGCTCAAGTGCCTCCATGGCAAGACGGGTTCGCTTGCTCTTCTCCACACCTTGCACTTCCAGTCCGTATTCAGCATTGGCCAGCACACTTCGGTGCGGGAACAACGCGAACTTTTGAAAGACCATGCCGATATTCTTGCGCCGGAACTCTCTTAGCTGCTCCGGATTCATCTGGACAACGTCCTTGCCCTTGAATAATACTTGGCCCCCAGTGGGCTCAATCAGCCGGTTCAATAACCGGACGAGCGTGGACTTACCGCTGCCCGACAATCCCATAACGACAAATATTTCTCCTTCTTCAATGCTGAATTCGGCTTTATTCACGCCAACCGTCAGCTTGGCTTCCCGGGCAATCTTCTCTTTGGACCAGCCTTGTTCTAATAATGGAAGTGCCCGTACCGCATCATGACCGAATACTTTGGTAAGCTGTTTCACCTCTATAATTGCCATGGTGACCTCCTTCTCTCCCCTTAATATTTCAGGTTAGTTCTCCTGACCTAGTGTAACGGACTTGTGAAAAGAGACGCAAAGCGCATATTCGCTTAAAATTTAGTGTACAGTTTTAACTTTACGAACTTTACGTATAGAATACTCTGTTTAACGCCATATTCCGTTCCAGATGAATTCTTTACTTATAGCAGAGGATTTGATTACAATACATTGGAGAGGTTTGTTGCCTGTCAGCCTATTCCTCAGGAGGGACATCATGAATGATTTAGAGGGGCTTCTGCCCGAACAAATAGAGCGAATCAGCAAAGTCCGGGAGCGGGTCATCGATTCCATCGGTAAAAATATGGATTTGTACGGGATTACCCTCTCCATTGGGCATTTATACGGTTACATGTATTTCAATCAGGGTCCGGTTACACTGGACGAACTGAGCAGCACTATGGGTATGAGCAAGACATCGATGAGTACCGGTGTGCGCACGCTGCTGGATCTGAAGATGATCGATAAAGTCTGGGGAAAAGGCACCCGCAAGGATCTGTTCGAGGTGGTCCCCGACTGGCATCAGAACTTCAGTGACTACTTCTCCATTAAATGGAGAAAAGCAGTCGAGGGTAATATGACTGCACTTAACAAATCATTGTCCGAGATCCAGCAGATGAAGCAAGATTATGCGGACGAGCCCGATATCGAACGTCTGCTCCTGACCGATGAGACCAAAATTGAGGAAGCGATCAAATATTACCGCTGGCTGCTGAAGCTGATCGAAGCGCTGGAGACCGGCAAGATTTTTGAATTAATCCCTAAAGAATAATATCAGCCATATACGTTAATCCTATTCCGTACAAATGCAAACGGCCGCGATCCTTATATTCAAGGATCGCGGCCGTTTATCATTTACTGCTATTGTGCCGTTAAGGAGCCTCCACCAGGCTGACATCATCGATATAAATATGGTTGCCGGCTTGGATGGCCGTGTTGGTCTGTGCGCTGTTTCCGTCAATGAGCCCCATAAGGAATACCAGATGTGCACCCGCATCGGTGCTGTCATTCATAGTGAAGGTGTAGCTGTACACCTCCATCTCACTGGTCAGGGCTAAGGCTGTCACCGGTAAATACTTGTTGTAATCCGGGCCGAAGTGCTCAACGGCCACTTCAATCAGCCGGTTCACATCCGAGCGGGCCTTGAAGGTCAGGGTGTAGGTCTTACCTTTCACAAGCTTCAGGTCTCTGTAATCGACCTGCGCAGTGTAATTATATAATCCGGTGAAATTCAACGAGATATCAAGCTCCTCATCCTTAACTGCGGCACTCCCCTTCCCTGGTTCTTCGAAGTATTGCGTCCAGCCCTTAATGCCCTGATCCGCATTGAAGGTTCCGTTATCCAGCGTGCCGCTGGCAGGTTCGATGACCGGACCGCCTGTAACCTCTCTGACCACAATATCATCCAGCGAAATGGTGTGCGCAGTACCGTTGGCCGTCCCGTCTTCACCCACGGTTTTGCCGATCAGATAGTTCAGCTTCAGCGGGCTGTCATTTGTAACACTGAACTGCGCGCTGTAAGTCGCCCAGGTTGCCGTGACATCAAACTTCGCTTGAGCTGACTGGGCCGAGGTTCCGCTGTACTCCACAATAATCTGCCGTGCAACCGTAGATTTAGCCTTGAAGCTCAGCTCGTAGGTTTTGCCTGCTTCCAGCTTGATATGCTCCTGATAGAACTGTGTACTCCAGGTATCTCCGCCGGCAGCGGCAATCTCGATCTCCGCCACACCCTCGTTCACCTTAAAGTTTGAGACTCCTCCTCCCCCGGACCATGTCGACCAACCCGAGTCACCGCTTGTGAATGAACCGTTGACCACGAGGTTGTTGTCATTGGCCAGAATGACCTGAACGATACTTGAGCCTACATAACCCTCTGCTTCCACGGTAATCTTATAGCTGCCCTCTGCCGGGAATGCCGCAGCATCGATGATAATCGCGCCGGATTTCAGACTGTAAAGTTCATCCGCAAGCGTGACACCGTCCACCTTCACGGCATTAATTTTGCCAGACCAGTCTCCCTTCTCTATGAAGGTAAGCTCGATCGGCTGCGACACCCGGTTACCGGTGCTGTCTGCGAGCAGCTCCTGCGGCTTGGCCGGCGCGTCTTTGATCTCGAACTTCACATTGTCGATGATGATGTCATGGCTCTGCGGAACGCTCACATCGCCCACCTTGCCAAGCAGGAATTTCAGCGAAAGCGTATCATTCGTTGTCTGCCGGAATTCGAATCTGTAATGATCTGTTGCCGGTGATATATCGATTGTCTTATCCATTGAAGAGAAGTATTTCGCATTCTCCGCCTTCACGCTGATCTGGCGTGCAACGCTGGAGCTGGCATCGAATTCGACCACATAATCAGAGCCGGCAGCAGCCTTCAGCCCATTCTGGAACAGCATAACTGAATATGCCTTGTTACCGGTATTCGTAATGCTGAATTTCGCCGCTCCGTCCACTGCCGCCGCAGTACTCTGCCCGCCGTCTTCCGTAACCAGCCGCTCCCAGTTGTTCAGGCCGAAGCTGAAGTCCCCGTTCAGCAATGGGTAATAGGTCAGGGTAGGGTCATAATAGAAGCTGGTGCGCAGCAGAACGAAATTATCCACATACACGGTTCCGGCAGTCCCGCCAAGCCGCAGGACGAATTGACCCAGATGATCCGTTGCTCCTGCAAGGTTCGTGAACACCGCCTCTACCTGCTGTTTGTCTGCTGTAAGCTGCACGGGCTGTGAAGCGTATACCGTGCCGTCATTGCCCCGCAGTTCAACGAATGCTGTCCTCGGGGAGGAACTCTCGGCTTCGAAGGTCAGCTTGTAGTCGTGCCCCTGCACCAGGAAAATTCCCTTCTGCAGCAATGCAACGTCGGCGCTGCCGCCATCCCCGCCTGAAATTTCAAGCTTGAGGACGCCCGGGTCTACCACAACCGGAAGCACCGCTGCACCGCCTGTAGCCCCGGTATGCCAATAACTGAGCCGGTCCGGCTCGCCCAGATCAAAGCTGCCATTGTAGAGATGGTTACCGCTGCCCAGCGGTGTTTTGGCACTGTCATGATCGAACGGAATATGATCAATCTCTTCCAGCCGGGCATTGCCGAGCCATACCGGTGAAGCATTGGTGCCCATATTGAACTCGATGCGCGCGGCATTATCCGAGCTCTCCTTCATTTGGAACATCGTCTCGAAATGCTGAATCTCCGGTGTCAGATCAGCTTTGAATGCCGGTGAATACGACGGGAATCCCAGCGGCGCCCCGCCTGTCAGCCGGACGCTTATATCCCGCGCCGTATCCGTCTTGGCATCGAAGCTCAGCTTGTAGTATCTTCCCTTCGCGACTGAGACGATGGCCTGCGGCTGAATCGAATAAGAATTTCCGCCAGCGCTGCTGATATTCACCTTGAGGAAATTCTGCCCGCCTATAGGCTCAACCGATAGAGCTGCATCCGCTCCTTCATCCTTGTACAATACCCAGTGCGCTGTATTCGGAATGCCCATTCCGGCATCGCCTTCCACTTGTTCGGTGAAGCCGTTGTTATGAATGAAGTTGCCGTCCTCAAGCGGCAGCTTAGCACCCTCCAGATAAGGCTCCTTCTCAAACTCTACCGGTACCGGTTCCCGGTACTCGCGTCCGGTCAGCTCATATATTCTGACATAGTCAATTTCCATGGAACTTGGAAATACCGTCTCCTCCGTGGGGTTACCGTCAAAGTTACCGCCTACCGCCAGATTCATCAGAAGGTGGAACCTCTGGTTGAAGGGTGCCGGATAAGCATTCATAGCCGGCTGGCCGCTGCTCTTGCTGTACCAGTCATTCTTGGTGGAGAATAAGACTCCATCCACATACCAGCGGATTTCTCCCGGCTCCCACTCAATAGAATAGGTGTGGTAATCTTCAATCGTGGAATTACCCGGCAGCACATATTCCTTGCCGGAATAGACATTATCCGGCCACTGGGAACCATAATGAATGGTTCCGGCAACCACATTCGGGCGGCTGCCCCAGCCTTCCATAATATCCAGCTCTCCTGAGGCAGCCCAATTGCCGTAGGTGTAATCTTCCGGCAGCATCCAGATGGCCGGCCAGAGCCCCTTGCCGGTCGGTGCTTTCGCCCGGATCTCGAATTTACCGTACAGTTTGCTGTACAATCCCTTTGTTTTGATCCGTGAGGAGGTATACGGTTTACCGCCTACAGCTTCTTTACGCGCGGTGATGACCAGCTTGCCGTCTTCTTCCTTCACGTTCTTGCCGTCGCTCGTGTAATACTCCAGCTCATTATTGCCCCAGCCCGGATTACCGACTATGGTTCCGTCTCCAAGGTCATAAGTCCATTTGGCCGGATCAATGGAGCCGTCATCGAATTCATCATTCCACACTAGAGTCCACGGATCGCTGGTTGGTGCCGGAGTTGGTGTGACTTCCGGCAACGGGGTCGATGTAGGCAGCGGACTCGGCGTAATTACCGGTGTCGGCTCCGGTGTGACTTCCGGCGCCGGTGTCGCAGCCGGTGTTGCCGTAGCGGCAGTCTCTCCGCCGCTGCCGGCAGCAGGCAACTGGCTGGCCTGCGGTGCAGCCGGATTCAGATTCGTTCTGCTGCCCTGCTTGAGGGCAGAGCCGCCTACAGTAACATCATCCGCCTGATTCAGCACGGTGCCGAAGCTGCCGCTGCCCTGGATCGCGAGGCCTTTGGCCCCGGGTTTGATGAGCAGTTCGGCCACCTGCGCTTTGTCCATCAGCACAATTGTGCCGGGGGCTCCCCATACCAGCTTAGCGAGCTTGCCGGAGATGTTCAGTGCAATGCGGCTTCCTGCCGGATCTGCGGTGGACACCACTCCATAATTCCCTTTAAGGGTGACCGTCTTCTCCCCGGCTGACAATTCAACATTGGTGAATCCTTCTCCGGTGAGATTGCTTTCTTCAAGGCTGGCACCAGAGTTCAGCTGTACGTTTCCGGCTGTTGTGGTCCCGCTGGCAACAATGCGGACTGTGCCGCGGGGCTTCGCAACCTGAATAGTGCCGAAACTGCTGTCCGCAAGGGTCACGCTGTGTTCACCGCCGCCGCGGATATAGGTTGTGCCTTTAACCTGCACACCTTCAATCCGGATATCCCCTTCTCCGATACCTTCGGTAAGATAGAGATTGCCTTCAATTATGCTGTCCTTGAGCGTAGCTCCTTCATGGTTCAGCACCACATTCCCCTGCACCGTCCCCAGCTTCATCTCCCCGCCGGAGGACTGGAGCTCCTGCACCAGCATATCGGCCATCTTGGCCAGCTCGGCGCGCGTAATATTCCCGTCCGGCTTGAACAAGCCTCCGGGATAGCCTTGAATATAGCCGGCTGCAGTCAATGCATCCGCTGCTGAAATGACCTCGCTGCCTGCTCCCGCCAGATCGCTATACTCCCCCTTGGCATGATTGACGGTATCCAGCCGGAAAATCTTCTGCAGCGCCACAACCGCTTCCCCGCGCTTCAGCTTAGCTGCAGGCTGGATATGGTTATCCGCTCCTGCGCTTAGATACCCCGCCGCTACCGCCTTGGCGATATCGTTCCTGTACCAGGCTCCCGCAGGTATATCTGCCGGGAGGGAGGCTGCCGCTTCCTTATAGCCAAATATGCGGTTGATGATTGCCGCGAATTCTGCCCGGGTCACCTGACTATCCGGCCGGAAGCTCCCGTCCCCGTAACCGGAAATTACGCCGCTGCGGCTCCAGCGCTGTACTGCAGGCGCCGCCCAATTGTCCGCACTCACATCAGTAAACGCTTTCATTTCGCTGGCAGCCAAATCCCCGTTCTGCACCGCAGCCGTTGCATCCGCCACAGCTGCCAGCTTACTCTTCGCAGGCACGGCACCTGCCGCTCCGCTGCCCAGCGGTGACAAAAGGCCGTTAATGATCACAGCGGCCGCTAACACCGCAGATACATTTCTTTTCATTCCCATTATGCCTCCTCTAGTTTCCAGTCTCGCCCGTTCCGCAATCACATGGTCAGGTATTACACAGCTGCAATAATCGAAATCGGTTTCGATAAAATCCATACTTAAACCTTGAGTGCAATAAACCTTTGACTTGTTTCGGCAAGTTGAATAGACTCTAGAAAGAACTGCTGTTGAACAGCAGCCGAGTGTCTGATGAACGGCTCTATAGCCTGATAAACCCTGGCATATCCGTCTTTTGGCCCTGTTACAACTATTAAGCGGGGGTGGCTCAGCATGCAAATGAATATTAAAAAAATTGCCGAAATGGCCGGGGTCTCTGTATCCACTGTTTCGAAAATAATGAATAACTACAGCGATGTTTCCGAAAAAACGAAGCAAAGAGTGCTGGAGATTATCGAACAAACCGGATATACCCCCTCTAGCTCCGCCAAGACACTGGCCACCAAGAAGTCGAATCTAATCGGAGTTATTTTTGCCGGTGAGCTGAATGTGGAGTTTACCCATCCTTTTTTTGTAGAGGTACTGAATTCCTTCAAGAAGCAGATGGGCGTGCTGGGTTACGACCTGATCTTCTTTTCCAATGAGAAATTCATCAGCAGCGGCGATTACTTCTCGCGTTGCCTGCATTTCCATGTGGACGGCTGTGTCATTATCTCCGGACAACAGATGGAGCCTGCCATACAGGATCTCGATAGGAGCAATATTCCCTGCATCGGCGTTGACCTGGAGCTGACCGGCAAGAAATCCGGCTATGTGATGTCGGATAATTACCAGATTGCCTCTAAAGTAGTGGAGCATTTCTACCTGCTCGGTCACAGGGAGCTGGGCTTCATCGGCAGTACGGCCGATTCGGATATCTCCAACCGGCGTGAAGCGGGCTATGTCAAAGCCATTGCCGGTTTCGGTCTGACGATGAACCCCAAATGGTTCGTGCATGGCGACGATTTCTTCGAGCCCAGCGGCTACGCGGCCATGAAGCAGCTGATCCATGCCGGCAGTCTGCCGCAAGCCATCTTCGCCGCCTCCGATCTGCTCGCCCTGGGAGCGGTCCGCGCCTTGAAGGAGCATGGCCTCCGTGTTCCGGAGGATGTCGCCATCATCGGCTGCGATGATATCGAGGCCTGCCAGTATACCAGTCCCACGCTGACCACGATCCGCCAGAACAAGGAACGGCTCGGTGTTCTCGCGGCCCATATGCTGTTCGATCTCATTAATAATCAGTCGGAAGGCGGCTCCTTCGTGGTTGAGCCGGCGCTGATCATCCGTGAATCCTGCGGGAGCGGGTTGAACCGCTGAGCTGCGCCCCTCTTCCGGGTGCAGTTTACACAACCTCCCCTCTGTTTCATAATCCCATTGCCTTAACCAGACTGAAACCGCTTTCGATACTATAATCTCTCATTTGATGGGATGGATCAAGGCACCGTTTTTCTGATTAAGGGGACCATTTTTCGGCTTGGTCCCCATTATTTGTGTTTAATACTTAGCCATACTCTATTTAAGGTGTCCGGGAAATAAGATGGAGTGGCTAGAGCGGATGACTCGGGCGTGGGCAATTTCCGCTTCTGAGCCGCATTCATGGGAACATTTGGGATAAACCAGACAAATATGAAGCAATAATTATTCCTGGCGGGTCATTTTTGCGCATAGAACAACGAGTATATAATAGAAAGGCGGGAGATTTTTGATAGAAACAAAACGTCTTATAATTAGAGAAATGGTGCAGTCTGATTATGATGCATTGTGCGGAATATTGTGTGATGAGGAAGTAATGCGTGCTGCTTATGAAAGTGCATTCAACTTAGAAGAAGCACAAAATTGGCTTAACAGACATCTTAAAAGATATGAAGAGTATGGTTTTGGACTTTGGGCTGTTGTATTAAAAGAATCAAACGAAATGATTGGTCAATGTGGCCTGACAATGCAAGGCTGGGGAGAAAAAGAAATTTTGGAAATAGGATTTTTGTTTCAAAAAGCGCATTGGCACAAAGGTTACGCAACAGAAGCGGCAATTGCTTGCAAGGAATACGCCTTCTCAGTTCTTAATGCAAATAGGGTTTATTCTATTATTAGGGACACAAATATAGCCTCTCAAAAAGTTGCTGTTCGAAACGGTATGAATATTATTGATAAAGATACTAAGAATTTTAGGAATATAGATATGGAGTTTTTTCTGTATTGTGTAGAGCGAACAAAATGAGCATAATACAAAAATTAAAGATTTAAAGAAAATTTGAAGCTGTCACAAAAGGTTTAACAACATTGTTATCTTACTCAGAAGAGAAAGCTAACGGGAAACGATAGTTCAATGAAAAGCGACAGTCAAGGACCTTTTTTCTCGTCCTTGACTGTCGCCGTTTCATTCTATAAATATCGTCTTGATACTTTATTCTCTGCTGAGATCAATAAGGTGTTGGAGCACCCACCTGCGGGTCCAGTGACAGGCTGACCAATTGGCCCGCGTGGGTGAGGCCTGCACCGAATCCGTACAGCAATATCCGCTGGCCATTCTGCACTTTCCCCTCGCGGATGCCAAGATCGAGGGCAAGCGGAATACTGGCCGCCGAGGTGTTGCCGAAATATTCAAGGCTGTACAGCGCTTGTTCGAACGGGTAATTCAGCCGTTCACAGATCGGTTCAATCATCCGCAGATTGGCGCTGTGCGGGATGAACCAGTCCACTTCCGCAAGTTCAGCTCCTGCGTTCTGCAGTACCTGCTGCACCCCCTGCGGAACCGTCCGGACCGCCCACTTGAAGACCTCACGCCCGTTCTGTACCAGCATGCCAGTAGCGGCAAGCTCCACTCCGTTCACCTTGTCCGCCAGCCCCGTGCGGTAGACATGCTGCGCTCCGCTCCCGTCGCTGCCGAGATTGCCCCCTAAGAAGTGATCTTTATCCCCGCCGCTCTCCACAAGCACGGCACCTGCACCATCACCGAACAGAATACTGGTACTGCGGTCCGTGTAATCCGTGATCTTGGACAGCGCGTCAGCGCCGATGACCAGCACTTTATGATGTAGTCCCGAGGATACCAGCGCATGAGCTGTATGCAGTGCATAGACAAACCCCGCACAGGCGGCACTCATATCTATCGCTCCGGAAGTAAGCGGAATGCCGAGACGGTTCTGCACAATGGCTGCTACGGAAGGAAAAGAGAAATCTGGCGTACTGGTAGCCACGAGGACCATATCGACATCCTGTACACTTTTACCATAACGCTTCATCAGATCCTGCACGGCGGCTGCACATAAATCACTGGTATATTCATCCGCACGGCTGATTCGGCGCTCCCGGATGCCTGTCCGCTGAACAATCCATTCGTCATTGGTATCGACCATTTGCTCCAGATCAGTATTCGTAAGTCTCCGGGACGGCACATAAGAGCCGATCGCTGTAATTCTTGCACCCTTCATGAATATCACCCCATCATTTATTTCAGACTTTAGTATCTGATATTAGTACTTGGTACTAATTATAGCGCTGACGAACTCATTTTGCAAAAAAAATAATTTACAGCCCCTTTGTGTGATCAATGTATCTTACCATCGTAAAGATTCGATGCTACAATCTTTACAGTGTAAAGATAACCGAAAGGAAGGCTGCAGGAAGTGACGGATAAACCCTACCACCACGGCAATTTACGGAATGAGCTTATAGAAGCAGGCATTAAGCTTATTAATACAGACGGCATTAACAGCTTTTCCCTGCGCAAGGTCGCAGCCGAATGTAAAGTCAGTCACACCGCCCCCTACAGCCATTTTAAAAATATAGATGAGCTGGTATCCGCCATGGGCGAGCATGTCACAGAGCAATTTATGGAGTCCCTGTGTGCATCCGTCCAAGGACAGGAGGACAGCTCTGACGCGATTTCCCTGCTGGGGCAGGCTTACATCGATTTTTTCATGGAGCACCCGCAGTATTTCCAGTTTTTGTACTACCATTCTGGCATAGTCATCGATCTGGACAACTATAATTCTGATAGCTATCCGCCATTCGTCCTGTTCAGGACAACGGCCTATCAAATGTTTCAAAGCGCCGGCCTGCCGGAAGCTGAGTTCTCCCATCAACTGATTGCACTCTGGGCGATGGTACACGGTATAGCTGCTCTGCTTACCAATAACGGGGTCAAGTATTCGGGGAACTGGCGTGAATTACTGGCGGTCCAATCTATCTTATAAGGAGACATGAACCATGAGAATGATTGTGCACGATCTGCAGGAGCAGGAATTCGCAGGATGGGCAGAGGGCGGGCAAGGAGAGCTGACTGTTATCTCGGACAATGGTACCATCCGCCAGTGTATGGGCTGCTTCGGCTGCTGGACCCGGACGCCCGGAGCATGCGTAATACGGGATGGCTATAACAATCTGGGCGAGCTGCTCTCCCAAAGCGATGAACTGATTATCATCAGCAAATGTATGTACGGCAGCTACAGTCCTTTTGTCCTGAATGTGCTGAACCGGAGTATTTCCTATGTCCTGCCCTATTTTGTCACCAAGAATGGAGAAACCCATCACCGCAACCGGTATGATCACCAGTTCGCACTATCGGTGCATTTCTATGGGGACGACATCACCGAGGCTGAAAAAGGCACAGCCCGCACGCTAGTCGCCGCGAACAGCCTGAATTTGTATTCTACAGGAAACCATGTGTACTTTCATGACAGCCTGCACAGCATTAAGGAGGCGGTCCAATGAACATCGCCATGATCAACGGCAGCCCCAAGCCCGTTAACAGCAACTCAGGTATATTGTTGAAGATGCTCGAGCCGCTTATCAGCACCGGGAATGAACTAACCTACTATAATCCGAACAAAAGACCGCTCACCCCTGCGCAATACAGCGAGCTGTGCCGGATGGATGTACTGGTGCTTGCCTTCCCGCTCTATGTAGATGCAATCCCGTCCCATTTGTTCAGGCTGCTGGCAACGCTCGAAGAATACCTCAAATCAGAGCATGATCAGGAGCAGCCAGAGGAAATCCACGTCTATGCCATGATAAACAATGGTTTCTATGAGGGCAGTCAGAATCAGATTGCTCTGGATATCCTTAAACACTGGTGCACACGCGCCGGTGTTCATTTCGGGCAGGCGCTGGGTCAGGGTGCCGGTGAAATGCTGGGCTCCCTGGAGAAGGTCCCTCCCGGCAAGGGTCCGCTTAAGAACCTGGGAAAAGCAATGCATAGCATGGCCGCTAATATACAATCCAGAAGCGCAGATGAATCCCTGCTGTTCAGCCCCAACTTCCCGCGCTTCGCCTGGAAATTCGCCGCGACCCACACCTTCTGGAATGCTACCGCCAAGAAGAACGGCTTGAAGAAAAAAGATATACTGAGAAGGCTGTAGGATGGATAGAACGCCCGGCAGTACAAGAATTATCAGTAATGGTTGGTACGCCGGGACTTGCGCCATACGTTCCGGGTTAGCGCCCGGCAGCAACAAGGGCTATATAAGCTGAACTTAAGAATGACAGCCAGCCGATCGATGCCCCTTGCAGAGCAAGGATTTCGCAATACAACAGCGCAATAGAGCAGCGCAATACAGCAGGTTAGATTCTTAAGTTCACTCTATAACTCTAGCTGACGTCCGCCTGCGGAGGCCGATGTGAATGAGGGTAAGGACGTTGATGCGAATGCGGATGCGGACACGGTTGCAGATACATCTGCATAGAGAAGCCCAAATGTTGTACGAAGTGCAACTCGTATTCCTAGATACCGGGATATTCGTAAGGATTGTTGTAGGAAATACAACAATCCTTCTGCTAAACCGCCTGGAGTAGGGAAAATGCTGCCTTTTGTACAACAATTTTGGACTTAACCCGCTATCACGAGGAAATTGTTGTATTTCGTGCAAGATTTCATCTATATATATTGAACTTAAAAACTGGCCGGGGATTACGCTGCACGCTCCGGGTTACCGCCCAACAGCAAATGGGAATACTAGCCTGTGTTGCAGATGATTGCGCCGCAAAGCTCCTCTAGAGTAAGGAGTGCGGATGCACATGCGGAATAGTTGTATTTCGTGCAGTTAACAGACGGCGAAAACCCGGAAGAGCAGGGATAACTGTATTCTGTACAATTAAAATAAAGAAAAGTGTCTCTTTATGGCATAGGAGAGTTTTATAAGTGTATAGAGTGCAATTAAACCTCCCTCTGCACAATAATTGATCATTTTAGTTGTACAAATTACAGTTATATAGAACTGGAGTGAGTGTCCAGCAGCAGACAACCTGCAATTTGCTTCCAGTGCCGCGGATGGTACAGCAACGCTGTTCTGATCATACACACAACAAGAGCCCGATCCCCTACAGGACCAGGCTCTTGTGCATATAGTTTATTAGCTAAGGCCGGAGGATATCATCCGTTTTATCCCCCGTATTCCGCCCAATTGCTGCCGGACTTCACGTTCCCGCCGGTTCCACCGCAACCTGCTCCACCAGCTTCTCCGGCTTCGCCGTGTTCCGTGACCGGCAGTTCAGAAACTCTACCTCTTCCCCGTTCTCAACGTAAAAGGCCGGACCCTCGTGGTTCTCAATACTGACCTGCTGAAACTGCACGTCGCGCACATTGCCGAGGTAGAATCCCCGGCGCTGCATGTTCTCGATGCCTGTCATCATATCCGGATGGCCGGGCACTGCATCTTTCGCCATCGAAATATCGATATTGGTGAAGGTAATTTCTGATACATACTGCTCAGCAAGCCCATACAGAAATCCTGCCGCTGCGTGGACATTACGCGCTGTAATATTGGCATAATGAATCCGCCGGAACTGCGGCGTCTCCTCCGTCACGGGGTACGGGTTCTTGTCCCAGACATACTTCTCCTTGCCCCGCGGCCCGCAGAAATAATAGAGGTTAAGCGTGAAGGGACAGATCACATCCTCCATCACAATGTTGCTTACCCGGATATCCTCAATGATTCCGCCGCGCCCTCTCCGCGATTTCATGCGGATGCCGCGGTCCGTCTGCTTGAATACACAATTGCTGATCGTCACGTTACGGATATCGCCGCTCATCTCACTGCCCAGCACCACCGCTCCGTGGCCGTGGACCATCACGCAGTTCGTAATGGTGATATTCTCGCAGGGAATGCGCTCCCTGGTATCCTCGGTACCTGCCTTGATGGCAATGCAGTCATCGCCTACATCGATGTGGCAATTGCTGATGCGGACATCACGGCAGGACTCAGGATTAATGCCATCCGTATTCGGCGAATCCGCCGGATTCAGGATCGACAGATTATCGATCATCACATTACTGCAGCCGATCGGATTCACGGTCCAGCTCGGAGAATTGATCAGCTGTACATCCTTGATCGTTACCCGGCTGCAGTTGTCGAAGCCGATCAATCTCGGGCGGGGATACTCCAGCTCTTCGGGATGATTCCGGTGCTTCTCCCACCAGGGTGCACCGTTTCCGTTAATGGTCCCGCTGCCTGTGATGGAGACGTTGGTCAGATCCGCTCCATAAATGCAGGCCGCGTGCACCTCCTGCTTCACCCCTTCCCACCGTGATTCCACGACCGGGTAATCCGCCGGATCGGTACTGAAGGACAATACCGCTCCAGGACTTAAATGCAGCTGAATGTTGCTGCGCAGGCGCACTGCGCCTGTCAGGAAGGTGCCGGCCGGAACATACACCGTGCCTCCGCCGGCGCTGTACGCCGCCCAGATGGCGTCCGCAATCGCTGCCGTTGCCGGAACCCCGCTATCCCGGAGCGCTCCATAATCCGCAATATTAAACACTGTGAGCCTCCTTTCTATTCTTTCACTGCTGATCCAGACAGCCTCAAGCTTGGCTGCGCTTTCCGCCGGATACAGCCACTTCAAACTCCATTACTATTCTGCCGGACCCGCCAGCCTCAGACAATGCTACACTTGTGCCGGGTACAACGCCTGCATCTCCACACAGGCCATCACTAGCGCCCCTACTCCGTGCAGGTCATTGCTGACCTTCGGCCGGGTGACATAGTTACGGTAATCCCCTGCTGAGGTCCCGATGCAGATGTCCGGCAGAATCAGCCGGTCCTGCTCATCCCATTCCAGCACCTGAATTAAGCCTTCGTAGCCTTTGCGCGCTGCCGCTGCCGCGGCAGCTTCAACCTCCCCAGGCAGAATTCCCAGCTTCACCGCTTTGGCAATCGTGTAGACGAACAGGCAGGAGCCGGAGGTTTCCAGCCAGTTATCCGGCTCAGCTCCCTTGTCGACCACCTGATACCACAGGCCGCTCTTCGGATCCTGATAGCGGATCAGCGCCTGCACGAAGCCGCTCAGCTCGGCGGCCAGCTCCGCACGGCCCGGATCCTTCTCCGGCAGCTCATCCATAAACTGCGAGAGTGCCAGCCCGTACCAGCCGAGTGACCGGCTCCAGAACTCCGGCGAGCAGCCGGTTTGCGGATTCGCCCAGGGCATACGGCGGCTCTCATCCCAGGCATGGTAGAGCAGGCCGGTGGCCTCGTCTTTCATGTATTTGCGCATCAGCCGCTCCTGGTGCAGCACTGCTGCACGCAAGTCCTCTTCTCCATAAGCATTCGCATACTTCAGGGAGAAGACCCCGGCCATATACAGCCCGTCGAGCCACATCTGATTCGCATATTTGTCCTTATGCCAATAGCCGCCTTCGGAGGTTCTGTTCAGCGTCCGCAGCAGATTCCTGAGCTTAGCCGCAGCCTCCCGGTACTTCAGCTTGCCGGTCCGTTCATGCAGCGTGAAGAGCAGCAGCCCCGCTTGTACGGCATCCAGCTCATCCCGGGCAAAATAGAAATTGCCGTATTCATCCACCAGATCATCCACATACTGCTGGATGTATTCGATATAGCGGTCCTCCTGGACAGCCTCCCACAGCAGCTCCATCCCGCATAGAAACACGCCTTGGTGATAATGCCAGCGGTGCGCAGGCGGAAGCTCCCCCGCTTGATACGTATCCATCAAAGAATCACAGGCTTTTTGCGCCCATTCTAAAGGTGTTTGCGGCAGACTGCCTATCATTGTTATACCCCTTTCATATTTCAGAATACCCGGCCTGCCTTCAGCATCAGCCCTTCATCGAGCCCAGCATCGCGCCTTTGGCGAAATGCTTCTGCAGGAACGGATACACCATCAGAATCGGCAGCGTTGCTACCACGATAACAGCCATTTTGATCGTCTGATCCGGCGGCGGAACCGTGCCATCGAGTGTTGCACTGTGATCCATCCCGCTGGCAAGCACGACAATCTGTCTCAGCAGAACCTGAATCGGCCACTTGGCGCTGTTATCCAGATACAGGATGGCGGTCATATACGTGTTCCAGTAGGTTACGGCGTAGAACAGGGAGATGGTCGCAATCGCCGGCAGCGACAAAGGCAATACGATCTTGAACAGAATGCCGAAGTCGTTGCAGCCGTCGATTTTGGCCGATTCCTCCAGCCCTTCAGGAATATTCTGAAAGAAGTTCTTCAGGATAATCATATTGAACGCGCTGATCGCGGACGGAAGAATAAGCGCCGCATACGAGTCAATCAGCCCCAGCTCTTTGACCACCAGGAACGTCGGAATCATTCCGCCGTGGAACAGCATCGTGAACACCACCAGGAAGTTAAATACCCGGCGGCCGTCCAGATCCCTGCGGGAGAGGCCATAAGCCATCAGCGACGTGATGAACATACTGAACAAAGTCCCTACAAGCGTTACCCCGATAGACACACCCAGGGCTCTGAAGATCGTATTCGTTGAGAAAATAAATTTGTAAGCCTCCAGGCTCCACACTTTCGGAATCAGTACAAATTTGTTAGCGGCCAGCTCTGCGCTGGTTGTGAAGGAGCCTGCTACTACATGGACAAACGGAAGCACCGTTATCAGAGCGATGAGTGCAAGCAGTGTAAAGTTGACAGCGGAGAATATTCTGCCGCTAATCGTACGGTCTTCTACCATTTCAATTCCTCCCGCGGCATTTTAATAAACGCCTTCTTCTCCTATTTTCTTGGATACCTTGTTGACGGTCATCACCATGATCAGACCCACTATCGACTTGAAGAAGCCAATGGCTGTACTATAGCTGAACTGCCCTTGCCGCAGCCCGGCGGTGTAGACATACGTATCGATAATTTCCGCAACTTCCCGGTTCATGGAATTGAGCAGCAGATAGACATGTTCGAATCCAAGATCGAGAACGGAACCGATTTTCAGAATAAACAGTGTAATAATAACTCCCCGGATCGCCGGAAGCGTGATGTGCCAGACTTGTCTGAGCCGTCCGGCCCCGTCCATGCGCGAAGCTTCATAGAGCCCGGGATCGATGGCAGCGATAGAAGCCAGATAGATAATCGTTCCCCAGCCCGCTTCCCGCCAGATAACCTGAATGATGTACATCGGTCTGAACCAGCCGGGACTCAGCAGGAAATTGATTTTGGAGAATCCGAAGTAAGCCAGCAGTTCGTTGATAATCCCGCCGTCCATCGTCACCATGACGAAGGAAATCGAGACGACGATAACCCAGGACATGAAGTGGGGCAGGTAGACCAGGGTCTGGAAGAATCTTTTGAAGAAAGTGCCTCTGAGTTCGTTAAGCATCAATGCGAGAATAATCGGAATCGGAAAATAGATCAGAATATTCATCCCGAACAGGATCAGGGTATTCCCCAGAATGTTCAGGAAATCGGGTTCGGTGAACAGCCGGCTGAAATGCTTCATTCCAACCCACTCGCTCCCTGTAATCCCTTGATAAGGCTTGTAATCCTGGAAGGAGATAATCAGTCCGTACATCGGCAGATATTTAAATACAATGAAATACAGCACTCCGGGGATCAGCATCACATAGAGTAGCTTGTTTCTCCACAGCCTTTTCTTAAGCTCACTGCTGCTCTTATAGCTCTTAGGCTTCGGTTCGGGAACTACGCGGGGCTGGGCGGTAACTTCCTGCATGATTCTCTTCCTTTCTCTGTAAATTCTTCTATATTTGAAAAAAAGGCTGCCGAAGCGCTAAGCCAAGCAGCCTTCTTTCATGTGGTCAGCCCGCAGTCAAAGCTGCTGCGTTCTGCTTATTTTTTGTACACGGCATTGTATTCTTCGATGATTTGGGCCCCGCCCCGGCTCTTCCAGTTCTCGACTTCTTTCTCGAATCCGGCTTTATCGAGCTGGCCGTACATGTATTTATAAGTGGCATCCGTAATGATCTGCTGAAGCTCAACACCCTTGGATGTATAGGTTGCCGAATCCAGCGCCGCCGTAGGATCTGCGACCCCTACCTTCACATTCTCCAGTACCAGCTCTTCCGCATGAATGCGGCCCGGCAGCACGTTCAGACTCTGGTACATGCCGTTCGTTTCGTATTCGCCGATTACGCTGTCTTTGAAGCCTTTGACTTCGCGTTCAATCAGCTCTTTATTGTCCGTTGGCTTGGCTTTGCCGTCTTCAACCGTATAGTGTGTGCCTTCAATCCCCCAGTACATCAGGTTGGCCACTTCAGGGGTCATCATTTTGTCAAAGAAGGCCAGGATCTTCTTCAGCTCTGCCTCATCCTTAACCGCTGATTTCGGGAACAGCACTACGTTGTTATAGCCGGGAATCATCCACTGGGCGAACTTGCCGTCAGGTCCAGCCACCATACTGTGTGTGTCCAGCACGGCATCCGGCACGTTCTTGATCAGGTCCTTGTTGAGTGTATCGATATCCTGCATGGAACCGCCGATATACAGTCCTGCTTTGCCGCTGGTGAACATATTTACCGCATCCGTTTTACTGGTTGCTGCAAAGTCTTGGTTCATGTATCCGCCGTCACGCAGGTTTTTGAAGAAATCCATGGTGTCGAAGTACTGCGGGAAGGTGAATTCCGGTGCCAGCTGGCCGTCCTTCTCCCCCCAGTTGTTCGGTGTGCCGAACCAGGAAGAGACGGTTTTGAATGCGCCGTATACCAGCTCATTGCGGTCAACCACCCCGATAGTGTCCTTTACACCGTTGCCGTCAGGGTCCTGCTCCGTGAAGGCTTTAGCCATTGCGAACAGCTCATCGGTATTGGCCGGTGCTGCGAGTCCCAGCTTATCCGCCCAGTCCTTACGGTAGATAATCCCCTGGCGGGCCAGCGGACGGCCGATATACAGGGTGTACAGCTTGCCGTCTACCTTGGTGTTATTGAGGATTTCCGGTTTCAGCTTGTTCAGGTTAGGGAACTCACTGAGGAGCGGCCCGATCTCCCAGAACTGTCCGTCCTTGATCGCTTCCTTCATCTGCAGGAAGGTCGTCTGATTCTTCAGATAGGTAACCTGCGGCAGTGAGCCAGTGGCGAAGGAGGAGTTCAGCTTCTCTTCATAGGTATCTGCCGGGAAGAACTGATAGGTCAGCTTCGTATTCGTCAATTTCTCCACTTCCGTCTTGATCGTGTCCGGTGGAGTATCTGTCGTGTTCAGCGGGAGCATGATTTTGATCTCTGTCGGCTTTTCCGGTTCTGCTGCCGGCTCTGTAGCCGCTGCCGTGTTGGTTCCCGTGCTTGCACCTGGATCTTTGGTTGCCGCCGCCTCATTATTGTTGTTGCCGCCGCATGCGGACAGCATGCTGAGTGTCAGCAGCGAGCTGAGGAGCAGGGTGAAGGATTTTTTCGTCATTCCTTTTTGACCTCCGTTTAACTTGTATTGGTTACAAGCCTCACATTACAGTCCACGGAGGATTACGAATACAATCATTTACTCATAAAGGCGCGCTGGGGCTGGGGGTGTGGGTTAATGATTATCGTGTGATGGGGGGGAGGGGGATATACATGGGAATAACCACTTGGGAGCGGCGGCGGGCGGGACTGCGTGAGCTTTGGACTTCCGGCCGCTGTTGTCTCCAGATGTTCATGATTATATTGCTTGCAGCAGATAACATCCGGAGACAAAGGCGGACGCTATCGCTCCTACAGTTCCAAACCTCCCTCCGTCCCTTTCTGCCGCTCCACGGGTGGGCCCTTTCAATGTATATCCTTGAAAGGGGAGGCAAAGCGCAAGCCCCACCGCTTCGCTCGCGGCGGGGCCAGGAACAATGTTGGTGGGTAGGGAATTGGAGATAGGGCGGGGGAGCGGCGGAACTTGAATTTAAGTGCTGAGGGGAGTGCTGGAGTTATGATTAGAGCGGCAGAGGGGAACGGGAGGTGAGCAAACACATTATTACTCAAAAATCCTGCACCAAATACAACATTTCCCTCAATAAATTGGCCGAATTTCAAAATTGTTGTACAGAATGCAGCATTTCTCCTCCAACTGGCGGCACAGCGGGGAAATTCTTGTATTTCGTACAACAATCCTTCGGATTACCCGGATATCCGTAAACCAAAGTTGTATTTCATACAACAATCTACTAACAAATCAACGTCTCACCCCAATCAGCAACCCGAGCAACCCGTGCAACCCGACAACTTCTTCGACTGGGCAGCTACACACCGGCACAATGGGGCGGCGATATTATCGTTCTCCATTTGCTTATTAGATTAGATCCTTCATCGCGTTGTATAGTACAGAGTCGTAAACCATACGAGGATACAGTAAAATGGTATTTAATTTCAGCTTTTTGGAGGCGGGTATATGAAATATTATGTTGTGGATGCATTTGCGGAGAAATTATTCGAAGGTAATCCCGCGGGAGTATGTATTATGAAGGGCTGGCTTCCGGATGAGACAATGCAGCAAATTGCTGCTGAAAACAATCTCTCGGAAACAGCTTTTGCCGTCAAGGAGGGGGACCATTACCGGTTACGCTGGTTTACTCCGGCTGATGAGATTGAACTCTGTGGCCATGCTACTCTCGCAACAGCTTATGTCCTGGCTAACTTTTATGAAACTAATGTAGCAAGCTTTAAATTTCAGACCATGAGCGGGGAACTGGTTGTTCTAAGAAAAGGGAAGTATTACGAGCTGGATTTCCCCAGCAGGATGCCGGAGCGTTGGACATTAACCAGTCAAATGGTTGAAGCTCTTGGCATTCAGCCGGTAGAGACTTATTTAGCCAGAGATTTAATGTTCGTGCTGGAAAAAGAAGAAGATGTGCTTAACGCTGCTCCTGATTTCTCTAAACTGCGGCAGCTTCCCGATGGACTCGGGGTCTCGATCACGGCCAGAAGCGACACCTATGACTTTGCTTCCCGCAGCTTTTTTCCTAAGCTGAATGTGAATGAGGACCCTGTATGCGGCTCTGCTCACTGTAATTTCATTCCCTATTGGGCAGCGCGGCTTGGTAAGGACGAGTTAGTAGCCCGGCAGCTCTCCAAACGCGGAGGAACATTATATTGTATAAATGACGGGGATCGTGTAAAAATAAGCGGCTCTGCAGTTTTATATGCTGTTGCTGAGCTTCAGATCGGTTAAGAACTAACCGCTCTTTACATTAAAGCCCCACCGCTTCGTTTGCGGCGGGGCTTGGATTATTTTATTTTCAATATAATCTTGCCCTTAGCCCGGCCGGATTCGGAGTACTCCATCGCCTGCTGAGCTTCTGCAAAAGGAAATACCCGGTCAATCACAGGCTTGATGGCACCGGATTCAATATATTCAGCGATGATTTCCAGCTGTCTGCCGCTCGGCTTCATGAACAGGAAGCTGTATTTCACCTTGGTTTTGCGCTCCAGCCTTGTGATTCTCCGGGTGACGAGCCGTAATAGATTAACCTTCAGGAACCCTAACCCGTATTCTTTGCCGAAACGGGCGTTGGGCAGACCTGATACGGATACGACATGTCCCCCCGGTTTGACGATACTGAAGGCCCTTTCTAACGTTTCTCCGCCAATGGTATCGTATACTCCGTCATAATTGTGCAGAACCTGATCAAATTGCTCTGTTTTATAATCGATGATCTGATCGGCCCCAAGTGACTTAACGAGTTCAGCTCCGGCTTCGCTTGCAGTGGTTGCAACGTAAATCCCCATCGCTTTGGCAAGCTGGATGGCGAAGGTACCCACGCCGCCCGCTCCCGCCTGAATCAATACCTTTTGTCCAGCCGACAGCTGTAAAATATCATGCAGTGCCTGGTACGAAGTGAGTCCGACTAAAGGAATAGAAGCAGCTTCTTCAAAGGAAAGGTTGCCGGGCTTCAGCGCGATATCCTCCTCATGAACAGCAATATACTCCGCGAAGGTGCCAATCCTGCTTTTTCTGGGCCGGCCGTAGATTTCATCACCTACCTTGAATTTCTTGACCTTATCCCCCACCTGGATAATCACACCTGAGAAATCATTGCCCAAAATAAGCGGCATCTCATATTTCAATAGCATACGCAGCTTGCCATCCCGGATTTTGAAGTCGATCGGATTGATACTTGCCGCATGGATTTCCGCGAGCACCTCATGCTCACCGACTTCGGGCATTGGGCGGTCCGCTAACAGCAGCGGAGTTTGTCCGTATTTTTCGATAACCATTGCTTTCATGATGGACCCTCCAGCTTTTGTTTAATAAAACCGCTCAAAGAAAACAGACCAGAATACGTTGCTCTAGCCTTAGGCTAGTTTAGTAATGGAGACATGTACATAATAGGTGTAATTTGTATAATAAAAAAAAGATAAATCCCTTGATCCTACTGGGTTTTTAAGTGTAAAAGGTGGTGTAAAAATGACTTACGTATTTGCATATGAACACTTTGATCATTCGGAAGACAGGTTAGTCTTTCAGCCGAAAATAAATCCCTTTGATACCAGAATTACAAAAAAACACACTAACCTTTAAACAAAAAGCACAAATCGAGGTTAAAAATGTCTTTGAAACTTATGAGTATCTTTATAGTTTAAATCCAAACAAAGATTTTTCAGATATGGATGAACCTGTATTGAAAAAAATACAATTTACTTTAATGAACGAATTGACTGGTTACCCCAACGGATATAGAAGCATTCCTGTAGCTCTTCAAGATGGTGATGGATACGTCAGTTATCAACCTCCAGCCTTTAATGAAGTTCCGCGTCTCATGCAGGCTTACTTTTCCTGGCTTTATACTAGTGTAACCGGATATATGAGCCCATACGATACAACAAATGCCAATCTTGATAAAAAGCTGCATCCGCTCATCATTTCTGGAATTACCCATCATTTAATAGGCTATATCCATCCATTTCCTGCTGGTAACGGAAGAACAGCACGGGCATTTTCTACTTTAGTTGGGTTGATACACAGCGACCTTGCCACAATTAAAGATGCGTTTAGTGTGGAAGAATTCTTTGATAAAAGAATAGAAGATTATTATGATACGCTAATGGTAGCAACTCAAGGTAATTTAAAACCATTCATTGTTTTTTATCTAGAATGCGTCAACGCATCGCTTACCAAGGTTCTCAGACAACTACAACGTTACGATAGAATCAAACATATTCGTGAATTGCTGAGCAGAGGGCATGCGAAAACGATGTTCGAGTTGATTAGCAGAATGGATGATGGAGAGACTTTCCATAGACAATTGTTTGATAATACTTTGGATGTTTCTTCCTCAAGTATTGCGAAGAATATTACAAAACTCAAAGAGCTGGGCATAATCAAGCCAGGGAACGCTCGCGGAGAATATATCGTCTGTATAGTGGATTAGCCTCGTAGTTAAGCCCCGCCGCAGTCTCCTATGGTGGGGCTGTAAGTAATACTAATATGGCAATAACTAAACCGAGATTACAAATAATAACTCAGCCATCTCCGTGTATTTATGATGTAATCACAGGGGAGCTTGGTGCATCTGGACCTACAATAATTGGCGAAAAAATAATACTAAAAAGAGTTAGAAGTACTACTACCTTCTTCTTCATGAGACTCCTCCCAAAAGTAGAATTTGATACTGATCCTGAATTTGTTATCAATTTAGAAAATAAATCAGCCTTCTCCGTGGTTAAATAAGGTTACAACAGGAGAGTCAGGTGCGGTTGGACCTACAATGATTGGCGATAAAATAATACTAAGAACAGTTAGAAGTACTACTACCTTCTTCTTCATGATAAACTCCTCCCAAAAGTAGAATTTGATACTGATCCTGAACTTCTTGATTGGCAACTATCCTAAATCTTTCAAATAGAGTTACACTTTCTAGTATATACTTTTCATTGTTTATGCATTGGAAATTTTTTATAGTTTTTAATAATAAATCAAAGCCTTTGAGGTAATTATCCTTAAATAAATAATAATAAGCGAGTTCATATGTTAAATTAGCTTGACGATCCATAGTAAGATTACGAGAATATCTACTTTTAACCAGCTCGACTAATATCTCTTCTATTTCTTGCTTATAAAAATCCAGAGTTCTATCAATATTAAGCTGGTTTTTATTTGCTGCTCTCAAAATATATAATAAACCGATAACTAGTTCATCTCTATGTTTATCAATGTATGAAACATATGCTTCTATTACCGTGGTATCACCACTCAATAGCTTTGTAATATATATATTTGCTATTGACCATTCATGGAAAAGGTTCTTCCAGTGCTCTACTGTCTCACCTTGCTCCTTAACCCAACTTAAATCTGCATAGGCATATTTATAAGTCAAAGCCCCTTCATAATCCTCTAGCTCATCACAAACGTTGCCCCGCAGCAAGTCACTATAAGCAATATAAAAGAACAAGGGTCTTCCAGGTAGTTTGCCCGGTTCGGCTGATTTCCGGTCAGAGCGGTACTTCATGTCATATTGGATTCTGGCTTTATGGCCCATTTTGGCGGCAAATTCATCGACCTTATCCCAGCGCTGTAAGGAACGGTATGTATTGGCAAGCTCTTTGAGTGCATCCAGCTGGTCCACTTCATCCAACCGCTCAACGAAGGGCTCAAACCGGTTAGCTATCCACAGATTTCTGTCCTGATCATCACTAAGTGAGATGGTAAACAACCGGTACTGGCATAGTGCCAGCCGTTCCGAATGCTGGAAGCGTTCAGCTTCGGCAACAATCTCATAGATTGCGGCGGCTGCCTCCATTTTCCCGGCAGTGAATAGTTCTTCCGCTGTATCAAACAACAGGGGAGCGTACATCAGGTTGTCCATAATATGGCGGGCAAGTCTCTGAATGCTGTCCAGCTTGTTTAGATCTGCACAGCGGAGCAGCAGCGGACCAATTCTGCGCCAGTCCGAAGAGCCGTCGATAATATAATTATCGATGTATAGGTCGTAGAAGAACCCTTCCTCCCGTCCCATCGCCCGAGTGATCCGGTCAAGCTGCTGCATCGCAATCGGCCGGTGCCCATGAACGATATTACTGAGTGTCCCGGAATGAAGCTGGGAATGCCTGGCGAATTGAGTGATCGTCAAAGCTTTTTGTCTTAAATACTCCTCCAGTTCTGCTAATATCGTGGTTGTTGCCTCCAAGTCATAACCACCTTTCCTCTTCAATTTGTGATAAATAGAATAAAATCCCTTTTTTTTGTTATACAAAATATACCAGTGGTCGATTCAATTATCAAGATAAAATTATGTATATTTCCTTAATTTTTAAATTTTGGCATTACAGTTGCCATTCTAAAAAAACTATACCTTTATTCTCGACCTTCCAGTTATCTCGGAGTACCGAAAAAGGAGCATAACGTCTTAAACATCCCCAGGTGGATACGGCTTCGCCGTCCTTAAATTAGCGAAGCAGGCAGTGCGTGTCTGCAGGAGGCGGGACTAGATCATTTGGGGAGGGGGATTCACAGATTTAAGGAGTTTTATGTACAGTTCTTGAGCGCGGTGGATTAATTTAAGTGGAATTTGTACATCTAACTTGTCGGCAATGATCCACTTATAAAAAATAGTTGGATAAACAACACTTAATCGGTCCGATTTCTGCTGAATCCATAAGGTTGGGCGGATTAAGTGTACTTTTTCCATCTGCTTACTCCCAACCCTCCGTTTCGGCAGAATTAAGTGCCTTTTTTCCAACTCTTCCTGCCCTCCCCTCCCGCCACTAACAAGTAGTAAGACTTTGCCATCCTTATAAAAGACGGTACCGTTTCAGGGAGGGAATCGAAGGATAATTCATAGCGTAAATCCTAGCCAAGGTCATTTCGCTTTGCTTCTGACATACACATCATTCCTCGCTAGCCCGCGCCTTAGCCTCCGCCTCCGTATACTCCTGGATGATCATACTGCCGCCGCTGGTCTGCCATTTCTCGACCTCTCCGGCGAATCCGTCCGCATCGATATTGCCAAGAATATAATTGTAGGTGGCATCTACGATAATGGCTGACAGCTCGGCGTTCTTCTCATCATAGGTAGCGGAGGTTAACCGTACTGCCGGGTCATCGACCAGGAACTGCTCATTATCCTGGCTAAGCTGGTCGGCAAGGGCCGTCAGCTGTTCCTTCTGCGCGACCTCCATAATATTCTTGTTGCCGATATCGGCAATCATCAGGGAATAGAGCGGATTTACCTCAAATACACGCAGCTGGGACGTTTCCTCAGGAAGGATCACCTTGCCCTCCCCATCCAGCAGATAATGCCGGCCCTCGAAGCCGTACACCATCAGGTTGGCTACGTCCTTATCCATCGTGCGGTCAAAGAACCCCAGTACCTGTTTCAGTTCCTGCTCTGTGGCAATGGCTTTTTTGGAGAAAAGATACAGGCCGTTGTACTTGGGAATCGACCATACCTTGTAACCGTCCGGCCCCTTGATCCGATTAATCAGGGTAAGCTCCGCCTTGGGGTTAATCGCCTTGGCCTCAATCGAGAGCCGCTGCACATCCGTCATGCTCCCGATGAAAATCCCTGCCGTCCCGCGGATGAACTTATCCCGCTGCACATCCTTGCTGGTCAGGGCGAAGTCCTGGTTAATGATCCCCTCGTTATATAATTTGCGCATGAAATTCATCGTGTCCATATATTCAGGAGTGGCGAATTCCGGAATAAACCGGTTGTTCTCGATCTTCCAGTTATTCGGTGTGCCGAAATAGGAGCTTAACGTCTTAAATACCCCGTATACCAGGTCATTCCGGTCTACCAGTCCAAGGGTATCGGCTTTGCCGTTTCCGTCCGGATCATTATAGGTGAACTGCTTCATCACCTCGTACAGCTCATCCAGTGTCCCGGGCGGACTCAGCTGCAGGTGATCCAGCCAGTCCTTGCGGATAATAATCCCCTGCCTGGAAGCGGGTCTTTCCGTGTAGAGGCCATAAATCCCCCCGTCCACCGTGGTCTGCTTGAGAATAGAGGAATCCAGCTGGCGCAGATTCGGAAACTCCTCCAGGTACGGTCCAATCTCCCAAAACGCGCCGGAACGGATCATATTCTTGACCGGATTATAATCGGTGAATTTCACAAACGTAACTTTGCCGAGGGCACCGGTGGTCAGCGCCGTATTCATTTTGTCCGTGTACACACCCTCGGGCACCCAGGTGATATTCAGCTGTGTCCCGGTCAATCTCTCAATCTCGGCGATAAGATCCTTGGACGGGGTCTGCGGGAAATGCAGCGGCGCAAGAATTGAGATGGACGGCTTATCCCCGGCTTTGTCCGAACCGTCAGAGTCCCCCTCACTGCAAGCGCTTAACAAACTGAACGAGAATAGTAGAATAGAGCAGCATATAAGAGTCACTTTCCTGCCCGCTAATCCTTTGAACATTTCATAACCCCCTAAATCGGAATATTTATATACAATAAGGCCCTATTTATTGAATAATTTAGCATGCGTAGTGATTATTAGAGAAAATGATTATTGCGGCACCAGATGATTATTGTTATTATCCTTCGTGGTGCATACACTTAAAGCAGCGATTATGACCACTCCATGAAAAGGTGCTGAATCTGGTGAAATCCTTAAGCTTTCTAAGTAAATTAACGATGTTCGCGTTTGCAATCAGCATCCTGCCGGTGCTGTTCATTGGTTCTTTCTCTTATTTCACATCCTCCAAGGAAATTCAAAAAAATGTTAACGAAAGCAAAATGGAACTTATTTTACAAATCACCTCAAATGTAGAGCATAAGCTTACCACTGTCAACCAGACCTTGAACCAGGTAGTGAACTCTTCCGTGCTGAAAAAAGCGCTCAATAATCCGCTGAATGTAACCGATTTCATTTTATATAATGACATAAGAAACGAAATCCGCAATATGCAATCTTTCGATACGAAGCTGGAGGATGTCATTCTATTAAATCAGCGGCAGAACTGGATGATCAAGAATTCCGGACTCTACCGCCTGAATGAATACCAGAATTACGAGCAGCTTACCAACCTGATGAATATTCCCGACAAAACCTCCTGGGTGCTGAATCCCTCCTCCTTGTTCTACAGCGAAGAGAGCATCAACGTTACCGGGTGTAATTACAGCATCAGCCTGATTAAGAAACTCCCGACCACCAAGCTTCAGAAATACGGGCTCGCTATGGCTAATATTCCCGCCTGCAGTCTCCAGGACTTCATCAACTCCGATGTGCAGCCGCTGGACAGTATTATTGTGCTGGATGAGAACGGGCGGATTCTGCTTCATCCCGACCGCAGCCTGATCGGACAGCCTGCCGAGGCGGGCGGATTCACGGGCTTCCAGCGGATTGCCGCAGCGGCCGAGCCCTCAGGGCAATTCAAAACCGAAATAGACAAAGAAGATTATTCTATAACCTATATGCGCTCTCAGCTCAACGGCTGGATCTATCTGTCAGTGACTTCCATTGAGAGTCTGACCCGCGAATCCGGCAAAATCGGCACCTACACGGTATTTGTCTGTACGTTCATGCTGCTGCTGTCTGTACTTCTGGCGTGGCTGGGCTCCCGGCGCATGTACACTCCGATCGAACGGCTGCTGAATCAGATGGGACAGCGCCGTCCCGGCCTGCGGGCAAGGCATACGGATGAATTCCAGCTCATCGGCGAGCAGGTGCATTCCCTGTTCCAGTCCAAATCACAGCTGGAGAAAGAGGTCAGCCAGCACATCGGGCAGGTGCGGACCTTCTTCCTGATCCAGGCCTTTCAGGGCAATCTGAGGAAACGCGAGCTGCTGGAGGAACTGGAGCAATACGGGTACCGCAAGCAGGTGGAGGAATGGAAGACGATGGCTGTCATTACGCTGAGCATCGACTTCTCCGAGGAGAGCAGCTATGAGAAAAAGGATCTCAATCTGCTGTTATTCGCGGCGCATAATATGATTGAGGAATTGGTATCTGCGGATAACAGGCTAACCCCTGTGATGATGGGGCATGCCCTGGCAACCGTAATTGGCAGCAGTGACGGCAATACGGAATCTTTTCACCGAACGCTCTATGCCTTGACGGAGAAGCTGCAGCAGGAGATTAATAATTACCTGAAGCTGCAGGTCAGCATCGGGCTTAGTCTGCCGTTCCACTCTTTTGATAAAATGTCCATTGCCTACAGGGAAAGCCTGGAAGCCTTGAAGCACCGGATCACGCTCGGCAAAGGTATTATCATCCAGTACGAGAATATTAACTCCGGCAAGCATTATCTCAATCTGAACTACCCTACCCATACCGAAAATGACCTGATGGATGCCATCAAGCTGGCTGACAGTGACAAGGCGAAGGAACTGCTGCATAAGCTGTTCAAGTGTATTTTTGCGCTGGGGCTCTCGCCGCAGGAATACCAGATTCCGCTGACCCGGCTGCTGAATAATACGCTCATTATGATGCAGGAATCGGGAATTACGCTGAATCAGATCTATCATGCCAACGGATCATTATTTGAAGAGCTGACCGATCTGCATATTGTAGCGGAGATTGAAGACTGGTTCTGGACCATCGTGATCCAGCCGGTCATCGTCATCTTCCACAGCAGGCAGAATGCCCAGTATCATAACATCTCCGAGAAGCTGATCGATATCGTCCAGCATGAGTATGACCAGGATCTGACGCTGGAGGAATGTGCTTCCCGGCTGCATTATAACGCCAACTATATCAGCAGTGTGTTCCGTAAGGAGACCCAGTATTACTTCAGTGACTACCTCACGATGTACCGGTTCAAAATGGCCAAGAAATGGCTGGAGGAAACCGATATGCCGGTTAAGGATATCGCCTCCCGCTTAAGATACAATAATTCGCAGAACTTCATCCGTTCCTTCCGCAAGCAGGAGGGGATGACTCCCGGCCAGTACCGCGACAACTTCAGCTCGAAGCCTAAGGCTGTGCCCGATGATTATTAAGTGCAGCATCCTCCGACGCGGATTTAGGCTTGCGTGATTTTCTTTTGCGGATAAAGAACGTAATAAGTACAGCCAGAATCAGCACAATGCCGCCAGCCGTGATCGCAATATTCTTGATATCCGGCACGTATACAGCAAGCCGCAGCGGCTCGGAATCCGCAAGTGAAATATGCCAGGTTAAGGTATTGCCGTCTTGTTCCGCTGCATTATTAGGCCCGTACAGATCATAGGGAATCGTTAATTTGAAATCTACGGAGAAGGTGCCCATCAGCAGCCGCACAAGGGATTTAGGTACGCTTAAGCTGCCGATGCCATCAATAATTTCGTCCGAATAGGCGTTCAGCTTAGGCTGGGCCACCACATCGTACCGGGTATACAGCCATCTGTCTGTCTGCCCGACCTCCGCATCCACAATATCAAGACTGCTGCCGCTGGACTGCAGCTCCTCGATCGAAGTATAGGATTTCAGAAACTGATATTCTGTAGATTTGCCTCTTGCCGTTTTGTTCAGCTCAATGCCTGCGGCCGCAAGCCTGGTGGTCAGGAGCTCCTCTATTTTACCGCTGACCAGCGCTTCCGCCCGGGAATCCAGCAGCATACTGAAGGCCAGATCGAGCGAACCGTTCTTCTTCACGGTCATATGGGCCGTTCCCTGCGCGCAGCCCGTGAGCAGCAGCACAAGCATCATCATCATCATCAGTGCAGTCTTAACTTTGAATCTGTTCAAGCCTCGTACGTTCAACAACTTCCCCTCCATCCGCTGCCTGTTCACAAGAATATCACAGAGTCAGCTTACCACAAATTCAGCTCCCATTGAATGTTACCCTCTGAACCTCCCTCTCTATCACTCCGCCCACTCCTGCGGCATTTGCTTCATTCGTTCAGCTACCTTCACCGCGTAGACGTGCAGGTTGAAATGCTGCAGCATTTTGAAATAAGCCTGAAAGTTTTTCAGATTATACGGGTCCTTCATACATAGTTTTTCATAATACTCCATACTCCGGTAGTAATCGCCTTGAGCGGCGAAGTACTCAGCCAGCCTGTTCAGAATCTGCATATATTTGATCGCGATGCGCTCACGTTCGCCTTCAATAAAAGACTCGTACCTGTATTCCTCCAGCAGATCCCCGCGGTACAGCTGCTCCGCCCGGATCAGCTCCTCCATATTCCCGGTCTCCAGCTTAACCTCCAGGAAGGCGGCCAGATCCAGGTCTATAAGGCTGGTGTTCAGAGAGTACAAGCCATCGACATTCTTGATATAACGCGAATTCCGGCCCGGATTGCCTCCCGGCTCCAGCGTACTTCTGAGTACAGACAATGCCACATATAGCTGATTCTGTGCCGATCCAAGTGATTTATTCTGAAACAGCTCTTCGATAATAATATCCTGCGGCGTTCTTCCCTTATGGTTCACGATCAGGAAGAGCAGCAGTCTCAAGCTGGCTTTGCGCCGTACCACAATGGGCTGATCATTGACGCTGATGCTGAGCGGACCTAGCACTCCGATCTGCAGCAGCGGTGCGGCCTCCGCTTCCAGTAATATTGCAGTTGTATCCCTCTGCTCCTGCTTATAGCGGTCAGCAATGAAGGGATAACCGTTCTTCTCACAGACTTCGTTCAGTTCCAGCCACTTCACGCCTGCCGCCACGGTCGCCTTCTGCTTCAGCAACAGCGTATACTGCGCGGCGACTACATGCGCGAACACGAATTTGAACGATTGCAGCACCTGATAGGCGATTTCGAGGCAAGGTCCGGCTTCCTGCAGACGGCCTGCACTGACGTAGGCTCTGGCCAAATAGATATTGGACAAGCCGATATCACGGTCAAATCCGAAATTCTCAGCCAGTTGAACCGTTTGCTGCGCCCATTCAATAGCCTGCGGGACATCCTGGACGAGATTGTAGAGCTTGCATCTGCTGCAGTATAGGAAGAACTGGAGCGCATCATCATTGCCCGGGCTGCGCTCCAGGGCTTTCTCCAGATATTCAACAGCTTCAGGAGCCCCGTCTTCAATCAGGGTGTCGGCAATCCCGCTTAATGCATAAGGCAGGAAATGTATATCCCCCTCCGATTCTGCCAGGAACAGGCAGCGCTGTGCACAGGCCTTGGCCTCGGCGGTCTGTCCCAGATTCAGCAGCAAATCCGCTTGAAAGTTAAGGCTGAGCATGATCATCGGCTGATCCTGCACCCGTTCGAAGGTCTGCAGTGCGGCTTCCGACAGTGCCTTGGCTTGTCCGAGGTCCCCCGTCAGCTTATATATACCGGCCAGCTGCTGGCGGATCAGAGCCGCCCACATCTGCTGCTGCCGTTCTTCCAGGCCAGCCAGGTTCTGCTCCAGCCGCCCGATCAATTGATGCAGAACATACAACGGGATGCAGCGGTACAGAGTGATGGAGGATTCGATATAATGGTGGTCAAAAAATTCCTCCAGCCAGCTCTGAAGCAGTGCCATGAATTCCTGAGGCTGGTAGCGCACCTGAAGCACCCGCATCAGCCTGCCGGCATTCACGAAATCCCTGCCCAGAATGGAATGGGCAAAGGCCGGAAAAAATTGATGATTCCCCTCATAAACGCCGCTCAGCTTCAGATGATCCTGATTGATCCCGCTGCGGCTGTTTTCTGTCCGGTGGCGCTCGATTAGAAAAGATCGGAATAATTTATGATACCGGAAGGTCTGTTCATTGGGATTAACGCTGAAGGTGAACCGCTTGATCAGGAGCGCCGGGACCTCTTCATCCGTCAGGTCCAGATACTTCCGGATGACGGACGGGTCCAGCTCTCTCATGATACTGGTCTTGAGCAGAAAAGTACGCAGCGCCGGGGTCTGCAAATTCAGCACTTCCCGGTCCATATAATCGTAAAGATGCGGAATTCTGGACAGCTTCGGGAGAATACGGTCACGTTCCTCTACGGGCTTGCCCTGGACTGCATCACGGATCAGCTCCAGGCTGGCCGGCCAGCCTTCAGTAGTATGAAGGATATATTCAATCTCACGGGCTTCCAGCGGTGCGGACGGCATATCCCGAAAGAATGCGCCGATCTCCTCCTGCGTAAAGGCCAGCTCCGACTTGCTTATATTGAAGTAATTCCGGCGTAATTTATAGGAAGCGTAAGGCAGGGATGGCAGCAGCTGTCCGCTCAGAACAAAGCGGATCCCCGGCGGAGTCTCACCAAGCAGTCTCTCCAGCAGCTCAAGGATCTTCTGAACCGGATTAATGACATGGACATGGTCGAGAATGATGTACAGCTCTTCCGGCCAGTTGGACAACGTATGCAGCAGCTCTTCCGCGCCGGCATGAATAAACTTGGGCAGACGGTGGCTGTCAGGCCGCTGCTTCACCTGTTTGCCAAGAGCAGCCAGTAAATGAGCAATGAAGATGGAGGCGGAACTGTCGCTGTCATGCAGCTGATACCAGACGGCCGGCAAGCCCCTGTCCAGCATATAACTGGAGAGCAATGCCGTTTTGCCATAACCCGGTTCCGCAACCACCGTAATCAGCTTCACCTGACGGTTACGGTCCAGAAGCTCATACAGACGGGGACGGGGGATACAAAACGGACTGCCCGGTATGCTGATCCTGCTATTATTCTCATGTATGTTCAATCGGTTTCCACCTCGCTGCAATCGCATTTTTTGACATCATTCCCCAGTAACCCTTCATACGCGAAACGCAATCCATCTAACGTTAGAAAGATTGACATCATTATACCTCACTACTCTATTTATTTTTTAAAATTATGAATATTTCCCTCTTCCGGAGCAATTAAAGACGCTTTCATCAGCCTTACGGATCATTTCTGTAAGATCCCAGTAAGGTCAGCCTACTATCATATATCACATGTCATATATGTTGACTCAGGAAATCTGAATCTCCAGCAGAAATACATTTCTTGTTCAATCAGGAGGGTAAAAACTTGAGAAAAGAATGGTTAAGCAAGTCTATTATGATCATGGCCTTCACATCGCTCTTGATTGGCCCGCTCGGCAACGCCTTCGCTGCCCAGGAGCCCTCAGGCAAACCGCGCAAAAGCGAATGGTCCGCAGACACCGCTCCGCAAGAAAAGGTGATACAGATCAAGCCGTCTTCCGGCAGCACAGCTGCCGGAGCAGAAACGAAAGCGATCCCTGCCGGAGAAGCCGCTTATGACAGCAGCACGATTATCGTGAAGTATAAGGCCGGATTCACGTCACCTTCCAGCTCCATTCTGGATTCCAGCATTCTTCAGAGCAGCATTAGGCTCTCCGGCATTGATGCAGAAGCTCTGAGTGTGCCTGCCTCTGCCGACATCGGTCCATTGATTACCGAACTGAACAACGACCCCAACGTCCTCTACGCTGAGCCTAACTACAAGCTGTATCCGGCAGCAGCCGGCACACTTCCGGACGACACCTATTTCGATAAACAATGGGCACTGCTCAACACGGGACAGGATCCCGCAAATACAGATCAGCCCGGCTTACCCGGGATCGACATTAAGGCTACCGAAGCCTGGAATATTACGCAAGGCAGCAGTGATCTGATTGTCGCGGTCATCGATACCGGCATGGCTGCCGGTCATCCCGATCTGGCGGACAATATCTGGACCAACAAGAAGGATTATGCCGGTAACGGCAAGGATGATGACAACAACGGCTATATTGACGATGTTCACGGCTGGAACTTCATTGATCATACGAATCAGCTCTATGATGCCGTGGATGGGGACTGGCACGGAACAGCCGTAGCCGGGATTATCGCCGCCTCCTCGAATAACGGCATCGGCGTATCGGGCATCGCCCCCAAGGTGAAGATTATGCCGCTCAAGTTCATGAAAGGCGAATACGGGACCGTGCTCGCTCTGATCGAAGCCATCCAGTATGCCGAGAAGAACGGGGCCAAGATCGCCAATATCAGTGCCGAAACCTACAACTACAGCCAGGCGCTCAAAGACGTAATTGATGCCTCCAAGATGCTCATTGTTGCCCCTTCCGGCAACTACAGTGTGAACACGGATGCTACACCAGCTTATCCGGCCGCCTTTGACAGCCCGAACATCCTCTCCGTTACGGCAGTGGATAATACCGGGAATCTGGCCGCCATGTCCAATATCGGCGCGGAATCGGTGGACGTTGCAGCGCCTGGCGACCTGAACTGGACAACAGCACCTGTGGTCAATTCAGGTCTGGCCGCGCAGATAGACGACGGCACCTCCAGAATTATTTTTAACGGGATTGCTTTTGAGAACATTCTGGACGATGAGGATGCTGACCAGAATTACAGCCAGGAGGCTTTTGACAAAGCTATGGATTATCTGGGTGCCCCGAAGGATGACGCTTCTGCAAGAATACTGCTCGTACAGGATGACGGCTCCAATATCGAGCCTTATCCAAGCAGTCCGAAGCTGTCCAAGTACAAGGCACTGCTTGAAGATTACGCCGGGTTCGACGAAGAGGAGGATATTGTCCAGTCCGCACCGAACGGCGGGGACGGCCCTTCGGCAGATCTGCTGGGGCAATATGATGTTGTCATCTGGTTCACAGGCACCGCCGCCAGGAACAATCTTAAGAATATTACGGACAACGATCAGGCCCAGCTGAAGGAATATCTGCAGGCTGGAGGACACCTCCTGCTTACAGGGTCCCATTCCTTAAATGCAATGGAAGAATCCGACTTTACGAGAGATGTCCTGCATCTGTACTTCGTCGAGGAATATTTCTATTCGAACGTACTCGGAGTTTCCGGAACCATCTATGATGGCGTACAGTATCCGCTGGATGAAGACAAGGACAGCTACAACTGGGTCATTTCCAGAGATCCGAAGATTGCCACCATTAACCTTGAGAATATTACAAAGGCACCGAACAGCACTTATACCTACAACTATACACAGGGTACCTCTTACGCTGCCGCCCATGCTTCCGGTGTTGCCGCACTGGTGCTCAGCCAGGAGCCGTCACTCAGCCCGCTTGCCGTTAAGCAGCGGATCATGAGCAGCGGCACACGTCTCAGCTCACTGACAGGCCGTATAGCCAGCGGAGCCATGATCAACGCCTATCAGGCGCTGACAGATGATGACATTCCCGGCACCCCTTACGCCGGCGGCAGCATCACTAACCGGCTGGATGAGGCTGCGGACGTGAATGATGTCTATTCCATCGAGCTCCACGCCGGTGAGAATATCAGCCTGGCACTAACCGGTGATGCAGGAACAGACTTCGATCTGTATCTGTATTCTCCTGAAGCGGCAACCGTTCAGCGTAACGACAATATCCTGGCTTACTCGGAGAATAAAGGAACCTCTTCTGAAGCTATAGATTTCACAGTGAACGAGAGCGGAACCTACTATCTGGACGTGTATGCCTACAAGGGCAGCGGCAGCTATACGCTTAGTGTTGCCACAGATAACCTGGCAGGCAGCTATGAGGATACCAGCAGCCCGCTGATCTTCACCGGCCCTTGGGCACAGGTCAGCAGCAGCGCCTATTCCGGAACAACCGCCAAGCAGATTAATGCGAAGGGCAAGGTCGAGTTCGCCTTCGTAGGCAGCTATATCAGCTGGACCGGCTCCAAGAATGACAAGCAGGGCATCGCCAATATCTATATCGACGGGATCAAGGCAGCAGCCCCTTCACTGTTCAGCAAGACCTCCCTGGACAAGCAGCTAATCTATGAAAAAATCGTTCCTTACGGGCAGCATACCTTCACTATTGAATGGACGGGCAAGACCGATCCAAATGCCAAAAAGAGCGGCACCGCCTTCATCAATGTCGACGCCCTCACAGTAGCTCATCTTGTTCAGGAGGACAATGCCACTACCTCTTACAGCGGTGCCTGGAAAACCAACTTCAGCCTGAAGCATTTCGGCGGAATTGCCAAATATGCAGACGGCCCTGAAGCCTCTGCCCAATTCAAATTTGAAGGCACTCAGGTACAGGTACTGGCGTACACCGGACCTAACCGCGGTATCGCTGACATTCTCATTGATGAGAAGCCGGTCGCTTCCGTTGACTTATACAGTGCAGTGCCTGAATTCCGGGCAGTGATCTTCGAATCGGCAGCCTTGCCTGCGGGCAAGCATACCCTGCGTGTCGTCCACACCGGGGAGAAGAATGCGGCTTCCAGCGGCACCTATATTTCGGTGGATGCCATCTCTATCCCGCAGTAAATACCTTCTATAGAAATGGGGAACCAGACATTGGCTAAATCATTCATCAAACAATCGGTTGCGCTCTTCACTTCCGTCCTTCTGCTGGCGGCTCCTCTGGGCAGTCCGGCAGGGGCAGCCGGAACAACGCCGGCTTCGCAGACACTTGCCGGTCTGCTCAATCCGGCACAGCCGCTTATCTCTCCTGAACTGTCTGCTGCTCTTACAGCAGCTCCAGTGGTTGTAGACGGGAATATTAATACTGCTTCTTCCGCCAAAATAAGTGTAATCATCCAGCTGACCGGACAGGCCGTATCAGAAGCCAAACGCTCCGCCAGCATGTCCAGACGCTCCTTCTCTGTGCAATCGGCCGAACAGTCCGTCATGTCGGAGCAGACCGTCTTCAAGAATACCGCCAGCTCCAAAGGCATTCCGCTGAAGGTCAATTACCAGTACAACACTGTACTGAACGGAATGGAGGTTACGGTCAGTGCCAATCAGATTCCGCAGCTGGCGAAGCTGGCCGGAGTCAAGTCCATCAGCCTGAACAGCACGTATTATCCGATTCCGCTGATCGATTCCCCGGCTGCGGAGAACAGCTCCGGCAGCAGCTTCGAAATCGATCCGATTGCCCAGATCGGGGCGGACACCGCCTGGCAGAGCGGCTTTACCGGCAAAGGCGTGAAGGTCGGCGTCATCGATACCGGGGTCGATTATAAGCATCCTGATTTGAAGAATGCCTATAAAGGCGGCTACGATTCCTTCTACCAGGATAATGATCCTTATGAAGAGCCTCCGGCCATCTTCGGCTTCGAAGGCACCAGCCATGGCACCCATGTAGCCGGAACCATTGTAGGGCGGGGAGAGAATCCCACTTCCGAGGTTGTCCAGAAAGGCGTTGCCTACGAGGCTGACCTCTATGCCTACAAGGTACTGGGTGCAACCGAGAAGGAAGACGGAACCTATCAGACCTCCGGTACCTCGGCCCAGGTCATCGACGGCATCGAGCATGCTGTTAAGGACGGGATGGATGTCATCAATTTGTCACTCGGCTCTGACCTGGAGAAAGGCCCGGATTCACCGGATTCCATTGCCGTGAACAATGCCGTGCTCTCCGGCGTCGTAGCCGTAATCGCGAACGGCAATGCCGGCAGTGACGGCAAATACTATTACTCCATGGGCTCGCCGGCCAGCTCACAGCTAGCCATTTCAGTTGCTGCCGCTACAAGCACCAGCATCCACTACAGTGCCAATTTCAGCGCCCAGCTGACGGACACCGTAACAGAGGAAGTATACTCAGTGACCGACACGGTCTACTCGGACCTTCTCGGCTGGAGCTATAAGGGCGCGAATTTCAGTGATCTGCTCGGAACCGCACCGCTGGATGCTGTATATGCGGGACTTGGGGATTACAGCGACTATAACGAAACCGGGGATGTAACGGATAAGGTCGTCGTGGTTTCCCGCGGCAACCTGACGTTCGTAGACAAGGTCGCTATTGCCAAGGAGAAGGGGGCAAAGGCTCTGATTATCTTCAACGGCAATTCGCTGGACGGATCGGAAGAAGCCGATCTCTCCGTCAGTATTCCCGGACGTGACGGCCCGTTAGGCGAGATCGCCTTCCTCGGCGATGATTATGCCCATATCCCTACCTTCGACATGCCGGGAATTGAGGGACGGGCACTGGCCCGGGAGATTCTCGCCAATCCGGACAAACCGCTG
Organism: Paenibacillus borealis; assembly: GCF_000758665.1. Classification (NCBI taxonomy): domain Bacteria; kingdom Bacillati; phylum Bacillota; class Bacilli; order Caryophanales; family Paenibacillaceae; genus Paenibacillus; species Paenibacillus borealis. Next base: position 6,970,607 of record NZ_CP009285.1, read on the forward strand.
CATATCACCTTCGGCAAGGATTATCCGATGACTGTAGCAGCTGGCGACACCATCGCCGACTTCAGCTCACGCGGACCCAATTCCGATGATAATTATGGTATCAAGCCGGATATCAGTGCGCCAGGCGTGAATATTCTCTCCACCCTGCCGGAGTATGCTGCGCTCTACGGTGATCAGGAGTATGCTTATTATTTCGATAAGGGGGATCCCAGCTACGATCTGGCCTATCACCGCTCCAGCGGCACCAGTATGGCTTCCCCGCATATTGCGGGTCTTGCAGCGCTTATGACGCAGGCGCATCCTGACTGGACGCCGCTCGATATCCGGGCTGCACTGGCCAACACAGCGGATGTGATCTCCAACGCCGGCGGTACACAGTATGATGTGTACTCCCAGGGTTCAGGCCGGGCGGATGTAGCCAGCGCTCTGCTTACACCGGCTGTAGTGGAAGCCCTTGATCCGATTACCATTTACGACGAGCAAATGAATGCAACCGTGATGGAGAGCGAGGCCAGCAATCTTAGCTTCGGAGCTATTCAGCCGGGTGATGCGCCGCTATCCAAGCCGCTCCGGGTGAAGAACTTCTCCGGTGATGAGGTGACCTACACCGCTTCGGTAGTTATGCATTCAAGCGTAACATCCGATCCTTCTGATCCGGTTGCCACTCCGGATGTAAGCAGCATAGAAATGACGCTTGGCGGACTTGACGGAGATGCTACAATCACCGCCGCCGCGGGCTCCAGCATACCCTTTACCCTTTCGGCCCAAGCGGCTGAGGGCGCAGCTCACGGAGTATATGAAGGAGAAATCCTGCTGCAGAGTCCGGGACTTCCTCCGCTTCACCTGCCATTTGTCATTCATGTGGGAACCGACGTTGCCGATAATGACTTCGGACTGATTGACGGTGCGCTGACGAACAAAAGAATCTCACCGGCTGCTCCGGCCGACTTGTCCGTCACACTGGCCAATGATCACACCAATTTCATGGTTGTTGAGGTTAACGGCCTGAGTGAAGGCTATATCGGGCGGATCTCCGACTGGTATGAATTAAACGAGCAGACCCAGCAGCTGTCTACACTTCCTGCGGGGCGGGTGACCTTCGAGAATATCGACGGCAGCTACTCGGACGGAACAGTAGATGAGTATGGAAATTACGTCATCAAGCAATTGGAGCCGGGGCAATATAAGCTCGGCATATATGCAGTGCAGTATGACGAGAAATTTAATGTCGCAGATGTCCAGCTTGTAAATATGACGTTCTATGCGGTGGGTGAGGACGAAGAAGTCACCGGACCAACCCAGCCTACGCCTGATCCGGGCAGCGGCGGAGGAACGGCTACTCCAACGCCTATTCCTACTGCAAGTCCTGTTCCTACCCCAACCCCTGTATCGGGTAATGGCGGCGGTGGCGGAGGATTGGCACCTTCACCAACGCCAACGCCATCCTCAACACCAGCCTCAAGCCCAAGTACGGCAACCTCTGCCGAACAGCTCGCGGCTGTAGTTGAGCCAGGGCAAAGCGTTGCCGCCCTTACAGGCACCGCTGCTCTGGAAGGAGACCAGACGGTGGTCTCCATCGATAATGCCGCGCTTCAGAAGGCACTGGATGCTAAAGCCGCAGCTGCTGTCTACAGCATAACTGCTGCGGAGAACAGCAGCGAGGGGGCCAGCCTGCAGCTGACTGCCGGGCAAGTGAAGCTGCTGCAGTCCGCGCCTGCGGGCAGTTCACTGGCCTTCACATGGAAAGGGGCATCCGTAGCCTTACCGCTGTCTGCCCTGTCAGGACTCGGCGCTGATGCCGGTCTGACCGTCACGATTGCACCGGCAGCTGACAGTAAAGCCACATTTGCTGCCCGCTACCCGGGTGCAGTAATTCTCGGAACACCTTATACCTTCGAGGCCGCTTCCACAGTGGCAGGCGTCTCCTCCAAAGTAACGTTCGCACCGGATCAGATCGTCCACCGGGCCTTCATACTGGATAAGGGCATCGACGCCACGAATGCAGGCGCGCTTTATACAGAAGGGGACACTGTATATCCTGTGCCTGCCCAATTCAAGACCATGACGGATGGATCAACCTTAGTCAAGATCAGCCGTCCGGGCTTCTCGACTTATGCAGCAGCAACAAGACAGATCACCTTCAAGGATACCGGGTCCTCCTGGGCGAAGAGCGAAATCCAGACCCTGGCCGGCAGGTTCATTCTGAATGGAACTTCAGCAGATACATTCTCGCCGAAGAGTCCCGTTACCCGCGCACAATTCGCCTCCATGCTCGTGACGGCCATCGGCCTGGATAAGCAGCCAGGAACGAATGCCTTCAAGGATATCAAGGGAAGTGAATGGTATGCGCAAGATGTGAATGCCGCCTACAAGGCCGGCCTCATCACCGGCTATGACGGAAGCTTCAGACCGGGCGATGAGATTACGCGCCAGGACCTGACCGTCATGCTGGCCAGAGCGATTAAGCTGCTGGATATCAGGTTCACCAGCGGCTCAGCTCACGTACCTTATAGCGATGCTGCTGCATTCAGCAGCTATGCCAAGGACAGCATTCAGGCAGTCAGCGATGCCGGACTGATGCAGGGCGAAGCACAGCAGGGACAATTCATCTTCCACCCTGCGTTGCCGACCACCCGCGAAGCTGCGGCTAAGGTTCTGTATCAGCTGCTGAGTTTAGCAGGTTCCCTGTAGCAGGCTCAACAATAGAAGGAGCTGTTCCAAAGTAGGTTTAAAAAATAGCGACAGACCAGATCTATGCTCAACACCATAAAATCAAAAGAGCAGCGATTCTCCTGTAATTGGAGGATCGCTGCTCTTTGTTTTTGTTGTTTTTTTAAGATTGTAAATTGGATTCCCGCTTAAACAGTGGAGAGGACGGACTGATTGTGGAAAAGCGTAGCGGTCGCCTTGGTCTCCGGATTTTCACCGCTAAGGGGAATGAAAAAAATCTGGAGAGCACAGCGATTGGAACAACAGTCCGTTCTCGGAGCGTCCACTCAAAAAGATTATTTTTTCAAATGATAAGGCACAGTAGTAATGATTACATTTCTGCGGTACAGCAGATGCGCGCGGATCAGGAGGCTGGATTGGTTATGCAGGATATTATGCCAGCCCTTCTTCGGAATGAATTGAGGAACGATTACAGTAACCTGATAATTCGATTCGCTTGCCTTGCGCTGGACCGTGTCGATGAACTTGGTCAGCGGATGAATGATGCTGCGGTATGGCGAATACAGCGTCACCAGCCGCACCTCGGGATGGAATTTCTTCCATTTCTCTTCGAAGATGGCGTCATCCTCCCGCTCAAACGGAATATGCACCGCAATAATCTGTTCGGCACCCAGCGACTTGGCATACCGCAGGGAGTTCTCCACTACATGCGTAATTCCGGCCACCGGCAGAATAATGATATTCCCTTCAATCGCCAGCGGCGGTTCGCCGCAGGTAGTAATCCGCAGCTGGTCGGCCACCGATTCATAATGCTTGTGAATGCGGTAGAAGAACAGGATAATCAGCGGCAGGAAGACCAGCACCGGCCAGATTTGCGGGAATTTCGTCAGGAAGAACATAATCGTAACAATGAAGCTGATGAGCGCTCCAATCGTATTGATAATAAGCTTGGGCAGCCAGCCTTCGGGCTTCTGCCGGATCCATTTGACCATCATGCCGGTCTGCGAGAGCGTGAAGGGGATGAATACCCCTACCGCATACAACGGGATCAGGTGCTCAGTCCGTCCCTCAAAGGCAATAATCAGAATGATCGACAGGATACCGAGGCTGAGAATCCCGTTAGAATAACCCAGCCGGTCGCCGCGGACCGTGAACATCCGGGGAATAAATTTATCCTTGGCCAGATTCACCGCCAGCAGCGGAAACGCGGAATATCCGGTATTGGCTGCCAGAACCAGGATGAGCGCCGTGGTCCCCTGAACGAAGAAATACATGAAGTTGCGGCCGAATACCTGCTCGGCAATATCGGAAACCACTGTAACTTCCTCGCGCGGGGCAATCCCGTAATAATAAGCCAGGAAGACAATCCCTGAGAATAACAGCGCCAGCAATATACCCATCGCGGCAAGTGTTTTGGCTGCATTGTTCGGTGCTGGAGCCCTGAAGTTCGGTATGGCGTTCGATATGGCCTCTACCCCTGTCAGCGCCGAACTCCCCGAAGAGAAGGCCCGGAGCAGCAGGAACAAGCTCACTCCAGCCACCGGTGTACCCAGTGAGGTATGCAGTTCGGCAGGCACATTGCCGGTCACAATGTTGAACAATCCAAGGCCAATCATGATAAACATGGCAAGGACGAACAGATAGACCGGATAAGCCAGGAAGGACGCCGATTCGGTGACTCCCCGCAAATTCAGAGTCGTAATCAGAAGCACGAAGATGATGGCAATAATTACATTATAAGGATGAAGACTCGGAAAAGCGGAAGTGACTGCATCTGTTCCGGCAGATACACTTACCGCCACAGTCAATATATAATCCACGAGCAGTGAGCCGCCGGCCACGAGACCCGGATACTTGCCCAGGTTCTCCTTGGATACCACATAAGCGCCACCGCCTTGGGGGTAGGCAAAAATAATCTGCCTGTAGGAAAGAATCAGCGCCAGCAGAAGCACGAGTACCCCTACAGCGATAGGAATGGAATACCAGAATGCTGCTGCACTTATGGTAATCAGCACCAGCAGAATCTGCTCTGGACCGTAAGCAACCGAAGACAAAGCATCCGAGGACAGAATGGCAAGGGCTTTGGTCTTGTTTAACTTCTGCTCGCCCAGTTGATCGGACTTCAGCGGCCGTCCAATCAGGAATCTTTTTACCGAAGACATCATCTCAGCTCACCGACTTTTTTAAGTTATATTACCCTTGGCGCACAATTATAATCTGGCCCTATAACTGGATACAGACACTATATTTGCTGCGCCGCCTGGTTAATACCTTAATCCTTTTATAACATTCTGTATAGGTGCAGATACCATAGACATTTGCGGTTTTTTCATTACTAAATTACATATCTTATCTGATAACTGCACATACTTCTGAGGCCATGCTCATGCCGGTTACGAAACAACAGCAAATGGACGAAGCAGGCATTACGCTTCGTCCGTTTGCTCCTATCCGTTTTATTTTCAGCAATCAGCCGTTTACAGCTTTATACGCGGCTTCGTATTCGGAGATGATGGCATCGCCGCCGGATTTGCGCCATTTCTCAACCTCTGCCTTGAAGCCGGCCAGATCGATTTTATCGAGAATATACTTGTAGGTAGCATCTGTAATGATCTTCTGCAGCTCAGATCCTTCCGATGAGAACGTAGGGGATTCAAGCGAATACATCGGATTAAGCACCGCATACTTTTCATTCTCAAGAATCAGGCGTGCCGCTTCTGTTCTGAGCGGATCGGCATCATGAATGGCATACCCGGGCTCTTTGGGGCGCGAGGAGGAGAACGGCTGCACTTCCTGCTGCCACAGCTCTGTATTCGTTATGGTAACTGCTTTGTCTGCATCAATCGTGTAATGCACACCTTCGATTCCGTAAGTCATCAGAGCGAATACCTCTTCTGACATGATATCATTAACAAATTGCAGGATTTGCTTGAGCTCCGCTTCATCTTTGACTTCCGATTTAGGGAAGGAGAGCAGGCCGCCGACGCCGTTGCTTGAACTCCAGATGGCCCGGTCAGCCTCATTGCCGGTGGATGTTATATCGTTCACCATGACAAGATCCATCGAATCCTGAATGCCTTTGGCCAGGTTGAGCAGGTTCTTGCTGTCAAAGAGTGCTCCGACATAAATCCCCGCCTTCCCCTGCGCGAACCCTTGCTGCTGGTCATTCTTGGCGGTTACGGCAAAGTCTTGATTGATATAACCCCCTTTGTACAGCTCTTTCATATAGTCCATCGCCTTAACATATCCTTCAGACTCGAACTCCGGCGTAACTTTACCGCTATCATCCACATGCCAGCTGCTTGGGGTCCCGAAGTAGGAGCCCAGCGTTTTGAATGCGCCGAATACGAGATCGCTCCGGTCAATGAAGCCGGTCGTATCCTTGGACCCGTTGCCGTCCGGATCCTGTTCTGTAAACGCTTTCGCAACTTGCATTAATTCAGCTGTTGTTGTGGGTACCTGCAGCCCCAGCTTATCCAGCCAGTCCTTGCGGATAATGACGCCATTTCTGGCGATATCCTTCACCATCGGGATGCCATACAGCTTGCCCTCTATGGAGGCTGAGGTCCGCATGTCCTGCGAAATCGCTACAAGGTTCGGGAACTCGTCCAGATAAGAGGATACTTCCCAGAATACACCGGCCTTCAAGGCATTGCGTACCGAGGAATTGTCCAAGAGCGTAAGTGTGACGATATCCGCAAGTGAATCGGAAGCAAGTGCCGTATTGATCCGTTCCTCTTTGGAGGCGTCCGGGACCCAGGAGAAATCAAGCTCTGTATTCGTAATCTCCTCAATTTTATTCAGCACGGTATCGGTCGGCGGCGTGGTGGAATGCAGAATGTTCATCCAGCTGATTTTTGTCTTCGCTGCGGGTGCCGCCTTCCCGGCTTCATTCCCGGCTGTATTTGCAGCCTGCCCCGGATTTGCTGATTCATTGTTGCCGCAGGCACTCAGTACCAGAGCCCCGCTGACGGCAAGCACTGCTAATTTGCTGATTTTTTTGTTCATTCCCTTTTCCCCTTTTCAGATCGTTTGAATAGCTTTATCTTCCTCTCCCCCGGTTAGGAGGGAGCAAGAATTCCACGTTTGAATTACAGGTTGGCCCTATTAGTAAACCCCGTCTTCCCCCATCTTCTTGGCCAGCTTATTCGACAGCATGACGAGAATCAGGCCGACAAGCCCTTTGAACAGGCCCACGGTTGTGCTGAAGCTAAGCTGCCCGTTCTTAAGACCGGCAGTGTAAATATAGGTGTCGAAGATTTCCCCGACTTCGCGGTTCAGGGAATTGATCAGCAGGTACATATGCTCGAAGCCAAGATCCAGCGTATGTCCGATTTTGAGAATCAGCAGCGTGATAATAACCGGGCGGATCGCCGGCAGCGTGACATGCCAGGTTTTACGCAATCTCCCGGCCCCGTCCATCTCTGCGGCTTCGTATAATTGGGTATCGACTACCGTAATCGCTGCCAGATAGATAATGGTCGACCAGCCAAGCTCTTTCCAGATAATCTGGCCGATGTAGACAATCCGCAGCCACTCCGGAGAAGTGAGGAAGCTAATCTTCTGCCCGCCGAGTGCGGCAATGGCCTCGTTAAGCACCCCGCCGTCCACATTCATGAATACATAAGTAATGGAGACGATGATCACCCACGACAGGAAATGCGGGATATAAATGATCGTCTGCACCACACTCTTGAACATCTTATTGCGGACTTCATTGAGCATCAGCGACAGAATAATCGGCAGGGGGAAAAAGATTACAAGATTCAGCGCAAACAGAACCAGTGTATTCCTCAGCAGCATAAGGAAGGTAGGCTCCGTGAACAGACGGACGAAATGCTTGAATCCGACCCAGGGGCTTCCTCCGATCCCCAAATAAGGCTGGTATTCCTGAAATGAGATCACCAGTCCGCCCATCGGCAGGTACTTGAAGATTACAAAGTACACAAACCCCGGCAGGATCATCAGATATAAAAGCTTGTTTCTTTTTAGACTCAGCAGACTGTGTCCGCTCCGCTTCTTCCTTGCCATTGACGGGTTTGATTCCATCACGGCGATATTTGCTTCCTTCACCAGCTCGGCCTCCTTGAACGCGTTTCTTTACGCCTCAAGCTTAAATTTATCGGCGGATTACGTATATAATCATTACCTACTCTGATCGGTTAAACCGCGCCGCTGCAGGCTTCCCGCGTCCACTACCCCTTACAGGGATACCCACCGGGGATAAAGAGCATGGCTTGCTTCCGCCCGTATTCCGCCCCCCGGCAAAGTCATAGCTAATGATTATATACGGAATGAATCCCCCTTGATACAGTGTCATTGATACGATTACAAGGAGGATAACCGCATGGCGCAATCATCATCATTCAAAAAAGAAACGATGGGCGGCCGACTGTTCACCATCGTCAATACCACGCTGCTGGCACTCATTTCCCTGATTTGTCTATTACCCTTTATCAATGTCTTTGCCAGCTCTTTTGCCTCCACCCAGGAGGTCGTCGAGAAGAAATTTGTGCTGTTCCCGACTACCTTCTCTTTGGATGCCTACCGTTTCATTCTGTCTACGCCCACAATCTTCAGAGGGCTCAGCGTGTCCATCGGTGTTACAATCGCCGGTACTATATTCAGCATGATTCTCACCTCACTCATGGCTTACGGCTTATCCCGCAAGTATCTGGCCGGCAGGGATTTCATTAACTTCGTAGTCGTCTTCTCCATGCTGTTCAGCGGCGGCATGATTCCAACCTTTCTGGTGGTCAAAATGTTCGGGCTGATCGACTCCTACTGGTCCATGATCATCCCCTCAGCCATCAACGCCTTCAATCTGATCATAATGCGCAACTTCTTCCAGGCGCTGCCGGAAGGTCTGGAAGAATCCGCGAAGATAGACGGGTCGAATGACTTTGGTGTATTTATCAAAATCATGCTGCCGCTCGCGCTGCCTTCCATCGCTACCTTATCTTTGTTCTATGGCGTAGCCTACTGGAACACTTACATGACTGCCATCCTGTACATCAACGATTCGATGAAATGGCCGATCCAGGTGCTGCTGCGCCAGATCGTCATCGTGTCCAGCGGAATGCAGGGCGATAACGCCTCAGTGGATATTGTGCCGCCGGCCCAGACCATTAAGATGGCCGTAATCGTTGTCGCAACTGTGCCGATGCTGATTGCCTATCCCTTTGTGCAGAAGCACTTCACCAAAGGAGCTATGCTGGGAGCAGTCAAAGGCTGACGAACCCAAGTTCAGTGAAAACGGACTGAACATATCCATCCGTACCGTCCGGTTAACCCAAACAGCCAGCCCCTTCACCAGGGGCTGGCTGTTTGCTGTCTGTCGGGTTCGTTATTTCTCCTGCTTCATCGCCCGGTAAGCCCCCGGGGTCACATGCTCCTTCTTGCGGAAGGAACGGATGAAATTCTGCGGATTATGGTACTGGAGGCGCTCACCGATCTCTTTGACCGTCATTTCACTTTCTGCCAGCCATTTCTTGGCCGTTTCCAGCCGGTACCCCATCAGATATTCACTGAAGGTCATCCCGAACTCCTTCTTGAAGATGCTGCTCAGATAGTTCGGGCTGTAATGCAGGCGCTCGCCGATCAGCTCAAGCGTCAGATCCTGATCATATTCCGACCGCACAATGGTAGCAATCTGGTCAGACAGGCCGCGGAACTGGCGGGTAGTCTTCTCCTTCATACAGGCCACCATCGGGTGAATAACCTCTTTCACCAGGACGCGTTCAATCTCCTCCGGGTTGCGGATATCGAGCAGCCGGTGATACAGCGTGGAATTATCCTGGGTCAGCAGCACCTCTACACCTATCAGCTGTTCGAGCTGAATCAGGTTGTTCACGAAGCGGATCAGCGTAACCTCGAAGTTGAGCGGGTTCTTGCTGTGCTTCATCATCTCCCCGAGCAGCGGATAGAGTGAACGGGATACCCGCTCTTCATCGCCAAGCCGGATCGCGTCGAACAGCCGGGATTCCAGCTCCGACGGATAATGCAGCAGCACAGGACCTGAAATCACCTGGGAGATATCCTCATAGAAGATAATCGATTCCTTCCCCAGATTCAGCCGGTGATGCAGCGCCTGCTTGCTCATCTCGCAGGCTTCCCTGCTGCAAGTCAGATCGGTGTAGAACCGGCTGATCCCGATACTGACCGACAGCTTGAGCAGCTCCCTTACGGTCTTAATAATCCGCTTGGCATCCTCCAGAACCTGCTTGCGGTTCTCCTGCTCGCCGGCTCCCTCAAAGATCAATATCGTCGCCTGCGTCTGATCGTTCAGCAGAATCGGCATCATTCTCCGCGCAGCCGGAATCAGCTCTTCCACCAGCCTGTTCACGGCAACGAGCAGCAGATTCTTATCATTGGCCTGCCGTTCCCCGTAATTGTCGAGCTGGATCAGCATTGTGGCGAAATGCGTCTGCTCCGTAAGTGAATACCCGAAGCGGGCCATATTATGCTCCAGCTCTTCCGCCGACATGCTGCCCCGAAACAGGTTCAGGATACACTGGGTTTCCAGCTGCGGCATTTCCAGCTCCAGCAGACCTTCCAGACTCTCCTTCTCCGACAGGATCGTATCAATCGATGTGATAATCCAGTCAATCTCATCCTTGGGCGCAGGCTGGCCCTCCCCGGAGAGCTTCCGCTGGATCTTCTGGATACGCCTGGTGAAATGAAGTGCCGTGCTGTATGCTACTGCCACAATCAGCAGCGTAATCATCAGGATCATCATAATCAGGCCGAAGCGCGTAGCCTTCAGCGCATCCGAGATTTCCTTCTGTTCCAGCAGCGTCACATAGATCCAATTGTTATAGGAAGACTTCGCGTAGATGGCTTTAATTTTCTGATGATCGGCCTTCTCCAGCGGCACAATGCCCGCCGGTCCACCGGTACCTGCAAGCTCCGTAACCTGGCTGAGCTGTTCGCCGGTCAACAGCTTCTCTCCCGATTCGGGTTCCGGTTCATAGAGTGTATCCCCTTGCCGGTTCAGCAGAAATACAGGGGTATTGTCCTCCGTCTGCAGGGTGCGGCGGAGCGACTGAAGGGAAATATCGGATAAAGCGATCGCCTGCTTCGTCTGGGAGAACACCGGCAGCGTGTTCACAAACCGGATGCCTTTATCTGTCTTGATCCAGAAGAGCGACTGCTTCTGATTATCGATATAACTCTCATACAGGCTCTTCCGGTCTGCCTCCGTCAAATAGGTGAGCCGCCCGTTGGAAATCTGCCAATCCTGCTCCAGGCTGATCAGTGAATATTCCACTCCATCCATACCCAGAGAGGCAATGTAATTCAGCTGTGTGTTGACATTGCGGTACGCCTGGAAATCCGATTCGGTAATCGGATTCTTGATAACCTCGCTGAAGGAATTAGTAGTGCTGTAAGTATTGAATGCGTATTCAATAGTTTCAATTTTTTGTTCAAGCGTATTTTTAATCTGGTTAATCAGGCTTTGCTTGCCGGCTGCGACCCGCTCAATAACAGAATGGTTGGTTGTCATATAAATATAGCTGCCGAAGCTGATGACCAGGCCGATGCCCAGCACCAGAATCGGAATAAAAATCTTATAAAACATCCTGCCTTTTTTCATAGATAGGCTCCTTCAATATGTAATCATTTTCAATTATAGCGTTTTCATATCTTGAAATCCAAGAAATTTTAACGTGTGCATTGTCCCTGCTGCAGCTCATCGGATGTACACCTCTCAAGGCCGGATTCGCCCTCAGCCAACACAAAAAGGCCCGCCGGAAGCCTCCCGGGAACCTTGAATGAACGCCATTTTAACCGTGACAAACTGTGAATCCGCCTGGACGCCTGGCAGTAGCAGCAGTCTTAGAGCCAATCCTCGGTAAGCAGCTTCCGCAATACCTCCACCTGGTCCTTGCCGATTCTGGCCGCGATCTCCGCCTCGATGTTCTGCTTGATCTCCAGCATACTCCTGCACACCTCAGCCCCCCGCGGAGTAAGCACGATATGTTTGTCCCGGCTGTTCCCCTCTACAATGGCCGTGTCCACATACCCTCCAGCCAGCAGATTGTTGATCGTTTTCTGCGTCCCCTGACGGGAAATGCTGATCAGCCTGCTAATCTCCGAAATGGACAGCATGGCATGCAGCTCAAGCATTGCAAGAATATGTGTTTCGGTCTTGTTGAGCTTCTCCCCGCTCGCCGTATTTACCCTGTCCCGCAGAACCTTGTGCTTCTCGCTGATTAAATCAACCAGGTTCAAACCAAGGATATACTCTTTCATCTTAAAGGCCTCCAATATATACATGCAATTTAGCGTAAAGTCTAATTGTAAGCTGAACTTAAGCTGCTAACTAAAGTTGTCTAACTAAAATCCTGCACGAAATACAACATTCCCCTCACAATATCGGGTGTATTCAAGAATTGTTGTATAAAAGGCAGGATTCCTCCCTTATTCAAGCCGCTAGCCGGGAAATTCTTGTATTTCATACAACAATCCTTACGAATCTGCCATTATCCATAGGTCCAAGTTGCACTACGTACAACATTTAGGCCTGTCTTCACTAGTGAACTTAAGTTCGCTCGCTTAGCCAGCCGCAGAACCATCCGGGTAATCCTTACTGCCCATCCGCCTGTCCGCCTGTTCACTTGTTCGCTTGTTTTCCTGCACGCCCGTCCGCCTGCACGCCTGCACGCCCATAATTTCCAAGGCTTGTTCCGCCCCCATTAACCCGCTGATTGTGTTCGTTCCAGTCTTAAGCGCATATGATCCGGATTAAATATTGTCAACCAAGTTGACAATAATCGCATCCCCTGCTACTATAAGTGAGGTTTGAAAAACTTATATTTAAGGGAGTTTGAGAAATGGGCAGCAATAAAAAAGAAGCTTTAATTTTCACCAGCCTCATGTGCTTTTTCATGGTCGTCTTCATGTCTTTTTATAATGTAATTCTCTCTAACGGATTCAATAACAGGCTGTTCGCCGATGTGGCCATCGGACTGCTGCCGGCACTTGCCGTTGCTTTGTTCTTCGATATCGTTGTAGTCAGTAAAATTGCCAAAGGCCTGGCCTTCAAAATCGTGAAGCCTTCCGCCCCTATGATCAAGAAAGTCCTGACGATCTCGTGCTTCATGGTATGCGGAATGGTCATCCTCATGTCTCTATATGGCACACTAGCACACTTCGGATTCAGGGACAACTTCTTCCGTCATTACTTCTCTATCCTGGGGCTTAACTTCATCTGTGCCCTGCCGCTGCAGCTGATTGTTGTCGGTCCGCTGACCCGTTTCCTGTTCACCCGGATGTTTCCGGCTCCGGCTGCAGCGCATAGTGCCTGACGTTTGCTTGATCAATTCAGTCTGCAGGTAATAATGGATATCTTTCAACACTGGATTGAATCAGCCAATAGAAAGGATGTTGTGCCATGCTCAGCCGAAAGGATGGTATCTCTCTTCTCCTGCTAGTTGTGGCTCTTGTACTGATTAACTGGTTTGGCCGTTCACTCGATGCCCGGTTCTGGACGTATTTCACTTTGTTCGCCAATTGTATTCTCGTTCAGGGTGTATTTATTACACTGACGAATGTGTTCAAGGCCAGACTGAACCGCAAAGCTTCCAAAGGACTCATTCTGTTGTCACTCCTCACCGGTGGAAGATCTAAGCCTGCCTTCCGGCTTCCTGTCGCGTAAATGCAATTAAAGGGTGTTCCGCAAGCCAATTTCCCCGGCTTGCAGAACACCCTTTATCATATTATTTATTTATCGGATGAATGACTGATTGCCACGGAGCTGTACGCTCCCGCCCGTGGAATAGAAGGTCAGGCCGGTGCAAGCATCTCCGGGAAAGACCAGGCTGGTGATTGCGGAGAGGCCGTCATTGGCGAACACCTCGACCGAACACGCATCCAGCAGGATACGGAGGTTCTTCAGGCTGCCCATCCGCCCGGTGCTCTGGAGATCGGGGAATATCTCCGAGAAGCCGGTCTCGCCGGACTGATCTCTGCGCAGGGCCAGAATGCCTTCGGCAGCAGAATAGATGAGTTCTGTATGCTCGGTATCTGTATGATGAATAATAAGACCGAATTGTTCCGCTTCATTGTTCTCAAGCTCCAGCCGCAGCTCCATCGCTGAAGCCTTGCTGCTGAGATACCGGTGCTCGCCCGGTGTCAGCAGCATATCCGGCAGCGCAGCAGTCTCTGCGAAGTAACGGTCCAGCTCTGCTACAGGCTGCTGGCGGATCAGCGTGCGGCCTTCCGCCGCATGCAGCGTCAGTACCCGCGGTACTGTCATCGCGCCGCGCCAGCCCTGGCTTGGAATATGGTTGGCATACCGCCAGTTGTTCATCCAGCCGATGAAGATTCTCCGCCCGTCCGCAGCCGGGATGCCGGAGAAGCTGACCCCCGCGTAGTTATCCTTGCCATAATCCAGCCAGCGGATGTCGCTGTGCTCCGGCGTGAACACGGATCCGTCGAATTCACCGACGAAATATTGCGTCCGCGAGCCGTATCTCTGCCCGCTATTATCACCGATGCTGACCAGCAGCACCCACTTGCTGTCCCCTGTCCCTTCAACCGGGAGCTGGAACAGGTCCGGGCATTCCCATACTGCATCATGCGAGCCTGCCCCCTCACCGAATTCGCTCTCCAGACGCCAGTCCCGCAGATTCGGGGAGGAGTAGAATGTAATCGTCTGATCGGTTGCCAGCACCATCACCCACTTCCCGTGAGCTTCGGACCAGAACACCTTCGGATCACGGAAATCCGCTTTGGAAGGATGGGTCAGCACCGGATTGCCTGCATATTTGATCCAGGTCCGGCCGTTGTCTTGGCTGTAGGCCAGGCTCTGTCTCTGCACGGAGGGCGAGGCTTCAGTCGGCTCCAGGTGACTGGTGTAGACTGCGACGATACCCGGTTTCTCCGGGAACAGTCCGCTCGTATTGTTCCAGTCTACGACTGCACTGCCGGAGAACGCATAGCCGTGCTCGTCCGGATACAGTGCAATATCCAGCTCCTCCCAGGTAATCAGGTCTTTGCTGACCGCATGTCCCCAGTGCATCGGTCCCCATATAGAGGAATGCGGATGATACTGATAGAACAAGTGATATTCGCCTTCAAAATAGATTAATCCGTTCGGATCATTCAACCAATGCTGTTTTGGCGTAAAATGCAGTATAGGCCTGTATTTGGCTCTCTCCATAATTCCCACTCCATTACCACCTTTATCTGTTTATATGTGTTGTATATGATCCGGCTGCGTAACCTCAGCCTTTGTTCTTGAGATAGCTGTCGTAGCCAGCTTGCTTGATCTCCAGCCATTTATCCAGCCCGAGTCTGGACAGCTCTGCCTGATACTCTTTCCATTCCTCTTCCACTTTCCCTGTCTTGGTCCATTCCGCACGCTTGCGGCTTACATAAGCGAACAAATCCGTCTCGATAGCCGTCAACTCCTTCTGATCCTCCAGTGAGTAGAAGACACGCGGGAAGTTATTATCGGCTTTCATATAAGGAACCAGTTTCTCCTTCATGAGGTCCAGCCGCCATGCGGCGTCATCCGGCTTGGTGGTCACCTTGCCGTAGTATTCGTCCAGAATGGCCAGCGGGCCGCCGATGCTGGTCTTCTGGCGTAATTCAACCGGAGCCGCGCCTTCCAGCGGGAGATGCTTCAGCATTTTGGCGGTTTCATCGTATTCGAAGATGTTCTGCTGAGTGTCATCGCCATACGTTCCCCAGTTGTCCTCAACCGACTGCTGCGGATCATACAGCTGGTCAATCCATTTGGCGGTAAGCTCCAGATTCTTGTTCGATCCGGTAATAACCATCCGGCCGCGGTCAAATCCGAAGTTGTTCGTCCGGGCTACATTGACCTCACCGGTTGGACCGGCCAGCGGATTCATCAGATCGTATTTATCGTTGAACCCGGTAATATTGGCTTTATCCCACTGGAAATAGAGACCGTAGCGCTCACTCTGCCCTTTGGCCAGATACGTATTGTAGTCCTGTTCAAAAGCCTCTTCGTCGATCAGATCCAATTGATACAGCTCATTCAGATACTTAATGCCCTCTTTGTAGCCGTCCTGATTGGCCGTGAAGACCACCTTGCCGTCATTGGTGACCACGGTGTGATCTCCATTATCTCCCAGTCCAAACGAACCGAACAGGAAGTTCAGATCTTCATTGCCGTTATTCAGCACAAAAGACAGCGGAATCTCATCCTTCTGGCCGTTCCCGTTCGGATCATCATTTTTGAAGGCGACCAGGACGTTCTTAAGTTCTTCCGTCGTAGTTGGCATAGCGAGCCCCAGCTTGTTCAGCCACTCCACATTAATCCACGGCATGCCATTAACCGAATGGATACTCTCCTTGCCGGAACCCAGCTCTTCAATCCACGGGAAAGCATAGATATGACCGTCCTGCGCCGTCATCATCGATTTGTACTCCGGCGCTGCTGCCAGCACCTTCTGCAGATTCGGCATGTATTTCTCAATCAGCTCCTCAAGCGCAACGATCGTTCCGTCCTTGCCCAGAGTCAGCAGATCGTAGTCCGAGTAGGCGGCATCGATGATGGCATCCGGCAGATCTCCGCTGGCTACTGCCAGATTTCTTTTCTCGACAAAAGAGTCATTCGTATAGTTGGTGAAATCGATGTGTACTCCGGACTTCTCTTCCAGCCGCTTGTAGATCAGCTTCTCGTTCGGATCGGCCGGAGCCAGCGCCGAGCTCTGGGACATGAAATGGAGCGTTACCTTTTCTTGCAGCGGGAGCGTCACATTCTCCAGCTTGTAATCCTCGGAGGCCGCGGAATTGCCGCCCCCTCCGCCGCAGCCGGCCAGCACAGAGGCCGAGAGTGCCAGCACGGATAAGGTTTGCAGTGTTTTTTTCATATAGATTCCCCCTATTATTTAATGGAGCCTACCATGGCACCCTTCTCGAAGTACTTCTGGAAGAACGGATACATCACAATCAGTGGCAGGCTGGAGATGACGATGGAAGAGTATTTGATCATTTCGGACAATTTCTTAAGCTCCGCCTGGGCCAGCGCATCAGCAATCATACCGGGCTGCACCTGATTCTGAATCAGGATCGAACGCAGCACCAATTGCAGCGGGAACAGTCTGGAATCCTCCAGATAAATCATAGCGTCGAAATAAGAATTCCACTGTCCCACGAAGGCATACAGAGCCAGCACGAAGATAATCGGCTTGGACAGCGGCAGCACAATCCGGAAGAAAATACCCAGCTCCGATGCCCCGTCGATACTGGCCGCCTGAAACAGCTCTTTGGGCAGACCCTGGAAATAGGTTTTGGCCAGGATGATATTGAACACGCTGATCGCTCCGGGCAGAATTACCGCCCACACCGTATTCAGCATTCCCAGATCCTTCACGACCAGGTAAGTCGGAATCAGACCGCCGCCGAAGAACATCGTAATCAGGAAAAAAATCATCACCGGCCGCTTGCCCGCCAGCCCTTCAATCGACAGCGGGTAAGCCGCAAAGACGGAGAAAAACACAGTGGCCAGCGCAAAGGCCGCAGAATACAGAACAGCGTTGAAGAAGCCGCGGATCATCGCGTTGTTGCTGAGAATTTTGACGTAGCCGGTTACCGTCCAGTCCGAAGGCGCAATGGCCAGCCCCTTGGTAATGAGCACATTCGGTGTTAAAAAGGAGGCCAGCACGACATACACGAGCGGAAACAGAATCACCAGGATGAACAAACCGAGCAGTATATAAGTAACAACCAGCAGCATCCGGTCCTTCCCGGAATATTGAATATCCATACTTACCTCCTTATTAATACAGCCCTTCCCCTTCGTTCAGCCGCTTGACGACCGTATTGACGAAGACCAGCAGGATCACATTGATGACGGAATTGAATAATCCGATTGCTGTGGAATAGGCATAATCGCCGGCCTGCAGACCCACTTTATAGACATAGGTCGCAATAATCTCCGAGGTCGGGGTGTTGAGCGCCGTCTGCATCAGGAAGGCCTTCTCATAGCCGATGGACATGATGCCACCCGCTGCAAGGATGAACAGCACAGCCATCACCGGCTTCAGCGCCGGCAGATCAATATGGCGGATCCGCTTCAGCAGGGAAGCGCCGTCAATCGTTGCTGCATCATGCAGCTGCGGGTCGACATTCGCCAGAGTAGCCACATATATAATCGATGACCAGCCTGCGGTCTGCCAAATGCCCGACAGGATATACACGGTCCGGAAATAGGCGGGATCACTCATGAATGAAACTGGCTTCCCCGTAAAAGAAGTAATCAGCGCGTTCACCACACCGGCCGGCGACAGGAAGACAAACAGCATCCCGGTGACCACCACGACCGAGATAAAGTTAGGCGCGTACACGATCAGCTGGATATTCTTCTTGATCTTCGCTCCGCGGATCAGATTCAGCATGAGCGCCAGCAGGATCGGCACCGGAAAACCAAGAATCAGCCCATAGGCGCTTAATTTAAGCGTATTCATTAAAATGTCGTAGAAATTCGGCGATGAGAGGAACCGCTGGAAATGCTCGAAACCGACCCATTCGCTGCCCATGATGCCTTTGCGCGGGCTGAAATTCTTGAAGGCAATAATCGCGCCGTACATGGGAACGTATTTGAATATAATTGTCAGAATTACGGCCGGAGCCAAAAACAGATACAGGATGTAATTCCGGCGCATGTATCCTAACCACTGGCTGCGCTTTTTGATTTCTGTTCCCCTTTGTTGAATCATCGGATTTGCCAATCCTTTCCCTCCTTACGATGCGGCTGCGTCAATACTGCTGTGCAGCAGGCCGCTGCTTGCTTGCCAATCTCCTTGGCATAAGTCCGCCCGGATCTATGTAGCTCCTGACGGTTAGCCTTCCCACCTCCGGTCTAACTATTAATTTACATTTAACAAAATGAATAGGTTTTCAACTTTACATTTGAACACATTTCGCTTTTACAATTTATCATCGCAGCTTACAGAAAGTCAATACATTTTGCACAAAAAAATAATGATAATCGTGCATTTAGTGATGCAAATGTAACAATACCCTTAATAAACGCTTAAACAGTCGTCCATACCAGCAATAATGTAAAAATAATTTGTGCATTTGTAAAATTATATTGTCAACGCAGAATAAATGCTATATATTAGGTAGCAGAGGTTACTAATACGGGGAAACAAAGGTGGAACACAGTGATGAAGAAAGCGAAAGTCACCATTCAAGACATTGCGGATGCTCTGGGGATCTCCAGAAATACGGCATCCAAGGCACTTAACGGCGCAGAGAGCATTCCTCCCGAGACCCGGGAAAAGGTAATTAATAAGGCTGTCGAGCTTAAATATAAACAATTCTCCTATATGGAAGCTGCGGGGAGCGCCTCCGAGAATCAGGGTAATATCGCTCTCTTGACCAGCAACCTCCCCAACAGCTCCCACTTCGGTTCCCAGCTGCTCAGCGGACTGGAGAAGAGTATCAGTACCGAAGGCTATACCCTGTCCATTTATTTCGTCCGGGAGAACGACATTAACGGCATGACCCTGCCCGGCAATTTCGAGCCTGCGAGTGTGGACGGCATCATCTGTATTGAAATGTTCAGTAAAGAATACAGCCAGCTGATTACCGGACTCGGCATTCCAACGATATTCATTGACTGCGCGGCCGATATTGTCTATCCGGAGCTGAAGGCCGACCTGCTGCTCATGGAGAATGAGCACAGCGTATACTCCATGACCCGCAAGCTGATGGATCAGGGGCTGCAGAGCTTTGGTTTTGTAGGCGATTACAACCACTGCCGCAGCTTCAATGAGCGCTGGACCGGCTTCAACCGGGCACTCTCCGCTGCCGGTATCCCGCTGAATCCCGAATCCTGCATTGTCGGCCGGGACCGGGATTACCTGCTGGAAGCGGACTGGATGGACCGCCAGCTGGATGCCCTCGGTGAATGGCCTTCCGCATTCATCTGCGCGAATGACTTCATTGCGATCCGTGTGATGAAATCACTTAAGAACAGAGGGGTTATGGTACCGGAGCAGATTGCGGTCTGCGGTTTCGATGATGCCTCGGAATCCCGGATCATCGAGCCCCATCTGACGACCGTACATATTTATAGCAGCCATATGGGGAATGTCTCGGCCGAAATGCTGCTCTCCAGAATCAAGGAACCTGCCAAGCCTTATCAGGTGACGCATGTCGCCACCGATGTTGTATTCAGAGACTCTACTCCCGTTCCGAACTAATACTGCCTGGAGGTAATTTTACAGTGAAACCATATGGTACAGTACTTTGCGTGGGCGAGCTGCTCATTGATTTCTTTTGCACAGATGTTGACGTCAGCCTGACGGAAGGCAGGCATTTCTCCAAGCAGGCTGGCGGGGCACCGGCGAATGTAAGTGCAGCCATTGCCCGGCTCGGAGGCCAATCCGCCTTCCTCGGCAAAGTCGGCGCTGACCCCTTCGGCTTATTCCTGAAGCAGACGCTTGAGGAGCAGAAGGTTGATACCTCAATGCTGCTGCTCGATGCCGCAGCACCGACCACGCTGGCCTTCGTCTCGCTCGCGGCAAGCGGAGAACGCGATTTCGTATTTAACCGCGGTGCTGACCGGCTGCTCAGCCTGGAAGAGCTTGACCGGTCAGCTATCCGTAAGGCAGCCATGCTCCATTTCGGTTCGGCCACTGCACTGCTGGCAGATCCCTTCCGTGAGGTCTATTTGACCCTCATGGATGAAGCGAAGGCGAACGGGCAGTTTATCTCCTTCGACCCCAACTACCGGGGCGATCTATGGAACGGACGGCAGGAGGAATTCATCGCACTGTCCAGAGCAGGCATCTCCAAGGCCGATCTGGTGAAGGTAAGCGATGAGGAGCTGCAGATTATTAGCGGCGAAGCGGACCGAGATGCCGCTCTCGATCTGCTGCATGCCTGGGGAGCCGGGGCGGTAGCAGTCACTCTGGGCAAAGACGGCACCCTGGTCTCCTCCCCGGCTTCCCGTGTGCTGATTCCAAGCATCACTGTGAAGTCCATCGATTCCACCGGAGCCGGGGATGCGTTCGTCGGAGCCCTGCTCTGCGAGATCAGCCAATTGGCGCAGCCGGCCGAATTCATGCAGAGCGCGGAGCTGCAGCAGGCCTTCGTAGCCTTCGCCAATCAGGTAGGCGCGATCGTCTGCACTAAGGTCGGGGCAATCGCTGCGCTGCCCACGCAAGGCGAGGTTCAGGAGTTTGTCCGGCAGGCCGCGCTGTAGACAAGCTCAGATCACTGATACCTGAGCAGCACAAGGTGACTCATAACCGTCCGTTTCGGGCGTTATGGGTCACTTTTTTGTCTATACTGTAAATGCAGGGTGGCCTCATTGCCATCGGAGGCACGATAAGAGGAACGCTGCTGATAAACCCAGTCATTACCTGCTGTATTCATCACAGACACATGGGCAAAGTGCGTAATATGATAAGCAAAATATCATACGACTGAAGGAGCAGCTTGTGCATGAACACGAAACAAGAATTTGATAATCTCATGGCATTTGCCAATGACTTAATCAATGAGAATCTCGGCTTTTATTATGATATAAATTACGGGTACTTCCAGCCGGAGACCCACCCGATTGTGGACTTTATACGGCTCATCGGCAGACGGATTCAGAGCCAGCTGATGCTGATGCCCGCGCTCTACGGCGAGATGGATCAGATGGAACGGATTTTCTCGGACAACCTGTTCTTTGACGAATGGGCAGAGGTTACGCTGGACGGGAAGAGCTTCCACTTCCTGATGAGACAGATCGACAACAGCAGCAGGATCATTCACCTGGCGCGCGATCTGGTCTTTCCTTCCCCCTGGATTCCCCGGAAGCTGCGCGACAGTCTGATCCGCATAGGGGAAGGCACCCTGAACGGCAGCTGGAGACAAGATATCGGCCATGAAGTCACACTGTGGCTACCGCTCGGCATCTCCTTCGTAGAAGGCTCGGGCCATCATTCGGTGACGGCGGGGATCATCAAGGGCGAAGGGGAACTCTACCCTACTTCGGTGTATGACATCAGCCCCATCTATGATCATGTGTATACCGACGGCAAGTATTACTACAGAACGCATGACCATTCCGTCATCTCCGAGGTTCATTTCGCTGAGTGTGCCGCTATCTTTGAAATCGGCCGGATCATGGCGGCGCAGAAGATTATTTTCTGAGGCCTGCGCGGATTCAATTTTGACCTATTGAATGTTACAAATTACAAGTTACTCAGGCTATCCCAAGTGCCGCTAATTGGCAGCATGGGATAGTCCTTTGTTGTTTGTATAGCCCGCCCCGCTGCCGGCGGAATCAGAGGGATTTATCCCTCTCATTTGCTCATCCGCTCCACTTTCGGCGGATTCAGAGGGATTTGCTTATCCGGCCTACTTTCGGCAGAATTAGAGGGATTTTTCCCTTTGATTTCACCATGCTGCCGACTTCTGGAGGTAAAGTGGGATTTTCCCCATCTCTCCGGGTCCAAATACAAGCCAAATCTGACCCTTACGGACACCACAGCCCTTAACCACTCATAATAAGCCCTTTTGACGGGTTTGCGGACACCACAGCCCTTATCCACCACTTTTTATAGGCCAGCTCCACTTTTCGGGCGGAATAAAGGCATGGTGTCCGCAAGGACCGGCTCTCAGTGCTTTCCGCAAGCTTAACGTCTCTGCTGTCCGTAAAACATAAGCTATTTACTTGAAAAACCGTTCTGTGACGTCTACTTTCTTAACAGAGGTCCATTTATCCCTCTCATTTTCTCCTCCCGCCCACTTCCGGCGGATTCAAGAGCACTTCTGCTCCTCATTTCCTCCTCCCGCCCACTTCCGGCGGATTCAAGAGCACTTCTGCTCCTCATTTCCTCCTCCCGCCCACTTTCGGCGGATTCAAGGGCACTTCTGCTCCTCATTTCCTCCTCCCGCCCACTTTCGGCGGATTCAAGAGCACTTCTGCTCCTCATTTCCTCCTCCCGCCCACTTTCAGCATATTCAAGAGCACTTCTGCTCCTCATTTCCTCGTCCCACCCAATTTTGAGACTAACCTTTACAAATTTATCCATAAGCACGAAGAGCTGCCCCTATGAAGATTTCTCTGCACAGAGGACAGCTCTTATAACTTGCACTATACTCTTCAGCTTCCCGAAAGCTCAGGCAGATCCAGCAGCAGATCATTCAGGCTGTAACAGAATCCCAGGCTGCTCGGTCTCAGCCGGAGCTACCGTCAGTACATACAGCTCCAGCGGTTCCTGCCCGCGCAGAGCTTCCACCTCCAGCTCGTGAATACCGGCGGACAGCTGCAGCTCGATTCTCTGCCCGTCCGCTCCCCGGTGATAGACCGGAAGCGCGTCTTCGGCTCCCGGTCTATCAAGCTCCGTCCGGCCGTCCAGCTTCAGCCGGACTGCTCCCGGAGCCGACACCGCCAGACAGACTTCACGGTCCAGCGGATTATGCAGCGCCGTGCGGCCAGTGTACCAGCCCACTGTCTGTGATCCGGCAGCTTCGTCCAGCCGGACCCGGTTCCCGGAGATCCAGACCGGCTGCTCCGCCGTGCGGTCCAGACCGGAGACCAGCCAGCCATGGGCGCGGACCAGAGAAAAAGGCACCCGGAGGACTGTCCATTCCGCCCCATTATGCAGCCGGGTGAGTTTCAGCTGCAGGGAATAAGCGGATTCCTGCAGAGTACCTTCAGCTGTACCCACCATCTCCCAAATACGGCTCTCCCCCGCAGCCGGCGTCCATACTGCCATGCCGTTCTCACCCGCACTCACCACGGCAAAAACAACCGAGTTATAGAAGTATAACGAGAAATCCAGCTTCTGCCACACCTCAGAGTAGTTCGACCAGGTCCATTCCTTGGCGAATAGGCTGCCCCCGGTAATCAGCTCCTGATTGGATTTAAAAGAATGGCTATGTTAAATTCTAATGTTGATATTTGACCATAAGAAAACCGCCTTCGTTGAAAAGGCGGTTTATTGCTATCGTGTCCCGTTAGCGCAACGACTTACTCTGTTGAATTTCGTGTTCCTCAACATAAAGCGGCATCAGAGAAGGCGGATCGTACCTTATCGCGGCCTTTAACCGACAAAATGGTGCAGTTAGCCATAGCCCCATAGCCGGCAACGAACATAATGAGCCTAATCCGACAGTGCCCGTATGATGTTGGATTTCGCTTCTGCCGCAATCGCTTCATTCCCGTCATCGACCGCTTGCATTAAGATCAGCATGGGGATGTATACCGCGATCAGCCGCGCCAGCAGCTTCGTTTCCTCGTCCGCTCCCCCGTACGTTTCGAAAAACACGCCGCGAGCGTAAGGCGGTAAAAAGCTATAAGCAACGCTCAAATCGCAAGCCGGATGACCTACGCTCAGATCGCCCCAATCAATGATGCCGGAAACGATCCCGTTCTCATTCACAAGCATATTTTTGAAATGAAGATCGCCATGCAGCAGTGCATTCACCGCCTCGACACGGTCCTTTTGCAGACTGCTAATATACGCTCCGATCACACCGGATTCCTCCGGCGACAAGTGTTCAACCACCTTCGATAGAAAGCCCATCAATTTCACTTTGCGCGATGCTATGTCCGTCAAGTTTCGATGATCTTGCTGAACTCCGCACTTCAGCGCCGCCTGCACCGGGAACTCATGCAATCTGCGCAAAAATTTCGCCAGCGTCTCTGCCGATAAAGCCCGGCGTTCTTCCGTCAAACCGATTGGGAAATCTCCTGGCACGTGGGCATAGCCAAGAAATGGTGCCGGGTATTCGTCACTTGCTTCGCCATAAAACAACGGTTTCGGATAGGGGATGGTCAAATATGCCTCAAGCTTCGGCAGCAGCTTCCCTTCCATACGAATCGCGCCAACTGCAAACGTTCTTCTTGGAAACCGGAACACGTACTCGTCACCGATGAGAAAAACCGTATTGTCCCAGCCCCAGCCCAATCGCTTCACTTGCTTCGATGACAGCTGAGGGAATTGTCTGCCGATCAGCGTCCGCGCCTGCTCTTCGTTAACCTCCCACTCCGCATCCCATACATTCGTTCCTCCCATGAATTGTCTTCCTCCTCGTTCCTTACGTTATTTAGATGTTTACATTCCCTAAAAGTTACGCATAACTGCCCGTTAGCTTAACAAGAATAAGCAGAAAGCCGAAGTTTGGTGTTCGTGTCGGTCACAGTAAACAGGCACGATTTGACCAACATATTTTTCTTATTCGATGCGGTATTCTCATATTCCTTGCTGTCTAAGTAACGAAACCACGCCAAGTAATTCTGCAAATACTTTGTTGCAACACCATTGAAGCGATCCATCCATTTCTTCAAGCGGCTGTGGTAGCTGTTTACGTTTTGGATATGGTACACGCCTTTCACACGTTGTTTTCCGTCGGACTTGAATCGGTAATGAGTAGATGACCACCAATCGCTTCGTCTAATTTTGTAATCCTAATACGTCCACGCCCAAGTACGCCAGAGTAAGTCATTTTCTGACGGTCACGGGCAACCAGCACGCACACTTGATCGTGGCTTATACCACGATATTTCGCTTTGCCGCCACGTTTACGTGGCTTGCGTTCGGCAATATTCCGCTTGCCCTTTTCCGAGTAAAGAAAGTAGGTCTCGTCCATTTCAACAATATCTTGAAATGCTTCGGTTGGAATCTGCTTCAGAGCGGAAAGAATCTTATGCCGCCAGTAAAACAAGGTGACATGCGTGACTTCATCGTTTAACTGCTCTGCACATTTTCTCAGAGAAAAGCCCTCAATCATGCATTCGATAAAACGAACCCACATATGAGGTCGCCTCATTCGTTGCAGAGGGGTGTTCGTAAGGTCATTGAATGTTTGGCGACAGGACTTACAACGGTAACGTTGACGTTTAAGTGCGTGTGCTTACAGCGTACTTTCCAAGTCGAACAACAGAATGGTTTTTGCAATGCGGGCAAACAAGTCCATCTTTATGCTTCTGCTCTTGAATTTCATCAATCGCTCGAACTGGAAGTGCTACTCCCTTGGTTCGGGACTGCAAAAAGTAGATAAGTTCTCGCTTATCATTATCGTCCAACGTATCAGCAAGCTTTTTCAGTTCCTTTAAATCCATGGGCAAATCTTCTCCGAACAGTTATTTTGCCCTTAATATAGAATACTTGTTCGTAATTATCAAATATCAACAACAAAGTTTAACATAGCCAAAAGAATAGAAAAAGACATACAGCACCGGCACCAGTGCCACCAGCGCCGCCACCGCCAGAAAAATATATTTCAGCGTCTGCCCGATAGGCTTCATTGCAGCTCCCCCTTATTCATGATAGTCCATTCTTTTGGTCAGCTTGAAGTAACCCACGGAGACCACCACCAGCATAAGCGCAGTGACCACGGCCACTGTTGCGCCATATCCATAGTTGCTGCCGGCTTCGCCCCCGAAGAACTGGTGGAAGATGTACAGGAACGTCTGCTCCGTAGCATGATTCGGTCCGCCGTTCGTGAGGACGAGGAAAGGGCCCATGGATTTCAGCGTGCCGAGAATCGACAGGAATAGAATCATCTGCAGGATGCGGTACATCATGGGGATCGAGATGTAGCGCATTCTTTTCCACCAGGTAGCTCCATCCATATCCGCACTCTCGTAGACATCCTTCGGAATACTGGTAAGCCCAACCAGAAAAAACAGCATGTTGATCCCGAAGTTCTGCCAGGCATCCATCACCATCCCGCTGGCAAAAGCCGTCCACCCGCCGGACAGAAACTGAATCGGCTGATCAATCAGATGGAGCTTCAGCAGCAGCAACTGGTTGAGCCCGCCGTTATAAGGGTTGAGCAGAATGTACATGACCAGCGCCATCGTCGAGCCCGGCAGGATATAAGGCATGACGAACATCGCCCGGAATATATTTCTCCCCCGCAGGCGGGTGTAGAGGAACAGGGCGAGCACAAAAGCGAGCGGAAGCTCGATCAATATCTTGAGGGAGAACAGTGCCTGCTTCCAGAGCGAAGACCAGTAAATCTGATCCTCCATCAGCCGGTGCAAATTGGCCATTCCCGTGAACCGCTCCGGCATCACGCCGTCATAATAATAGAAGACATATTTCAGTGCCCAGCCGATCGGATAGAGCGAGAATACGGCGAAGAAGCAGACCGGCACCAGCAGCATCAGATACGCAGGACCAAACTTCCGGACTAAGCGGGAAAAAGCTCTGCGGCTCACCGGGTGCAGCGACGCACCGGCCAGGTTGGATTCAGCGGTTAGCTTGCTCATCGGCTCCCCCGCCCTTCCAGTTATGATGTAGGGGAAAACGCGGTAATGTACGCTGCAATGACGAGAACAGATCGCCGGAATTCATGGAAATTACCCCTTTCTTTCTGTTGGTAACGCCATTATAGCACCGGGTTTTTACCCCTTCGCCCCCTTAAACTTTAGATATACTGCATAAATGACGGGGAATTTGCAGGGTGATGTCTTGTCTGCTTCTGGAGGCTTTGATGGAAGTAAAGGAAATGTGTGGGGATAGACATAGTTTGGAAACTTCGGAGAGGTCAGAGGAGATATGCACGCTGAAATGAAAGATAGGGAACGCTTATTGGAGGGGGAGCACTTGCGCCCCCACACAGATTTTAAAGGAATAGCGCACACCGGGGTCCGTTTAGCCTGGAGAAATATTATTGGGTGATGTTCGAATCCGGCAAACTTTACCCGTCTACAGCTTACCGCAACAGGTACCCGCCATCCGGAAAGAGAGTGCTTCCCGTAGTGAAGGGATTCGTCATGAGGTACAGCACTGTATGGGCGATCTCTTCGTCATAGCCGGTCCGCCGCACAAGCGACATCGTCTCATATTCTTTAAAATGATCACCACGCGGCGTACCCTCCTGTCCTTCCCGCCAGATCGTTCCTGGCGATACGACATTCACGCGGACAGGCGCAAGCTCGACTGCCAGTGCTTTGCCCAGACTCTCAATTGCCCCGTTGCAGGCGGCATAGCTGGCGCCACCGTCAAGCGGACGCTGGCTGAAAGCGCCGGACATTAGCACGATAGAGCCGGACTCCGCCAGATAAGGTGCAGCGTATTTAGCGGCAAAGTACTGCGGCCAGAATTTGCCGTCAAAGCAGCTGATTGCCACATCCCGTTCAGCCGTGAGCGGACCCCGGACATACGCCGCTCCAGGTGTGAACAGATGGTCGAAGGGGCTGACTGCCGCGAAGAATAGCTCCAGCTGCCGCTCGTCCCGGTTGTCCAGCTCATATGTTTCAACCGCACCGCCGCTGCTCTGTCTGATATGATCCGCCGCCAGCTCCAGCTTGTCCTTGGAGCGCCCTGCGATAACAACCTGTGCCCCCAGCGCTGCAGCAGCTGCCGCCGTTGCAAGCCCGATCCCCGTACTGCCTCCGATAATAACCACTTTCTTATGTTTTAAATTCCAATAGTCCATGTCTGCCTTCTCCTCCGCTGCCGGGAATTCTCCGGAATTCCCGGTTCATATTTTGTACATTATGGAATGAAAGAGGAGATACGTACAGTAGGCACTTTTTTCGTACCAGGTACGAAATATCGTACCCTTCAGCCCTGATAAGGGCGAAAGAATGGACAATATCCTCTATTCCGGTATGATAAGAGAAGTATAACAACATGATGACGGAGGAAGAGAAGCGATGAATCTGCAGGAACCCAGGCTGAGAGGCGTCATTGCAACACTTGATGCCATCGACGGCAAATGGAAACCGTTAATTTTGTTTATTTTATTAAAAGACGGGACCCGGCGCTTTGGCGAGCTGCGGCGGCTGATCCCCGATGTATCACAGGGCACTCTTACGAAACAGCTGCGGGAATTAGAGCAGGCTAAGCTGGTGGAACGGAGAACATTTCCCGAGGTACCTCCAAAGGTCGAATACAGTCTTACCGCACACGGAAAAACGCTAAGTACCATCCTCGATAATATGTGCGGCTGGGGACGCGAGCATTTGAAGGTTCTGGATGGCAGCGGGGAACGGCTGTAACCCCTGCAGACAAAAAAAACCGCGAACCCGCTCTGCCCGAACGGTTCACGGCTTAATGTACATCTACCAATCCCTTTGTTCACATGATTGTCCCCCTCCGGGAAGGACGGCAAAGCCGCTTCCTCCTACGTAGTAGCCCGCTTCACCAGTTGAAACTCCAGCTCCTGCTGCTCAGGTTCCGTTCCTTTGAGCCTGCTGAGAATCAGCAGGAACGCATTCTGCGCCTGCGCGGCAATCGGATTATAGATTGAAGTAATCCCAAGGGTATGGGCCAGCTCTGTATTATCGAATCCGACAACCGCCAGCTCTTCCGGCACCTTCACACCCATCCTCCGGGCCTCATTCAGCACACCTGCCGCTACCAGATCATTGGCACACAGAATGGCATTCGGACGTTCCCCGGGATTCAGCAGCAGTTCACGGACCAGCTGCTCTCCCTGGCGGATGGAATAGATGCCGGTAGGCGACCAGTCGGGATTAACCGGCAGCGCATATTTGCGGGCTATATCTTGATACGCCTGAATCCGCCCGGATGTATTCATGCTGGTCGGCCTGCCAAAAGCATTAGCGATCCGCGTATAGCCCTGCTTAATCACATGCTCCAGCCCCAGCATATATCCGTCATACTGGTTCATGGCGACACTCTGAATCTCCGGACGCTCCATCCGCTGCCAGGACACGATCGGCCCGTATTTGCAAAAGGTGCCTAAGAGCGCCTGATCGTTGACGCAGGTGCTGATGACCAGCGCATCGACTCTTTTCCGCCGCATATCCTCGAAGGCCTGCAGTTCTTTGGCCGGATCGCCCCCGGAAGTATAAATGATCGTCTGGTACCCGTGCTGGCTGGCGGTCTCGACGAAGCTGTTCAGAAACGGCAGCATCACTTCGTTGATCCCTTCCGTAACCATGCCAATCTGCTCCGTCTGCCCTTTGGACAACGAAATAGCATTGCCGTTCGGCACATAGTCCAGCTCTTCCATGATCTTCATGATGGTATCCCGCGTCGCCTGGCTCACATGGGGGGAATGATTCAGCACCCGCGAGACGGTGGCTTTGGAGAATCCCGACAGCTTGGCAATTTGATCAAGATTCGACATGATGCTTCTCCTTATATCCATTCTTATCTTTTAAAATAATCCTTGACATGTAACGCGTTACAACATTTAGCATTCATTTATGGGCATATTATTAGCTTACCATATCTGAATCCATAACTATAAAAAGGCGGGATATTCCATGAGTATTAAGTTTCCTGAAGGCTTCCTGTGGGGCGGCGCTGTAGCTGCGAACCAGCTTGAAGGTGCATATAATGAGGACGGCAAAGGCTGGTCGACCCAGGACGTGGCTCCGCAAGGGATTAAAGGTCCGATCACCGAGGTTCCAACCGAGGATAATATGAAGCTGGTCGGAATCGACTTTTACCACCGGTACAAAGAGGATGTGAAGCTTTTTGCCGAAATGGGCTTCAAAGTCTTCCGTACCTCGATTGCCTGGTCGCGGATTTTCCCGAACGGCGATGAGCTTGAGCCTAATGAGCAAGGCCTTCAGTTCTATGATGATTTGTTCGACGAGCTGCATAAATACGGCATCGAGCCGCTTGTTACCCTCTCCCACTATGAGACGCCGCTGCATTTGTCCAAGCAGTATAACGGCTGGGTTAACCGCGATTTAGTCGGCTTCTACGAACGGTATGCCAGAACGGTATTCACCCGCTACAAGAACAAAGTGAAATATTGGCTGACCTTTAACGAGATCAACTCTATTCTGCATGAACCGTTCATGAGCGGTGGCATTTACACGCCGAAGGAGCAGCTAAGCAAGCAGGATCTGTACCAGGCAATCCATCACGAGCTGGTAGCCAGTGCGCTGGCCGTGAAGATAGGTCATGAGATCAACCCGCAGTCCCAGATCGGCTGTATGATCCTTAGTATGCCGACTTATCCGCTCACTCCTAACCCCGATGATGTAATCGCGGCGATGAAGTCGGAGCATATGAACTATTTCTTCGGGGATGTTCATGCAAGAGGTGTATACCCGGGCTATATGAAGCGTTACTTCAGAGAGAACGGCATTGAAATCCATATGGAGCCTGGCGATGCCGAGATTCTGAAGCACACGGTAGACTTCATCTCCTTCAGCTACTATGTGAGCATTTGTGAGACAGGAGACGACAATAAGCGCAACCAGACCGAAGGCAACCTGTTCAGCGGTGCAGCCAATCCGTACCTGAAGGCTTCCGAATGGGGCTGGCAGATTGACCCGCAGGGCCTGCGTTATGTGCTGAACATGTTCCATGACCGTTACCAGAAGCCGTTGTTTATCGTCGAAAATGGTCTCGGCGCCAAGGACGAGCTGATCACTGGCGAAGACGGCGTGCCAACCGTCAATGACGACTACCGGATTGGGTACCTGAATGACCACCTGGTGCAGGTGGGCGAAGCAATCGAAGACGGCGTAGATGTCATGGGCTACACCTCATGGGGCTGTATCGACCTGGTCAGCGCTTCAACCGCACAGCTCAGCAAGCGTTACGGCTTCATTTATGTTGACCGCCACGACGACAATACCGGTACCCTTGAGCGCTACCGCAAGAAATCCTTCCACTGGTACAAGGACGTTATTGCGTCCAATGGAGAGAGCTTGCAGCGTTAAGCTCTTTCTTCCTAAAAAAGGCAGCCATTCGGCTGTCTTTTTTGTTGGGGTTAATGTTCTAACTTTATGGAAATTTCCATACGGTTAGTCTATTTTTATTGCTAAGCATAGTCGCCTCCAGCCCTCCGTTACCTGCTTCTTCAGAGCCCCCTTAATATGTGTTTATCATCGCGCACTTTAGCAGCGGGAAGCCAGCCGTGCTCTTGATTACCCGGAAGTTAGTGAGTAGGACTGAGATTCCGTTATTTAGGCAAAACCGGCGAAATTACAGGCCAATCGGACTCAGAATCCCTTATATGCCCCGTCATGCCTTCTTTCGGGCTCAAATGAACAAGATAACGGAATCTCAGTCCGCTTCATCCTAAATTGTAAGGTTTTCCGGAAAATAGAGGCTTCTCAGTCCGCTTCACGCTTTGGATAACTTTAGCCTGACACCATTCAGCTCACTACAGGATATTCTCGAAGTAGAAACATCTGTTTCCAACACACATCCCCCTAATAAGTGGAAATTATACACTTGATTATATAATTTCAGTCGGTAAAATCGGATTAAGTGGAGAAACGACACTTATTTTTCCTGATTTCGGCTCCTCATAGCTATTATCCGATGATTAAGTGCCTTTTTTCTAACTATCTCTCTGAACTCGCCGGTTTCAGGATTATTAAATGACATTTTTCCACTTATTCTGCTCAGCATATAAATTCTATATTTCAAATAAGGTTCCACCCTACCCTCATACCCTCATTTCCTCATCCCGTCGCCGCCATCTCAACTCTCGCACAGCGGAGCCTCCTCCAGCACGCCGGAGGCAGGCCGCAGGCGGAAGGTCTTGATCTCGAATCCGTTCAGGCTGACCTCCCGGCGGATGCCGAGCGAAGGAAGACTGATCGTGGTTACACCGCCCAGTCCTGTAGGCTCGAACAGGCGCAGGATATAGTTCTCTCCCTGCTCCTCCTGTTTGAATGCGCTGAGCTGAATGCTGTCATCCTCCAGCATCAGCAGCGGGGCAGGCGTCTCTCCTTCCCCTGACGGGAAGAAGGATAACGCATAAGGCCGCTCGTTATGGACCAGCGCTTCGCGGTCCACCGGCTTCCTGCGCTCCCTCTGCGCTCCGCCGTTCAGCCAGAAGGTGTAGCTGCGCTCCCCCTGATCCATCCGCGGCAGGAAGCGGTCCTGGGCCATGATCGGCCGGTCGCCGATCGGATGTGCGCAATATCCGGCGCTGCGCAGAAGAGACAGGCGCAGCTCGCCCTGGCGGAAATCTCCGCCATGGATTCCGTTGTTGATGCAGGTCACCGCCAGGTTCTGGGTGGCATCCTCAACGGAGACCCATTTCTGCGCCGCTGTCTCCCGGCCTTCCCGGTCCAGCGGCTGTACGCCGAAGGCCGTCTGGCCGAAGAAATCCCCCTGCGCAAGCACGGTAGGGATCGACAGCTTCAGCATCTTGTCCTTCTCGTTCCAGTAGACCCGCAGCTCAATCTCCACCTCGGTCCCCTGCTTCGGCAGCTTGTAAGTCTGGCAGATGGAGGAGCTGCCATAGCTCAGCACCGCTTCAATAACGGTGCGGACCTCGCCGTCTTCGATAACCCGCACGGCAGGCAGCGGCTGCTTCACACCGGAGAACAAGGCGCTGGCTTCCGCATTCATCAGCGTGAATGCGCCCTCCAGCTGATTGAAGCGGTCGGTATCCATCCGCCACGGGTCTTCATTGTCATTCATGACCAGTGGAGCGAAGGCTCCCTTGCGCAGCAGTGAACGGCCCCCGGCGGCATACTCGTCCATCAGTCCGGTCCGGGCATTGATTACGACCCGCAGCTCAGCGGTCTCGAACCGGTAGCAGCCGTCCTGCTCAGCGAGCTGCGGCAGCAGCTTGGCCGGCAGCATCTCCATCCGGCAGTCGAACCGGTTCATCGAGGAAGGGGCCAGCTCAGCAGTGAACGCCACCCGCTTCCGCCAGTCCAGCGGAATATTGCTGTGCTCCTTCTCCGGCTGGCAGGGCAGACGGTTCTCTCCCTGATAGACTACCGGCATGGAGAACTCCTCATTCCAGTTCTGGTCCTCCAGCATGAATTCACATTCGAATACTCCGGTTACCGCATACGGATGCGGATTGTAGATCAGAACCGGATACTCCTTCAGCGCCGCCTTGGGCTGTCCGGCGGCCAGGGCGAAGAAAGCCCGTGCCTTCAGCCGGGCAACGGTCTCCAGGCCATGGCTGATCTGGCGGAGGGACGCCTCCTCCGCATTCTGCACAGCTGTGCCTGGAAGAATGTCATGGAACTGCGCGGTGAGCAGATCCTGCATCGCCCCCTGCAGCCCGGCTGCAGGATAGGCGAGCAGTCCCTGCAGCGCAGCGGCGGACAGCATTTTCTCCGTCATGTACAGTTCATTCTCCAGTAGCCTGTGCTGCTGCTTCATGCGGATCATCGAGGTATAACAGCCCACGAAACGGGGATTGAGATCCCCAGCATAGACGGGCAACTCCCCCTGCTGCGCCAGTTCAGCGAAATAACGTTCCGGCGTAGAATGGACAACCTCCACATCCTCCCGTTCCTGCATCAGCTGCGCAATCTGCGCCAGATCCATCCGTGACGGCCCGCCGCCGTGATTGCCCACACCCCATAACACCAGTCCTGTCCTCTGCTGCGGATGATCCGCCAGCCACTGCTCAATCTTCCCGCGGGTTTTGCCCATGAGCGAGTTGTATCCGCCCTCTATCTTGTGGGCCATCACCCGGCTGCCATTGTATCCCTCCCAGCTGAAGTCGCCCGCAGGCAACCCTTCCATTTCATCCGGACGCATGAAGATATATGAATCGTATCCCGCCTGAACCAGAATCTGCACCAGTCCGCGCGTATGACCGAAGGAATCGAAGTTGATGGCAGTGGTAGGCTCTGCACCGAACTTCGCCCGGAAATAAGCTTTACCCAGCAGAATCTGGCGCACAAAAGATTCCCCCGAAATCATATTGCAGTCAGGCTGCAGATACCATCCGCCCATGATATGCCACTTGCCTGCCTGAACCAGCCGCTCAATCCGCTTGAACAATGCCGGCTCGTACTCCTCAACCCATTGATAGAGAATGACCTCATTATGATTAAAAATATATCCTTCGTTCTCCTCGCAGAATTCCGCAGCAGCACGGAATGTGGATACCGCAGCAGCGGCGCCCTCCTCCCACTCCCACTGCCACACCGGGTCCAGATGGGCGTTACTGAGCAAATGCAGTTTCTTCTTCATGGCTGAGTCCCCTCCCTAGATCGTAGTTCTTCTACCTCTATTGTGAGGCCGGACAGCAGCAGAGTACATTTCCTATTCTCGCGAATATTTGTCTTATTATGATACAATTAGGGATACCAACGTGAAGAAGCCTAACTGCGAAGGGACATGATTGAATGGATATTAGCCGTTACAAAAGCGAACTCCCCCCTGTACTCAATATGTTATGTCAGGAGATCCGTGTTCAGGACGCCGTCATCGAATGGGTTGATATCATTTTTGAACAAATCGGCACCGCCAGTAAGTGTCCGCCTCATGCCCACACCTGGTTCGAATTTAACTATGTGCTGTCCGGTCAGTTGGGCACGCGTTTCGACGGAGACGAGATCACCGTACGGGAAGGTGAATTTTTCCTGATTCCTCCCGGCAGGGTGCACTCCCATACCTACACCCGGGGTAACCCGCATGAAGGACTTTGCTTCCGCTGGCGGCTCCGCCACGCGGATTCCGGACACACCGGGGATGATACCCGTTCACTGTATTCGCACCTCAAGTCGCTTCAGGAGTGGAAGCCTGGCGCTTTTCGTGATACTGAAGGTTTCAGTGCGATGCTGACTCACTTCCTTAAGGAAGCGGCAGCCGCAGAACCGTCGGAGCTGGGACTGCAGCTGCTGCTGATCCGGCTGCTTGAGCGTCTATGCCTGTTGCAGCAGACACTGAAGGGACATACCGGAACCCCGGCAATCGCCTCTGAACCGCTGGTGCGTAAGGTCGAGGTTTACCTGGAGGATTTCCAGGGAGACCGGCTGAACGTGGGAGAACTCGCGGCATCGCTGCACATGAGCTATGGCCACTTATCCCGCGAGTACAAGAAGCTGACAGGGCATACGCTGGTCGGACGGATGAACAAGATCCGGCTGGAAAAAGCCAGGGAGCTGCTGCTGCTCCCCGGCTCGAATATTTCGGAAGTCGCTGAACAGGCGGGTTTTGCCGACCTGAGCTACTTCAGTAAAGCATTCAAAAAAAGCTACGGCCAGGCCCCGCAAACCTACCGAAAGGCACATTCCACGAGCTCCGGGTAGCTCAAAGGTGTGCACTTGGTTTCGACCCTGCCAATGGTAGCCGGACCATGCTTGGCATCCCATTCACTGCACCGTTTAGGCCAACAACAGCGGCAGCTCCTCTTGCCGCTCCATACAGGACGAGCAGCCACAGGCCGTCTCTTTCTGCCCTTTCCTTCCCTCCCCTCCGGAGCGTAACTGAAAGTATATATTCCAGAGGAACAAAGGTTTATATCCAGAAGCGGAAGGACCGGAGGGGAAATTTGGAACTGTAGGAGCGATAGCGTCCGCCTTTATGTTTGGATTTCTACCGCGATCAGCGGTTTAGATCAGGAAATCCAAACATAACAGCGGCCGGAAGTCCAAATGTTCACCGCAGAGACGCCGCAGCTTCCCGTTAGTACCTTAGCTTCATCGTCTATAGACATTCAGATAGCTCCTTTACCATTTTGCAACTAATTCCCAGAAAGGTTGGGATATACTAGCCACAGATGAATCATAAGGAGAGTAACTGGATGAACAAATTCATACCCGGCCTGAGCGGCCTTCTATTCTTAAGCATAATCACCTCCGGCTGCGGCTCTCTGAAGGCTCCAAGCGATCTGCTTCAGGCCCCTGCCCAGGGCAATGCCGACGGCACATTAACCGGTATCGTGAAATTATACCTTCCCGCCAATTCGCATTTAACAGTGCCTGTCCATTCCGAATCCGGCAGCGCCATTCAATTGCAGGATCTCGACAATGACGGGCAGGATGAGTTGCTGGCCTTCTATAAGACAGACCAAACCGATTATGAAATCAACACCCTCCTGCTCTCTCAGCAGAGCGGGAAATGGAGTAAGCTCGCCACTCTGACCGGAGTAGGCAGTGAGCTGGATTACGTGGCGTTCACCGATGTTACCGCGGATGGAGCGGAGGACCTGCTGCTTGGATATAGCGGCGGGGAAGGACTAAGTAAAGAGCTGTCCGTCCACAGCCTGAACAGCGGCAAATTAACGGAGATTCTCAAACAGCCCTATGATCAGGTGGTGGTTGGGGATCTGACCGGGGAAGGGCAAACCGACATTGCCGTGCTCCAGGGAACCTCTATCACAGATACTCAGCCCGAGACCCGGCTTCTGCTGCTCCGGCTCCAGGGCGGTACGCTGCAGACCTTGTCCGAACAGAAGCTTGACGGTAACGTGATTGGGGCACAGTTCGCCAAGGCTTCCCCTACCCGCAGTGCCTTATTCATCGATGCCGCAGTTGGTGCGCATTCCTCCTATACTTCGCTGCTGACTTGGGAAAATGGCAAATTTACTGATATACTGGCATCAGATGATTATCAGCGTGCTGCGCTTGCCGCCAGCAAGGATCTTGTACTCACACCGCTGGCGCCGGCGCCTGACGGACTGCTTGGCAGCAATAACATGGCCATCAAGGATTACCCGCTGGCCAGCACAGATATTAACGGTGATGGAATCGTTGAGGTTGGCTTTCTTGTACCGCCAGCGGGCACAGAAAGCTACGCCCCGCTGGCCACTCCGTTCATCACCAAGTATTATCAATGGGATGGCGGAACCGGCCTGAAGTTCGTGCAAGAACAGTTTGACCGCTGGGGCTTCAACTTCCATATTCCTAAGGGCTGGGCTGGCCGTACCCTTCTGGAGACGCCGGGAGAGTCACCGGCGCCATGGGAGAGTATCGTCTTCAGCTACAAGAATGCCGAATCTGCCCGGCAGGCCCCGCTGCTTGAGCTTCGCCTGCTGGCCAAGAAAGATTGGGCAGCTGCAGAGACTAAGCTGAAGTCAGAGAATAGAGAATATAAGCTGCTGTATGAGCTGCAGAATACCAATGATGATACGGCACCAACCGTGTTCGTTGCTGTCATGCCGGCTGCCGGTGCAGCCGCCAAGCTGCAGGGTGCATCCCTTCAGGAGTATAATCAGCTGAAGCTGACACTCGAAGAAGTCGTACAGCTGGCCGGCACACCGCAGAAGCTCCGGCAATAATAAGGAGGCTGTTCATGAAAGTGCTGATACTGGAAGATGAGAAGCCGATCCGGGATCTTCTGTGTGTAAATCTTAAGCGTGCAGGCTTCGAGGTTGCTGAGGCTTCTACCGGTGAAGAGGCGATGAGAACCGCCGGGGAACGGAAGGATTTTGACATCGCTATTCTGGACCTGATGCTTCCCGGCATGAGCGGCTTCGAGGTATGCACCCGCCTCCGGGGACAGTTCCCCCGGCTCGGAATCATTATGCTTACGGCCAAAAGCCAGGAAGTAGACAAGGTCATGGGCCTCGAAGCCGGCGCAGACGACTACGTGGTCAAGCCGTTCAGTCCGGTTGAGCTGGTCGCGCGGGTACGCTCCCTGTACCGCCGGTTGTATCCGGGAGAAGCTCTGCCGCAGGAGAACAACCTGGAGCTTCCGCCTTTTACCCTTATGCTGGATGAACGGAAATTACTGAAGAACGGGCAGGATATCCCCCTGACCCCCACCGAATTCATGATCGTCAAGCTGCTGATGGAGCAGCCGAACAAGGCGATGAACCGGGACGATATTCTGACAGCCGTGTGGGGGCAGTATTTCATGGGAGATCTTAAGATTGTAGATGTGAATATCAGCCGAATCCGCCACAAAATCGGACAGGAATCCTCCGGGCCGCAGTTCCTCGAAACGGTGTGGGGATTCGGCTATATATGGAGGGGCTAACTTTGCTGAAGGGAATCAGGTCCAGGCTTATCTTCTATATTACCCTTATGCTGCTCCTGATCGTCCTGCTGCTGGAGGGAGTTTTTATTGCTGCCGTCCACTATTACTATCTGGGCAGCGCGATGGAAACGTTGAATTCCCGGGCCGCTACTTCAGCGACTTTTTTCAACAAGTATCTGGAGGGCTATACGCTGAGCGAACGGGCCCGTTATATTCTGGAGAATCTCTCTCCGGAAGAGAGCAGTAAGGTGGAAGTGCTGAGCCCGGCCGGGAACGTCATTATTAATTCCTTCGGCTTCTCAAGTAAGGAGCAGGTGAACACCCCTGATGTGAGAGCAGCGCTGGCCAGCGGCAAAGGAAGCTTCCAGAGTCTTAAGCCGTTACAGGGTGAGCGGATTATTGCCGTCTCGATTGCACTTAAGGAAGCCGGAAGTACGATTGGCGTGCTGCGTTACTCTGTTTCTGCCGAGCCTTTATATGCCGTTATTATGAGAATTGTGCTGAATGCTGCCGTAGTCGGCGTGCTTGTAATTGGATTCGGGTTCGTAATGAGTCTGCTGATCGCCAAAAGAATCGTGGGTCCGATCCGGCAGCTGACCGGGGTTGCGAAGGAAATGGCCACCGGCAATTTTGCCGTACGGGCAGCCAAGCAGTATGACGATGAGGTCGGTACGCTAGCGGTAACACTGAATTATATGTCCGAAGAAATTCTCAAAAGTGAGAAGATCAAATATGATTTCATTTCCTCTGTCACTCATGAGCTGCGCACTCCGCTAACTTCGATCAAAGGCTGGGGCGAAACGCTGCTGGGCGGTGATTTATCGGATAAACAAGAGACCCTGCAGGGTCTTGAAGTCATGACCGGGGAGACTGACAGGCTAATTGGACTGGTTGAGGATCTGCTCGATTTCTCCAAATTCCAGGCCGGGGAGATCAGGATGGTACGCCAGCCCTATGACCTCAGGGGATTGCTTGAGGATCTGCTGCTGCAGTTCAGATACCGGGGACAGACCAAACAGATCCGTCTCTATGCTGACCTTCCCGATCAACCCCTGCCGGTAGACGGTGATTTCAACCGCCTGAAGCAGGTTTTTGTCAATTTGCTGGACAACGCCTTCAAATTCACGCCTGCCCAGGGAGCGATCCGCCTTACAGCTGTGTTAAGCGGGGAGCTGATCATCGTCACTGTAGCCGACAACGGCGAAGGCATTGAGGCCGCAGACCTGGCGCAGCTCGGCACCAAATTCTTCAAAGGACGGTCCCGCCAGTCCGGAAGCGGCCTGGGCCTGGCCATCTGCAAGGAGATCATTGAGCTGCATGACGGGCGTCTGCGGATCGAGAGTGAATTCACCAAGGGTACCTCCGTGATCGTGGAGCTGCCGCTTTACCGGCTGGAGCAGCATCTTCCTCCACCGGTGTATCTCTGAGCTTGACCTCCTCCGTGCGCAGGTATGCTGGATGGAGGATTTACGGGCATCATTTTCCTGCCACGGCTATCTCAATAACCGGCTGCGTCTCAATCGAGACATTCCCCGCCACGGCTCTGGAGATCATACAGGACTCTTCTGCCTTATGTGCCAGCCGCTCTGCCTTCTCAAGCTGGACTGCTGTTGCATCTGCCTGGAGCACCAATCGCGGTTTGTGCACGATCCGTTCGTAGGTAAAAACATTGTTTGTAACATCTACCGTCGCCTCTGACTCCAGCGTGAGTTCCTGTGGGGTTATATCTGAACGCTCAAGCATCGCTGCCAGCGTAATCAAATAACAAGTCGAAGCTGCCCCCAGCAGCATTTCGTCAGGGTTCGTTCCGGTTCCCGGACCGCCCATCTCCTGCGGAATCGAGATTACCGTCCGGAGTCCGCCTGCTTCAATATGTCCCTCACTGTTACGTCCGCCGTTCCATACTGCTTTCAGTTGAAAAGGATGCTTCATCTCACTTATTCCTCTCTTGTTCATTGTGGCTGCTGAATCCAGTCTACATCATTAACAGATATAATGCATGGGTCAGAGCTGTCCCCGTCACGGTAAGTAAGGAGGTTAATATTCATATAGGTTAATTATTAATTAGATGAGCGGAGCGCGGCAGACCCCTGCATGAATCCCCAGGCTGTTATAGTGCTGTTTGATATTCATAATCGCATGCCCGCTTATGACCCGTGATACCAAAGCTTCAATCGGCTCAGCGTCAACCGGCTCATGCTGAAGCAGTTGGTCCACGGTATGTTTGATTTGCTGCGGATAGATGTTACCGGCCACACTGGAGAGACCATTACATCCGCCTGTGACAAAATTACCTACAAGATTCACATCTCCAGCAGCAAACATGATGAAATAGTCCGGGTAAGTTAGCCGCAGATGACGCTGCAAATCTCCTGTTTCTTTATAGCCAACGATGTTGGGGTACCGGTTAATTAACGAATGAAGCGCCTCCGGAGTCAGATCGAACCCGGTCCGGCCGGGATTATTATACAGGGCCACCTGCTTGGTGGTGTGGCTAAGCAGTTCTTCCACATAAGCCACTGCCTGCTGCTGCGTGGGCCGGATATACGGCGGGAATCCAATGAGAATTACATCTATAACAGAGTCCTCCAGCGCCTTGACCAGACGTACGGCATCCCGTGTTCTTATAGCGGAAGCCCCGAAGATAAGCTCTATATCCCGGAAGCGCTGCTGGTCAAAATATTCAATGATCTGCAGTCTCTCTTCTATGCTCATCGAATGCTGTTCCCCGGTACTTCCCGAGACAAGCAGCGATTCTATACCATTCTGCTTCTGATAGTCTACGATGGCTTTAAACCCGTCAACATGTAAGCTTTCATCCTCCCGGAAAGGAGTCGGTATAGCGACATTCAAATTTTTCATCGTATATTCCTTTCTATGGCGAGCCAGACAGCTAGGATCTGGACAGAAATTTGTCCTCCATTGCATCGAGGAGCGTGAACATCAGTTCATTGGATGCTGCTACTTTCTCAAGCTGGTCCACCATTTCAGACTGTGATTGAACATACTCATCCGGCTCTATATGCTCTCCGCAGTTATCGATGATTTTCCGGATGCTGAGGTCATTAACCTCCAGGTGGAACTGCAGGCCGGCTACATAATCCTCGTATTCAAAACACTGATTGGCACAGCCCAAGCTGAATGCCAGCCTCTTAGCTCCGGCGGGTAGGCTGAAGGTATCTCCATGCCAGTGAAACGGTACAAACTGCTCCGGGAACGCTTTGAAGAAGGTAGACGCAGCTGCATCCCCAATCAATCTCACGGGAAACCAGCCAATCTCATTCCATTTGTTTGTATAGACTTCACCGCCGATTTGTTCGGCAATGAGCTGGGCTCCCAGACAGATTCCAAGCGTCAGCTTGCGCGAGCGGATGGCTGCGTTAATAAATGCTTTCTCCGCCTTCAGCCAGGGGATGAGCGCCTCATCGTATACTCCCATAGGCCCGCCCATAATTACGAGCATATCGAAATCATTAATAGAAGGCAGCGCCTGACTCTCATACAGTAGTGTTGTTGTAAGTGAATGTCCTCTGTTCCCGGCCCAGACTGCTATTTCCTCCGGTGCCTCAAAAGGAACATGCTGCAGGCAATGAATTCTCATCTCTCCACCTCACTCTATAAATTTCCGATAACCTGCGCTCACACCATCTTCCTCTAATGTAAGTATGTTCTGCATTGCTTGGTGGAGTCCTCCCTCAATAATGGACAAACGTATGTTTTTTCTTGCTCCAAAGTATACAAAAGTCCTGACGAATCAAGGGCTGCTTGATCATCAGGACTGACTTTCTTGTGCAAAATGTACGGCTATCTTTTATTTTCCTTTCCGGCAGGTTCATAGATCAGACAACGCAGCATCTTACTCGGATAGCGGAACTCCGCATTATATTTGCTGCCGTCTTCTAATAATACATCCACGGCTACCATCCCGCGTTTGTTGTTCACCTCGGTGTCGGTCAGATAAGCTTTGACTATCTTTCTTTTCTCTCCCTGCTTATCCTTCACGACCTGAGTAGCTTTATTGATCCAGCTGTTATCCTTGAGGATGGCAGCTGCGGCAGCTGCGTCGATGGGAGTTCTTTTCAACGCCCCATTAATGGCTGTCGTATCCACTGCGATCCCGGTCTCTGGATCGATCTGCACATCATATTCCCAGAATTCCTGACCTTGTCCGCGCAAGGTAGATGACTTGTACGGAGCGAAGTGAACCATCCAGGTTGAACGAAAGCCGTATTCCTGTTCAGGTTGAGCAACATAGGTGTTTAGCTTGGACACATCGGCATCATACAGTCTGCGCACACTTTCAGCCGCAAACGCCTCTACTTCAGACTTGCTATACTTCTGCGGAAGGGGAGGTGCTGTCACATATCGTTTGGATAATACATAATTCAGGCGGGAGTACCAGTCGATCAGCTGCAGATGCTCTTCATCGGTCCAAGTCTTCTCTGGATAGTGGTATGTATTGGTATTCATATCCAGATACAAAGCACCTTGACCCGGCTCTAGGGGCAGTGGCTTCTGGGGCCGTACGCCATCATACACATACTGATCCTCCAGCACAAGTCTGCGGTTGATTTCTGAACCGGTCAGTTCCCGGCCTGAAACATTGGGATCGCCCGGCTTCTCTATATAGTCATAGATCTGCTGGATTTGCGCCTCAGTCATCTGCTTAAGCAGATCATCATTCACCGTAGATACCGGCGCCGGTGCCTCCACCTTCAGTACAGGAACCGTACTTCCTGTCAGATTAAGCTGGCTATTGCCCTGCGTTGCCGTGCTGTTCTTAGCGACGACTGCAGAGTTCACCAGGCTGGGGACGAGAAACGCACTGGCTGCGAATACACCTCCAGAGACTAAGATGACAGCCACCGTAGCCGACCATTTCTTTGTGTTCAATTGTATTACCTCCATCGGATTAAGATATTAACTCTGTCTATACCTTAATCCCGGGATGTTATAGAGTAGAGGGGCAGTTGTTATGGAGTTGTAAAAAGATACGGATGCTTGTCCCTTGACCAAGGACAGAATGCAGCTCAACCCTGGCCTCATGCGCCTCGGCAATCTGCCGGCACAAGGAGAGGCCGAGGCCAGCATTGCCATAAGTCCGCGAACGTGCCGGGTCTGCGCGGTAGAACGGCTCGAACGCCCGCTTGCTCTGCTCTTCCGTCATGCCGCCTCCGCTGTCTTGCACTTCCAGCACCCCTTTCCCGTTCTGCTCAAAGGCAAGCAAGCGGATGATGCTGCCTGGCCGGGAGGCAGGAATGGCATTCTCAAT
This sequence comes from Paenibacillus borealis, assembly GCF_000758665.1. NCBI lineage: Bacteria > Bacillati > Bacillota > Bacilli > Caryophanales > Paenibacillaceae > Paenibacillus > Paenibacillus borealis. The sequence goes on from NZ_CP009285.1 coordinate 7,014,122, forward strand.
CAGATTTACCAGAAAGGATGCCAGAAGATCCGCATCTCCCCACACGGCGGGAATGGAGCTGTCCATCTGCAGCAGTAATCCGTGCTCTGCTACCTTCTGCTGCTCGGTCTGCGCTACCGCCCGGAACAGGGCTGCCACATCCACCTCTGCCTGCACCAGGGGCTGATGCCGCAGAACGGACAAATCAAGCAGCTTGAAGGCCAGATTCTTAAGCCGGACAGTCTCACTTAAGATATAGTGGCCGGCCTTGATCTGATCCTCCTGGCCAATATTGGCCGAGGTAAGTAACTCAGCGAATCCCTGCATACTGGTCAGCGGTGTCCGCAGTTCATGAGCAAGATTATCGACCATCCGCTGTTTATCCTCGGCCATACCTGCGAGCTCGGTCATCCGCTGCTCCACCACAGCAGCCATCCGGTTGAAGTTGAAGGCCAGTTCCCCGAATTCATCCCTGCTGTTCAGCTCCACACGGTTAGAATAGTTACCTTCGGCAATCGTTTTGGTCGTCTCGGACAGCAGCTTGAGCGGCTTAGTCAGGTGCCGGATCAGAAGATAGAGCAGCAGCACCAGCAAGGGGCCGACAATCCAGTTAATCATCACGAAAAAGCGGTTAAGCTCCTGCTGCTGGGCATACAGCCCGCTGATGTCGCGCTTATAGGTCAGCTCCAGATGCTGATAAGGAGCAGGGAGCGGCATAGCCAACGTCATGATATGCTCTTCCTGCACAGTGCTCTTCACCGCCTGAATGGGATAGATAAGCTGCCCGTCCTCCCGCAACTCCAGTCCTATTCCCTGTTTACGGTAGTGTTCCCCGTATGACTTAGCCACACTGACCAGCAGTGCCGGGGTGAGGGTCAGGCCCCGTGTCCGGATCGAATCCAGATTCTCGTATATATTGTTGGTGATCAGCAGCTGTTCACTGGCCGCACGCTTGGTCTCGCTATCCATATTCAGCTGCCAGCTTTTTTTCATCACCATAATCACACTTACATCAAGAGCAGCTATGAAGAGAACCAGGACGGCGAGAAGGATCTTATGCCAGAACCGCATGGCTAGACCTGAACTTCCAGGCGGTAGCCCAGCTTGAATACAGTTTTGATCCGTTCTTCCCAGCCGAGCTTTTTGCGCAGCTGACGGATATGAACATCCACGGTGCGGGTGTCTCCGGCAAAATCATAACCCCAGGCGAGCTCCAGCAATTTCTCTCTCGAGAGGGCTATATTCCGGTTGCGGATCAGCACTTCGAGCAGTTCAAATTCTCTGGCCGTCAAATCCACCGGCAGCTGGCCTACCCGGACCTGACGTTCCGGGAAGCGGACCTCTACTGCATCACAAATAAAAGCAGAGGCCGTTTGTTCATTCCTGCGCAGCACGACGTTGATGCGGGCCAGCAGCTCCAGGATTTCAAAGGGTTTGATAATATAATCTTCGGCGCCCAGCTCGAATCCTCTCATGCGGTCAGAGAGTGCATTTTTGGCCGTAATCAGAATAACCGGAATCTGCAAAGGAGCAATCTGCTGCATCACTTCAAACCCGTCCAGACCGGGAAGCATCACATCGAGCAGGATAAGATCCGTCCGCTCCTGTTCCAGAATCCCCGCAACCTCTGAACCGGTATACACTTTGGAATACGTGTGTCCAACCAGCTTAAGGTTCATCGTAATCAAATCGCTGATCGGCTGTTCATCTTCAACTACTAGTATATGAGCCATCTGCTGAATATCCTCCTGATTCCTGTAATAGCAAAATGTTCCGCTAACTAATTACCCCTTATCATAGCAGATTTAAGAGCCTGCATGACATTTCACGGTATACTATGGATTCTAATGTTATAAAAATGGCGCCAAACGCAACAAAAAAGCCACTGTCGATTACTCAACAATGGCTTCATGTGCTTGGCGGCGTCCTACTCTCCCAGGACCCTTCGGTCCAAGTACCATCGGCGCTGGAGGGCTTAACGGTCGTGTTCGGGATGGGTACGCGTGGAACCCCTCCGCTATCGCCACCAAACATGATTTTTCGAAGCTTCCGCTTCTCGAAATCGCTGCAAGAAAAGATCAGTCCCCAGAAAGGACATGCAGCTTAAGGTGTACCAGGCTTGATCGCCTGAAAACTGAATCCGAAACGAATCTGCGTGTTAGAATTGTTGGATAAGCCCTCGACCGATTAGTATTGGTCAGCTCCATGCATTGCTGCACTTCCACCTCCAACCTATCTACCTCGTCGTCTTCAAGGGGTCTTACTAATTGGGAAATCTCATCTTGAGGGGGGCTTCACGCTTAGATGCTTTCAGCGCTTATCCCGTCCGTACGTAGCTACTCAGCCATGCTCCTGGCGGAACAACTGATGCACCAGCGGTACGTCCATCCCGGTCCTCTCGTACTAAGGACAGCTCCTCTCAAATTTCCTGCGCCCACGACAGATAGGGACCGAACTGTCTCACGACGTTCTGAACCCAGCTCGCGTACCGCTTTAATGGGCGAACAGCCCAACCCTTGGGACCTACTTCAGCCCCAGGATGCGATGAGCCGACATCGAGGTGCCAAACCTCCCCGTCGATGTGGACTCTTGGGGGAGATAAGCCTGTTATCCCCAGGGTAGCTTTTATCCGTTGAGCGATGGCCCTTCCATGCGGTACCACCGGATCACTAAGTCCGACTTTCGTCCCTGCTCGACTTGTAGGTCTCGCAGTCAAGCTCCCTTATGCCTTTGCACTCTGCGAATGATTTCCAACCATTCTGAGGGAACCTTTGAACGCCTCCGTTACTCTTTAGGAGGCGACCGCCCCAGTCAAACTGCCCGCCTGACACGGTCCCCGTACCCGCTTAGGGTACCAGGTTAGAACCTAGATACGATCAGGGTGGTATCCCAACGGCGCCTCCGCAGAAGCTTGCGCTCCTGCCTCAACGGCTCCCACCTATCCTGTACAGATCGTACCCAAATTCAATATCAAGCTGCAGTAAAGCTCCATGGGGTCTTTCCGTCTTGTCGCGGGTAACCTGCATCTTCACAGGTATTAAAATTTCACCGGATCTCTCGTTGAGACAGCGCCCAAGTCGTTACGCCATTCGTGCGGGTCAGAATTTACCTGACAAGGAATTTCGCTACCTTAGGACCGTTATAGTTACGGCCGCCGTTTACTGGGGCTTCGGTTCACAGCTTCGGGTTTAACCCCTAACCACTCCCCTTAACCTTCCAGCACCGGGCAGGCGTCAGCCCGTATACTTCGCCTTGCGGCTTCGCACAGACCTGTGTTTTTGCTAAACAGTCGCTTGGGCCTTTTCACTGCGGCCCCCTCGGGCTATTCACCCTACCGAGGCACCTCTTCTCCCGAAGTTACGAGGTCATTTTGCCGAGTTCCTTAACGAGAGTTCTTCCGCGCGCCTTAGAATTCTCTTCTCGCCTACCTGTGTCGGTTTGCGGTACGGGCACCTTCTCCTGGCTAGAGGCTTTTCTTGGCAGTGTGAGATCATGACCTTCGCTACTACAATTTTCGCTCCCCATCACAGCCCAGCCTTAATGGTGTGCGGATTTGCCTACACACCAGCCTCACTGCTTAGACGGACATCCATCAGTCCGCGTCACTACCCTCCTGCGTCACCCCATCGCTCATAGCGGATTACGGTGGTACAGTAATTTCAAACTGTTGTCCTTCGACTACGCCTTTCGGCCTCGCCTTAGGTCCCGACTTACCCTGAGCGGACGAGCCTTCCTCAGGAAACCTTGGGCTTTCGGCGGATCAGATTCTCACTGATCTTTTCGTTACTCATACCGGCATTCTCACTTGTATGCTGTCCAGCGCTCCTTACGGTACACCTTCAACCTACATACAACGCTCCCCTACCCCAGATGCAAAGCATCTAGCCATAGCTTCGGTGGTGTGTTTAGCCCCGTTACATTTTCGGCGCAGAGTCACTCGACCAGTGAGCTATTACGCACTCTTTCAATGGTGGCTGCTTCTAAGCCAACATCCTGGTTGTCTGTGCAACTCCACATCCTTTCCCACTTAACACACACTTGGGGACCTTAGCTGATGGTCTGGGCTGTTTCCCTTTTGACAATGGATCTTAGCACTCACTGTCTGACTCCCGGCAAGAAGTTAATGGCATTCGGAGTTTGACTGAGCTTGGTAACCCTTGCGGGCCCCGCACCCAATCAGTGCTCTACCTCCACCACTCCATTCACCGAGGCTAGCCCTAAAGCTATTTCGGGGAGAACCAGCTATCTCCGAGTTCGATTGGAATTTCTCCGCTACCCCCACCTCATCCCCGCATTTTTCAACATGCGTGGGTTCGGGCCTCCAGTGCGTGTTACCGCACCTTCACCCTGGACAGGGGTAGATCACACGGTTTCGGGTCTACGTCCACATACTCAGTCGCCCTATTCAGACTCGCTTTCGCTGCGGCTCCGGCTTCTCACCTTAACCTTGCATGTTAAACGTAACTCGCCGGTTCATTCTACAAAAGGCACGCCATCACCCATAGATCGGGCTCTGACTTTTTGTAAGCACACGGTTTCAGGTTCTATTTCACTCCCCTTCCGGGGTGCTTTTCACCTTTCCCTCACGGTACTGTTTCACTATCGGTCGCCAGGTAGTATTTAGCCTTAGCAGATGGTCCTGCTGGATTCATACGGGGTTTCACGTGCCCCGCACTACTCGGGATCCGTCTCGGAGAGAACACAGTTTAGGCTACAGGGCTTTTACCTCTATCGCGGGCCTTTCCAGACCTCTTCGCCTACCATATTCCTTTGTAACTCCATGTGAGACGTCCCACAACCCCAAGAGGCAAGCCCCTTGGTTTAGGCTGTTCCGCGTTCGCTCGCCGCTACTGACGGAATCACTATTGTTTTCTCTTCCTCAGGGTACTTAGATGTTTCAGTTCCCCTGGTCTGCCTCTGCGTATCCTATGTATTCAGATACGAGTAACTGCGAATTACCACAGCTGGGTTTCCCCATTCGGACACCCCCGGATCAAAGCTTGCTTACAGCTCCCCGAGGCAGTTTCGTTGTTCGCCACGTCCTTCGTCGGCTCCTGGCGCCTAGGCATCCTCCGTGTGCTCTTATTAGCTTAACCGTCACTCCGGTGTTTCGCTTGTTTGCTCATCTTGTTTTGAATGCTGCTCATGGATTGCTCCATTCACCAACACATTCAAAGCCAAAGGTCGCTGCACAATCGAAAACCTTCGTTCTGCACTAATAACTATTTCAACTTGCTTTCACAAGTTTCAGCTAAAAGATGTTCTAAAACGCAAATTCGTTTCGGTATCCAGTTTTCAAGGATCAAGTTAAAGATGAGAGCTTAAACTCTCAAAACTGACCAACGAGTGAGTAAGTTGTGGAAGCTTAGCTTCCGATTTGAATGTTTCCGTTGCAGGAAACGATTCTCCATAGAAAGGAGGTGATCCAGCCGCACCTTCCGATACGGCTACCTTGTTACGACTTCACCCCAATCATCTACCCCACCTTCGGCGGCTGGCTCCCTTGCGGGTTACCCCACCGACTTCGGGTGTTGTAAACTCTCGTGGTGTGACGGGCGGTGTGTACAAGACCCGGGAACGTATTCACCGCGGCATGCTGATCCGCGATTACTAGCAATTCCGACTTCATGCAGGCGAGTTGCAGCCTGCAATCCGAACTGAGACCGGCTTTGCTGGGATTGGCTCCACCTCGCGGTTTCGCTTCCCGTTGTACCGGCCATTGTAGTACGTGTGTAGCCCAGGTCATAAGGGGCATGATGATTTGACGTCATCCCCACCTTCCTCCGGTTTGTCACCGGCAGTCACTCTAGAGTGCCCAGCTTAACCTGCTGGCAACTAAAGTCAAGGGTTGCGCTCGTTGCGGGACTTAACCCAACATCTCACGACACGAGCTGACGACAACCATGCACCACCTGTCTCCTCTGTCCCGAAGGCCGCCGCTATCTCTAGCGGATTCAGAGGGATGTCAAGACCTGGTAAGGTTCTTCGCGTTGCTTCGAATTAAACCACATACTCCACTGCTTGTGCGGGTCCCCGTCAATTCCTTTGAGTTTCAGTCTTGCGACCGTACTCCCCAGGCGGAGTGCTTACTGTGTTAACTTCGGCACCAAGGGTATCGAAACCCCTAACACCTAGCACTCATCGTTTACGGCGTGGACTACCAGGGTATCTAATCCTGTTTGCTCCCCACGCTTTCGCGCCTCAGCGTCAGTTACAGCCCAGAAAGTCGCCTTCGCCACTGGTGTTCCTCCACATATCTACGCATTTCACCGCTACACGTGGAATTCCACTTTCCTCTTCTGTACTCAAGTCACCCAGTTTCCAGTGCGACCTCAGGTTGAGCCCAAGGTTTAAACACCAGACTTAAATGACCGCCTGCGCGCGCTTTACGCCCAATAATTCCGGACAACGCTTGCCCCCTACGTATTACCGCGGCTGCTGGCACGTAGTTAGCCGGGGCTTTCTTCTCAGGTACCGTCACTCCGGTAGCAGTTACTCTACCGGACGTTCTTCCCTGGCAACAGAGCTTTACGATCCGAAAACCTTCATCACTCACGCGGCGTTGCTCCGTCAGGCTTTCGCCCATTGCGGAAGATTCCCTACTGCTGCCTCCCGTAGGAGTCTGGGCCGTGTCTCAGTCCCAGTGTGGCCGTTCACCCTCTCAGGTCGGCTACGCATCGTCGCCTTGGTGAGCCGTTACCCCACCAACTAGCTAATGCGCCGCAGGCCCATCCCCAAGTGGCAGATTGCTCCGCCTTTCATTCTCTCTTCAGGAGAGGAAAGAAATTATCCGGTATTAGCTACCGTTTCCGGTAGTTATCCCAGTCTTGAGGGCAGGTTGCCTACGTGTTACTCACCCGTCCGCCGCTAAGCATGAATGGAAGCAAGCTTCCATTCAAACTCCGCTCGACTTGCATGTATTAGGCACGCCGCCAGCGTTCGTCCTGAGCCAGGATCAAACTCTCCAAATTGTATTTAGAAAGAGCGATTGCTCATTTTGAAACATCTGACGAGAATTGTTATATTCTCTAATTTGGATCTCACCGAGGTGATTTCCGATACTCACTCGTTGTTCAGTTTTCAAAGATCAAGCTCGTTGTCAGCGCCGCTTACCGCGTCACCAGCAACTCTTATAATATATCACATCCAACCGATCAATGCAAGCTATTTTTTCAACTTCTTTTTCGAGCTCGGCGTTGATGTTTCGCGGCCAGAAATAGAATATATCATGTATGGATATTCATTGCAAGCATTATTTTGAAACTAGCATATCAGGTTTCTTCTTACGACTGCTTCTTTGCTTCAATATAATCTCTGTATTGTAACGGGACTCTTCTATAAACTCAACTTCTGCTGGAGCAGTATCACTAGATCTTCAGCTGTATCCCAGACGAGAGGACGGATTTCTTGCAGGTGTACCCAAAGTTTATCAGCATCCTCGCTCTTAACAGTCCAAACCACCGGGATGTTCAAACCAAGCGCATATCCCGCTGCAAAATACACCGCAGGGGACTGACCGGTTACATCGGCGATAATCAGCTTGCTGTCCGCTATAGGCGTCAAAGAATATTCTTCGCTTGCCTGTGCAAGCACGCGGGGTAGATAACCATACTGCTCGATCTTAGGCAGCAGCTTCTCCAGCCACTCCGTCCGTAATTCCTCCTCATTCGGCAGCAGAACGACGCATTGCTTTATTTTTTTACCTCCGGTTATTGCAGCGGCTTCTCCCCACCCCTGCGCGGTAAGCTTAAAGGTCATACCCTCCCTTATCAGCAACTCCTCACTTCTTAGCTTTTCGATGAGATAGACCAGTTCTTGCAGATTGGGAGAGTAGGTCAGGTTATAGCTGCTGGAAAGGGGTTGAATGACAACCGGCTCCCCCGGACCCTCGGAATGTCTATACAGATATTGCAGCAATCGGTTTCCTTTATCTTCAAGGGTCACAGGAATGGCCGGAGAATTCACAATAGAATCCAAATCGCCGGCACTTAGAGTGACCCTCTCACCACAATCTGTCTTCTCCCGGATATAAGCTGATACCAAATAGAGCATTTCACGTTTCTGTTGTTGTGAGAACGAAAGTATGGTTTCATAACTGTCCCTCAGCAGGTTATAGAACCCCCCGGGTGAACAGGAGCAGTCTGCATAGCGATCGTAATCGCCTTCAGCTGTAATCGGGACAATCTGATCGCAGAACAAGCAGTGTTTTTTAAGCATGACAATTTACCACCTCTTATGAATAGCTATCTCCCTACCTTACCAAGAATGTTATGAAAAGTAGACAAGCAGATGTTTCCTTAAATGGAATAGTCCCTTCCGCCCAGGCCCTGAAGTAGAACATCTCAGTTCCACCAAAAACGTACGGATGTCGATCGTAGAGTTTCCTCCCGGTGCCATGATCGGGGATGCCCCCCATGCGCATGAAGGACAGGAAGTACATGTGGTCATTAGAGGAAGAATATACGCAGAACAAGGGGATGACGGAGCCGAATTTGCTGAAGGCGATTCTTTTAGCTGGAATGCCTGCACGCCCCATTTAGTCAAAAATATTGGTGAGGATACAGCTATCGTGCTGATCTCCATCTATACGGAGAGCGAGAACGGGCAGGAGCTTATATGAGTTAAAAGCCCGCACCCGGGCCAGTTAGGCTACGGGTGCGGGCTTTTGCCAATCAATAAGATGTAAATCAAGGCCGCTTAACTTAACTATATTACTACTGTAAGAAAATCTTATACAGAACCTGAGCAGCTTCTGCTCTGGTTGTTGTCCCGTCAGGGCTCAGGCTTACATTCCCCCGTCCGTTGACGAAGCCCATCTTAACCATTGCAGACATATCGTCCGCTGCGTATTTTGCTACCTTCGAGGCATCCGTAAATTTCTTGAGATCCTCAGCTGTACCATTCTGCAGGACTCTGCCTGCTGCCCGCAAGGCACGCATGGTCAGCACAGCCATATCCTGTCTTGTAATTTCCGTATCCGGCTGGAAGCTGCCGTCCGAGCCCAGTGCGATTCCAAGCGCTTTGGCGATTCCAATTTCATTATAATACGGGCTGGTATTCTGGATATCACTGAAGCTGGTGTTGAAGTCCGCAGTAAGCTCCAGCGTTCTTACCAGCCAGGCCAGGTACACACTTCTTGTAATCTTGTTGCCGGGATTGAAGGTCGCCTCAGATGTTCCTTCAATGAAGCCTTTGGACGCCATCGTTTCAACCGCTGCTGCATACCATGAATCCTTGATTACATCATTGAAGCTCTTCTTGGTATACACAATTGCATATTTACCGGCATTTGCCGCTGTAAATACCATGGCTTGCCCGGCAGCATCGTAATCAGCATTGTGAATCTGAACAAGCCTTCCGTTTGCATCAATATACGATACAGCTAAATATTTGGAGTTTGCCAATTCTTCAGCACCAGAAGCATATAGCAGTCTGATCTCTGCCGGTGCATTCAGGTTATTGGCTGGTACTGCCACCCCATCCAATTTGAAAGCCCATTCAATAACAGGTCTGCTGCCGATCATGGCTTTTGCCGCTGGATCAAGCTTGGAAGTATCCGCCCGGCTAAGTGTCAGTTCCACACTCTTGGCACCCGCCCCTACGCTCTTTAGCATATTAGAAGGCACTATAATTGTACCGATTTCCGTAACAACTTCTATCCTGATATTGCCTGTATCCGAGGCTAGTGCAGCTGCGGGAAGCTCAACCACATAGGCACTTGCTCCCTCCGCTTCCGGTATTTCCACTCTAACCGTCTTCACATTGCTGCTGTCTGCTTGCGCATGCTCCAGCGCCTGATTAATATCAGCCTGCCGGATTGTTGCCGCTTTGGCTATACCGGTTGCCGGATCCGCCTTTGGTGCCTCAACCTTAATCAAATGTCCTTCGACTTTGATGGTTACAGGAGTCGGCGAAGGTGTCGTGACCGGTGCTGCTGCATCCGCTGGTGCAGATGTAGGCGAAGGTGCTGGCGTTGGATCCGGCGTTGCAGTCGGCCCAGGGTCTACAGCAGGATTGCTGATGACGACTGTAAGGGACGGACTCGCATAATGAGTTGCCGTTTCCTTAACTCTCACCTCGTAGGTTCCGCTGCCCAGACCTGTAACCTCTGCACCTGTGATGGAGATCCAGCTGCCAGCGTCTCCCCCCTCTTGCCGGTATTCCATCGCCGGATTCACACCGGTGATCTTGCCGTCCTTAGCGCCGGCTACACTGACATCCACACCTTTGACCTCTGTACCGGCCGGCGGATTCTGTTCCTGCTTGATTCCGTCAGGAACTACGATCAGGATCGCTGAGCTTGGATTGCTGGTATCCGTCCCGGCGTACCGGAGCTCATAACTCCCGGCTTCCAGACCTTCAATGCTGGTTCCGCTGACCGGGATGAATAGGTCGCCATCCACCCTACGGTATTCCATATCGACAGTTACATTGTCAATCTTCCCGTCGTTTCCGCCTGCCGCTGCAGGCGGCGTAATCACCAGGCCATCTGCTGATGGCGCATCTCTGTCTTCCTTGGCTTCATTGCGGATGTCTACAATTACCGGCGGGCTTGCTTGCAGCCCTTCTGCCGCTGCGTACCGGATCTGATAGCTGCCCGGCTCCAAATCGCTGATAGCTGTACCAGTAACAGGCGTATAGCTCTCATCGCCAAGCTTCCGGTATTCCATAGTGTCATTTACACCCTCGATTATACCTTTTGTCCCGTTATCCGAATTGGCGTGCGTGATCGCCCACCCGCTTGAATCCGGTGCAGCCTGCTCCTGTATCTGTCCTTCCGGAATAATAACTTCCTTATCCAGGCTGGCACTCAGCGAACCAGTAGCTATATACCGGACATAATACCTGCCGGCGGTGAGGCCTGTAATCTCAGTTCCTGTGATTGCAGTATATTCTCCAGCGCCTTCCTTCTTATATTCCATTTCCGTGGTCACTCCGGTCAGCTTGCCGTCATCCCCATGCAGAACGGAAGGTGCAACTCCGGCAGGAGTTACCGGTGCCGGGCGGTCCGGATTGGATGCGGCCTGGATAACTTCCCATTCCCACAGGCCAACGCCGTTATCGCCTGCCGCTGATTGCTTGGTCATGGTAACCCGCAGCGCCTTAACCTCAAGCACAGAATTAAACGTGTAACGGTTCGAGGATTCTGCCGGAGTATGGTCAACCACCTTGATGCCATCGGTTATCGTACCAGCTGTCACCCATTCATTGGTGACACTATCAAGCGGGATATACGAATACACAACCTTAGTAGGCGGCATGATCCCGCCGGCATCAGACCACAGCACCAGGTTCGAGCTTTGGATGGCAGCACCCTGCGGCCATTCATATTGCACCCATTCCTCTGCGCCTTCGTGGCCCCATGTTCCCCAGTGCGGGATGCTGCCGCTATCTTTCTTCCCGTCATTCACCGCAGCCAGACTCTCCCAAGGTGAGGTGTAACTGGAAGAAGGATTCGCCAAGAACGCCATATTGCCATCACGCGGACTGAGCAGACGCAGATCGGCCAGAAGCTTCTCAAGTGCCTGGAAAATTTCCCCGTCTGTGGCATTCATATTCTTAATCACAGCGGAAGCTTCCGCCTTCGCCTCATCAACCGGCGCAAGACCCGGATCTATAAAGTTTGACGCATTTAATGTATTTACATAGTTATATACCTTAACCAGCTCTGACTTATCTGCCGCCCCTGTGTATCCGTATACCTTCCATTCCAGAATACCGGAGCCATTAACAGAAGGCTTCATGTCGATGCGGGCCCCTGTAATAAAGCCAGGCTCAAAGGTAGTTGTATTGTATTTATTAAGCTCATTGCCAAGTCCCTTCAAAGCCCTTGGGGTATACCATTTCCCGTTCTCATCGCGAAGCATTAACTGCATATCCTTCGGACGGAAGTTTCCGCCGCCGTCCTGGAACACATAGACATCCATGGAAAAGGCCAGGAATGGCTGATCCCATTCATACGTCACCCATGCCGGATCTCCTTCTCTTCCCCAGTTATGCCATGCGCTGTTCGCGGCACCGCGGTTCGGTGAGAAATCTGCCGAGCTCTTAGGATCAATGCCGTTATTCATCGCTTCCGGATACCCGTCGCCGCCGGAGAAGCTGGCAGAGGCTTTGGCTGTCGGCGCCGCATTCTGCAGCCCTGTATTCACGACATATACGGTGGCCCGTACCTCCAGCTCACTGCCCTGGACTGTACCCTTGGCTTCGAACTGGCCTGTACCCGCATAGCTGCCCGGATCAATTGCCTCCCAGGCAATTTCCCTCTCGCTATATCCGTCCCCAGACAGAATATTCACCTGGCCGGGAAGTACCGGGACGGTATCCTTCCTGGTCACTACACTGAGTGCCCGGTAGGCATCAACGGTATCTTCCTTAATCTCAATCGTTACATCCTTGCTGGCTGTCTTATCTCCGTCTGCTGCGGTGAAGGTAAACACATAAGTACCTGCCTTGCTTACACGGGCATAAGCCACTGCTTTGTCGCCGCCTACAAAGGAAATATCCGCTGCGCCATCCGGCTGTTGCTTGACAGCCCATGTATACGTCAGCTGGGACTCACCTGCCCCACTGTGTACCGGATCTGGCGTTGCCGCGCCGGACAACACCACAATACTGTTATTGGCAACATCCTGGGCCGCAGTCACCTGGCCAATAGCCGGAGGTTGTTTCTCCGGCGGTGCAGCCAGCTCGAAGGTCACTTGGCCGGAACCGTTCTTCTGCCCGTCACTCGCACTAAGCTTAACCGTATACGAGCCTTCTTTGGTACCGGTAGCCTGTGTAATGCTTGCCTTCGGATGATTGAAGCTCAGCTTGCCGCCTTCCGGCGTGCTGACGGCTTCCCATGTGTAGGTCAGTGTTCCTTCCGGCGCGCCGTCATCGGTCACAATCCCATTCAGCATAAATGGAATCAGCGCCTGCGGAGTTTGCGTCGCCAGCTCTGCAGTCATCTGCGGAGCTTGATTCTCGCCGCCGGCTGACTTTTCAATGGTCAATTCGGCACTCTCCGCGCTGCCCATCTGGAACACAGCAACGCCTTTATGGTTCTTCACATAGAACTGTCCGGCAGCTGCACCATTCAGCTTAAGGTTATAATAGCCATTCTCCATTCCGGATCCGTCAAACGTAATCCGCGAAGCATGCTCCTTTGCGGTAGGATTCAGGAGCTGCAGAGTAAATCCCTTACCGTCTTTTTGAATTTGTGCACGTTCAATTTTATCGCTTTCCAGAGCCAGATAGATGTTCTCATCGATCAGATTGATCCGCTTACCGAAACCGTCCTTAGGCGTAATGTGGTAACTGCCGCCATCGTCAGTGACCTGAGCGCCGTATCCGAACAGTCCGAATACCGGATCTGTCACAATATCGGAGCTGATGCTGAGCAAAGAGCCATAGAGGCCTTCCTCAGATTCACCGGAAAAATCATTCCAGCCGTTATGCATGACGCGCGAGCCGCCATCGTATACGTCCTTGGTGCCGGTGCCTCCTTTATACATCGAATATCTCCAGGAAGTGCTGCCGACAGAATCCGCCGTGATTTGCCCCATGTTGACGGCATTGAAGTTCGAAAGCTTCGCGGCATAGTTGCGCTGCTGCGCAATCGCGGTCTGCTCCGCGGACCTGCCGTCATCCTCATAGCGGAGCCAGTCATCCATAATGTATCCGGCTAATGACGCCGTATATTGGAAATTCCACCAGCCCTCGCCGCCGCGGAAGACCGGCACGGAGTAATGGAACCAGGTAGGCTGAATACCGCGCATGGCACGGGTTTTCCAGTCGGCCATTTCCATACTAGCCTCAGCTGCTTCTGCACGCCCGTCTGCAGGGTAGTAGGTGCGCAGCGCCTTGGCTGCAGCATAAGCCCCTTCCTCGCCGGTATTATCATATTCAAATTCCGACCCGTAAGGATAGTTGGCGTAAGTCATATTCCGCCCCTTATCGAGGGCGAACCTCTTCTGCAGATTGGCCGACTCGGCCGGCATTCCCTCTTCCTTCAGGGCTTCAATCATATCCGGAATCTGCTGCTCGCCATAGAAACCGATGGCTCCGGTGGAAACACGCTTATAATAGATGTTATAAGCCTTCTCCAGATAGAACTGCGGCGATTCCCGGTACTCGATCAGATTAGGATACGCCTTCTGAATCCGGTACATGTTGAAGAATCCGGTCGCTTCCATGATCTCGGAGAACGTTCGTGTATAAGGCTTGTCTTTATCGGTGTACGCGCCGGAATCCTTCAGCCAGTTCGCAACGATATAACTGTCCTGCGTATTCTTCATGAACCGTTCCCACATGAAGTCGATCAGGTAAGTCTCAATGGAGCGGATTTCATCGGGATCCGGAGCAAGGTAGTTCTTCAGGGTCATGAAGTTGATGTTATCATGGCTCCAGTCATCTCCCCAGTGGCTTGTACTCAGGTCGATACCGCTTGTAAGATACCAGTCGAAGTAGTTACCGTAAGTCGCACTTTCCGGGTCCTTGTCCTGTGTTTGATCAGCCATAAACTCGGAATGAGCTTCCGAAGTGGCATCCAGCTCGGCCAGAACATTGAATTCATACTGGGTGAATTTATCCACCCATTCATTACCGGCCTTCAGCTTATATTCCACACGCACGCTGTTATTGCCGATGGAGCCAAACTGAAGTGAATAGATATGATGCTGTTCGCCATTCACAATCTTGGTCTCCACAAACTGAGACGATTCAGCGTAGCCCGGATTCCCGTCTGGAAGCCCGCGGCCGGTCCGGGAATTATCGACCATATCCTCCCTGCTCTTGCCGGGCTTGATATCCGGGATATGCGCTTCGTCAAACGGGTCATTCTCGTCCACATTCTGAATATCGATCGACTGTACATCAACGATACTGTCATCATAGTGCAGATCCAGCTTCACAGGCATATTGATCGCTGTCTGGAAGCCCGGCACTGCTACGGCATCAATGATGCCTGACTTGTACAGGATGGACCGGAGGTTAGTCTCGCGGTCTTCCATCGAAGTTGAACGGTTATTCGGACTTTGGGCACTTTCCTGGGGCGTGTTGTCGCCGGCCCGTACCGCTGAGAATTTGAACTTATACGTCTTCTCCTGATCAGGTGCCAGCACCAGGCTGGAAGCATCGGTGAAGTATCCGCGGCCGGTTTTCTGGATGTCCTTGGAGTGAATATACAGAACATTCAGCCCCGGATACCAGCCGCCGCTGTCGCCTGTCCAGTTCGCGAATGTATCCGCAGCACGCTGTTCTCCTGCTTCATGCATCCAATAATCCACATACTCAATGCGTGCGCCGCTATCGGGCACCGGGGTGAACAGCATGAAATTCCCTTCCCCGCTGGTGCGGATAGCATAGGAATACCCGCTGTCGGCACCAGCGAAATTATGCACAGTCACACGGTCATCATAGGTATCTGATAAGGTCTGGTATTTATTATTCCAAGGCATAGGCAAGCCGATATCCCCGAATTCGATATACTGGCTGCTCTTGTTCTTCACAGTAATTTCCCATAGCAAGGAACCGTCATCCGTCTCCATATCGAAGACAGACTTCACATCGAAGCCTTTCATTACCCGCTGGGCGGTGGAATCCAGGTTCTGTCCGATAAAATTGACTTCGACCTTTTTCCCGTCTGCTGAAACCGATTTGTCTATATAAGGGTTATCCGGATTGATGGCCGAATATTGCGTAGATCCCCCGGCGGCCAGTGTTTTATTGGTGTCAACTTCTACGAAGCCATCCCTGTTATCAGGAAACACTTCACTGGCACCGGTACGGTAGGAAAAGAGCATTTCACCCATCCACTGGTGCTGGATCCCATTTTGCGGCGATGTAGTGTTAGGCAGCACGAAATTGACCGGTTCCCCCTGTTTATTGGCAGGGTTATTGTTAATATACAGCTCCTCAATTTGTCCCAGATCTCCGACTTTGGCAGACAGGCTGGCATTGGAGATTTCATCCTTTACTGCTGTCACCGAAGCCGAAGGCGAAGCACTAACCTCCAGAGGCAGCGTTTGAAAGACCAGCAGCAGCGCGATCGCCAGCGGCCTCATTTTCTTAGAAATGATGGTCATCATAACCTCCTGTATACATGTCGTATGAACAATCCTTTGTACAAGGGGAACGGACTAATTCTTTAAGCCGGTAAGGGTAATACCCTCTACGAAATACCTTTGACCGATTAAGTAGAAAATGACACCCGGAGCGAAGGATAAGCAGGTTGCAGCCATCGTTAACGACCAGTCGCTCTTCAGCTGGCCCCGGAAATTGGTAAGTCCAAGGGCTATCGTATATTTATCGCTTGAATTAATATAAATCATCTGCTGGAGCAGATCATTCCATAGTGTGATGAAGATAAACAACGCGACGACGATCATAGCCGGCTTGATGGCAGGCATGATGATATTGAACAGGATGCGGAAATATCCGGCACCGTCGATGGTTGCTGCTTGATCAAGCTCCCGCGGGATCGACATAATAAACTGGCGGATCAGAAAGATATTGAACGCGCCGCCGCCGCAGAAATACGGAAGAATCAAAGGCCAATAGCTGTCACTGAAGCCCAGCCCCCGCGTCCAGCCGATATAAAGGGGAATAAGCGTAACCATCGCAGGCAGCAGCATGGACCCCACACATAATGCCCAGATCAGGTTTTTGCCGCGAAAACGCAGTCTTGCAAAGGCGTATCCGCACAAAGTAGCCGTAAATGTACCTGCCAGACAGGAAGGGACGATAATCACCATCGTGTTCCATAGGTACTTCCAGAATTTAAATACCTGCAGGGTCTTCTCATAATTGGAGAACAGCCAGTTGTCCGGGATCAGCGAGGGCGGATATTTGTAAATCTCAGCGTTCGTCATAAGCGATGTGCGGAAAATCCACCAGATCGGGAAGATAGCCAGGATGGCGAAAAGGATGACGACGGCAAAAGTTATAATGTTCAGGATTCTGTCTCTGCGTTTCCTGCTTCTTAGTCTGCCGTATGCCGCTGTGCTCATTTGTCATCGCCTCCTTCATTGTAGATCCACCGGCCCGACGTCTTAAACAGCACTGTGGTAAAGACCGCCAGTATGGCAAAAATAATCAGCGTCGTTGCGCAGGCATAACCCAGCCTGTAATTCACAAATGCCTGATCATACATCAGATAGGTCAGGAACCGCGAAGAGTTGCCCGGGCCGCCATTCGTTAACGCCAGCGCAGGTGTTACAACTTGAAGGTTGGCGATCAGGCACATCAACAGGTTGTAGAAAATAATCGGTGTCATACACGGAATGGTAATGTGCCGGAAGCGATGCCATCCGCCCGCACCGTCCATCTCCGCTGCTTCATGATACGTGACCGGAACATTTTGCAGCCCCGCCAGAAAGATAACAATCAGGTTCCCCGCCAGCCAGACTGAGATCAGGGAGAGGGAAGGGACGACAAAGCTGGAATCAGCGATAAACAGAATTTTGTTCAGCCCCAGCTCAGAGAGGACATAGTTAAAGAATCCGAAATTCCCCTCGTACAGCCAAGACCATCCTACGTAAATCGCTGCAGCCGGCAGCACATAAGGCACATAGAACACGGCTCTGAAAAATCCCCTCGCCGGAATTTTCCGGTTCAGCAGCAGCGCAATAAACAGGGAATAAATCATGCTTCCGGTTACAGATAGCGCTGCAAAATAGATGGTCGAGATAATCGAGTCTTTAATGTAAGGATCGGTAGTGAAAATTTTGATGTAATTATCCAAGCCAATGAACACAGGGCTCTTGAGTCCGGTCCAATTCGTCAAGCTGATTCCCAGCACACCGACAAGCGGCAAATACGTCAGAAAGATTAATCCCAGAAAAGCAGGAATCAAACAGATATAAGCAACGCGCGCCTCGGCTGAAAAAATCCGGGAACGCCGCTTCTGCAGTGGATTAATGGTTTTCGTCTTAATGGTTTCCATACCTTGCTCCCCACCTCATGGTTAGGGGGATAACCACCGCTTCCAGAATACCGGCGGTTATCCCCCTGTCTGTTATTTGTTGCCTGTATGAGCCGCCTTCAAAGCATCCAGATTCTTGGAGATCGCATCCTTGGCCGTAGTCTTACCGGTCCAGACATCTCCCAATATGGATCCGAGCAGCGTATTAAAGTCCGTTGTATAGTTCGTATAGAACCATGCAGCCGGTCTCGCGGCAGGAGATTGCGCATAATCGACAACGGCTGACTTATATTCGTCATACGGAGGGAAGTTTGGATTCTCTACCCATTTGCGGGTAAGTGCTTCATCCTTATACCATTTATCCAGCGTTGGCATCCAAATACCTGAAGAGATGAGTTCCCAGTTGTTTTCTTCGGAGTTGTACCATTTCAGCCATTCCATCGCTTCTTTGGGATGTTTGGTTTGGGAGAATACAACATTGGCACCGCCTGTGCTGATGGTGACCTTATCCTTCATATATGGCAGTACAGCTACACCATAGTTCAGTCCTTCTTCTTTTGCCGTATTCAGGCTGGTTCCTACATTCCATTGACCGTTAGTTGCCATAGCAACAGTACCGGCAATAATCGTGCGCTGGATTCCATCATCGGTCTGTCCGACCGACAACGGGGCAACATGATCCTTCAGGTACAGATCAGCCACCCTCTGAATAGCTTCAATGCTTGCGTCCTCCCCGACCTTAACCTCTGTACCATCTTCGGAGTAGAAGCCCCCGCCATTACTGAGTGTCCAGGCTTCCAGCTGCCACGGAAGATTCTCCACAGAAGCCCCAAACTGAACGATGCTCTGTGCATTGAAGCCATCATCGCCGGGATGCTTGCCGTTCTTGTCATTCGTCAGCTTCTTCGCGGCATCTACGAATTGATCCCATGTCCAGGCCTGATCCAGTGCAGATGGAGGATACGGTACGTTCGCTTTATCGAACATGTCTTTATTATAGTAGAGCAGGAGAATTTCATTGGCCGCCGCATAGGCTACGGGCTTGCCCTGATATTTGTAGGCCAGGCTGTCCAGCGGCTTGCTGTCGCTTCCCTCGTACATGGCGCTTACATCATTCAGCATCCCTTCAGAGGACCATTGAATGACCCCGTCCTCCTTCAGCATCCCTGTATCCGGCAGCTGTCCGGCTGTTGCAAGCGTATTTAATTTCGTCATGTAGTTCTCCCAGGGAATCGCCTGCACCTCCACTTCAATCTTATCCTGGGAAGCATTGAACCGGTCTGCCACGGCCTGGGTTGTATTCCCCTCAGCCGCGCTGCCCCACATGGAGTAAATAATTTTGACCTTTTCAGCAGATGCTTCAGGTGCTTTGGTAGCTTCTGATCCGGGTGACGATGTGCCTGTGTTTTTGTTTGTATTGGCCTCATTGCCCCCGCATCCAGCTGCACTTACTAATAGTGCAGTCAGGATAAGACCTGCCCCGAGTTTCTTTCCTGTTTTCATAGCCTCTGATCTCCCTTCGAAATTAGCCTGAATTTGTATGTCTATCCATTCAACCCGGACTGAAAGGTTAAACGTTTAGCATAAAGATTAAAACCATCCGATAAAAGTGACTTTTCAGGACATTCTTCACACTGCTGGCAACTCAACGTATAACTAACCCTAGCTTATTTCAACGTCCCCCTCGTTTAGGAAGCGCTTACTTTATTATATCACCCGCAGTTTAGATTGAATAACGACTATTTCAACCTATATTTATGAATTTTCAATCAGTATATCGAAGTAAAACGTTTAAATTTCTGCTCGTTCAAACTTTCCCCCGGTAAACAATACACGCTTGATGCTTTCCCCTGCCGATGAAACGAATGACAGCCCTTGCTCCAGCATCACATATCTGGCCGGATATGCAGCGTAGCTTGTAATCTCCCAGCCCCGCTCTGCCGGCTCAATCAAACCATTTACACATCGCAGCTCTCCTTCGCTGTCTGTATACAGATAGGTGGTTGTTCCAAAGCCGAGCAGATAAGCGACGAGTTCCTCTCCCATATCCCAGTCATCCCCCTCAATATCGGAGAACAGGCTGCTGAATAACGGATCACTCGACTTTTTGAAAATGGATTGGCCAAAGCGGTTACGGGAAAGCTCCGGCATATTTAAATTAGGGGCGGCAATGCTGTACGTAGAAGCTGCCTCGCCGGGCTTAAGCTTGCGGGTTGTTGAATGTACATTCCAATCATAGCAGTTAAACATCGCCATTGTTGCCCGGTAACCGGCTTCCAGCAAGCGTGCATCTCCAATCGTTTCATAAGAAGACCGGGCGGCACCTGCTGCCAATCCCCCCCATAACGAATGTGTCATGAAGGATAAGGCCTCCCACCAGCGGTCCGGGGCATTGGCTCTATAATCATTGCTGAATCCGATGTTGGCAATAATCAGCGGAGCGTATCGTTCTGCTTCATCGGTTAAACCAGCCAGGCATAAAGCTTCACAGGTAAGTCCAAACCCGGCATTATCATAGAAATGCTCCGTCACGGCTCCCTGATACCCCTGCGCACCTTGCTTCAGCCCTTCTACCAGCGCTAACCATAGTTTGTTAAGCTTATCATGCCAATACATTAATGCGCTCTTCCACAGGTCCGCTAACAAATCTGCAATATACAGAATGAATATCCCTACAAGCTGCGATTCTTCCTGCTCACGCTTATTCCGGTGACACTCCGGGTCCAGCCTCATACACATGACCTGAGCGGCCCAAGTCAGATACATTTCCGGACTTCCGTAATATAAATGTGATTGATCAAATTTGGATAATAAATAATACACGTGGCCGATATAGTCAAAATCATAAATACGGTAAAAGGACCCGTAAAGCGGTTTGGGATGCAGGAAATCCCCATGTTCAAACCAATGGTATTTTAGATCAAGGAAAGCAGACAGCTCCACTTTTCTGACTTGTGCCGGTACAGGGGGCGATAGAAGATTCTTCATCAGAATGAAAGCTAATTTGCCAAGCGATTCTCCTTGATTGGATAACGGCAGAAATGAATAGGGGCGGGTTACTGAGGCTGTATTAAAGCTGTTGTCACATAACCATTCGGCCCGTCTCTCAAGAATCTTATGAACAGGCTCGAGGACATTGCCGACTAGCATATCACATTTGCCGTTGCTGAGCTCAGCAACCAGCTTGATCTCCCCCGCTGACTTCAGCGGCAGAACTGCGCGTAACCGATTAGATTTTGCTGCGGGAACGATTGTGAATTCACTTGAGATATCCTTCTCGTATACAACACCTGCTTCACCGGTTGCGCTATACATTTTTACCGACTGCAGTGTTTCCTGCTCCGGCAAATCTACTTCGGCAATATATTTCCCTTCAGTAGTAGTAACAGATGAATAGGTCCAGCCCGGATGTCCGTACTTGAGCGCTTTAGTATAGAAATCCGCCTGCCCGTCAAATGTTGTAAACACAAATGACCATTCTCTCTCGCCATAAGGCTCTAAGATGACAGGTGCATAGCCGCCGTAGATCCAATCACTGTCTGCCGACTGCTCAAGCGAGCTTCCATCCTCAATAAAGGACAAGCGGTGGTAGAGCATTCCATCCAGTGACGGGGAGACCTGTTCCAGAAAACGATTGACATAACTGCAATATGTACCAAAGGCGGCAACACGTTCACCGGTACTGTATATAGCCAGATGGGGTGCCTCATTACTTCTGCGTACTGCTGCAAATTTGCTGAAATCCCCGCCCATATGCGGAAATACTGCGCAGGAATGCTTAATATTCCTCATAACATCACGATCACGGAACATGATATAGGCCAGAGAGAACCAGCTGTGAAATCCATTGATTCTTACGGCGGCAGCAGCAGGATTGGAACAACGGATCTTCCATGTCCATTCTCCATTGTTGTTCAGCAGATATTCATATTGAACTTTAAATTTATCATGCACAAAAGTTACAGTAGCCGATGTATCACCCGCAACTTCAATACAGGGTTTCAGGTTAGCGCTTTCAATCTGTTCATCATCAACCATAGCCGTCCATTGTCCAAAGGGCTTATGCTCCTGGGCGTAGCCGGCCTCTTGAACATAACCTGCATCAATTACCCAGTTCATCCTTGCGGGATCCTCTGTCATAAAGAGGGCTTCGACTGTTCCTTCTGCTGAGAGGTTTACTTCAAACGTATCATTACGAAGCAGTCTCAAGATATCACTCCTACCGATTTAATTTAAACGTTTAGATTTTGGGTTAATATTACCATAGTGTAAAATTGCCAGCAAGCCATTTATCCCTGCTGCAGATAAAGAGACTGCCTAATTTATGTGTACAGTCTCTTCCCGCAATTATTATTTCATAGAGGCTCTTGGCCCCGCTACAGAATCCCGCTCAATCAGTTTGCATAACGGAGGTTCCTCTATTGTCTCCTCATTTCCGCTAATCCGGTTAATTAGAGTCTTCATCGCCAATATCCCCATGTCATGCAGCGGTAAATCCATCGTCGTAATTCTGGGATTCAGATAAGCGCTGAATTCCCGGTTATCAAAACCGATAATCGACAGCTCCTTAGGCACAGAAATCCCGCGTTCAGCTGCAGCTCTCAGGGCACCGGCAGCCATCAAATCGTTCATCACAAGAATAGCCGTAGGCGGGTCGGGCAATTCCATTAGCTCACCTAATAGCTGATACCCTGACTCCCCTCCCCAGTCGCCTACCTTGATAAACTGCGGGTCGAAATACAGCTGAAATTCCGTCAATGCTTTGTAATACCCGTTAAACCGCAGTCTCGAAGGAATTGAATCCATTAAGCCGCTGATGACCGCAATCCGGGAATGCCCTTTACTGACTAAATACTGGATGGCATCATAGGAGGCTTGTTCATCATTATACTGAATAGAGCACTCATTCTGCGCGTAGCAATACGTATAGACAATCGGCTTGTCACCCGTATGAATTAATCCCGTTAAATCGCGGGGATGCACCCCAATGTATACAATCCCTTCCACCTGATTGGATACCAGATCCGATACCGCATTTTGTGCGTACTTCTGGTAAGCAGCGGTATCCGCATAATTGTAACCTACCTTTTTTTGCAGCCGCAGGTTGGTTAACAGGATATGCAAATCATGTTGCTCCGCATAATCATTTATTCCATCAATAATTTCCGGCGTGTTAAAGACCGTTATGTCTTCCGCAATGACTCCGATCGTATTTGTTCTTCTGCTCTTCAGGCTCTGGGCAATCGCGTTAGGCCTGTAATTAAACTCTTCAATTACCTTCAAGACCCGCTCTTTCGTCTCAGGCTTCACATTACGGGTACCATTGATCACATATGATACTATCGCGGTGGATACATTTGCGCGCAAAGCAATATCTTTAATTCCGATTCTCTTCATCCATTCACCCTATTTAAACGTTTTACATTGCGCAAACATTGTATCACTAACACGACTTGACATTCAAATCTAATTTTGAGTTATGCAGAGTCTAGCCCTCCCTTCAGAAATTCTTTAGATTTCCCCTACCTAATTCCTCAGAATTTTTAGTTAGTATTTCTGTATTGAAGTAAGCGAAGGAGATGGCATGTTGGCTAGTCATACGATCTTAGAGCTAATCAATCAGTATGGATATCTGGTTTTTTATCTTGCTTTTACGCTTGGCCCTTTTGGTATTCCAATCCCTAATGAAATTACGATTCTCACCGGAGCTACCCTGAGCCATATGGGGGTGATTAGTCCGTGGACGACTTATTTTTGCGTTTTATCAGGGTTATTGACTGCCTTTACGCTTTCTTATTTGGCAGGTAGATTCTTTGGTCAGAAGCTGAAGAACAAATTCAAGGAGAACAAACATTTCCAAAAGGCCGAGCAGATTCTCACGCAACGAGGGCATGCAGCTATGTATATAGGCATGTTTATTCCAGTTGTACGATACATCATCCCTATGTTCATTGGACTGAGCGGTACAAGCTATAAACGGTTCGCCCTTATTTCATATTCCAGTGCATTAGGCTGGACCTTGCTTTTCTTCTCAGCAGGAACATTCTTCGGAAATCATTTTCTCGCTAAACTATTCAATATCTAACAATTCACAAATTTATGGAGGAAAATCAAATGGGGGTAAACGAAAATTACTTATTCTTACGAAGCTTTATTCAAGATCCCAAACGGGTGGGCAGTGTAACGCCAAGCTCACGATTTCTGGCACGCAGCATGGTAAACCAAGCACCTTGGCATGAGATTAAGGCAGTTGCCGAGCTTGGATCAGGCACAGGTGCGATTACCCGTATAATGAATACTAAGGTAACGGACACAACTAAAGTCCTGCTGTTTGAGATGGACACCACGATGAGAAATAACTTGAAAGCGGAATACCCTAACTTTTCATGCCATCGTAATGCTGCCCATTTAGTAGAAACAATGAAAAATTCGAATATTGATGAGCTGGATTGTATTTTTAGCGGATTGCCCTTTTTCAATTTTGAGCCTGAATTAAGAAATACTTTGGTTGAACAGATTCATGAGTCCCTCAAACCAGGAGGATTATTTATCGCCTTTCAATATTCACTTCAAATGAAGAAGCAACTTTCCGAATACTTTAATATTGATACTGTAAAATATGTACCGCTTAATTTCCCGCCTGCGTTCGTCTATGTCTGCCGTAAAAGGGAAACCTGATAAAAAAAAACGAAAAGGGAGCCGCTGCTATTGAATACAATCCTTGTTGCCGACGATGATTCTGAAATTCGCGACGTGATTCATGTTTATTTACGAAATGAGGGCTACTACGTGCTTGAAGCATCAGATGGACTAGAGGCACTGAATGCTATAAAAACAACCCCTATCCAACTGGTCATTCTGGATGTCATGATGCCTCAAATGGATGGTATCACAGCCTGCCTCAAAATAAGGGAAATATCCAACACTCCAATTATTATGTTATCCGCCAAACAGGAGGACATTGATAAAATCACCGGCCTGACTACCGGAGCAGATGATTACATGATCAAACCGTTCAATCCCCTGGAGCTATTAGCCCGTGTAAAAGCCCAATTACGCCGTCAGTCGTTAACCGGGAAGGAAGAATTCAATTCGTTACTTATCATTAAAAACCTGATCATCGATAAAAATAAACATTCCGTGAAATTAAACGGACTTGATATTTCTTTGACTCCAATTGAGTTTGCCATTTTAACTTTGCTTGCCACTCGGCCTGGACAGGTTTTCAGTTCGGAACAGATTTATGAGAGTGTATGGAAAGAGCCCTATGGATATTCTGACAATACCGTAATGGTTCATATTCGTAACTTGAGGGAGAAAATAGAGGAAAATCCAAGGGACCCTCTGTATATTAAGACCGTTTGGGGAGTTGGTTATAAAATTGATTAATGATGTGCAAAGGCCACGACAAAAAAAACGCATTCAGACCCATATTTTAATCAGGATGGTGCTCAGTTTAATTATTACTTGTTCCATAAATATTTCTCTCAGCATCCTACTTCTTCAGCTTGGAAATGTAACCAACTGGGGATGGGTATTGAACGTCCTCTCCTTTCTTCTAACACCACTTTTTTTAGTAATCTTTGTTTTTACTTTTTTCACATTGACCCGGCGAATCGTCAAAGATTTAGTTACGCTAGAGCAAGGGCTTCAGATTATAGCTGAGGGTGATTTGAGTTACCGGGTAGATGTTGAGCGGCAGGATGAACTGGGACTTGTGGCGCTAAACATCAACCGGATGGCGGAGCGGTTAGAGCAACAGATTATCAAAGAGCGGGAAGTAGAAAAATCCAAGATGGAACTGATCACCGGGATTTCACATGACTTGCGTACACCGCTTACAAGCATTATCGGCTATATTGAGCTTCTTAGAACAGAATCTTTTCAAGATAAGAAAGAATACTCGCGGTTTGTTCAGAACACCTATAATAAAGCGATTCATTTGAAACAGCTGCTGGATGACTTGTTTGAATATACCCGGCTGTCCTCGGTGGACTCCCGGTTAAATCTGGAGAGGGTCGATTTATCACAGCTCTTGAATCAATTGTTGTTTGAATTCGAACCGCTCGCTCAAGACAACAGCGTTCTTCTTGTCAAAGATATTGGTAAGAGTCCAACCATCACGTTAGTCGACAGTGAAAAAATCGCCAGAGCCATCGATAACCTGCTCATGAACGCCTTAAAGTATTCTCTCAAACCGGGGAGTATCCGCATACGAATGATAACGGAATCGGAACAATGTACCATTGAGGTTGAAAATAAAGGAACACCTCTCTCAAAAGACCAGGAGAACCGTCTATTCGAACGATTTTATAAGGCGGACCATTCCAGAAAAAGCGAAGGCATTCAATCCGGAGCCGGTCTTGGCCTTTCGATTGCCAGGAATATCGCGGAGCTGCACCATGGAACCTTGTCACTTGAACATAATCATGATATCTTCACCTTTCGGCTGCGATTGCCTTTCCAGAAGGGGGTCTGAGATGTTTAATGGAGCGGTCTATCGCAAAAAACCAGTCATAGCAAGGGTATCGCTACTACTGGTTTTTGCATCAGTCTCACACCTATTAAGCTGGTTCATTCGATTTATAAATCATCATAAGTGATTAGCTCTATTCCTGATTCCTCTAGCCATTCTCTCGTCATGGGATCACATAACATATCTACTTCCATTGGCCTTGGCAAGGTGAGAGACGAATTCTTTAAAATGTAGCCGTCCAAATACCCGGGATGACAAATAAACATATTGTACTCATCCTCATTGGCCTTTTCCATAGCTGATTTTAAAGACTCAAAAGGAACGTATTCAGGCTTCATACTATCCATATGAAATATAACATCTTTACTTCCTATGTGCACAGGACTACCGTCCATAGAGATGCCTGAATACTTAAGACCGTATTTTACCGCAACGATTTCCAGACCTTTATAAAAATTAGCACTGAAAACGGCATGGCCTTCAAAATAACGCGGAGGCTCGCCGACAAGCTCGACAAATCTATGATACTGAGCTTCTATTTCAAGGATTACTTCATCAAGAACGACAAAGTCTTCTTTAGTCTGGCGGTATTCACGCGATGATTTAAATTCACCATTACTATTTGTGATGCTTGGAATTAAGGAAGGATGCGTGAGCGGCCTGCCAATACATATATTGGTATGTTGTCCCAAGCAAACCTCTGTATCCTTCAGAAGCTCCAGCCCCTGGATTACCGATGCCATATTGGGCATCACTCCCACACTTCCTATGATGCCATCTTTCACACTCTTAGCAATCCCATAATTAACTCCCTCGGAGTAGCCTAGATCATCAGCTCTTAACAGTAGCTTTTTCATTGGAACTCTTCTCCTATCCTATATATAATTTCCTTTATTAATTTACGGGAAGTTTTACAGTTACCGGATCATCTTTTTTAAAACCCAGGAAATACGTAGCGACCGCAGAAACGATAAAACCGATTACTCCTGCTATAATCCCATTCACAAGGTTGGAAGTCGGCCCACCGGCAAAACCAAGCACGGCCAGAAAACTTGCTACCGGAATAAAAGTATACGCAGTAACACCCGCTATTCCAGCATAAAGTCCACCGGCAAATCCGCCGATGATCATTCCGATAAACGGACGTTTATATCTCATTCCTACCCCATAAAGTCCTGGTTCGGTAACTCCACCGATAAGTGAGGCTATAAAATAACCAATTGCAAGACTACGCTGTTCCTTCTCTTTAATTCGCAGCCCCGCTCCCAAACACATCCCTGCAACAGCAAAGCTGGCTGCAATCGCAGCAGGAGTAACCAAACCCTCATGCCCATTCGTAGAAAAAGCGAGGATAAGTGTAGTTATCAGCACAATATGCATGCCACTCATTACCAGGAACTCATAGATTGCTGCAATAATTGCAATTCCAAGGAATCCTGTAACTCCCGATAATCCTAAAAGTCCGCTGCTGATATAACTTCCCAGGAAGGACCCTGCCGGTCCAAGTACAGTAAGTGCAATAGGAAGCATAATTAGAATTGTTAGGGACGGAGCTAATATGCTCTTTAGTATGTTAGGTAAATATTTTTTGATGAATTTTTCGATGTAAGACATAACCCACACTGACATGATAATCGGGAATATAGTGCTATTATAATTTTGAATTTTACTTGGAATACCGAGGACAGAAAAGCCGGTGCCATTTGTAGCAATATCTATTAGGGTTGGATGTATCATAATACCGCCCAGGAACATCCCCAACACTGGCGTCGCTCCGAATTTTTTAGCAGCGGTATAACCAACCACAACCGGGAAGAAGTAGAATCCCGCATCTCCCACAAGAGTAAACAAAGTATACAAATCACTGGATTCACTAATAACACCTAGCATACTTGGTCCGAGCAATGCTACTAGCAATTTGAACATAGAAGCCGCCATCATAAGTGGAATTAATGGTGTAAGACAGCCGGCAATACCGTCAAGGATACCGCTTCCAATAGATTTTAAAGTTATTTTTCTCTTCTGCTCTACAGGTTGGTTATCAGCTTGCGCATTATTGTCCAGACCAGCGATTGAATTCAGAGATTTGTAGACCTGATCAACGGTCTGTCCTATAACGACCTGGAATTGTCCCCCGGCATTTACAGTACCCAAGACACCCGGAATCCTTTTAATTTCCTCTGCATTCGGTACACTCTCATCCTTGAGGTTAAACCGCAGTCTGGTCATACAATGTGTAACTGTAGTGATATTGTTTGTTCCTCCAACTGCCTTTAATACCTCGCTAGCTGTCTTTTCGATTTTTTCGTTTTGTGCCATAATTTATCACCCCTAAATTTAATAAAAAAACCCAAAGCTAATATGAGTTATTACTCACATCCGCTTTGGGTAATGCCTCCATTACGAGTTACAATCCCTTATTTTCAATTTTCGAATTCCTGACTATACGGTAAATGTGCATCATCAGATACAGAATTTCATCTTCGGTACTTTTGGAGTTAAGCCGTTGATCAATAAATTCTCCAATCATATAGGCACATTCATAGACTTGTGGATTCAAGTCCCTAATTGCCTGGATGAAGGAAGCGTTATCATCCTTAAACTGCGATTCATCCTTCACTCTTTTTAAATAATACCTTAGGTGCATGGCAAATCTGTTGTAGTTGAAATCCTTTCTGTCTATTGCAATTGAATAAAATTCTTCAATTTTATCAGCGATCTCTAGAATCAATGCTTCGGCAGCGGTGCCTTCATCAGGTTCCCTTTCCTCTTCTGCATTAACGAAATGCATGGCAATATTTGTGATTTCACTATCAGGCAATTGTACATTTAGCTTTTCCTGGATAAGCCTGACTGCGTATCTTCCAAGCTCAGTTTCCTTGGGGTATAGCTGCTGCACATCATAAGAAAACAACATCTGCATTTCTTTGTAGTTCTGCATACGTATCAGTGCGAAATTGATGTGATCAGAGAGGCCAACCACAAGATTAGGATTCAGGTTACTTTTAATTTCAGACTGGGCCTTTTTCACGATAAGAGCAGCAACTTCGAACACATTCTCTGGAATTTCCTGAATAAATTTATATAAATTCCTGTCAATCCTATAGAACGTCATAGAAATTTGACTTAGATCTGAAAGTTCATAAGG
The DNA here is from genome assembly GCF_000758665.1 of Paenibacillus borealis. Taxonomy (NCBI): domain Bacteria; kingdom Bacillati; phylum Bacillota; class Bacilli; order Caryophanales; family Paenibacillaceae; genus Paenibacillus; species Paenibacillus borealis. The sequence goes on from NZ_CP009285.1 coordinate 7,043,630, forward strand.
TGCGACTGGAAATCCGATCCCTTTTCCAAAAGCAATCAATTCATTATCGTTACCATCCAAGCATAGAGCTACGTTGTTGTTAATTTTCTTAATAACTTTCATTAGCAACCCCACCTTCAATATCTGTGTTGCAGGGCAACGTCTAGATCGCGACTAGTAGCAATTGTTCGTTGTAATCAACAATCCGTTTATCCGTTTCATGAACTCCCGCAAATTCAGCGGTATTAGAAATGATTACTGGTGTCGTAATATCAAACCCTGCGGCTATAATAGCCTCTAAATCGAATTCCAGTAACAAATCCCCCTTCTTAACAGTTTGCCCCTGCTTAGCAATCGGTCTAAAGTGCTGGCCCTTTAATTTCACTGTATCCTGGCCCACATGAATCAAGACTTCGACGCCTGATTTACTTGTAATCCCAAGAGCATGACCGGATGGGAATATGTTTGTCATAATTCCGTCAACTGGTGCATAGACCTTTCCTTCAGTTGGAAGGATCGCCACTCCCTTACCCAATGCTTCTGAAGAGAAGGCTTCATCTTTCACAGCACTAAGAGGAAGAACTTGCCCTTTAAGCGGACTACCGATAATAGTATCAACGGATGCAATCGATTCTGCCTGCTCCTCTTGCGGTAATCCGGAAATTCTATCCATCAGCTTATTAAATAATCCTTTTTTCTTACCTGTTTTATCTAGAGAAGAATTGTGTTCATTCATGGTAGTCGCTCCTTTAATGTTCCCATTAATTTCAACTAATAAAACAAAAAGGCATAGCCCAAAACATGCAATAGCATACATGTCCTGGGTTATGCCTTTTCAGTAACAAGCCCATAACTAAAGTATCATACTAAATTCAGTTTGGCAAGAAAAAGAATGCGTTTTCTTTCATGATTGGGATCGTTAATTATTTAAAGAGTCTGAAATTTGCTGAGAAAACCTTCGTACAATTTCACTGTTCTCTTCATCTTTTTCTTCCGAAACTCTTACAGAAGGTCCGGAAATCGCCACCGCCGCAGCAACCCGTCCGCCTCTCCAGATTGGGGCCGCAATACAACGAACACCTGGTTCGGTTTCTTCATTATCAACGGAGTACCCGGAAGCTTTAATACGTTCAAGCTCAGTAAAAAAAGAATCTGCTTCATCCGATAGTTGGGCTTTATATTGGTCCTGGATGCTTAGAGGCTGAAACGCTAGTATACATTTTCCAAGAGCGCTTTGGCTTGCCGGAAGCTTGTCTCCTTTTTCATAGTGCGTCCTGGTCGCATATCGGCCGGGAATAATATGGGTTGCAATAACATGATCCCCGCTTAACACCCCAATAAAAATGGTCTCCCCTGTTAATGCTCTGAATTCATCCGAAGCCCGGAGAATACTTGAATCCAAATCGAAATTGAAATTATTATCCTGGAGACTTTGTATCAGTTGCCCTGATACAGAATACGTATTATCACTGTTCTTTTCGATTAAATTATTTTGCTCCAATGTATTAACGAGCCGGTATGTGGTACTTCTATTCAAAGAAAGAATCTCCATAACCTCAAGTACCGACAGACTGCCCTTTTCAATGATCAGCCACAGTATATCAATGCCTTTTTTTAATGTACCTACTTCGTTCACAACAATCCGTCCCCTAAACATAGTTAGTCTATTCGTTCATTCATTATAACCAAGTGACTAATCAATTTAAAGGAGACATTTAGGATGACTATTCTTTTGTTTCCTTACAATCACCCTAAATTTTTGATGATCTCTTCTGTAGTCATTTTGGTTGCTATGTTATTCATCGCGTAATCCAAGGCTGCTTTTTGCCATTCCTCATTAAGGGTAGATGTGCCGTCAGTAGCGATAGTGACGTTATAACCATAATCCGCGCCATCTCTGCAGGTGTGCTCTACAGCCATATTCGTCCATACACCTGTAACAATAATATTTTCAATGCCCAGTCCTCTTAACAATGTATCTAACTGCGTACCATTGAATGCGCTCATCCGGGATTTCTCGATGACAAAATCACCTTCTTGCGGCTCTACTCCAGCGACAGGTGCAGCTCCCCAGGTTCCTCTAACGATACTTTCTGCTTCAGCAATGGCTCTGAATATTGGAGCTCTATTCCCGATTCCCTTCGCGCCCTTTTCTACTACAAAATGGTTATGGAAGACCGGTACTCCAGCCTCGCGCGCCTTATCTGCAATTGCCTTTATGTTAGCGACCACATTTTGTTTCTCAGCGTGCTGAACAGCTCCGGAAGCTTCAAACTTGCCTCCTTTAATCAGGTTATCGTTCTGTAAATCAACAATTAGTAACGCTGTTTTATTCGTATCGAAGTTCATTTCCATCTATCCTTTCGTGTGTATATTTGCAAAATTAGTGGAGAAGTTACTTCTAACTCAGTATAGGGTGCACCAAATAAAATGTCAAATATAGATATTATTATTGCAATAAGTATCATATATAGGGATTTAAATATTGCCTTATCTTTGTTTCTCTGTTGGAAGGATGGGAATGCAGCAAAAAAGATTGAAGTACGGTCATCTCCATATTTTTTTGAAAGAATCTCGAGAGATGTTCAGAGGTCAACCCGAATTTCTCCGCGATAGATTTCACAGGAAAGTTAGGGCAAGCGATCCTTGGTCTGGCTCATACTTAATGGAAATGCGCCAGCCTTAGATACCTGCACCATTTCATCAGGAAAAAACCGCTTAAAGTACTTTTCCACTCTGACATGGATGTCCTTCTCATACCACTTCGACACCTCGGATGTTTCAAATAATTGCGGCATACCAAGCTGCTCAGAGCGCCTCCCCATAGATCCATCTCCTATATTCAGCGTATCGATCCAAATACGGTCGGCATGCCCTTCCAGCACTTTAGGGAAATCAGGGGTGAACGGTAAAACAGGTGAAATGGATGCTTGAGTGAATATACCCGCATCATGGACTTCCTTCAGAGCTTTCAACCGCAACCGGATGCCCGGTGCATACGGAGCAAAAATCCGTTTCATATCTTCGCGATCTGTTTCGATTGTCAGCGATACAAGAACTTCACACTGTTCTTTTAATTGCAGCAACAGATCCAGATCTCTTGTAATTAACGGGCTCCGCGTCTGAATTTGCAGCAGATCCGGCGGATCTTGAATCATCGCTTGAAGCAGCTGCCGCGTTAGCTCCATCCGTCTCTCAACGGGTTGGTAGGGGTCTGTGGCCGAAGACATAAAGATATTTATGGGTTTACGTTTACGTCGAAGGAGGATAACTTCCTTCCGGTAATTTTCGGCTGCATTTACTTTAATGTCGACCCATTCCCCCCAGGGAATTTCTTTATACTTTTGGATGGGCATTTCTCTTACATAACAGTACTTGCAAGCAAAGGCACATCCGCTGTACGGGTTAAGGGAATGTGTAAAGCCGATATCCAAATACCCCTTAGCTTCATTAAGGATCTTCTTCGATACAATCTCATTTATATCAACGGGCATGCGGCTCCCCCCTTTTTTATTTTAATTTTAATATATCCGAAGCAGGAAGTGTTGTATACTATTAGTAAATAAAGTTTACTAATGGTGAACATAGGAGTGTTACTGATTTGAACAACATGATTCTGAGCAGAAGAACTACGCACCGAAATCTGAAGATACCCAAGCATTGGAGAGTATCAATCCTTGCAGTCTTGGCTGTAGGCCCCGGTTTAATGATGAATAGCGCTTTGCCCTTTTTCCAAAGCCTAGTTCAGCTATCTTTTGGAGTTCCCCCCCATTCCTTATTCAGTCCGGGAATCATCGGCCTTACTGCACTCGCTTTATGCATTCCCCTGGGACCCGTGCTCAGACATAAGCTGGGTGCAAGACGTACATATCAGATAGCCATGGCCCTTTTTGTATTAGGCTCCTTATTAGCAGCCGTCTCACCAGTCCTTCTCTGGTTGTTACTTGGACGTTTCTTGCAAGGAGCAGCAACAGGTGTAATATTAATGATTATGCTGCCTATGCTGGTTCTTTCTTTCCCTATGGAAAAACGAAATTATTCATTACTCACCCTTATAGGCGGATTTTTCGGGTTTGCGGTTACAGGAATGTTCTTGGGCGCTGCCGCCGTCCATCTCAATGAGTGGCGCTGGATCTTTTATGTATCCGGGGCAATAGCCGTAATAGCTTTGATTCTTTGCCATTTTACGTTGAAAGATGAACATCCCCCTCATCCGGAGGTGAAAATTTCGCAGGATAGAGCCGGATTAGCACTTTTAGCTTTTGTCTCCGTTACAATTCTGGTTACAGTGAATAATCTCGACAAATGGGCGGGGATGGCGCTTGACGATTGGATATTTGCGGGGGGAATCCTTATAACGATCATTATTATAGGGTTCGCGGAGCGGACAGCTGAGCATCCTCTTTTATCTTTTAAAATGATTATAGAACCCAAACCACTGCTGGGGATGCTGATCACTATTTGCAGCAATGTTGTAATGGTGTGCAGCCTGTTTACCGTGCAGAGCCAGCTAAGAAACCTGTACCGGATTTCTTCCGGACAGCACATGCTGCTATTCCTGTTTCCCCTGATAGGGGTAATTATCGCGGCAGTTGTATGCACTCTTTTCTATGATAAAATAGGTCCGGGGCTCCTTGGCGTTATAGGCGCTCTGGTTATGGTGACCGTCAGCATTCAGTGGCTGTTCTTAAATGAGTCCCATTCCTTGTTATTCATGCCTTACAATCTAATCCTTATGACAGCAGGGATTGGAATAGCGGTCGGAGCCGGTCTTATGGGCGCTGCCTTAGGAGGCCCGCTTACTCATCTGGTTGAGAGAATGACAACTGTCCAATTCATCAGATTCTATTTAAATCCGGCAATAAGCGTTCTTATTGCTAAAGCATCACTGAATTATACGCATTATTACGTGACTGCTCTTATAGGAAGCATCGTCGTATTATGTTTATCGCTTGGCGTGCATGGTACAGGGAAAGGTCATAAGCTGGCACATAAACCTCACATTAAAGAACAAATATTACGAATTTAACGAAAGGAAACTTCAATTCATAGAAGAGGGAGTCATTGTATGATAATGGAAGAGCCAAAGGGTCATGGTATACAGTCTCTTGAACTGGGATTAGATATCCTAAAAAAAATCGCTGGTGTAGGAAAACCCCTTACGGTTACAGAAATATCGTCACTGTGCGGCATTTCCAAGAGTAAATTGCACCGCTATCTTACAAGCTTCTCCCGAAGCGGAATTCTGCAGAAAAATGCGGATCTGAAATATACTTTGGGTATCGACTTAATTCTTCTGGGTATTAAAGCCTCCGAGCAGTTTGATATTCAAAGCATCTGTCATCCCTATCTTATTCAACTAAAAGAATATCTCAATGAAACTGCAGCACTTGCCATTTGGGGAGAACACGGGCCATTCTTCATTCAATGGGAAGCAGGCAACCGGGCAGTTAATCTGGGAATTAAGACAGGTTCACAGGTGAGTGTAACTGAAAGTGCTCCCGGCAAGCTATTTGCTGCTTATCTGCCCGCGGAGAGAACGCAACATCTTATCGATCGTGAGTTAAGTGAACGCGGCATTGGAATGGACTCGTTAACCGATGAGATTATGGATATCCGGCAAAAAGGATACTGTGTATCTACTGACTCCGTGGTCCCTGGCATCACGGCTGTTAGTTGTCCTGCGCTAGACATTAACGGCAATATAGCCGCCGCTCTAACAGTCGTATTCATGACGGGTGCATTAGATACATCAGCAACTTCAGAGTTTATACAATTGCTACAGCAAAAAGGTTCGGAATTGTCCAGAGCATTAGGATATACACTCAAATAAAAGCAGTCCATTACTTATCAGCCGCACTTTCCGCAATTACTGCAGCCGTTACAAATCAGCTTACTGCTGCACGTAGAACAATGCGGCCGGTATTTTGGCACATAGCGCTCATTCTCATCAATCATTTGACCAAAACTGTCGGTCAGCAAAAATTCGATGGATTTACCCACATAGTTCATGCCCGACTTGTAAGCCATCTGGCTTTGAACTCTTTTACTAGGCATGTGGTATACCGTCTCTTCCCCACCAGTCGATTTACTTGCTTTACGAGGATTCCCATACTATGATAATGATGCAATATCCATTTTTAAAGCATACATTCATTTTATTATGTAAGACTCATTTTGTAACTATTGGAGGATAAACCTATGCTGACTAAAGATGAAATGCCCTTTTGCCCGGTTGCTGTTACAGTAGGATTAATTGGAAACAAGTGGAAACTTCTGATCATGAGAAATCTTTTGGCGAGGCCCAACCGTTTCACTGAACTGCGGAATACCATTCCCGGCATCAGCCAGAAGGTGCTGACGGATAATCTCCGCTCCATGGAACAAGACGGGATTATCGTGAGAACGGTATTTGCTGAAGTCCCTCCGCGGGTCGAATATTCTTTAAGTGAAATAGGGAATACGATGCGGCCCATCATCGCTGCAATGGAGCAATGGGGCAATGGATATCAAGAAACATATAAGGATAATCAGGCAGCAGCATTGGCTGAAGAAATACCTGCGGATTAGAATACGTTGGCATACTCCAGGTAATCTTCAGCGCTAAACACGTTAAATATAATTTTATCGAAACGCTTCGGATTCCGGACAAGCCATTCATCTACGGTCTTAACCGCAATCCGGGCAGCTTCAGGCTTAGGAAATCCGAAAACACCTGTTGAAATTGCGCAGAAGGCGACTGTGCGGATTTCAGTAACTTCATTCGCCAGCTCCAGGCAAGACCGGTAACAGGAAGCCAGCTGCAGCCTGTGAAGCTCTTGTACAGCACTCCCCTCCCGCACGATGGGTCCGACGGTATGAAGCACATAAGCCGAAGGCAGATGATATCCCCTTGTTATTTTAGCTTCACCTGTACTTTCATCTGCACCTTGCAGGGACATTATCGTATTACAGTCTTCCCGGAGCCGGGGACCGGCCGCGGAATGGATGGCATTATCGATGCAGGCGTGCCAAGGCTGGAAGCAGCCCAGCATATATTTATTGGCCGCATTTACGATTGCATCCGCGTCTAAGCAGGTGATGTCACCTTGCCACAGAATCAATTTCTCTGCTGATAGAAAAGGGGTATCAGGAAACTGGGCTAATACCGATTCAAGCTCTTCGGCCTGAATAATACTTCGTTCCTGTAGCTCGGCTTGCAGTAGTGAATCGAGCATCTCCTGATATGGAGCTGCAATGGCTTGCGGTTTCCTGACATTTAATAGTCCCCGCAGCAGGTTTCGCTTATCTGTATAAGGTATAGGAATCTCTGAAAGGCCGGCCTGGTCACTTTCCTGCAGGAATACAGTAAGCAACTCATCTACAAGCTCATTTTTATGTTTCGGAGAGCTAAGTGTTGGCTTGAATTTCTCTTTCAGGCGAATAGCTGAAGCATAGTCTTGCAGCTGCAATTTGGGCATATTATCCCCACCTCACTCCATTAAGTCCCGTACAATCTCCCGCATGTCTTCAGTAAAAGCAATGGTCTTGAACTTATTTTCGGGCGCACCTTCAGGGTGTTCCAGATTGAAACGGATTAAGGCCGCATTGTCATTGTTATACGTCATTCTTTCAAACGGATACCGGATAATACCCGGTGTATTGAAACCTACACCAAGCTCAGCGTAAACGATTCTCCCTTTGTCTGACTTGCTGAGAAATTGGGTGTACCGCCGATCGGCCTCATACCAGTTCTCATCCTGTACAAAGTACCCGTTTTTCCTCAGATTCACATCCATCTTCCCGCCGCACACAGGACATTTGGGCACAAGCTCAGTAGGGATACGGCAATCCCTTGTATGTTCAATCATTTCTTTAACAAGCGATTCATTATAATAAAGGGTATCATGACAGCCTTTTTCACACTGGAGGTAACTGTAATCCCCTTGAATTTCAAAGACCTTATCTTCCGGAAACCCAGCTTTAACAAACTGGCTTTCCACATTCGTTGAGATTACAAAGTACTCCTTTTCTTTTACCAGCTGAAATAAATCTTCATACAGCGAGGTAGCCCCTATTTCAAAGCGGTTGACGCTGATATGCTTGGCCCAATACGCCCAGTTCTCTTCCTCCGTCTTGAAGGGATAGAAGCTGGAAGTATATAAGTCGGTGAAGCCATACTTATTGATAAATGGCTCAAAGTGCTCCGTAAATCTTTTGCCGCTATACGTAATTCCGGCAGCAGCCGATAAGCCCGCTCCACCGCCTAATAATACATATTCGGCTCCTTCAAGCGCTCTTTTGGCCCGTTCCAGACGTTTCTTATAACTACTACGCACGGTCGTCCCACCTTTACTCAGAGCTGTTATTCACGATTACAATTTTACCGTTTGCCGTGTTGCTCTCCATCAGGAGGTGCGCCTCATGAATCCGCTCGAGCGGAAGCACTTTGGTAATAGGGACCTTGAGCTCATATTTCTCCATATGCTGAAAAAGATCAGAAAGCAAGTCACTCTTAACAGGTGTGCTTGTGAATGAGGTCAGGTACACGTTAGTCGGAACATCCACCATTGGCTCAAATCCGCTCATGACCCATTCCCCTGCTAGAATCCCCGTGACACATACAACGCCGTATTCAGCGGCCAAGCTAAGAGAATGCTTCAGCGTAACTGTTCCCACCAGCTCCAGTATTTTATTTGCACCACTTGGGGCAATCGCAAACAGCTTCTCCCTCAAGCTGTCGTCGTCCAGCAGAATATGATCCGCTCCAGACTGCCTAAGCAGCTCGAACTTGTCCGGATTTCTGGTCGTTGAGATCACTCTTGCGCCTATACTCTTGGCAAGCTGCAAGGCTGCGAGTCCTACCGAACTCGTGCCCCCGCGAATCAGCAGTGTCTCTCCATGGGTTAATTTTAGCGTATCAAATAAGGAAGCATAAGCTGTGTAGTACATTTCAGGAATGGCAGCCAGCTCTGCCCAGTCCAGCTGAATGTCGACCGGATACACCTGGTCAGACGGAATAAGTGCATACTCTGCATAGCTGCCGTCAAAATCCCGTCCAAGCCCGCCCATTAAGGAGACAACGCGTTGACCTTTGACCCAACTGCTATCTGATGGATCTTCCACTTCGCCGACACATTCAATCCCGATAATCCGCGGCAACTGAACGGAAGGAGAATGTCCCTGTCTTGTAAAAATTTCTGAACGGTTGATGCCAAAAGCCTTAATTTTAACCAGCACCCAGCCTGGTTTCACTTCGGGTAAGGGGACGTCCCTTACCTTTAGCTCCTGAGGTTCGCAGGGGTGCTCCAATACTACTGCTTTCATGCTGCAGCTCTCCTTCTAGATGCTTTTTTCTATCCGAATAAATAGGGCATTTACGCCAACCGCCATACCGGCGGAGAGTACGCTCCCCCATACGATTTTGTACACATTCATGGTACGCAGTCCGTCAAACAGGATATCGCCAAGCCCGCCCGCATTGATAAATGCAGCGATTGTAGCCATACCTATCGTAGACACTACCGCAAGCCGGATTCCGGTAAAAAGGGCTCTGACCGATAACGGCAGCCGGATCCGGTACAACACCTGCAGGTTACTCATGCCAATCCCGGTAGCCGCTTCAATGATAGCCGGATCAACCCCGTTCAGACCTGCAATGAAATTGCGTAAGAGCAAATACTGATTGTATACGACCAGCACTGTAATAGCCGTAGTCATACCCAGCCCCGTAACAGGAATCATCATCGCAAATAGTGCAACACTCGGAATGGAATAGATGACCGAGAATAAATAAACCAGCACCTTGGACAACGTTATAGATGTCATGGATAGAAAGGTCAGAACCGAGGCAAGTAAGAGGGATACCAGCAGCGTGATACCCACTATCTCCAGATGCTCGAGAAGCGCCGTTCCCCATTTATCGGGGTGACCAGTGATATATTCAATCAAACTAATCCCTCCCAGAACTTCTCCTGTTCACGGGAAGAGGCAATTAAGGAGGCTACGAAGCCATCTGCGGGGGAAGAAGCAATATTCTTCGGCGTATCGAATTGACAGACCCGGCCCTGATCCATAACAATAACCCGGTTACCCAGTTTAAAAGCTTCATTGATATCGTGGGTCACGAACAGAAAGGTTTTCTTCAGTCCCCCGTGGATGCGCAGCAGCTCATCCTGCAGATTCATCCGGGTGATAGCATCTATGGCTCCAAAAGGCTCATCCAGCAGCATAATCTTGGGATCTGACGCCAGCGCCCTAGCAAGGCCAATCCGCTGTTGCTGGCCGCCTGACAATTGGGCCGGATAGCGGCTCTTAAACACCGCCGGTGTAAGGCCTACAAGGGATAATAATTCATCCACTCTTGCTGCAATCTTTGCGGTATCCCATTTTAAAAGCTTAGGTACAGCGGCCACATTCTGCTTTATCGTCATATGCGGAAACAGGCCTACCTGTTGTATGACATAACCGATGCGTCTTCTTACCAAAACTGGATCAAGGGCAGCGATATTTTCTCCAAATAACGTAATGCTGCCTTCATCCGGTTCATACAGACGGTTAATCATTTTCAGCAATGTTGTTTTGCCGGAGCCGGAGGAGCCCAGAATCGTAATGAACTCCCCCTCCTCAATGGACAGATTGACATGATCCACCGCGTAAGTACCGGTCTGACTATATATCTTGCTCACATTGCTGATTTCGATCGCAGTCTGTGCCATGTTACCCTCCATGAATTCCGTTTATTTAATGGAGTCGTAGAACTCCTTAGCTACATCTTCATACTCTTCCTTGTCCACATCCACCTTTGCATTCAAGGCAGTGATCGTTTGAGTATCCAGCGCAGCACTTACTTTATTAATCGCTTCCGCAATGTCCGGATTAGCATTCAGGATTTCGTCACGGACAACAGGAGCCAGGTTATACGGCGGCCATACCTGCTTGTCGTCTTCCAGCAGTGTGAATTCATCCGTATTTGCAAGCATGCCTTCGGTTGTATAGGCCGGAGCGACATCCGCCTCATCATTAGAGAGTACTTCATATTTCAGACTGTTATCATAGACCTTCGAGGACTTCCATTTCAGCGGACCATAGACCTTCTCCAGCATTGGAATGCCGTCTTCACGCTGATCCACTTCACCCTGTGAGGCAAACCGCAGCTCTGCAGCATGCTTTTGAAGATCAGAAATCGTTGTAATTCCCAGCTCCTTAGATACCGCAGTGCGCACTACCAGCCCGGCTCCGTCGTTAGCTTTGGAGTAATTCAGCCAGGTGGCCTGGAATTGTTCTTCATATGCTTTTTTCACCGTATTATAAACTTCGTCAGGGTCAGTCATCAGCGGCAGCTTGAGAATGGATAACAGGCCTGTCCCTGTGTATTCCGGATATAAATCAATCTCTTTATTGATAAGCGAAGTGTGGATGACAGAGCCAGCTATGTTGAACACTCTATCGACTTTGTATCCCGCATTTTCTAGCGCCAGGGCGTATAACTCACCAACGACCAAATTTTCTGTGAAATCCTTGCTTCCGATACGTATAGTCGGCTTTCCGCCTTCATCTTCGTTTTTGCTGCCGCAAGCGGCCAGTGTAAGCATTAATACTAATACCATTGCTGCTGCTGCGAATGTCTTTATGTTTCTCTTCATCGTTAACCCCTACTTTCCAGTGTATTTATATTTGAATAACCATCTTTCCGACCTATCCAGAACTAGTCCGATGGCGATGGACAGCACGGCCACTGATATACCGCCAATCAGAAGCAGATCAATCCGGTTCAGGCCCAGGCCGGTAAAAATAATGCTTCCAAGTCCGCCCGCGCCGATCTTTGCAGCTAATGTCGCGCTCGCTACGATCTCAATGGCAGCCGTCTTGACTCCCGTCAGAATAAGCGGTGCAGCTAATGGAAGCCTTACCTTCCACAGCGCCTGCCAATTCGACATTCCTACCGCGTACGCTGTTTCCAGCATGAAATCAGGCACTTCTTCCAGTCCGGCCACAGTGTTCATCAGAATAGGCGGAATGGCTAATAATATCAGTGCTGTCATTGCCGGCTGGAAGCCTGTCCCCATCACCGGGATTAGCAGAAAGAGGATCGCCAGGCTTGGCACAATCCGCAAAACCTGAAAGAGGGAGATAATCCATTTCTCATATTTTCTCTGTACAGTACACAAATATCCCAGGATTATTCCAATCAAGGCCGAAACCGCCAAAGCCAAGACGCTGATGACGATATGCTCTTTTACAGAGAGCAAGTAAGCACCTATGTCAGTTGTAAAATAGTTCGTAATCTGCTCCCATAAGCTGCTGTCCAAGCTGAACCCCGCCTTTGCATTTACTAGCGCTAAATTAAGCATAAGATATACAGTTACTTACTGGAAGTAGGCACTTTTTTATAATAGAGTCACCTTTTTGTAACTATTGGAGTTGGCGCGGGTTACTTAAAGGTTACTTAATAATAAAAAGGTGCCTGCTTACAAAAAAGATGTCTGGCATATATAGTAGATAGGATAATTAAAGGTATAAGGGGAATTAATGTGATGAAGCTTTTTACATTACCTGTATCACTGCTGCTCGTATTCGGACTTTCTGCATGCACTCAGAACAATACGTCCACGCCTGTTCCAACATCTGCCGTACAACCAACTACAGTTGTTATTCCCAGCCCCACTTCCAGCCATACACCCCCAGATGGCTACGGTGGGTACAGATGGCAAACCGGCGATCCGGACGATTCAATTCCAGTGGTTTGAGAACGGAAGAATTTATTTTCAGACCGATACAAATGCTTCATTATATAAGGATCTGCAAAAGCTTCCTTATATTAAGTTTGTCTCGAGCAATCGGGATTACACCGAATCGCTGAGAATTAGCGCGGAAGTTGTGTTTGAATACAATTATGAATTAATTGACCGCACGTTGGAGATGTTCCCTAACATTAAGAAGATTTATGGTTCGGCTGATAACCCTATCCTTACTATGTTCTATATCGAACACGGTTCTGCATCCATGTATGAGTTTTCTGATGACAAACAAGGGAATACGCTGCAGTATGAATGGTAACATCCATCCACTGTTTCATTAACTACTATTGGGTGATTAAGTCCAGATGAGAACGGATATATATTACCTGAACCTACAAGAATTGAGTCTTTGTCAAAAACAAAAACCGGAACCTGCAATTACAGGTTCCAGTTTCGCTTATATTTATAGTGTTGCCAGCATCCGCTTAAGCCAACTGATCGCCATTCGTTGCAATAACATTCTTATACCAATCAAAGGATTTCTTCTTAATACGGCGTTTGGATCCTCCGCCCATATCATCCTGATCGACATAAATGAAGCCGTAGCGTTTGGATACCTGGCTGGTGCTGGCGCTGACAATATCAATACATCCCCAAGAAGTATAGCCGAATACGTCCACGCCATCTTTAATGGCCTCTTTAATCTGCACAATATGATCGTTCAAATACGAAATCCGGTAATCATCTTCGATGATATCCCCTTCTTGAACGGTATCGATAGCCCCTAGTCCATTCTCCGAAATAAACAATGGCTTCTGGTAACGGTCATACAGCTGGTTCAGCGCAGTCCGCAGTCCCTTAGGATCTACCTGCCATCCCCATTCACTGGCTGACAGGTAAGGATTCTTGATTCCTCCGGTAAGCATATTCCCAACTGCACCTTCTAATTTCTCAGGGTGTGCACTTACTGCACTGGACATGTAATAGCTGAAGGAGACATAATCCACCGGATTCTCTCTCATCACTTGTTCATCTTCAGGCTGCGTTTCGAGAACTACATTCTTCTCGGCCAGCATCCGCGCGGTATAGGCAGGATAGTAGCCTCTCGCCTGCACATCGCTGAAGAACAAGGCATGGCGTTGCTTCTCTACAGTCGCTTGAACATCATCTGGGTCACAGCTATAGGGTACCAGAAGCTGATAGCTGATCATGCAGCCCATTTGTGCTGCTGGGTTAAGGTCTTTACAAATTCGGGTCGCCAGTGCGCTTGCTACGAATTGATGATGAGCCCCTTGGTACTTGGCTTGTTCGAGATGAGGATGATTCTCCTCCACAACTCCCAGACTGGTATAGGGATGATGATTCAATGAATTAATCTCATTAAAGGTCATCCAGTATTTCACCTTGTCTTTGTAACGGCTCAGAACTGCCGTTGCATAGCGCACATAGAAGTCTACCAGCTTCCGGTTCACCCAGCCGCCATATTCAGTAGCAAGATGAAGCGGCATTTCATAGTGAGAGATCGTCACAACCGGTTCAATGCCGTATTTATGCAGCTCATCAAACACACGGTCATAGAATGCCAAGCCTGCCTCATTGGGCTCCAGCTCATCTCCTTTAGGGAAGATCCGGGTCCAGGCGATCGACATCCGGTAACATTTAAAGCCCATTTCTGCGAATAAAGCGATATCTTCTTTGTAGTGGTGATAGAAGTCTACACCATGTCTTTTAGGATAATATTGTTTACTGGCAGGATTCTGGGCTTCCTCTAACTGCTCATATGTCATCATCAGCCATTGATCAGACCAGCGCTCCTTGGGTAAGTTTTCGTCAAAGCTATAGGCATCCGCGACCGACAGACCTTTTCCATCGACATCCCATGCCCCTTCGACCTGATTGGCTGCCGTTGCGCCTCCCCATAAGAAGTTTTTCGGGAATTTAGTATTCAGTGGTTTCATGTTTGTAATCCTCCTGTATTTAAGTGAATTTGTTATCCTAGCAGATATAAAGTTATCGGAACCGTCAGTAAGCTCACCAGGGTTGTAACGAGCGTAATATAGGAAACTAAATTGGGTCTTGTGTTGAATTGAAGCGCGAGCAGCGTTGTATTGGCTGCAATTGGCATCGCCGCTAACAGAATAAATACATTCCGGATCATAGGGCTTACCGGCATAAGGCTGACCAACACTGCCATTACAAGTGGCGAGACTACCATACGGATCAATGTAATACTGCTTACATATTTGAACTCAAATTGTTGTGCTTTCATTTGCGCCAGCTGCATCCCTAACAATAAGGTTATGGTGGGAATCGAGGCTGATCCGATCAATTCGATTCCATCCATAATCGCTCCGGGTAATGTTATAGGCATCACTTGAAAGACTACTCCCAAAAGCACACCGTATAACACAGGCATCTTCACAACACTCAGTAAAGCTTGTTTTACCGAAGTCGGTTGTTCACTGCCATATGCCGCGATGAAAATGCCTATCGTATTAATTAACAAGGTCTGGATGACCATTGTAATAACGGCATAATTAAATGCGGTAGCTCCGAATGCAAACAGGATCACCGGTGCTCCGTAATTCCCCATGTTAGGAAAAGCAGTCCCCAGCAGCATAGCCGACATACTGGATTTATCCGCCTTGATAGCCTTTCCCACAACAACTGTCACAATAACCAGCACCAGAATAAGCAATATATTGAATAAAAACATATAAGCATAATCAATATTTATTTCATTCGTATAAAAGGTGTTAAACGTCAAAAAAGGCATCATCAGATAAAGAGCCATCGTTGAGATTGACCTGATCTCCAGCTTGAGCAGCTTCTGTCCAAGGAATCCTGCTCCCATGATCAAAAATACCGGTAATATAATTAGAACAAATTCCACGACACTCCCGCCTTCCACGTACCCTTCCCAATGTTACTTATCAAACAAAATTTCTCCGTTTGTTGCGATAACTTCTTTGTACCAATAGAAGCTTTTTTTCTTCAAACGTTCAAGTGTACCTTTTCCTTCATTGTCTTTATCTACATAGATGAACCCGTAGCGTTTCTTCATTTCACCCGTACCCGCACTTACAATATCGATTGGCCCCCACCAGGTATAGCCCATTAATTCGACGCCATCTTCAATGGCCTCTGCAATTTCTATAAGATGTTTTTCCCCATTCTCATTCACCTCCCCCTCTTATCACATCACTTAATGCAATACCTCTGCCATCCGCATCCCATGCACCTCCTCTTTGAATTTAACTAACTTGAATAGCTAAGGGGATTTGTCTGATCGACAGATCCCCCGCATGTTCTCAAATCATAAGCGACAAGCTTTCCTCTCCATGAACAACGTGTTTTTTAGTTAACGGCAGTACATCCAAGTAGTCATTTGAATTTGTAATCACTACAGAGGTTGTGACATCGTAGCCAAGCTGTTTTATTTTTTCCAAATCAAACTCAGCAATAAGGTCCCCCTTCTTCACTTTCATTCCGTCTTCTACATGGCTGGTAAAGTTCTCGCCTTTTAACTTCACGGTATCAATGCCAATATGGATTAAGATTTCCGCACCAGCCTCTGTTGTCAGTGCGTACGCATGTTTAGTGCGGTACACTGTGGCAATAGTTCCATCCACCGGAGAATACACCTTTCCCTCTTCAGGAATAATGGCGAACCCTTTGCCCATGGATGCAAACACCGGATCGCTAATCTCGGATAGTGATTTGACCAATCCTGTTAATGGGCTGCTGATACTTCCTTGTTTGACTAATTTCTCTTTATTATCTTTGGCATTATTAGAAGTTGTTGACGGGGTAACGTCTGCTTCTTCCTTAAACCCGATCACCATAGTAAGCACACAAGCCAATATCATGGAGAAGAAATAGGCGCCGATGTAAGCAAGGAAACCGTGGCCCACAAAAACCGGGAAGGTTAATATACTTTTTGGAGTAACCGCAATCGCTCCAGCGCCGAATCCGCCGGCAATCGCACCGCCGATCGCACCGGATATACAGGCAATAATGAATGGTTTCTTCAGCTTTAGGGTAACACCGTACACAGCAGGCTCTGTAATCCCGAATAAGCCGGCGATGAATGCAGAGAGAGAGATACCCTTCATTACTTTATTTTTCGTTTTGAAGAATACGCCGAGAGAAGCACCCGCCTGGGCTGCGACTGCCGGACCACACATTGGACCGATGGGGTCCCTGCCAAATTTGGAGATCATGTTCAGCTCGATTGGCGTAATCCCCCAGTGCAGGCCGAACATGACAAGAATCTGCCAGCTTGCCCCCATTACAATACCGGATACAATTGGACTTAAGTTATAGATGCTTAGAACGCCATCAGCTAGCAGATTACTTGCGGTAATAGAGATTGGACCAATTACTAAATAGGTTAGAGGCACCATAATAATTAGGCAAAAGAATGGCGTTAACAGATTACGTACAGTCTCATGAAGAAGCTTCTTGAAGAAGTCTTCAACAAATTTGAGCACCCAAATAGCTAGAATAATTGGAATAACCGTACTGCTGTATTTAGCCAAAATGATTGGAATGCCGATGAAATCAAGCGATTCTTTCCCCACATACGCTGCTACCAGATCCGGATAAATCAAACCGCCAGCCAGGGTTACAGCCAGGAATTGATTGACTTTAAACTTTCTGGCAGCTGTAAAGGCTATGATCATTGGGAGGAAGTAAAAGAAGCTATCCCCTGCGGCTGCAAGTATTCTATAAGTTCCACTAGCCGGGTCAATCCATTTGAAATTATTTAGAAGTGCCAATACTCCTTTAATGAGACCTGCCCCAGCCAGGAGGCCCAAAAGAGGACTGAAGATCCCTGAGATCAGATCCGTAAACTTTTCAAACAAATTTTTCTTTACAGCATCGTCATCATTTGTTTCTTTCTTTTCCAAGTTTGTCTGTGCATAAATTGCATCGTGTACGGCGGCTACATTGTTACCAATTACAACCTGGAACATTCCGCCGCTTTCAACAACGGTGATAATGCCTTCCATTTTTTCAAGCTCAGCCTTTTTTGCTTTTTTCGTATTTTTCAGCGTAAAACGAAGACGCGTGGCACAGTGATACAAATCCGCAATATTGTCTTCTCCGCCCACTTTTTCAGTAATTTCTTTTGCCAGTTGTTTATAATCCACTTCACAACACCTCCTGATAAATAAAAAGACTTGGATTCAATCCGAAATGATTGTCAAAGACAATACTTTCAGATTTAATCCAAGTCTGGCCTCCCGAAGAGTAACAAGTTTGAATCGGTCCTATTTAGTTTTTCCGTTCTAACAAACGCTGAATATGAACCGTTAAATAGATGGCTTCCATATCCATTAATTGATAGGAGTAATGCTTACTTATATGATCTTTAACTTTTTGTGTAATGATAAATGCCTTAGAGTACCTTTCTTTTACCACTTCGTACAAAAAGGGATCGTCCATCACATCATTCTGTTCTTCCAAAAAGATTCGCTGGGCAAAAAACTTCAAATGGGTGATAAAGCGGAAGGCGTTTAAAGACTCTTCATCGATCTGCATGTTCAGCTGATAACTGACAATGCTTAAGATTTCCTTGATAAACCTGGTAATCTTTGTAATCGTATTCATTCCACTGTTTAGTTCTGCATTCACAAAGTGAAAGGCAATGAACCCCGCTTCATCTTCACCCAGGTCAATATTGAATTTTTCATTAATCATTTGCACAGCTATTTGGGCCACTTCATATTCTTCTCTGTATAACTTTTTAATTTCCCAGAGCAATCCGTTTTTTGCTTTCAATCCATTTTTAGTGCGGCTTATAGCCAGACTGATATGATCAGGTAAGGAAATATAGATGCTCTCATTTAAATCTTTTTTCAGTTTTCTTTTGGCTAAGCTAATAATGTCATCCGCGATATTAATATCATCGATCGATACTTCCTGCAGAAGTTTTTTGAACTTAGAATACAATCCTTTATCTTCCAGATAGAAGCGTTTCTCAACTTTCAGATCATCGATTTCATCACCCTTCTTCTTACCAAAGGCTAACCCCTTCCCGATTAATATAATTTCATCCCCTTGGGCATCTATGCTTATGGCAATATTATTATTAATGAGCTGTTTTATTACCATACTACCCCTCCAGGTCTAAAAAATAGAAAAGCAAGACATCAACAACATATGGAAAATAATCCTATGTTAGTTGAAGTCTTGCCTGATTTAACAGTTACAATCTTCAAGAAGCTTATTTACTTGTGGCCTGATTATAGCATATCGTTTTTATAGATGTAAACCCTTTCTTTCAGAAAACAATTATTTGAATTTTGCCGATAATATTCGGAATGCTAATAAAGCGACTCCAGGACTTTAGTAGTTTGCACCTTACTTACTCGTTGCTCTTCGAATTATAGGTACAATGTCCGCAGCTATTCGTTCGATGCTTTCAGCAACTTTATGATAAGGGATTCCGCCAATATCAATTTGGGCAAGAAACCGCTTATGACCATATATAGTCCAATCTCTATGCCATCTTTAGTATGGTTTTCCTCTCCCATGGGAACCATCTCCTCATATTATTCTTAATTAGTCATTGTTACAACAACCCTCGTCTTCATTTAGATGTCCTGAACGTTCAATTTTCGTTTTGAGATATTTCTCGTTATACTCAGAGATATCTCCCCATAGCTGTACCCGGCCTTCCAGGTCTAGTCCGGCTTGACGAAGTGCTTCTAATTTTTTGGGATTGTTCGTAATCAATGTAACTGGTTTGGTACGAAGCACCTTTAATACCTTAATGGCATCGCTGTAATCACGCGAGTCATCCACAAATCCAAGTTTAAGATTAGCATCTACTGTGTCGTATCCATTTTCCTGCAAAATATAAGCAAGTGCCTTACTGAAGAGGCCTATGCCTCTCCCCTCATGATTCGCCAAATAAAAGATCGCACCATGTCCGTGGTCCGCAATATGCTTCATCGCCTGTTTAAGCTGATATCCGCAATCGCAGCGCTTGCTGCCGAAAATATCTCCGGTATGGCAGATGGAATGAAACCGGATCAACGCATGGCCGGCATTCTGAAAGTCACCATGAACAAGTACACTCGATTGTTGCAGTTCAGCCAGATTAGCGGAGGATAGCTTTGCGATAATATGCTCGAAATCTTCTGTCACCTCATCACAATTAAGCCAGCAATACCATTTGAACTGGGCAGTATCCCCAAGTAAATTAACCGGCAGATTAATGGGGCCGACCAGATATATGGCTCCCTTTTCGGTTTTGATCAGTTTTATTTTGTCCTGCAGATGTGAGAGTACCTGAGAATTCAGACTTTGTGTACCTGGCATATAGAGGACTCCTTTATGTTGTTTTCCATGAAAAGCATGTCTTATTTTGCGCTAAAAATCCCCCGCTATGTAGAATGATTCCATGAAAAACAAAAAGCAATGGAGAATGTAATCCCCACTGCCGTATAAGCTTAATTAAATTGCCAGCAGCTTAAGCTTAGATTACCGTATTGGTAGCTCCGGTGAAGAAGCTGCGCATTACGGGCCGAGTCACCTGTTCCCATAGCGAGAAGAAGTGGAATGAAATGCTCACTCGTAGGAACAGCCTCCCCTGCATGGGGAGCAAGGTCGCGGTATTGAAACAAGGCTGCGGTATCCCATGCCTCCAGCTTACTTTGAATCCAGTTGTCGAATTGTTCTGCCCACCCGTCAACCGCCTCCGACTGCCAGTTTAATTTTCTTAAATTATGAACGGTACCTCCGCTTCCGATAATCAGCACATCCTGCTCGCGAAGCTCCTCCAGTGCCTTGCCGATCTCATACTGCTGCTCATTAGACAGATAACGGTTTACGGATAGTGCTATAACCGGGATATCGGCATCCGGATACAGCAGTTTTAGAACAGCCCAAGCGCCGTGGTCCAAGCCTCTTGTCTCATTTCTAACATTATCAACACCATACTTGGAAAATAAATTTTGGATCTGATCTACAAGTACTCTGTCACTTTGCGCCGGATAAGTCATCTGGTACAACTCGTCCTGGAATCCACCAAAATCGTAAATGGTTTCATACGTTTTGGCGGCGCTGACCGTCTGAACATTCTCCTCCCAATGAGCGGAGAAGATAACAATTGCTTTTGGCCTTGGATTGTTGTCTTTAAACTGTTTAAGTAACTTTGTATATTCGTTATCCTCAAGCACGATTGATGGTGCACCGTGTGCAAAAAAATAAGATGGCATCATGATTTTTCACCCCTTATTAGTATTGAATTTAGCATCTTGCTTAATCCAATTCAAAAAATCTAGCTGGTTCTCTTCGGATACGCCATGGTCAGTTGGATATAATTTAAATGTTAAACGCTCTGTTTGGCCCTCTAGATAGCTGGCAGTCTCATGCCCTATACGAACCGGGAACACAGAATCATATTCCCCATGTGAGGCAAATACAGAAACATCTTTAATACTGCGAAGAGAATACTCCGTTTTCACAAAGTCAGGAATGTATCCGTTCAGCGCCACAATTCCTTTCAGCTGTTCCCCCATCGTAAGCGCAAGCGTCATGGACAGGATTGCACCCTGGCTGAAACCGAGCAAATAACGTTTGTCAGGATCGATCGGGTACTTCTCTGTTGCATATTGAATGAAAGCTTCGAGATCTGTAACCGCTTGGTCAAACATCTCCCGGATGGGATTGCCAAGACTTTTCAAATCATAATATTGATATCCACTGCCAAGTTGCAGGTTCCCGCGAACCCCGATGATGATGAAATCTGCAGCCAGTGGAGCAACCAGACCGAACATATTGCGTTCATTCGATCCTTTGCCATGTAGGGTGATAATCACAGGGTACTTCTTGCCCTCTTCAAGATTAACAGGTAGGTGAACGTCATACTGATATGTGGGATTCATCTTCATCTCTCCTTGCTGTAAGTTATCTGCTACGCTTGCTCGAAATAAAATGGTCAATAGATAGCGGTGTCCGTTCTGCAACAATCAGATAAAGCGAGATCAATATGAATCCGAGGTCCAGCTCATAACCGGCCATCTGACCATTGCCCAGAAGACCTACAGATAATTTGGCTGTCATAATGGCACCGATGAGCACAATCACAAATACTGCGGATACATAACGGGTAAACAATCCCAGGATAAGCATAATACCGCCGACAAATTCAATCACCGCAACAACATAGGCTACAAATCCCGGAATACCCAATGAGGTAAACCACGCTTCTACATTACCAAGACCCATTTGAAACTTATCTACAGCATGGAATACAAAGATGATTCCCAGCACCACACGCATAATAATTGAAACTACAGTTGTTCTGTTCATTCTGTTCACTCCCTCTATAAATATTAGTAATAAAAATATAAATTCTA
The DNA here is from genome assembly GCF_000758665.1 of Paenibacillus borealis. Taxonomy (NCBI): domain Bacteria; kingdom Bacillati; phylum Bacillota; class Bacilli; order Caryophanales; family Paenibacillaceae; genus Paenibacillus; species Paenibacillus borealis. The sequence continues at coordinate 7,065,702 of NZ_CP009285.1, forward strand.
TATGTGTAATTTAACTCATGCCACATTGACTTGTCAACATGAAAATTGATAATATGTAATTAAGTTTTGTATTACAAATATTATTGAGGTGTGATCCTATGGATATTGGCTCTTCGATAAGAACAATCCGGAAAAGAAAAAACATCACCATTGCTCAGATATGTGAGACTACCGGACTATCTCAAGGCTTTATGAGTCAGGTTGAAACGAATAAAACCTCACCCTCTATTTCAACACTGGAAAATATAGCCCAAGCGCTAAAAGTACCGTTAGCTTATTTGCTTTTAAAGAAAGAAGAGCGAATGCATATTGTTCGGAAGGGTGAACGGACAATTACTACCAGCGGTCCGGATAATTTGAAGGTGGAGCACTTGAGTTCAACAAAGAATGTGCGAATGACAATTGTAGAATTCCCTCCCGGTGCTATTATCGGAGATGCTCCTCATGCACATGAAGGCCAAGAGGTACATGTGGTCTTAAAAGGGAGAATTTACGCAGAACAAGGCGAGGATGGGGCTGAGTTTGGTGAAGGGGATTCCTTTAGCTGGAATGCATGTACGCCTCATTTAGTACGAAATATTGGTGAAGACACGGCAATTGTACTAATCTCCATCTATACAGAGAATGAGAACGGACGAGAGCTTCTGTAAGACAAAAGCCCACAATCAGCGGTTAGGCTGATTGCGGGCTTTTCAATATCTTTTATAAATGCTGATTCGCTATTTGTGAGTTGTATATCATCTTGGCATTAAAAAGGAGTAATTCGAGCGAACTTGTAACGTTCTTTTGCAAATTATAATCCCGGGGACTTCAATATGTTCAGATACAACAGCCTGCCGAAAAATTTTGTTTGAAATTACGGTTTATTCCAAATTTTATTAGATCAAGCGGATGGCAGTTTCGAAAAAAACATTTCTGTCGATTTAATCAAATAATCCCACTATACTATTAGAGGAAGATAACCCGACTTTGCTTTGGGGGTGTATGGACAAGTCTATGCTCAGATCCAAGCTTTTTTATTATCTGTTATTACTGTCACTCCTGACCCTGGCAGCCATCTTCATCATCAGCACCCGTTCGAATGAACGTGGATCCGGAAATGAAGCAGCCCAGTCAACGTCTACGGCCTCCGGCCGTCCTGACCAGATCAGCATTCTGATCGAAAACTCCTATCTGCCATATATCAGGAAAATTGCCGCGCGGTATGAAGAGCAATACGGGATCAAAGTCGATATCCGCTCCACCGATATCAACTCGCTGCATGACCAGATAGAAGACAGCCTCCTGCGGGGAGGCACAGATCTGGATATTATTCTGGTCGATACGGTCTGGACCACCGGATTCGCCAGAACCGGCTTGCTTGAGCCTCTGCGGAACTATGTCACAGGCAGCGTAATTGATAAATTGGTACCCATTGCTTATAACCAGCGGGTCATCAGCAATGATTTGTATGCGCTTCCCGATTTATATGCCTTCCCGGTCATCATGGAAGAGAAGTTCCTCTACTATAATGAATCGATGCTGAGAAGCGCCGGCATTTATGCTCCTCCAGCCACCTGGGAGGAACTGAAGGACATGGCGAAGTACATTCAGGATAAGGGACTTGCCAAGTACGGCCTGATCTGGAGCTGGAAGCCGGGCGAAGGCTTGATCACCGATTATACGCTACTGGCCAATGCCCTTGGCGTGCAGGCGAAGGATGCCAACGGCCGCTGGGTATTCAATGAGGGCGGCGGCGTGCAGGCGCTGGAATTCATGGTGAACACCCTGAGCAGCGGTTTATCCGATCCCGCTTCCCTGACTGCAGGCGATATGTCGGCTATTGAGACCTTCGCGGAGGGCAAGTTGCCTTTTTTGATCAGTTGGGCTTATGCCGATCCGATCCTCAGCCGCAAACCCGGCTTTAAAATGGCGCTCGTGCCCGGTTTCCAGGGATATCAAAGAAGCTCCACCGTTACCGGGGGCGGCGCACTCGGCATTACCCGAACTTCACGTCATAAAGACTGGGCCTGGAAATTTATTGATTTGACGATCAGCATGAGAAATGAAGTGTCCGCCAAGGACCAAATTGGAGGCCTTTCAGTCTGGAGCGAGCAGATCGACCAGTTCGAGAATGAGGAAAAATACCTGAACCGGAACCTGATGACCGAACAATTCGAATATGCGATCAACAGGCCGAGCATGTCATCTTATGTGGAGTGGTCGGGTGTGCTGCAGGATGCCATCACCTCGGTGCTCACCGGCAGGAAGACGGCCAGGCAGGCGCTGGATGAAGCCAAGGCGGAAATCGAAAAGCAGGGCATCAAATAAAAAATCTCTATCCCCGCTTGTTTTGCCAAACCGGCCGGGGATAGAGATTTTTGCTGTGCGCCCTCTAGGCGTTATAACGCATTGCACCGGGGGCCGAACAAGGTTTCTTTATATTCCGAGGGCGTCATTCCATAGTATTTTTTGTACACCTGCCCGAAGTATTTGCCGTCCGCGAACCCGACCCGGCGGGCAACTTCCAGTACGGTCAAACGCCGGCTGCCGGTGAGTAATTGCTTGGCCTTTTCCACCCGTTTGAGCGACAGGTATTCGTTAAAGTTAGTCCCCAGCTCTTTTTTAAAAATTCTGCTGAGATGGCTGGCGCTCACATGGAACAAGTCTGCAACCAATTGAAGATTCAGCTCGGCTTCGGCATAATGATCATCCACATACCGGGCGATCCGCTCCGCCAGGCTTCTTCCCATCGCTTCTTCCTTCCTCCATAACGCCTCCTCGCAGGCCAGGGCCGTAATCCGGCTTAACAGGTCCGTATATTCTTCAAAGGTCCGCAGTCCGGCGATTCCCGCAATGGCTTCCGTGATTTGGTCCTTTATCTTCCACTCCGGCACATGCTTGGACAGGCCGAGCAGGAAGTCAAGACAGCTGTTCAGGGCGATACTTTTATTCCTGCCGGCTCTAATGCCGGCCGTGAATTCGTCCAAATACCGTTTCGCTTTCGGCTCGTCGCCGTCACAGATCGCCTCAAACCATTCCGCATCCATGCGGCCCAAGGGCGGCTTGCCAGAGCTGCACTGAAGTGCATCCTGCAGCTTTGGCATCAGACTTCCCCAGAACAATTGGGTCTCGAGCAGCTTGAGCGCATGCTGGAAGGAGCTGTACAGCTCGCTGATTTCCCGGAAGTTGGTGCCAATGCCGACGCTGATTTGCTTTTTTAAATACATTTCGATGTTCTCCAGACATTCGGTTGTCGCTTCTACCACTCTTTTGCGGATAATCACCTGCTGCAAGGCGGGATCGGACTTGACGACGACAACACTCTTCCCTTCCATATCAACGATGGAGGTCGCCATTTGGAAGCGGAGGTACGTTTCATTCACTATATTGTTGACGGCATACTGGTACAGGGAGGCATACTCTTCATAAGAAAGATCCGAGGGATTATACATCTCAAACACCACGACCACACCGCAGCCGAGCTGGATGCCGTAATCCTTCAGCTTTGTACGCATAGCGGCAATATCCTTATTGCCGTTCACAATCACATTCATGAGGATGCCCGCCTCCACGATGTCCGCGTTCTCCCGCTTGGAGTCACTGGCCGCCTGCAGCAGAGAAGCCCTCTTGCCGTTGATCCTGTCCACCGCCTTAAGAATGCAGGCATTCAGGTCGGGAATCTTGATTGGCTTGAGCAGATAATCGAATACTTGATGCCTTACTGCGGTACGGGCATAGTCGAATTCACTGTATCCGCTGAGGAGAATCGTGATCATCCCCGGATAATGACGCTTGATATGCTCGGCCAGCTCCAGCCCGTTCATCCCGGGCATCTTGATGTCAGTAATGACGATATCCGGCTTAAAGCGTTCAATGACTTCCAGGCCTTCCAGTCCGTTGGCGGCCGTCCCGCATACTGTGCAGTTCAGCTTGCTCCAGTCTACCTTCTCGCTCAGCCCCCGGCTTACGATGTCTTCATCATCCACAATCACGATTTTATACAATATTCTTCCCACCTTCATCCGCAGTATTGGGAGGCGCAGTTACATTCTCCATTACAGGCACTATAATCTCGACAATGGTACCGCTGCCCGGCATGCCGTTGATCGTCAGACCGTAGCTTTCGCCGAACAGCATTTGAATCCGTTTGTGTACGTTTCTCATTCCGTTGCCTGTCCCTTTGGCACTGCCGAGGTCCACCTCGCCCGTGAATTCCAGCAGCCGGTCCCGCTTCTGTGCCTCGATCCCGACACCGTCATCAATCACCCGGAATCTTACGCTCCCACCATCCATGATCCCGATTATGCTCAGGTTGCCCGGACCGACTTTATTCTCCAGCCCGTGCACGAACGAATTCTCCACAATCGGCTGCAAAATAAACCTGGGAATCCATAGCTCCGCAATGTCGTCGTCCATGTGGATTGAAACCGTGATCCGGCTCTCAAAACGGGTCTTCTGAATAGCCAAATAAGCATTGATATATTCCAGCTCCGAGCGGACCGGCACCATTTCCCGGTGATCGGCCAGGTTGGCCTTTAACAGCTGCGCCAGGGAGATGGTCACATTCTCGATCTTGTCATTCTCACCGTACATGGACAGCCAGCGGATCGTATCCAGCGTATTGTACAGAAAATGGGGATTAATCTGGGCCTTAAGCGCCCGGTATTCGGATTCACGCTGGGCCAGCTCCTTCTGGTACACCTCGGAGATCAAATAATTGATCTTGCCCATCATCTGGTTGAAGCTGCGCCCGAGCCGCCCGAACTCATCCCTCCGGCTGATTCTGACCTGCTGATCGAAACGGTCTGTCTCCACCTGATCCATAACCTGCTTCAGCGCGTGGAGCGGAGCGATTAAGCGGCTGGTCGTGAACCAGGTCAAGAGGATGCCCAGCAGCACGCCGATCACTCCGATCGCGGTGATCCAGCGTCCGATCAGTTCCGTGCCTTTGGAGATTTCCTTAAGCGGCACAAGCGAGACTACTCTCCACCCTTCCTGGGCGGATACAAAGGTTGTGAACAGCATTTTTCCATACGGCTCCATATTCAATAAAGAAGGCCCCTCGGCGGATTGCAATTTCGCGCGGCGGAGCAGATCCTCCACGTGGATATCGGGAACCTCGCTGCTGCTGACAACGATACGATCCTGCTCATCAAACACATAGCTGTAGCGGTAAGGCTCGGATTGCAGGCGCTGCTTTAAATAATCGTCCTTGAGCGAAATGGTAATATAACCGAGCATCTTGAGCGAATCCCGTTCCCGGATGGCTCTTTCGATATAAATAACCCCTTTGTTGACCCTCCAGGTGATTCTTCCCACCGTGTCATAACGCTGTTTCTTCAGCTCGGACTGCACATCGTCCTTATTATTCACAAGCCCGGAAGTGTTATAGTTCAGCTTGACCAGGAACTGCTGCGTATTGAAGAGATAGACGGTTTCCAGCTTATCGGTGGAGTACAGGATTTTGGAAACGACCAGCTGTTCCAGCGAGCTTAACTTCTCATATGTAAGCTGGTTCGTCTGCAGCAGCATAGACTGGATTTCTGAATCTTCGGTAATGCTGTCCATCAGCTTGCCCATATACGAAATGGCATCGTCCATATTCTCGCTGATAAATTGCACCTTCTGGGCATCATTTGCCTTGGCGTCATTCAGATGAAAATTAATGGAAACGGCGTAAGTGACAATCTCGATGATAGCGATTACAAGAATTAGCATAACTACAACCATCAGAATCATCTTGCGCTTTACACTGGAAGACAGGTAGGTTAGCAGTGCGCGCTTCAACATCCAGCAGCTCCTTCAAACATAGGTTGTACCTATATTACCAAGAATCCTTTTACATGTTAATAAACAAAATTAACCTGCCTGCCGCAAATCCAACACGGATCGCCTTTATACTCCATACAGTGAAAACAGCCGAACGTCCCATGATGCGGACCGTCCGGCCTGTACTCTTGTGCACATTCGCTATGCGTCTTTCGCTCACGAAGCTTCCGCAGCTGCGGATTTCGATTTCACCATCCGGGAAATCGCCAGGGCGGCCAGTATAATGATCAGTCCCCGCACGATCGGTTGGACAAAGGATGAGATGTTCAGCAGATTCATGATGTTCATGACAACAGCGAAAATGAGCAGTCCGATGAAGCTTCCGCCGATCGTGCCGCGGCCTCCGGTTAGGCTGGTTCCCCCGACAATCACGACGGCGATGGCCACCAGCTCAAATTGAAAGCCCGAGCGCGGTTCACCCATGCCGATCCGGGAAGTAATCAGCAGCCCGGCCAGGGCGGCAAGAACGCCGCTAATGATATATACGATCACCTTGACGCGCTCAACCTTGATCCCGAACAACCGGGATGTCTCTTCCCCGCCGCCGACAGCCAGCACATGTCTGCCAAACGGCGTACGATTTAGAACGAAATATCCGAGGACGAACACTACTACGACATAGACGGCGGGAAGCGGAATGCCCAGCAAACTTCCGTTCGCTATATTCGAAAACGCAGGTGTCACCGTTCCGATAATCGGCCCGCCGTTCGTGTACCAGAGAGCAACGGCCCGGAAGATCGCCATCGTAGCCAGCGTCGCCATAAAAGGCTCGACCCGGAATTTCGTCAGCACGACTCCGTTGAGCGCACCGACAAGAGCGCCGATCAGGATCACCACAGTCAGAATGCCCCACACGCCCAAATGCTGCGTATTGGCGCTGACGACCGCCGTTAAAGCCACAACGGATCCGACCGAAAGATCGATCCCCCCCGTAAGAATTACAAGTGTCATACCCACGGCAATGAGCGCACTTTCCGCACTGTATTGCAGCAAATTCATCAGATTGGCGTACGTCAGGAACTTATCGGACAGCAGTGAACCTACGATCATTAACAGGATGAGGGTTGCCAGCGGAAGATAGCTTCTCCATTTCGCCATATTCATTTCACCTCCTGCAGTGCGTATTCCATAATTTTCTCTTCGGATGCTTCGTCCCGCTGCAGCTCGCCGGTAATGGTTCCGCCGGAGAAGACGAGAATCCGGTCACACATTCCCAGAAGCTCGGGAAGCTCGGAGGAGACCATGATCAGGGACAGACCCTGGCTCAGCAGCTTGTTGATTTCCTGGTAAATTTCCATCTTGGCCCCGACATCCACACCCCGGGTAGGCTCTTCGAGAATAAGAATTTTATACTTGTCCAGGAGCCAGCGTCCGATAAGCGCCTTCTGCTGGTTGCCCCCGCTGAGAGAGCGGATCGGCGCCTTAATGTTCTTCGGTCTCACCGACAGCTGCTGCACCAATTCATTGGCCTGCCTGCTTTCCTTCGGCTCACTGATCAGACCGAACGTTCTGAACTTGCGCAGCGAAGTAATGGACATATTGGTCCGCACACTTAAATTCAGAAATAACCCTTGCGTCTTACGGTCCTCCGGCACAAATGCAATCCCTTCCGCAATGCACTGCCGCGGATTTCTCGGAGCGAACGGCTTGCCGTCCAGCACCATCTTACCCGAATAGCCTTTGATCAGCCCGAACAGTACTTTAGTCAAAATATTTCCGCCCGAGCCCGCCAATCCGGCAATGCCGAGAATTTCGCGTTTGTTCAGGCTTAAGCTCACATTATGCAGCAACTCCGGCACATTCAAATCAGAAATCTCCAGCACTTTGGCACCGATCTGTTCCGTGTTCACAGGATAATATTCATTCAGCTCCCGCCCGATCATCAGCTGGACGAGCCGCGCTTCATCCGTATCCTTGATATCCATCGTTTTTACATGCTGTCCGTCCCTCAGAACGGTAACCCGGTCAGCCATGGCGAAAATTTCCCGCAGCCGGTGCGAAATATAGATGATCGTTACCTTTCTTTTTCTGAGCTCGGCAATCGTCTTGAACAGCACAGCCAGCTCGTCTTCGTTCAGGTTCGCGGAAGGTTCATCCATAATCAGCAGCTCCGCGTTGAACGAGACGGCTCTGGCGATCTCGACCATCTTCCGTTCCGAGATGCTCAGCTCTTCCATTTTCTTATAAGGATCAATCTTGATGTCGAGATTGTTCAGCAGCTCTCCCGCTTCCTTATACAGCGTCTTCCACTGCAGCAGGGAACCCTTTTGCGGTTCTCTCCCCAGATAAATATTCTCCGCCACCGACAGCGCGGGAATCTCCTGAATTTCCTGAAACAACGTGCTGACCCCGCTCTTCTGCGCCATATAAGGCGACAGGAACTTGACGGACTGGCCTTTAAAATGAACGTTGCCTTCCGAAGGCAAATGAACGCCGGATAATATTTTGATCAGGGTTGATTTGCCGGCCCCGTTCTCGCCGACAATCGCATGGAATTCCCCTTCGCTAATGTTCACGTTAATATCTTTCAGCGCATAATGATTGCCGAACTGCTTGGAGATTCCGTCTAATTTAAGGATGACATTATCCATATCGTTCCCTCTTTGTCATATACATGGATTTGTAGTTACTTGCGGTTCTTGGAAGCGGAAAAGACGACGGCAGCCAGAATGATGATGCCCAGAATGAACTGCTGAATATAAGGATTCATGTTCAGGAATACGAGCAGATTAAACAGCAGCCCGGCGAGCAGAGCACCTAAAAATGCTCCCCAGATTGTGCCTTTTCCGCCGGATAAGCTGGCTCCGCCCACCACGACGGCGGCGATGGCGCTCAGCTCCATGCCTGTTGCTCCGCTGTTGCCGGACATCGGCTGATAAGCGCCGGTTCTGGAGGCAATCAGCAGGCCCGCTATCGCGGCGAACAATCCGGACAGCGCATAAACGCTCAGCTGTACTTTTTTAACGTTGATGCCCGAGTTATAAGCCGCCACCCGGTTGGACCCTACACTGTAGATCTGCCGCCCAAAGATCGTTTTGTTCAGCATAATGAACCCGATAATGTATAACACCAGCATGATAATGACGGGATTGGGAATAGCCCCGATGTACCCCCCGCCAATGGAAAGAAAGCTGTCGCTCGCGTCTCCGCTGATGCCTTTGCCTTTCGTCATAAACAGCGTGGTTCCGTCGATAATTACCTTGGTCCCGAGCGTTACGATGAATGGCTGCAGCTTCCCGAAGGTAATCAGCATGCCGTTAATGAGACCGAGGAACAAACCCAGTGCCAGGACAACAATCACGATTACAACGGTTGGCGCCTGCAGCTGAACGAGCATAATGGCCGTTAAACTTACCGCCTGCATCACAGAACCCACCGACAGGTCAATGCCGCCGATCAGTACCGTCAGCAGCATCCCGATCGACACGATGGCCGGATAGGAGATCTGCCGCAGCAGATTTGAGAAGTTATAGGAAGTGAAGAACTCCGGTGAGAAGATTGGAGAGATTAATGTGACGATTACGATAAACAGCAGCAGCAGCGTCTCTTCCTGTTTCAAGAGCGTACGGGCTTTCTGAATGGTTTCCATCTGCCTGATTCCCCTTTATTTAATGGGACAATGATGGCTTTGCTTACTGACGCTTAACTGAGGCAAAGCCATCATTGCTATTCTCAAATTTTAATCCTGGTACCAGTTGCAGACATACGGATGATTGGTCAGCGACTCCGGTCCGTCTTTGCGGATCACAACTGTATCTTCTACACGGGTACCGGCATATCCGGGAATGAGCAGAGTAATTTCAAAAGCGATCGTCTGGTTCTCGACCAGAATATCCTGGCTGTCCGGGCCTACTACCGGAATTTCCTCCTCCGGATCCATGCCAGTGGAGTGGGCGCAGCCCCGGCCTTCACCGGCCATATGCGGATATCCTTCGCGCTTCAGCACTTCGTTGGCGGCCACATCGGCCTCCGCGCCGGTCATACCCGGTCTCAGAGCGGACATTCCCGCTCTCCATGCTTCCAGGCAGGTATCGAGCAGGCGCTGTTTCTCCGCATCCACCTTGCCGTAAGCTACACCACGCGCCATATCGGACGAATATCCGTTATAACGGCAGCCGATATCGATGAGGATCGTGTCGCCTTTGACAATTTCGCGGTCACGCGGGCGGGCCAGGAAGAAGTCCCCGGAGTTCGGTCCCGACTGGACCATCATATCGAACGAGACGGTGTCCGCACCGCTCGCGAACATGTGCGCCATCGCTTGACGCGTCACTTCTCTCTCGGTCAGGCGTTCGGTGGCGAGCAGCTCGTGGATTTTTTCAATCCCCATGTCCGCCAGTCGGCCGGCTACTTTCATATTACGGATTTCCGTTTCGCTCTTAATCGATTTCAGGTACTCGATAATATTGGTCTTCTGCAACACCGAGGTTGGATTCAGGCTGTCGCGGATCGTCTCATAGAATTCAAGCGCGCAGTATTTCGAGCCGCTGAGGCCGATTTTGGCAGAATTTCTGCCTTTCTGGAAATCCTTCAGCACATTGCCGAGCTCCTGGCGGATGCCTCTTACATCGGAGAACCATGTCTCGTCGGCGGCATAGGATACCAGACTGCCTTCCGCGAACAGCGTAGGTTCGCCGTCAAGCGGGATAAACACCATAGCAGGATATGGGAATACCCCGTCAAATGCGCGATAGTTGGCTAACCAGCGGACATTGCTCATACGGTACGAGTCTGAATAAACCAGCAGCCCGTCCAGGCCTTCCGCTTCCATTTTCACTCTTGCCTTCTGCAAACGTTCCTTGTACTCGGTTACCGGAATTTCCTGCAATACGTCTTCAAAGCCCATGATGAATTCCTCCTGAATTTATAATTGGATTGGTCTTGGCGGATATGTTTCTTTTAGAACGTTGAATTCGGATCGTAGAAGTCATCGACATTCGACTTGTCGATTACAGGAGAGTCCAGAATCACTCTCTTCTGAATCTCTTTGCCGTTCGCCGCATCGATCGCCAGCTTCACAGCCGTCTCGAAGCTCCATTCATTTTTCACGGACATCATCAGCTCATCCGTGTTCTTGATCTTCTCCAGCGCTTCCTTCTGGGAGTCCATACTGACCACCTTGATCTCGCTCATCCGGTTTGCTTTCTTAATGGCTTCAATCGCGCCGAGCGCCATCTCATCATTCTGGGCGAACACGAAGTCAATCTTGCTGTTGGCCTGCAAAATATTCGTCATCACCTGCATCGCAGGCAGCCGCAGCCATTCTCCGGATTGCTCCGCCACGATCTTGATATCCGGATACTTTTGGATCTCCGGCATGAACCCCTGCGTACGAAGCTGGGAGTTGGTCGACTCGACGACACCGTTGAGGATGACCAGATTGCCCTTTTGGCCCATCTTGTCGGCAATGTACTTCGCCGCCTGCTGGCCCATCGTCACCTCATCCGAAGCAACGAATGTCGTATAGGGAATGCTGTCATCGTCCGGTACTCCGGAGGCTGCGATAATCAGCGGGATGCCCGCTCTTTCCGCTTCCTTGTATGCGGGGTAGATCGCGTTGCCCGACAGGCTGCTCACGATAAGGGCATCGACATTGCGGGCGATCAGGCTCTCGATGTTGGCGATTTCCTTGTTTGCGTCCCCTTGTCCATCTGTCACAATAATCTCAACCCCGAGATCGGCGGCTGCCTTCTTTGCCGTATCTACGTTGGCAATCCGGAACGGGTGATTCATGACCGTCTGCGAGAAACCGATTACAATTTTTCCGTCTCCCGATTTCCCGGATGAATTGGAGCCTTCGGATGTACTGGCCGCTTCTGTCGTGCCTGCATTACCAGCCCCTCCGCCGCATCCTGTAACCGCTATCAAGAGCACTAAAAATAATGCCAATACCGAAGTTTTTTTCTTCATCATTATTCCCCCTGTCATTAGTGTTGACCTAGCCGCCTTCCTCCTTCCAGTGTTTATAGCTTGTTGCCTTGAATTGATTATATAATTAATCCCCGCCCGATTAAGGTTGAAAAAAATGACATCCGGGTCGAAAGTTTTGATGCCGGAGAGTAAAAAGCGCAAGGCCCAAGCCTTGTTCCGGCTTGGGCCTTGCTCTGATGCTGTCTTGAATTTTATCTGCCTGCTGTCATCTCTTCGCTGATAACGCCACCTGGTAAACCGGCTCGGCCGTCCCATGGCGTGCCGTTATGAAATGGTCATGGACCAATTGCCCTTCGGAGAAGGCATATCCGACAACAACTTAGTCTACTTCCCGTGACTCCCCCGCTGCCGCATCCCCTCAAATAAAAGGATCGTCGCTGCCATCGCAGCATTCAGCGATTCGGCGCGGCCGGCCATCGGGATGATGATGCTCTTATCGACAAGGGCTGCCGTCTCCGGTGAGATACCTTTACCTTCGCTGCCGATCAGCAGCCACTGGCTGCCCTGGAAATCATGGGTGTAGCAGGAATCTTCACCTGTCAGTGAAGTGCTGACCAGCAGCGCACCGCGTTCCCGCGCCTGCGGCAGAATCATGCCGAGGTCTCCCTCCACCACCGGAAGATGGAACATCGAGCCCATCGTGGAACGGATGGTCTTCGGATTGAAGAGATCGGCGCAGCCTTGGCCGAGGATGACCCCGTCGGCACCCGCTGCATCGGCGCTGCGGATGATCGTGCCCACGTTGCCGGGGTCCTGGACCCCGTCCAGCACGACAACCAGACTATCCGGCTTCGCCAGGATGGCCTCCACGCCCTGCTGCTCCTTGCGCACAACCGCAAACACCGGCTGCGGTGTATTCGTGCTGCTGCACTTCGCAATCACCGCTGCTGACACGCCAATTACCTCCATGCCCTGAACGGCCTGAAGCAGAGGCTTCAGCTCGGACGGCATGCCTTTATCCAGATCAAACGCCAGGCATTCCACATCTGCTTCTGCCTGCAGCGCCTCCTGCACCAGATGAATGCCTTCCACGATATATTTACCGGATTTGTCGCGGTGCTTCTTCTCCTGCAGTCCGGCCCATTCCTTCACCCGCGTATTCTGCGGCGACATAATTTCCATGAGGTCCTACCTTTCTGTTGCTTGCAGATTCCTGATCTTAAGTATGCTAAACCAACCGGGCGACTTAACTGTAGTTAGTACAACTAAAAACAGACTTTCCGCAGCAAATCCCCTTTTAACTGGAGTCTGTACAACTAAAAGTAGCAGTTTGAGTAAAACTCCGCCATTTGTGTGATTTTAGTTGTACCAGATACATCTATTTGCAAATAACGGATTAATTCATTTAAAATAACTGCACAAAATACAATTAACCTTACCTGTACCTGTATCTATGTCTGTGTCTGTACTCACTCATACTTCCCCTATTGATAAGCCATTTCCAGCTTCGTCAGGTTGTCCTTCCGGCCGACGATGACAAGTACATCGCCCTCGCTCAGACGATCCTCCGCTCTGGGGGAAATATTCATTTCCTCTCCCCGGCGGATGGCCATTACGTTACAGCCATATTTGGCACGAATGTTAAGCTCCTGCAGATTCTTGCCCAGCATCGGCCCGGAGACCTTCATATCCAGGATGCTGTAATCCGGTGACAGCTCTATATAATCGAGGATGTTCGGCGAGGCCAGATGATGCGCCACCCTGAGGCCCATATCCCGTTCAGGGTAGATTACCTTATCCGCCCCGATTTTACTCAGAACCTTGCCGTGCAGCTCGCTTTTGGCCTTAACCAGAATCGCAGGCACGCCGAGATCCTTCAAGATCAGCGTGGTTAGAATACTGGCCTGAATATCTTCGCCAATCGCGACAACGACCACATCGAAGTTACGGATTCCGAGTGCACGAAGTGCCTCTTCATCTGTGGAATCCGCCGATACGGCATGAGTAACAATATTCGAGATTTCCTGGGTGCGCTGCTCATCCGCATCAATGGCCAGTACATCAAAGCCCATACCGCTGAGCGCTTTGGCTACACTTGAGCCGAAACGTCCCATTCCGATGACGGCATATTGTTTTTTTGCCATAATTGTTGTACCTCCCGCCCGCATTTCGCATCTCAAACAGTATAGCATAAGCCGTTATAAACTTGAATTTTCAGCACTGCCGCAGGGCACCTTATAAAGAGCCTATGCTAACAAAACTTAAGCCCACGCTCCCGAAGCCAGTTTTGCGAAGCTGACCCAGGAAGCCTAAGCTAACAAAACTTTTAGGAGGTCGATTATGCCAGTCACCATTGATTTGCGCCAGGCTATTGTACACAAGATTCACGGACAGACCGAAGAAGGTCTGCGGGAAGTGATCGAGAATTCCGTGGACGGGCCGGAAGCCGCGCTTCCCGGACTCGGCGTTGTCTTCGAAATGATCTGGAAGGACCTTGATCCCGCCAAGCAGGACCGGGTACTCTCCATGCTGCACAGACATCTGGAGAAGCTTACGCCAGGGTCCATAACCTCCTAAAGAGGTTCATTCCGCCAAAAACCTCCGCTATCCACCGTGCAAGCTGCACAGTGGAGGCGGAGGTTTTTATTACATAACAATCGAATAAGCCGTCAGCTTATCCTACTTCAACTGTACTTTTCAAGGCGCGGTTTCGAGGAACTTGGCCGTCGGATTCTTCTCCATCGCGGTCCGCATGGCGTATTCATTCTCGAACAGCACCACATAATTGCCCTTCTTGTCGGTAACCAGTGTGGAGTTAATCCGGAATTTGCTAGCGTCCGGCTTATTATCATCCACAATCCAGCGCGCGAACTGGTAGCTCATCCGCTGCAGCTGGACATCTACGCCGTACTCGCCCTTCATGCGGTACTCGAACACCTCAAACTGCAGCTGTCCGACAACACCCAGCAGGATATCATCGAAGTTAACGGTGCGGAACACCTGGATCATGCCCTCTTCAGTTAACTGGTCAATGCCCTTCTGGAACTGCTTCGATTTCAGCGCATTCTTAATGCTCACTTTGGAGAAAATCTCCGGCGAGAACGTCGGCAGCTCATCGAATTCGATATCCCCTGCCTGGCTCAGCGTATCGCCAATCCGGAAGATACCCGGGTCAAACAGACCGATAATATCACCCGGATACGCTTCTTCGACAATATCTCTATCCTGGGCCAGGAACTGCTGCGGCTGGGACAGCTTGATGTCTTTGCCGGCACGCACATGCTTCACACTCATGCCACGCTCGAACTTGCCGGACACAATGCGCAGGAAGGCAATGCGGTCACGGTGAGCCGGGTTCATGTTAGCCTGGATTTTGAACACATAGCCGGTGAATTTCTCATTTGTCGGTTCAACAGATCCAGCTGTACTGCGGCGCGGTTCTGGCTTCGGTGCAAGATCCAGGAAGTTATCCAGGAAGGTCTGCACCCCGAAGTTATTGATCGCACTGCCGAAGAATACCGGGGTAATCTCTCCGCGGAGTACTTTCTCATAGTCAAACGGATCGCCCGCTACATCCAGCAGCTCCAGATCCGCACATAATTGGTCATGCAGGTATTCTCCGGCCATCTCGCGGATGATCGGGTCGCGGTAGCTTTCCACTTTTTGTACTCTGATCACGGAATGATCGTCGCCCTGGAACAGCTCAACCTGATTCTTCATCCGGTCGTATACGCCGCACAGCTCGCGGCCCATACCGATCGGCCAGTTCATCGGCACAGAGCGGATACCCAGTACATTCTCCAGCTCTTCCATCAGCTCAAATGGATTGCGGCCTTCACGGTCCAGCTTGTTGATGAAGGTGAAGATCGGAATGCCGCGTTTCGCACAGACCTGGAACAGCTTGATCGTCTGTGTTTCCACACCCTTGGCGACGTCGATCAGCATGACCGCGCTGTCAGCCGCAGTCAGCGTACGGTAAGTGTCCTCACTGAAATCCTGGTGACCCGGAGTATCCAGAATGTTCACCCGGTGATCCAGGTAATCAAACTGCATGACGGAAGAAGTGACGGAGATCCCGCGCTGCTTCTCAATTTCCATCCAGTCACTTGTGGCGTGCTTGCTTGCCTTACGGGCTTTGACTGTTCCTGCTAAGCGGATAGCGCCCCCAAAGAGGAGCAGTTTCTCGGTCAGCGTTGTTTTACCCGCATCCGGGTGGGAAATAATCGCAAAGGTTCTGCGTTTGTCTACTTCACTCTGAAGCTTGTGGTCCTGTGCCTTATTCATTACACATATCCCTTCATATATAAATTCATCCCTGCTTCTGCTTCAATTACCGGATTTCAATCAAATCGGTGCACTACTCATTTGTCCAGATCCTTTCACCTAGAATTCATCGTTACATCGTTGAAGTACGGTTTATAGGATAATTTATGGCGCCTTGCCTAGAAATTCTTTATTTTGAAAGCATCCTTTTTAGTATAGCAAAATCCGGCAAACATTATCTACAAAAAAGCTCCGTAAGTCAAATATCTTGCAATATTATGTGCAGAAACTCCGGCTTTGGCACAAAATCTGCTGAATAGTCCGCAGGAAACTCATTATTCCGCAAAAAGATCCCCCTGCAGCGATATGCAGAGGGATCTCTAACAGTTCTCTTATTCAGGGTCTAGCGGTTAACCTGCCATACCACATTATCTTCATCCTGGCCGTTGACCGGCCACCAGTGGAAGCCTTCTCCGGCAAGCAGCTGGTCGGCTTCGACCGGCCCCCAGGAACCGGCAGGATAGGAAGCCAGGTCATTGCTCTCTTCCTTCCAAGCCTTGGCGATACGGTCCACGAAGGACCAGGCCGAGGACACTTCATCCCAGCGGGTGAAGTAAGTGGAATCCCCGCGCGCAGCATCATGCAGCAGACGCTCATAAGCTTCCGGCGAGTTGATGCCGATCATGCAGCTCTGGCAGAAATCCATCGCCAGCGGCTGAATTTCCGATTCGGAGCCCGGCTTCTTGGCATTGATCTTCACGTAGATGCCTTCCATCGGATTCACACGGATTACGAGCAGGTTCGGCTCCAGATTATGCTTTTGGCCCAGATAAACGTTGGTCGGCATTCCTTTGAACTCTACAACCACTTCCGTAGTCTTCACAGGCAGACGTTTGCCGGTACGGATGTAGAAGGGAACTCCTGCCCAGCGGAAGTTGTCTACAAATACACGGGCTGCGAAATACGTCTCCGTATTCGATTCCGGGTCCACCTTATCTTCCTGGCGGTAAGCCGGAAGGGTCTTGCCCTTGTAGAGCCCTTGCGTGTATTGACCGCGCACCACATTCTCGCGCACCTCTTCAGCCGTAGCATAAGGACGCAGCGAACGAAGCACTTTCACTTTCTCATCACGGATATCCTCAGCCAGCAGACGGCTTGGCGGTTCCATAGCGATCATTGTCAGCAGCTGCAGAATATGGTTCTGGCCCATATCGCGCAGTGCTCCGGCATGATCGTAATACCCTCCGCGCTCTTCCACACCCACGGTTTCCCCGAGTGTGATCTGAATGTTGGCGATATGCTTGTTGTTCCACAGCGGCTCGAAGAAGGCATTGGCGAACCGGATCACTTCAATATTCTGCACCATTTCCTTACCCAGGTAATGGTCAATCCGGTAAATCTCTTCTTCCTTGAACACCTGGCGGATTTGCTCGTTCAGCTGTTCAGCCGATTCCAGATTGTAGCCGAATGGCTTCTCGATCACCAGACGGTTCCAGCCTCTGGTCTGCAGCATGCCGCCAGCCTTCAGGTTGAAGGAGACACTGCCGAACAGTTCCGGTGCAAGTGCCAGATAGAACAAGCGGTTGCCCGGAATATGGAACTTCTCTTCGAGCGCCTCCGTCTGGGCATTAAGCTCACGGAAGCCGTCGATATTGTTGATGTCCAGAGACTTATATTCGAAATGCTGTACGAACTCGTTCCATTCCGCAGCATCTCCTGCCTGGTAGCGGCAGAACTCGCGGATGGATTCCTTCACATCTTCCCGGAATTCATCCTGGGTACGGGGACGCCGAGCCACGCCAATTACCGCAAAATCATGTGTCAGCTTGCCTTCACGGTACAAACTGTAGATCGCCGGGAAAAGCTTACGCCGGGCTAGATCTCCGGTTGCCCCGAAGATAAAGAATACAGCACCGGGTGTATGCAGTGCATCAAGGGTTTGATTTTCAGCCATGGCTCCTCATCTCTCTGTATGTAATATAGTTGACATTCATTCTCAGCGCCGGTCGTGGTACAAAACACGCATGACGGCGTGATGTCATTTTATCATAAACGCACTAAGGATGCTATCACATTCCTGACAGTTTTTCTCGGGATTTCGTAATTTTCCATTACTCTTTCTTATGCTTTCACATGTTCCCGCTTATACTACCGATATTATACCGCCACGCCAAAAGCTCCGCAACGTGAAGCCGCCTGCGGAGCGAACCCGGATAATCTCCGGCTTCAATATTCGATCGTAATCAGCGGAAGTCCGATGGTCACGCGGTTACTGTCCTCATTCCCGTCTCTGTGTACAGCCAGCTGGAGCGCAAGATCATGTCCGCCGCTGCTGACGGAACGCTGCAGGCCGGGTACACTATATGAACGGCTGGATGTAGTTTCATCTGTGTAGTTCTCTTCCGCGTGAATTCCGGGGAGCTGCGCTGCAAGATTCTGCTCTGTGGCCAGGAGCGCAGCCTGCGGTCCGCTCTGCTCCTTCCCCGCAGCCTGCAGCGAGACGTTCCATTCTGCAGCGATGCCCGCCTGAAGCATCGCCTTCCCGGCGTCATCTGCTGCTGCCGGAAGCTCCGGCGAGCCCAGGAGATCCGCCGTCTCGAAGGTGACAATGCAATAACTGCGTCCGCCGCCGAGGTCGCTCCAGAACAGGGAGACCTGCGCTCCTCCACTGAGTTCTGCGGAGGAGCGGGAGGTCAGATGCCCGTCTTCATCCGTGCGGCTGACCTCACCAAGTCCGAGTTTGGAGGACAGGTCCCGTACAGTAGCGTCTGCCGAAGCTTCTCCGCTGTATTCTCCCTGCCACTTCAATACGAGCCGGAGCGGAGTTCCGGGGGCAGAAGCCCCGCGTCCGAGTGTAGTCAGCAGCGCCAGCGAATCCTCAAGCTCTCCCGCCACAGAAGAGGAAGCACTGACCGCAGATGCAGCAGATTCCCCCTGTAAGCTATTCCCTCCGGCTGTCCCCGCGCTGCGGAAACCGCTGAGCAGCATAACCGCCACACACAAGCCCGCCAGCACCAGTATCACTCTGCTCTGTCCTCTGTTCCCCACTCTGCATCTCCCTCTCAATCCGTTCTAGTAATCTACTAGACAGGATATCCAGCTTCAGAGAAAGATATACCCCGCAGAGAGAGACTGACCGAGACTCCCGATCCGGCAGCTGCATAGTTCACACCGAAAGTAATGAGATTTTAATCACTTCTATAGAGGTATTTATTAGTTTATATTTCCATTAATAGGATTCACATTATATTAATATAGAAGAGGTACACATACAGCATGCTTAAAAAGTGGTTTCACCGAAACAGCGCTGACTTCCGGCTCATCAACGATCTGGTTGTCCCTATGCTTTTCCTTCAGATTCTCCAGCTACTCTTTCAACTCGGCGACCAGGCGATTATCGGCAGGCTTGGCGTTGAAGAATTTGCCGCAGTGGGCATCGCCTCATCTTTTATTTTTCTAATCACCGGAACGATCGGCATTCTGTGCGCGGCCTTCAACATCATCGGCGGAAGATTCTTCGGCAACAATGAGATTCCTAAGTTTGGCCAAGCTTTTAATACAAGCATGACAATGTCCATCATTATCGGCATCCTGTTCGAACTGCTGCTGTTAGGGACAGGCAAATGGATATTGGGCACGGTCTATGATCTGAATTTCGCACCTGCCACTCATTATTTGTATATCAGCGGAATGACTATGGGCATGAATATGGTTCTGTTTAATTTCTCAGCCTATTTCAAGAACATCAACCAAGCCAAGCTGTTAACATTCAGTTTCGTGGCAGCAGGCATCGTGAATATATTCTTTGATTATGTGCTCGTCTTCGGCAAATGGGGATTTCCTGCGCTGGGTATGAGCGGCGCCGCTGTCGGCTCTGTCGCAGGCTATGGTGCGAGCATTATAGTCTGCATCTATTTTTTCCGCAAAAGCAGCTTATTCAGCTTCTCCCTTCGGATCAGCCGGCCCATTGCCAAGCAGCTGCTGAAACTTTATTTCCCCATGGCCCTTCAGGACCTTATTGAATACACTTTGTTTGCAATGGGCATCATGGCGATCATCTCCAGAATGGAGTCTGAATTCATCGCGTCATACACCGTTGTGACCACTTTGCTTGAGATCATTATGATTCCGATGTACTGCTTCGCAAGCAGCTGTATGACAATTACCGCGAAGGCCTACGGCAAGCAGCAAGCGGGGTACACCAAATATTCGTATTTGTCGCTCCAGCTTATGTTAATATTCAGTATTCCGCTAACCTTGATCGTGATCTCCTTCTCCTATCCGCTTATTGCCATCATCACTGACAAAGCTGTTGTTATTTCACTAGTGGAACATGTTCTTCCGCTGGCGCTGGCGCTGAATCTGATGAACGGGCTGCAGATGATTATGCGTTCCACCCTGCAGGCGATTGATCTGGAGAAGTGGGTGCTTGTGTACTCGGGGGTGGTGTATGCAGTGTCCCTGGTGATCATTTATGTATGTATCCGGAAGCTCGAATTAACCGGTGTCTATCTCGGGTTTGGGTTAAGTTATCTGCTCTTATCCTTAGGTTATGTATACAAACTGCAAGGACGCGAGCCTTACGCGCACGCAAAAACACTTTCAAGATAATCCCCGTCCTTCCCAGGCCAGGGCTGATTTCTCTTGAAAGTGCGTAATGGCTTCTATGGTCTATGGCTTTATTCCGCCAGTCCATTCTTATATGCATAAATAGCCGCCTGGGTCCGGTCTTCGACGCCCAGCTTGGCAAGAATATTCGTGACATGGAATTTCACTGTCTTGATTCCAATAATTAATTGATCGGCAATATCCTGATTGGATTTGCCCTTGGCCAGCAGCTTCAGCACTTCCATCTCGCGTTCGGTAAGCTCTTTGTAGGCCGGGGATTCACCTCTGGCATTCGAGCGGAACCGGTTCATCATTTTGGAAGCCACCTGTGATTCCAGCACCGACTGGCCTCTTGCGGCAGCCCGGATCGCATCCGCAACTTCACTGGCCCGCGAGGTTTTGAGCAGATAGCTGAACGCGCCAGCCTCAATGACCGGATACATTTTCTCATCATCCAAATAACTGGTCAGCACTATGACTTTGCAGTCCGGGTACAGCTTCAGCAGCTGTCTTGTCGTTTCAATCCCGTCCATGCCGTCCATTACCAGATCCATCAGCACCACATCCGGATTATATTCCTGTGCCAGCCGGATTCCTTCTTCGCCGCTTCCGGCTTCACCTACGACTTCAATGCCATCCTCGGTGCCAAGCACCGCAGCAAGTCCGATCCGGACCATTTCGTGATCGTCCACCAGCAGGACCTTGATCGCTTCCGCTTCCTCCATCTCCATGGTTACCCTTGCCCCCTATTCATTGACTACCGGTACGGTAATATCAATCCGCATTCCTTTGCCGGGAGCGGTGATGAACTGGATCGAGCCCCCGATCTCCGTTATCCGCTCCTGCATATTAGACAAACCGTAGGATGTCTGCTTGCTCTCATCCATCTCAAAGCCGATCCCGTCATCACGCAGCGTCAGACGGACCGTATCGCCGCGGCGGTGCAAGCGGATCTCCAACTTCTCCGCTTTGGCATGGCGCAGCGTATTCGAAATCGCCTCCTGCACAATGCGGAACAAGTGGTTCTCGACGCCTTTGAGCAGCTGCACGCCCTGATCCATCTCGAACACAATATCAATCGGAACCTTGATCTTCAGTTCCTTGATCAGCTCCTGCAGCCCCTGCTCCAGCCCCTTGCCTTCCAGATATACCGGCCTCAGGTGCAGCAGCAGTGCCCGCATCTCCGACTGGGCTACGGCGGACATTTCCTCAATCAGCGCAATTTGCCGCTGCGCCTTGTCGAAATCCTTCTCCAGCGTCCGGCCTACAGCCGTTGCCGTCATCGAGATCGCGAACAGCTGCTGGGATACGGCATCATGCAGCTCGCGTGCCAGCCGCTGACGTTCCTCGATAATCGCCGTCACCCGGGCTTGCTCGGCAAGCTTGGCATTATTGGTGGAGAGACGCTGCAGCGTATTCACCTGATTCTCCCACTTGCCGCCGATCCGTCCGAGCTGTTCCCCCAGACGGCCCAGCTCATCATGGCCCAGATCCGGCATTACCGGCGTGAGGTTACCCTTCTCCCAGGCTACCAGCGTCGCCCGCAGCAGCTCCAGCTTGCGCTTGCTGCGGAAGCCTTGGTAGAATCCGTACCCGATGCCGAAGGCCATCGGCAGCAGAATCAGAGTCATTGCCGTTCTCACGCCGACCTTCCAGTCCTCAAACGGCTGTAATAATCCATATGTATACATAATGTATGTAATCACGAGCAGCATGATCAAAGAGAACAGAGCCCCCTCGCCCATACTGCGCGTTACCATGTTACTGCTTTTTTTGCCCATGCCCGGGAGCCCTCCCTTCCTTCTCTCTGCTCATATGCCGTATCCATCAGGGAAACCGTATGTCGAGATCACCCATCAGATAAGAGATATTGAATTTCACTTTATGCTCGCTGCTGTCGTAGTTGGGTGACTTCCAGTTCAGCCGGTTCAGCATCCCTGTATCCCGGTGACTGCCGGATTCAATGGAGCCGAACAGCACGAAGGCCTCGATCTCTACCCCGTAATCCTCAGACATAAGAATATCCACATCGCCAAAAATACCCTGGAACAGCATAATCGTCTCTTGTTCTTCCGCCATTGCCAGCGACAGATCCACGTCCGCCTCACCAAGCACATGCCAGGCGCTCAAGCTGCGCATGACCCACGGCGAGAGATCCCAGTCGAACCTGGAAGAGAAGCTTTGCTTCTGCATAAACCCGGCCTTGCGCTGCATTCTTTTGGATTTGACAAAGAACATTCCCAGCGAAATCAGGCAGATTCCGAGCACCAGCAGCAGATGGTCCAGCAGCAGCAGCACTGCTCCGATCCCCAGAAGCTTATACCCCTGCTTCACCTTGCCTGACGTTGTCCGGTAAATCCCCAGCAGCAGGAACAGGAGTGCGACAATGGAGAAGAAGCCGATCCATTTGCCAAAAATCATCAAGCAGCCGACGCCAATCAGTCCGATGGCAATCAAACGGTTCCGTTTATCCATTCCGCACCTCCTAAAAGTTTTGCGAAGCAAAACTGACTTCGTAAGCATATTTTGCGAAGCTGACTTCGTAAGCATCAGCTTATCTGCAGCTATAACCGCTTCCCGCTACAAAAGCCATACCGGTATGGAGAATCCATACCGTATGGCTTTACCTTGTTCAGCATATCATATCTGCCTATTCTTTAGGAACAGGCATTATTCTTCTTTTTTATCAAGTGAAGGAGCTGCCGGAGCAGAATTCAGCTTGCTCTTGAGAGCTGCGAGCTGTTCTTCCACTTTGAGCTGCTTCTCAGGATCTACCGGCTTAGCATATGCGGTTGCCGAAGGGCTATACGGAGCACGCAGAACATCTGCTTCCGCTTCCAGCTGCATGATCTTTTCTTCCATACGGTGAAATCCAAGGGATGCACTTCCGCTTTCGATGGAATGTACACTGCTGATCTGGGACATTTGCTTCTTGGCTTTAGCCATTTGAGCGCGGGAGACCAGTTCATTACGTTTGTTGCGCAGCTTGTAGAACTCATCCTTCATATCATGAAGCTGCTGCACCAGTTCCTTGGCTTGAACTTCAGCCTGGGCGTGAAGCTCGCTGTATTCAGCATACTTCTGGTCGAAATAAATCTTCTCCTCCAGCAGCTTGCGGGTAACTTCCTCCTGGCCGTTCTTGAGGGCAAGTTCCGCTTGTGCTGCACGTTGTCCGGATACCTTAGCGGCTTCGTCCACACGCTGCTTCATGCGGCGTTCATTAGCCATCTGCTTCGCTACCGTTACTTCAGCCTCATGAATCTCAGCCTCCATATCGCGCAGATACTGATTCAGCATTACGATTGGGTCCTCTACCTTATCCAACATGTCGTTTACCGACGCTTTAGTCATATCTTTAATCCGTTTGAATACTCCCATGATTTACACTTCTCCCTTCTCGTATTTAGACAGTTTTTGTTTGAGCTCTTCTACTTCTTTTTGCAGTGCCTTCTTCTCAATATCCTTCATCATGGCATCCAGACCGGAATCCGGAGCCGTGTAAGCGCCAGCTTTGTCATAACCGGGATTATAGCCCGGCTGTCCGCCGTATGGGCCATATCCTTGTTGTCCCTGAGGTCCCTGCGGTCCGTGGCCATGCTCAGGTCTGCCTGAGTAAGGACCGCCATATGGGCCGCCCGGCGCACCGGGTCCAGGTCCGAAGGGATTGTACTGGGTAGGCTCCTTGGGAATTACCATTGCTGCGATAAGGTACACCAGGATGGTGGCTCCTCCGCTAAAAGGAATGCTGACCACCAGCAGAATTCTGAACAGTGTGGAGTCGATGCCGAGTGTCTCGGACAATCCGCCTGCCAGCCCTGTCATTACCCTGTCTCTGGTTGAACGGTACAATCGGGTCATAGTACTACTCCTTTCTGCCATCATTGTTCAGCTTCTCCTTCAGGCGGGCCATTTCTCTTTCGAGCACGGTCGCCACCGTCTCACCGGCCTGCACTGCGTATTCCTGTCCCATCCGGCGCAAATCGCTCAGGCTCTTGGCTTCCAGCTCCCAATCGGTCATCTTGTCCTCCAGACGGCCGAACATCTTGGGAACATCACCGCCGCCGTAAGCACTAGCTCTTTGATTCATGCGCTGCTGCAGTCGCAGTGATTCCATCCGTGCTGCATAGAACTGGCGTTTGCTGTATACCGTCTGATACTCGATTTTGAGTTCATTCAACTGGCTTTCAAGCTCGAAGAGTGATTGCCGGCTGGTTTCCAGCAGCCCGCTGTATTGCTCCAGCTTTTCCTCGTGGATAATTTTCTCCTGCAAGGCCAGTTTGGCAAGATGATCTTCGCCGGCCTTGAGCGCGAGGAGTGCCTGCTCTTCACGTTTGTTTCTCATGGCGGTTGCCTGATTCACCTGCTGCTGCAATTGCTTCGTATGGGAAGCGTACTGCTGGTACAGTCTTTCAGCTTCCCCTATTTCCTCACGGGTAGAATGTAGAAATTGATCAATCAGCTTCACGGGATCCTGGCTCTGCTCCAGGCGTTCATTTAAATTGGCTACGGTGATATCCCTCATTCTGCGAAAAACACTCATGATTTCCTGTTCCCTCCCTGCATCTTATTAAGTAAATGTTCTAACTCTTAGTATGTTCTGCTCCGCTTACCCCGGAGTACCGAGATGCCCCACACTACCAGAGCCACTCCGAGCAGCGGTCCGATAATCCAGGAAAGCTTGGAGAGCAGGGACATGATACCGATAAACATTACCACCCAGCCGATAATCTTGTGTCCGCTCTTAATTCCGTAGTATCCGAGAACCACCAGCAATACCGGGAACAGGATGCCGAAGATGCCGTGAATCAGTTGAGGAAGAATTCCCAGCAGCATTACCGCTCCAATTGCAATCAGTACAATCGCAAGTCCGTTACCTTTTCTTTGCATTTTTTCTCACCGCCTTTCGCTGATCTCTTTCTTATAACCTTATTCTAGGGTAATCCGCAGATTTTCAAAACAGACTGTGGACGGTTTTATGTACTGGACCTTAGTCGGGGAACTATACACGACCGCAGACTGCGGGGATCCGGGAAATAAATCAACTTGCATAAAGGTACACAACTATTGTTGGATGCTACATTATAATGAAGACTTTTGTCGGATAATGTCCAGAATATGTCCACTTTACTGTGATAGAGTGTGATATATATCATTTTCGAATCAAATGGAGGGATTAAATGCAAGTATCCATCATCATTCTGGCCCAGCATCTTCGATTACTTAAATCATGCCTGGCCAGTATTGAGTTATTTACGGAAGCCCCCTATGAGCTGATTGTGATTAACGATGGCGGCGGTGAAGAGATCAGCAGCTATTTATCTCTCCATAAAAAAGCGCGCTCCTTCACGTCTAAGGAACGTATCGGCGTATCGGCAGGTTACAATCTGGGCGCTTCCTTTGCGGCTGGTGAATACCTTGTATTCATGCGTGACCATATGATTGTGTCTGAAGAATGGCTGTCCAGCCTGACCGGCTGTGCCCGGCAGCACCCGCAGGCAGCGATGATCGGCCCTGTCAGCAATGATGTTAGCGGCCCGCAGCGCCTTCCGGTAATCTGCACAGAGATGGAGCAGCTGGACCATATCGCCAGATCGTTCGCACTCTCCAAAGCCGGACAAGCCAAGTCCACAACCCGGCTGCTAAGCCATCTGCTGCTTATGCGCCATGACGCCTTCGATCTGCTTGGCGGCTTCGATGAACAATTCGGGCTGGAATGCTACGAGGATGATGACCTGTGCTATCGTGCACTCCAGGCAGGATACAGTCTGCATATTGCCCTGGACTGCTTCGTTCGCTATATCCAGCCTCCCCCGTTATTTCCGGAACATCCCGGGTGGTACAATGCACAGCTGATAGCCAATAAAGAGAAAGCCCGTAAGAAATGGGGCATCGACATTACAAATGCTCTATATGAAATGAAACGCAGCGTCACCGTGAGTCTCTGCATGATTGTCAAGAACGAGGAAGCTACACTTGAACGCTGTTTGGATAGCGTCTCAGGACTGGTGGATGAGATCATCATTGTGGATACCGGGTCAACAGACCGCACCAGGGAAATTGCCCTCCGCTACACGGACAAGGTAGCTGATTTCACTTGGGTCAACGATTTTGCCAAAGCGCGGAATTATGCCTTCAGCCTGGCGACACAGGAATACCTGCTCTGGATGGATGCTGATGATATTCTGCTTCCTGCAGATGCTGAGAAGTTCAGCACATTGAAGAGCGCCTTGGAATGGAATACGGATGCGGTATCCATGAATTACAACCTGGCCTTTGACGAGCACGGCAATGTAACCTCCAGCCTTACACGCAACCGCCTGGTTAAGCGGGAGAACGGCTTCCGCTGGATCGGTATAGTCCATGAATACCTGGAGGTCAGCGGCAAGGTGCACCGTTCGGATATTTCCATCACCCATGGCAGAGTCCACGGGAATTCTGACCGCAACCTGAATATCTACGAGAGCCGTCATGCGTCCGGGGAGATTTTCTCCAGCCGGGATCTGTTCTACTTCGCCAATGAGCTGAGGGAACATAAGCAATGGGGCAAAGCTATTTCTTTCTATGAAATGTTCCTGCAGCAGGTAGACAGCTGGATCGAGGACCGGATCAATACCTGCGGAAGCCTCTCCGACTGCTACCGGGAGCTTGGCAATGAACAGCAGGCCAAAGCTAAAGCGCTCCAATCCTTCTCTTATGATCTGCCCCGCGCAGAAAATTGCTGCCGGCTTGGAAGCTTGTACATGCTGGAGAACGACTTCAGCAAAGCCATCTTCTGGTACAAAATGGCGAGCGAATTAACGAAGCCGCTGGACAATTACGCCATTCTCCAGCATGCCTGCTGGAGCTGGCTGCCGCATCTGCAGCTCTGTGTCTGTTATGACCGCATCGGCCAGTACGAACGGGCCAGTGCCCATAACGAAATGGCTGCAGAACACATTCCTTTTGACAGCAAAGTGCTGGCGAACAGAGCCTACTTCACCGGCCTGGGCGTTGCAAGACAAACATATACTTTAGGGGGAACTACTCGATGAAAAAAGCAAAAACCCGCTATATAGAAATCGCCCATGGCAGCGAAAACTCCAAAAAGGATATCAAACCCGCTTTAGTAAAAACCTCCATGGCAGTTATGGTGCTTAGCCAGGTGGCCGCCGTACTGCCAAGTGCCGGATTCGGCGGTACAGGCATTGCCTCAGCAGCTGAAAAGAAAGGCTTCAATGATGTAAGCAGCAGCTCGTGGATGTACAAATATGTAATGAAAATCGCCGCTTTGGGGTTTGCTGAGGGAGATACTACCGGGAACTTCAATCCAAAGGCGCCGCTGACTCACCAGGAAGCTGCAATTATGGCTGTCCGTTTCCTTGGTATTGAGGACCCTGCCGCTGCCGCCGCTTCTTCCCCGCTTGAAGTAAGTGATTGGGCAAGCGCCTGGGTGCAGACAGCTATTAATGAAGGATTAATCAAAGCTGAAGAGGAAACCGCTTCGGGCTGGGGAACCCAGAATGCCAGCCGCGAGTGGCTCACTAAGCTCGTAATCCGTCTACTCGACAAGGAGAATGAAGCGCTCGCCCTGGCCAGCGAACCGCTCCCCTTCAATGATGAGAATCAAATTTCTGCTTGGGCCACGGGCTATATCAATGCAGCTTCCCAGTTAAAAGTAGTCCAAGGCTTCGAGGACAAAACGTTCAGACCTACCGCTGATGTGACCCGGGCCCAGGCGGCAGCGATTTTCAGCCTGGCGGAAAGATATGCTCCGGCCCAATCCGGCACCGTTGCCCGCGGCACTATCGTTAGTCTGACTGGCAGCCAGATTGGTGTACTGACAGAAGCCGGTCAGGTCGTCAATCTGAAGATTGACAGCACAACACTGATCTTCGGCACCAGCGGAGCTTCCACTTCTGATATAGCAGTCGGGCAACCCATCACGGCAATCTATAGTAACGGTGCAGCATCATATATTGAAATCGCCGATATTACCAAGGCAGAAATTACACTGCCGGCGCCAAAAGGCGACACCGGAGCGACGGGTGCAGCAGGCCTGGTAGGTGCTACGGGGGCAACGGGCGCTACCGGCGCTACGGGTACAACCGGGGCAACGGGCAGTGCCGGCTCCTCAGGAAACCAAGGAGCAATCGGGGCGACGGGTGCGACCGGGTCTGCAGGACCCGTTGGTGATATTGGCGCGACGGGTGCAACAGGGCCGGCGGGCGAAGTGGGCGCAACTGGCGCTACCGGGGCTACGGGGCCTGCCGGTGAAGTCGGCGTTACAGGCGCTACCGGCGCCACTGGACCTGCCGGTGAAGACGGTGTCACTGGCGCGACGGGTGCGACGGGACCTGCTGGCGAAGACGGTGTCACTGGCGCGACGGGTGCGACGGGACCTGCTGGCGAAGACGGTGTCACTGGCGCGACGGGTGCTACAGGTGCTACCGGCGAAGATGGAGCCACTGGCGCTACCGGCGCTACTGGGCCTGCCGGTGAAGACGGTGTCACTGGCGCGACGGGTGCGACGGGACCTGCTGGCCCTGTAGGTGAAACTGGGGAAACAGGCTCAACTGGTGCGACGGGTGTTACCGGCGCGACTGGGGCAACGGGTCCTACCGGAGCTACGGGTGTTACCGGGGCAACGGGTGAATCGGGAGTCACTGGCGCTACAGGTGCCACTGGAGAGATTGGCGTTACTGGAGCAACCGGGGCGACTGGCGCTACCGGGGCAACTGGCGCTACAGGTGCCACTGGTGCGACTGGTGTTACTGGCGTTACCGGAGCGACTGGCGCTACAGGTGCCACTGGTGCTCCAGGGGCTAGCACAAACGCATATATCCCGTTTTCTTCAGGAAACCCTGCTACTGTAACTACGATAGTAGGCGGTTTGCCAGGCACTGGTGCGCTGATTGGCTTCGGAAACTCAGTAAGCGGTGTATCTGTGAGCTCAGGAACCATTGATTTAACCGGAGCAAGCGGCACAAATCTCAATTATGCCTTTTCTGTACCAAGTGCCGGAACCATTACATCCCTAAGCGGATATTTCAGTACAACACAAGCACTTACTCTGGTTGGAAGTACGGTGACTATTACAGCCCAGCTGTACGCGAGTACAACTCCCAACAACACATTCGTGCCTGTACCTGGAACTGCAATGACATTGTCTCCCCCGCTGACAGGAATACTGGCCATTGGATCCATCTCTTCTGGTGTAATTACAGGTCTATCTATTCCGGTTACAGCACAAACACGCTTGCTAATGGTATATACAGCATCCGCAGCAGGTCTCTCCCTCATGAATACCGTTGAAGGATATATGAGCGGCGGCCTCAATATTTCAATGCCGGCAACTGTACCAACACCTCCTTGATAATTCATTTTATTAATTAAAGGCTGTTTCCTGGCAGATTTCTGCCGGGGAACAGCTTTTTTACTGTCTCTTCCAAATTATACGGTATCATACTCCCTTGCAGGATAACCCAGTCATGGCCATAATATTGAGATAACGCTTCATCATACCGGGGTGATCGCCAGCAGCCCGATCATCGAAAGGCTGCGTGAAATGGAATAAAGGCATGCAGAAACAGCCGGATGCTCTAATAGAGCCCCGGCTGTTGTTACAAGATATGAAATACAGCTTAATCATAGCGTACCGGAACCCGTCAGCAGAAGGTGGTTATTTAGTGAAAGCTTGCGGCACAAGCTCGTCCAGAATCTCCTCACTGAGGAACGGGGCCAGGGGCAGCAGCGCTTTCGAGCCTTCTTTTTTAAATATAGCCTCTGCTAATTCGTCCAGCGTCTCCTCACTTACAAACGGGGCCAGCGGCGGCAGCGCTCTTGAGCCTTCTTTCGTAAAGACCGCCTTTGCCAGTTCGTCAAGTGCCTCTTCGCTTACAAACGGGGCCAGCGGCGGCAGCGCTCTTGAGCCTTCTTTCATAAAGACCGTCTTTGCCAGTTCGTCAAGTGCCTCTTCACTGACAAACGGGGCCAGCTTCAGCAGCGACTCCATCCCTTCCCGTTCAAACACCTGCTTGGCGCACTTATCCAGGGTCTCTTCACTCAAGAATGGAGCCAGTGCCAACAGATCGTCTACTGCCGCCCCCTCCTTCACATGCTCAAACGCTTCGCCGATCTGTTCATTCTGCAGCAATGGCGCAAGGTCCGAAAGTTCTTGTGCAGTGCCTTCTCCCCGCTGGAAATAATCACCCGTGGTCTGATCCAGCACACTTTCGATAATCCCGGAGCTTTGCCCCTGCCCTTCTCCGAGGATCTCGCCGATCCCGACACCAAAGATTTCCGCCAGCTCCGGAAGCTTGGAGATATCCGGCATACTCGCGCCTCTCTCCCAGTTGCTGACTGCCTGATAGCTGATCCCCAGCTGATCTGCGAGCCCCATTTGCGTAAGCCCGGCGGCTCCTCTCAATCTAACGATATTCCTGCCCACCTTCAACATGTCAAACATGCTTCCACCCCTTCGGCTAAGATGCTCTCAGTGTACCGAACGCTGCTGTTTTTGTATATCAAGCGCTGCTTGAGTTGCCGCCCGCTGCGGCTTGCCGCGGAAAATAGTCACCAAGACGACCGCTGCAATAATAATTACGGCTGCAGTCAGTGTATTCAAGGTAAGCTGTTCACCGACCAGCAGCCAGCCAAGCAACACAGCCACTACCGGGTTGACGAAGGCATAGGTTGAGACCAGAGAAGCGTCGGCATTCTTAAGCAGCCAGATATAGGCCGTGTAACCGATGATAGAGCCGAAGATGATCAGATACCCGAGAGCCAGGTACGAGCGCATAGAAATGCCGGAGATATCAAGTCTGGACCAGTCGCCGGTAAAATAGGAGAAAACCATCAACAGCGCGCCTCCCGTCAGCATCTGTGCTGCCGTCGACATCAGCGGGGAATCCGGCATTGCGGCGCTTCGTGAATACATGGAACCTATTGCCCAGCTTATGGAAGCTGCCAGCAGGGTGATAATCCCGATCAGATCGGTGGCGGTACCCGTATCCCCCTTCCCCGGCTGGAAGACCAGCACGGCGATGCCCACCAGCCCCAGTACAATGCCGGCGATGACACCGGTATTCGGACGTTTGCCGCCGCGGCCAAACCAGCCCATCAGCATCATCCAGACGGGCACTGCCGCCACGATCAGTGAAGCGATAGATGAAGATACTCTTTGCTCTGACCAGGCCACTACACCGTTGCCTCCAAGCAGCAGCAAGGCGCCGACAATCGCCGAAGACCGCCACTCGCGCCCTGCCGGACGCTTCGCTCCGCTTAATCTGGCAATAATATAGAGCACTGCGCCGGCTGCAAAAAACCGCACTCCAGCCATCAGAAAAGGCGGCATCGTCTCAATCGCAATCTTCATGCCGACATAGGTGCCTCCCCAAAACAAGTAAACGCACAATAGCGCAATACCAACCACGTACACCGGATTCACTTTCTTCTTCTCCCGCATGCTGCTATACCCCCTTCAATCCGTCTTCATATATAGTAGATAAAATAAAAGTAGTCGAGGTTTCCTTAATGTCAGGAATACGGAGAATTTCATCTAGCAGCAGCGTAAGCTCTTCCGGCGAGGTCACCCTCACCTTAAGCAACATGCACCACTCTCCCGCCAGCCGCTGGCATTCGATGATGCTCACTCCCGGGATTTGTATGCGGATAATCTGGTCTGCTGCCTCCTTAAAGCCCTGGCTGACCACCTTCACGGAGATCATGACTTTGATCTTCTGGTCCAGCTTGCTCCAGTCCACAATTCCCCTGTAGCCCTTGATCACGCCGCTCTTCTCCAGCTTGCCGACCCTCTGATGCACCGACGGCCGGGAGATATGCAGCAGCTTGCCGATCTCTTCATGGGACAGTCTCCCGTTCTCTTCCAGCAACTTTAGAATTCTGATATCGAGTTCATCCACAAGACCGCCTCCTGGGCAAAATTATAGCATGATTCCTTCAATTAATGACTAATCGTTAGAGTTCAAAAGAAAACTCAAACGATTCGTAATCTTAAAGGGAAATAATCACCTTAATCGTTACAGAACCGGCTCAAATCCATCATAGGAATAACGAATCGTAGGTGCGTTTGAACACGCCAAAAACTCAAGTCTTGACCCTCCAGCCGGAAAAGCTGGTCTGGGCCACTGCTTGAGCGGGATGATGCTGGAGAATTATTTGCAGCTGAACTCCAGACTGGGGCGGAACGACAAGAGTGTAACGTAACTGGCTGGCCGATGAGTAAACAGACTGGGTTGGGTTGGGTTGGGTTAGGTTAGGTTGAACCCGTTCGGCATACCTAAACCATACTGACCCGGATTGAGAGGACCCTATTTTACGAAAAGGACAACTTTTTCCGGGCAAACGGACTCAGAATCCTCTATTTACTTCCAGACACGCCTAAACGATGGTCTTCAGACATTTAGCGGAATCTGAGTCCGCATAGGCAAAATAACAGGAGATTTTCGCCAAATAGGGGATTGTCAGTCCGGTTCCTGTTTTCGCAGGATATCGGTCTCCCCCACAGTTGTGTTCCCAGCGGCAACTTCTTCCCCGAGCACAGCAGCTACTCCCTGCCCGGTAATCCGCCGCCGAACACCGTTCCTTCCGCAAGCCCCGACACGAACTGCTGGAGCCAGACATAATATTCAGCGGCATGCTTCAGCTTGTCCAGATCCCTGAGGCAGGCCTGCCGCTCTTCTTCGGGAGTGTCCGCCGCATCGATCAGCGCCTGCAGTTCAGGCACAGCCGTCCCCATCGCCTCCTGCATCACATCAATCTCCCGCTGAAGCTTCAGCGTGAAGAAGTTCCGGAAGGCCTGGAAGAAATCCGTCTCCGCCGCATACAGCTCCTTCCGCTCACGCTTCTCCTCCAGCTTCGTAACCATCCGCGAAGCGATCAGAGAGCGGACACCGTAGCTCATATTGCTTTTGCTCATATTCATGACCTGCTTCATTTCCTCCAGCGTCATCGGCTTGTCCTCAAAGAACATAATTCCATACAGCTGCCCGAACGAATAATTCGCTCCATACAAATCCATCGTCTGCGCTATGGCATCAATCATCGGGCCGAGCAGCTGCTCCCGTGGAGAACGATGCGGGTTGTCCTCGCCAAATGCGGCCTGTTTCATAAGGTAGCACCTCTTTTCGAATAGAATCATTCTCTCTACATTACACAAAACCGAAGCTTTGCGGCAGACTTACTACAAATTTTACACAAATTCCGAAGTATGTTTACTTCCGCTTGACCACAAGGCTCGCCCATGAGTGTACAATTTTTTTTGAACAGAGGAGCAGTCCTCTGCATTATAACGCACAAAACAATGTAGATGGAATGGGGTATTGGAACGAAGATGACACGTTCAAAGCTTATTAGCGGATTGAAGCCCGTGCTGTTCACGCTGCCGGCAATGGTCCCGTTTGCCCTATTCTGGCTGGCCCCGCTGCTGTATGTGCTGTATCTCAGCTTCACGGAATGGGATTTCATGAGCCCGGAGAAGACCTTCGTCGGCCTGCAGAATTATACCGACCTGCTCAGCAATCCGGCTTTTTACAAAGCATTAAGAGTAACCGTGCTCTTCTGCGCCGGCAGTGTGCTGCCCATCATCCTGCTGGGACTGGGCCTTGCCCTGCTGATGAACCGCAAGCTGAAGGGCTCCGCACTCTATCAGGTGCTGCTGTTCTCGCCTTGGGTCACGCCGACGGTTGCCGTATCCATCGTCTGGTCCTGGATTTATGAGCCTGATGTCGGGCTTGCCAATACAGTACTTGGCTTCTTCGGCCTTGAGCCGATCGGCTGGCTGCAGGATCCCAAGTGGGCGCTGATTGGCGTGCTGCTCGTAACGATCTGGAAATCAGTAGGCTGGGCGATGATCTTCTATCTGGTGGCGCTGCGGAATGTGCCTTCCGATCTGCTGGAAGCCGGGGAGCTTGACGGGGCAAGTGCGGTGCAGAAGTTCTTCCGCATCACGCTGCCGCTGATCTCGCCAACGACCCTGTTTCTGTTCGTGGTGCAGCTCATCTCGGCACTTCAGTCCTACGATCAGATCAATGTACTGACGCAGGGCGGACCGTCCGGCTCAACCCGCACCCTGCTGTACCTGTATTATCAGTCCGCCTTCGAATCGTTCCAGATCGGAGAGGCTTCCACTGTAGCTGTCGTCCTGGTCTTCCTCTGCATGCTGCTGTCCGTGTTTTCTTTCAGCATCAGCAAGCGGACCACCCATTATCAATAGAACTTTATATTTTCCACAAGGAGGTCTCACCGCTTGCGTATGCTCACACGTCTCAGCGGACCGGCCCGCCAGATTTTTTTCGCCGTGCTTGCTCTGCTGATGGCTTTTCCGTTCTACTGGATGGTTACCAGCGCACTCAAAACCAATGATGAAATCTGGCGCTCCCCGCCTACGCTCTGGCCAGAGGTGCCGCTCTGGGGGAATTTCGCCGCAGCCTGGAACGAGGCGCCCTTCGCCAGATATATGGGCAACAGCATCTTCGTGGCTGTCTCCATTGTCATCCTCCAGACGATCAATTCCGGGATGATGGCGTATGCGCTGACGCATATGAAATTCCGCCTGAAGGGTGTTTTTGCCGGAGTCATCCTGTTTGGTTATATGGTTCCGGCTACAGCTGTCTATCTGCCCGGATATCTGGTACTGTCTGAGCTTCATCTGCTCAACTCCTATGCCGGCCTGATTCTCTCTAATTGTGTAAGTATCTTCTCGATCTTCCTGATCAGACAAGCCTTCCTGCAGGTCTCGCATGAACTGGTGGAGGCGGGTGAAGTGGATGGTGCTTCGCATATGCGGATTCTCTGGACGGTGCTGGTGCCGGTAACGCGGTCATCCTTCGCCGTGCTGGCGCTGATTACCTTCATTGATCAGTACAACAACTATTTCTGGCCGATGCTGATTACCAAGGACCCCAGCCTGCAGCTCGTCTCTGCCGGTCTGCGCAGCTTCTTCGTGGAAGGAGGTGCATACGGACTGAAATGGCCGCTCATCATGGCCGCCAGCGCCTTCACGATCGCCCCGCTGCTGCTTGTCTTCCTGCTGGCGCAGAAAACGATTATGCAAAGTGTCAACATGACCGCAGGCTCCAGTAAAGGCTGAAATCTAACACTTCCAAACAAAGAGGAGAATGATGATGAACGTATTCAAAAGATTGTCTGCAGTATCCATGATCGCCGGACTTTCCGTACTCACTGCTTGTGGCGGTAATTCTGCTTCGGGTAATGTTACGGCAGCTGACGGTGCGGCCACAGTACCTGCCGCTGATGCGGCTCCTGCTTCAAGCGCACCGGTAACCATTGAATTCTGGTATGGACTCGGCGGCAAGCTCGGTGAAAATATGGAATCGCTCATTCAGAAATTCAATGCCTCCCAGCAGGAGGTCATCGTCAAGGGCATTGTGCAGGCAGATTATACAGAAACCGAACAGAAGCTTCAGGCAGCTATCGCTACCGGCCAGGTTCCGGCAGCCGTGCTCTCCTCCAATATAGACTGGGCCCGCAAAGGTTATTTCGCAGCGATGGATGAGCTGATTGCCGGGCAGCCGGACTTCAATCAGGCGGATTTCGTCCAGACCTTCCTTAGCCAGGGCCAGGTTGACGGCAAGCAGTACTTCCTCCCGATGTATGGAACAACACAGGTGATGTACTACCGTAAGGATGCTTTTGAGAAAAGCGGCATTGATGCCAGCCAGATTAAGACCTGGGAAGACCTCGCTGCAGCTGCCAAGAAAATGACAGTGACAGAAGGCGGCAAAACCAGCTTCTACGGCTGGGAGCCGATGTGGGGCTCGGGCAATATGATTGACGCTGTACTCAGTAAGGGCGGCAACATTCTAAGTGAGGATGGCAAGACAGTTACGATCGACTCCCCTGAATGGATCGAGACCTGGGACTTCTTCCGCCAGGCGATTCATGAAGAGAAGACCATGCGCATTCACTCCGGCGGACAAGGCTGGGAGTACTGGTACAAGACGATTGACGATGTAATGAAAGGCCAGGCGGCCGGATACACCGGCTCCAGCGGCGACCAGGGCGATCTCGACTTCAGCATCGTCTCTGCGATGGAGCAGCCGGGCTGGGCCGGAGTCGGCGAAGGCAAGCCTGTAGCCCAGGCGATTATGGCCGGTATTCCTGCCAAGGCCGGAGATGCTGAGCAGCAGGCCGCTATGAAATGGCTGACCTACTTCACGAACTCCGAGAATACCGCCTTCTGGTCCATTAACACCGGATATATTTCCGTACGCCAGTCTGCACTCGAAGATCCGGCATTCGTCACATTCAGTGAGACTAATCCGCAGATCAAAATCCCGTTACAGCAGGCCTCCCATGCCTCCGCTCCCTTCCAGGACCCTACCGGCGGTAAAATCAACGATGCCCTGACAATCGCTGCGGACAAGGTGCAGATTGAGAATATTCCGGCAGCCGAAGCCCTTAAGGAAGCGCAGCAAACCGCCCAGGCGGCGCTGGATAAACTGAAATAACCGGCAATTAATGATCTAAATATTTCATGAAATGAACGATTAGACACAGGAGGACAGCTGCATGCCTACGCTCATTACCCCGCACGGGGAGCATTCCATATCCGCCATCCTGTTCGACAAGGATGGCACCCTCCTGGAGTTCGTCTCACTCTGGGGCAGCTGGGGCGAGTGTTTCCTCGCACAGTTCACCCGGCAGCTCCAGCAGCACGGCCTTGAATTTCCGGTGCAACACCTGGCCTCGCTGCTCGGTACCGTTCACGATGCAAGCGGCAGAATTGTTGATTATGACCGCAACGGCCCCCTGGCCATGGGCACCATGAATGATCTCTATGCCATACTGTCCTGGCAGGGCTATCTACTTGGCTTATCCTGGGCCGAATCGATGGAACTGGTCGACCTCTGCCGGCAAGAAGCAGATGCGTTAATGGAACAGAGCAAGCCAGTGCTCCCGCTCCCCGGCCTGCTGAATTTCCTCGACGAGTGCGCAGCCGAAGGAATTCCGCTGGCCGTAGTCACTGCTGATGAAACCGCAGCGGCGGAGAATCACCTCCGCTGGATCGGCATCCGCGGATATTTCAACGCCGTGATCGGCACGGATCAGGTGGAGCGCGGCAAGCCCTTCCCCGACATGGCGCTGCTGGCCTGTGAGCGGCTGGGGGTGCAGCCAGCCAAAGCTGCCGTGATCGGCGACACGAACGGCGATATGCGGATGGCCAAGGCCGCCGGGACGGCTGTGGCCATCGGGATTACCGGCACTGCGGCAGCCGGACCGGCAGCTGCGGCGGCGACTAGAGCAGTTGCAGCTGCCGCCAGCAGCGCAACAGACGTGAATGCGGCTAACGCACACGCAGACACCGCTGCCGGAAGCAGCCGGACGGCAGCTACACGGACTGTACGCAGTCTTTTGCCGGATGCGGATTGTTTGGTGCAGTCTTATGCGGAGCTTGGTATAGGAAGGATGGTACGATGAAGGCCGAAGGGGCGCTGGCTTGGGTGTTTCTCACGCTGGCGATTGTGTTCGAGCTCTCCGGCACCATTTCGATGAAAATCTCCCACGGCTTCACCCGGCCCTGGCCCTCCGTGCTGATGTTCCTGTTCTACGGGATCAGCTTCACCTCGCTCAATGTTGCCCTTACCTCCATCAGAGTTGGAGTTGCTTATGCGGTATGGTCGGGGGCAGGCATCATCCTGATCTCGATTGTGGGGGCTATGTTCTTTGAAGAACGGTTGACCTTCTCCTCACTCTTGTGGGTGACCGTAATCGTAGCCGGCATTGTGGGCCTAAACATTAGCGCCAAGGGACATTAGGAAGATTATTCATACATCATCAAAGGAGGCTCTCCCAGCGAATGAACACAAGCGGACATGGCGGACAACCGCCGCTGTTAACCTTCCAGATTATTACCGACACCCATGTCACGGCCGATCCGGCACATGAATACAATCTGAATTTCGGACGGGCACTGCAGGATTTGGCCGTCCATGCGCAGGGCAGCAGCGGAATTATGCATATCGGGGATATCACGGATCATGGCTTCGCGGAGGAATATGCGGAGGTTCACCGTATTCTTCAGCTGCATCAGGCATCGCTGCCGGAGATCCTCTACACCCTGGGCAACCATGATGTGGGCCTCGGCCACTGGGAATCACGCCTTGCGATGTACACCTCCCGTATGGGTATGCCTGGTCCCTATCATGACCATTGGATCGGCGGCTATCATTTCATCTTCCTTGGAACTGAGGAGGGTCTGCCCACGTTCTGCAATCTGTCGGACGAACAGCTTAAGTGGCTGGACCGGAAGCTTGGGGAAAAAGCAGCTGTCGGACCGTTCCCCGGAACGCGGGTGGTGGATGACCTGGAGATTTACATGCAGCCTCCGGTTGCTCATGAGCTTGACGGGCAGCTGGAGCTGGAGCTGGAATCTGGCGCAGCAGCACTTACAGAACGGCCTATCTTCCTCTTCCTGCATCAGCCGCTGAAGGATACGGTAGCCGGCTCATTGGAGTCTCAGGAATGGTATGGCGTCACACAGGATAAGGAGCTGCGCTCCATTCTGGCGAAGTATCCGCAGACTCTGCTCTTCACCGGGCATACCCACTGGGAGCTTGAGGTCGATAATACGATGCACCCCGGCAACGGGGAGACAGCTACTATGTTCAATGCCGCTTCTGTGGCCTATCTCTGGACGAATGCGGATGAGCACAAGACTGGCAGCCAGGGCTTCTATGTGGAGGTCTACGCTGACAAAGTGCTTATCCGGGGACGTGATTTCACCACGGGAAGCTGGATCGAAGCAGCGCAATATGAGGTTGTTAACACCGTTAGTGTACCTGGGCAATCTTCTGAAAAGTCCATATTAAATAACCAAGCTTCATTATAATAGCTGCAATAAAAACAGCCTTCTCCGTCTATATGGAGAAGGCTGCTGTGCGTACAGGCTGAATAGCACTAACATCCGGTTTGCGGATGCAATCTAAGCTCACTCAAAAAGCAGGCAGCGCGATATCCGCGTAATTATCCTCAAGGAACTTCTTCACTTCCGGGCCGCTGATCGCTTTGGCCAGCTTCTGGATCGCCTCGGAATCCTTGTTGTCCTCACGGGCAACAAGCGTGATGGTGAATGCGGAATCCTCACCTTCGGTAATCAGCGCATCCTTCTTAGGGGTCAGGCCGAGCGGGCTGGCATAAGCAGGCGTCATCGCTACCAGATCTGCATCATCCAGCATCCGGGCCAGCATCAAGAGATCTACCTCTTCGAACTTAAAGTTCTTGGTATTGGCGGTAATGTCAGCCTGGGTCGCCTGAATCCCTACCCCATCCTTCAGCGTGATCAGTCCGGCATCTGCGAACATTTGCAGGGAGCGCCCGATATTGGAAGGATCGTTCGCCATCACCAGGGTT
Organism: Paenibacillus borealis; assembly: GCF_000758665.1. NCBI lineage: Bacteria > Bacillati > Bacillota > Bacilli > Caryophanales > Paenibacillaceae > Paenibacillus > Paenibacillus borealis. Next base: position 7,105,626 of record NZ_CP009285.1, read on the forward strand.
GCGCCCTCAGGCAGTTCATCAATGCTCTTGTAGCGCTTGGAGTAACCGCCATAAATGGCATCATACACCGGTTGAACCGCAACGAGCTTCGCATCTTTGCTGGCATTGAACTGCTCCATGTAAGGCACATGCTGGAAGAAGTTCGCGTCCACCTCTTTGTTCGCCAGCGCTTCGTTCGGCTGCACATTATCGGACAGCACCACAACCTCCATGTCCACCCCTTCTTCTTTCAGAATTGGCTTCACAATATCAAGGATATCCGTCATCGGCGGAATCAGCGAGGCTACTTTGATCTTCACAGGTTCAGTGCTGGCGGCAGCCGGTGTCTCTTCCGCTTCCTTGTTGTTTCCGCAGCCCGCAAGCGCGAGTGCTAATGCAAGCAGTGTTAATCCGAAGGTAGCTTTCATTCTTGTTCCGGTTCTCTTGACCGTTCCGTTTCCTGCAGTCATCGTCTTCTTCATTGTTATCTCCAGCCCCCATTGTTATATAGTTTCTCAGCGTTTATCCAGCAGTCTTGCCAGCGTACTTCCTGTGAACTGAATCAATTGCACCAGCACAATCATGACGAGAATGGCATAGATCATCACTTCCGTCTCGAACCGCTGATATCCGTAGCGGATAGCGAAATCGCCTACCCCTCCGCCGCCGACCACACCCATTACTGTTGAAAAAGAAATAAAGCTGATCGTAGATGCAGTCAGTCCCAGCACCAGTCCGGACCGTGCCTCTACATACAGAAACTTAAAGATGACTCCCAGCCTGGATGCACCCATGGATAGCGCAGCTTCAATCGTTCCTCTCGGAACCTCCAGCAGCGACTGCTCCACCAGCCGTGAATAATAGGCAATAGCGACGATAGATAACGGCACTGTTGCCGCCATCGTACCAATTGCCGTACCCACCACCAGGCGGGTGAATGGAATCAGAGCCACCACCAGCAGCAGGAACGGAAACGAACGCACCACATTCACGATGCTGTTCAGCACCAGCGACAGGCTTCTGTTCTCATACAGCTGGCCTTTGCGGCAAAAATACAGCAGTGTTCCCAGCGGAAGCCCCAGCAACAGCGCAGCACCTACGGAGATTCCGACCATCACAAAGGTCTCTCCGATCGACTGCCACATCTGATCCTGGTACTTCAGCATGCTCTCAAACATAGGGTTCCCCCGTTCTTCCGGTAATTCTCTCCCGGTAGGAACCTGAATGGCTCCCCGGCGGGAGAAAGCCGCCCTCATCCCGGGAAAAGGAATCCACTATCCGTCCGTCTTCCATCACAGACACCTCTGAGCAGATGCTCCGGACGACATCCAGCTCATGGGTAACTATAACGACGGTAACACCGAGTGAATCATTGATGTGACGGAGCACACCCAGGATATCCGCCGTGGTACCCGGGTCAAGCGCAGAGGTCGGCTCGTCGCACAGCAGCAGCTTTGGATTGTTCGCCAATGCCCGGGCAATGGCCACCCGCTGGCGCTGCCCGCCGCTGAGCTGTGCAGGGTATTGGTCCGCTTTGTCCGCCAGCCCGACAAATTGCAGACATTCCAGCACCCGCTTCATCCGTGTGGCACGCGGCACTCCGGCAAGCTCCAGCGGAATCGCCACATTGCGGCTGACAGTGGCATTGCCGACAAGATTGAACTGCTGAAAGATCATGCCGATTCTTTGCCGCTGCTGCCGCAGCTCCTTGTCCGGAAGCTCTGTAAGCCGCTTGCCGTCTACAGTCACCGTTCCCGTATCGGGCCGTTCCAGCAGATTGATCAGCCGCAGTAGCGTGGATTTGCCGGCACCGCTTGCCCCGATAATACCGTGGATGGCACCCGCCTTCACTTCAAGCGATACATCGTCCACAGCAGTATAAGGGCCTTCCTTCAGAGCGAAGCTTTTGCTAACCTGACTCAGCGATAGAATATGAAGCCCTCCTCAATAGACTGCCTGAACTAAAGCTCTCCACCTTCGGCTGTATTGTACTATAATTATTTAAAAACTGTTTTATTAAAAATCTCTTTAAATAATAAGGCATTTCTTCCGCTGTGTCATCATTTTTCTCAAAATGATTTATAAGCGCTCCGGATGGTATACCCATTATAAGGATGCCCCTGGGCTGTTTGGGATTATTCTTATATATACGCAAAAAAGGATGCGGCCCTCATAGGACCCCATCCTTTTTTGCTATTTTACAAGAAAAATCTCCCCCGCTCAGCGCAGGTTCCCCGGCACAATCCGGTGATACGCAGGCTTCGGCTGATGCTTCTCATCGAACAGAAACGGCCAGTTCTTCCGTCCCCGGACCGGGAAATCATCCAGCCAGGTGTAATCATCGGCTGCACCCCAGAAGGTGACAGAGGAGATGACCCCGCGATATTCCTTCAGCAGCCGGAACACGGCTTCGTACCGCTCCGCCTGCAGCTCAAGCAGCTCCTCAGGGGGAGCCTTAAGATCCATGCGTCTGTCCTCGAAACGGAACAGCGACATATCCAGCTCCGTAAGCTGCAGCTGAAGACCGAGCGAAGCATATTTCTCAATCGCGGTGCGGATCTCATCCAGGCCCGGATCATACAGATTCCAGTGAGCCTGCAAGCCGACACCGTGCACCGGTACCTCCTTCTCAATCAGGGACTTCATGAGCGTGTAAATTTTGTCCCGCTTCTGCGGGTCGGATTCATTATAGTCATTGTAGAAGAGCAGCGCCTGCGGGTCCGCTTCATGCGCGTACCGAAACGCTTCGGCAATGAAGTCAGGTCCGGCAATCTCCAGCCATTTGGATGGGCGCAGCAGCTCCCCGCCTTCATCGGCAATAGCTTCATTGACCACATCCCAGGCATAAATATCTCCCCGGTATCGCCCGACCACGGTCTCAATATGACCCTTGAGCCGGGCCAGCAGCGTATTCTTGTCTACTGCGCCGTGCGTTTTGTCCTCAAACAGCCAATCGGTTGTCTGATTATGCCATACGAGGGTGTGCCCGCGCATCGCCATGCCATGCTTCCGGGCAAAGGCTGCCAGCTGATCCGCCGCCCCGAAACGATAGATTTCTTCTGCCGGATGCAGACTCTCGAATTTCATCTCATTCTCGGCAGTAATGCTGTTGAAATGATAGGCCAGCAGCGTTTCCTGAGAAGCAATCATCCGCGGATTGACCGCTGCGCCGATCTTGAAATCATCTGCGAACACCGCTTTCAGTGCAGGCTCCTTGAAGTCCGGTCTTTCTCTCACAGCTAACAACACTCCTTATTCACATTAGCCCGGATCAGGCAGAGCAGGCGCCAGTCCGGCCGCCTATTCTTTCACACTGCCGACATTGAGGCCAACGACAAAATACTTCTGCATAAACGGGTACACCATAAGGATTGGCACAGAGGCCACGACTGTGATGGCTGCCCGTATGGAGAGCGGCGTCACCATTGCTCTTGCTGAATTCTGATCCATCCCCACCCCGTTTTGTACAGTAGGGTTGCTGTTGGAATTCATCGTTGAGGACAGCAGCTTCATCAGCTCATATTGCAGCGTACTGAGGTTCTGTCTGGATGAGGTATAGATAAAGGCATCAAACCAGGAGTTCCACGCGCCGACAGCCACAAACAGTGCGATGGTAGCCAGCACCGGCTTGCAGAGCGGAAACACCACCCGCATGAATATTTTGAAATCCCCGGCGCCGTCAATTTTGGCCGATTCCAGCAGGCTCTCCGGGATGGTTCCGATATAGGTACGGATGACGATCATATTGAATGCGCTGATCATCGACGGGAAAATATACACCCAAAAGCTGTTCAACAGGTGCAGATCCTTGATCAGGAAATAGTTCGGGATCAGACCGGCGCTGAAATACATCGTTAGCACAAAGATAACCGTAATCGGCTGGCGGAATACATATTCCCTCCGGCTTAAGGTGTAAGCGAGCATGGTGGTCAGAAAAATGTTAAGAATCGTAGAAATCACTGTACGGGCTACTGAAACCAGGAAAGCATCGAAAATAGTTCCGGTGGCAAAGATTGCCTTGTAGTTCTGAAAGGTCCATTCTCTCGGCCATAAGTAAATGCCGCCGCGGATCGTATCATTCCCTTCGTTAAATGAAACAGCAATCGTATTGATGAATGGATATAATGTCACAAGCACCAGACAGATCATAAAGACCGTATTGAAGGAGGTAAACAGAATCGGTTCAAGCCTTCCGGTGCCTAAGCTCTTTTTCATCGTAAAGCCTGCTTGTTGCCCAGGGCTAATTTGTCGGTTATCCATAACTATAACAGCCTCTCTTCCCCAAGCCGCTTAGAAATTCCATTAGCCATAAGCAGCAATGTTACGCTGACGACCGTTTTGAAAATCCCGCCAGCAGTCGCGAGTGAATAATTCCCTTGGGCAAGCCCGTATTTAAGCACGAAGATATCTATCGTTTCCGCCCAGTCTACAACAAGCCCGTTGCCGAGCAGGTACTGCACTTCAAAGCCCGCTTCCAGGACATGTCCTATGGACATAATCATCAGAATTACAATCGTTGCTTTAATGCCAGGCAAGGTTACAAACATCATCTTCTTGTAGCGGTTAGCGCCGTCAATTTCGGCAGCTTCATAAAGTGCAGGATCAATGGAGGCAATGGCCGCCAGATAAATAATGGTGTTCCAGCCCACTTCCTTCCACACATGCGATGCCCCTACAATTCCCCAGAAATACTTTCCTTCACTGAGCCATAGGATCGGCTCTTTAATCAGATGCAGCTTCATCAGAACGATATTCACAATCCCGTCATTGATGGACAGCGAGGTGGCCACAATGCCGGTAACGATAATCCAGGACAAGAAGTGGGGCAGATAAGAGATCGTCTGCACGGTTCTTTTCCAGAATACTTTCTTGATTTCATTCAGCAGCAGCGCAAGCACGATGGCCGTAACAAAACCGAGAATCAGATTGATGAGCCCCATCGCCAGCGTATTGCGCAGGACACGAATGAAGTTATCATCGGTAAACAGAAACTTGAATTGCTTAAGTCCTACCCATTCCTGCTCCCCGAAGGACTTAGCCGGCTTGTAGTTCTGAAAAGCCATGGTCCAGCCCCAAACGGGAACATAGGCAAAGAGGATAATATAGAGCATCAGGGGCACTGACATCCAAATAAGCTGATTCTGGTTTTTAATCAAACGCCAGGTAACCGGCTGCTTTTTCTTTTTTCGGTTCTTCTTCGGATGCCGGACGACAGTATCTATTTCTAGGGTCTCATCCATATTCGTTGTCTCCTACTCCATCAAATTAATTTAGCAGGTGGAAGGCCGGTACCCGGCCCTCCACCTCCTGATCCCGGAAACAGACGCTCCGTTATTTACTCCAGTTCTCAATTCTCCACTTAATCTGCTCATTGATCTTGTCTTCATAAGCCTTCACATTAGCCTTTTGGATCTGTCCGGTATAGTCGGTCCATACGGAATCGAAGTCAGCCGGGTCGGCAAGAATGGCTTTAGGCAGGAACTTGGTCTGCAGCTCATTTAGTTTAGTACTGGCTATTTTGGCATCCGAGCCTTCAATCAGGTCGATGGACCAGGCAGGATAATAGACAGGGTTGGCCGGCGGTTCGCTGAAGAAGTCCACGTAAGAGTCATATCCATACGCATCAAGCACTTCCTTATCGAAAGGCTTCAGGCCCGCTTTGTATTCTTCAGGCTGTGCAGCGGCATCGGTTGAGTTGCCGTCACTGAAGCTTCCCTCTGTTTTTGGCAGGTAGTCAAACATCGCTTTGGCTTTGTTGGCCAGCTGCCAGGTGGCATCCGCTGCATTGTCACGCTGTTCCTGGGTTCTCATAAATCTGCCGTTCTCCACGATATAATCTTCGCCTTCAACACCCCAGGAGAAGGTTTTCTGCCAGTCTTCCTGGATCAGGGTGTCGAGCAGCTTGATAATCTGCACGGCGTTTTTGGCATTGATACTGATGCCGAAGCCATTGTTAAGGTTCAGAACCGCAAGATCGCGGTAGTAGTCTTTGGTCGACTCGTCATATACGAGCGGAAGGCCTACATAGGTACGTTCAATTTTACCTTGGGTAGTCAGTGAATCCTCAGCAGCGTTGAAGTTCCAGTGCTGGTCGAACATCCCCAGAACGGTACCGCTGGACAGCTTCGCCATATACTGGTCATAGTTCTGTACAAAGGTCTCTTTATCGATCAGACCCTTCTGGTTGATTTCATTCAGCTTCTGGTAGTATTGCTTCGCATAATCTTTGTCTGCAAAAATCTCAGCTACGCCGTCATTTACAACCACTCCGCCATCATTGGGATGGCCGATCAGATGCTGCGGCGCATTGAACAGACCCCAGTTTTTCCAGTCATAGTTCAGAATTTCGAATCCTATCGTCGGGCTTCCGTCGATCTTCGGATATTTCGCCTTATACTGCTCAATCAGGTCAAAGTATTGATCCAGTGTCTTCACCTGCGGATAATTGAATTCCTTGAGGACTGCTTTTTGAATCCAGAAGGCAGGTCCCGAATACCATGAGCTGTTGACCTTACCATTGTATACACCGTAGTTAGGCAGGATATAAATATGACCGTCATTCGGGTCCTTCATCATGTTCCAGTAATCCGCATAATGCGCTTTCAAATTTGGCGCGTACTCTTCAATCAGGTCTTCCAGCGGAATATAAGCCCCTGCTGCTGTAAGCTTGGTATTCCCGGTCATGAGGTCCGGGTAATCCTGGCCGGCAATCATAACGCCCAGCTTCTGGTTAATGTCGCCTGCCAGGAATTCCATATCGAAGGTGGCTCCTGTTTCTTCCTTGATCTTCTTGTAGATCTTGTTGTCCGGTGTCGGCTGTTGTCCGGCCGCGCCGATAAATACGCTTACGTTGAACGGTTCTATCTTGCCTTCCGTGTTAGCTGAAGCGGTTCCTGCCGCAGCTGTCTCTTCAGCTTTGCCTGCGGTATTGTTGTTGTTGCCCCCGCAGCCGGATAGCGCGAAGCTTAGGGATAACAGAACAATCAGGGAAACCTTGTACATCGCTTTCGACTTGCCCCCCATAAAGCACCTCCATAATGTGTTGGTCTTTAATTTGTAAGCACTTACATATATGAATTATAGAGGTGATCACCCTGCTAAAATACGACCGAATTAAAGGTATACCCCCATAAAAGTTTAGAACTTTGCATGGCGGTACTCGTTCGGGCCCATGTGCATCTCCTTTTCAAACCGTTTCAAAAACTGGCCGTAATTGACATAGCCTACACGTTCAGCTATCTCCGAGAGCTTCAGCTTGCTGCCGCGCAGCAGAACCGCCGCCTCCTGAATCCGCAGATGATGCAGCTGCTCATTGAAAGTCATGCCGTTCTTCTTAATCAGTAATTGCCCCAGATAGACGGGATGCAGGAAGAAGACCTCTGCAAGCTTCTGAATGCTCAGACTCTCCTGAAAATGCGCACCGATATACTCGTTAATCTCCTGCACAATGCCATGCGATTTTTGATTCTGCTCACGTATCAGGAGGTCTATTGCCATTTCGCCACAGGATAATAAGTGGCTGAGCAAAGCATTCAGCGGAAGCATCGCCTGCTGGATCTCCGGAATTCCAAAGACTGCAGCCCCCTGCTCTACACCACTATCTTCCGCCCCGGCCGCGAGTTCGGAGATCCGGTACATGAGATGAATCACAAATTTCTTCACCACCTCCGGCGCCACATGCTGTGCACGGAAGCTGTGCTCCGCTTCCTCCAGCGCCTTACGGTAACTGTCCGCATCCAGCAGATTAACAGAATCCAGCAGGGCATCCATCAGACGGATGTGGTCATAATGATAGCTGAAGGGATTGCCCTCTATCTCCCGGTAAACCATAACCCCGGCATGCTCAGGATGATAAAAGAAATGCAGTAAAGCCTCTTTGGCACTGCGGTAACTCTCCGCGATATCCGGCAAGGAGGTCTCCGGTGCTCCAATTGCCATATAGATCTGTCCACTGCTATACTCCTGCCGGAGGCTTTTCAGCCCCCCTTCTATTGCACTGCCATCACGGCTGTCTGCCGGTATACCATATACAATCCCGAGCATGCCCGCTTCCAGATCCATCATCACCATGGCCAGATACGCAGTCAGCAGCGCAGCCGCCCTGCCCCGCAGCTCTGCATACAGCTCCGGGGCAGTCTGAATCAGACAAAGGTTCCAGGCGCCGATTCCCTGAAAGCCAGGCAGGCCATCCAGCAGCTCCTGAAGCACCGGTTCGGCTTTTTTGCCGTACAGCAGTGCTCTAATCAAGACCGCCACCTCCTCTTCAGAGGCAATCTCATGAATCGTTCTGCGGCTCTCCTCCTGTTCCAGCTCCTGATGAATTTCCCGCAACTCCTCGGCCGCCTCCTCCGGAAAGACCGGCTTTAGCAGATAGTGGCTGATTCCGTAGCTGATGGCTGTGCGGGCATATTCAAATTCACTGTAGCCGCTCAGAATCACGAACTTGGGTCTGACTGCATCCTGCTGCTGCCAGGCCTCTATCATCTCCAGACCATTCATAAGCGGCATATTCACATCTGTAATTACCAGATCCGGCTGCAGCTGCTTCATCAGCCGCAGCCCCTCCCGGCCGTTGCCGCAGGTTCCGCACAATTCGAAGCCGAGTTCCTCCCAATCAATCCACAGCTGCATGCCTTCAAGGGCACTCGGCTCATCATCAATCAATAATACTTTGTATTTCACGGGTTACACCTCGCCTTCCAAGGGATGATTCAGCTCAAGCAGCCTGAGGGGAATGCCAAAGGTGACCACGGTCCCCAGCCCCGGTGTGCTGGATATCTCGAAGCGCACCTGATCCGCATAATACAGCTCCAGCCTGCGGTATACGTTACGGATCCCGATATTGGCCCCTGAGGAATTCTCATTGCGGATGGCAAACAGCAGCTCCTTAAGCTTATCCGGTTCGATGCCTTTGCCGTTATCCGATACAGTGATCTGCAGCCGGTTGTCCAGCACTGCCGTTGTCACCCGGATGATGCCCAGCCCTTCGACCGTCTGCAGGCCATGCTTGCAGGAGTTCTCAACCAGCGGCTGCATGCTCAGCTTCGGGATTTTATATTTCAGGGACTGCTCATCAATCTCAAATACGTAGTCGAATTTATCCCTGAACCTGAATTTCTCAATTTTGAGATACATCTCGATGAAGGTGATCTCCTCCTGCACCGACACCAGATCCTCCTTCCAGCTGAGCAGCCTGCGCAGCAGCTTCGACAGGCTTTTCACAATATCCGTAACATCGGTATATTTGTTCTTGGTGCAGACCACCAGAATCGCATTCAGCGTGTTGAACAGGAAATGGGGGTTCATCTGGCTCTGCAGGAAGTTCAGCTCCGCCCTGACGCGCTCCATCTCCAGGTTCTTGCTCTGGATCTCCAGCTTGTACACATCGTTGATCAGCGAGTGGATTGTGGAGGTCATCCCGTTGAAATTACGGATCAGTCCGCCGATTTCATCCCGCCCCTCATCGATGGCGATCAGCTCAAACTTCTCGTTAGACACCTTCTGCATATGCCGCGACAGACGTTTCACCCGGTAATTATAGGAGCGCAGCATAATGTAGATGAACCCGCTGGTCAGCAGCGTAATCGTTGTTGCCAGCGCAGCCGCGTACAGGCGTATATCCAGAATGGCCTGCGTGATCCGTTCCCCCTGGGTGATTCCGACAATTCTCCAGCCCTTGAGATAGTTGGCCGTGCCCACAGGCACTACCTGCACATCCTCCCTCTGACCGTCGCCCAGCTGATCGAATACGGGATAAGGCTCCTCGGTGAGCCGCTGATAGCCGCTGTCTGCTGCCATGACAATCTTGTTCTGCTCATTGATGAGGTAGAGGCTTAAGTAATCTTTTTCGCGCACAATAATGTCATAGATTTCGTTCAGGTCCAGATCAATCCGCAGCACCTTCTCATACTTATTCAAACTGCTGTAATTATCCATCGTTTCAACAACGCTTAGCGTAGGGATCGATGACGCCAGGTTCTTATTCTCACTCGTCCGGTAAGCGGTAACAAACACCTGGGTTTCTGCTTTCTTGGCCTGCCTGTACCAGTCGCTTGCCCATACCTTATCGTTCATGACCTGATAGTTCCCGCCGGACACAATGGTGCGGTTATCTGTGTAAATGCTGATCCGTTCCAGCTGGTTGTTGACAGGCATGTAGCTGTTCATCCGGTCCCGCAGCTGTTCGTCGAACATGCTATAGAATTCTATGGAGTCCGTGTAGGTGCGGTCCAGCAATTCATACAGGTTCTTATCCGTAGACAGGGCGTAGCCGACGGAGACCCCCCCTTCGATGAAATCATGAATATCCTTGCGCGCCCGCTCCAGGGAAATCTCCAGGTTCTGCTGTTCTCTGGATTTAATGAGATCCGTAATCCGGTCCAGAAATACTAAATTGAGCACCATTATTGGCAGCAGCACACCTACAATGTAGATAAGGTAGAACTTATAATTAAGCGGGATATCGTTAACAATTGTCGTGAATTTAAATCTTTTTCTCCACATGCCTTATGCACCCGGCTTTCTTATCATTATAAAATTTATAAGATTTCGGGGTCCCCGCAAAGTACCTGAGTAACCTTCGAAGCCAAAGCCCCACTTTGTGGGGTTATCTCATAGCTGCTTGTTCTTATTGGCATTCTTGTAGACTGAAGGTGAAGAACCCACCCTCGCTTTGAACTTGTCGATAAAATAATCCGTATTCGAAAAGCCCACCTGCAGCGCGATATCCGATATCTTGAGCTGGGTGCGCTTAAGCAGGCCCTTGGCCGCTTCAATCCGTTTCTCATTCAGATAATCGCTGAAGCTGCGCCCCGTCTCCTTACGGAACAGCTGGCCCAAATAGGCCGAGTTCATATGAAACTGCCTGGCGATATCCTGAAGCTGCAGCTTGTTACGGAATTCAAGATCCACGTATTGGATGACATTATAGATCGTATTCCCCTCGTTGCCCGCCCGCAGTTCAGCCAGATAAGCCGCTGCCTGGAGGCAGAGCCTATCCACATACAGGCTCAGCCTGTAATAATCCTCCATTCCGCCCAGAGGGCCATACTCCATCCGCATCGCATTCATGATCCGGTCGGGATCTCCCTGCATTTCCGCTATGCTCCGGCATAAGGTCATCTCCAGATGGGCTACCTCAGCCCGGGCGGCATCGATCTTCAGCGGCATGGCCGTAATGGCAGCGAAGGCTTCCCTGACACAGTTCTGAATCTGTTCAGACTCACCTGCCTTAACCTTCTCCAATACACGCGTGAAGTGCCCTTCGGCGAATTCCAGAGCTTGGCCCATGTTTCTCAGGTCATTGTAGTAGAAAATCCCGCCCTTCTCCCTGCGGTATTTCACCCCCCAGACCTCAAGAGTCTGTGTGTACAATTCCCGGATGGAACGCGCCCCTGTCCTCCTTCCGCTGATCATTACAGCCACTGGAACTCCAAGCTTCTCCGACTGTGTCTTCTGCACCTGAACCGCCGCTGCCTCAATCGCTTCGGAGGACATCCCTGCACACCGCACAATAAGCCCCGGTCTGCCCGTTGGGTCCTGAAAGACATAACCAAGCTCACCGGGGAACCCTTCCCCATCCCCTTCATTCTGACCCATTGTGCTTGACACTGCTGCGGCAAGAATGCATTGCAGCTCCGTGCCCGGCTGAAGCTCCATCAGCTTATCCGCTGCACGCTCCAGCTCTTCGCTCCATTCCCCCTGAATGAACCGGTTGATCAGATTATTCACCAGTAGGTTGTGCTTCTTACGGCCCTCATCCCTGGAAGCGATTTCATTTTGAATGATCGCTTTGACCTTTAACAGCAGCGCCTCGATCTCCTCATCATCAACCGGCTTCAGCAGATAGCCGTCCACCTTCTGGCGCAGCGCAGTCCGGGCATAGTTGAAATCGTCATATCCGCTCAGAATAACGAATCTGGGCGGCGGGTCCATCACTTCCTTCACGGCAGCGATCAGCTCGAGTCCGCTCATTACGGGAAGGTTAATATCCGTAAGCAGCAAGTCCGGCTTATGCTCCTGAATGATCCGGAGTGCCTCCACAGCGCTGAGCGCTTCGGCGCAGACCTCGTAACCGGATTTCTCCCAGTCAACCATCGTCCTAAGCCCTTCCAGAACCCACGGTTCATCGTCAACAATCATGACCTTCAGCATGAACCCCGCTCCAATCTTCCAATCTAAATTTTGTCAGCTGATTAATTACAAACAATGCTAACATACAAGTTCAATGATGTGAATTACAACTTGATCCAATATTGAAGTCATATAAAGTAACATTGATCATTTACTTTTTGCGTATTTTCTCTATAATTAGGGTTAATTTTATGATTACCCGGCATTATCTAACACAGGGAAGTGATATTCTTGACGGTCAACCATCTTTTATCCTCTAATGAATTCAAGAAGCGCCTCTCCCGCTGCTACAATGAAGTGCACAGGGAACTGTATGGGGTCGGGGTTACGCAGCTGAGAATTGACGCCGCCGGCGAATCAATGATCCTCTTCCTCGTGAAGCATCAGCGTGTAACTGCCCTGCGGGCGCTGGAAGAGAACTATCCCGAGCTGAAGCAGTCCGTTGATGCTGCGCTCCATCAGGAGTTCAAGCGGATCTTCCGGAAGAAGCTGACCGATGAATTGAATTTGCCCGTGACCGGTGTACTCCGTGACTATGACCCGGGCACAGGCTGGGCCAGCACGATTATAATCAGTGAATAACAAGTAGAACACGGCGGCATCCGGATTGTATTCTGGGTGCGCTGAATATGCCTATGGCTCGCCCGATTTCTGTTTACAGACTGAAGGAAGCCGTTGATTAGAGGGGGAGTCTCTCTAGTTCAGCGGCTTTTTTTTGTTGCAGGCGGGACTTAAATTGTCAGACAAATACTGCATTTCAAAGGAGCTTCCGCCATGAAAATTATCGTCGGCATTACCGGAGCAAGCGGCTCTATTTACGCCTATTCCCTGATCCGCAGCCTGCATCAGCTTGGAATCGAAACTTATGTAATTGCCACCGGCGCCGGAGAGAATGTGATGAAATACGAGTGCGGTGCTGATATGCAGGAGCTGGCCGGATACGCCACCGTGCTGTCCAATACGGATCTGTTCGCACCCGTGGCCAGCGGATCCTTCAAGACAGACGGGATGGTCATTATCCCCTGTTCAATGAATACGCTGGGAGCTATCGCTAACGGCATGGGGGACACCCTGCTTAGCCGGGCAGCCAGCGTGGTGCTCAAGGAGAAGCGGCGGCTGATTATCGTTCCGCGCGAAACCCCGCTCCATCTGATCCATCTGGAGAATATGCTGCGGATTGCCCGTGCGGGGGCGGATATCATGCCCGCTTCGCCGGGCTTTTACAACCATCCGACCGAGATCTGGGAGCTGGTGAACTTCATGAATGCCCGCGTCCTTGACGCGCTGGGGATTGACCATCAGCTGATGAAGCGCTGGGGGGAAGCTTAGGAGGGCTGTGCCGGCCTTCTACCGAAACAGGGAAGCCCGCAGCCTGTGTGGCATGGCTGCGGGCTTCCCTGTTCTTTTAAGATAAATAATGTATGAAAGCCAGGCTAATCCTGCTCCCCCAGCTCCGCACGGATCTTCAGGAACACCTGATAGCTCCGTTCGGCAACGTCCGAAATCGCAATCGGGTGGAAACCTGGCAGATCCGCGTACAGCAGATCATTCAGCGGTGCGGTCCAGCTGGCGGGAAGCCGGGCTGCGCCCAGCTTCGCTCCCATAATGGAGCCGACTGTGGCACCGTTGCAGTCTGTATCCATCCCGGCAGAGACAGAGGTAACCACGGCTTTCTCAAAGTCATTGCCGCCGTATATAAGCGAAGCTGCGACGATAGCGGCGTTGTTATTGGTATGCACCGGGTCATAATGGCTGAACCGGTCCCATAGCCTGCTGACAAGCTCCCGCTCGCTGCCCGCTTCCTGTGCAATAGCTATTCCGGTCCGCACATCCCCGGCCAGTCTGCTCGTCTGCGGAATTTCGCTGAGCCCAATCTCCACAATCCGCTCGTTATCAAGGCCCGCGAACGCAGCAGAGATCATCGCAGCATTGAACATTTCGCCGTAGATCCCGTTCTTCACATGGGAGAAGGAGGCATCCCGCCAGCCCAGCTCTGCCGCAAGCTCGGGGTTCCCGGCCGCTCCATAGGCCAAGGCGTCCGCACGGATGGCCGCCCCAATCCATTCCCGGTACGGATTCAGATGCATGCGCACCCGCTCCTGCCGCAGCAGCCAATCCTCCGGCTTCTCACCGTGCAGATGGGAGGTTTCGCCGGCAAAGTTCATATAGGCCTGTGTTTCTGCTGTACATACCTGGCTGTAGGTCAGATGCCCGTGCCACAGCTTGCCGATATCCCAGGAATCCCAGTCCAGCCCTTTCTGCTCCAGCAGCATCAGACCGAGGACCGTATAACGGATATCGTCGTCACTCTCCATGTAGCTGATCTTCTCCCGGGTACTGGTGAATGACCAGTCGCTTAATCCCAGACCGTATTCCGCCCGGGCCGTAGAATACTCAGGTGTATACCCTGTAATCGGCCAGGCATCCGCGCCGCGGAACCACAATTCAATGTTCTCCCAGCCGGTACGGCCGTCCTTCCCGTACAGATAATCCCAGTATTCCAGCGGCTTGCCCAGCGCACAGCCTACACTCCGGCCAAGCCACGCTCCATAGAACCTGTCCCTCCACTCTTCCGGCGTCCAATTCACCACAAGCTTACGCGGACCTCCGGGGCGCAGCCGTCTGATCGACGCCAGATCCGAGGGCTCCTCGTAAGGAAAGTCAGCGGCCACGGGAAGCTCCATCAGCTCCCGGTACACCTCCATGAGCTTGCCCTCATCACTGCCGGCAGCAGCCAGCTTCTCTGCCAGACGGCCAGGCTGGCAGCCTTCCTCTATCCGCTGCTGCAGCTCCAGCCGCACCGTCTCCTGCAGACGTTCCCAGCCTGCCATCCGCTACAATTCTCCCGCCGCAGGCTGAGGCCTGCGGTCTAACCGCTCCAGTGAATCAAACAGCAGCTTAATAAAGGCTTCACGGTCTACGCCAAGCAGAACTTCCGTATTGGCAGGCTTCTCCGGCTTCTTGCGCCGGTCGGCAACAGTCATGCCCCGGGTTAGCTTGCCTTCGGTTTCCACTGTTACATGCAGATGCTCCGATTCGAAGAGCTCCGGATGCAGCAGCCAGGCAATCGCGCACGGGTCATGCAGCGCATTGCCGATATAACCCATCTTTTTGCCGTAGATCGAATAGAAATCCAGCAGCTCTCCGACCATTACGGATACGGGTCCCCGTGTTTTCAGTTCCTGAATCTCCTCTTCAAAAATCGCCGCCTTATCCGTTACATCCAGTCCGCTCATTACAATGGGAATCCCGGATTCAAAGACAATCCGCGCTGCCTCCGGGTCGACATATATATTAAACTCCGCCGTCCGGGTCACATTTCCATAGGCGAGCCCGCCGCCCATCAGGGAGATCTTCTCGATCCTGTCCTTCACTTCCGGATAAGCGGTAATCAGCAAGGCGATATTCGTTAGCGGAGCTGTAGGCACCAGGGTAATCTTCTCTTTGGATGCGCGGATAATCTCCAGCATGAATTCTACTGCCCCCTGCTCCACCGGCTTGAAGCGGCTGGCCGGAAGCGCGGGGCCGTCCATGCCGGACTCCCCATGTGCTGCTTCTCCGGTTACCAGCTTGCCAAGCAGCGGAGCCGCCGCTCCCTTGGCTACGGGAATATCGGCATTTACAAAGCTAAGCACCTTGAGTGCATTATCGGTGATTTTATCAAGAACCTGGTTGCCGCCAACCGTAGTAATGCCCCGGATTTCTAATTGCTCCGGATGAGCCAGTGCAAGCAGAATGGCAATCGCGTCATCATGCCCCGGATCGCAGTCGATTATGATAGGTGTTGGCATCGTTGTCGCTCCCTTGTATGTTTAATATTGAAAAGCCGAAGGTAGCCTTACGCTTCTTTTTGCTTTTCGCTAATTTCTTTAGTGCTTCTTATAGAGCTATCTATTTGACAGTCGTCTTAAGCTTCTTGTTCTTCTTCCTTGTCTCCGAGACCGCGTATATAATCAGCCCCACTACCGTCGCCACGTAAGGAAGCGTAGCGATCAGCTCCGCCGGAATCTTCAGCACCTGCAGGGCATTGGAGAGCGCATCGGCCGCGCCGAACAACAGGGAAGTCAGCGCTGTTCCTACGGTTGTGCTCCGCCCCATCGATTCTGCAGCAATCGCAATCCAGCCCCGGCCGGCCACCATATCCCGGGTGAACAGCGACAAATAGCCCATCGACATATACGCTCCGCCCAGACTGGCAAAGAAGCCGCTGAGCAGCAGCGCCGTGTACTGGATCCGGACCACGCTGACTCCAACCGATTGGGCAGCATGCGGATTCTCGCCTACCGAGCGGATACGTAGCCCCAGCGGGGTGCGGTTCAGCAGATAATAGACCACAAGCACAGACAGAATCGAGAAATAAGTCAGAATGTGATGCCCCGACAGAATCGGACCCAGCACCGGAATATCCTTCAGCAGCGGAATCTGCACACTCGGCAGTACTTTGCTCGCCAGGGAGGTCGATGAACCCTTGTCCCCGCTGAGCAGATACAGAATAAACACCGTTCCGCCTGAAGCGAACATATTAATCGCCACACCGCCGAGAATGATATGCGTCTTGAATTTCAAGGTGAAAAAAGCCAAAATCCCGGCAATCAGCGTTCCCGACAATACCGCACCCAGCAGCCCGACCCAGGCGCTATGCGTATAGGCGCTGACAATAACACCGGCCAGAGCCGAGACCAGCATAATCCCTTCCATCCCGATGTTGATGATTCCGGCACGGTTCGAGATGAGCGCTCCCAGTGCAGCGAACAGGATAGGCGTTGTCACACGCAGTACAGAGAAGGCAAAATCCGTCGTCAGAATGACATCCAGCAGACTGTTCATGCTTCCTTCGCCTCCTTCAGCAGCATGCGGTTCTTCCAGAACTTGAGGAACTGCTCAGCCGAAATCAGCAGGATGATCACAGCCTGAATGATCGAGATCATCTCGGACGGTACGTCGGACAGCCGCGCCATCAGATCGGCTCCAATGCGGATATAGGCCAGGAAGAGCGCAGAGACAATGACAGAAAGCGGATTGTTCTTGGCCAGCATCGCCACCAGGGCACCATCCAGGCCGTAGCCCGGCAAAGACGTCCACTGAAAGCGGCTGTACATCCCGAGCACTTCCACCGAGCCGCCCATCCCGGCAATAAACCCGGCGATCAGATGCACGAGAATGATAACCTTGGCGGTCTTCATGCCCGAGTAACGGGCAAATTCCCGGTTGACGCCTGTCATCCGCAGCTCATAGCCCCACTTGGTCCGGTAGAGGAACAGATGGGCCAGTACGATCAGCACCAATACAATAATAAGTCCGGTATGAATCCGTGTGCCTGCAAAAAGCTTGCTCAGCTGCGCAGTTTTCTCGAATTTAAACGAAACGTTGGCGAAGGCCTTGGCATCCCGCAGATGATAGTTCAGCAGGTATAGCCCCACCCCGAACAGGATGTTATTGAACATCAGCGAAGTTACCAATTCATTGGCATTCCACTTCGCTTTGAGAATTCCGGGAATGGCTGACAGCAGCGCCCCTGTGAGAGAGCCTGCCAATATCGCCACCAGCGGATGCAGCCAGCTGTTCAGGCTGAGATGAATCGCCAGTACAGAGGCCACGACACCGGAGAAATAAAAGATCCCCTCCGCACCCAGGTTGAACATATTGGCCCGGAACAGCAGCGAGACGGCAAGGCCGGTGAACATCAGCGGAATGGCCATCTCAATGACATTGCCGATATGCCCCTTGGTGGAGAACGGCTCCAGCAGGAAAATGCCAATCGTCTTGAGCGGCTGGTCACTGACCAGCGAGATGATCAGGAATGCGATAATCAGCGCAATGACAATAACCGCTGCCGTCCGGACCGCCTCAAAATATTTTACTCTAAACATGATTTAAGGCCCTCCCGGTCTGCTCTTTGTCCTGCCGGTTAATTCCCAGCATATAGAGTCCCAGCTCTTCCTCGCTCACGGCAGAAGGATTATCGAAATACGCAACGATCTGCCCCTCGTACATCACAAGAAGACTGTCGCTCAGCTCCAGAATTTCATTCAGATCTGCCGATACCAGAACTATGGCGCATTTGCCCGAGCGCAGCTCCAGCAGCTTCTGATGAATGAATTGCGCGGCCCCGATATCCACGCCCCGGGTTGGCTGCTCGGCGATCAGCAGCTGCGGATTCGTGGAGCACTCCCTTGCAACGACCACCTTCTGCATATTGCCGCCGGACAGCATGCCGACCGGCTGCCGGGTGCCGGAACAGCGCACTTTGAATTCTTCTACCAGCGATGACGCCAGAGCAGCAATTCTAGAGCTGTGGAGAAAAGGCCCCTTATTCATGTCCTTCGAACGGTACCGCGTAGAGATCAGGTTGTCGGCAATGCTGGCGTCTCCGGCGGAGCCCTGCCGCATCCGGTCCTCCGGGATATAAGACACGCCCAGGCTGCGGATGCCCAGAATATCCAGCCCGCGGATATCCGTCCCTTGTACACTTACCGCCCCACTGCCGGAGACGCCGCGCAGACCGCCGGTCAGCGCTTCAATCAGCTGCGTCTGCCCGTTTCCTTCGACGCCGGCGATGCCGACAATCTGGCCTTCGCGGACCGAGAAGCTTATCTCCGCAAGGAGTGCTTTGCCCTGGCTGTCCGAAATAGCCAGCTGCTCAACCCTAAGCACCGGCTTGCCGTGCGGAATGCTGTCCTTGTCGTACTTCAGCACGACATCGCGGCCGACCATCAGCCGTGAAATTTCCTGCTCCGTCACTTCGCGGGTCTGGAAGACCCCTTCGCTCCTGCCTCCGCGCATAATGGTAATCCGGTCACAGATCGCTTTAACTTCCTTCAGCTTGTGCGAGATAAATACGATGGTGTGCCCCTGCTCCTTAAGCTGCTGCAGCTCATGGAACAGCTCCTCTGTTTCCTGCGGAGTCAGCACGGCGGTCGGCTCGTCGAGGATGAGGATTTTGGCCCCGCGAACCAGAGCCTTCAGAATTTCCACCTTCTGCTTCATGCCGACCGACAGATCCTCCACCTTAGCCCTGGCGTTTACCGAGAGGTTATATTTGCGCGCTGTCTCCTCCGTCAGACGCACCGCTTCGCCAGCATCGAAGCCCACACCTTTTCGCGGCTCCATGCCCAGCACCATATTTTCGGCCACAGTAAAAGAAGGCACCAGCATGAAATGCTGATGAACCATGCCGATGCCGCGGTCAATTGCGTCCTGCGGGGACTGCAGCTTCACTTGTTCTCCCCGGATATAGACCGCGCCTTCACTCGGCTCCTCCATCCCAAACATGATCTTCATCAGAGTCGATTTACCGGCTCCATTCTCTCCCGCAACCGCATGGATTTCGCCCTCCCGCAGGGAGAATTCGACGTCCTTATTGGCAACAACGCCGTTCGGGTATACTTTGGTGATTCCCCGCATTTCCAGCAGAGCATTTGCCATGGGTCATCAACGCCTTTCAACTTAGGTGGTCTGCAAAAATAGGCAGCTGGAGCTCTCCCTAAGAGAAGAGCCTCCAACTGCGGAGCTGCATAAGCCAATATCATTGTATAAAGCTATCTTTAATAGATGGTCTTAAGGTTTCACGGCATTGCGGATCGCTTCAACTTCAGCGGTTTCCATACCCATCGCATTGTCGACGGTAATTTCCTTATTGATCAGCTTCTGCTTCACTTCTTCCACCTTGGCCTGGAGATCCGCCGGGAATACCTCTTTGTAGATATCATTCTCAGCAATGCCTACGCCGTCTTCAACGAAGCCGAGTACATCGCGTTTGCCCATCTCAAGCGTCCCGTCCTGCAGTTTTTTCACTGCGCCGAGAATGGCCGTGTCGATCTTTTTAATCGCGGAAGTGATAATCAGGTTTGCTTTTTCACTATCCGTATCTTTCAGCAGCAGCGCCTGGTCCGAATCGACACCGATAGCATACTTTGTCTTTTCCTTAGCTGCATCAAAGATTCCCAGTCCCGTACCACCGGCTACATTGAAAATAATATCCACCCCGGAGTTGTACTGGATCAGCGACAATTCCTTGCCTTTGGCAGGGTTAACGAAATCTCCGGCATAGGATACCGCTACCTTCACATCCGGATCAACATACTGTGCACCCTGGATGTAGCCCACCAGAAAAGCATTAATGCCC
Source organism: Paenibacillus borealis (assembly GCF_000758665.1). Lineage (NCBI taxonomy): Bacteria > Bacillati > Bacillota > Bacilli > Caryophanales > Paenibacillaceae > Paenibacillus > Paenibacillus borealis. Next base: position 7,125,862 of record NZ_CP009285.1, read on the forward strand.
GGGATATCCATCCCGCCCAGGAACCCGATCACATTCTCCGGGTTGGCATTCGGCATATCAGACTGTGTCGCAAGTGCGGCTGCTGCTCCTGCCAGGAAAGAGACCTCATTGGTCGAATACGACATGTTGTACATATTTTCGGGCGCTTCATCGATATCGGTATCGTAATTGATGAATTTTTTATCCGGATTCGCCTCAGCCGTTGCATTGAACATTTCCGTAATTTCCGAGCCGCCCGAGATGACAACATCCCAATCTTCAGCAGCAATATCATTAAAGGTAGGTTCCCATTTCGTCTTGTCTGCGCCCATTTCAACCACTTTCGTTTCGGCGCCGAGCTCGTCCTTCACTTTTTGCAGGCCGCTGTTCGCCGCATCAAAAAACGACTTGTCGCCCAGCGTTCCCGGAATAAGCAGCACAACCTTGAGCTTGTCCCCTGCAGCAGCCTCTCCGCCTTCAGCATTTGTTCCTGAGTTGACCGCATTCCCATTGCCGGACGTGTTGTTTCCGCATGCAGTGACCAGTACCATAACCGCCATCAGCAATAAAGCGAGCATCTTCTTTTTCATTTTCTAAGTTCACACCCCTGTTTTGTAATAGATCAACGCTGATAAAATAGCATAAAGTTCCAATTACACGTTTTGTCTAACGGGTAGCATCGGGCAGCATGAATAAAAGTCGGTTGAAATTCTGAAAACAAGCAATTTACCTTGAAAACCAAACATTTCATGTTACATTTCTCGAAAAAACCGCATAAATCCGAACAAGATGGCCAGTCCAGTTGAGAATCTTCGGTTTAATTGATAAGATCATAACAAAAGAAAAGATAAATATTTATATATTTTCGGTCATCTTTTTGTACGATTCGGCTAAATGACGATAAAGGGAGGCTCATCATGGACCGTGTTCTATATATTGTAAATGCAGAGCATGAAGCAAATACGTATATCCCCCCGCATCAACATGAATGTTTCGAGCTTGTGTATTATATCCATGGTCATGGGACCTGCAGCATTGGACCGCGCAGCTATCATTTCCGGCCCTTCACCTTTGGCCTGATTCCGGCGGGCTTCAAGCATGACGAGAATCATCAGCCCAGCCCGGAGGTGCTGTTCGTCGGCTTCCACTGCGGCAACCCCATTATCAATACACTATCCGGTGTTTTTGACGATGATAAGGAGCATACCGTACTGCAGACCCTGCAGCGGATGAATGCGGAATTCAAGCGCAAGCGCGACGGGTTCGCCGAGCTGCTGAATCTGCAAATGAGCGAAATTACCGTGTATCTGCAGCGACTGCTCGCCGCCTCAGATTTCCATTCCCCGGCAGAGGATCAGATGCAGTACGTGCTGAATTATATGAATGAGCATTACCGCCATAAGCTCTCCGTGACCTCTCTGGCAGAAATGTCCGGTTATAGCTACGACCGCTTCCGGCATCTGTTCAAGGAAAGATTTGGACATTCTCCGCACCGTTATCTTGTACTGAAGCGCCTGGATTATGCCAAATCTCTGCTGCTGCATACCCAAATGCATATTTCCGAGGTCTCTTCCGCTGCCGGATTCGTCAATGATGCCCAATTCTGCAATATGTTCAAAAGAGAGAGCGGACTCTCACCGCGTACTTTCCGCATCAGAAGCAGAGTCATGTAATATAACATTAGTCATTTACTTTTCGCTTTTTTTCACTATAATGGAATTTAAGCTTACGTGATGATGACTTATACCGGCTGATCCCGATTATATCCAGATCCGCTGCCCCAATATAAGGTTTGCCCCATTTCTGTTCACAGAATGAAGGAAGCCGCGATTTAGAGAATCTTTTTTCTCTATGTCTGCGGCTTCTTTTTTTATTCACTTTTTGGAAGGTTTGCAAGTCAAGGCACGCTGAAGCTTACAACGGTGTGCAGTACAACAATTAACGAGGTGAAGGAGGTGCAGCCTGGATGGCGTTCATGAATATGCGGCAATTGCTGGAGCACTGGGAACGCAGCGGCAGACTGCTGAGGATCCGCAAGGAGGTGGACCCCAAGTTCGAGCTCGGAGCCGTTATTAAGGCAGTAAAGGGCCGCCAGCCTATGGTCTTCCAGAAGGTAAAAGGCTATTCCGTCCCGATGGCTGCCGGTCTTGGCGGCTCCAAAGAGCTGCTCGCCGAGAGTATGGGCATGCAGCCTGAAGACCTGCTGCCACGGCTGATCGAGGCCGTCGTTCATCCGCTGGCGACGAAGAACCGTGAACAGGCTCCGGTACAGGAGAACGTAATTACGAGCCGGATTAACCTGCGCGAGCTGTTTCCGGTCTGTACCTATAACGCCTTGGACAGCGGAGCTTATTATGTCTCCGGGGTGATGGTCGTTAAAGGCGCAGACGGCCAGAAGCGTTATACCTCCATCCGGCGGATGCAGCTGCTGGACGGCAACCGCACCAGCATCCTGATCTCCTCCCCTGAATTATTCCAGCAGTACCGGGAATTCGAGGAGCGCGGCGCGGCGATGGAAGCGGCCTTTATGTTCGGCATCGTCCCGGCAGTGGTACTCGCCTCCCAGGTGAGCACTCATCTGTTCCATGCCGATAAGCTGGAGGTCGCCTCCGCTCTGCTCGGCCAGCAGTTGGAGGTGGTCCGCTGCAAGACGGTCGATCTTGAAGTACTGGCGGAGGCCGAGGTTGTATTCGAGGGCCGGATTCTCCCCCGGGTCCGTGAACCGGAAGGTCCGTTCGGCGAACTCGGCGGTTACTACGGCCCGCGCACCGAGCAGCCGGTCGTCGAATTCTCCGCTGTCACCTACCGGAACAATCCGGTCTGGCAGACCATTCTCCCGGCCAGCTATGAGGAGAAGCTGCCGATGGCGATTGCACGCGAGATTGCCCTGCTGGGCTCAGTACGCCAGGTAGTGCCCGGTGTCAAAGATGTTCACATCACGATGGGCGGCGTCGGGCGTTATCATGCGGTCATCCGCATCCGGAAGGTGCAGGAAGGCGACGGCAAAACCGCCCTGCTCGCCGCCTTCGCCGGCGACAAAGATCTCAAGCATGTGGTCGTTGTCGACGAGGACGTCAACCTGCTGGATCCGCTTGATGTGGAGTGGGCGATCGCCACCCGTGTCCAGGCTGACCTGGACACCTTCATTGTCACTGGAGCGAAGGGTTCGCCGCTTGAGCCCTCGCACAACCTGCGTGGCGTCACCGCCAAAATGGGCATCGACGCCACCTTCCCGCTGGCTGAAGCGGAGCATTACCGGCGGACCTCCATCCCCGGCCAGGAGGAAATTGAACTGGCCAGTTATTTATAGACGAAGAAGCCGGATCATCGAGACACAATTTAGCTTAACAGGAGGTGGATTATGCAAGCGATTGGATTGATCGAGACCCGGGGGCTAACCCCGGCCCTCGAAGCACTGGATGCGATGTGCAAGGCAGCAAATGTGAAGCTCGTCGACTTCAAACGCGTCGGCTCCGGACTTATAACGGTTATCGTCGAAGGGGATGTCGCCGCAGTCCAGGCAGCCGTGGAAGCCGGCATCGCCGCCTGCCCGCGGGCCGGAGGGCAGCTGATTTCCTCCAACGTGATTCCGCGGCCGCACCCGGATCTGGCGCGGATGCTGCTGTAGATAGATTGAACTATATAACTATGCATGCACCTAAGACTATGGCTAAACAGGCTGCAAATCAGCGGTGACCGGAGCAAGCCTTGGTTATAAAGGGCGGGTAGCATGGACTGCCCGAAACGTTCTGCGGCTGAATGCAAATAACGGTGAAGATACGCTGTTTATACATGTGGTACTCCACCGGAGGACTACGCTCTGCTCTCCGGCCCGCCGCCCGGCAGCCGAGCGAGCTAACTTAAGTACAACTCTAAGCACATCTGTAAGCACATCCTTAAGCACAGGCCTAAAAGTTGTACGTTTTACAACTTTGATACCTCGATACTAGGGAATTTCTAAGGATTGTTGTATGAAATACAACAATTGTCCGCTTGGCAGCTTGAATATGGGAAGATTGTTGCCTTTTATACAACAATTTCGGATTAAGCTCGATTTCACGAGGGAAATGTTGTATTTCGTACAGGATTTTCGTTAGTGCCTCAAGTTCAGCTTATAAACTTATACAGCCTATATATATAGGATTCTTCCCGTAATTAGTGTGCATTTTCCACTTGGCAGCACTTCTCTGCGTGAGAACAACACGAACCAAGTTGTTTGAAGAATTGTCTGATGAGTTGACTTAAGTAGACTTATACTGCACTGCATTAATACTTAGTTTAGGAGGTGATTACCCGTGTCCGATTTCATGAAGAGCATTGTTGCCGAGGTTCTGGAGCGAAATCACCCTGCTCCTCCTGCTCTCACTTCCGTTGCTCCACTTGTTACCGTTACTTCACCCGTTACCGTTCCTATTCCAGCTCCGGCACTTGCTTCTGTCTTTGCTCCCGCTCCGGCTTCTGTTTCTTCCGCTACGGCTACTCCTGCTGCTTCTTTTGCTCCGACTACTACGGCTGCTCCTGCTGCTCCTGTTGCTTCTTCTGCTCCGGCTTCTGCTTCTGCTGCGTCTTCTGCTCCGGCTGCTGATTCAGCCGGCTCTTCCTGTTCTGCAAGCAAGCAGGCGGGCTGCCCGGATACTTGCACAAGTATCCGGGAATGCCCGAAGCCTCCCGGCGGGTTCAAGCGGATCAATTATCAGAAGGCCCAAGCAGGGAAACGGCTCGAATGGCTCGGCCTGCCCGGCTCACCAGAGTCATCGGTATCACCAGAGTCACAGGGATCACCAGGACACTCCGGCGCACCGCATACACCAGCCCGTTTGCCGGATGAGGCTGCACAGCAACGCAACGGTAACCAATCGCAGAAACAGCCTGCTGCTTACGCGGATACCGTACGATCTCCGGCAGGAACTGTCCGGGGGGAGCCGCAGAGTTTCGCTGAACGCTGCCTCTCACCTCTGCTCTTGCGCACCCTGCCTGCCGGGAGCAGGCAATCTTCCGGGAGTGGGCAGTCTTTGATTCCAGCCGGCGCCCAGCATTCGGGCAAGTATTCAGCCGGAAATTCTCCCTGCCGGTCTGGCGGTATCCCCGGGGCCGGCCCCATTCAGATCAAGGATTCACCGGAAATGCCATATGACCGGAATACTGATTCGCCGGACACCCCGGTCTCTCTCTTCCGGGATGACAATATGGATGCCTGGCTGTTCCCGGTAATCAGCAGCAGGCTTCGCGGAATGCTCGGCACTGACGGCCGCAGCTACAGCTCGGCAGGTGTGCTGAGCATTCCAGTCAGCCTTCCGGGCCAGCTGTTCGCCGCGGAAGAGCTGCTGGGGGGTGACTCTGCACTTGAGGCAGACATCAGCTGGCACCCTGCCGGCAGCGGATTTGAGCTTAAGCTGTTCAGCAACGATCCCGCCAAGCTGGCCCGCTTGCTGACGGAGCTGACCGGGATCCTGCAGCGGGATTCCGCCCGGCGGGTCCGGGTATACACCAGCCTGCAGCCCGGTCCGCTGCTGCGGCGGCATCTGGCTGCAGGCCAGCAGGATGCCATTGCCGTAATCGATGCCGCTTCACGCTGGAGCAGTATCGGCCTCGCGGAACGGCTGCTTAGCCGTTACCCGGATGCCGGCCTTAGCCTCCGCGCCGAGCGCAGCTACTGCATAATCAGCGGAACCTCCGCTCAGCTGGCAAGCGTACTGCCTGGGTTAACGCGCCTTGCAGACCAGCAGCAACTTTGAAATAGCAGTCATGTCGCCAAGTGACTCTAAAGACTAAACCCCTGAACTAACAAAGGAGGTGCCGGAGATGCAGGCACTCGGATTGATAGAGACTCTCGGATATACCACTGCCGTCTCCGCCGCAGATGCGGCCCTGAAAGCGGCGGATGTGCAGCTGATTGCCGTCGAGAAGGTTATCGGCGTCGGCGGTTCACTCGGTGTAACCATTCACTTAAGCGGTGATGTTGCTGCGGTCGGTGCGGCGGTAGATGCAGGCAAAGCCGAAGCCCGGCGGATAGGCACAGTCATTTCCGCTCATGTCATCGCCAAGGCCCACGAAGATGTGAACAACAAAATACTGGCCAGATTCCTGCCGGGCCTGCCGGCAAACACCAAGACGACAGACGCCGGAACTAAGTCTGACGGAAGCGAACCTGCCAACCCTGCTGAAGCTGATCAAACTGACATAACCGGAGGGGCGAACACCACTGCCCCGGATCTGCCAGAACGTGAGTAAGCACTAACTGTCGATCTATCTGTCTAATTATCCATCTGTGTGTGTCTGTCTATCCATTCATCAATCTATCCATCACATCCCTATATCTATGTGTCATCCATCTATCCCTCTGTCGAACTATTCGTTTATCTGTTTATCTGTTTATCTGCTTATCTGTTTATCTGTCTTATCCCCTCGCTGCACGTCTCGTTTACCACAGGACATTTCTGAAATACAACTAAATTATTGGAGGTTTTTATAATGGGAGAATCACTTGGATTGATCGAAACTAAAGGTCTGGTAGGCGCAATTGAAGCAGCGGATGCAATGGTTAAAGCAGCAAACGTAGAAATCTGCGGGTATGAAAAAATCGGGTTCGGACTCGTTACTGTTATGGTGCGCGGTGATGTCGGTGCGGTAAAAGCCGCTACGGATGCGGGAGCCGCCGCCGCCAAACGGGTCGGAGAACTGGTGTCCGTTCATGTCATTCCCCGCCCGCACAGTGAAGTGGAACGTGCATTGCTCTCCAAAGGCATTGAATAAGTCCCCCTATGGACAGCCGGCATAGCACAGTTGCGGAGAATGCCCTGCTGGGATTGTCTTACCGGTCCAGATCAGCAGCGCTGAATGAAGCGTATCCCCGGGTGCTGGTGCTGCTGGCCGGCCATTTTATCGGTATGGAGGAAGGTTACGCTGCGGTGCGGGGCTTAAGCACAGGTAACTTCAGGCTGCGCTTATGGGCGGAAGATCATCTGCTCTCGACAAGAAGCGCCGGAGAACTGGCACGCTGTACCGGAGTAGATGACCTGATCCCCCCCGGGCAGGTCCATAAACTCTCCCCTGCCGATGCTGACGCCTTGTTGATCCCTGTACTATCGCTGTCGCTCCTGTCCCGGCTCGTTCAGCTGGATACCGGACATCCCTTCGTGAGACTGATTGTCGAGAACCTATGTGCCGGCAAGCCGGTGGGCGCGCTTACGCTCGGAGCGGAGCCGGAGCATTACCGCTGGAGCGAGCAGGGTTTATCTCAGGCCAGTCCGCTGCTGAAAGAGAATATGCGCAGTATGGTAGCCACCCTATCCGGATACGGGATTAAGCTGCTGTCTCCGGCCGATCCCGGAAGCTGGCTGTCTTCCAGTGCTGTACCGCCCAGGAAGCAGGTGTTAACTGAGGAGGATATCCTTGAGGCTGTCAAGCTGGCCAGAACCTCCATCACTCTGAATGGTCCGGCAGTGATTACCCCACTGGCCAGGGACACGGCCCGGCAATACGGAATTGAGATTATCCATGCAGGATTTGAATAGAAGAGGTGACGATCACATGAAGCTGGGAATCATTACAGGACACGTCGTAGCTACGCGCAAAGATGAGAATCTCGTCGGTGCCAAGCTGCTGATCGTGCAGCCCATTCTTCCCGATAATACTCCTGCGGGGCAGCCGGTTATTGCGGTTGATACTGTAGGGGCAGGCATCGGAGAGACCATTATCTATGCAGTGGGCAGCGTGGCTTCAAGGGCGACGATGCATCCGAATGCTCCTGTAGATGCCGCGATTGTCGGAATCGTGGATAGTGTGGATTGTCCCAGAGCGGGAGGCTTGTAGATTATGCTGACTACAGATATCAAAGATGCGATTCAGCGGCGGCGGATGATTGATGTGCTGCTCTCAGGGCAGCTTCATGCCGACCTGGTACTGAAGGGCGGCTACATTATCAACGTAATCACCCGGGAGATCTACCCCGGGGATGTAGCTATTAAAGGCGACCGGATTCTGCTTGTCGGCCAGGCCGATAAGCTGATCGGGCCGTCCACAGTAGTAGAGGATATGCGCGGCAAATTCATCAGTCCGGGCTTTATCGATTCACATATGCATTTTGAAAGTGCGATGCTGACGGTTACGGAGTTCTCCAAGCTGTCGATTCCAACAGGAACAACTACGCTGGTCGCCGATCCTCATGAGATTGGCAATGTCCTGGGCGTACCCGGCATGAAAGCGATGATTGAAGAAGCGAAGACTCTGCCGAACCGCGTGCTGTTCACCGTTCCCTGCCTTACACCCGATGTGCCCGGCCTTGAAACCGCAGGTGCAGATATCGGCTCCAAGGATATGCAGGAGCTGCTGAATGACGACTATGTTCAGGGAATCGGTGAGCTGCAGGGGTTCAGCAATGTCCATCCCGTATACCGCAACGCCCCTTACCTGATCGATGATTTGCTCGCTTCCGTGTCCTATGCCAAATCCATCGGCAAAAGCATTGAGGGCAACGCCCCCGGCCTCTCCGGCCCGGAGCTGGCTGCCCACATCATCTGCGGTGGAGGCCATGTCTCCTGCCATGAGACAACAACCAAGGAAGAAATGATGGAGAAGCTGCGCTACGGGGTCAGTGTATTTATGCGCGAAGGCTCCTCACAGCGCAATATGGCGGAGTGCATCCGGGCGATCACGGAGGAAGGAATGGACTCTCGTAGGGCCATCCTGGTCTCCGACGATATGGTGCCCGAGGATCTTTTGAAGCACGGTCATATGAATGATATCGTACGCCGGACGATCGCGGTCGGCATTGATCCGGTTGAGGCCATTCAGATGGCCACGATCAATCCGGCTACCCATTTCGGGTTCCAGGATATCGGTGTGCTGGCTCCAGGCAAGAAGGCCGATATCGCCGTCATCAGCGACCTGACGAACATGACCATTGCCGAGGTCTATATCAGCGGAGCCAAGGTTGCCAGTGATGGCGAGCTGACGCGCGAGATCCCCTCCTATATCTATCCGGACTCCGTTAAAAAGTCTGTGAAGCGCAAACCGGTTAAGCCGGAAGATCTATACCTCTCCGCCGAAGGCGCTCAAGGAACCGTCCGGGTCCGCGCCATCGAGGTCATCCCCGACCAGAATCTGACCGGCTCCGGCATCTATACCACCGCTGTGAAGGATGGCGTGGTGCAGCCCTCGGTCCAGGACGATCTGCTGCCCTTGCTCGTCGTAGAACGGCATGGCCGCAGCGGCAAGATCGGCAAAACCTTCGTCCGCGGCATGAAGCTGAAGACCGGCGCCATCGCCGAAAGCGTGGCGCATGACACCCATAATATTATCGTCACCGGCACCAATTACGCCGATATGGTGACTGCGGTCAACCGGGTCATCGCTATGGACGGCGGCATCGCCATGATTGAAGGCGGCAAGGTGGTCGGCGATCTGCCGCTGCGCATCGGCGGACTGATGACAGATGAGCTGACCGGCAAAGAGATGAGCGCAAGAATTACCGAGCTGCACCGGCTGGCCCGCGAGGAGCTGGGCTGTACACTGCATGTTCCGTTCATGCATCTCTCCTTCCTGTCGCTGGTCACCAGCCCGGCCTGGAAAATCACCGACGTCGGCCTGATCGACGCCGATGCCTTCACCGTGCTGCCGCCGCTCGCCTAAAGCCGGCATTACTAAATGAAAGGAGTGCGCCCCATGGGGATTCAAGTGATTGATCTCTCGCAGGAAATCTATCAGGGAATGCCCGTCTTTCCGCCGCATCAGAAGACGATGATTTTTCCCAATATGAGCCATGAAGAGAGTAAGAACAAGCTCGGCTTCGAGTTCGCCACGAACAACTTGCTGATTAACGAGCACGGCCCTACCCACAGCGATGCGATTTATGAATATGATCCGCACGGACCGACGATTGATGAGATGCCGCTGGAGTATTTTTACGGACCGGCTGTCTGCCTGGACCTGTCCCATATTTCACCGGATGCCTACATTACCCGGCCTGATCTGGAACAGGCGCTGCGCAAGGACCATCTCCATCTGGATACAGGCGATATTGTGCTGCTGTACACCGGGCATTATAACCGCGCCTACGGCACCGAAGAATGGCTTACCCGCTACACCGGCCTCGATTACGAAGCGGCCGGATGGCTGGCGAAGCAGGGAATTATCAACATCGGCATTGATGCGCCTTCTATCGACAATCCGCTGGACCCGCAGTTCTCCGGACATCTGATCTGCCGGGAATACCAGATGACCAATACCGAGAATCTCTGCAATCTGCATCTGATCGCCCAGAGGCGTTTCCTGTATTTCGGACTTCCGCTCCGCATCCGCCGAGGTACCGGTTCCCCTGTCCGTGCCGTCGCAGTATTCATAGAATAAGCAGATAAGGCAGGTGAATGTACCGTGACCACAGACAAGGTTATTGAAGAAATCCTCGTACCGGCCTATGAGGGAAGAAGCGCGCGGGTACGCAAAGGCCAAACGCTCTACATCATCGATACCGAGGGCAAGCAGGTGGGCGATTTCGTCTGCTTCAATGCTGAGGACCCTGATGAGCATGTCTCCCCCGTACACATGAGATCCTCGCTCAGCAGCATCCGGCTCAAGGTCGGTGACGGCCTCTACAGCAACCGCCGCAGACCGCTTATGCAGCTGACGAAGGATACCGTGGGCAAGCATGATTTCTTTTTCCCGGCATGCGACTATTACCGCTATAAGATCGACTTCGGGCTGGAGGAACATCCGAACTGCCATGACAACCTGCAGAAGGCGCTGCATAAATATCAGCTGGGCCACAAGGAGCTGCCCGATCCCATCAACTGGTTCATGAACAATGCGCTGGATGAGCATCTCGACTATGTCATTGAAGAGCCGCTCTCCCGGCCCGGTGATTATGTTGCCCTCCTGGCGCTGACCGATGTGATCGTCGCCCTCTCTTCCTGCTCGCAGGATCTGGCTCCTGTCAACGGCTTCAAGGTCACCCCGCTGATGATGCAGATTACTGAACCAGCTCCGGCTGTACATCCGTCTCACCGTGACGTTCCCTACCGCTAAACATCCGTTTCTCTGGTAGCTTTTGTACACAAATCTTGCATTTGTTCACTGCCGGATTCTCCATCCTGTTCACTGTTGTAACCTTGCTCTACTGTCCCGTTCAGGGTATGAAGCTTATAATCGTACTATGAACAATATAGATAAGGCCGGTACCGCCAGAGTACACAGTGAATCAGGGGGCTGTTTATGAGACTGAACAAAATCGGCAATAAAAGAGCACTGTACAGCAGATTATTAGTCAGTATTACACTTTGCGTCTCCTTAACCTTTCTCGTTTCCACCATCATCTATTACAACTACTATATCGGTGTGGAAAAGACACAAGCCTTCCAATCCGACCTCGGCAACCTCACGCAGACCAGCAGGGAAGTCGTCAACATGACCGATGCTGCGCAATCGCTTTCTTTTCAAATCTACCGCAACAGTACGATCTCCAAAATTGTGTTCTACGACAAGCCTGATATCTATGATGTCACAGCCGCCATGTCCGAGCTGGGCAATTACTTGAGCTCCATGCCTTACATTGAGTCTATCTATGTCTATAATCCCAAAAGCGGACAGCTGTACATCGCCTCTTCCCACGGACAGAACGGTGTATTTACTGAGCAAGAGCTGGTGGACACCCCCATTCTGGATATCCTCGGCCATTATCAGGACTATAAGGCTTTCACACCGATTCCCAGAGTGTATTCCAATGGTGCGCGGGAGAATGACCAGGTTCGTGCTTATACTTTTTTGTGTCTGGATGCCATCGGCTGGGACCGGGCTATCAACTCTGCGGTAATCGTCAATATCTCTGCCCCCTGGATCAACAAGGAAATCACCAGTCCTATTAATTCTGCCAGCGCCACTTACATTCTGGACGATCAGGGGGCTTTCCTGTCCGGCAACAGCCTGCAGCAGCAGGAGCTCTCCCCGGAGGAAGCGGGATGGATTGAGCAGCGAATCAAGGGCAAGGAGGCGGGGTATTTCATCGAGCCCTTCGGAGGGGTAAATTCGCTAATTTCTTATACTGCACCGGATGACTTAAGCTGGCAATATGTGCGCATTACGCCATATGACTACATCACGAAGCAGACCAATAATATCCGTAACGCCACCCTGCTTATTGCAGCGCTTGTACTGGTCGCGGGGATCGGCCTCTCCTGGATCATGTCCAGAAGACTATATCTGCCGATTGACCGGATTGTCAGCGAGATGAATATTCTCGAAACGGAGAAGCGCGACAGCATGTTCATGATCCGGCAAAATACACTGCGTGATCTGATTCTCGGCCTGAAGCCATTGGAATCTATTCAACAGGTAGAGAAGCTGCGCCAGCTCGGGATTCACTTCACCTTCAATGATGATTTCCGCCTGATCCTGCTGAGGATTGATCACTACAAAGAGTTCAGGGAAGCCCGTTCCTCCTACCTGCTGGCCTCCAAATTTGCCATTATGAACATCGCTTCGGAAATTTGCGGCCAGACGTACCGGGTCGAGACGGTGGATATGAACGATGACGGCATTCTTGTGCTGCTGAACATTATCGATCCCGTGGAATATACGGATACCGGGCTGATCGAGGCGCTGCTCCGGCAGATCCAGCAGGCCTGCTCCGATTATCTGAAGCTAAGCCTGACACTCACCTACAGCCATATTGACCGTAACGCGGGCCAGCTGCACCAGCTCTACATGCAGGTTCGGGAAGCATCGAATCACCGCCTGTTCTACGGACATGGCTGTATCATTAACGCCCAGAACATATGTGCTCTTGAGTCCAGTACGTATCATTATCCTACTGACAAGGAGAAGAAGCTGGCCGATGCGCTGCTGAGCGGCAAGCTGGAGGACGCTGCCGGGCAGTTCAGCAGCATTATCCGGGAGACGGAAGCCTTCCCCTTCCAGACGGTGCAGTTAACCGTATCCAGACTCAGCGTGACGGTCAGGGAGATCGTGAATGCCGTTCACAAGCGTAATCGCTTACAGAATGACGGTTCTGCCGGCCTGCCCTGTTTGGATTCGATCGAGACCCTTGCTGAGCTGGAGGAGGCCTTCTCCGCTCTTTTCACGTCCATGCGGGAGCAGCTGGCCGAGAAGAAAAACTCTAAGCAGCATGATCTGATCTGCCTCATCAATAGCAAGATCAGTGAGAATTATATGAAGCCGAATCTGAGCCTCAATCAGATTGCTGATGAGCTGGATATGTCCCCGATCTACATCAGCCGCCTCTATAAGCAGCAGACCATGAACAGTATCGTCGATGTCATTCTGGAGGTGCGGATGCGTGAGGTATGCGCTCTGCTGGAGAATACCGACCTCCCTGTAACTACCATTGCCGAGCGCTGCGGCTTCACCAGCAGCTCTTATCTGCACCGGATGTTCAAGCGCAGCTTCGGTACGACCCCTACCGATTACCGGCGTTCGAAGAATGCTTAGATAGTTGACTCATTAATTTTCCGGGAGTTCCGGCAATGCTGGCAGTTGCGGCAGTTCTACTATAGTAAGTTCCAATTCCAGCTCCAGCTCCAGCTCCCGTTCCAGTCCAAACCTAGTTCTATTTCTCGTCCCAATCCAGTTCCAACTTCAGTTCCAGTTCAACTCCAGTTCCTGTTCCAGCCGGCCGCCAAGTTCCCATTGGAATTGGCTGTGACAAGCCCAAAATGTTGTACATATTACAACTCGTAGCCATAGATACAAAGGTATTCTTAAGGATTGTTGTATGAAATACAACAATCCTCCCGGTTATCCGCTAAAATAAGGCGAAATGCTGCATTTCATACAACAATTCTCGTTTATGGCCGAGATCATGAGGAGAATGTTGTATTTTGTGCAGGATTCGTCCCCGTTACACGTAGAAGCTCCTCTGCTTTGGCGAATGTTCTCCAGGCTTTGGCGGAACGCCAAGCCCGCCTCCAGCCACACGGAGAAGTCCCTCCGCATTGGCCAGTCTCCATCTTTGGCCAGTCTCCATATACACGGAGACTGGCTTTCTGCTCTCCTCCCCTGCCACGGAAGACGATGTCTGACGTGGCTTTTGCTCTTGAGTGCTGTGTGCAAGTCTGGCTACCGCTTAAACAGCGGAGAACACGGAATGAATGTGGAGAAGCGGTAGCGGTCGCCTTTGTATACGGATTTTCACCGCTAAGGTAAAAATAAATAAAATCCGGATACAACAGCGATCGGAACATCATTCCGTTTTCGGAGCGTCCACCAATGCGCCTGCGTTGCGCCCCGCACCTGCACCTCGCACCTGCCCCCGCACCTGCACCCCGCACCTGCGTCCGTACCTGCACCCTGCACCTGCCTGCACCTCGCACCCACCATCTGCCCATAGAAAAGCCCCAAAAGCCATGCGGCTTCCGGGGCACTCCTCTACTTAATACCTTTCTCCGCAGTATAAGCATTCCACTGCTTTGTCCATTCCGCCTGGATCTTCTCAAGCCCGGCCTGCTTGGCCTTCTGCATGAAGGTTTCCAGACCTTTGTCGATATCCTCCACCAGTCCCGCTTCCAGCGGGAACAGATACTGCTTCTCGACCTGCTCCAGCGCCGCTTTTTCCGCCTGATAGGAAGAATAGTCCTCTGCAAACCCGAGGAACAGATCCGGCTTCTGAATCTTGTCGAGTTCATCGAAGATCGCCTTCACTCCGTCAAAACCTTTGTCGAACAGCATATACTCCGGATTTCTCCAGGCCCAGCCGTTCATGCCCTCCCGTGTGAAGCCGTTGGTCTGGCTGGTTCCCAGCAGCTTGTAATAGCCGTCTTCCACGGTATAGTTCTTGCCTTCAATCCCATATTCGGTCAGCTGGTTATAGCGTTTGTCCAGGACCAGCTTTTCATAGAAAGCGAGCGCCCGCTCCGGATTCTTGCTGCTCTTCGGAATCGCAAAACCATTATGAACCGGATGCACCGGAGTAGCATACCCCGTTGTCTTGCCGAACGGATAATACCCCAGCTCCCATTCGGGATGTGTGGTGCTGATCTTCATGACCATATCGTTGAACCGTGTCGGATTATCCCCGAACATGCTCGCCGCTTTGCCGGAAGTAACCGGGTCCTGCATCGTATCCTTGATATTCAGCACGTTCTTGGGAATGAAGCCTTTTTCCTGCCAGCGTTTCATGACCTTCAGCTCTTCTTTTTGCTCATCGGAGCCCCAGTAGGAGTACACCTCAGTAGGCGATTCGTATTTCACACCCATGCCATACGGCAGCGCGCCAACCATCTTGTTCAGCTCAGTATAAATATAATGAAGATTATTGCCGATATCGCTGTTCAGGGAAGCCGGCATCATATCCGGTTCATTCTGTCTGATTCCATCCATATAGGCCTCATAGCTGGCCAGATCCGTAGGCTGGGGAAGATTGTATTTCTTGCGCAGGTCCTCACGCCAGACGAAACCGTTGGTCACGTATTCTTTGTACGTCGCAGGCACTGTATAGATTTTGCCGTCTACCTTAACATCCTCCCACATCGACTCAGGAACGAATTTCTGCAGCTCAGGTGCAGCCTTAGGCAGCAGATCATCAAGAGCCAGGAACGCGCCGCGTTTCGCATAGGAAGCATATTGCGTCCAGTCTGCCGTGAAGATCAGGTCAATCGCCTGGCCCGAGGAGAGCAGCAGCTTGTATTTCTGATCCCAGTCCGTCCAGCTCGTATAGTTGAATTTAACCGTTGTATTAAGCTCCTCCGCTGCCATTTTATTGACTTCCGCTTCAATCGCCGGCAGATCCTTTGGCGCATCGCCGAGCATGTAGAATTGCAGCTCCACTTTCTTGGAGGTGTCAATCCCGGGTTCTGCTGTAGCAGTGGCAGTGCCCTCTGTTGCTGCTGCCGTATTGTTTGTGCCGCTGTCCGTGTTGCCCGCTGCCTCTTTATTGTTGCCGTTGCTGCCGCCGCATCCCGCAGTGAGCAGCGAGACTGCCAGCAGGGCAGTCAGGACTGCGAGCGGCTTTTTCCGTGCATTCTTGCTCATTATGAACCCTCCCAAAAATGTTGTTTGGTGATACTTCTTCCTGGTTCAGCTCCTCACAATACCTATGTTAGCCGAATAGCAGCTGCCTGTGACAGCGCAGTTCTGCCATACGGTTCTAACCTTTTACCGCTCCGATCGTCAGGCCTTTAACGAAATAGCGCTGAATGAACGGGTACAGAAACAGAATGGGGCCGGTGACAACGATGGCCATGGCCATTTTGGTAGACTCGGTAGGCAGGTCGGCCCCCAGACTCACGCCCGTTCCCGCCCCCATGTTAGCAATGAACGAAGCCGAGTTGATCACATTGTACAGGTGGAACTGCAGCTGATACTTGTGCGTGTCATTAATGAACAGCGAAGATGAGAACCAGTCGTTCCAGTACGTCAGCGCGAGAAACAATCCAACCGTGGCAATGCCGGGCATCGACAGCTGCAGCACAATCCGCCAGTATATTTTGAAATCACCCGCTCCGTCAATCTTGGCAGATTCGAACAGCTCCTCAGGAACAGCGGAACGGATGAAATTCTTCATCAGAATAATCAGGAACGGTGTCATCAGGCCCGGCAGAATTAAGGCTCCATAAGAGTCGGTCAGATGCAGATATTTGGTCATCATAATGTACCAGGGCACCAGCCCCCCGCCGAACAGCGTGGTGAAATAGATATAGAACGAGAACGTATTGCGGTATTTGAAATCTTTGCGGGCCAGAACATAACCAGCCATAGTCATGAAAAACAACCCCAGCGTCGTCCCCGTAAGTGTAGTAAACAGAGTAACGCCATATGCGCGCAGTACCTCATCCGGAAAAGTAAACACCGTCTTATACCCTTCCAGCGAGAACTCCGCAGGGATCAGATGGTAGCCGTCCCTGATAATCGAATCATTGGAGGTCAGCGATGCCGATATAATCAGCAGAAACGGGATCAGACACGCCAGCGAGCCGAGTATAATGACCGTGTATGCCAGCCCCTGCAGCAGCCTGGTATAGTGATCGTCTTTAATATGCATGCTCTTTCTCTCCTCCTAAAACAATGCGTAATCATCATTGATTTTGCGGATCATGTAATTCACCGTCATGATCAGGATGAAGCCGAACAGCGATTGATACAGGCCTGCCGCTGTCGCCATGCCGATATCAAAGGTCACCTTGAGGGAGCGGAAGACGTACGTATCCAGAATATCAGTCGTGTTGTACAGCACCCCGTTATTGCCGATCAGCTGGTAAAAGAGGTCAAATTGCCCCTTCATAATGCTTCCGAGTGAAAATAGCAGCAGCACAACGAAGGTAGACTTCAGCATCGGCACCGTGATATACCAGATCCGTTGAAAAATATGCGCTCCGTCAATTTTGGCCGCTTCATAGTACTCATCGCTGATCCCTGTGATGGCTGCCAGGTAGATGACCATGCTGTAGCCGAGATTCTTCCACAGATAGAACAGGATAATCAGGAAGATCCAGACTAGCGGCTTATTGTAGACATCCACAGGTCCCGCTCCGAACCGGGCCAGCAAGGTGTTCAAGAAACCGCTATCATAATTGAACACGTTGTAGACGATGACGCTCAGAATAACGAAAGAAACAAAATACGGCAGGAACATAATCGACTGGGTCAGTTTCTTGAACCATTTGTGGCGCAGCTCGCTAAGCAGAATCGCACAGACAATTGCCAGTACGTTGCCGAGCAGGATGAAAGCCAGATTGTAGCCGATGGTATTGAGCGTCAGCTTGATCAGCGTGCCTGATTTCCAGAGAAACTCGAAGTTCTTCAGACCGACGAATGGAGCATCGAACAAGCCGGAATTGAAATCAAATTGGGTAAACGCATAATACACGCCGACCATCGGGAAATACGAATTCACCAGGAAGAACAGCAAGGCCGGCAGCAGCATGAGGAAAAGAATCCGGTTATGAATCAGCTCATGCAGAAATCCCTTCTTCCTTCTCTTACGGG
The DNA here is from genome assembly GCF_000758665.1 of Paenibacillus borealis. Classification (NCBI taxonomy): domain Bacteria; kingdom Bacillati; phylum Bacillota; class Bacilli; order Caryophanales; family Paenibacillaceae; genus Paenibacillus; species Paenibacillus borealis. The sequence goes on from NZ_CP009285.1 coordinate 7,143,772, forward strand.
TGCCGGACTCTATCTGCGGGGACAGCCCGCCTGTTCCTTTCAATGGAAGCTGGATGGCGAGTGGCATACCCGACTTGCGCTTGCGGTGTCTCAAAGCCTTCACTCTCCTATACCTATATATAAGTTGCGGCGGCACACTGGCTCCGAAGCCTCTGCCCCTCAAGGCCCGTATGGCTTCGTCCAATGAATGACCTGAGTATAGAAGACGCCTCCTGCAGCTGAACAGTGAAGCTTACAGCTATTCCTGTATTTTATTGCCAATCCTATGGTGTACATTTCATACTTTTGTGCAGTAACCGCAGCTTGAACGCAAATAAGCCCCGGATCACTCTCCTTCGGGAGAGAATCCGGGGGTGTTATTCCGCGTGCCCCACGCTTATTTCCTCATATATACTCTTATAGCTCCATCGAACAAGCCTTGCCCGGCTTCTCCCTCACTCCCTGCTGCCGCCCGGCAGACTGCCCTTCGGCCAGCTTCAGCACCTTCCGCTTCCGCCAGCGCAGCAGTACCAGCCCCCCTCTTGCCGCTTCATCAGCAATCATAGAGCAGTAAATACCTACCAGCCCCCAGCCGCTGCTGATGCCGAACAGATAGGAGCCGCCTACGCCAATCAGCGACATAGAAATCATCGAGATCACCATGGTATAGCGGGTGTCTCCAATCGCATTAAGCGAATTGCCTATAGCCATATTCAGCATTTTGGCAGGCTGCAGCAGCAGATTCAACGCCAGCAGCGATACTCCGAGCGCCACAATCTCCGGATCTGCAGTGAAGAATCCGAGCAGCGTCCGGCCAAACAGATAGAGCAGCAGCACATTGGCGCTGACGATGGCCAGCCCGATGAATAGCGTCCGGTAAGCCCCGCGATAAGCTTCCTGCGTCTGTCTTGCGCCGAAGAGATGGGCAATCTGGATCTGCCCGGCCATCGCTATGGCATAGCCCAGGGTGAAGCAGAAGGACTCCAGCGTGTTCAGATAGGTACGTGCAGCCAGCTCTTTGGCACCCAGCATGGCAAGGAAAGAATAGATTACCAGCTGTGACAGCACCCAGGCAGAGGAGTTCAATCCCAGCGGCCAGCTGATCCTGACAATCTCCGCGAATAGTTTGCGGTGAAAGGTCCGGAAATCAGGCAGTCTGATCCTGCGTTCAAAGGCACTGCTGAACATATACAGCAGTGCAGCCACTCCGATCAGCCTGCTGATCATCGTGGAGACGGCAATACCGCTGAGGCCCATCTCCGGCAGGCCGAACATGCCGAAGATCAGAATATAATTGAGCAGGATATGAATAACATTCACGGCCACTCCTGTATACATCGGCCCCTGCGTATTGCCTGTATTGCGGATAGCGGAGCCTAGGGAGGCAGTCATTCCGACCAGGAACAGTCCGCCGCCCACATAAGTGAGATAGACATGCGACAGCGGAATCAGTTCTCCTGTAATGTGAAGCATCCGCGCAATGGGATCAGAATAGAAGAACAGGAGGATACTGACGGCAAATCCCAGGATTGTGCTGACGCTTACCCCCATGATGGCAATGGCACGTGCCTCTTCATTCCGGCCGGAGCCGAGCCGCTGGGCAATCAGTATCCCGGCTCCTCCAGCGAACGTGGTAAACAGCGTAATCAAAGCGCCAAATAATTGATTCGAAATGCCTACAACCGCAACAGCATCATCAGAGATCCGGCTGACCATGATGGTATCTACTGTCCCGAGCAGCGTTTGCAGAAATATTTCAATAAAAATAGGCCAGGCCAGCATCCACAGTCCGCTCTTCCCACCCATGGGTTTCACTGAATAAACCCTCCTCTGCCGATATGCGGCTGCTATAATTCTGTGCATCAAGCCTTGCGTTTCCAGCTTGCTAGAAATAAATTATAGGTGATATACTCTGGGAAATGTACCAATTCTCAAACCTAAACTTTCAATATCCAAACCATCCTTCAGGAGGTTACAATGAATCCGCTCCTATTCCGCGTCCCCCCGCTGCCGCATTATATTACAAGCGGCTTCAATCAATACTCTCCCGGCTATCAGCATCCGAACCGCCAGCATATCAAAGTATTCGATCTGCTCGTCGTTCTCAGGGGCTGCCTGTACATCGGTGAAGAGGATCGGCGGTTCACGGTGAAGGCAGGAGACGCCTTGATCCTGCGTCCGGACTGCCACCACTTCGGAACAGAGGGCTGCCGGGAGGAGACTGCTTACTATTGGCTTCATTTTCAAACCTTCCATGACTGGCCTGCACTGCCCGGCTCCGGACTTGACTCCGGCAGCCCCAATGAGCCCGTAGGGGGCCTGCCCGCTTCGTTTTTCAATATCAGCTCGTTTAATCTTGCACTCTCGCAATTCGTCACCCTGCTGCAGCCGGCCAAGATCGAAGAGCTGTTAGCCCAGCTGGGACAGCTGCAAGCCACTGCCCACCTGGAATCGGTCCGCTTCCGGCAGCAGATTCTCTTCCAGGAAATCCTGCAGCTGCTGGCCGCTTCTGTGACTCCGGAGAACCGCAGCTCCCAGTCCACCGTATGTGCCGAGCAGGCCGCTTCCTTCCTCCGTGCCCATTACCGCGAAGAGATCACTATGGCGATGCTGGGAGACAGCCTTAACTTTCATCCCGTCTATATCGCCCGCTGTATGAATAAAGAGTACGGCTGCTCGCCTATGGAGTATCTCCTCCGCTACCGGATCGATCAGAGCAAGCTGCTGCTGATGCAGACCAGCTTCCCCATCGCCCGGATTGCCGAGGAGGTCGGCTTCAACCAGGCGCCTTATTTCAGCTCCAGCTTCATGAAGCTGGAGGGGCTGTCACCGCGCCAGTACCGCCAGCGGTTCTCATGAAACAGGCCATCAGCGTGTTCCCCCGCTGATGGCCTGTTGTCATTTCATTATGCCTCCGGCACCGCCGCAGTCACCCAGAACTCGAATTCCAGCTGCTGGTCCGCAGGGATCCGGTATTCCGGATGTACCGGCGCTCCCCAGCTGTCATCACCGCCGACACCCATTTGCTGCGCGGCAATGGTGACAACCGTGTAGTGCACCTTAGGCAGCTCATAAGGATGCGCTGCCTGCTCCAGCTCGAACGCTGTGTATGGCGACAGCGTACATTCCAGCGGCTCTCCTGCAGCCGCCTGAATCTGCAGCCCGCAGCCGCGCTCGTCCGTAATGCGTACCTGGCGTACGCCAGTACGGTTGCCGGACTCCTGCGGCACCAGATAAGGTGACGGCAGCTCCGTCACCTTACGCCGGAAGCGTCCCAGACGCGCTCCATACGCGCGGTCACTGTAATTCTCTTCCGGCCCGCGGGCATACCAGTCCGACTCTCCATAATCGGCGGACATCCGGAAGGACACAGCCACAACCGGCACATCCGGCAAGCCGGCCGCTCCGGTATAGACCATACGGACCCGCAGTTTGCCGTCTGCGTAGACCGTATACTCAATTCGGGTCTTCAGCTCCCGGCTGATGCTGAATGCATAGTCAAAGGTCACCGTGGCCCGGTCCTTCCCGGTCTCAAGCCTTACCGCCGTGCAGCTGCGGGCAAGACTGGCAGCGAACCAGCCGCCTGCGTGGTAAGCAAGCGAAGTTCCCTTGTCATTGTCCGTGGTTGCCCGCCAGAACAGCGGAGCAGGCGGAGTAGCAATCATCTCACGCCCCCCGTAGCAGAGCGACACCAGCGAACCTGCCTGCTTGGAGAACAGGGCAGCGAATCCGCGGCCGGTTACGCCAATGTTCACGTCTCCCTCGATCACCCTGAACTCTCCAGCCGCAGGCAGCATAACCTTCTCCTGATCCGCCGCAGTCTCAGCCTTTTCTATCCAGAAGACGTGCTCCCCGTAAGCTGTCTCGAATCCCGCCTCAGCCCATAGCTCCGCTTCCTTCAGCAACAGGCTTGCCGCCAGCGTGTACTCTCCCGGAGCTCCTGACACCTCCGGCAGCGCAAGCGGAATCCTCCCCTCTGCCTGCGGCGCAACCGCCACCTCCTGTTCCCCCTTGAAGATCTGCCGCCCTTCCCGGTACAGCCGGTACTCCAGCCGCAGCCCTTCCGTCCCCGCGAAAAGATTACCGTTGATGATCTTCACTGCATCCCGTTCCGGTACAAGCCGGATGTTCTGGTAGAGGAACTTCACCTCCTGCATCTTCGGGGTCACAGTCCGGTCAGCGTAGACAATCCCGTTGCCGCAGAAGCTGTAATCCGTCGGCCGGTCATCAAAATCACCGCCATAGGCCAGATACTCCTCGCCATATCTGTCTTTAGTAACCAGTGCCTGGTCGATATAATCCCAGATAAATCCGCCCTGATACTGCGGATACCGGCTCTCCAGCTCGATGTACTTATGGAGTCCCCCTACCGAGTTACCCATGGCATGCATATATTCGCAGCTGATGTACGGCTTATCCGGCTGGCTCTCCAGGTATTCGGCAATATCCGCAGGCTTGGCGTACATCCGGCTCTCCATATCACTGGTGTCATTATATTTACGGTTATGGAATACCCCTTCATAGTGCACCAGCCGCCCCGGATCGGTCTTGCGGAAATAATGGGACACATTCAGAATCACCTCACCCGCATACGATTCGTTGCCGCAGGACCAGATGAGGATGGACGGATGGTTTTTATCACGCTCCAGCATCGACACTGCACGGTCCATTACAATATCCTGCCACTCCGGTTTATCACCGGGAATGTTCCAGGACGGCTCAACCGCGCCCATCTTTTGCCACGAGCCGTGGGATTCCAGATTCATCTCATCAATCACATACACTCCGTACTCATCGCACAGCTCATACCAGAGCGTCTGATTCGGATAATGCGAGGTCCGCACAGCATTGATATTATTCTGCTTCAGAATGATGATGTCCCTGATCATATCTTCTTTGGTAATGTTCCGCCCTCTGCGGCTGTTGAACTCGTGGCGGTTAACCCCTTTAAATATAATCCGTTTGCCGTTTAGCAGCATCAGCTTGTCCTTCAGTTCAAATGTGCGGAATCCCGCCCGTTGCACAATCGCCTCCACCAGTTCTCCGCCATTATTAAATACAGAGATGCAGACGCTGTAGAGATACGGATTCTCAGCACTCCACAGGGAGACCGTACCTGCTTGCAGGGTAAAGGCCGCCTTTCCACCTACCGCCTGCACCTCATCTTCTGCCACAACCATTCCTGCTTCATCCTTCAGCTCAACCTTTACCAAAGCATCCGCCGCCGTTGCCATGCTGAGTCCAGCCGTTAACGTTCCTTGCTGGTAGGCAGCATCCAGCCCCGCGTTAATCCGCAGATCCTGCACATGAAGCTCCGGCACGGTATACAGATACACCCCGCGGAAGATACCCGAGAACCGCCAGAAATCCTGATCCTCCAGCCAGCTGCCCGTGCAGCGCTGATAGACCTCAACGGCCAGCTTGTTCGCACCCTCCTGCAGATATGGTGTCAGCTCAAATTCCGCAGGTGTGAAGCTGTCTTCACTGTAACCCACGAAATGTCCATTGAGCCAGACATAACAGGCCGCCTCTACTCCCTGAAAAGAAATAAAGACCGGCCCGTTCCCCATATTCGCCGGAACCTCGAAGAACTTCACATAACTTCCCACCGTATTGCTCTCCTCCGGAATCGCCGGCGGCCGCACAGCATCAAGCCCATCCCATGGATACATCGTGTTGGCATATTGCGGCTTGCCGTACCCCTGAAGCTGGATATGACCGGGCACCTGAATATCCCCCCAGCCTCTGGTATCATATTCAGCCTTATAGAATTCCTGGACCCGGCTGGCAGCATTGACCGCATAGCTGAATTTCCAGTCACCGTTCAGTGAGTGGCGCAGCTCCATTGGGGCCTGCCTCTCCGCCTCCTCCATCGTCTTATAATAACGGTGGTCCGAATGCGCTTCCAATCGGTTCACCTTAAATACCGAAACATCGCTTAACCACTTCAGAGTTGGCTCGTTGCTGGGCATTATATTTTCCTCCTTAATGTTCTCTCACAATGATTTTATTCACTTCCATGATTCCTTACCGTCTGCGTCAGCAGTTCCAGCTTCATTTTACCCAAGACCTTCGCAGGTTCATAGTGCAGGATCGCAACTAAGGTGCACATAGCTGACTTTGGAGCATTTGACCCTGTCCTCTTACTGCATCTTAAGCTTTTAGCAGCCGCAAATGGAATAGCATATTTACCGTTTTTGCTGGATTATTTATCTGAATTAAGAGGAACACCCCCCACTCCGCTTTCACGCACATAATCATAAAAAGCCCCAGCTGACCGGCAACCGCCGTGCAGCATGGAGCTTTTAAAGTAAGGGGTTTAGCCTTTTATCGCACTAACCTTTCGTCACATTAGCCTTTTACAACAGCATTAACTTCTTTATACTCGGCCAGAGTCAGCACCTCGCCAAAAATCCCGATATCCCGCAGACCGGAGACATGCATCTCCTCATCCTTGGAGGCGCAGCAGTCGCTGATGCACTTGACCTTATAGGTGTGATACATTGCATCAGAGGCTGTAGAGCGGACGCAGACATTCGTCCATACTCCGGTAACCACCACCGTATCAATCCCCTCCTCGCGGAGGAACAGGTCCATATCCGTATAGCTAAAGGCGCTATGCCGTCTTTTCTGCACGATATAATCGCCTTTATCCGGCTGCGGGGTCAGTTCGGTTATGAAGTCCGATCCCCAGGTACCCTTAATCGCATGAACCGGCCTAACCCGGAAGTCGGCATCATTCTGCCGGTGCGCCTCCTGCACGAAGATCACCTGAATGTCATTCTCGTGGCTAAATTCAATCAGCTCCTGAATCGCAGGCACGATTGCCGCACCGTTCGGGCAAGTCAGTGCTCCATCGGGATGAATGAAGTCATTCAGCATATCTATAATTACTACTGCGTGTTTAGACATTATGCTCACTCTCCCTCTCCTAGTATTTCAGCAAACGCGGAAGCTCGCTGATCGTCTGCCGTTTCACGAACTCGCCATATCCCGGTTTACCGACCACACCAAGCTCGTCATCATAGACCAGAGTGCCTCTGACAATGGTTTTATCCACCTTGCCCTTCAGCTTCATTCCGTGGAACGGGGTGTATTTCGGTTTGCAGTGCATTTTATCTTTGTCGAGCGTCCATTCCTTCTCCAGATCCACAATCGTGAAGTCGGCATCGGTGCCGATTTCCAGCGCGCCCTTCTTCGGATACAGGCCATAGTGGATAGCCGGGTTCGTGCACAGCAGCTCCACCAGGCGGGAAAGGCTCAGTCTGCCTTTGTTGTAGCCTTCACTGATCATAATCGGTACCAGTGTTTCTACACCCGGAATCCCCGGGAAGGAAGTCCAGACATCCATGCCTGGCGCATCCTTTTCCGTAGCAATCTCATAAGGGGCATGGTCGGTAGCCATGAAGTCGATCGTTCCGTCCACCAGTCCCTGCCAGAGCGCTTCATTATCTTCCGGACGGCGCAACGGAGGTGCGATTTTGGCAAAAGTCCCGAACTCCGTCATCGCATCCACCGCGTTCAGCGTCAGGTAATGCGGACAGGATTCCGCTGTCACCTTCACTCCTTTAAGCTTCGCTTCCTTGATCAGCTGATTGCCTGCCGCAGTGCTCATATGCACGATATGCAGACGGGCTCCCGATTCCTCCGAGAAGCTGATGCCCAGCTGGATCGCCGCTTTTTCCGCGAGAATCTTACGGGCTTCGGCCCATGCCGGGTAATCCATCCGTCCTTCTTTTTTCAGCTTCTGGGTGTAGTAATCGCAGATGGCATAATTCTCGGCATGAATTCCGATTGGCATTCCAGTTTCGGCTACAGCGTAGAAGGCTTCGAGCATCTCGGGATCGGTCACACGCGGGTAGGACGGCACGGATGGCGTCATATATACTTTAAAAGCAACCACACCCTCAGCCGCCTGCTCCTTCACAATGTTCAGCACATCATTACGTACATCCTCGCCGGTAATTCCTCCCCACATCGCGTAGTCGACGATCCCTTTGCCTTCAAGTGCATTGAGCTTGTTATGCAGGTTCTCCACCGAACGTACAGACGGTACGCTACAGCAAGGCATATCTACAATCATCGTAACCCCGCCCGCCGCCGCGCTGCTGGTCCCGGTAACGAAGTCTTCACGGTGAGTGAACCCCGGATCATTAAAGTGGGTGTGCGAATCAATGACTCCAGGCAGCACCAATTTGCCCTGTGCATCAATAATCGCATCTGCTTCCGCGTCGATATCCTTAGCGAACCCTACGATAACGCCTTTGTTCACCAGAATGTCCGTCAGTACCTGTCTGTCGCCTTGCGGAATGCTCGCATTTTTAATGATCAGTTCATAACCCATGAATACACACCTCTTCTTTATGATTTGGATGAATCCTCGCTTTGGCCGGACCCGGCAAATCAGCTCCCCGCTTCTGTACACAACAAAAAACCCAGGGTACAAAAGGCACATAATAGTAAACACTGCCTCACCCGGACAGATCCGCACAGTGAAAAGCAATTCCTATCATATACCTCCTGTAGCCTGGGGCAATTTACGGTCGCCTGGTCGAAACGCTCAAACCGGATTATTGAGCTTATACAAGAGCAAGAGCTTATTTGATTAGTCCATCTGCTAAGTAACCATCCCCGGTAAACTCGCGTCATATTATATAACGCAATATCCGGTATCGGCTTCCTTAAGTACCTTTATCATATCATCAGGAGGCCCTGCGTCAAGATTTCAAACAGCTTTGTCAAGAAATGGTCAATATACATGTTACATAAAATAACATAAAAGATTCTCTGGATTCCGCCTTCGCCTCATTACTCAATCTTCGTGTAATCCCGATGCCTCTCTATACGCGGCTTATAAAAACCCGGGAACCCGGTTCCTGCAAGGATTTCGTCTTAAGTTACGGCCTTACTACGTTCATATTTCTTCCCATTGTCGGGTCAGTTCCATTAAGCGTATGAGTCCTGTCTGCAGCATTTCCAATTCTTCATTGCAGCGACAATAATCATATAGCCATGCCACTCAGAATTAGGATCTGGCTGCTTTCGCTTCATTCTCCAGTGAGGCAAAATAAGCAATTTTATGATCCACCTTTTGTGCAAAGCTCTGGAAGAACTTGATCTTCTCATCAATATGCACTTTATGCTCCTGCAGCAGTCTGCGCTGATCGGGTAATGCGCTTACTCCTTCCTTGGAGAGAGCGATGAATTGCTTAATGTCGGCAATGGCCATACCTGTATCCTTGAGACAGCAGATTAATGAAATTAGTTCCAGATCCTCATCGTCAAAACACCGGTTGCCGTTAACGTCCCTTGCCACAACCGGCAATACACCCTCCCGTTCGTAGTAACGCAGCGTATATTGGCTCAATCCGCTTTTTTGTGCTATGGTTTTTATGCTGTATCCCATTATTGCAGCTCCCTTCAGTCAGATGATATCGGTTTCACTTCTAAAGGTAACACCAATCGCTTTCTATGAAAAGCCGCTCTACAAATCTATTGACTTACACCTAACTCTAAGGTCTAAGCTTAACACTGTACCTTCATTTAAGGAGTGAATAATTAATGGTAAAAAGAATTAACGCTGCTAATGGTGCGCTTGAGGTCGCTGAAATTTCCCTGGGCTGCATGCGGATCGCTGACTTGTCTCCCCAAGAGGCTGATGTACATATTCACAGCGCCCTCGAGGCCGGTATAGACTTTTTTGATCACGCTGACATTTATGCTGCCGGTAAAGCTGAAGAAGTGTTCGGCGACGTGCTGGCCGCAAGTCCCGGCATGCGGGATCAGCTGATGATTCAGACCAAATGCGGGATCCGAAACGGCTTCTTCGACTTCTCCAAAGAGCATATTGTAAACTCGGTAGAGAACAGTCTGAAGCGCCTGAAGACCGACTATGTCGATGTCCTGCTGCTGCACCGTCCGGACACCCTCATGGAGCCTGAGGAAGTAGCAGAAGCCTTTGATCAGCTGGAGAGCAGAGGTTTGGTTAAACACTTCGGCGTCAGCAACCAGAATCCCCTGCAGATTGAATTGCTGAAAAAGAACGTGAAGCAGCCCCTGCTGTTTAACCAGCTTCAGCTCAGCGTAATGGTCACCGGCATGATCGATTCCGGAATTAACGTCAATATGACCAACTCAGGATCCGTAGTCCATGATGGAGGCATCCTGGAATACAGCCGCCTGCATGATATGACCATTCAGCCTTGGTCGCCATTCCAATACGGTTTCTTTGAAGGCGTATTCCTCGGCAACGAGAAGTTCCCGGAGCTGAATGAAGTCATTAACCGTCTGGCTGCGGAAAAAGGGGTAGCCGATACGGCTATTGCCATTGCCTGGCTTCTGCGCCATCCGGCTAAGATGCAGCCGATTGTCGGCACCACCAACACTAAGCGTTTGCTCGACATCGCCAAAGCTTCGGATATTACGCTCAGCCGCCAGGAATGGTACGAGATCTACCGCGCTGCGGGTAATGTGCTTCCATAAGGCTAGATCGTATTAAACATTATCTCGTTCAGCTAAGTAATACAGCTCCGGAATCCATTTCCTTGGGTTCCGGAGCTTTGGTGTAGTTATATCAATGACATTAAAAAAGCCTGCAGAATGCTTTATTAAGCACTCCTGCAAGCTTTTTATTTGAATACCGGCGAGAGGACTCGAACCTCCACGGTTTCCCACTCGATTTTGAGTCGAGCGCGTCTGCCATTCCGCCACGCCGGCGTATACAAACTATTGAATTAGTTCTAAGAAAAATAATGGAGGTGCCACCCAGATTTGAACTGGGGATAAAGCTTTTGCAGAGCTTTGCCTTACCACTTGGCTATGGCACCAAATAAAAAATGGAGCGGACGACGGGAATCGAACCCGCGACCCTCGCCTTGGCAAGGCGATGCTCTACCGCTGAGCCACGTCCGCATATAATGGCTGGGGATATAGGAATCGAACCTATGAATGACGGAGTCAAAGTCCGTTGCCTTACCGCTTGGCTAATCCCCAACATTTGATTTAATAAAATGGGGCGACTGATGGGTCTCGAACCCACGAATGCCGGAACCACAATCCGGTGCGTTAACCCCTTCGCCACAGTCGCCATATTATACTATTGTAGTGCAATGCCTTCTAACTCTTATAAAAGAAATGGGGCGACCGATGGGTCTCGAACCCACGAATGCCGGAACCACAATCCGGTGCGTTAACCCCTTCGCCACGGTCGCCATATTATACTTTTATATGATATTACTTGGCAGGGGCAGCAGGAATTGAACCCACACCAACGGTTTTGGAGACCGTTGTTCTACCTTTAAACTATGCCCCTAAAAATGGTGGAGGCTGATGGATTCGAACCACCGAACACGTACGTGAGCAGATTTACAGTCTGATGCGTTTGGCCACTTCGCTAAGCCTCCGAGGATGGTGCCGGCGAGAGGACTTGAACCCCCAACCTACTGATTACAAGTCAGTTGCTCTACCAATTGAGCTACACCGGCATATTAAGTTGTAAGAAATATGGTGGCGCGGGAGGGAATCGAACCCCCGACACAAGGATTTTCAGTCCTTTGCTCTACCGACTGAGCTACCGAGCCAAACACTTTTTATGAAAATGGCGGAACCGACGGGATACTCTTCACTCCGTTACGAGATTGCGATGTATTCCTTACGATGCCTATGCTTCAACGAGCCCTGGGAATTCTCATCCCTGAAGCAATAAAGATGGCGGAACCGACGGGATTCGAACCCGCGATCTCCTGCGTGACAGGCAGGCATGTTAGGCCAACTACACCACGGTTCCAAATTGGTTGCGGGGGCAGGATTTGAACCTGCGGCCTTCGGGTTATGAGCCCGACGAGCTACCGGGCTGCTCCACCCCGCGTCAATGGTAAAGATCTATTCTGTTAAAGATAGATGGTGGAGGCTGAGGGGTTCGAACCCCCGACCCTCTGCTTGTAAGGCAGATGCTCTCCCAGCTGAGCTAAGCCTCCATATATGACTCGTATGGGATTCGAACCCATGTTACCTCCGTGAAAGGGAAGTGTCTTAACCCCTTGACCAACGAGCCATGCTATTAAATAATTCTACTTCACATCCCTTTACAGGGAAGGTATTGCTACGGAGAGAGAGGGATTCGAACCCTCGAGACGCTTGTGGCGCCTACACGATTTCCAATCGTGCTCCTTCGGCCAAACTCGGACACCTCTCCAGATGGCTCCCCGAACAGGACTCGAACCTGTGACAACTCGATTAACAGTCGAGTGCTCTACCAACTGAGCTATCAGGGAATATACATATCAGGCTTGATCGCCTGAAAACTGAATCCGAAACGAATCTGCGTTGTAGATTTTTGGATAAGCCCTCGACCGATTAGTATTGGTCAGCTCCATGCATTACTGCACTTCCACCTCCAACCTATCTACCTCGTCGTCTTCAAGGGGTCTTACTAATTGGGAAATCTCATCTTGAGGGGGGCTTCACGCTTAGATGCTTTCAGCGCTTATCCCGTCCGTACGTAGCTACTCAGCCATGCTCCTGGCGGAACAACTGATGCACCAGCGGTACGTCCATCCCGGTCCTCTCGTACTAAGGACAGCTCCTCTCAAATTTCCTGCGCCCACGACAGATAGGGACCGAACTGTCTCACGACGTTCTGAACCCAGCTCGCGTACCGCTTTAATGGGCGAACAGCCCAACCCTTGGGACCTACTTCAGCCCCAGGATGCGATGAGCCGACATCGAGGTGCCAAACCTCCCCGTCGATGTGGACTCTTGGGGGAGATAAGCCTGTTATCCCCAGGGTAGCTTTTATCCGTTGAGCGATGGCCCTTCCATGCGGTACCACCGGATCACTAAGTCCGACTTTCGTCCCTGCTCGACTTGTAGGTCTCGCAGTCAAGCTCCCTTATGCCTTTGCACTCTGCGAATGATTTCCAACCATTCTGAGGGAACCTTTGAACGCCTCCGTTACTCTTTAGGAGGCGACCGCCCCAGTCAAACTGCCCGCCTGACACGGTCCCCGTACCCGCTTAGGGTACTAGGTTAGAACCTAGATACGATCAGGGTGGTATCCCAACGGCGCCTCCGCAGAAGCTTGCGCTCCTGCCTCAACGGCTCCCACCTATCCTGTACAGATCGTACCCAAATTCAATATCAAGCTGCAGTAAAGCTCCATGGGGTCTTTCCGTCTTGTCGCGGGTAACCTGCATCTTCACAGGTATTAAAATTTCACCGGATCTCTCGTTGAGACAGCGCCCAAGTCGTTACGCCATTCGTGCGGGTCAGAATTTACCTGACAAGGAATTTCGCTACCTTAGGACCGTTATAGTTACGGCCGCCGTTTACTGGGGCTTCGGTTCACAGCTTCGGATTGCTCCTAACCACTCCCCTTAACCTTCCAGCACCGGGCAGGCGTCAGCCCGTATACTTCGCCTTGCGGCTTCGCACAGACCTGTGTTTTTGCTAAACAGTCGCTTGGGCCTTTTCACTGCGGCCCCCTCGGGCTATTCACCCTACCGAGGCACCTCTTCTCCCGAAGTTACGAGGTCATTTTGCCGAGTTCCTTAACGAGAGTTCTTCCGCGCGCCTTAGAATTCTCTTCTCGCCTACCTGTGTCGGTTTGCGGTACGGGCACCTTCTCCTGGCTAGAGGCTTTTCTTGGCAGTGTGAGATCATGACCTTCGCTACTACAATTTTCGCTCCCCATCACAGCCCAGCCTTACGGTGTGCGGATTTGCCTACACACCAGCCTCACTGCTTAGACGGACATCCATCAGTCCGCGTCACTACCCTCCTGCGTCACCCCATCGCTCATAGCGGATTACGGTGGTACAGTAATTTCAAACTGTTGTCCTTCGACTACGCCTTTCGGCCTCGCCTTAGGTCCCGACTTACCCTGAGCGGACGAGCCTTCCTCAGGAAACCTTGGGCTTTCGGCGGATCAGATTCTCACTGATCTTTTCGTTACTCATACCGGCATTCTCACTTGTATGCTGTCCAGCGCTCCTTACGGTACACCTTCAACCCACATACAACGCTCCCCTACCCCAGATGCAAAGCATCTAGCCATAGCTTCGGTGGTGTGTTTAGCCCCGTTACATTTTCGGCGCAGAGTCACTCGACCAGTGAGCTATTACGCACTCTTTCAATGGTGGCTGCTTCTAAGCCAACATCCTGGTTGTCTGTGCAACTCCACATCCTTTCCCACTTAACACACACTTGGGGACCTTAGCTGATGGTCTGGGCTGTTTCCCTTTTGACAATGGATCTTAGCACTCACTGTCTGACTCCCGGCAAGAAGTTAATGGCATTCGGAGTTTGACTGAGCTTGGTAACCCTTGCGGGCCCCGCACCCAATCAGTGCTCTACCTCCACCACTCCATTCACCGAGGCTAGCCCTAAAGCTATTTCGGGGAGAACCAGCTATCTCCGAGTTCGATTGGAATTTCTCCGCTACCCCCACCTCATCCCCGCATTTTTCAACATGCGTGGGTTCGGGCCTCCAGTGCGTGTTACCGCACCTTCACCCTGGACAGGGGTAGATCACACGGTTTCGGGTCTACGTCCACATACTCAGTCGCCCTATTCAGACTCGCTTTCGCTGCGGCTCCGGCTTCTCACCTTAACCTTGCATGTTAAACGTAACTCGCCGGTTCATTCTACAAAAGGCACGCCATCACCCATAGATCGGGCTCTGACTTTTTGTAAGCACACGGTTTCAGGTTCTATTTCACTCCCCTTCCGGGGTGCTTTTCACCTTTCCCTCACGGTACTGTTTCACTATCGGTCGCCAGGTAGTATTTAGCCTTAGCAGATGGTCCTGCTGGATTCATACGGGGTTTCACGTGCCCCGCACTACTCGGGATCCGTCTCGGAGAGAACACAGTTTAGGCTACAGGGCTTTTACCTCTATCGCGGGCCTTTCCAGACCTCTTCACCTACCATATTCCTTTGTAACTCCATGTGAGACGTCCCACAACCCCAAGAGGCAAGCCCCTTGGTTTAGGCTGTTCCGCGTTCGCTCGCCGCTACTGACGGAATCACTATTGTTTTCTCTTCCTCAGGGTACTTAGATGTTTCAGTTCCCCTGGTCTGCCTCTACATTTCCTATGTATTCAGAAATGAGTAACTGCGAATTACCACAGCTGGGTTTCCCCATTCGGACACCCCCGGATCAAAGCTTGCTTACAGCTCCCCGAGGCAGTTTCGTTGTTCGCCACGTCCTTCGTCGGCTCCTGGCGCCTAGGCATCCTCCGTGTGCTCTTATTAGCTTAACCGTCACTCCGGTGTTTCGCTTGTTTGCTCATCTTGTTTTGAATGCTGCTCATGGATTGCTCCATTCACCAACACATTCAAAGCCAAAGGTCGCTGCACAATCGAAAACCTTCGTTCTGCACTAATAACTATTTCAACTTGCTTTCACAAGTTTCAGCTAAAAGATGTTCTAAAACGCAAATTCGTTTCGGTATCCAGTTTTCAAGGATCAAGTTTCTTACATGAGAGCTTAAACTCTCAAAACTGACCAACGAGTGAGTAACAGGCCTAAACCTGAGTTTTGGAAGCTTTAGCTTCCGATTTGAATGTTTCCGTTGCAGGAAACGATTCTCCATAGAAAGGAGGTGATCCAGCCGCACCTTCCGATACGGCTACCTTGTTACGACTTCACCCCAATCATCTACCCCACCTTCGGCGGCTGGCTCCCTTGCGGGTTACCCCACCGACTTCGGGTGTTGTAAACTCTCGTGGTGTGACGGGCGGTGTGTACAAGACCCGGGAACGTATTCACCGCGGCATGCTGATCCGCGATTACTAGCAATTCCGACTTCATGCAGGCGAGTTGCAGCCTGCAATCCGAACTGAGACCGGCTTTGCTGGGATTGGCTCCACCTCGCGGTTTCGCTTCCCGTTGTACCGGCCATTGTAGTACGTGTGTAGCCCAGGTCATAAGGGGCATGATGATTTGACGTCATCCCCACCTTCCTCCGGTTTGTCACCGGCAGTCACTCTAGAGTGCCCAGCTCGACCTGCTGGCAACTAAAGTCAAGGGTTGCGCTCGTTGCGGGACTTAACCCAACATCTCACGACACGAGCTGACGACAACCATGCACCACCTGTCTCCTCTGTCCCGAAGGCCGCCGCTATCTCTAGCGGATTCAGAGGGATGTCAAGACCTGGTAAGGTTCTTCGCGTTGCTTCGAATTAAACCACATACTCCACTGCTTGTGCGGGTCCCCGTCAATTCCTTTGAGTTTCAGTCTTGCGACCGTACTCCCCAGGCGGAGTGCTTACTGTGTTAACTTCGGCACCAAGGGTATCGAAACCCCTAACACCTAGCACTCATCGTTTACGGCGTGGACTACCAGGGTATCTAATCCTGTTTGCTCCCCACGCTTTCGCGCCTCAGCGTCAGTTACAGCCCAGAAAGTCGCCTTCGCCACTGGTGTTCCTCCACATATCTACGCATTTCACCGCTACACGTGGAATTCCACTTTCCTCTTCTGTACTCAAGTCACCCAGTTTCCAGTGCGACCTCAGGTTGAGCCCAAGGTTTAAACACCAGACTTAAATGACCGCCTGCGCGCGCTTTACGCCCAATAATTCCGGACAACGCTTGCCCCCTACGTATTACCGCGGCTGCTGGCACGTAGTTAGCCGGGGCTTTCTTCTCAGGTACCGTCACTCCGGCAGCAGTTACTCTACCGGACGTTCTTCCCTGGCAACAGAGCTTTACGATCCGAAAACCTTCATCACTCACGCGGCGTTGCTCCGTCAGGCTTTCGCCCATTGCGGAAGATTCCCTACTGCTGCCTCCCGTAGGAGTCTGGGCCGTGTCTCAGTCCCAGTGTGGCCGTTCACCCTCTCAGGTCGGCTACGCATCGTCGCCTTGGTGAGCCGTTACCCCACCAACTAGCTAATGCGCCGCAGGCCCATCCCCAAGCGGCAGATTGCTCCGCCTTTCATTCTCTCTTCAGGAGAGGAAAGAAATTATCCGGTATTAGCTACCGTTTCCGGTAGTTATCCCAGTCTTGAGGGCAGGTTGCCTACGTGTTACTCACCCGTCCGCCGCTAAGCATGAATGGAAGCAAGCTTCCATTCAAACTCCGCTCGACTTGCATGTATTAGGCACGCCGCCAGCGTTCGTCCTGAGCCAGGATCAAACTCTCCAAATTGTATTTAGAAAGAGCGATTGCTCATTTTGAAACATCTGACGAGAATTGTTATATTCTCTACTTTGGATCTCGCCGAAGCGATCTCCGATACTCACTCGTTGTTCAGTTTTCAAAGATCAATGTCTCATGTTTCGTCGCCGACGTTTGTTTCAGCAGCGACCTTTATAATATATCACAGCGTCCTCGTTTTAGTCAACCTTTTTTTCAACTTCTTTTTTCGGCTGATTTACGACTGCTTTGCAGCGCATCGTTATGTCAGAGGGACGAGTTATAATTTATCACATAAGTTGCGCCCTAGTCAACCCTAAATATTCCCCTGATTTTTACCGCTCATGCAGAACAGGACAAATAAAAAAAGAGAGTACACAACCTCTCTCCGTCCTCCTGCTTACTTTATCTATTATAGGTTTATTCTTACCCGTGGACATATCTCGTAACTAAAGGGTATAACGGATTGCATGTCCATCCCCGGCCTCTACAGCCCAAGAAGTAATTTCTCTAATTAATGAACGCGATACAAGCTTGCGCAGAACAAGCGGCAGCTCCGCCTGGAGCTGACTAAGCCCTGAATGCTGCAGAAGTTCTTTAATACTCCACGCCTCCTTGCGGCTGCTCAGGATATGGAGCAGCATGGTGCAACAATCCGACATTTTTGACATTATGGCAAACTCGCAGGCCAGCAGAATCAGCTCGACTCTCTGCTCCAGCGTCTCCGTACTTACTGTCAGCTCTTCATATAACTTATGAACCGGAGAATTCAAATTCTTGACCTGTCCCCAAACTGCGGGTTCCGGAAAATATCCTGCCTCACTCACTTCTATCCGCGCCCAATGATACAGAGCGATCAGCACGCAATTATACGCATCCATAGTACAGCTTGCTTCAAGGTATCGTTTCGACTTCACATACATATGTAAAAAACGGGAGAATTCCATAAACAGTACCCGCTCTTTCAGCGGACCTTGAAACTGAATAAGTTCCTTCCGCATCTCCGCCAATATCCCCTTTGGGTCCCAGATCACCTCACCGGACATTAAGCTGGTAAGAAGTTCATTATTGTCCCCTGCCATCACAGCGCGTTCCAAAGCAGATAGACCCACATGCACCGATTGCGTCCGCCGGTCCCCGGCAATGGTGTGGGTTATGATTCGCTCTGTCTCCTGTTCCTCATGCAGCATGAGCACCACCATATCAAAATCGTGCAGCAGCGCACTCTGAAATGTGGCATTGCCTCTTTGCCGCAAAGCAACGGCTCCAAGAACATTCTCATCAAATGTCTCCCCACTTAATAGGGTCAAATTGGACAGTTCCATACTTCCCTCCATCAAATTTGGCGATTTTGCATCCAGTCAGTTATAATTCTCTTTACATAAATGATATTCTACATATTCATGTCAGTTCCTCCTGGACAACCGAACTATATTTCAGTTAGGAGATAATACTCATGAAATTTAAATCGGCCAAAATCAATGCTTTTCGCACCTGGGGACTGCTTCTTACGATGCTGGGTATGGGTCTTATGATCATGGGAACCGCAGGCATTGTATTCTGGGGGTCTGCAGGTAAGGTTGTCGCTGCTATAGGTCTCGTCATTGGTTTAGTCTCCATGATGGCCAGTCTGGCCATCTACTTCTGGGCGGGAATGCTCTCAACCAGCGCTGTCCAGGTGGAATGTCCCGAATGCCATAAGCTGACCAAAATGCTTGGCAAAACGGACCGCTGTATGTTCTGCCACACGATTCTCACAATGGACCCTGCACAAGCTACAATTACCGCTGAAGAGCTAGAAAACCAGCAAGTGAAGCAATAATCCGTTTCAGATGAGTGTTTACAGAAATTATCCCTACCGGATACAAACAAAAACGGGTGTTGTCCTCTAATGGACGACACCCGTTTTATATTTAATTCCACCTATTCAATTATTCAATAATTGCCTTGAGCGCTTCCCATGCCTCCGGATTGGCGAAGCTGCGATTCCACGAGGCTACACCGCCAAGTCCGAAGGACTGCGCCAGATCGACTCTGGCTGCCAGCGAAACTTTATCCTCAATCCATATTTTACGCAGAACATCTTCTTCTTTATATTCCACATAATTCTGTCCTGCTTCCTTATCAAAAACCGGTGTCAGCTTCTTCTCGGCAAGTATTTCCTGGACCGCATTCATACTGACGGCCTTGGAACTCACTTTGGTTTCGCCTTTCTCGGTTGTTTCAGTCCAGATACGGGTATACAGCGGCACCCCCAGAATCAGCTTCTCGGCAGGCACTTCATCTTCTTCAATAATCCGGTTTATAGAATTCTTAACCCACGGCAGGGAAGCTACAGAACCGGCAACCGGACTGGCCGCCCAATGCTCATCATAAGCCATTACGATCAGGAAATCCGACACGGCTCCAAGCGCCCGGCGGTCCAGGAATAAGGACCACATTTCACTGTTTGATTTCGGTGTTACATCAATAGAAACAATCAGATTCCGGCTCTGGGCCATCGGCTTCAGCTCACGCATGAACTGGGTAACATTAGGTCCATCCTTGGTGTATACATTCTCAAAGTCGATATTAATTCCGTCCAGATTGTACAAATCCGCATACTTCAGCATCTGCACGATAGTATTCATCCGTTTGTCATACGTGGATAGAGCCTCCGTAGTCAGGTCCGCTTCAAAGCTGTTGCTGAGCAGCCCCCATACCTCCATGCCCTGAGTGTGAGCCCACTCCACATAGGCGCTGTCAGCCTGGCTGCGTACATTGCCATTAACATCGATAATGCTGAACCAGGTCGGACTGACCACATTAATTCCTGGCAGATCCGCGAATTTCGCAGGATTCGGCTTACGTTCGTAAACTGCCTCCCAGAACATATTAACGGGTTTCCCTTTCCAGCTGCGCTCAGCACGGGTAGGAGCCGCCGGCTGCTGCACTACTGTTCTATCCCCGTTAGCTATAATATCATCCGCCTTGACGAAGCCTGTATATCCGCTCTCCATCTGCACATACAGCCAGCCTTGGATGTCTGAATTCCAGATTCTCACTGTGGCTCCCGGCGGCATATCAGCAAGGATTGGCGCATGTACGGAGGCTCCGCTGCGGAGCGCTCTGGTCCGTCCGCCTTCCTTACCCTTCACTTTACCTAACGGCACCGTTTCGCCGGCAGTCATTAACAGAACGGCACCTGTACTGCTATCCTCGTCTACCTCAAAGCCATATAAGTCCTCCAGTGTATCTGCCGGAAGATATGTCACCCCTTCCTTCTCTTCAGGCGCAAGACGAAGCTGCAGGGGCTCATTGTTCAAACTTGCTGCTGTTGAATCTTCCTGCATATATAAAAGACTGCTGTCTGTCGACAGAATCACAGACTTGCTCTTTTCCTCGTAACGGATAGATGAATCTACGTATTCCTGTAATAGCGGCAGTGGTAATAGCAGGCTGTCCCCTGTCCCTGAGGCTGAGTATCCGGTAAGCTCTCCCTTAACAAAAACAGGCTTCTCCAGCCCCTTCCAATCCGGATCCAGATGCTGACGGTTCGGTAATACATAATAAACAACCCAAAAGGCTGCGGCAGCTATAATGACAAGTCCCAATAAGCGGCGAAAAAGACTTCCACGCTTGTTGACGCGTCTTTGTCTCTGTCTTCTGTCCAAAATATATCCTCCAAACAGTATGCTGAATTTAAAAAGCAGGTAGCTCTTCTGTTAAGTATACGACATGCCGGCCCTATTGGTTGCGGCAATCTGCTGGAAGCTTTGTATTTTTGTAACAGATTCATAGAAAAAAGACGTGTAAAATCCGCATTCGGATTCTACACGCCTGCAATCTTATTTTAGTGCTGCTTCTCGCTGCAGCATTTGCAAACACCATACAGCTCCATACGTAATCCATGAATCTTAAAGCCTGTAGCCAGTTCGGCACGCTCCTCTACCTCATGGAGAGAAGAATAGCTGAAATCCTCAATCTTACCGCAATCCTGGCAGATGACATGATAATGATCAGACACATTGGCATCGAAACGGCTGGAATTGTCACCGTAGGTCAGCTCGCGGACCATACCCGCTTCCATAAACATCTTAAGATTGTTATACACCGTTGCCACACTCATACTTGGAAACTGAGGTTCAAGCGCTCGGTAAATATCGTCTGCCGTAGGATGATTCATCGCTTCCATCAGATACGTAAGAATCGCATGACGCTGAGGCGTAATACGGACACCGGTTGTCTTCAGTTGCTCCAATGCATGCTGTACGCCACTACCCATCCATGCCACCGCCTTTAATTATACAACTTAATAATAACTCTAATGTAATTGTAAGACCGGGCTTTCAATGTTGTCAACGAAGTCCTTACATTATATTTATTATTATATAATAAAAATTACTTAATTCAAAATTTGCTCACATTTAGATTGCTGTTTCCATCCACACGAAGCTTGAACTCCCCGGTTCCCATTTGGCCGGATAGGATTTTTTTGTCGATCACAAGTCCCGGCAGATCCGTTACGATATCCCCGTATCCGCTTGAGCCCTCCACCGTATAATTACCCGTGAGCGGCAAGTAGAGATCAATATCTCCGACAGCACTGTAGATATCCCAGTCTCCGCCAAAGTCATTCGAACGAATGCTGATTCTGCCGTTCAAAGATTCCGCATGCAGCTTCGATCTGGCTCCGGCTACCTCCACGTTGCCGTTCTTCGTGGACAGTTCCAGCGCATCTCCGCTATCCGTTGCCGATATATTACCAACTGCCGAAGACAGCTTCAGCGCCCCGGTAACCTCCCAGGCCCCCATATCACCGCCGCTTGTAGTCAGTTCAACACTTCCCTGTACGTTTCGGGCGCGCACTGCACCATTGAGGGTTTTGCCTTTTACATTACCGTAGATACGGTGGAGGATAAGCTCTCCGTTCCCCGTCTCCAGAGAAATGTCTGCAATGGCCTCCACATTCTGCAAAGTAATGCCGCCGTTCATTGTGCGGACCACCAGATCAAACCTGCGGTCCTCGGGCAGGGAAATGTCCAGATCTATCCGCGGCTGGCGTTTGCCGGATTCACCATATGCCTTCCCCTGGGGAGTGATCTTGATCGTCGTGTCTTCAGTCACATCGACAAAGGACTGGTCCGCTATGGATTCGGCAAGTACCCCGTCCAGCTGATCCACCCAGACTGTTGCTGTAATTTCAATATCCTCCACAGCAGCCCGGTGGATCAGAATATCTCCGTTGATCGCATCAATATTGATTCCGGAAGTATTCAGTTCGACTGGAACGATAAGCGGAGGCTTCTCATAACGGCTTCCTTCTGCTTCCCCATAATCAACTGCTGCTACAGTCAAATTAAGACTGACCCGGTTCCACAGATGCAGATAATGCTCCTGCTCCGTTACGATAAATACGCATGCCGAGAGCAGGATGGCCGAGAACAGTCCGCGCAGGTCCATACGGGCTCTGGCAGTAGTGACGTTCTGGCTGCGGCGGCGGGAAAAGAAGTGGATCAGCAGATACTCCACTCCCCATAATACCGGAATAACCGGCCACCATTTGAGCAACAGCATCATATAATCAGTTCCTTCACGCCAATCCACGAGCAACAGAACTCCGACACTAATCAGCACTGCGGAGGCAGTATATCTGCCTACACGCCGGCTCCGCCGTTCCTTGCTTAGACGTGCAGACGAATCCTTTGCAATCTCCCGTACGCCCAGAAGCAAGCCCAGCATCATCAGTATTACCGCTATGGTTGCACCGGCGGAATTCTCAATGAACACCTGAAGCCAAGGCGGCTTCTGGCGGAAGAGGAAGAGCAGCGCCCCGCCAAAGAGCAGCAGCAGACCAAAGGAAACCCCCGGCTCGCTGATTTTTACCCGGCGCTCAGCAGTCTTAGCAGAATCCTTAATAACTGATAGTTCAGGGTCATACTCTTCAGGAAACCGCAATATCCGGTCTGCTGACTGGAGCACATCAAACACATTATAGAAATACAATGCCGGGATCAGGAGCGCCAGCAAAATTAGCAGCGGCACATTGATCTGCATGCCAATGGATGAGAAATACAGCAGCGCCACAATATCCAGCAGAATAAGAAAGATGAACGAAATTCCTTTGCGGAGCAGCCCGAGATACAGATGTCCCGTGCCGGGAATAACGGCAGCCAGCAGGCCGGCTATAAATTTGCGTTTGCGGGGACGGCGCTTCTGGCGGGGAGGAATATAAGGGGCCTTGGTATCTCCGCCGGCTTCAGCTTCCTGCAATGCAGCTTCTTTCTCATCATCCTGCACGGGATTATTCTCATGATCGTATTGACCTGAATTCATCTCGGCACTTCTCCTTTCTGAACGTTTGCTTCTCTTATCACTCAACCTGGCCGCTCCGGTGGAATTCTATCAGTTCCACACCCGTGGCTACCTCTTCAACGCCTACGGGAACAAATCCGTGTTTGGTATAGAGCGTGACTGCAGGAACATTCAGCTTCCCTGTAGATACGATAAACTGTTCCATTCCCGCATAACGGGCAAAGATAAATTCTAACATTCTGCCCGCCACCCCCTGGCGAAAATAATCAGGATTTACCATCATGCGTGTAACGGTCAGCTTGCCGGGAGCCTCCTCCATCACCGCAACAGCACCCATGAGCTCTTCAGTGTCGTCGAAACAGCCATAGAAGTCCTCTTTAACCCGGCTCAGCATGTCTCTCGTCTCCAGCAGCGGCGGGATGTCACGGAACCCTATGATCTCCGCTTCCAGGCGGTACGCCTTATGCTGAAGGCTCCAGAGCTCATCCAGCGTTGTCTCATCCTGCAGATTCAGCTTCACAATTGTATCCATCCGTACAATCCCCTTATATGCTGCACAGGGCCTGCCGTTGCCGACAAGCCCTGTGCTCATGATTCTATGACTTATTACCCAATCTATTGCCCAAAAGCAGCCCTAGCCGTTCAGGACCTCAGCGAGCAGTGTATTTACCAGACCGGGGTTTGCTTTCCCTTTGCTTTCTTTCATAACCTGGCCTACGAGGAAGCCGATTGCTTGTTTCTTGCCGGCCTTATAGTCTTCGACAGACTGCGGATTAGCAGCGACCACATCCTGCACTATCTTCTTGATCGCTCCTTCATCGCTGATCTGAACCAGGCCTTGTTCTTCAACGATAACTGCAGGCAGCTTGCCGCTCTCCAGCATTTCTTTGAACACGGTCTTGGCAATTTTGCTGCTGATGGTTCCGCCTGCGATCAGGCCGATCATCTCACCCAGCCCCTGCGGCGTAATCTTCACCTGGGATAATTCCAGATTACTGCCGTTCAGATACCCCAGCAGGTCTCCCATCATCCAGTTGGCTACAGCCTTGGCATCCTGTGTATAGGCCAGACTGCCTTCAAAGAAATCTGCGAGCGGCTTGGATGAGGTAAGTACACCGGCATCATAGGCGGTCAGGCCGTATTCTTCACTGTAACGCGCCTGCCGCGCATCCGGAAGCTCAGGAATGGTCGCGCGGATATCTTCCTTCCAGGCATCGCTAATGTGCAGCACAATAAGATCCGGGTCGGGGAAATAACGGTAGTCATGGGCTTCTTCCTTGCCGCGCATGGACAATGTCTTCCCCTGGGCTTCATCCCAGCGGCGGGTCTCCTGGACAACGATACCTCCGTCGTCCAGAATCTCGCCTTGACGGAATTGCTCATACTCCAAACCGCGGAGTACGCCACGGAAGGAGTTCATGTTCTTCAGCTCTGCCCGGATACCGAATTCCTCCTGGCCTTCCGGCCGCAGGCTGATATTGGCATCGCAGCGCATCGAGCCCTCTTCCATCTTCACATCGGATACATCGCAATACTGCATAATGGCACGGATCTTCTCCAGATAAGCACGCGCTTCCTCCGGCGAACGCAGATCGGGCTCAGAGACGATCTCAATCAGCGGTGTTCCGACCCTGTTAAAGTCCACAAGTGAAGCAAAGCCGCCATCCACATGGGTCAGCTTCCCGGCATCTTCCTCCAGATGAAGGCGGGTGATGCCGATCCGTTTGGTCTCTCCGTTCACTTCAATATCAATCCAGCCGTTCAGGCCGATAGGCTGGTCATATTGCGAAATCTGGTACGCTTTTGGTGAATCGGGATAAAAATAGTTTTTGCGGTCAAATTTGCTGACATCACCGATCGTACAATTAAGCGCCATCGCCGCTTTCATGGCGTACTCTACAGCCTGGCGGTTTAGAACCGGCAATACGCCGGGGTGGCCGAGACAGACCGGACAGGTATGAGTGTTGGGCGGAGCGCCGAATTCCGTGGAGCAGCCGCAGAAGATTTTGGACTTGGTATGAAGCTCCACATGAACTTCCAGCCCGATGACCGTTTCATATTTAGACATAGATAATCTCATCCCTTAAAAGTTTTGTGGGCATATACTCAAACGGAGGTTCTTCGTGCAAAACTCGCTTGCGGAAGCCCGCAGACATCCGCAAGCGCCATCAGATATTACAATTGCGGGCGTGCTGTGTGGTGCTCTGTATGTTGTTCAAAGGCATGCGCAACGCGCAGTACCGTACTCTCGTCAAACTCCTTGCCGATAATCTGCAGGCCGACAGGCAGACCTTCAGCGAAGCCGCAAGGAATGCTGATGGCAGGAATACCAGCCAGACTGACTGGAATGGTGAGGATATCATTCAGATACATTGTCAGCGGATCTTCAGTTTGCGAGCCCAGCTTAAAGGCTGTGGTTGGCGCAGTCGGACCGATAACGACATCATATTTCTTGAACACTTCATCAAAATCCTGCTTAATCAGGGTGCGGACCTTCTGCGCCTTCAAATAATAAGCATCATAATATCCGGAGCTCAGCGCATAGGTACCGAGCATAATCCGCCGCTTGACTTCAGGTCCGAAGCCTTGGCTGCGGGAGTTATGGTACAGATCAAGCAAACCGCCTCCTTCATCCACACGAACACCGTAACGGACACCGTCAAAGCGTGCCAGGTTGGATGAAGCCTCCGAAGAGGAGAGCAGATAATATGCGGCCACGGCATATTCAGTATGCGGAAGAGAAACTTCTTCCCATACGGCGCCAAGACCCTCCAGAACTGAAAGTGCAGACAGCACAGATTCGCGGACCGAAGCGTCTACGCCTTCGCCGATATATTCCTTCGGCACTGCAATACGCAAACCGGAGATATCGCCGGTCAGCGAGCTCAGGTAATCCGGAATGCTAACCTTGGCCGAGGTGGAGTCCTGGGCATCATAGCCGGCAATAGCCTGAAGTACATATGCGGAATCTTCAACGGTGCGGGTGATCGGGCCAATCTGATCCAGCGAGGAAGCAAATGCCACCAGACCATAACGCGACACTAGCCCGTACGTCGGCTTAAGGCCGACCACTCCGCAATAGGAAGCCGGCTGGCGGATCGAGCCGCCGGTATCGGAACCAAGGGTAAAGAATACCTCTCCGGCCGCAACCGCCGCTGCCGAACCGCCGCTCGAACCGCCGGGAACACGCTCCAGATCCCATGGATTGCGTACAGCGCCGAAGCTGGAATTCTCATTGGACCCGCCCATGGCGAACTCGTCCATGTTCAGCTTGCCGATCGTTACGGCATCGGCCTGGCGCAGCTTGGAAACTACTGTGGCATCGTAAATCGGCTGGAAATTGGTCAGGAACTGGCTGGCACAGGTGGTGCGCAGACCTTTGGTGACAATATTATCCTTGATCCCGGCAGGAAGTCCGAACAGCAGACCGCGCGCGGCTCCAGACGCCAGCTTATCATCTAGTACGCGTGCAGTGGCACGCGCCCCCTCTTCATTCAGCGTCAAAAAAGCATGAACCTTACTGTCATGCTCCGCAATGGCAGACAGCGAGCTTTCAGTCAGCTCACTGACCGAGACCGCTTTACTGTGCAGCATGTTATGTACTTCCGGTAATCGATATTGAAACAGGCTCAACTTGCTTCCTCCTCTCAGGCTTTAGTTATTCCAGAACAGCGGGAACCTTGAAATGTCCTTCTTCATCTTCCGGTGCGTTAAGCAGAGCTTCCTCCTGGGACAGGCTCTCCTTCACCACATCGTCACGCATCACATTACTGACCTGCAGCACATGAGTGGTCGGCTGAACATTCTCAGTATCGAGTTCATTCAATTTCTCGGCATATTGTAAAATAGCATTCATTTGTTCGGTGAAGGTAGCCTCTTCTTCCGGGCTTAATTGCAGACGGGCCAGCTTGGCCACATGCTGCACATCTTTGACGGTGATGCTCATAATGAATATCCCTCCTGTTTAAAGGGCTAAAGCGCCCGGATAACGTTTTTAATTATATTGTAGACGGCCTTACAATTCAATGCGCTTGTCGATTGAAGGGAGATATATGAAGTAGAGAGAAATTTATGGAGTGACTATAGACGGCCTATTAAAGCCTTATGTTAGATAAATCATCGGTACGGGTGAGCTAAACTGAGCTTAGCCTGGTTGGCGGAGATTGGGGACGTTGGGATCGTGCAGGACGGGTGGCGATGGGTGCGGATAAGGCGGGAACGGCGTGCTGGGAAGTTTGGGTAGAGCAGAGTGCCGGATAGCGGAGAACATTGGAGTCGAAAAGTATGGATCCGCGAAGTACAAGGTCTACAGTCCGCATAACGTTTCAGACCGTAGACAGGACCCAGTCGCCCTGAAGGATGAATCCAGCCGGAGCTTATGCGGCCCGCAGTTGGGGGATATCAGGGGCACTTTTGCACCTGATTTGCTCCAACGGGGTCAACGTCCAGGAAAATCAGAGGGATTTTTCCCTTTGATTTCCCCCATACCGCCCACTTCCGGCGAAATCAGAGGGATTCCTGGAATACCATAATTCTCTTAATAACAAAACAAAAAGCCGGCTTTCGCCGGCTCTACTTAAATCCAAGCGCGTAGATTCACCTGTTTGATGAAATCCGCCTGGGACAAACCTTCTTTGGATGTAGTCTCCAGCTCTTCCGCTTCAACTTCCTCACCGTTCATCAAATGATGGAACAGCTTCTCGTTGTACGTCGATAGAGCATAATCTATCAAAGCTTCGTGCGTGGCTCTTTCAGCTTCTAGTACCAGCAATTGCTCTTCGGCCTCAATATCCTCTGCCGTAACATAGAAATTTCTATTGGCCTCGGGAACACGAATGACATAATCAAACGCATTATCTGGATTGCGGTCGTAAGCAATTAGGTAGCCGTAGTCTCCGATAGGAAGACTCTGCTCAAAAGCGTCCGCGACAATGACAATCTTCTCTCCTAAACGCAGCATCGTCCTACCTCCTGACCAAAATCTATCATGGTTCTGCTTGTTTCAACAGTCTACTAAAAAAAGATAGAGCTGTCCAGCCGCAGGAGAGTAGTCCAATGAATTTTCGCAGAAAATACTCTGAAAATTCTTGAAAACGTGCTATTCTATTGCAATTTCATCCATTTGGCAACTTTTTCCTGCCAATGAGCAGCGAAGCTCCGGCAATACAAATAATAATCAGCACCGCTGCTGAGATCATCGGCCCGCTGGCTGCTCTGCCTTCTGCAAGCACGCCGGCAGACATTCCAGGCAGAGCTGCAGGTAGCCAATTAGTCCTTGAAGGCAGCAGGCTGTGGACGAGACTCATTCCCGCTGCCAGCAGAAGAGCAAAAGCCGCTGCTGCTGGTCCGCGAAGCCAGGCGCTGAAGAGCAGCGTAAGAGACACCGCGCATAGCAGCCAAAGCGCATAGAGTCCGGATGCTGCCGCAACAGCGCTCCAAGCTAGATCCCCCATAAGCTGCACCGTATAATAAGCGGCTCCCGCAGCACCCAGCACCAGTGCAATTACCAGCACTGTGAAATTCGCCGCCCATTTAGCAACAATGATGGACACAGGGGAGACGGGTCTGGCCATCAGTAACTCGGCTGTACCGCTGCCCCGCTCTCCGGCCAGACTGTTCATTGTCCCCAGCGCCAGAATTAGTATGCCAATCGTTCCGTATTGGCCCAGAGCCTGGGCCATTACCGCAGCGGCGCCGGGCATCTCGTAGCTGTCCATAAACCCTGCCGGAACATTAGAAGAAGCTGCAAGTATATCCGCCATGTAAAAGGTGACCAGCGGCTGCATGATTCCCAGAATAATGAACACTACAGGTATCCAGATCAGCTTATAACTGCGCATAGCCTCCAGCATCTCTTTTGAATATAGGGTCCAGAGATTCCTCATGTTCCCACCACCTTCATAAACAGGTCCTCCAGCGTCGATGAACCTGCTTCAAATTGCACCAGCGGAATATCCAGCTCCGCCGCTTCCTGCAGAATCGCCCGGCGCGCGAGCCCGACATCACTTACGTTAAAGACTGCAGTGCCATCCGAAATTCTTGCCTCTTCAATAAAAGCTTTGTGCCTAAGTTCCTCCAGCCACCGGGCCGCTTTGTCTTCCTTCGCTGTGGTTATTCTGATAATCGGGAGACTGTACTCTGCCCGGAGGCGGGCCAAGGTTCCTTGCACAGCAATTGTCCCCTGGTTCATCAATATGACATCATCGCATATCTCTTCGGCATCATGCAGGACATGGGTTGAGAAAATTACGGTTGTCTCTTCCCGCATCTCCCGCAGGAGTTCCATCACTTCCCGGCGCCCGATAGGATCAAGCGCGGAGACCGGCTCGTCAAGCAGCAGCAGACGCGGGCGGTGCACCAAGGCCTGAGCCAGCCCCAGGCGCTGCTTCATACCGCCGGAATATCCGCCGATCTTGCGGCGCGCCGCGGAACCAAGCCCGACGCGCTCCAGCACCGCGCCCGACACCGCTGCAGCTTCTTTGGCGCCCATACCGCTCAGCTTGGCGGCGAAGACCATATATTCTAGTCCGCTCATCCAGCTGTAAAAAGCCGGAGACTGCGGCAGATAACCAAGCTGCCGGCGGTAATCCGTTCCGGGAGGAGCACCGCCAAAGGAAATGCTCCCGCCAGTGGGCGGCAGAAGACCGGCAAGCATGCGCAGTGTGGTGGTTTTGCCTGCTCCGTTGGGCCCCAGCAAAGCGACGCAGCGCCCGGCTTCAGTCCCGAAGCTAATGCCATCCACGGAGAGATGACCGCCAAAGCTCTTGCGCAGATCCGTAACCTCAAGCAGCGGCATCAGAGTTCTTTCCTTCCCAGCGTGAAATAAGCCACACTCCCGAGCAGGTTGCCAAATACCAGGAGCAGCACCCACATCCATTTGGGCCCGCGAACCTGCTCTGTCCTGGCCAGCGAAATCAGGCCCACAACCGCCAGCAGAATCTGCAGCGCCAGCAGTGGCCAAACCAAACCCCAGTTTACTTTATCCATTCCTGCAGCCTCCAAAGTCCAGTTTTTTTGTCTAAGCCCTCTTCCAAATTACTGCGCAAACTTCTTCCGGGCCTTCCGTCTGTCAGGGAGAATTACAAACAGCAGGTAACAAACTGCCGGTGTGGGGGCACCCGTGAGACCCCAGATTCCCCAGAACCAGGCCATCTTCCCTTTACCTCTGCCCTGAGCGTTGCGGAACAGCAAGGTTCCCTGAAGCATCAGTATAGCCGGCACTAAAATCCACAGCCAAAAAGGCGCCTCCTGCAGTTCCTTCACTCTTCCGCCTCCTCCCGCCGCAGCCTGATCCGCGCCGCTCCCATACTGACCAGCGCTGCCAGAGGAATCAACGCCTGCAAGCCCCAATACAGCGCTGGCGCAGAGCTAAGAATAGACAGCACTATGCTTAGCAGTACTAGAGCAACCAGGCAGAATATCAGCAGCTCCTTACGCTGCCGCTTCATACGGCGGATTGCTTCTGCAGCAATAAGCTGCTCCAGTTCCGGCAAAGAGGGAGAAGTAACATCGGCATACTGCAGATCCAGACTCTCCAATTCCGCTGACAGCTTATTCAGCAGCTCTTCATCACTGTTAAACCTCATCCTCGTCCAGCTCCTTCCGCAGTTGATTAAGTCCCGAGGCTACACGCGATTTCGCCGTGCCTGATGGGATCTGCAGCATCACGCCGATTTCATCGTAACCATATCCGTAATAATGCTTCAGCAGTACAGCCATTCTCTGGGCCGAAGACAGCCGGGACAAAGCATCCAGCACTTCGCTCCATTCCATATTCCGGCTTTCGAACCTCCAGCGGATACTGCGGCTCCCCTGCTCCTGAGTCTGCTCCTTCTGCCACTTCAACTCACGCTTCCACCGCCGCTTGCGGTCGATGTAAAGACGGCTGGCAATCGTAATCAGCCAAGAGGAAAATGCAGAGGTTCCATTGTAACTCCCGATCTTCTCCATGCATCTGACCATCGTATCCTGGGCCAGCTCTTCTGCAAGCGAAGGATCCATTGTGGCCTTAATCAGATACTTGTATAGAAAGGGATAATGCTCCCGCAGCAGCATGGCCATCGCTGTAGCATCCCCCTGCTGCGCCAGTCTGATCTTCTCCAGCATCCCGTCGCCCATAGCCCCTCCTCTTTCTCTTCCTCACACCTGTAATACGGTTATGTATTGTAGTTCGTTCATTCATGGTCTGAATTATTCTGCAATTCCCACAGCCTGCGCCTCCATGGCTGGACGGCTCCC
Source organism: Paenibacillus borealis (assembly GCF_000758665.1). Lineage (NCBI taxonomy): Bacteria > Bacillati > Bacillota > Bacilli > Caryophanales > Paenibacillaceae > Paenibacillus > Paenibacillus borealis. The sequence goes on from NZ_CP009285.1 coordinate 7,175,424, forward strand.
TTCCCTCTGGGGAAACGCCAGAACAGAGAAATCTTATTATCCCCATTCTCCGCAGTGTATTCTGCTGAATTCTGCTCCGCTACGCCGTCTCCATCCACCCTCAGTTCTCCATAGTCCAGTTGGTAATGCATATCTTCCTTCATTGGCTTCCTCCCATGAAATTAGAGATATATAGACAAAAAAAAGAACGCAAACCGGGATTATTCCACAGTCTGCGTGCTTCGCGAGGTAAATGTTACATTTAATTAATATTATTGTAGCAACTCTGTATCTTCTTGTCCATCTCTAATTTCCCGATTTATGTCATATCGGGCATAAACACGTCGTTACATAGGAACATATGGGTTGTGCAGCTTCTCAAACCCGATGGATGTGCGAGGTCCATGTCCGGGATAAACCTTCACTTCTTCATCCAGCCGGTACAGCTTACCGCGGATCGAGTCGAACAGGTCACGTTCTCTGCCGCCGGGCAGGTCGGTGCGTCCTACTCCCATTTTGAACAATACATCGCCTGAGAACAGATCATTTCCGCACAGGAAGCTGACACTTCCCGGGGAATGTCCAGGTGTATGCAGCACCCGGAAGGTTAGTCCGAGCAGCTTCAGAATCTGGCCCTCGGCCAAATCGTATTCTGCCGGATCTGTACTGACCGGAGGAGAGGATTCAGGCCACATCAGCGAGCCGTTCAGCTTGGGACTGCCCAGCCACTCACTCTCCAGAGCATGTATATACACAGGGCACTTCTTGGCCTTGCGGACTTCATCCAGTCCGGCAATATGATCAAAGTGGGCGTGAGTCAGCAGTATTGCCTCTATTTCCATGCCTTCAGCAGCACGGAGAAGAGCAGCCGGATTCGCACCGGGATCGATAATTACCCCCTTGGCAGGGTCGGCTCCTGTCAGGAGATAAGCGTTCGTCTGAAGCGGTCCAAGATTATAAGACCTTATATTAAGCATCGGCATTAGAATCCGGAGATCAGACTGCGCAGCTCTTTGGCAATAACCGCGTGTGATTCCGTTCCTTCTCCGTAGGCTTGGCCCATGGCTTTGCGCACTTCGGTGATTTTGCCCTCGTAATCCGCTGCTTCGCGGTCCGGGTTCTCCTGCTTAAACTGTCTCATCAGTGACTGCACATGCTCCGGACGCGGTCCCCAATGGCCCAGCACATAGCCGCCGGTATCGGCAAAAATCACGATCGGAACCGAACGTCCGCCCATGGTCAGGAAGTTGTCCATAACATCCTGGTTCTCTTCCAGAATCAGCACTTCAGTCTTAATGCCTGCCGTCTCCAGGATGCGGAACACAACGGGGACATTACGTACCACATCTCCGCACCAGTCAGCAGCCAGAATCAGCACCCGCAGATCATCCCGGTGATTCAAGCTCTCGAAATATTCCCGGTCACTCTCATCTGCCCAGGCAAACTTCTCATACCAGGATTCAAAAGCCTGCTGGTTCTTCGTCATGCCTTCCACGAACTGGCGCGGGGTCAATCCCTGGCCAAATTTAGAAGCTACATTCTGTTTCATACTGCACTACCTTTCTTCTTGGATTTGTACCACTTGAACAGGAAATACAGAACAATAACTGCAAGTGCGGCAAGAATGATTTCATGCGTATACTTAGCTGCGACTTCATCAATAGTCTCCCATTTATCGCCGAGAGTGTATCCTAGATATACAAACAGTGCACTCCACGGAATAACAGCCAGCGTGGTCAGCATAGTGAACTTAGCCAGCGGCATGCGCGAAATACCAGCGGGAACAGAGATCGCATGGCGGACAACCGGGATAAAACGGGCGGTGAAGATAACGCCGGTCCCGTATTTCTGGAACCATTCTTCGGAATGGTCAATATGCTTCTTTTTGATAAAAATATACTTGCCGTACTTCTCCAGTACGGGTCTGCCGCCGTAACGGCCGATCCAATATACGAAAATCTGGGCGACTACACCGCCAACCGTACCAAACAGAACTGCGCCAAAAAAATTAATATCCCCTTGCGAAACTAGATAACCGCCAAAAGCCAATACTATCTCACTTGGTATGACTTCAATCATCAGGCCGATCATAATCCCGAAGTAACCCAGGCTCTGAATCCATTCAAATAAATGCGAAATCAGCTCAGATATAAAATGCAATTGCAGCTCTCCTCCCGTGTATTGCGTAATCAGCCTGGCACTCTGCTGGCAGAATCCAAAGCCTCGTCCGCTCTATGTATCCAGCTTCTCTTAGCCTATTCTAGCATATGCGGGCTTACGACTTCTACTTATGGCAAATGGACATTCCTTTCTCTCCGTATTGAATGTATGAATTCCAGCATTGACAAAGTGTGGAATCGGGATCTATTATACATTTAGATAATTATTTAAATATCGAAAGGAGGTTGCGGAGTTGAATGAATCCTTCAAGGCGCTGGCCGATCCGACCCGGAGACAGATTCTCCGCCTGCTGCGGGAAAAGGACCGGACCGCCGGAGAAATTGCCGATTTTTTCAATATGTCCAAACCCAGCATCTCCCACCATCTGAATGCACTGAAGCATGCGGGATTGGTCCAGGACGAACGGAAAGGCCAGTTTATTCTATATTCGTTGGATTCCACGGTGCTCGAAGAGGTGCTGGGCTGGTTCCTGGAATTGACCGGCACGGGTAAGGGCAAGGACGGTACGGAACGTAATGCGGCTGCGGATGAAACGGCTGAAGATGCTGCAAATTCGAAGGAATCCGGCTCAACTGGCGAAAGTTCACAGGATAACAGGGGCCGGGAGCGATATTTTGACACGGAGGGTGAATCATGATGAAGGATTTCCAATGGAAGTGGCAGGACACGCTGATTGTGATTCTGGGATTGTTCTCACTCGGCTACGCACTGCTTAATTACGGCAGGCTGCCGGATCAGCTGCCTGCCCAATTCAGCATTACAGGCAAGGTCAACACGTACTGGGGCAAGAACTCGGTCATTGCCTTACTCTTTTTTATGGGAACTATTTTCCCTTTGGCCATGCAGTTCATGCGTAAAATCGATCCCAAAAGAGAGAACTACAATAAGTTTCAAAGCGCTTATAAAATGATCCGCCTGGCAGTGGGCATTATATGCGATGCTGCACTTGTGCTGTCGGTCACTTACGGTCTCAATGAGCATTTTGCCGCCGGGAAGTGGGCTACTGTAAGTCTCGGGCTGCTGTTCATAGTAATCGGAAACTTCATGCCGCAGATCAGGGACAACTATTTCACCGGAGTGCGCACGCCTTGGACGCTGGCTAACCCTGAGGTGTGGCGGAAGACCCACCGTCTCTCCGGGATCATGTGGGTAATTGGCGGATTGCTGATTGCGCTTGGAGCTTTTATGCCAAAAGCTCTGTCCATCAGCATGATCATTACCGCCCTGGTCATCGCTACTATCGTGCCCTATGTGTATTCGTGGCTGATCTCGCGGGGGATCAAGGCCTGAATGAAACCGGCCGCAGCCCTGCACCGAAATTCAGAAAAAACGCTATTGGAGATGCACATGCAATGAATCCCGCCGGAAAGAGTGCCTGCTTAGAGCTTCAGCGTTCAGCGGGCCACTAGCTTCAGCAGCTCCTCCAGTATGGCCAGTGCCTGCAAAGTTCTCAGCCGAAGGTAAGCAGCTTCGGCTTCTTTATTGATTCTGAAGCCGCGGTCATTGTGCTGCCTTCCTATGCTAAGCTCTTTACCGGCAAGCAGGCTGTATTGCCGCAGCAGCTCCAGTCCGGCAGCCGCGCTGTCTGCCGACCTCTGCCGGTCCCCTTCCGCCAAACCGCGTTCGGCCATTTTAAGCATCCCTTCTATCGCCGCCATTCTTTTGGCGGCGTTAAATATATCCGCCTGCAGACTGCGGCGGACCCAGTACAGCGCCTCTCCAGGATCGCTGCCTTGCAGATAACGTCCTGCAAGCTCCCAGTGCAGCGCAGCACTCCCCGGTGAATATTTCAAACTGCGCTGCAATAAGTCAGTCCCCTGCTCCTGTGCAAGCAGCCGGGACAAAGCGACGGCGGTCTGCGGCTCTCTTGGATTCCACTCCAGCGATTGCTGCAGCAGTGCAGTTTGTGCAGCAGGATCACCGCTTACGCGGGCGGCCTCCTTGTACAAATCGGCTCCTCTCGTCATCTGAAATGAAAGGATGCTGAGCATGAGGGTCAAGGCGCAGAGAACGGCGATTCCTGCATACGGCCATGATCGCCGCAGCCTTGTAAGGATGGCGGTATCCTCCGCCACTGGCTGATCTATGGTTTCAGCAAGAGCCCATGCAGGCAGCAGCAGGAGCAGCAGCCATATCAATCCGTAGCTCCAATCAAAATCAACTGCGCTATGCAGAAGGATGACGAGCAGAGGCGGAAGCAGCCTTGGTGACGCCTTGAATACGAGCCAGCCTGCGGACAGCAGCAGCAGGAGGACAGCTGCCAGACCGGCTGTCCCCAGATTGAGCAGGATGTCGAGATAACCGCTGTGCACCTGGCTGCCTACATAGGGGCGGGACTGGGCGGCGAGGTACGCATGCCGCCAGGTCTCCCCCCCGCGCCCCAGCCAGGGCGCCTCTGCCGCGAGCTTCCAGGCATCGCGGTAGAAGAGCCCGCGCGCGGCGGCCGTCGGTGACGGCCCGGTAATCCGCGCGCGTACCTGCAGGAGGACGGCGCTGGCCGCCGCCGTCCAGGCCCCCGCCGCCAGCGCCAGCATGGCGGCGCGGTGCCAGCCCGCCGCGCGGCTGCTGCGGCGGTGAAGCCATAGGCCGGCTAGCAGCGCGCCGGCCCAGAACCCGGCCAGCAGCAGCAGGCCGGGCAAGGGCTCTACCGCCAGCCCGGTGCGGGCCAGCTGGCGGTACAGGAGCGCCGCGGCGGCCACGGGCGCGGCGCCGGCCAGCAGAAGCGGCGCGGACAGCTGCCGCTTCCAGAGCAGGGCTGCGGCGCCGGCGGCAGCCGCAGCCAGCCATGCGCCGCGCGACTCGCTGAGCAACAGCGCGGCCGCATACGGGAACAGCGGCAGCAAGCGCGCCGCTGTTAGCCAGAGCCCTGCGGGTCCGCTCCCCGCAGGTTCTGCTCCTTTTCCCTCCTTCAGCTCTGGTTCATAAGCAGCCGCAAATAACCGCTCCAGCAGAAACACAGCCATCACCGCACCAAAGGTATTCGGATACTGGAGCAGTCCGGCCAGCCGGGCCCCAGTGGCACTGACCTCAGGCGACTGGCTGTAGGATACCGCATAGGGAATAGGCAGGCCTCCGCATACTGCCAATAAGGCAGACAGGCTGATCACGAGACCCAGAAGATGCCAGACTGCTGCAAGAATGGCCCCTCCCCGGCGGGCTCCGGCCGCAAGCAAGGCAAACAATGCAAAGCTGTCATACAATCCCCAGCGCAGCAACTCATTCAGCGTACCTTGCGAGGATATAGGCTGACGTAGCGCATGAATACCATACAGGATAAAGATTACAACGCTGAAGCCGGGCAACATCAAAATAGCCGCTTTCACCATTAGGCTTCTGCCAGCCAACACTCCGCTCCAGGACACTACCTCAACTGCACCCATCCCTGCCTCACCAGTCATCAACCGGCTGCTTCCCCGCAACTCCACAACTGCTGCCTCGGCTATGGCACCTTCCCCAGCTTCACCAGTCATCAATCGGCCGCTTCCCGGCAACTCCCCTACTGCCGCCTCCGCTGCTACAATCTCCCCAGCATCACCAGTCTTCAACCAGCCACTTCCCGTCAACTTCCCAACTGCCGCCTCGGCTATGGCACCTTCCCCAGCATCACCAGTCATCAATCGGCCGCTTCCCGGCAACTCCCCTACTGCCTTCTCCGCTACCGCAACCATCAGAACATCACCACTCATTAACCGGACACTCCCCGTCAACTCCCCTACTGCCGCCTCCGCTACCTCACTCTTCCCAGCATCACCAGTCATCAACCGGCCGCTTCCCGTCATCGCCTCAACTGCACCCTCCGCTGACGCATTCTTCAGGACGCCTCCAGGCAACGCCAGCGCTTTCGCCGCACTCCCCGGCAGCGCCGCCACCAGCTTCGGCCTCTTCCCCCAGCCGGAGGTGGCATACAGGACAAGTCCCGCTATCGCCAGAACCCCGCACAGTACAAACCATACGGTCAGGAAGAGATACATCTCTCCGGCAAAAAAGAATCCTCTCAGCACACATGCCGCTGCTGCCGCCGCAATTAATGCCAAGCCGCTAACCACACCTACCGCCGATTCCCCGTACCGCTGAACCCGATTCATCCGCATTCCTAAATCCCCTATTCCTCTTGTTGCTTAACATTCTTCCCATATCTATCGCAAAGCAAAAGAAAATAGATATATAAACATGAACCACTAAGACTGCAATCAGCTAAATAACCGAAGAATGGCTGGTGGTCAAACGTGATCGTTCAAAATGTTGTAAGTATTACAACTTTGCTTCAGAAATACTTGGGTGTTTGGATGGATTGTTGTACAAAATACAAGATTAGTTCCATAAATCGGCTTGGAGGAGGGGGAATGTTGCCTTTTGTACAACAATTTCCGATTAGAGGCAGCGGAATGAAGGAAATGTTGTATTTGGTGCAGGATTTTAATTCAGGGCATCACAGAAGGCCCTGCAATAGCACGAAAACAGCACGAAAGCAGCACTAAAATAGCACTAACAATACGAATTCACTCCAGCAGCACATTAGCACCACAGCTGCACCACATCAGCACTCCATCAGCACCACGCACACCAGCAACATCAGCAACACAGTCAGCACTCCATCAGCACCACAGCTGCACCACATCACCGCTACAGCACCACCACACCAGCAACACAGTCTGCACCACACCAGCACCACATCACCACTACAGCACCACCACATCAGCATCACAGTCAGCACCATAGCTACACTACTTCAGCACTCAATCAGCACCACACCAGCACCACAGCTGCACCACATCACCACTACAGCAGCATTACATCAGCATCACAGTCAGCACCACAGCTACACTACATCAGCACTCAATCAGCACCACATCAGCACCACAGTCAGCACCACACCAGCACCACATCACCACCACAGCAGCACCTCAATAGCGGCCGAAGCTTCCAAATGCAATCCCAAGCGGAACGTCATTACCGTCCTTTTAAAGGATAAGTTATCATGTGGAACATATAAATTTTTATATCCGCACAAAAAACAGCTGCCTCCCGCAGGAAGCAGCTGTCTTGTCAAACCCTGAACTATTAATCGGATTAACTAAGCTCCGGTTGTCCCGCCGTCAGCAGATCGGAGCAGACGCGCTCCAGATAAGGCTCCGCGCCGAGAAAATCGCGGAACGCGCTGTACTCGCGCCATTTGGCGGCGTTGTCGCCGCTGTCGCTCCGCACGGCACGGATTAGAATGTTCTTCGGCGTATGCTCCATGTCGATGAATTCCAGCAGCTGGCTGCGGTAGCCCATCAGATCGAGCAACTTGGCCCGGATCGCATCCGTGGCCAGGGCCGAGAACCGTTCCTTCAGGATTCCGTGCGACAGCAGCGGGCTCAGCACATCGCTCTGCACCTGCGCAAACAGCTCATGCTGGCAGCAAGGCACCGAGAGGATGACTGATGCGCCCCAGCGTACCGCCTTCTCCAGAGCGGCATCTGTCGCTGTATCACAGGCATGCAGCGTAACGACCATGTCCACCTGATCCAGTTCATTATAGTCCGCGATATCGCCGACCAGGAACCGCAGACGGTCGTAGCCCAGCTTGGCAGCGAGCGCACCGCAGTGCGCAATGACATCAGCCTTCAGGTCTAGACCGACAATATTCAGCTCCCGCTGCTCACGGACGGCCAGATAATGGTACAGGGCAAAGGTCAGATAGGATTTGCCGCAGCCGAAATCAACAATCGTCAGCGGACGGCCTGCCGGAAGATCACCGAGCACATCCTGGACCATCTCAAGGAACCGGTTGATCTGGCGGAATTTATCGTATTTCTTCGCCAGCACTTTGCCTTCGCTGTTCATAATGCCCAGCTCTACGAGAAACGGCACCGGCTCCCCTTCGTCCAGGACATACTGCTTCCGGCGGTTATGCGCCAGGTCCGGCGCTTCCTGTTTGCTGGCGGACTTGGTCAGAATGGACACCTTGTATTTTTTGCTGATTAGCACCTGGTAGTCGGCACTGGCGGTACAGAGCAGGCCTTGGCGGAAGGTCTCTCTCAGCAAAGTCAGCATTTCTTCAGCGGCATCCTCTGCCGGAATATTGCGGTGTTCGACCTTGGGGCCGATATAGTAGGCGAACTGATAGTGCAGCTTGCCTTTTAATTCAACAGGTTTGATCTGCACTTTGCTGTAGGTGACCCCACCTTTGCTGCGCAGCTGGCTTAGTGTAGCCGTAATCAGCGTACGGCCGGTAATGACTTGTTCGAGCAATGCTTTCAAAGATTCCACTGGGTACATCTCACTTTCGAATTTATAAATAGAGCACGCTGTCTCCTGAATATCGTTATATTATAGCATTAACAGTAAGCTTGCTCCATTCTTCCCCGCCCTGCTGCACTTCCTCTAGTGGAAGACCACCCTGGGTTAACAGCTCCGGACTCAACAGCAGCAGCCGCCCGTACAGCTCCCTGCCCTCTGCCGCAACATCCTCCCCTTGCTCCCATAGCCGGTACAGACTGTCCTCCGCTTTGGCATAATGCCCCAAGGATTCCTGGTAGGCCATCAGCAGACGTTCCGTTTTGGCCGGAAGGCGGTAAGGCTCTACTTCTTCCAATAGCTCCTTGATATCTTCCGTCATGTTCAGCAGCTCACGGCCAGCACCATGCAGATCCGCATACAAGAACAGATGCAAGGACCGCATCGCCCTGAACAGGGCTTGATCCTGATCCCCTTTTGCCGCGTAAATACCGCCTTCCTCCTTCAGCAGCCGGGCTACCCCTTGCAGCTTATCGGACTCCAGCACACCGCCGAGACGAAACATATCAATAATGTCCTCTACGGACAGCGAATTGAGCAGACGGGAATTTATGCGGAAATGCCGCATCAGCAGCTCGTCCACTTCCCACAGGGCTTCTGTTGTTTTTTTATCCTGCTTCAAGGTCATTACCTTGGCAACCATTGCCGTCATATCCTCGATCATGCGTACGATATAATCTCTCCGGAACATGTTTGCTCACCCTTTCGTATCCGCACCCACATTTATTACAATCCCGCCAAAAGCTGGCCATCGTCTAAGTCTATAGTCTTTGGACTAATCTTAAGCCATTTCATGCGGCAGCGCCACCTTGTTCAGTACCAGAACATCAGCCCATCTCTGCTATGCCTGCAATCAATAATCCTTGACATAAAAGAGCCGGCCCGAATACAATACAAATACTCGATCTGTAATCCAGATCATACTATTATGCAGATCGAATGGCTCCTGAAAATACATTATCCATGGAATTACTATTGATAATATCCGTTAATCTAAATTACATATTGGAGGAAATTCTATGTCACAACCCGCTGACCCCGGGCAAAGCCCGCTTGAAGCAGCTGCTTCAAGCAAGTCCCAACTAGAAGAAAACATCCAGCCTTTGAAGGTCACCCCGGAACAGGATAAGCTGCTGGAAAGCGCCTTGCGGATTAAGATCATGCATACGCTGTCGGGGGAACCCCTCACGTCCAAGCAGGTTGCCGGGAAGCTGAACAAGACACCGGGGAACATCCACTACCACATTGTCAAGCTGTATGAGGGCGGGCTTCTGGAGCTTGTCCGCACCGAAGCAGCAGGGGGCATCATCCAGAAATTCTACCGCTCCAAAGGGACGATGTTCCGTTCGGAACAGCTTAGCAGCTTCCACTTCCGCAAAGAAGACCAGGTGGAGCATTTCATTACCAGACTCACCCTCTCTCCTCCGGAGCTTGCGAAATTCCATCAGGAGATGCTGGAGCTGATCACCGCCTGGGAATCCAAAGTTACTGCCGGTGACGAATATGGTGTTGAGATCGTGATGGGACGTCTGCAGCCTGCTGATCCTGCACCGGAGCCGGATACAGATACGGAGGTACAGGACTAGATGAATACCGCCGCTCCTTCCGGACAAGAAAGGCGCAATCCGCTGCAGGGTTTCGCTGCTCCCTTTGTCCAGTCACGCGCCTTCCCCTATTTGTGGCTGGGACATTTAATTTCGTTCCTCGGCAGTTCGGTGACGATGGTCATTCTGCCCGTCCTTGTCTATTCCCTAACCGGATCAACCACCACGATGGGTCTGGTCATGGCCGCCTATATGCTGCCAAATGTAGTCATGCTTCCGGTATCCGGACATATCGTGGACCGTTACGACCGTGTGCGGATTATGATGCTGGCCGATATCGCCCGCTTCGCCGTTATGATGATAACGGCAGTTCTGGCGCTGACCGGAATTCTCAGCATTCCGCTGCTTTATGTTCTAGTAGCTTTCTATGGACTGCTCGACGGCTTATTTCAGCCTGCCTATGCTGCAGTCCGGGCTACAGTATTCACTTCAGACATCCGGGTAGCTGCGAACTCACTGACCCAAATTACTACCCAGTCGGTACGTCTGATCGGTCCCGCGCTAGGAGGTCTGCTGATCACCCGCCTGTCCGCAGGTGTCGGCTTCGGTCTTGATGCCTTCACTTATCTGATCTCCCTAATCTGCCTTGTCTACCTGCGCAGAGTACTGATTGGCAAATTGCTGCCCGGACCCGCCGCAGATTCCGCAGCCTCCGTTATGCCTGTACCGGAAACCTCTGACACGCCTAACTGGAAAGATGATTTCATCGAGGGAATCTCCGTTCTGCGCAGCCACCCCTGGCTGTGGATTACGATCCTGGCCTTCTGCTTCATCAACATCTGTTATGCAGGGATCAGCAGTGTACTTCTTCCCTGGCTCTTCAAAATCCATCACGGCTGGCCTCCTTATGTCTACGGGCTTGCCGTCACTTTCTCGGGAGTAGGCGCTATTATCGCGGGCCTGTTGTTCGGACTGCGGCCGAAATGGAAAAATCGCGGTATTATGGCCTACGGCGGCGCTATGCTGGGTGGTGTGGCTCTGCTGCTGATGCCGTTTGCGGGCAGTCCGGCTGCAGCCATCGGTTTCTTTGCCCTCGAAGGCTTCGGGCTGATGATCTTCGGACTGATCTGGGAGATCAGCCTGCAGGAGCTGGTTCCGAAGGAAGCCTTCGGCCGGGTCGCCAGTCTGGATTTATTCGGCTCCTTCGCCCTCCTGCCGGTCGGCTATATCTTTGTCGGCTGGCTGGCCGACCTGATTGGCGGGGTTCCGACCATAATTATCTTCTCCAGTCTGGGACTGACCTGTGTCGCTCTCGTGCTCTGCGTTCCGGCTATCCGCAAATTTCAGTAAAAGCCGCTGCGCGGCCAATAGAAAGAGGCAGCACTCCGCTATCCGGCGGTTGCTGCCTCTTTCTATGCGATATGAATTATTTCTGCACAGGCGCGTGTACGAAATCCTTAATAATCTGTGACAATTGCTCCGGTGCTTCGAACATGCTCATATGGCCCACACCCGATATCGTTACCTTGGTGATATTCGGATTATCCGAGGTGAAGGTCCGCTCTGGAGTCACCTTCGAATCCTCCGCTCCGGCCACCAGCAGCACCGGCAGCGCCGTTGCGGAGATGACATCCCGGCGGTCCGGACGCTCACGCATAGCCATGGCTGCACCTACTGCTCCTTGCGGAGGCGTCTTGTAGCCAATCTCCTTCGCACGTTCCAGAAGCTGTGGTGCTGCTCCAGGAGCAAAGAGTCCGGGTACCAGCTGATCCACAAAAGCAAAGATCCCTTCATTCTGGATAGTGCTCACGCTTTTCAGCCGGTTCTCTCTGGCTTCCTCACTATCCGGGTAACCGGAGGAATGAATCAGTCCGAAGCCCTTCAGCCTGGAGGCATGGCGCTGGGCAAAAGATAAGGTAATATAGCCTCCCAGGGAATGTCCAAGCAAATAGCATTCAGGAATCTCCAGTGCATTCAGCAGCGAAAGAACATCATCGGCCATTTGTTCGATCGTGTATGCACCGAGCGGAGCATCTGAAGATCCGTGTCCGCGCAAATCAGGGGCAATGACCCGGTAATTGGCAATTAAGCCCGGAATAACCTTCTCGAAATATTCAGAGCTTCCGCAGAATCCATGCAGCAGCACAATTACATCACCTTTACCCTGATCACTGTAACAAATGTTGCTTCCTTCGCATCGAACATTTTCCATGGCTGCTTCCTTCTTTCTATGTAGTATCCGGTTGAAGACGCGGCTTGTCTTTATTATTAAGCTAGAACAGGTACCTTTGAAACGCTCTCAGCCCGTGAGTCCGAATCCCTGCGCGGCAGCGCGGGCAATCTGCTCAGCCATTATGATCACCCTATGCAGCGGCGTGGTCTGCAGTGTACGGTAAGGCCGGGGACTGTTCACATCGACAATCGCTGCCAGACTGTAGTTTCCGACCGCAGGCAGGAACAGCCCGACGGACTGTGCAGGACGCAGCGGCTCTGCAGCCGTGAAGTAATACCCAAGCGCCGCGGAAGGCCCCAGACAGGCATCCACAGCGATAATAATCTGCCCTTCCGGAATCTCTGCTATCCGCTGGACCAGATTATTAGCATCGCATGGCGCCGGCAGCGTACCGGTAACATGGGGGAAACCATATTCCTGCAGCCGGCTGCCAGTAAGCGGTCCCAGGGCATCACCTGTGGAACGGTCCGTTCCGATGCACAGAAAAGTCAGCTGCTCTGCCGGATGCAAGGCGGCGATTTCCCGGAAGAAAGAAGCCAGCCCGTCAGCATCCATTTTGCGGCGTTTTCTGCTCTCTTCTTCTCTGATTGCCAAAGCCTTCTCTCCCCCTCCATTCATTTATCTGCGATTTATTCCCTTTAATTTAACATGTTTTCTGTGATGCGGACAAAAAAATGGTCTTTCACTATCCAAACATGATAAAATACTTGAACTATCACTTAGGGAGGACTGTTATACCTCATGGATTTATCGAACCCAAGCCAGGAAAATGTGGAGTATATGATTGAAGGTATCAAAAATAAGCTGAAAATGGCCAGTGCTGCGGCTATGCAGGCCTCGGCTTTCTCGGTGGAGCATTACGAGGACATTCTGGATATTTATGAGGTTGCCATGGGCAGCGACAGGCTCAGCATCTCACAGGTGGAGGCGCTTGTCTCTGAACTTGGACGCCTGCGCAAGAAGTAATCCAGCCAGCCGGCATGATAAAAGCCCTTCTCTCTCAACCGTCCGCAGGAATGGACAGTGGAGATGAAGGGCTTTTGTGCGTCATTGCTCCGTTATCGGCGTGACTGCTGCGTCAGGTATTTACGGCAGATCAATCAGGATGAACTCTGCATCTCCGCCATTGCTTGTCCCTTTAATGGTCAGATCACAGCTCTTGCGGATACGCGCCGCATCTCCCTGCTGAAGCTGAAACACGCCGTCTGAGCAGCTAATCTCCAGATTGCCGGAAATCAGATAAATATGGGTGCGGCGCTCCTCTTGCTGCGGGTAATGCAGCTCCCGGTTCGTCTGCAGAAGGGACAAATAGACCGTAACATCCTCGCCCAGCTTCAGCGCTCCCTTGTCCGCTGATCCGGAAGCAACAGGAAGCAGGTTGTTCAGCTTAAGCTCTTCCGGAAAGAATCTGGCATCCCATCTCGGCGTCATTCCCGGACGGTCCGGCAGCAGCCAGATTTGCAGAAAACGCACATCCGAGCTTAGGGACGGGTTCGTCTCCGAATGATTGATGCCTGTACCCGCGCTCATCATTTGTACACTTCCGGCCTGCAGATCGGCATGATTACCCAGATCATCCTGATGCTTCAGGACTCCGGAAACTACATAAGTGATAATCTCCAGATCATGATGCGGATGCTCATGCATGCCTTGCTCCGGCTTCAATTCATTGTCATTATGGGCCAGCAGCGCGCCAAAGTGGGCATTGCTGGGGTCATCGTAATCGGCAAAAGAAAAGCTGAATTCACTGTGTATCCATTCTCTATTCGAAGTATGACGCTCTGCTGCTGTAACTACTTTTATCATAAACTTTGCACCTCCATAGATGTTGGAACCTTCTCCATATCTTAAACAGGGGATAAATGCTCCTTATATGAGATGTATATAGGCGCTGTGATTTAGTATCTCTTACCCCCTTCCATTCTTCATCAATCAACCGTTTGTAAAGCCGTGAATGTGGCCGTTTATATATAGAAAAGACCCTTTATTGCCCGGATGCTTCCCTATACTCCGGCAATCTTTCCCATGCTCTCCAACTGTTTCAGTACATACCCCTACGTTTATATACGAAGTAAGATACTTCAGGCTATCCTGAATTTGAATGACGGCAGGCAGCATAGCAGCCGGAGTTCAAATCACAATAATCTAATGAGGAGTGATTGGTGATGAATAAGGCAGAAACGGAATATCCAGTAGAAAGCGGCGGCACATTTTTCAAAGGAATTTTCATAGGCGGTCTGCTCGGAGCAGCGGCGGCACTGTTGTTCGCACCGAAACCCGGTCGTGAAATGCGCAGTGATTTGTCGGACAAGCTCTCGATTGCCACTGATAAAACCAAAGAGGTAGCAGGAGCTGTAACAGACAAGACTAAAACGCTGGCAACTACAGTCAGCGAAAAAGCGACCGATCTGGCAGGTACAGTATCTGCTAAAGCCTCCGACATCTTCACAACAGTCAGTGACAGCAAACAACAAATTGCGGCCACCCTGTCGGAAACAGGCAAAAAGATTGGAGAAACCGTTAGTGATGCCTCCAAAGATGTAGCTAACGACGTTAAAGATGCCTCTAAAGATGTGGCTGATGAAGCCAAGGACACCTCAAAAGAGGTAGCCGATAAGGCTAAGGATGCTTCCAAAGACGTAGCTGACGAGGCCAAGGATGCTAAAGAGGAAGTTAAATCCTCTTACAAATCCAGTTATTAAACACGGCGATATACGGCCTGAACAGGCAGTAAAGAGAGCAGCCAGCTCGCCGTAGCTGGCTGCTCTCTATTTATGCATGCCTTTTTTAGGCTTCTACCTCCACATTACGCCGGAATGGATCATACCCTTATATTCTCAATAAAGCCTGTTCCAGGCTATAGAAAGCAGGTACGCCTTATGGGAGAAGCGGACAGCAGAACCAAAGCTTATGAAGTTGATGAGCATCCCTTCGAGCTGCGGCATGAGGTCAAACGCCTGAATGCACGGCTCGACAAAATCGCAGAATCACTCGAAAAATCTGAATTCAAGGATATCCTGGAGAATTATACGGACCCCAAGAAGCGGATCATTACCAATCTGATGGCCGGGATATCCAGAGGCCTCGGGCTTTCCCTTGGCACTTTCGTTATCCTCGGTTTACTGGGTTATATACTCAGTTTGTTTCTTAATGTACCGGTTATCGGGGAATATCTTGGAGAAATCAAAAAATACATTGATGCCAACAGCTAAATAAATTTCCCGCTCACCCCTCCTGCAGCCTACTCCCTCCAGAATAGACTGCAGGAGGGGTGTTGCTCGTGGAATCAAAGGTAAATTCGCCGGGCCTGCAACAAAACAAGCCCTATCCCGGCGGGGAAGGGCTTGTCCTGCTGTTCAATATATGGGCATGCGTTTAGCTTAATAAGAGGAATTCGCCATAATCTGCTTCAGCTTCTCGGTAGCACGCTTCTGTATACGGGAAACACTCATCTGCGATACTCCGAGCTTCTGGGCAATGGCACGCTGTGACTGGCCATCCTGGAACGCCAGCAGCAGTACCTGCTGCTCCTGTTCCTTGAGTTGTCCCAGCGCCTGCTGGAGATCCATTCGCTTCTCCACAGTCTCATAATCATTGGCATCTGAGCTGATTAATTCGCCAAGTGTAGCCCCCGTCTCTTCTTGGGAGAGCGGTGAATCAAGGGAAACATAATGATAACATTCCCTGCCGGCCAGTACTTCCACGGTTTCTTCCACAGTAAGATCCAGATAGTGGGCAATTTCCTCCACCGCAGGGGAACGTTCCAATCTAATGGTTAGCTCATCAATGGCCTGCTGTACAAGTGCGCCCTTCTCTTTGATCCGTCTTGGAACCTGTATGTACCAGGATTTATCACGCAGGAAATTCTTCATATGTCCGATCATGCTTTTCATCGCATAAGGCTCAAAAGGTATCCCGAGGCTGATATCATACTGCTGCAATAACCGGATCAGCGCCATTTGCCCTACCTGGTACAGATCCTCATAGAGATCCGGACGGTTACGGGCAATTTTGCCGGCTGCCATCTTCACCATAGGCTCGTATTTACGGATAAGCACTGTAGCTATTTCATTGTCTTTACTCTGCTGGTATTCCCAGATCAGGGTTACTGCTTCATTCATGGACTCTGGGGGAGTCACTTTGTCGTTCATACTTTCTCCTCGCTGAAATTAAGCCGCTTAGTCAGGGTAACGACTGTCCCTTTCCCTGCTTCGCTGATGACGCTAACGTCATCCATAAGCGCCTGCATTAGATAAAATCCCAGTCCGCCCACCTGAACATCATTCAGCTCCTTGTCATGCAGCGTCATACGTTCATCGGACGAATCCAAACCGTCAAAGCTCTCCCCCTCATCTTTGACAGTAATGGACAAGGCACTTGATCCTACTTCAAAGATTACATCAACCAAACCGTCTTCCTGCCCGTAAGCGTAAAGCACGGAGTTGTTACAGGCTTCCGAGACCGCTACCTTCATATCCTCAATATCTTCATACGTGAAACCCATCTTAGAGGCAATGCCATATAAATTAAGTCTGACGATATCGACATACTCTGCACTGGCGGGTAACTGAAGAACTACTCTTTGCACGTCATCACTCATCCTTAGTTCGATCCTTTCCTAGTGGGAATTCTCTTGGGGGGCAAAAAACTTGGAAATGCCGGTCATGTCAAACAATTTCTGTATTTGTGGAGGAACTTCCTCGACGGCAAATTTAACATCCATTCCATGTCTTGCTTTGAGAATCGACAACAAAATCCCGATTCCTGTGCTGTCAATATATCTCAAATCCTTAAGATTAATCACGAGATCAAGTCCCGTATCTCCCACCAGCGGTTCCATGACCAGACGGAAATCAGGAGCCACAGACAAATCAAGCTCTCCAATCAGATAAACGGTACATACTGTGCCTTCTGTTTCGGTTTTTGCGTGGAACTTTTCGCTTTTATGTGTATTCATAGACAACTCTCCTGATAAATGTTTTCTTTACCAATAACCCTAATGGCACACTGTTGAAACAATAAACGGGACTTCGCGACTATGGTAATTAATGGATCAAGCATTGAAAAGTGATGTATTCCGCTGTTCAGCGGGGTTATCCTTGACTGAATAACGGGAAATAATCTGTTTGATGCTGCTTAGCTTGAGCGGTTTGCTGATATAGCCATCCATTCCGGCAGCAGAGCAGCGGTTCTGAATGCCTTCCATGACATTTGCAGTCATAGCAATGATAATAGTCTTGTCGGGTGAACCAACGCTGTTCTCGCGGATCCGGGAGGTCGCTGCAAGCCCGTCCATCACTGGCATCTGCAGATCCATGAAAATAAAATCATAAGCAGATTTACGTGCCATCTCTACAGCCTGGCTCCCATCCTCGGCCACCTCAGCATTATAGCCCAGCTTGTCCAGCATGCTTACCATCAGGCGCTGGTTGATCGGGTGGTCATCTACAACAAGCACCTTGCTCCGCCAATGGCGGTCTATCACTTTACCCGTACATTGTTCCTCCTGGCAACCGCCTGCCAGTTCATCCTCCGGGACAGCTACCTGTATCGTGAATACAAATGTAGCCCCCTTCTCTTCCATCGACTCCACACGGATATCTCCGCCCATCATCCCGACAAGCGATTTGCAGATGGCGAGCCCAAGGCCCGTCCCTCCGTATTTGCGGGTCATGGAGGAATCAAGCTGGGAGAATGGCTGGAACAGCCGGTCACATTTCTCCGGCGAAATCCCAATGCCTGTATCTTTAACAGTAAATTCTACTACCAGTTTATTATCAGCTGTAGGCAGGCTGGACGCAACCAAATATACGCCGCCCTGGTTGGTAAATTTGACCGCATTGGCCACCAGATTGATTAACACCTGGCGTAAACGGGCCATATCCCCGTAAATGAGCTTCGGCAGCTTCTGGTCGATAAAATAGGCCAGCTCCAGGTTCTTTTTGCCTGCTTCCGCAGAAAATAAGCTAAATACCTCCTGGATGGTGGTTTGTAGCTCAAACAATTGCTCTTCCATTTCCATTTTGCCCGATTCCATCTTGGTGAAATCAAGGATATCGTTAATGACCGTAATCAGAGTATCTGCACTTTTACGGATGATCTCCGTGTACTCCTTCTGCTCAGGAGCAAGCTCCGTCTCCATCAGAAGATCGATCATACCCACTACCCCGTTCATCGGCGTACGGATCTCATGGCTCATCATCGCCAGGAATTCGGTCTTGGCATTAGCGGCAATCTCCGCCTCTTCCTTGGCCTTGATCAGTTCCCCGTTAATTCTCTCGAGTTCCTGCGTCTTCTGCTGCAGAAGCATTGACTGGAGCTGCTGCTTCTTGCTGGTCAGATACATATTTACAAAGCCTTCGATCTTGGACTTCAGAATCTGCGGAATAAATGGTTTGACCATATAATCAATCGCACCGGCAGAATAACCCGCGAACAGATGCTCCGCCTCTTTGCTGTTGGCAGAGATAAAAATGATCGGAATATCCTTGGTTTTCTCTCTGGCTTTGATTAATTTGGCGGTTTCGATTCCGTCCATACCCGGCATCTGCACGTCCAGTACGATAACTGCAAACTCATATCTTAATAAGCACCGCAGTGCTTCTTCACCAGAATTGGCTTTGACAAGCTTGTAATGCTGACTCTCAAGCACTGCTTCCAGTGCCAGCAGATTCTCGGGACGGTCGTCAACCAGCAGTATATGAATCGGTTCCTGAACCCCCATAGGCCCCTCCTTACCCGCTACTTATTCTTGCGGTATATTTTTTCTACCCTGTCCAGAGCCTCATAGCTGTCACTGTATCTCGTGAAATGAATGGATTCCTTGGAACCAAGGACCAGCACTCCGAAACGGCTGAGACTTTCGTGAAACAAGCCATGCACATGATCGCGGAGCTCATCGTTGAAATAGATCATTACGTTGCGGCAAAAAATAACATTGAATTCATTAAAAGAAGTGTCTGTCGCCAGATTATGCTCTGCAAAAATGATGTTCTTGCGCAGGTAAGGCTGCAGAATCACTGAATTATACTTCGCTGTGTAGTATTCGGAGAACGCGCGTGTACCACCCGCCTCCAGATAATTCTTGGTATATTGCTTCATCTTCCCGATCTCGTACACGCCTTCTTTGGCCTGCTGCAGCGATCGGGCGTTCATATCTGTTGCATAAATCCGCGCTTTATCGTAGAGCCCTTCCTCATGCAGCATAATAGCCATGGAGTATACCTCTTCGCCTGTCGAACAGCCGGCATGCCAGATCCGGATATAGGGATAGGTCCTCAGCAGCGGGATGACCTTCTGCCTGAAGGTCAGGAAGAGTCCCGGATCGCGGAACATTTCCGTTACAGGGATCGAGAGACTGTACACAAACCTTTCAAAGCAGGCACGGTCATGCAGCACCTTCTCCTGCAGGGCGGATATGCTGGGCACATTCTCGGCATGGACATGGTGCCAGATGCGCCGTTTCAGTGAAGGCAGCGCATAATTCCTGAAGTCATATCCATATAGACGGTGTACCCCGTTAAGAAGCAGCTCAATTTCAATCTGTTCAAGCTCCTGTTTGCTTCCTGCCTGAATAACCTGCTCCTCATATCCGCGTTCCATAGCTGTCATTGTTATCAATACTCCCTTGCATAAGCCTTATTTCCGGACTCGTTCCAAATGGTACTGTATAGCTATTACCCCGAAATCACCTTTACGAATACAACCAGACACGCATTAAAGAAAGAAGCTGATCTGTACTGATCGGTTTCTTCATATAATCGGAGGCTCCGGCCTCAATACACTTCGCCCGGTCCTCCTTCATCGCTTTGGCGGTAAGGGCAATAATTGGCAATTTCTGATACTGCGGCATCTGCCGGATACGGCGCATCGCTTCATATCCATCCATTTCCGGCATCATCATATCCATCAGCACCAGATCATAATCCGTCTGCTCCACCAGCATATCAATCGCTTCCCGGCCATTCTCGGCGAATTTCACTTCCATGTGATATCCTTCGAGAACACTGGAGAGGGCAAAGACATTGCGGATATCATCATCGACGAGCAATATTTTCTTGCCGTCGAACAATTCTTCTTTATTGTGCAGCTTTTGCAGAATTTTACGCTTATCTTCCGGAAGATTAGCCTCTACCCGGTGCAGGAACAGCGTAGTTTCATCCAGCAGGCGTTCCGGGGAGCGGACATCCTTGATAATGATTGATTCAGCATATTTACGCAGCTGCGTCTCTTCTTTGCTGTCCAGATCCTTACCGGTATAAATAATGATCGGCAGATCATTCAGCTCTTCATCATCGCGGATCTGATCCAGCAGCTCGAACCCGGTCATATCATCCAGCATAAGGTCGAGAACCATGCAGTCATATCTTTGCTTGCGCAGTTCGCTGAGCGCCTCATGTCCGGTGGAAACCGCAGTGATGGCTACATCGTCATGTCCGATGAGTTCCATGATCGAGCGGCGCTGTACATCATCGTCTTCTACGATGAGCAGATGCTTCAAGGTACTGGCGGTGTAGTTCTCAATCTGCGAGAATGCCCGTTCCAGCGCCTCACGAGAAGACGGCTTTCTTAAGTAGGCCATCGCACCCATCATTAGGCCCTGCTTAATCTCATCGTTCACGGAGATCACATGCACAGGGATATGACGGGTCTGGGAAGCACCCTTAAGTTCCCTGAGTATCGACCAGCCGTCCATTACCGGCAGCTGAATGTCGAGAATAATCGCGTCCGGCAAATAGATCTTGGCCATCTGCAGGCCGATATCCCCCTGAAGAGCGACCAGTCCCTTGAAGCCGCGGCCGCGGGCCATGCCGAGCAGTATTTTGGCAAAGCTCTCGTCATCTTCAATAATGAGCAGAACCTTGTCGCCGGCAGCCAGTGATTCACGGTCGTCTTCCACAACAACCGGCACGGGAGGCGTAGGTGCCACATCGCCGGATTCATCCCATGAACGTTCCTCCCGGTACTCTTCAAGCGTCAGGGTATCCCGTGCGGCGGCTGCCTCTGCTACTCCCGGCAGCAGGCTGTAATTCCCTTTGATCGGCAAATACAGAGTGAATATGCTTCCTTGTCCTTCACGCGACTCCAGTCCAATCGCTCCGCCCATCAGACGGGCCAGCTCGCGGCTGATGGACAGCCCGAGCCCTGTACCGCCATACTTACGGCTGGTTGTCCCGTCGACCTGCTGGAAGGCCTCAAAGACAATATCCATCTTGTCGGACGGAATGCCAATTCCGCTGTCCTTAACGGACAGTGCAATGTACTCAAATTCATGCGGCAGATAGGAAGGCAGCTGTTTGGTGTCCGCCCGGCTGACAGAGAATTCCACATGTCCTTCGCTGGTAAACTTGAAGGCATTGGACAACAGATTGCGCAGCACCTGCTTCAGTCTGTGGCTGTCTGTGAACACATTGTCCGGCAGCGGCTCTTCGAAGGAGAGCCTTAGCGACAGGCCTTTTTGACTGGCCAGCGGAGCAAAGTTCTGCTTCACGAAGGTCTTTAGCTCCGTAAGCGGAATCTCTTCATAATTAAGCTCCATTTTGCCGGCATCCACCTTGGACAGATCAAGAATCTCATCAATCATCTTGAGCAGATCCGCACCGGACATATAGATGGTATGGGCAAACTCCACCTGCTTGTCAGTCAGATTCCCTTCTTTATTCTCCGTAAGAAGCTGGGACAGGATTAACAGGCTGTTCAGCGGAGTCCGCAGCTCATGGGACATATTCGCGAGGAACTCGGATTTATATTTGCTGGTGACGGCAAGCTGCATCGCCTGCTTCTCAAGCTGGAGACGTGCATGCTCAATCTCATCCTTCTTCTCTTCGACCTCCTGCACCTGATCCTGCAGGGCATTGGTCTTGGCCACCAGCTCTGTATTATAATGCTCCAGTTCCCCCTGCTGCCGCTGAAGCAGCTCCTCGGAACGCTTAAGCGCATCCGTCTGTTCCTCCAGATTCTCGTTGGAACGGCGGAGTTCTTCCTGCTGGGTCTGCAGCTCCTCAGATTGGCATTGCAGTTCTTCGGTAAGCGCCTGCGATTCCCGCAGCAAATCTTCAACGACAAGCCTGCGGCCGATATTATTCAGAATGATACCCAGATTATTCGAAAGCTGATGGAGCAGCTCATTCTGCAGCACCGAAAAAGGAGTAAAGGAGGCGAATTCCACTACCCCCATAAGCTCATCTTCAAATAAAAGCGGATGGATAGAAATGTAACTCGGATGTGATTCCCCGAATCCGGAGGAAATTGAAATATAATTATCAGGAGCCTCCGTCAGCCTAATCGGCAGCTTATCCAAGGCGCTTTGGCCAACCAGTCCCTGACCGATTTCAAAGCTCTCCTTCGGTTTGACGCCCTCCTCACCGGCATAGAAAGCGCTGCTGACCAGCAGATTCGGGTTATTCTGGTCTTTCAAATACACAGCACCGTACTGGGCTCCAAGCACCGGTGTGAACTCACTGATAAAAGTCTGTGACACCTGATCCAGTGAACTGACACCGCGCAGCAGTTCTGTTACCCGGGCTATGTTCGCATTCAGCCAAGCCTGATCACTCTGCGCCTGGGCATACGATCTTTCAAGCTGCTGCTTCTGTTCAATATCCTCGGCCATCCGCTGGAACACGCGGGCTACATCCCCAATCTCATCCTTGGATTTGACCTTGATCCGCCGGATAGCCCGCATCTTGCCGTTGCCAAAGCTGGTAATCATCATGGATACGACACTCAGACCGCGCGTAATACTCGGGATGACCCACAGGATCACCCCAAGTCCCAGCAGCAGTCCCACAATCATAATCAGGGTTACCATCTGAATCGAACGTTCGGAAGCCTCCTTGGCTTTGGCGGTCTCATCCGTCATCCGGAAGGCATTATAATCGGAAAGTGCATTCAGACTGTTCAGTACCTCGTTCTGTATATCTTGTCCTTCTGTATTACGGTAAGTATTGGCATTCTGGAAGTACCCGGCAGTGAGCATCTCCAGCACTTTATTCTGATAATTCTTATACGCCGAATAAGAAGCCTCAATCCGCGATAACATCTGCAATTCTTCTGTAGTCTTCATGGAGTCCTGTATATTCTTCAGGTGTTCCTCAGCTTTAAGAACCTTGCTGTTAATTTCCGCCTTCTGGGCATCCACAGAGAGCGTATCCGCGTTAAGCATCGAAGTGGTTAATATCCGCGCCATATCATTCACTTCACCGCGAAGCCCTGAAGAGGAACGGCCTTTGCTGTATCTCTCCTGGAAGCTGTCAAGCTGGCCGCTCATATAATGAAGCCGGTCAT
Organism: Paenibacillus borealis; assembly: GCF_000758665.1. NCBI lineage: Bacteria > Bacillati > Bacillota > Bacilli > Caryophanales > Paenibacillaceae > Paenibacillus > Paenibacillus borealis. Next base: position 7,198,929 of record NZ_CP009285.1, read on the forward strand.
ACCCGATCATGGTAAGAGCCAGCATAATGGCCAGCATGGCACTGAAGCCGATTAGCAGTTTAGCCTTTATCTTCATTCCCGATCTGTTCCTTTCTTCAGCGTGATCCATACCAGACACTTATCGTCATCGCGCTCCTGATTAACAGGCTCATTCAGGAAAGCAGTGCGCATAACCTCTTCCTGCCAGTCATGGCCGGCATTCAAATGCCCGATCATGAAATCGAGCTGTTCTGCCTGCTCTCCCTCAACCATCTCCAGCAAGCCGTCCGTAAACAGCACCAGATGACCTTCTTCCTCATAGCTGAGGCTCTGCGGCTGAATATCAATCCGGTCAAACAGCCCTACAGGGTGGCAATTGCTCTCCAGGAGAACAGGAGTTGTAGCTTCTCCTTCGAACAACAGCGCCGGCGGGTGCCCGGCATTCACATAATCAATCCGCTTCATCCGCGTATCAATCACAAGATAGATTGCCGTAAAGTAATATTGGACCAGCTGCTTCTCAATATAGAGCTGGTTGAAGCGCCTGTTGAGTTCCTGAATAACCTTTTCCGGCTCAACATAGGTAGTCACAGTATCCTTCAATACCGAAGCCAGGAACATACAGAACAGCGATGAAGAGATGCCGTGTCCCATCATGTCCAGCAGAATGACGGCATAACGCCCGTCACCCAGCGGGTACCAGGCGTATAAATCACCGGCCAGCTCAAAGGAAGGCTGATAAATAGCATGCACCTCAAACGTCTCATCCGTAAGCGGTAAGCTGAGTACTGCATTCTGCACTAAGGCAGCGAGCTTCAGCTCATCCTGGATGCGCTGATCCCGCTCCTTATGCCAGTCCTTCTCGCGTTTCAGCCGCAGCGCCAGACGGATGCGGGCCATCAGTTCTACTTTGTTAATCGGTTTAGTAACATAATCTACAGCACCAGCATCAAGTGCCTCTGCGAGCTTCTTGGAGTCTCCGACAGCGGTAACCATAATAATAGGAATGTCCTTCAGATGCTCGTATTGTTGAACCACACGGCAAGCCTCAATGCCATCCATCTCCGGCATCATCATATCCAGCAGTATTAAATCCACATCCGACTGCTTGGGATGCTTCACATCCGCTCCTGAACCCACACCGAGCAGCTTCAACATATCTTTAGCGGACGAGGCCGTTATAAAATTCCGGTAATCTTCTTTTTTCAGGATTTCACGGATAATGATTACATTGGTCGGATTGTCATCTACGATTAAAATTCTCAAGCTCCCTCACCTCACACGAATAGTATTAGGACCGTAAAATCTGCAATTCTATCACTCTATCATACGATATTTGAACAGCCTGTTTCCATATATCAAGATATTGGAAGAGAATCAGGCCCTCGTCTTCAACAAAGTAACCTCCAGCCCCACTGCTTGTAGTGGGGCTGGAGGTTACGCTATTGGACTATAGAGGTCACCCAACAAGGCTGACCGGCAATTATTTCGGATTTCTTTTGGCAATAACGAGAACTTTACCCAAATCGAGCTCTTTCTCATAAAATGCCGCTTCCGCCGCGCTGAAGCCCAGCGAAGTAATCTTGAAACGGAGGGCGTCGCCGCGTGAACGGAAAAGGTTGGCAATCGCGCCAAATAATCCTTCCTCGCTGAGCCCGACCTCATTTACGTCTGCAGCATCCACGATACGGCCTTCGCGGTCTTCATCGTGACTAATCACGTAGAGGTCATCTCTTGTATAACCGCTGCTACGCAGCCGATTCACTTCTTCTATCGCCTGAACACCATTCTCCAGCAACTTGGCATACGCCTGTGTACCGATTGAATCCATGAAATCACTCTCCTTGTATTGTTTAAGAGGGCAACGCAGATAAAAGATGACTGAGCATTCATTAACCTGAATTGCCGCCCTTGAAACAGCCTCAGAAAGAATTTCCGTCAAATAAATCAATACCATCCCATTCTCCGGTGTTCATATTGCGGTAGACTTTAAGCGCAGCGCTTCCTCTTATATATACATCGCCGTCCTCGGCTTCAAAATCCGGTGCCCCCAATGTCTCTTGCAGGCTGGTTGTCACGGGATTCAGCTCCTGGCCGTTAAGATTCAGGCCGAACTGTTCTGCCTGGGAAGGTGAAGCATGTACATAGAGGACTATGCCCTCACATACACCGGCGGAGACGTCAGCGTATTGATATTCCAGGCAATCTCCCCAAGGGTCCGGAGTAATCTCCAGCGGGGTACCTTTGGTCTGCAGCAGCGCTTCTTCCGGCATGTATAGAGTAACCCCGGCCAGAGATTCAAAGCTGCTTATGTAAGGAACTGTATTGAAACTATGCTCGAAAGCGAGTACTACCGGTGGCTGCACGGCAGTGAAAGAAGCGGCAGGGACAGTCTCAGCTTGCGGCGGAATGGTGATAAAGGGAGAAAGCAGACTAAGCAAAAGAATAACGATTTTCATGTGAACTCCCGCCTCTCATAAGCTGTAATTGCCCTTGGCCTGAACCCTGCGCTACTTAACCTGATTAATGGCGGAACTTCTGCCAGATGGCGGCTGCAGCATCCACGCCCTTAAGCGCTGTTGCTATTTTACCCTTGGACTTGCTTGCATTTACCGCATCATAGGATTGAATTGTTCTTTCTTCGGACGGAGTAAGCGGAACTTCTTCAATGGATACAGCTTTGGCCTTATCCTTAAGTTCACGCGATTTGCGGAATTTCTCAATGACGGTTACCGAAACCTGCTTCACGGTCAGTGTCAGTTCATTCATCACGTCACCGAGGTTCTTCACAGAATCGACAATAGGATCAATCTTCTGAATCTTGCCCTGAACATCGGCAGTGATATCGTTGGCATGTCTGACCGTTGTTTTCACTTCATAGGTAAGCTCATCAATGGTCTTTTGCACTTCCTGCAGAGTCTGACTGACCTTATCGAGGGATTCCTTCGCTGATTTCAAGGTTTTAATTAAGAAGAATACGAGGACTGCGAATGCAACAGCAACTAGTGCTACGCTAAGTTCAATGATCATTTCCATAACCCCTTCCGAATGTCTTATAATGTCGTTTGGCTCTGCCTGTTACTGCATAGTTACCCTTACGGAATTAGGCCGAAACAAATTGTCAAGCGCCTTAATGACCATCCCCTTCTATTTGTTTCAAAATGATAGGCACCGTTTAAACAATGACTACATCACCACACAGAAAGGATGACATCTCATGTTAAGATGGTCAGTAATTCTGCTGGTAGTTGCTCTGATTGCCGGTATCTTCGGTTTCTTCAATATTGTGGCGGCCGCTGTAGGCATCGCCAAAGTATTGTTCTACATCTTCCTGATTCTCTTCGTTGTTTCGCTCTTTATGGGACGCAGGGGACGGTCAATGTAGCCTTTCATTCAGCCAACTTTAGCCCAAGCGGTGCTGCTAAGCCTGGAGCTTCCACGAGAAGCCCCGGGCTTATTTCCATGTCTGCACATTACTCCGCTTGATATATCCTATTCACCCTTCAGAAAGTATAGGCCTTTCCTCTCAGGTTGTCACTTGCCTCAGAATCAGAGCAATGTGCAGTCTGGCATAAAACAAAATTAAAATATTTCATCCGGACGTTTGGTTCATTCCATACACTTTATGTTTACATGCTTATTAGCACAGCACAAACATGGAAAAGTAAACCACTAAACCAAATCAGGAGGAATCATCGATGAAAAAATTAGCCAGCTTAACAGTAGCAATGGGTCTTATGGCTTCCATAGCAGCAACAGCTTCAGCTGCTGAAGTAACAGGTACAACAACTACTACTACACCTACTTCTGATACAGCAGTAACTGTAAGCGGAAGCACATACCTGGAGCCATTCGACACTGTAATCACACCAGCAGATATTAAACTAGCGACTCCTCAGATTATCCTGACCAAAATCACCGCTTTCCACCTTTCCGTGGGCAGCACAACCCCTATCGGCTGGCTGGGTGCACAGACGGTTGATACTACAGGTGTAATCACAACCGATACTTGGGGCAATGAGTGGAGAGAAGTGTATACCTGGCTGGGCAAAGCCTGGATTAAGGTTCCTGCTTCCGCTTATATAATCACTCCATAAATACTTAACGCGATAAGCGAAGTCATAACAGCTGATGTGCTACCTTTGCTATGACTTCGCGAACGTATACTCAAGAGGCCCGTGGACCTGAGTCCTGACGGCCTTTTTGCTGTGAAACAGGAAAAGGGGTTATCCTTACAGTAGAAGAATCTACTGTAAGGATAACCCCACAAAACATCCGCCCTAGTTCGTTCACCCGTCACAAACTTGTACTACTGCCGCTTCATGCTCTCTACATCTATCATTAGCGGATGACCGAGCCTCCATAAAGGAAACGATTCACCCAAGAAGCGCTTAATTTGTCTACTCTTACGCCGCCGGAAGATACGGAATAGGTCTGCAATAACTGCCCGTCTCCAAGATACATCGCCACATGCGTAATTCTTGCTGCAGATTTGTCGATTCCCGCATATGCAGAAGCCGAGCTTCCTTTATAATCCATGAAGAACATCAAATCCCCGCGTTTCAACCCTGCAATGTCCGTTACTACGGCGCTGTTCTGTTTCACCCAATCCCCCTGCTGCCGTGAATCGGCAGGCAGCTTCAGATTCGCTGCGTCCATGAAGATCTGGCGGATGAAATCGGAACAATCGAACGTGCTGGTATCATTCCGGCTGGAGCCGAACTCATACGGTGTGCCAAGGTAGCCCATTCCCGCAGCAATTACCCGTTCAATTACAGCCGCCTGAGTCGGAGCCGTTGGAACTGGCGTAGGTGCAGGTGTTGGCACCGGTGTAGGTACAGGCGCCGGAGCAGGTGTTGCCGTTGCTTCAATATACTGATCCTCCGAGCTTGTATAACCGGTTGTACCGTTAGCTGTTCTTACTTTGTACCAATAGCTGTTAGTCGCTTCCAGGATCGTAACCTGGTCATTCTTGTATAGGTATCCCAGCACTTTACCGCTCGTGGAAGGCGTCTCCCGAAGACGGACTGTGGACTGGATGACTGCTGTATGTGCTGCAGGTGTAGCGGACGGGGCCGTAATCACACTGATGTATTGGTCTCCCGTACTGGTATAACCGATCTCGCCGTCTGCAGTTCTAACTTTGTACCAATAGCTGTTAGTCGCTTCCAGGATTGTTACCTGGTCTCCCTTACTGAGGTACCTTAATACTTTACCGCTAGTAGATGGAGTCGTGCGCAGCCGGACCGAAGATTCAATTACACCTGTCTGTATAGCTGACGCAGCCAAGGCCGAATTGGAAGAAACCGAGTCGGCGAAGGACTGCTGAGGATTTAACACTCCCAAGGATAGTGCAAGTGTTGCTGAGACCAGTAACGATGCTGTCAGTTTCTTATGTGATACGATCATAGCGTTCCCCCGCTTAGCGTATTGAGAATTCAACAACGGCGCGCGCTACGTTTGTTGCTTTCTGCCCTCATTATAGGCTTGCCCGGGATTTGGAACATGCTCCAAATTTCACAAAAAACCTTTCCATCTTATGGTAACACCCAGGTCTATAGTCTCGATTTCTCCTTGGATTTGGTGGAAATTACAGCTAACTAGGAGAAATTAAGGAATGTTAGTCTTTGGGCTCGACGTGAACCTGCACATTCATTATGTTGTGGAGTTTACTCATCCGCTCTTCGATGGAGTCACTGATGGCGTGCCCCTCCATCACAGTCATCTGCGCATTTACTTCTACAACTACATCAACCAGCACATGATTGCCGTGAACACGTGCTTTCAAATCCTTGATGCCTTCTACTCCAGGTGTCCGGGCAATGGTGCTGCGCAGATCAAGCAGTTTATCTTCGTCAAAGCCGTCAGTCAGCCGGTAAGTGGAGTCGCGGAAAATATCCCAGGCCGTCTTGGAGATCAGCAATCCGACCGCAACAGCGGCAGCGGAATCGATCCACGGGAGGCCGAACTGTGCTCCGACAATACCTACAGCAGCTCCGATACTAACCATGGCATCCGAGAAATTATCCTTGGCTGCAGCCATCAGCGCATTGTTGTTAATCTGCTTCGCCAAACGCTTGTTATATATATATACCCCCATCATGGCCACGGCACACACCAGGGCAACTCCCGCCGACCAGAGCTGCGGCGTTGCCTTCGCCCCTTCAAACAAGGAGCGCACCGCTTCCACAATAACCTGAATGCCGACCATCGCCATGATAAAAGAAGCCATCAGCGCAGCGACCGTCTCGGCCCGGAAATGCCCGTAGGTATGATCTGAATCCGGCGGCTTCCGTGAGATACGCAGACCAATCAGCACCGCAAGTGAAGCCACAATATCAGTCAGATTGTTGAAGCCGTCTGCCAGGAGTGCGCTGGAAGCAAACAAGTAGCCGCAGACCAGCTTGAAAGCAGACAAAACCAGATAAGCGACAATACTGACCAGTGCGCCTTTTTCTCCTTTGCGTATATCCTCATAAATATCGGTCATCCCTGCCACCCCCTGTCAATCTCCATCCTTGTCACATAAATACAGGAAAACTTTCTTTGAGTTATTCTTGCCCTTGTGGCAGCATTTAAAAACAATTAGAATAAGGAAAAGGACTTGCTGCCTAAGGGGGTTAACATAATGAGCGAGAACAATGAGAAACCAAAAATTAATTTGGCCGAGGCGATCCGCCAGAAGCTTGAACAGAAGAAACAGCATGCTTCGGGTAAACCGGGGTCAACCTTTCAAGCCGGTTCCGCGAAACCGCTGAAAAGCCAGAACAATAAGAAGCCAAACAATCAACGCCGTCGTACTGGCGGATCCTAAACCTTCCATTTGCAAGTAGAAACGGCTTTGCCGTCCTTTTATAGGACGGTACCGTTTCAGCGAGAAAGATAAGGATCATTTATTGCGCGAAGCATATAAATCCTTATCTTTGAACATAAACGGCTGCGTAATCCCTCCAGGGATGACGCAGCCGTTTTCGTATGAACTCATTACTGTCCATTATACATATATCTAGTTCCTAAGCCTCTACCGGGTACATCCGGGCACGCATTTCCTTAATTTCCGGACTCTCCAGATACTCATCATAGCTCATCGAGCGGTCAATAATTCCTGCCGGTGTAATCTCAATGATGCGGTTGGCGATCGTCTGAATGAACTGATGGTCATGTGAAGTGAACAGGATGGTGCCGTCAAAGTCGATCAGACCGTTATTGAGCGCTGTGATCGATTCCAGATCCAAGTGGTTGGTAGGCTCATCAAACACTAGCACATTCGCCCCGTTAAGCATCATCTTGGCCAGCATGCAGCGAACCTTCTCGCCCCCGGACAGTACGCTCGCCTTCTTCAGCGCTTCTTCACCGGCGAACAGCATCCGGCCCAGGAATCCGCGCAGGAACGTTTCATCCTGATCCTTGGAATACTGGCGAAGCCATTCTACCAGGTTCATGTTCACACCGTCGAAATAGTTCGAGTTATCCTTAGGGAAATAAGCCTGGGTTGTTGTAACCCCCCAAGTATATTCACCGGCATCTGCTTCCTTCTCGCCCATAAGCACATCGAACAGCAGCGATTTCGGTTGAGAGTATGGACCTACGAAAGCGATCTTGTCACCCTTGTTCACCACAAAGCTGACTTCATCCAGCAGCTGCTCACCGTCAACCGACTTGCTCAGTCCGCTGACCGTAAGAAGCTGTTTGCCGGCTTCACGCTCAGGCTTGAAGTTCAAGAAAGGATATTTACGGTTAGAAGGACGGATATCGTCCAGCGTAATCTTCTCGAGCTGCTTCTTACGGGAAGTAGCCTGTTTCGATTTGGAAGCATTGGCCGAGAAGCGCTGGATAAAGGCCTGCAGCTCCTTCATCTTCTCTTCCTTCTTCTTGTTCGAATCGCGCTGCAGCGCCTGGGCCAGCTGGCTGGACTCATACCAGAAGTCGTAGTTGCCGACGTACATCTGGATTTTGCCGAAATCGATATCCGCAATATGCGTGCAGACCTTGTTCAGGAAGTGACGGTCATGGGATACCACGATAACGGTGCCTTCGTAGTCCATGAGGAAGTTCTCCAGCCAGCCGATGGATTCGAGATCCAAATGGTTGGTAGGCTCATCGAGCAGCAGGTTATTCGGGCGTCCGAACAACGCTTGTGCAAGCAATACCCGTACCTTCTCGTTGCCGCTGAGTTCGGCCATTTGTTTGTCATGCATTTCACGTGTGATCCCAAGTCCGATCAGCATAGCAGCTGCATCAGGCTCTGCATCCCAGCCGTTCAGTTCAGCAAATTCGCCTTCCAGCTCACCGGCGCGAAGACCGTCAGCTTCCGTGAAGTCGCTCTTGGCGTACAGGGCATCCTTCTCCTTCATAATTTCATAAAGGCGGGTATGACCCATGATTACCGTCTCCAGAACCTGGAATTCATCATACTCGAAATGGTTCTGTTTCAGTATGGCCAGACGTTCGCCGGGTGTAATATGCACATCGCCGATGTTGGCTTCGATCTCTCCGGACAGAATCTTTAGAAAGGTTGATTTGCCGGCGCCGTTCGCGCCAATCAGACCATAGCAGTTGCCGGGGGTGAATTTTATGTTTACGTCCTCAAATAGTGCGCGTTTTCCGTAGCGGAGTGTTACGCCGCTTGTGCTAATCATTAAGCATTACCATCCTTTTCACTTAGGGTTCCGGCTCATTATAGCATAAAATCAAGGCAAATGGCCCGTTATTCTGGCTTCACAGCGCGGATCTTTGCCTGGTTCCAGGTATATTTCTTATTTAAGTAGAAGGCTTATGCGGAACAGCTCTCCGGCCAGCCTCTTCCGGTTATTGTCCGGGAGGCCGGTCCTCAGGATGCAACACCAGCGTTTCACCATAACCTAAGGTACGGATGCGTTCCTCGCTGATCCCCTGTGCTGCACGTGCCAGCTCCATCCGGTCCAGCGCTTCGCGCGCGGTGTCATCAGCCAGCCTGAACGTCCCGAAATGCATCGGAATCATGAGCTCCGCCCCCACATCCACGAATGCCTGCACAGCCTCCTCGGGATTCACATGCTGGGAGTTCATGAACCACTCCGGCTCATAAGCGCCGATCGGCATCAGTGCGACATGCAGCTTAAAGCGGCTGCCAATCTCCTTGAAGCCCGGAAAGAAGCCGCTGTCCCCGGCAAAATACAGATTCGGCGGAAGCTTACGCTGCCCCTTGCCCTCTTCGCCTTCAGGGTGCTTCTGCGGATCCGCCGGCTGAAGCACATAACCGCCCCAGTGTGAGGAATTCGTATCAAACGGTGTCCGCCGGGTCCAGTGCTGGGTCGGGACGAAGGTCAGCTTGACGGCACCCAGCGTAAGCTCCTGCCACCACTGCATCTCCAGGCAGTCCGGGAACCCTTTGCGGACCATTTTGCGCTTCAGTCCTTCCGGCACCACGAGGGTCGTTCCTGCCCGGTACAATTTGCGGATGGAGGCGATATGCAGATGATCATAATGGGAATGGGAAATCAGAATAAGATCAACCGGCGGAATCTCCTCAATCGGAATCCCCGGCTGACCGATCCGCTTCTCAAACCCCAGTCTGCGCGCCCAGATCGGGTCCGTAATGATATTAAGCCCTTCATATTGCAGAAAAAAAGTGGAGTGCCCGATCCACGTAATCGTCGTATCCAGCCGGTTCCCGGCCAGATAAGCCAGCTGCGGCGGATGATTCGGCACTTTATAGGTATAATCCTTCTTCTTCCGGCGGCGTTCTTCGCGCCATTGGCGGAATTCCTTAAGCGTTTTATCGGTGCTTACATTATCGATGTTGTTGTAGCGTATTCTAGCCATGGATGAAACCACTCCTTATGACAGCTCTGCCGGATCTCTTGTGTACGGCAGATCAGATACCCTTAACTATAGAGTTCCGCAAGGCCGTTTGCAAAATCACAGGTGTGAGCAGGTACGTACAAGAGTGTACAGACGAATACTGACACCCATTACAAATGTTACCCATTTGGCCCAAACGGAAACGTCTGCTATGTACAACAACAGCTCAATCTATAAATTATTTCAAAATTTAAGGTATTCAGACCTCTACCCTTTTGTGTTTGGCAGCTGAAATGTTGTAAAATGCGGGTAAAGAGCACGGTGCTTATGCCATTTATCAAAGAGGAGCTGACGTATGAAGATCACATTTATTGAACCGACTCCAAGTCCAAATACGATGAAGCTTCATCTGGACGAAAGTCTGGAACCCGGCATCCGCCGGACCTATACGCCGGAAAGCCGACGTTCTGCCCCTTCCTGGGCGCAGGATATGCTGGAAATCCCTGGTGTCACAAGTATCTATCATGCTGCCGATTTCGCTGCCCTGGAACGCAAGGGCAGTGCCGATTGGGCCGCTATTCTCCGCGAGGTCCAGAACCGCTTCGGCGCGGACGGCCTTTCCGCCGATTTCAGCCTGAGCGATGAGAACGCCGGCGCCCATTTCGGGGAAGCCCAGGTGTTCGTGCAGATGTTCCGCGCGATCCCGATTCAGATCCGCGTCAAGACCGGCGCGAAGGAAGAGCGCATCGCGTTGTCCAGCCGCTTCACGCAGGCGGTGACCGATGTGGCCAGCGCCGTGCTGATCAAAGAGCGCAAGCTCACCGATTACGGCGTACGCTACGGCGAGCCGGCAGACATTGCGCGCGAGGTCGAGCAGGAGCTGGAGGCGGCGTATCCGCAGGAACGCCTCGACTCCCTCGTGCAGCAGGCGATCGCGCACGGGGCTGCCGGCGAGTTCGTCGAGCAGCGGCACAAGAAAGAGCAGGCCGAGCTGCTGCGCGACCTGCAGGATGCGGACTGGCGCGTGCGCTACGCCGCGCTGGAGGACCTGGCGCCGAGCGAGCAGCTCCTGCCGGAGCTGCGCACGGCGCTGCACGACCCCAAGCTGCATATCCGCAGATTGGCGGTCGTGTACCTGGGCGACATCCGCACGCCAGGGGCGATGGAGCTGCTCTATGAGGCGATGCAGGACAGCGCCCCCGCCGTCCGGCGCACCGCCGGCGACACGCTGTCCGACATCGGCGACCCGGCAGCGACGCCGGTGATGACGGCGTCGCTGAGTGATGCCAGCAAGCTGGTGCGCTGGCGGGCGGCACGCTTCCTGTATGAGGTCGGCACGGCCGAAGCCCAGGAAGCCCTAAGCATTGCGGCCGAGGATCCTGAATTCGAGGTCGGACTGCAGGCCAAGATGGCGCTGGAGCGGATCCTGTCCGGCGAAGAGGCTGCGGGCACCGTCTGGCAGCAGATGTCTGAGCGCCGGCGGACCTGACGTGAACCTGCCGTATTTTGTCATTGCCTGTAAGGCCAAGTTGCATTATACTGATTCCTGTTGTTCATATCGTATAAAGATAGCCTCATCATACCTAAGATGAGGTAGAGGTCGCGGATATAAAGAGTACGCGCGTGGAGATGCCTAAGAGCCATCTATGATACGCGCCGAAAGGAATATCCGCCGAAATCTGCACTGCTGCTCTTAGTTTAGCAGTGCAGATTGGGGCCGCAGCCGAAAGGCGCGGAACTGTCACCGTGTACATGCCTGTCAGGAAACTGCGGGAAGTGCACCGTGTTGCGCTATCTTAACAGGGAGTATGATGCGGAGCCTATAATCAGGAAACCGCAGCGTCCGTCTGCGGTTTTTTTGTGTGCATAACGCTAAGCAGAAGACACAGGGCCAAGCAGGCTGCGGCAACTCCCCGCTGTGAACCGAACCAACAACTTAAAGGGAGTGTCCTATTCATGCAAGCGAAGCAAGATACGCAGCCGGCAGTACAGGCAGGTAACGCCAATACTCCGGGCCTGCGCAAAACATTCAAAGCAAGACATCTGACCATGATCGCCCTGGGCGGTTCCATCGGAACCGGCCTGTTCCTGGCCAGCGGCGGTGCGATCGCCTCCTCCGGTCCGGGCGGAGCCCTGCTTGCCTATACCGCAGTCGGCATTATGGTCTATTTCCTTATGACCAGCCTCGGCGAGCTGGCGACTTATTTGCCGGATTCCGGTTCCTTCAGCACGTACGGAACCCGGTTTGTCAGTCCCGCCTTCGGCTTCGCCATCGGCTGGAACTTCTGGTACAACTGGGCGGTAACGATAGCAGCAGAGCTGTCGGCTGCTACCGTCATTATTAAATACTGGTTCCCGGACAGCCCCTCCATGCTCTGGAGCCTGTTGTTCCTGCTGATCATGTTCGGCCTGAACTTCCTCTCCTCACGCGGTTACGGCGAGTCGGAATATTGGTTTGCCATCATCAAGATCATCACCGTCGTTGTCTTCCTCGTTGTCGGAGTCCTCATGATCTTCGGCATTATGGGCGGCAAGGCTGTGGGACTCAGCAACTTCCAGCTTGGAGGCAGCTCGTTCCACGGCGGCTTCTTCGCTTTCGTCGGGGTCTTCATGGCCGCCGGCTTCTCCTTCCAGGGGACGGAGCTGGTCGGGGTCGCTGCGGGCGAGAGTGAGAATCCCCGCAAGAATGTACCTGTGGCCATCCGCCAGGTATTCTGGCGCATTCTGATCTTCTATATCTTCGCTATTCTCGTAATCGGCCTGCTGATTCCATACACGAATCCCGATCTGCTCCGCGGCGGAATTGATGATATCGGTGTCAGCCCGTTCACGATCGTCTTTAACAAGGCCGGACTGGCAATTGCCGCTTCAGTAATGAACGCCGTCATCCTCAGCTCCGTCCTGTCAGCCGGTAATTCCGGGATGTATGCCTCTACACGTGTCCTGTACGCCATGGCGAAGGACGGCATGGCTCCGCGTGCCCTCGGCAAGCTGAACCGCAGAGGCGTGCCTGTAGGCGCGCTGCTCGTGACCACAGCTGTCGGCATGCTGGCCTTCCTCGCCTCCTTCTTCGGAGACGGCGCGGTTTACAACTGGCTGCTGAACGCCTCCGGGATGTGCGGCTTCATCAACTGGCTCGGGATTGCCGTCTGTCATTACCGCTTCCGCCGCGCCTTCATCAAGCAGGGACATTCGCTTGATGAACTGCCTTACCGGGCGAAATGGTTCCCGTTCGGTCCGCTATTTGCCTTCGCGCTCTGTATGGTGGCCGTATTCGGCCAGAACATGGGCGCCTTCACCGGTTCCAAGATCGACTGGTACGGCATTCTGGTCTCTTACGTTAGCGTACCACTGTTCCTGTTGATCTGGCTGGGCTACGGCTGGTTCCGCAAGAGCAGCATTGTCCCGCTCGACAAATGTGACCTGAGCACTCACGCAGAGTAACTCTTAGTAACTCATAAATTCATTCACCTAGCCTATTTGAATGAACAAAACATCCTTATGGGTGAACAAAGCTGGAGTTTATGCGACCGATTCGGCCGGTGCGACCTGTGCAGCTTATGCAAGTTTTAAGGCCGCCTCATATTGCTCCATCCAGACTGCATCTGAGGCAAAACCAGTGTAATCAAGGGCACTAATGCTCCTCATTTCCTCCTTTAGCCCGCAATCGGGGAAATCAAGGGCACTTTGGACCTCTGTCAAGAAAGTAGACGTGAACCTAAGCGGTTTTCCGCTTAAATGTTGCTGCAAACTGAACCGGAGATACGTAACCCAGTGCCCCATGGATTCGTTTACAGTTGTAGAAAAATTCAATGTATTGGTAGATGGAATCATAGGCCTGCTTCTTTGTTTTAAATCGAGTCCAGTACACAAACTCTTTTTTCAAGAGGCTGTGAAAAGATTCGATACAGGCGTTATCATAACAGTTCCCTTTGCGGCTCATACTTGCAGTCATCTGGTACTTCTCCAGGCGTCCCCGGTAGTCTGCAGAGGCATACTGCGAGCCTCGATCCGAATGGTGAATCAAGCCCTTCCCGGGGCGTTTCGCTTGGTAGGCATCGTCTAGAGCGCCCTGTACGAGGTCTGTGGTCATCCGGTCGCCCAGCCGCCAGCCTACGATCTCCCGGGTGCATAGGTCCAGCACGCTCGCCAAGTACATCCGCCCTTCCCGACAGGGAATGTAAGTAATATCTGCGACCCACGCCTGGTTTGGCTTTTCGGTTTGGAATTGCTGGTTCAGCAAGTTAGGGGCAATGGGCAAAGGATGGTTAGAGTCGGTCGTGTGTACGCGAAACCTCTTCGCGACACAGGAGCGCAGGCCCAGTTCTCTCATGTACTTTCCTACTGTGCGTTCGCTTACCTTGTACCCCTCACGCTTCAAGAGAACCGTAATTTTGGGGCTACCGTAACGACCATGCGAGTCGTGAAAATGATAGGTAATCCGCTTAAGCAGTAACGCTTTGCGGGTGGCTTGGGGGCTGGGCTTCGCTGTTCTCCATTTGTAATAACCGCTCCGTGATACCTGAAAGACGTTGCACATCTTCTCCACTGGGAACTCGGAGCGATGATCTTCTATAAACTGGAATCTCAGTTCTTTGGGTTGCTGAAGATGTGCACTGCTTTTTTTAGGATGGCCATTTCCTCCGTCAGGTCTGCCACCTGTTGGTCGCGTTCCTTCAGTTGACGTTCCAACTCTCTGACTTTGTCTGGGGTGGCTATGGGCTCACTCTGAAACGACCGGTACTTCCCCAGCCATTGGTGCAGGGTTTTGGCGGGGATGTCCAGTTCCAGGGCGAGTTCTGCCACCGTCTTGGTTTGCTCCTGGATATACTTTACGGTCTGTTTTTTATATTCTTCATTGTAGCTTCTCCGTGTTCCACTCATGTGGGCACCTCCTCGTTAATCTCATTATCCCTATTCTCTTAACGGGTGTCCACGATTAATACTAACAGCACTTATGCTCCTCATTTCCTCCTTTGGCTCGCATTTGGGGAAATCAAGGGCACTAATGCTCCTCATTTGCTCCTTCGGCTCGCATTTGGGTAAATCAAGGGCACTAATGCTCCTCATTTGCTCCTTTGGCCCGCATTTTGGGAAATCAAGGGCACTAATGCTCCTCATTTGCTCCTCCGTCAACGTCCAGGAAAATCAGAGGGATTTTTCCCTTTGGTTTCTCCATATCGCCCACTTCCGGTCGAATCAGAGGGATTTTACCTTTGATTTCTCCATATCGCCCACTTCCGGCGGAATCAGAGGGATTTTTACCTTTGATTTCTCCATATCGCCCACTTCCGGACGAATCAGAGGGATTTTTACCTTTGGTTTCTCCTTATTGCTCACTTTCGGCGGAATCAGAGGAATTTATCCCTTAATCCCCCATTTAGGATGCTTCTGGGCATTAAGCAAAAAGACCGGCTTCGACCACATCATCGTGGCCTGAACCGGTCTTTTTTTGCGTCAGGGGATTAAGTTTAAGTATGTTTTTGCTCTAAAGCATATCTACTTGGGGCTGTTGATTATGCCCAGGTTGTGATGGTCTCAACCGGCAGGCGGTAGGACGGGTAGCCTTCTTTGGCTGCTTTTCCTATTGAGATCAGCATGACCGGCTGGAACCGGTCTTTGTCCAGGCCAAAAGCTTCCGCGATCTTGTCTTTCTCATAACCGGCCATCGGGTTGGTGTCATATCCGTGGGCACGGGCAACAAGCATCAGCTGCATTGAAATAAGGCTCGAGTCAATCAGGTTCACATCACGCAGCTCGGATGCGGACATGGCAGCATAATAAGGCTTCACCTGTTGCAGTTGCATATCCATGACTTCGCGCGGCATGTATCCAAGTTCCACAGATTTGCCGAAAATTTCCTCCATATATTCTATATTATTCGCATCGTAAAATACCGCAATAACTGCCGAGGAGGTCAGCGCTTGTGTCTGGTTGAAGGAGGCCAGCGGGGCAAGCTTTTCTTTGCCTTCAGCGCTGTCGATAACAAGGAAACGCCATGGCTGCATGTTAATGGCAGATGGGGCACGGGAGGCTTCCGCCAGAATTTCGCTCATTTCCTCCCGGCTGATTTTCACTTCAGGATCATAGGCCTTCACGGAACGGCGCTCCAGGACGATCTCATTGAAATCGTTGGTTGTATGGTATTTCCCAGTGATTGTACTCATGTAAATTTCTCTCCTTTTATCTATAGGTTTTATCATCACTACAAGAATTTTAAACTATGAAGTATACTTTATAGCAAGAGGGAAAAACGGGGTGATTAACATGAAGATTAGTAAAGTAGCCAAAATTGTTGACCTGCCTATATCAACCATCCGTTACTACGAGAAAATGGGCATTATCACGGATGAATATATCCTGAGAGAAGAGAACAATTACCGGAATTATGATGTGGAAATCATTCGCCATCTGGGTGTTGTCAAAAATTGTTTGGCTGTCGGATTCTCAATAAATGATATAAAATCCATGATCTCTAAGAATGGAATCTCCAAAGAAGAACAAACACGTATCATCAAAGAAAAGATATCTGAAATTGAAGCTGCTCAAAAAAATCTTGAGGATTCCAAGCAATCTCTTTACGGCCTTCTTGAGTCGGATATAACATGCGAGGACGGGTTCGGAAAATATTCATAAGCCGCTCCTGGCTTATTATACGGAACTACAACAAACAGGGATGTCCCGCAGCCTGTCGGCGCGGCAGACATCCCTGTTTGTTTGCAGTCCTGATGTTATTTTTATTTCAGGGCAGACTAACGAGTATTCCCAATCTAAGGAGACTGCCCATGAGAAAATTTTACATGACCGCTCTGCTGGCGATTGTTTTCACCCTTAACAGCCCGGTGGGTTCAGCCGCCCCAGACTATGCTAAATGGGGTGTCATAGCGGTGAAAGCAGCGCAGCAGAAATACAATGCCGAGATTATTGATTATAAGCATGTAGGCCGCACTCAAATCAAGCCGACGCTTGCGGAGGAGAAATTCAAGCTGTGGATCCGGAGCAAGACCGGCCGGGAATTTGGCGTATTCGTCATGGTCCGCTTTGACCCGTCGGACGATCAGCTTCAAACCATTCTTTTCTCGGAGACGGATCAATGGCGATAAAGCATACTGTATCCCTTTCAATACTCTTATTTCCAAGTCACATATACCTTAAGGTCCCCTGTATTGTCAAAAGGTGAACTGTTAAACGCCAGATTATTCAGCCCTATCTCGTAGAGCACCTGCAGGTCCTGCCTCAGCAGCTTCTCACTGCCCCGGTAACGGAACAGCAGCGATTGTTGGCCGGAATCGGCCGCCTGCTGCGCAAGCTTCTTCAAATCTGCCGCCGAAACGATCACCTGATTCTCCTCATACAGCCTGTAATCCAGCACCTCCTGCAGCTTCTTGTATATGTCTATCCCCTGTCCGCCCCGGCTGACCAGTTGAGACAGCGTCTGGGCATAGCCGGTTGAGGCAGCCGGATACGTCTTGGTCCAGCTGTGGTCACGGCGCATCTGGGCGTCCGTTCTCATGTAGTACACCGTACTGATCCCGCCTTCCGGACTGGGCTCCGGATCATCCCAGGTCGTATCGAGATGATACCAGAGTCCGTCCAGCTGCACGAGATTCCAGGCATGCGACTGGGCAACCCCTCCCTCAGGTCTCGCAGTACCTTCGACAATTCTATTCGGGATACCCGCTCCCAGCAGCAGCTTATAGGTCAGCAGGGAATACCCCTGACATACTGCACTGCCCGTCTGAAGTCCCTCATACGCCGTATATTTACGGTAAGAATTATCATATTGCAAATGCAGCACAACCCAGTCATGAATGACTTTAACTTTCTGATGATTGTTCATCCCGGGGGTAATTAATTCCTGCAGAATAGCCTTCACCTGCTTGTTAACATATGCTGTCTGCTGCAGCGTCTCCCGATATTCTACCTGAACCGTAACATTGGCAGAGCGTGTGCTTCCCCGGTAAGAGAACGCGTAGCTGTCAATAATATAATAGAGATACGGATCGCTTCCCATCGCCTGATCAATTGCCGTCTGTACCTGGCTCTTCAGCTTATTTGTTTTGCCCTGATAAGTGAAGATAATCGTCTCTCTGCGGTTACTCATCGCCCCGGTCAGCTTCTGTGTCATTTCATTGACGGAGCGCAGCACCACAGAATCGGCAGCAGCATAGGCATGCTCATACCCCCAGTATGTTGCGGGCGGGATAGCAGCAAAAAACAGCATGCCCCCAATTATGGTCTTCATCAGCGATATACGTCTCTTTCCCATATCCTTCAAGTGCCTCCTGCAATCTATATAATGGATGACCAGGCCGTTTGTACTCTATAGTAAATGCCGGAAATCCCCTGTATACAACCCCAACCCCTGAAACCTTTGAAGATGAACCTGAGATACCTGTTATATTCATTATTATCGGCCCGGCACACCCGGCCCATAAGTATTCACCCCACAAATCATATCATGAAAAGCAATAATTGCCCCGCGCCGATTGATGTCAGACATTTTGCTCCTAACCGCTGCGGACCACACGGCGCTTATTTCTTAATTTGGCATACTTTCTCCGTAGTTCCAAGCAGGTAGAATAACGTAGTGGCAGCACCGGCAGAGCGCTTAAGAGGTACGCAGACGTGGAAATTAGTCATCCAAAATAACCCCACAAAGTGGAGCCTTAGCTTCGATGATTACTCAGGTACTTTCCGGGGACCCCAAAACCTATAAATTCTCTTTTAAAAAAAAGCCGCTGCTTCCAGGGTTATCTCCGGGAAGCAGCAGCTTCGGCTGCACTTATCTGTTCTCTACTAAGCGTTCACGCCCTCAGCTTAGAGCGTTATAAGATATGTCTCGCCCGCTTTAACCTCAATCGCAGTATCCGCCGCCTGCACTCTGCCGTCAGGCAGCTGCAGCTTCAGCTCCTGCGCATAGCTGAGACGCAGCAGCCCATCGTACTTCGCTGTGATCCGTGCAGATACCAGCGCTCCATCCTGCCATTCCAGGTCGGCCACATAGCCGCCGCGTGCCTTCAGGCCGCTAATCCGGCCGTTCTTCCAGGCTCCGGGCAGCGCCGGAAGCAGCGTAAGCTCACCCAGATGACTCTGCAGCAGCATTTCCGCAATCCCTGCAGCAGCGCCGAAATTACCGTCAATCTGAAACGGCGGATGCGCGTCGAATAGATTCGGATATACCGAACGGGTTAACAGCGTACGGACAAAACCATAAGCCGACTCGCTATCCGCCAGGCGGGCATACAGGTTAATCAGCCAGGCGCAGCTCCAGCCGGTGTGTCCTCCGCCGGAAGAGATCCGCTTCTGAAGCGATAAGCGGCTCGCCTCCAGCAGCTCCGGAGTATCCCGTTTGTTGATACGGTTGCCCGGATAAAGGCTGTACAAGTGCGAGACATGACGGTGTCCCGGCTCGGATTCAGCGAAGTCATAGATCCATTCCTGCAGCCGCCCGTCTTCAGCGATCTTCAGCGGTGACAGGCGGGAGAGCGTCTTCTCCAATTCAGCCTGGAACTCCGGATCCACGCCGAGAATCCGTGCAGCCTGCAGGCAATGCTGCAATAACTCATTGATCAGGCTCATATCCATAGCTGATCCCATGGATATGCTGCAGGGTCTGCCGTCTTCAGTTACAAACCGGTTCTCCGGTGAAGTGGACGGGTTAGTCACCAGCTGGCCGTCCGGTCCTTCCACCAGCCAGTCCAGGCAGAAGAGCGCCGCTCCCTTCATTAACGGATAAGCTGTCTCTTCCAGATAGGCGGCATCCGGTGTAAATTCGTAGTGCTCCCACAGGTGGCGGGATAACCAGACGCCGCCCATCGGCCAGAACGCCCAGCTGGCATCTCCGCCGGAAGGGTTAGACGCCTTCCACAAATCGACATTGTGATGAGCTACCCAGCCGCGTGCCCCGTAATGAATTGCAGCCGTTCTGGCCCCGGTCTCACTAAGCTCCTTGATCAGCTCAATCAACGGCTCATGAAATTCACTGAGGTTACAGACTTCTGCCAGCCAGTAATTCATCTGCGTATTAATATTGGTTGTATAATTGCTGTTCCATGGCGGCTGTACATGATTATTCCAGATGCCCTGAAGATTGGCGGCCTGGGTTCCGGCCCGCGAGCTGCCCATCAGCAGATAGCGGCCATATTGGAACAGCAGCGCTTCCAGCGCCGGGTCCTCCTGGCCGTTCTTATAGGCAGCCAGACGTTCATCGGTCGGCTGGTTGTCTGCTTCATGACCGCCCAGATCCAGATCCATGCGGCGGAATACCGCCTGATGATCTTCTGTATGCCGTCTCCGCAGCTCCTCATAGGATTTGCCCGCAGCAGCGGTCAGCCTGCTTGCACAAACCTGCGCAGGGCTTACAATAACTGCGGAATCCTTCGCCGCTCCGGCTTTCCTGTGGCTTGCCCTGGAGCGCACCTCTTCATAATCTGTGCCGGCTGCAAGCAGCAGCAATACACGATCAGCGCCGGATATGACAAGCCTGCCATCCGAATGCCGGATGCTTCCCCCGGTTACCTGCACCTGCAAGTGCAGCTCAAAGGCAATTCCGAGACCCTCCTCATAGCGAACCGCCACCGGATGATCCTGATGATAATTGTCGGCAATATGCGACGGTGAGCGGCCTTGGAGCACCAGCTGTTGCGCACCTCCTGGGCTGACCGTATGCTTCAGCTGGCTGCTGAGAGCAAGCTCAAGCTGAAGTCCGCCCGGCTGCTCACTTGTGAGGTGAACGACACCTACCTTATCCGGAGCACTGATAAAGACTTCCCGGGTAAATGCCCCCTGCTCATTCTGATACCTCACCTTGGCAATCCCGCTGTCCAGATCCAGTTCACGTTCATATGACGTGCAGTTCTCTACGCCAGCCTGCTCCAGCAACAGATCACCCAGCGGCATATATGCCTGGGCATTCACTCCAAGCATATGCGCGTTGACCACATCCTCAGCTTCACCATATTTGCCGGAGGATACCAGCTCCCGTACCTTCTTCAGATACCGCAGGGCTTCATAGTTGTTCGTGTCCCGCGGAAATCCGGACCACAGGGTATCTTCATTCCACTGGATCTGTTCTTTGGAGGTTCCGCCAAATACCATGGCGCCCAAATTCCCGTTCCCGAGCGGCAGCGCTTCTTCCCAGACTGCCGCCGGCTGGCCGTACTTTAATTTCCAAGGGTTATGCCTGTTGTTATCCATTCTATTCTCGCCCTCCGTCATAATATCTGAGTACGGCAAAAGGCCCTGACCTAAGTCGGGCCTTCGCTGTATGGAATGACCTACATCCAATTATTGATTAGAACGTTTTACCTGTCCACAGCGTTACTCTCTTTTTCACGAGCTCTGTGAATTCTTTTTCCATATCCTGAGCGCCGGCTTTGTCCAGCTCTGCCAGGAAGGCGTCATACACTTTATCGAAGTCTGCTGGTTTCGACAGGATGGCTTCAGGAATACGTTTGCGGATGATATCCTGTGTCTTCTTGTAGATTACCTGATATTGACCGTCAGTTGGAACCGGCAGGTTGTACAGGGCGCCTGTTTCTTTGATCGGGAATTCATCTTCTTTAGGGAACAGATCTTTCCATGTAGTAGCCTTGTATCCTGCAAGTGATTCCTTCTCAGCATCGGAGTAAGAAGCTACGATCTGATCCGGGAAGCTTGTAGTGTAGTAGTTGTCAGTGGAATCCTTCACACCATCACCATAACGTGCACCGAAGATAAGGTACTGGCCAATCCCGGTTTTCTTCTGGGTGTTTGCGGTATCGTTAGCTAGACCGTCGCTGATTTCAGGAAGAACTTCGCGTTTACCATCTGCATTTACAGTGTAGTGCGTACCTTCAATACCCCAGGTTCTCAGAATCTGGCCTTCATCGGAAGACATCCAGTCCAGCCATTTGATGATCCGGACAGGGTCTTTGGCTGCGGTAGTAATCGCAAGACCATAGCCGTCGATACCTGTCTGCATGAAGGAATGATCTTTATACTCATCAGACAGGGTTACAGGGAAGTGACCGTAAGTATATTCGTCTTTACCGGCTGCCTTCAGAGCATTCTCACCATCGGAGTATTCCCATTCCTGGGAGATCAGACCGAGTACACGGCCGCTGGCAACTTTAGCTTTGTATTGGTCGTCTTTTTGTACGAAGGTATCCTTATCAAGCAGACCTTGAGCGTACATTCCGTTCAACCAGCGGAAATATTCTTTTTCTGCCGGACGTTTGTAGTGCAGCTGTGCTTCATAGGTTTCAGGATCTACATAGTACTCGCCATCATCCGGTGCACCTGTTGTAGTGAAAGCCGGGTTTGTAACTGTGATCATGATTTTCCAGTCATCAGCATTCAGCGTCAGAGGAATTGTAGGCTGGCCATCGGTTTCCGGATGCAGAGCCACATAATCCTTCAGCACTTTCTCATAATCTGCCAATGTTTTCACTTCAGGATAGCCCAGTTCCTTCAATACGCGGTGTTGAATTTCAAATCCGCCAGTAGCGTCGAAGGCTTGTTGGCCGACACCCATATTCGTAGGAATCTGATAGATGCTTTGGTCATCCAGGCTGTATTTCAGACGGCCCATGTTTTCGCCGTAGACCTTCTTGAGGTTCGGAGCATATTTATCGATCAGTTCCGTCATATCAATAATCAGGCCGGCATCCACCAGGGTGCTCAGATTTCCTTTGGCGAAGATCAGATCAGGTACGTCGCCGCTGGCAGCCATCATCGGGATTTTTTGGTCGCCGCCGCCGCTGCCTACATCAAATTCAGCGTCAATGGTTACACCTGTTTTTTCAGTAATAGCTTTACCGACTTCATCCTGCATTTTGTTCCAGTTTGGACTGGCGTCACCGCCGAAGAAGGAGATCGTAAACGGAGAAGTATCTAATGCGGTATCATCTGCTGCTGCATTATTGGTTGCAGGTGTGTTTCCTGTGTTGTTAGATGTCGTGTTGTTGGCCGCATTATTGTTATTGCCTCCACAACCGGCGATCAGCATAGAGCTCATAAGCATGAGTGTAAAGATTGTTTTGGTACTCTTGCGATTCATTGTATATCCCCCTTGTAAATTAGTATGTTCATCTATGCATATCAGGATTGACCTGAATATACCATTGTTAACGCTTGCAAAACTACCATAAATATAAATTCCACTTTTTAACATCAAACTCAGAATGGATAGCCGCCTGATCCTGCACTGAACCAGGCAGCTGTTCCATTTCACTCTATTACCAGGCTTACGCCTTAACTGCACCCAGTGTCATACCGCCTACGAAGTACTTTTGCAGGAACGGATACACAACCAGAATAGGTACGGTTACTACAATTGTAATGGCCATCTTGATCGATTCAGGTGAAATCTGCGCCATCTGCCGCGCCATATCGTTCGCATTCACCATGCCGCTGCCCTGATTGGTGGAGGATAATACCTTCATCAGCTCATACTGCAGTGTGGTCAGATGAGGCTTATTACCGTTATACAGATACGTTGTGAACCATTCATTCCATTGGCCAACAGCCAGGAACAGTGCGATGGTTGCCAGTACCGGTTTACAGAGCGGAAGAATGATCTTATAGAAAATCATAAAGTCATTAGCCCCGTCCAGCTTGGCGGATTCCTGAAGGGCAAATGGCAGCCCGTCCATAAAGGAACGGATAATGAAGACGTTAAATGCGGAAACCATACCCGGAAGGATGTAAATCCAGAACGTTCCGATCAGATTCAAATCTTTCATCAGAATGTACATAGGCACCATACCGCCGGAGAAATACATTGTCAGAGCCAGGAAGGTCGAGATGAATTTTCTCGCTTTGAATTCCGGACGGCTGAGCGTAAAGGCCAGCATGGAAGCACTGATCAGACCCAGAAGTGTACCTGAAAGGGTACGCAGAATGGAGATCTTGAAGCCTTGAATCAGGCCGGTATAGCTGAAGATCCGCTGGTAATTCTCAAGCGTCCAGGCTCTCGGGAAGATATAGATGCCGCCCCGAACGGTGTCTGTAGATTCATTGAAAGAAATCGCCAGTACGTTCAGGAAGGGATACAACGTCACAATCATGATTAATGTAAGAGCAGTGTACAGAAAGATGTCGAATGCACGCTCACCTTTTGTCATTTGAAATGCTTTGCCACCCATTTATGGTCCCCTCCTTACATAATGCTTTCTTTAGTGAATTTCTTCATCAGACCGTTAGCCGTGAACAGCAGGATTACACTGACTACTGAGGTAAACATGCTTATTGCAGTACCATAAGAGAACCGCATGATCTGAATACCGTACTTAAGCGCATACAAATCCAGCACTTCCGAATAATCGGTGACAAGGTTGTTCTGCAGCTGGAACTGTTTCTCGAAGCCGATACCGATCAGGTGGCCGATGTTCATAATGAGCAGCACCATAACGGTTGAACGGATACCCGGCAAAGTAATATTAAATGCCTGCTTAATTCTGCCCGCACCATCCACTTTTGCCGCTTCGTACAGCTCTTTATCGATCCCTGTAATCGCTGCCAAATAGATGATTGCGCCCCAGCCTGTTTCTTTCCATATATCGGATGCAGTTAAAATTCCCCAGAAATATTTACCTTGGGCCATGAACTGGATCGGCTCATCAGTGATATGAAGCCACATCAGCAGATCATTCACGATACCCCCATCAATAGCGAGTGTCTTGTACACAATCCCGCCTACAACGACCCAGGAGACAAAGTGAGGCAGATAAGATACGGTTTGAACCGTTCTCTTGAAAATACTCCCCCGCAGCTCATTGAGCATGATTGCAAACGTAATTGGAACCACGAAGCCGAAGATCAGCCCGAGGACACTCATGGACAGGGTATTTCTTAATACGAGATAGAAACGTTCGTCATGGAACAACTCCTTGAAGTTATCCAGTCCGACCCATTTCTGTTCGCCGAATGATTTAGCCGGCTTATAATTTTGGAATGCCATCAACCATCCCCATATGGGCACATAGCTGAAAATAAATACCCAGATCACGAATGGAAGAGACATCAGATATAAGTACTTTTGCTGCAGTACGCTTTTCCAAAATCCACTATTCCGTTTCGCAGGTGGGCGGGGGGTTACGCTTTCATTAGCTGTAACACCGTTTTCAGTGAGCGCTTTCACGATCATTATTCCCCCTTCGTTTTTATAGTCTTATCTTACCGCAGCACCCCGGGAGAGAATACCCAACAGATTTCACGTAAAATCCTGTCTAAATTAGAGATTCTCCCAGGCCGCGCCGCTTAAGACTTGAACTCGCTTTCAACGGGAATAGAAAACGCTATCTTCGTGCCCTCCCCCGACTGGCTTGTAATTCTCAGTCCATGCTCTTCTCCGTAATACAGGGTCAGTCTCTGATGCACATTGCGCAGGCCGATCCGTCCCCGCTCCTCTTCCTCCACTTTGCTAATCACATCCACGATCTCGGACAGCCTTTCCTCCTTCATGCCGATGCCGTCATCTGTCACAAGCACCTGAACCTCCTGGTTCTCATCCAGCGTTATACTGACATTGACATGAACGGTACCTTGCTTATTCTCCAGCCCGTGGACTACGGAATTCTCTACGAGCGGCTGGATAATGAGCGGCGGGATCATAATTTCAGCTGTTCTAGGGTCAAATTTAATCTCATACTCCAGCCTGTCCTCATACCGGAATTTCTGAATCTCCAGATAAGAGCGGATCATCTCTACTTCTTCCTTGATCGGCGCCCGTTCGCGGCCTACTTCGAGGTTCTTGCGCATAAGCTTACCGAGCAGTCGGACGATGTTCGCAATCTCCTTCTCGCCCTTAAGATGGGCATTCATACGGATCGATTCCAGTGCGTTGAACAGGAAATGCGGATGGATCTGGCTCGCCATCATCTTCAGCTTGATCTCCCGCTGGGCGATCTCCAGGGCACTGTTCTTCTCGTTGCTCTCAATAACCTGGGTGATCAGCCGGTTAATACTAGCCACCATGTAATTGAATTGCCGCGACAGCTGGCCGATCTCATCCGTCCCGTCAATGCGGGAGACGATATTCAGATTACCAAGGGCTACCTGATTCAGCTGGCGGCTCAGGCGCAGCAGACGGTTGGTGGTCAGCAGGGAGATGGTGTATACAAACACAAGGGCAACCAGCAGCACACCAATAACGATCAAGAGGCCCAGCTTACTGACATTATTGGCATCGCTCAGAATGCTTTTGGTTTCAAATATAGAGATAATCTTCAGCTTGCTGCTGCTCAGCTCAGGAGACATTTCATCAATAATGACGTAAGAATCCTTGTCCTTCACCCTGGTTTTGAGCACACCCTTGGACTGCGACTGCACATCAACGCCAATGTCAAAAGCATCTACTGTGCTGCCTACAAGCTGCGGATCGTTGGCCGACACAATATAACCCTGCTCATCGATGATTAACGTATCGAACGGCTCCTGGTAGAGCATTTGATTCAGTTCATCCTGAGAGACCTGCACCATCAGTATTCCGGATTTGCCGGATTCCCGGTAGTATACCTGACGGATCAGGCTGAGCTTGTTGATCGTCCCTTTGGGGCTGTTGAAATATTTTTCCTTGTCGGAAATATACATCCAGTAAATCTCTCCGCTCTGCATGGCCTTCTTGTACCAGGCTCTCGACTCCAGCTCCGGTGTCAAGGGCGCAATCGACATATCATCAACCAGGCTCGGATTATCAATGAAAAAGCGGATATTAGAAATTTCCCGGTACCGCAGAACATATACACGGATATCCGTGTAATTCAAATAAGCCTTTGTAAGCGCCAGTGCATCCGGGTAATGCGTAGTGACCAGCCGCTCAAGATCCTCGTCAAAATAGAGCAGATTAGAAATATCCGTCGGAACACGCAGCTTGCTGGACAATTGGCTTTTGATCTTCTCCACGTTGTTGGTGGCCTGATCAATCGCTCTGTTCAAGGCTCCCTCACGAAAATAGTTTGTAAGAATAATACCAACAATCAGCACAGGTATCATGACGACAATGATGTAGAAAAAAATCAGCTTATATTTAAGCTTCATATTATTGATCATACGCACGAGCTTCTTAATAACACTTCCCCCTTCCGTTCAATGGAAAACAGGCTGTTCCCCTCATCCTTTGCAGATAGGGAACAGCCTGTATATCATAAGCCTCACGCTGAACGTTCGGCAAGTTAACAGTTCATACAGCCCGTCTTGCGGCTTGCGGGCCTGCCCGGCAGCCGGGATCCTAATTCTCTTTGCGGTAGGCGGACGGGGACACTCCGACATATTTGCGGAATTTGGCATTGAAATAATCGGAGTTCATATAACCGACCCGCTCTGCAACCTCATAGACCTTCATGCCTTGGGTCAGGAACTGCTTGGCTTTCTCAATTCTGACTTTATCCAGATACGTGTTAAAGTGTTCTCCCACCTGATTCTTGAACATTTTGCCCAAATATGCGCTATTATAGTTGAAAATTTCGGAAAGCGAGCCCAGCTTCAAATTCTCATTATAGCGGCGCTGGATCAGGTCTGTGATCCGCTTGATTTCATCTCCGCGCCCGCCGCTGCCCATCAGCCCGGAAATTTGCTCCATATAAGCTGATACCAGCTGCTCCACATCATGCAGATTACCGCTGCTGTACATTTCACCCATAGGCGAGGCTTGACCGGCAATCAGCGGCCGGATGTCCGGATTAGCTGCCTCCAGACGGGCAATGGTACTGCTGACAATCCGCATCAGATTATCCTTGATATAAGTTTCTTCGCGCCGGACATGAACCAGCTGGCGGACAATTTGCCCTATAAGCCCGCGGGCCACCTCACCGCTTCCGGCCTCAACCGCAAGCAGCAGTTGTACCTCCACATCCCGCTCCGGGTCCGGCTCCTCCTCGAATTCTCCGGGCCTCTTCACGGGTTCATCCCAGTTGTCCGGCTTTCCGCTGAGCAGCGTATCCTTCTGCCCGAAAAAAGCATCGTCCAGCCGCGCACGTGCCGTGGCAAATGACTGGCAGATTTCCTCCGGCCTGCCGGCTGCACCGCCTGCCGCCGCCTGAAACTCCAGTCCTTCCTTCGCTGTAATATAATGCAGCTCCTGCCATAGCGAATTCCGGGCGCTGTCATTTGCAAGCGGTTCCTTCATAAGAATCCCCATGTACGGGGGAAGCGTGAAGAATAATCCGCGCTCTTCCTCCTCAAGCCAATGCCGCTCCATCAGGCTCTTCACCTGTTCCTCACGGCTGTCTTCGCCTTTGTTAAGCCCTTTCAATTCCAGCAATACCACTTCGCAGCTGCATCCTTCGAGACCCAGCTGACCCGCTGCTTCTGCGGGAGACTCTCCGCCTTCCTTCGGCTGCAGCAGCTCGCGCAATAATACCTCAGTGTTCCTCGCCGGTTCCGTGGCCTGCCATTCGCTGATCCGTTCCTCCAGGCTTATCTTCTCCCGCAGTTCCTGCAGATAGTTGATCAATTCCTCCTCATCGACCGGCTTAAGCAAGTAACCGTCGATATGGTAGGCAATCGCCCGTTTGGCATATTCAAAATCGGCATAGCCGCTAAGAATCAGCACATGGCAATTGGGACTCTCTTTGCGGAGTTCAGAGATCAGCTCCAGACCATCCATCCCGGGCATGCGGATATCGGCAATCACAAGGCCAGGTGCCAGCGCATGGAATTTATCGAGCGCTTCATATCCGTTCGCAGCTGTGGCCACTACGGTATAGCCCTGTTCTTCCCAGGGGATCAGCGTCCGCATCCCTTCTCTTAGCTTGGGCTCATCATCTACAATAAGTACTTTGATCAATATGGGTTCACCCCCTCATTTAAAAGAAAACAGCTGCCACCCTGTGAGGAATGGCAGACATTAAGTGCTGGATATACGACTGGTATAAAATGAACAAATGATCTCCCATTAGGAGAGGACGTAACTACAGTGAATATTTGGACTTCCGGCCGCTGTTGTCCCCAGATTTCCTAATCTAAACCGCTAATCGCGGTAGATATCCGGTGACTGATGATGCTTCCGAAGCGAGCTTTCCTGCGGAAAGCTTTCAGGCGGACGCTGTCGCTCCTTCCAGTTCCAAAATTCCCCTCCGTTACTATAGCCCTTTTGGTATGGAATTAAGTTCAACTTATACAAGTTCATTAAAATATGGGATAGTTTATATTTTACACTAAATTATTTACGATACAAAGCCAGCTTCTCATTCAGCTCGCGGGTCTGGCTGTAAACATCCTGATACAAGGCGAAGATACCATCGTACAGTGCAGCCTGCTCTGCATTAGGAGTGTAGGTTTCAGCGGGACGGATGAAGGCTTCTGCACACGCTCCCAGCGATTCAAACCAGCCGGCTCCGTAAGCAGCCAGCATCGCCGCGCCCATCGCCGGACCTTGCTCACTCTCCAGCTTGATGATTGAAGCGCCGAAGATATCGGCCTGCATCTGCAGCCAGGCTTCATTCTTGGCGCCGCCGCCGATCGCCACTACCTCAGTAATCTCTTTGCCGGATTCACGCACAATCTCAATCGATTCACGCAGCGAGAAGGTGATGCCTTCCAGCACAGCGCGTGTAAAGTGTGACAGCGTATGGCCGGAATCCATGCCGATGAAGCTGCCGCGGATGTTCGCATCCGGATGCGGTGTACGTTCTCCGCTGATATATGGTGTGAACAGCAGACCGCTGCTGCCCGCCGGGATATCATTAACGCCGTGAAGCAATTCGTCGAAGCTCTTCTCAGCGGCAAAAGTCTCCTTGAACCAGGTCAGACTGTGGCCCGCCGCCAGCGTAACGCCCATGATATAGAAGGCATCCTTCTCACTGTGGTTGAAGAAATGGACTTTGCCTTCGAGATTAAGATCCTTGTTGCTCTCATAAGACAACACGACTCCGGAAGTCCCGATGCTGCACATCGTCCGGCCTTCACCCAGAATTCCGGCACCCAGTGCGCCGCAGGCATTGTCCGCACCACCGGCGAATACCTTGGTGGACGGCAGCAGTCCGGAAGCTTCAGCAATCTCCGGAAGCAGGGTCCCGGTCTGCTCGAAGGATTCTACGAGTCTTGGGCAGATCGAGAGCGGCAGATTGAAGGCTTCGGCAATCTCAGAACTCCACTGCTTGGAGCCTACGTCGAGCAGGAGTGTTCCGGCTGCGTCTGAGTAATCCATAGCGTAGTCACCAGTCAGGCGGTAACGCACATAATCCTTCGGCAGCAGGAATAATTCTGCCTGGGATAATACCTCCGGCTCGTTCTCCTGAACCCACAGAATCTTCGGAAGCGTGAAGCCTTCCAACGCGCGGTTTCTGGCAATTTCGATCAGCTTGCCGCCAAGCGTCTTCTCAATCTTGCGGCACTGGGCTGTTGTGCGTGTATCATTCCACAGAATAGCCGGACGCAGCGCCTTGCCTTCGCCGTCAACAAGTACAAGTCCGTGCATTTGGCCGGAGAAGCTGATTCCATCCACTTGTGACGGTTCTACTCCAGATACCTCCATCAGCCGCTTCAGGCTGACGATGGTTCCTTTAACCCAATCCTCCGGATTCTGCTCACTCCAGTTCGTCTGGGGTCTGCTGAGCGGATAAGCTTCAGAGTGTTCGAAAGCTACTTTGCCCTTTGGATCTACCAATACCGTCTTGACCGCACTGGTTCCGAGATCGACACCGATTACATAATTCATAGTTATCCTCCTAAAAGTTATATGAAGCATTCCATCTTGATACATCTCCGCAATATAACTCGCTTCTATAAGCATGAGTTATCAGTTCAACAGAAAAGGGGCTGCCGAAGAATGCTCTCTTCAGCAACCCCCGTTGCATTTGTAGTCTGATGAATCTACGTTCAGTACTGCAATTACAGTACAGTCTTACTCAGCTGTCAGGATGTACTGGTTAAGAGTAGCTCTCAGCAATTCCTGGCGTCCGGACTTGTTCGGACGCGGGTTTTCGTTGTTCAGTGCATAGTCAGCAAGCGAAGCGAGTGTCGCCTTGCCGGATACGATGTCCGCACCGATACCTTCATTGAAGCTGCTGTAACGCTCAGCAATGAAGTTCTCGAATACGCCGTCTTCCAGCAGCTTGGCAGCTACTTTCAGACCCTTGGCGTATACGTCCATACCGGAGATGTGTGCCAGGAACAGATCCTCAGGCTCGAAGGAAGGACGGCGTACTTTGGAGTCAAAGTTGATTCCGCCTTTGCCCAGACCATCGTTCTTCAGTACTTCATACAGAGTCAGAGTAGAATCGTAGATGCTTGCAGGGAATTCATCGGTATCCCAGCCGAGCAATGGATCGCCCTGGTTCGCATCAAGCGATCCCAGCATGCCGTTGATACGGGCTACGTGCAGCTCATGCTCGAAAGTATGGCCTGCCAGTGTGGCATGGTTAGCTTCTAGGTTCAGCTTGAAGTGCTTATCCAGGTTGTACTTCTGCAGGAATGCGATACAGGTTGCTGCATCGAAGTCATATTGGTGTTTGGTAGGCTCTTTCGGTTTAGGCTCGATCAGGAACTGGCCGTCGAAGCCGATTTCCTTAGCATAATCAACAGCCATGCTGAACAGGCGGGCAATGTTGTCCTGCTCAAGACTCATGTTAGTATTCAGCAGCGTTTCGTAACCTTCACGTCCGCCCCAGAATACATAGTTGTCAGCGCCAAGACGTTTACCCACTTCCAGACCTTTCTTCACTTGTGCAGCAGCGTGTGCGTACACGTCAGCGTTGCAGGTTGAGCCTGCACCGTGCATATAGCGCGGGTTAGTGAACATGTTGGCAGTGTTCCACAGCAATTTTTTGCCGGAAGCCTTCATGCCTTGTTCAAGGATATCTACGATTGTATCGATGTTGCTGTAGAATTCACGCAGGGACGCGCCTTCAGGAGCGATGTCCACATCATGGAAGCAGTAGTACTGCAGATCCATCTTCTCCATGAATTCAAATGCTGCTTCTGCACGGGCTTTAGCCTTGTCCAGCGTGCTCAGCTTATCCCAAGCGCGGACTGCAGTTTCAGCGCCGAACGGGTCGGAACCGCCAGCTGTTAATGTATGCCAATAAGCCATTGCAAATTTCAGGTGCTCTTCCATAGTTTTGCCGGCTACGATTTCTTTAGGGTTGTAGAATTTGAATGCGTATGGATTGGTGGAACGGCTTCCCTCGTAAGAGATCTTGCTCACTGTTTCAAAATAAGCCATTTGTAAAATCCTCCTCGATATTTTGCTTCGCCCGCAAGCGTTTACAGCATCATCTTAACACATCTTTCGAACTTTGTATATTGGTTAAACAAAGTTTTTGAGAACTTTTATTTTGTCCGTTTTTTGTCCTGTGCCGGGCAGAGCAGCCTCTATCTTCTCCCCTGATTTTGACCGGATGATGCTGAACATAAAGTTCCCTCCGGTTGTGCAGCCTATGCGTAAAGCAGTAATTTCTCCCACTAGCCGTACGTTAATCTAGTTGCATTTTGCCGCTCTTCATTCTAGACTAAGTGGCATACCTTCTCCGCGTAAACACTGTCTCAAGGCTTATTGCATTACGTATGCAGGGAACCCGAAACCTATAAGCTCCGCCCCGATCAATCGCTTTGTTTCATTGTTATGTGATGCGTTCAGGAGGCCGGATGGTCTTATATTTCAAAAAAGGAAGTGTGCTTCTTGAAAGTTACCGGTGATCAGGCGCTGGTCAAAAAAATCAACAAATCGATTATTTTACATACGATCCGCATGCAGTCCCCCGTATCCCGGGCCAAGGTGTCCGAGATGACAGGTCTTAACAAGGCTACGGTCTCCAATCTAGTCGCCGAGCTGTGCGGACAGGAGCTGGTTACCGAAGCCGGTCCCGGAGAATCCAGCGGGGGACGCAAGCCGCTTATGCTGCATTTCAACGAAATGGCCGGCAGTGTCATCGGGATCGAGCTGCGTGTTAAACAGCTTAAGGCCGTGCTCTGCAATCTGGGAGGCGGAATTCTTCATGAACGGGATTGTGCGCTGGAAGCCCATGACTTCCCTTATGTGCTGGGGCAGATGCAGCAGATGATCTCGGAGCTGATTGCAGAAGCACCCCCTTCACCCTATGGCCTCGTCGGCATCGGAGTCGGCGTACCGGGAATGGTGGATGAACACGGAGTCGTCCTGTTTGCGCCCAACCTTGGCTGGGAGATGGTCGATCTGCGTTCGATTCTGGAAAGCGCCTTCGCGGTTCCGGTCACCATTGACAATGAAGCCAATGCGGGAGCCCAAGGGGAGCTGAACTTCGGGGCGGCGCGCGATGTGCGCCATCTGCTGTATATCAGTGCGGGCTCGGGGATCGGGTCCGGGATCATTATTGGCGGTGAACTGTATAAAGGGGCTCGCGGATACGCCGGAGAGACCGGACATATGACGATTGAAGCGGAAGGCAAGCCCTGCAGCTGCGGCAGCCGGGGCTGTTGGGAGCTCTATGCCTCGGAGAAAACGTACGATAATCCGGGCCTATCCCTGCCTGCCCGCACAACGACCGAACTGGTGGCTTATGCGCTGGAGGGGCAGCCGGATACTCTGCGGCACTTTGGCTCCATCGGGGAATACCTGGGCATCGGGGTCACTAATCTAATTAACAGCTTCAATCCGGAGCTAATCGTAATCGGAGGGGCTTTGTCTGAGGCTGAACCCTGGCTGGGTGAACCGCTGCGCCGGGTGGTCGCCGAGCGTACACTTCCTTACCACAAGCAGCAGCTTGAGATCACTTTCTCCAGGCTGGGCAGCCGCGGAACGATGATTGGCGCAGGCTTTTCAGCGGTCATGCACTTTCTCGGCAATATCCGGGTAACCCTATAGAAGGATAAGTTTAGCGTAAAACATATAAATTCTTATATTTTCGTAAAATTGCCGCATTTGCAGCAGCATTTCCTGAACTAAAAGGAATAGCAATCCTATATAATAAGGATATACGTGTGACATTTATCACCATACCCCTTTTTCTGAAATGGAGAGAGCATCCATGACCTATGTTGATACGTCAGATATTTCGGCGAAGATGTTCATCACCGTGCTGCTGCTGCTGCTTATCATCGCTCCACTCATCAGCCTTGGCGTCCTGCGCCTGTTCCAATCGAGGAAGAAATCCGGATTTATGCTTATTAGCAGCGGCATTGCCGTATATGCTGTTTTTCAAATTGTCATGTCGTTTACTCACTCCTAGCCCAGCGGCCTCCAAAAGGGCTTATGCCTGCGGAGCAGCGAAACCCGGTACCACTTTCAGGTATCTGTTTCAGCGGGAAATACAAAAAGCAGCCATAACAATGACTGCTTTTTGCTATATCTATTGTGTAGTCTATGCACCGCTTATCTCTGCTACCGGCCTGGTGTGCAGCACACACTCGAACCTCTCAACGCCCGGATATTTCTCCCCCAGACTGTTAATCTCGAATCCTGCCTTGCTATAAAAGCCCACTGCATCCTGATCCGTCTCTGCCCTGAGCAGCTCTACCCGTTCCCATCCGGCAATTTCTGCGACCATGTTGCTGCCCAGTGTTCTTCCGCGCCAGCTCTTCTGGACAGCCAGATGTCTGATCTCCACCTCATGTGCGGCAGCGCAGCTGATTCCCGCGATTCCGGCCAGCTCCCCGTTAATGAAACAGCCGAATAGCTCACAACCATCCGCAGCCAGATATCTCTTCAGCTCTTCGTTGACCCTGTTATCATCTGCCCACATACATTCTGCTAGCAGGCTCTTCACCGCATCGCTGTCCCAGTAATTCTTTAAGCTAATTAACAATTCCCTCTTCTCCTCTCATTCAGGACAACGAAAAACCGCCTCCGGAGGGAAGCGGCTAATGTATTTTCTTCAGTCCGTTCAGCTATTCCTTAAATCGTAGCCAAAGCCTTATCAAACTTGGTTTTGTTCATGCCGACGATTTTGAACTCACCGATAACCGTAATAGGAACAGCTCTCATGCCCATATCCCATACCTGCTGTGCATAATCATCGTTCTGCTCGATGTTGCGCTCTTCGTAGGCTACCCCTTTATCGTTCAGGAAGCTCTTCACCTGACGGCAATGCGGACAATTGGTTGAAGTATACACAATTACATTCTCCATAGTATGATTTCCTCCTAATTTGTAAGTATAAGAATCTGTGATCTATTGTAGCACCGGAGTGCCTTCTATTCCAAATGGAATCTTACAGAATAACCGCGCTGTGCTCCAGGCTCTCGATATATTTCTCGGCATCCATCGCCGCCATACAGCCGCTGCCTGCAGCCGTAATCGCTTGTCTGTAACGGGTATCCTGCACGTCACCGCAAGCAAACACGCCGGGAATATTCGTCTCGGAGGTTCCGGGATTCGACACAATGTAGCCGTTAGCATCGGTAGTAATTTGTCCGCCCAGGAAAGAAGTATTAGGATGATGGCCGACAGCTACGAATACACCGCTGGCTTCAATGAATTCTTCTTCACCGGTCTCATTGTTAATCACCTTCAGACCAGTCACACCTTTGTCTCCGGCAATAACTTCAACAGGCGTACGGTTGAGTCCCCAGGTAACTTTGGCATTATCGCGTACACGGTCCTGCATAATCTTGGAGGCACGCAGCTCTTCACGGCGGTGCACCAGGGTTACTTTTGACGCAAATCTTGTCAGGAAGCCCGCTTCCTCCAGCGCCGAATCGCCGCCGCCGACAACGACAATCTCTTTGCCGCGGAAGAAGAATCCGTCACAGGTTGCGCAAGTGCTGACACCGCGTCCGATATTATCCTGCTCCCCGGGAATCCCGAGATATTTCGCCGTAGCGCCGGTGGAAATAATCAATGTATCTGTAACCAGTGTGCCCATGCCTTCAACATTCAGCTTGAACGGACGTTCGCCCAGCTCTACACTGTTCACCCAGCCGGTAACGAACTGTGCTCCGAAACGCTCAGCCTGCTTGCGCATATTATCCATCAGATCAGGACCCAGAATACCTTCCGGGAATCCGGGGAAGTTCTCGATCTCTGTTGTAGTTGTAAGCTGTCCGCCTGGCTGCGGACCTTCGATAACGAGCGGGTTCAGGTTCGCCCGGGCCAAGTATATGGCAGCCGTCAATCCGGCCGGTCCAGTACCTACAATAATTGATTTGTACATGATTATATCCTCCTTGAGATGGACGGCAAAGACGCCATTTCTTAATTAAAATTATTATAATGTAGTATTTATTATGATCATCTCAAGGGAATATGTCAATATGCCAGACACGGTGTAAACGTTCCTATTTTGTGAACAATTCAATTTTAAGCAATTAAATATTTGGCAGGGTCGGTTAAACGGCCTTTTCGGCTTTTTTTAGCGCAAAAGACGCAGTCCGTTAAGGATGACAAGAATGGTGCTGCCCTCATGGCCCACCACGCCAAACGGCAGTGCGATACCCTGTACAAAATTGCTGATCATCAGTGTAGCTATAACGGTCACGGCAAAAATCATATTCTGCTTCACAATCCGCTGTGTACGGCGGGCCAGGGCAATTGTAGAAGCAATCTCCTCGATATTATCGTTCATCAGCACCACATCGGCAATCTCCAGGGCGGCTCCGCTGCCTTTCATGCCCATCCCCATACCGACCGTTGCTGTAGCCAGCGCAGGCGCATCATTAACACCGTCACCAACCATAATTACATGGCCGTATTGTTCACGAAGCGTTTTGATATGCGATACCTTATCCTCTGGCAAAAGACCGGCGAATACCAGGTCCACTCCGGTTGTCCCGGCAATCACATGCGCGGTGGCCTCACGGTCACCGGTAAGCATCGCTACCTTAATGCCCAGTTCCTGCAGCTTGCGTACTGCTGTCTCTGCCTGGGAACGTACGGTATCCTGCAGCGCAATCATTCCGGCGATTGTATCACCGGCGAGAATCAGCGACACCGTCTTACCTTCCTGCTCCAGCCGGCTGCGCAGCGCTCTCCAGTCTTCTGATCCCTCCTGCGGTGCAGCGCCGTCCACTTCATCCAGCAGATTGGACTTGCCGATCCGCCACAGCTGGCCGTTAATGGTTCCCTCAATGCCCCAGCCGGTAACCGATTTGCTCTCTTCGATGTCATGCAGCTCTACCTGCTCAGCTTCAGCAAGCGCAACAATCGCTTCCGCGAGCGGATGACCGGACAGCTTCTCAATCGAAGCACTGACGGCCAGCAGCTCTTCACGTCCATATCCTTCTCCGGCGATAAAATCCGTTACCTGCGGAACCCCTTCCGTTAATGTGCCTGTTTTGTCAAAAGCAACTACAGAGGTACGCGCCATATTTTCCAGGTGGACACCGCCTTTGAAGAGAATGCCTTTGCGTGCACTCTTCGAGATTGCCGACAGCATAGCCGGCATAATGGAGGATACGAGCGCACATGGAGAAGCCACTACCAGGAATACCATTGCTTTATAGAAGGTATTATTCCAGCTCCAGTCCAGCAGAAACGGCGGCAAAGCGATCAATAGGGCCGTTGACGCTACTACGGCGCGGGCATATATGGATTCCAGCCGTTTGATGAAACGCTGAGAATCCGGCACCTCATTCTCGGCTTCTTCGACCATCCGGATGATCTTGGCGAACAGGGTATTCTCTGCCGATTTGGTAACCTCAATATAGAGCGGACCTTCACCATTCACTGTACCGGCGAACACTTCACTTCCGGCTGCCTTGTCCACGGGAAGCGATTCTCCGGTAATGGACGCCTGATTGACAGAGGATTCCCCGCGGCACACCTTGCCGTCTGCAGGGATAAGCTCACCGGGACGGACCAGTAGCAGATCTCCGATGGCCAGCAGATCAATCGCTACCTCATTCATAGCCCCCTGCTCGATGCGTACAGCCGTGGCAGGTTTGAGCGCCAGCAGTGAGGAAATGTCCTTCTTGCTGCGCTCCATCGTGTAGCTCTCCAGCGCTCCGCTCAGCGCAAAGATGAAGATCAGCATCGCTCCTTCATTCCAGTAACCGATGGAAGCTGCACCGAGAGCCGCGGCAATCATCAGCAGATTGACATCCAGGTCACGTTCTTTGACCAGCGTCTCCACGCCTTCCTTCGCCTTGATCCAGCCGCCTATCGAATAGGAAATAACGTAGAGAATTACGGATATTGTCTCAGACCAGCCGCTGGCGGCCCAGGCGATCAGCATCATCAGCCCGCTTCCGAGCGCTGCCTGCATTTCGGCGTTTGAGATCATCGCCAGCGGATCGAAGCGGCGCGGCTCCGGCGTCCGCGGCTGCTGCGCCCCTCCTTGACGCGCGACGGATTTAGGCATTTGTTTCGAGGTTGCTTGCATAATAAATCACCTTCCTGATTGTAATTGTATAAGAGGCACACTTGAGAATGAGAGCCAGAATGGGAACCATTATGAGGCTACTGAGAATGAGAGCCATTATTAAGACCCTTAAAATGACACATGCTGCCCCGGCTTAGCCGGGACAGCATGTTAAATGAGAATGATAATCATTGTTGCAATAATGCAACTATATTTCCTCAATGCAACTTATAGCTATACTATATCACGCCTGGCGGAAAAGTAAACCCGGAAACAAGCCTGTTTTTTCGGAAGGGTTGACCACCGCTTCGGGAGGAATAATGATAAAGGATTCACACCCGCAGATCTTCCGCATAATCTTTGTATAGTAGCTATTCCGGATTGCATTCACAGAAGCGGGGGAACCATATGAATCAGTCTTTTGATTATAAAGGGTATTGGGAGAAAACGTATCAATCAGGCGAGACATCGGGAAGAGGTTCGTATGGCGTACTGGCCGAATTTAAGGCAGAGGTGGTCAACGGCCTGATTCAACGTGAGAACATTACCCGCGTCATTGAGTTTGGTTGCGGGGACGGCAATCAGTTGCAATATATGAACTATGGCGAGTATTTGGGAGTAGATGTGGCGGCCACCTCGGTGCGGCTCTGTGCCTCCAAATTTGCCGATGATTCCTCCAAAAGTTTCATGCTATATACACCGGGCCTGTGGATTAACCGTGGTTTCCTGCAAGCCGATCTCACCGTATGTCTCGATGTGCTGTACCATATTACGGATGAAACCGATTTTCGCAATACGCTATACGACCTCCTGTACTCCTCGGCAGAGTGGGTTGTACTATATACCCGATTGAAAGAGAACGAAGCTCCGGATGTCAGTACGATTCAAGACCGCGATCTCTTTCATTATTTGCCCGATTATCCCGAGTTCAAGGTGCAGCAGATTATTCCGCAGCGGTTTCCTGATCAGTCCTCGGCTGACTTTGTCATCCTGAGGCGCTCTCCTTCCATCAGAAAATAAACGCTACTCTGTCCTTATAAGGATGGCGTAAAACATTTACTTTCTTATATTTCAAAAAAAATGTCCCGCCAAAGTTCTGCTCAGTGCAGCCGGCGGGACACTTTATATTTTATGCACTTATATTATGCTTACGGCTACAGTATAACCTCCACCTTCACCGAACTTCTGTCCGGATAGGCGGGAATTACGGTTCCATCCAGCAGTTCACCGTCGACACGGATCTCTTTGACACCTGTGCAGACACGGCTGTCATTCTTCACGGTAATCTCGTACAGACAGTCGCGGAATCTACGGGTAACCGAGAAGCCTTCCCAGGAAGACGGGATGCACGGGTTAATTGAGAGTCCGGCCAGTACTGGCTTAATACCCATAATGTACTGCGTAGCAGCTACATACATCCATGCGGCAGTTCCGGTCAGCCAGGATACATTCGCCAGTCCGAATCTGTCGGATTCCGGTCCGAACAGGTTGGAGGCATAGACGTACGGTTCCGCCTTATAACGCCATAACCCGGCCTGCTCCATCGCAACATTCGGAATGAGCTGGCGGTAATATTTGTAGGCCTGATCCCCTCTGCCCAGCATACATTCGGCAATAATCGCCCAGGTATTGGCGTGACAGAAGACAGCTCCGTTCTCCCCTGTTCCCTTATTGTAATTGGTCAACGGGTCTGCGGGATCGGGGAAGTTGGTGATGGACGGATGCAGCTTTTTGATGCCGAGCTCCGTGTCCAGAATGTCGCGGACACTGTCCATAGCCTGGAGCGCTTTATCAGGCTCACCCATGCCGGACAGGGTCGCCCAGGTCTGGGCGTTAAGCCAAATCCGGGCTTCATCATGCTCCGCAGTGCCCAGGTAACGCCCGTCATCCATGACTGCCCGCCGGAACCATTTGCCGTCCCAGCCCAGTGTATTCACCAGCAGCTTCTGCTCCTCATACAATCTGTCATACTCTGCCGCATGCTCCGGATGACCGGCTGCCGCCGCCAGATCCTTCATGCGCAGCAGCACGGTCCCGAACTGCATCGCCGTCCAGATGCTCTCCCCTCTGCCCTCGCGGCATACGCGGAACAGCTGGTCATTCCAGTCCGAGCGCAGCATCAGCGGGAAGCCATTCGGTCCAAGCCGGGAGACGGTGAAATCGATAGCCCGCTTCAAATGAGCATACAGCGGCGCTTCACCACCGTCATAATAAGGCAGACTCTCCTGCAGAAATCCGGCGTCCCCGGTCTCGGCGAGAATATCCCATACGGCGAGTGCCGTCCACAGGTGGTCATCGGAGTGAATACTGGTGACCGGGTCCCAGCCTTCATTCGGGAAAAAGTAATGATTCACATGCCCGTCCTGATACTGCTGTCCCAGAAGCAGCCGGACTTTATCCTTCGCCGCCTCGGGATCGTACGGAACCGCAGCCAGGATATCCTGGGCTGTATCCCGGTAGCCTACTCCACGGAATGTACCCGTAGCATAGAACGAAATATTGCGCGAGAAGAGAAAGTTCCGCTGCGACTGATACGGATTCCAGATATTGATCATGCGCTGCGCATCTTTATCCGGTAATTCGCAGTTCCAGGCGCCCAGATAGCTGTTCCAGTTCTCCTTAAGCGCCGCAAAAGAACGGGTGACGAAATCCGCCTCCCGGGAATGGCCGATGGCCTGTTCGATCTCGGCCTCAGTCATCGCCGTTCCCAGGAAGAAGTTCACGGTACGCGTCTCGCCGGGCTGCAGCCTCACTTGA
Organism: Paenibacillus borealis; assembly: GCF_000758665.1. NCBI lineage: Bacteria > Bacillati > Bacillota > Bacilli > Caryophanales > Paenibacillaceae > Paenibacillus > Paenibacillus borealis. The sequence continues at coordinate 7,239,644 of NZ_CP009285.1, forward strand.
ACCTGCAGCGCTCCGCAAGGATCTCCGCCCAGTATTGTCGAGCCGGTGCATCCGCCCTGCTCAACCGCAGCCGGATTGGATTCGCTGCGGTAGCTGCCGATAAACTCTTCACGGTCTCCGTCATAGCCGGCCAGCGGCGCATCCGACATCATATAGACCAGCGGTGTCTCATCCGGCTTGGGCTGATTTTCAACTCCGTACTTGTAAATAAGAGCTTCCTTGTCATGATACTGCACCGACACCTGATGTTTGTTGTAGCATTGCCATTGCAGCTCGCGCATGAATTCCATCATGCCAAACTCGGCGTAGGCATACACATTCAGTTCTTTGACCTCGGTACTATGATTAGTCAGCGTCAAATTCCAGATCAGCGAGTTCTCGTATGGTCCGACAAAATAGACGGTCTTCGCTGCAACTTCATTCTGCTCTGCTTCAAAGCGGGTATAGCCCATGCCGTGGCTGCTCTTCCATTCCTGCGGTTTCTGAAAAGCCGGCTCATAGGTGGGGCACCAATAGCTGCCCGTCCCGGCATCCTGCAGGTAAATATAAGGGCCGGAACGGTCGGTCGGCAGGTGGAAGAAACGGTAGCGTGTAATCCGCCAGATCTGCGGGGATTTATAAAAGGCTAACCCGCCGCCTGCATGGGACAGCATAGTATGGAAGGTGCCGTTGGATAAATAGTTCAGCCATGGGGTCGGCATGTCATGGCGCTTGAACTCTACTTCCTTCGCGTCGTCGCGGAAGGTAAAATACTGGTCCAGCTCTGTAGCACGGCCGGAATGGCCTGCCGGATTGATAGTTCCCGGTTGGTTCGTCATCAGTCTGGCTCCTCTCCATTTAGGGTTACTCATTGCTTATTCTTATTGCTCACTTAGGCTCAACCTCATCCATCGTCATGCGGAACTCCAAATCATTCATATACGTGCCATCCGGGTTCAGGAAGACCATACCAAAAGCGATATCCTCTCGTTCTCCCCGGATGATGGCAACCAGCCGGTTGACTCCTCTTCTCAAGGTGATCTCCTGCTCCGGCTCATTCACGTGCTGACCGTTCATATAGATCTCGTAGGCACACTCCGAGTTTACCCGCAGCCTGCCGTTCCTTACATCCGCAGTTTCCACGCTGCCCGCGCCTGTCTCCGGCAGATGCACGAAGCAGCTCAGAAACAGCTGACGGCCTTCCGGTGCCGGGATCAGCAGTGTTCCGTCTTCGCGCCGCTCTTTTTTCTTCATCCAGCCGTACAGGCCTTCACCCAGATTATTCAGGGAGAATTCGGGGTCGGTATAATAATCCTTCATGGCCTGATAATCGGTATAAGGCGGACAGAACAGCGTCATCGCGGCTTCCACCGCCCACTGTGCATCTCCTTTGTCAAGGAGCAGCAGTTCATCCGTGAACGAGGCACCCAGATTGCCGAGCAGGCGGGTGTACAGCCTCAGGCTTTTGTCACTGCCCGCGTCTGTGAGCAGCTGCGAGCAGATAATTTCGCCCTCGCCGGCTGCCTGCCGGATCATAAAGACTCCGGGAGCACAGGCCTTGCTGCGGTTCAGCTCGACCAGCGCCAGCCTGCTGTATTCCGCCGTATGCAACCCGGCGAAATAATCCTTCCAGGCTGTGCCTTCCACGCTGGTGCACAGCACCTCCGCGCCTTGCACCTCCAGCCTGTGACTGGCCAGCTCCCGGTTGACCACATCCCGGGGCGAGAGATGCACCTTGTCGAACCCGAACAGGTCGACAGGGCTGATCCCGGAGACGGCGGCGTGCGCATAGTCCGCCGCCAGATGATAGGTCCCGTGCGGCGCTATTCGCACGGGACGTCCCAGCAGGCGGGCCAGCGCCTCCTGCCCGCCGGGCTCCGCCGGCAGCACCAGCACTGTGCTGCCGGCTTGCGCTGCCTGCCGGACGGCTTCCGCCGCGCCCGGGCCGTGCAGCAGTCCCGCCTCCACCACCAGGAGGCCAGGGTTCAGGCTGGACAAGCCTGCGGCGCTGTCCAGCCGTTGGCCCTTCAGGCGGAGCTTGCCGAGCAAGGCTTCCGCCGCCCCGCCGCTGCGGACCCATACCGCAGCGGGCTCCGGTGCAGCGGCCGCGTCGAACGCGCGGCCCGCATACTGGAGCAGGCTCCGCAGCAGCAGGCAAGCCTGGGGAACCCGGTGGAGATATTCCATGATCTCCAGCTGATTCGCCAGGAACATGCCCGCTCCGCTCCGGTACTCCAGCAGCGGCGACCACAGATCGCCGCCATCCCCGAAGTCACCCGCGCTGCATTCCAGCAGCAGGGTGAAATCGCCGGTCACCGGCTTCTCGAACGCTGCACGGATAATCGGCAGCGGACCATCCTCGCGCAGCCCCTCATGCCAGTACATCAGGTCCTCAGCGCCCAGGCCCTGGAGCACCGGATGCCCATAATCACCCGTATGGGCACGGATAAATTTCCTGCGGCTGAGCGTCAGCCTGCCCGGAGAGAGGTGAAGCTGTTCCAGCAGCAGCAGCCTGCCGCCCCGCTGCACGAACCCTCTCAGCTTCCGGTCAAGCGTCCCGTCCTTATCCTGCATCCGGCTGCCGACAATCAGCAGCATTCCGCCCGTAAGCCGCCCTACCGCTTCCTCTGCTTCCCGGACCAATCCGGGCACTAGGGCGCGGATCGCCTCATAGTCCCGGTCAGAGCCTATATAAGCAGCGGGAAGCGCTACTTCTACCGGCTCTGTCTTGCAGCTCCCGGACAACAGCCGGTAGCTTAGCTGAAGCTCGTGCTTCAGCTCCGCGCCATGGAACAGCCGGGCAGACAGCACGGCTTCTGCTTCTCCTATTCCAGCTGGTGCTGCTGGTGCTCCAACTCCTACTCTTACTTCTGCCCCATCTACTGCACTTGCTCCTACGCCTACGCCTTCATCCCCTCCCACTCCAGCTCCTTCGCCATTGACCGGTTCCGGCATCCATTCCAGCCGGATGCTCCGGCGGGCGGCAGGCTCATGGCGGAAACGGAAGGTCTGGCTGTGAACCACACTTCCGCCTTGCCGGACGGTGCATTCAATAGTCACTTCCTGTTCTGCCAGCGTATCGTTATAGACATCGAAGCTGCGGCGGATCGGCACGTCATCGAAGAAGCAGCGGTTATATTCGGCGGCAATCAATGTCACCGGCTTGAAGGCTTCGGCCATAATGGCAAAAGCGGGATTGGTTCTATACGCCGGATATTCCTCCGGCAGCAGCCCGTTATTCAGTGAAAGTGAGTAGGCCGGAATTACTGCAGGCTTAGGGCCTGGTGTAGTCAGGTCGGCAGGCGGCAGCTGAATATTCTGTTCCGGCATCGCCCGCATGAAATAATGGGCGAAGTTGAAGGTAGAGATACCGGAAACGCCTTGGCGGCGTGCATATTCCACGAACAGCCGCTCCTTCTGTGCCAGACCGGCGGCACTAGCATCGGAATCACGGTATGCGTCCAGTCCCATATACATACTGCTGTTCTGCGGGCAGATGTACCACCAGCCGCCATGTTCGCCGAAGGTGAGCGGAACCTCACGGTCCCACTGGGCGATCGTGCCGTCGATGTTGTAATGCCGGCTCTCCACCTCTGTCAGCTGCCTGGAGACCAGCCGGTTATCCCCTTCCACCATGATCGGACGAGTGGAATCCAGCGCTCTCATCAGCTCCATCAGGCCGGGAATCTGCTCTTTGTAGCTGTCTCTGCCGTCGACCCAGCGCATCTCATTCTGCACGCTCCACAGTATGACGGACGGATGATTCTTATCCCGCTGCACCAGCCGCTGCACATGCGCCCGGCAATTGGATATGAAATCAGGATGGGCAGCATCCATGGTTTTGCCCGACCCGTAGATTGCTGTCTCATCGACAATCAACATCCCCTCCTCGTCGGCGATCCGCAGATAATCGGACGGGTACGGCTCGGCATGCAGCCGGATGCTGTTGATGCCCGCCTGCCTGCACAGACGGTACCAATTGCGGATATAGTCTTCTGTCTGCTGCGCCGCCCCCTGGAAATGCCAGGAATCGCCCCGCAGGTTAACGGGAATTCCGTTCAGCATGAACTGCGGGCCTTCACACCAGAACTCCCGGAAGCCGAATATATCGGTCCGCCGGTCAAGGACCTCCCCGTCTGCCTGAAGCTCCAGCTCCAGCTCATATAGAAACGGATGATCCGGACTCCAGCGCACGGCATCCTGCCAGGGCAGCGCAAATTTCGCCCCGCCCCACTCCCGGCTGCCGGTGTTCCAGCATAATTGCCGTCCTTCTCCAGCCTGGGCAGGCAGGGCATCCACTCCGGCTTGCGCTTGAAGCACCGGCAGCGCACCGGCTTCCTCCATAGCCGGGATACCGGACTTCCGTTCCCTGATTTTCAGGAACATCTGCAGCGATTCCACCGCAGGACCGCCGGGTTCCGTGCTTATTAGTGCTTCTACTTCCAGCATGCCGTGCCGGACAGAGGTGCGGATCGTGAGATCCTCCAGGGACACAGGAGGGTAGCCTTCAAGGAAGACATCCTGCCATATCCCCCTTGCGATTCTGCCGAACCAGGAGCCGGCAAGTCCGGTGATTTTCTCCTCTCCGGAGGGAAGCACGGCCATGTCGAAGCTTCCGCATACCACATGCAGCTGCTGCTCCCGCCCAGGCTTCACCAGCCGGGTAATATCCAGCCGCAAGGGCAGATACCCGTCTTCCCAGACGGCAATCCGCTCGCGGTCCAGATAGACCGCCGCCTTCTGCATAATTCCGTCGAACCGCAGCACTACCCGCTGCTCCAGCATAGACTCCGGCACCCGGAAAGCGCGGTGCAGCACACCGGCCTCGGCTGCATCCCATTCTTGCGGATATCCGTAAATATCAAACGGCGCGAAGTTATGGTCAGCGACTTCTCCAAATCTGCTGCCTGAAGGCGTTTTATAGCTGTGGCGCCAGCTCGAAGGCACCTGTATCTTGCGCGCCTCATATTGCAGCCTCTCGGGAAGAGAGCGGCAGCGCGGCTGATCGTAGAGCGGCATGAAATCCCATTCGCCGTTTAGACATATGGATGTGCGCAGCATATTCATTCTCCTTTTCCTCTTTGCGGGAGGCCGGTAGTTAGGACAGTCGTAAGCTTTTTCCAGATTTCCTGATCCTGTTGTACGTTCTTCCACTTCATAAAATGCGGCTCCATGACCTCTCCCCAATGCTCCGGCCGGAGATTCGTTGTGAGCTTTCCGGCATAAGGTGCTGGCTCCACAGTTGCGGGCAGCTCGGAGTAAAAGAACAGCACGTTCTCATGAAGACCGATGATCCCGTATTTGTCACCGTCTCCCGGGCGTTCCTCCTGATATTGGTAATGGTAGTAGACATAGCTTGAGACCTGCTCCGGCTTAAGTACTGCCAGTCTGCCATAGGGTGTCCCCGGAACCTGATTGCGCTCCCAATGTTGGCCGGATACCGGCTGCTGATAATGAAAAATGTCCATCATCGGCACCCACAGCCGCGGATATTCCCCACCGGGCCAGACCTTGAGGATATCCACTGCTCCGGGAAACAGCTGCTCCGGCTCAACCCCCTGGCCGCTGCATTCGTAATACAAAAACAGCCCCTGGCCGTCTTGAAAGATGCTTAGGCAAGAAACGCCCAGCCAGTCCATATGTTCATTAAGCAATTCCATTTGTGAGTCCAAAAAAGCAGCCAGGTCGCAGCCCTCTCTGCATTCGGCTCTATATAAACATCGCTGCATATTTCCCCTCCAACCGTATGTCATCTTCCTCTTAAGATTAACGCATCCGGCTGGCCTGTTCCTTGACGATCATGCCTTTCTTTAGCATAATAGCGACATGACAAATAAACTCTATGCACGGGATTTAGGACTCGAGCCCGGCTTCACTTTCCGCATTCAGAAATGCCCGCTGACCCAGGATTATTATGTTCACTGCCATGATTTCTCGGAGCTGGTGGTCATCCTGGAGGGAAGCGCCATTCATATCATCGAAGGAAGGGAGTATCCCGTATCGGCGGGGCAGGTGTTTTTTATCCATAGCGATATTTCCCACGGCTACAAAAATGTGCAGAATATTCAGTACATCAATGTGATGTTCCATCCCGATCAGCTGCTGCAGCTGCCTGAACTGAAGCTCCTGCCGGGGTTTCAGGCACTGTTCTATCTGGAGCCGTTCTTCCGCAAGGAGATGTATTTCAAAGGCATGCTCTCCCTGCAGCCCGCACAGCTGGAAGAGGCTACTCTTCTGCTGGACCGGATTCTGGAGGAATATGACCGGCAGTCTGACGGCTACCGGCTGATGATCCGTACCTATTTCACCGCGCTTGTCGGCACACTCTCACGATATTACCGGCAGAATGGCGGCGGAACGGAGAACAGGGCGCTGCAGATCGGTGAGGCGGTTACCTATATTGAAGAGCATTTCCTGCAGCCCGTTTCACTGCAGAGCCTCGCAGATCTGGCTTATATGTCGAAACGCCAGTTCCTCCGCGTGTTCACCCGGAATTATCATACGACGCCCATGGATTATGTCATCCGCAAGCGGCTGGAATACTCCTGCACGCTGCTGCGCAATGCCGGATTGTCAATCTCTCAGGTGGCCATGGACAGCGGATTCCGGGATCATAATTACTATTCCAGACAATTCAAAAAAGTGTTCCTGTGCACGCCCTCCGAGTACCGGATGCATAAGGCCGGAATATAGCGGCAGACAAGCAGAAAACTGCAGTTTTCAATTTCGGCAGTAGCTGTATAAGGCGAACAGCCCCACACCCTGCGGCCATTCCCCATTGTCCATAGAGATAATGCCGATGGGTGCGGTCTCCTGAATGGAGCCTTTCATATCCTTCATCCGCTCAATCACGCGGGCGATATGGCCGGAATGCCGTCCATTAACAAGAATCTTGCTAATCGCTTTCACTTCTGGCATTGTTCATAATGGAGCTGTATCCATAATTAGGAGGAGCACACGCTCACGTTCAAAATCTATATAGATGGAACCTATTAATTTAATAATGGGAGAAGTGACTTAGAGGAATCCGCAATCAGACAACGGGCCGAGGTCCAAATCTTTCGCGGATTCAGATATAAATCCCAAATTATAAATTTCCAGTTCAATCTATATAGTGAGAAATCAGGGAGGCTAACAAGGAATGAAAATCAAGTTTGATCTTTTTCCGGGCGGTGTCACTAAAGCGCTAACATTAAGCTGGGATGATGGAAGAATCCACGACAGGCGGCTTGTGGAGATTCATAACCGGCACGGGCTGAAGGGCTCCTTCCATTTGAATTCAGGGTTCTTCGGCAATGAGGGCTACATCACTGGCGAAGAAGTGGCTTCCCTCTATAAGGGGCATGAGATTTCAGCACATACGAGCACTCATCCTTTTCTCTCCATGACCCCGCGTGAGGGTATTGCCGAAGAGATTCTGCAAGACCGCAGACATCTGGAAGCACTCGCCGGCTATCCTGTAAGGGGCATGTCCTATCCGTTCGGTGACTACAACGATCAGGTACTGAGCGTTCTGCCGGCGCTGGGAATTGAGTATTCCCGGACCGTAAAATCGCACGGCACGTTCACTCTGCCGGATAACCTGCTGGCTTGGCATCCGACCTGCCATCACCGCGACATGCTGGCACTGGGCAAGCAGTTCCTGGAGGAGCAGCCCCGTTTCTCCCATATGCAGCTGCTATATGTATGGGGACACAGCTATGAATTCAACGACAACAATAACTGGGAGGAGCTTGAGCAGTTCGCCGCCATGATGGGCGGCCATGAAGAGATCTGGTATGCCACCAATATTGAGATCGCCGATTATCTGACCGCCGTAAAAGGACTGCGTTTCTCTGCTTCCCGGGAGATTGTCTATAATCCGGCGGCAGTCGATGTATGGATCACCGTCGAGGACGAAGCCTGCCGGATATCCGCAGGGGCTACTGTGCGGTTGGGTTAGGGGTTGCTGTTGAGTTGCTGTTGAGTTGTTGGGGATTTTTGTTGGTTACTAGGCTCTGGTGAACTCCTTACGGCCATTCGGTTATGATCTCGATCTCGGTCACGGGTTATGGCCGTGGTCACGCTCGGGTACGAGTACGAGTACGGGCACTGGTTATGGTCGTGGTCACGCTCGGGTACGAGCACGGGTACGTTCGGTCACCATTAGCAAAAAATGTTGTATAAATTGCAGCTTTGATCCATTAATAGGTGGGTGTTTGAGTGGATTGTTGTACAAAATACAAGAATTGTCTCGTTAATCAGCTCAGCGGAGGCGAAATGCTGCATTTCGTACAACAATTTTGGATTACAGCCGATTTAGGGAGAAGAATGTTGTATTTCGTGCAAGATTTTCAATAGTAAGACATGTTTGAAAGCTTTCCGCAGCAAAGCCCGCTATTTACAGCATCAGTTGCCACAGCCACAGCCACAGTCACAGTCACAGTCACAGTCACAGTCACAGTCTCAGTCTCAGTCTCAGTCTCAGTCTCAGTCTCAGTCTCAGTCTCAGTCTCAGTCTCAGTCACAGGAAGTCTACCATACACATTGGTTTGATTTAGCTTAGTCTAAAATTAATATCTATTTTCAATTTATATGGTTGGAGTATTATTAATTAATAATTTCAGCTTAGATAATTGGAGCGCTGTTACATCATTCAGCCAGAAACTCGAGTTGCTAGCCTGTTTGGACTGAATCAGATACTGATACTGATGCTGGTTTGCGCTTAAATTTCCGCTGGCGAGCTATTCTTTTACTTGTGTGCCCTTTATCCCCTTCTTTCCATGAGCACAATAAAACCCGATTCCGCCGCAGCCTGGATGGCTGGTGGAATCGGGTTTTTGTTAATGTATAAGGCGCTTAGGCACTGAAGGTCTGCAGTGATGGCATTTATCGCGGCTGGTGACGTAGCCTGATTCACGGAGCGTGCTTGACAGTGCAGATACTTATCGCTGGCCGTAGCGCCTTGAACACGGCGAGCGCTTAGATCGGTTCGCGGTTGCCAGCAGCAAAGGCCAAATTAGCGGTGCTTGTCAGCGATGGTACTTATGGCTGCCGATCGTAGCACCTTGAACACGGCGGGTGACTTAGACGGGTTCGCGGCTGCGAGCAGCAAAGGCCAAATTAGCGGAGTGTCAGCGATGGTACTTATGGCTGTCGATCGTAGCCCCTTGAACACGGCGGATGACTGTATGGTACTTAAGGCGGTAACAGCAGCTTGAATGAGGCGGATGAGATGGATGAATTAAGGCAGCCGGACGGCAAGGCTGCTACTGCCATCCTCCGGCGGCAGCATCGATATTGTCCTGCCGGGCGATCCACGTCAGGCAGGCCGCCCGGAGCAGCGCTTCGGTCCGCTGGGCCGCGCTGCAGAAGATCCCGCTCATGCCGATCTGATACAGATCGGCCAGCGCGTACGCCGCCGGTGCCCCCGCGGCGAGCACGGCCGCCGCCGGCTTCACCCGGCGCACGGCGGCTAACACCTCAGCCGCCGCCTTGGCGAAGCCTTCGGCGGCGCTCTCCTCCGGCGCGGCTTCGCCGGCCGCGCCGTCCAGCACCAGGAAATCGGCGATGCGCGCGATTTCCCCCGCGGCAGCGCGCCCCACATCGGGGAGCAGAAGCGCCCCGATGCGGCACGCTGCCGCGTAAGCGTGGCCGAGGGTCTGCTCGGCCACGCCCTCAATGAATTCGCGCTGTGCCGCGAATTCGGCTGCGCTGGCGGGATACGGCGCCAGCAGGTCGATGCGGCTGTCGCCGCCCAGCCGCTGGCTCTCCGCCACCGCGGCGAACAGCGCTTCAAGCTGCGCGTCCTGCAGCGCGGCCAGTCTGGCCGGGCGCTCAGCCAGCTCCGGCGTATAGGGCAGAGCTACCGCGGCCCAAACGCCGTCCGCCGACTCCATGAGCGCGCCAGCGGCAGCCCGCAGCCGGTAATAAATCCGCTGCAGGATACGCTCCGCCTGCCCCTCATCCGCGCAGGATAGCCAGCCCGAATAGAGTGCGGCAAGCTCCGGCTCCAGCAGCCATTCCTCGCCGCGGATCAGACAGGGACCCGCAGGGTAAGTACCGGGCTCCTCACGATGAACGGACCGGTCGCCCAATCCGTCGCGCAGCACCAGAAAAGCCGAACGTTCCCCCGGACGGCGGAGATAGGTCCGGCTCATGTTCCCACTACTCTTACGCCGCTCCCCGTCGGTAAGAAATTCCGCCGCAGCGGAAGCTACAGATGCAGACTGGCTCATCTCCATGCCAATCGTCCGGTCGCCGGCATTATACTTGAACGGGCGCTCCTCATTATTTTGATTATAATCCTGCTGGCGTTCACCCTTCATCATCGCACCCACCTTTTTAACTTTGGATTACAGCCGGTGTTGCTCTTCTAAAGGCGATGCCACCGGCATTTTACGATGCTTCAATCTATAGATACTGGCAAAGGACCTAAAATATGCAAACGGTATCAAATCTACGTTGATTTCACTGGCTCCATTCCCGGAGATGAAAGCTGAAATTAAAAAAACCACTGCAATACGCAGAATAATCCGCGTAATACAATGGTTTATAAGCGGCAACTGCACAAGTATCGCCTTTACAACGATAACCTGCGGCGCAGCCTGCTTACCGCAGTTAAGACTGCTGGCTGGCAGCGATCGCCTGCTCCAGATCGTACAGGATATCATCAATAGACTCCGTACCGATCGACAAACGCAGCAGCTCCGGAGTAACACCGGCTGTTGCCTGCTCTTCATCTGACAGCTGCTGATGTGTAGTGCTTGCCGGATGGATGATCAGCGACTTGGAATCACCGACATTGGCCAGATGGGAGAACAGCTTCACATTCTCGATCAGCTTGACGCCTGCCGCTGCTCCGCCCTTGATTCCGAAGGTAAGGATCGCGCCCTGGCCTTTAGGCAGATACTTCTTGGCCAGCTCATACGAAGGATGACTCTGCAGACCGGCATAGCTTACCCACTCCACGGAATCGTGAGCCTCCAGATACTGCGCCACCTTAAGCGCATTCTGGCTATGGCGTTCCAGACGCAGATGCAGTGTTTCAAGTCCTTGCAGCAGCAGCCAGGAGTTGAACGGCGAGATCGCTGCACCGAGGTCCCGGAGGAGCTGTACGCGTGCTTTGATGATATATGCAATAGGTCCTACAGCTTCAGTGTAGACTACCCCGTGATAACTTGGATCAGGTTCAGTAAGACCGGGGAACTTGCCGCTTGCCTTCCAGTCAAATTTGCCGCCGTCCACGATGATTCCGCCAATTGAGGTGCCGTGGCCGCCGATAAATTTGGTAGCCGAATGTACCACAATATCCGCCCCGTGTTCAATCGGACGCAGCAGATACGGGCTTGGGAAGGTATTATCCACAATCAGTGGAATCCCATGCTCATGGGCGATGGCCGCCACCGCTTCAATATCAAGCACATTTCCTTGCGGATTGCCGATGGTTTCGGCATAAAGCGCTTTGGTTTTGTCCGTAATCGCTGCCCGGAAATTCTCCGGATTGTCCGAATCCACAAAATGCACCTTAATCCCCAGCTTGGGCAGCGTCGTGGAGAATAGATTATACGTCCCGCCATACAGACTGGCAGAGGATACAATTTCATCCCCTGCACCGGCAATATTCAGAATAGAGAAGGAAATAGCCGCTGCTCCGGAAGCTGTCGCAAGTGCGCCCGCCCCGCCCTCAAGCGCCGCAAGACGCTGTTCAAACACATCGGTGGTCGGGTTCATCAGCCGGGTATAGATGTTGCCGAATTCCTTGAGTGCGAACAGATTGGCAGCATGCTCTGCATCACGGAATCCGTAGGATGTGGTCTGATACAGCGGTACAGCACGGGCTAAAGTGGTTGGATCAATCTCCTGGCCTGCATGAACGGTTAAAGTTTCAAACGACAGCTTGCGCTCTTCTGACATGGGGTATTTCCTCCTCTAAAGGTATAATGGCAAAGGTTAACAATTAAGAATTGTACCTATTCTCTCACAATCCATGTCATTTGAAAAGATAAAATTCTCATTATTCCACTGTGTTTTATTATATTTTTCAAATGAATTTTTTCATCCTCATCAAACCATTCGGTATACGCTTACAAGAAGCACTTTATCTGCCTGCTATCCTGCCGGCTTGTCCGTCCGCTCCGCTATTTCTTCAGTTTCTATATATACAAAAGGAGAACGGAATATCCGTTCCCCCGGTAGCCTGACCCTATAATCTGTTCCGCGGATTAGTAACTGCTCTGGCTTTGTTCGCCTTTGGCAATGGCTACGCCGCCGCTTGTTCCAATCCGTGTAGCGCCTGCACCAACCATAACGAGCGCATCTTCCGCACTGCGCACACCGCCGGATGCCTTAACGCCGATAGTTGGCCCAACTGTTGCCCGCATGAGTGCGATATCCTCCTTCGTTGCACCACCTGTTGAGAATCCGGTCGAAGTCTTCACGAAATCCGCTCCCGCCTCTACAGCAAGCTTGCAGGCGCGAACCTTCTCTTCATCGGTCAACAGGCATGTCTCAATGATTACTTTGGTCAGCGCTTTACCACGGGCAGCATCAACCACTGCGGCGATATCACGTTTCACCAGCTCATCATTGCCGTCTTTCAGTGCGCCGATATTGATAACCATATCTACTTCGCCGGCACCGTTAGCAATCGCATCGGTGGTTTCAAAGGCCTTGGTTTCCGGTGTGGACGATCCCAGCGGGAACCCGATGACTGTACATACTTTAACTTCGGGAGTATCCTTCAGCACTGCATAAGCCGTGGACACCCAGGCCGGGTTCACACAGACAGAAGCGAATTTGTATGCTTTGGCTTCCTCAGCCAGCTTGATAATATCGTCTTTACGGGCATCCGCCTTAAGCAGCGTATGATCAATAATCCCGGATATTGTAGTTTCACTCATTATTAATTCCTCCATGTAATCGGTAGTAGATGTTCGCATTCCTTGTAATCATACCAATAGTCGAACACTTTGGAAAGCCGGAGGGCAAACACCTGCTATTACGCCCGATTAACACTTGAAGCGACGCTTATACCTTCACCTGCCGGATAGCTTCCCTCAAGTCGCCCGTGTTCGCGCTGATCATCATCGAAGCCTCGTACACTTCTTTGATCTTCTCCAGTTGAAGACCGGTCAGCTCACGGATCTGCCTTGTCTGCTCCGAGACCCCTCCGGCAATCGAAGCCATGCTGCCCACAGTTGCAGCAACCTCCTCCGAGCCTGCAGACAGCTGCTCTGCCGTCGCAGACATATCGACGATCTGTCCGGCCACCTCACGAAAAGCGGAAGAGGCTTCCAGCAGCGCAGCTTCTGCTTCGGCAGTCATCCGCACACCTTCACTGACTTCATGGGAGGCGTCCGTCATTTGCGTGCCAATGCTGGCCGAGGCATTGCCGATGTGAATCAGTAAATCGGCGACCCGCTCGACCGAAGCTGCGGAGCCCTCCGCCAGCTTGCGTACTTCACCGGCTACGACAGTGAAGCCTCTCCCGTGTTCTCCGGCGCGCGCCGCCTCAATCGAGGCATTCAGCGCAAGCAGCTTCGTCTGATCGGCGAACTGCCTGATCGAAGCCAGCGCCCCTTCGATTTCATTCGCATAGCCTTGCAGCAGCAGCACGATATCCAGAGTATGGCCGGTGGATACGGAGATCGACTTCATCTGCTGATTTGTGTGGTTCATGGCGGTCTGGGAAGACTCCACGATATCAAGTGCTTTAAGTGCGAATTCCGAGACGGCGGCGGAAGCTGCCGAAATACGCGAAATGCCCAGCGCCATCTCATCCATTGCCATAGCGCTGCTCTGCGCCCCTTCAGTCTGCGAATGGGCACCGGCATAGATGTCGCCTATTCTTCCGTTGACGGCCTCACTCATCTTCAGTACATCATCGGCATTCCTGGCGAATGTCTCGGAGGAGCCGTAGAGAGAATCGGATGCCGTGGACACACCAGACACCATTCCTCTTACTCTTGTATTCAAATCACCTGACATCTGAAGCATGGCCTGATAAGCCTTTCCAATCTCATCACGGGATTTGACCGGACGGGCATTCAGAATCCGGGCTGCTTCAGCCAAGTCGCCTCCGGCCATGGTTCCCGCACTCTCCGTAATAATCCCCAGAGGACGCAAAGACCGGGATACAAACCAGCCCAGGACTGCCAGTGCAGCCAAGGATAAGGCTAGAATAATACTATAGAGCGGCAGACTTTGCCTCAGGACATCACGGGTCAGGGTGCTAAGGACCGCGACATCGGTGTCAATGCCCAGCGCCCCGATCAGAACGCCGTCAGCAGCCTTCACAGGTACAAATGCCGAGATATAATCCCCATATTCAGGATTCATGATCAGCGGCGTACTGGCATTCTCTCCGGCAAGGACCGCTTCAACTGCAGCAGCCGGCATATCCGTAGCTTCATTGATCTGCGAAGCCAGCGGGTCCCCCTCCGGTCTGCCGTCAATCATCAGCTGCGGCTGATTAGCTTCATCGATCCTGACAAAGTATACATAACGCGCACCGATCGATTTCCGGAACTGATCCAATTCATTGCGGAGCGACCAATACAGGTCCGACTCCTGCGGATCGGCCAGGAACTCACTGTAACGGCCCGTATCCATCTGCGTAACATAATGGCTGGCAATACTCATGTTGTAACTGCTGATCGTCCCTTTCACCGCTGATCCGGTGTTCACCCACTGAATAGCGATGTTCCCTGCCGTGATGCATAGAATCACTACGGTCATGACACAGAGAATACGGGCAATAAGTCTTGTTCGGATAAAAGAAAACATGTAGGCATTCCCTTTCGCGCACGGCAATTGCGTTAATAAAGTAGGGTCATCCCTGAAAATGCAATGACAAATGTCCCTCTACCGGAAAATTTCGACAAATTTTTCGAAAATCCTTTTTCCTGCCGCAAAAGATAGTAGAAAAAAAGAGGCTGCCTCTGAAGCATAAATTGCTCCAAAGACAGCCTCTCATCAGCTGTATTAATTAGTGTCCGCCCGACAAGCTCAGGCCAATCCGCTTCACCAGCCGGGCACTTTCTTCATTTAATCCGGTAATCGTTACCTTTTTGCCCAGTGCCGCGTATTTGTCCAGTGTTTTGGAAATGGCGCCCACTGCCGACTGATCCCACACATGGGAATGGGAGAAGTCGATAATGACCTGCTGCGGATCACTCTCATACATAAATTCATGCACGAAATGACTCGTTGTTCCGAAGAACAGCTGGCCCGATACTTTGTAGGTAGTTACAGATGCCGTCGTATGGACACTGAGCTTTATGGAAGCCATTTTCCAGGCAAAAGACAAAGCGCTCAGCAGAACACCGAACAGCACGCCGATCGACAGGTTATCTGTCGCTACTACGGTAACTACCGTAACAATCATGACCAGTGCATCGCTGAGCGGCACCTTGGCTAATGTCTTCAGTGAACCCCACTCGAAGGTGCTAATGCAGACCATGATCATAACACCGACCAATGCGCCCATCGGAATCTGCTTCACCACATCGCCCAGGACCAGAATCAGGAACAGGAGAAAGATCCCCGATACAAAAGTAGACAACCGCGTCCGCCCGCCCGACTTCATATTGACCATCGACTGTCCAATCATTGCACAGCCCGCCATCCCGCCGAAGAAGCCGGTCACGATATTGGCCAGGCCTTGTCCCTTTGCTTCCCGGTTCTTATCACTGCCGGTGCCGGTAATATCATCAATCAGCGTTGCAGTCATCAGGGATTCCAGCAATCCGACTACAGCGAGCGACAGCGAATAAGGCAGAATGATCAGCAGTGTATCCAGAGTGAAGGGAAGATCCGGCAGATGGAACACCGGCAGAGCCGAAGTAATGGTGCCCATATCCCCTACGGTCCGTACATCCAGATTCAGAACAATACTGAGTACGGAAACTGCGATAATTGCTACAAGCGCCGAAGGGACCGCCTTGGTGATCCGCGGAACTGTATAAATGATGACCAGTGTAAGTGCCACCAGTGCATACATAATCCAGCCCTGTCCTTCAAAATGCACCAGTTGGGCCATGAAGATAAGAATGGCTAATGCATTGACGAATCCGGTCATTACCGGCTGCGGCAGGAAGGTGATGAATCTGCCAAGCTTCAGCATCCCCATCAGAATCTGAAAGATTCCCGCCAGTACCGTAGCCGCGAACAGATACTCAATTCCATGTGACAGCACCAGACTGCCGACCAATAGCGCCATCGCCCCTGTCGCCGCTGAGATCATGCCCGGTCTTCCGCCGGCAAATGCAGTCACGATAGCAATGCAGAAAGATGCGTACAATCCAACCATCGGGCTTACGCCGGCGAGGATGGAGAAAGCAATCGCTTCAGGGATTAAGGCAATGGCCACGGTCATGCCCGACAGAACATCGCTCCGTGTGTTGGAAAACCAACCGTTGTTGTATAAGCTGGACTGCTTCAAGTTTGCTCTTCCTCCTGTGTCTTGTTAAAGGTTATCAGGCTCTTTCACAAAGCCCGGGGCCGGTGCACCGCCAATGCTTCTTATTGTACCTGACCCGCCTTAACCTCCACAAAAGTCCAACCTGTGCTTGTAAGCGCTACTTCCTGCCCCGTTCTCACCGATTCTGCTATTTTCGCCTGAACTCTAGATATTAAAATTAACGGTACAGCCCGGATGCTTTCACTTCATTGAAGAAGGTGTTGAACTCTTCAATATTAAGCTGCTGCGCCGCATCCGATAAGGCGGTTGCCGGATCGGGATGCACTTCCACCATAATGCCGTCGGCTCCGGCGGCAAGTGCTGCTTTGGCGCAAGGTATCAGGATATCCTTGCGTCCGGTGGAATGGGTCACATCGACCAGCACCGGCAGATGGCATTCCTGCTTGAGAATCGGTACTGCCGAAATATCCAGCGTGTTACGGGTCGCTTTCTCATAGGTACGGATGCCGCGTTCAATCAGTATGATCTCCATATTGCCCCGGGACATAATGTATTCTGCCGCATGGACGAATTCATCCAGTGTAGCGGATAATCCGCGCTTCAGCAGTACCGGCTTGTTCACTTCCCCTACCGCTTTGAGCAGTTCGAAGTTGTGCATGTTCCGTGCACCGACCTGAATAACATCGACATAATCAAGGGCCTCTTCAATATGACGCGGGTCTACAATTTCGCTGATGGTCAGAAGCCCGTACTCATTCGCCGCTTCACGCAGAATTCTCAGGCCGTCCATCCCGAGTCCCTGGAAGTCATACGGGGAGGTACGGGGCTTGAAGGCTCCGCCGCGCATAACCTTTACTCCTGCCTTCTGCAGGGCAGCGGCAACTGTACGGGTCTGCAGTTCACTCTCCACCGAGCATGGCCCGGCAACCATCAGCGAAGATAATCCGCCGACGGTTACATTACCCGGAAGAGTAATTACTGTATCTTCGGCGTGATTTTTCCGGGCTACCAGCAGGGACTTCTTATGCTCCGTACTTTGCAGATCCAGTGAAGCAGAGAAAATCTGCTTGAACAGGGTACGGATCGTTCCGCTGGTGAAAGGTCCCTTGTTGCTTGCTACCAGCTTATCCAGCATTGCCTTCTCCCGTTCAGGATCGAACTTCGGCACGCCCTGCTTCTCCTTGAGTGTTCCAATTTCCTGAACGATTCCCGCACGCTCTGAGATTAGCTCCAGCAGCTGTCCATTAATTTCATCAAGCCGTGCTCTCAGCTCATCCAATTCCACATTACTCATTTCCCGACACTCCCTTGTGTAGTTAATTGTTAACTCTATGAACGAACGCAAAAAGGCCCCCCGCCGCAAGGGACGAGGAGCCGTGGTACCACCCTTATTTAGAGATGAACCCTGCTGACGCGTCAGCACCCGGAAAGCTGTTGCATCATCCCGGACTGGATTAACTCTGTCTTACACCCGTTAACGCTGGAAGCGGGCCTCCCTACTCATACCTGCTGCAGCAGTGTACTTCAGGGGCCGACTCGGAAGTGAACTTCGGCACTAAGCGTCAAATGAGGGTGCTCTCAGTCTCCGGCACACCTTCCCTGTTAAGATCCGCTATAAAGTGCTTACTCTCTTCGTCATCGTCATTTAATGGTATATTGATGCGTCTTCTGCATCAGTTTCTGCTATCTTAATCAAAAAGACTTTCACATGCAAGATATCAGAGTGACGCTCCACAGCTTTGCCGCAACATAGTGAACGAAGTGTGAATAGGCATATGTTTACCTGCTGCTCAGAAAAATTTTGAGATAACGTTCACAATGGTTTCGCTTCTCAGCGGCTTGCTGATATACTCATCCATCCCCGCTTCCATGCACAGTTCACGGTCGCCTTTCAGCGCATTGGCTGTTACAGCAACAATGACCGGCTGCGAGCCTGACGGCTGTGTCTGACGGATTCTCGACGTTGCTTCCAGGCCGTTCATGCCGGGCATCTGCACATCCATGAAGATCAGGTCATAGCTGCGCTGACGGACCATCTCAACTACCTGCATCCCGTCTTCGGCAACATCTACGGCGAACCCGCGCTTCTCCAGAATTTTGCGCAGTACAAGCTGATTAATGACATTATCTTCTGCCACCAGAATGCGCAAAGAACGTTGCAGCTGCTGAGGACTTGGCATATCCGGATCAGTCTCCCCTGCATTCAGGGTCTGCATTTCAGTCCGGAGCGCCACGGTAAATACAAAGGTCGCCCCCTGCCCGGTCTGCGGCTCCAGATGAATCCTGCCTCCCATCATTTCAACCAGCTGCTTGCTGATCGCCAGCCCCAGACCACTTCCTTCATGTTTGCGGCTCATGTAATGATCCAGCTGGTAGAACGGTTCAAACAACCGGCTGCGTGCATCCTCCGGAATGCCTATTCCTGTATCCGCCACTGTAAACTGCAGCGTTACCCCTTCAGCGGCTTCTGCTCCCCGTATCCTCTGCACACCGACTGTAATACCGCCTGTGTGAGTGAACTTCACCGCATTGCCGACCAGATTGATCAGGATCTGTTTCAGCCGTTCTCCGTCCCCGATCAGATCACCGGGCACATCAGGATCCACCTCCACCCGGATGGCGAGGCCCTTATTCTCTGCCTTAAGCTGCAGCAGCTCCAGAGCGGAATCCATGCAGTGCTGAAGGACAAACGGTTCTTCATGCAATGAGGTTTTGCCCGCCTCAATCTTGGACAGATCCAGAATATCGTTAATGATATTCAGCAGGGATTCCCCGCTCTGGCGGATAATCTCCAGGTACTCCCTTTCCTGTGAATCCGGATCACTTAGGTCCAGCAGCAGATCGGTCATCCCGATCACACCGTTCATCGGCGTGCGGATTTCATGGCTCATCATAGCCAGAAATTCACTTTTGGCCCGGTTTGTATTCTCGGCGGTTTCTTTGGCGATCAGCAGCTTCTTCTGCTCGGTAATATCCTTGACAATAATATAAAAGCCCACTGTATCCTTGTTGATAATGATGGGGGCAATCGTTGTCAGCACCTCTACAGAATGCCCGTCCTTATGCCAGATGAGGTCGATATTCCGCTCCATAGAGCCCTTCTTCTGGCAGAAGCTGATCACATCATGAAGATGGTGGTTCCCGATAATCCGGCCGACACTCATTCCTACCATCTCAGGGATCGTATAACCCGTCAATTGTACCGCCTTCTCATTCCCGTTGATGATATTGCCTTCCAGATCCAGGGAAATGATCGCATCATGGTTATATTTCTTCAGCGAGGTATACCTCTCTACCGATTCCTGCAGCCTCTGCTCCATGATCTTGCGCTGCGTCACATCACGGCCTACGGCAAGCACGCTCCAGTTCCCGCTGTCTTCCACGATCCGCAGCGTGAATTCGATCCAAAGGTACCGCCCGTCGCTATGAAGAATCCTCAGCTGTACACTCTGAAACTCCGCCGCCTGCGGAGCCTTCATGAATTCCATATCCCCGGGGTGAACCAGTCCGCGGATATCTCGGCCGATCAGTTCCTCCGGCTTATATCCGAGCACTTCCACAATCGAAGGGGAGCAGTACCGGCAGATCCCGTCGGGTGAAGCATAATATACTATATCTCTAATATTGGCTGCGATCAGCCGGTACAGCTCATCAGGAGGTGCAGGAAGTTCATCCATGGACTTAGCTTCCGGGTGCGGCAGTCCAGCCAAATGAACGATATAATACAAGCCCATTCCCGTAGAGGGTTCGCTAATCAGAGAAACATGCAGCAGCGCTGCAACCACAGAGCCGTCTGCATGCCGGAAATTCAGTTCGCATTCAAAAAAGGGAGCCTCTCCCGCTCTTAGAGTCCCCATCTTTTGCCTATGTACCTGCAGGGATTCTTCATACAGAAACTCCGTGAAGCTATGTCCCAGCAGTTGTTCTTCGGTATACCCGAGCAACAGGGTTACCGCCGGATTCACACTGGTCCATTCTTCGGAAATGGAGAGAAATGCGACTCCGGCAGTTCCTGTCTTGAATGCATGTTCAAATAGAGAAGATGCCTCTGCATGCTGTCTTAGCATAAATTCCACCGCCCGTTTGTGGAGTAATAAATGCAATTATTATATATCAAATCTGTAATATAAATATCTTGCATATTCGGGCGAAAGTCAAATGATTGTGTCGAAAAATAAACTATAAAATGCAAAGCTGAATATAACAGCCTGCGAACCGGCCTTCAGACAGAGTTCTCCCCAGTTCCCCACCTTTGTTCAATTCATTCCTGCAGTACTATATCCTTGATTTATAGCCCGCCGCCCAGCAGCCTTTCCACCGTTTCGGTGAGTAATTTGACCTGAAAGGGTTTGGTAATATATGCGGCAAAACCTTTATTCCTGGCTTTTTCGATATCCGATACTTGAGCAAACGCACTGGTTCCCAGTACCGGAATATGGCATGTAGCCTCATCCTGCTGCAGGATATCCAGAGCTTCATATCCGTTAAGGCCGGGCAGCCCGATATCCAGGATGATCAGATCCGGCAGTGTCTCCCGGGCTATACTTAGTCCGAGCTCTGCCGTTTCAGCTTTCAGCAGCAATATGGAGGGCAGGTTTTTTTTGAAGATATGATGCATTAGGGCCATGTTGAGTTGATTATCTTCCACATATAAAACTGTCCGCTTGTATTCCTCCATCCGGCATATCCTCCTAAAATGTCCCAGCACAATAGGCTATAAACAGACAGAAAATAAAAAAGCCGAAGAAAGGGACCATTCCCCCTTCTCCGGCTCATGTTCGGCTCATTCGCATGTCCGACTCATTTCCGCCTTATTTATAGTTAAACTTATTGAAAAGTATAAGCTATTACACTGGTATCTTTGTCGAAATCCCAGTCCACATATATATCCGACAGCTCCTTGGCGAGCATCGGGGCAATCGTGGTGGTATCCTCCAAATAGCGTTTTTCCATCTTGCGTTTGGTGGTCTTAAGCGTATTCTCGTAACCGAGGCCAATCAGTTCCTTCTCCAGCGGGATCAGGATACCCTCGCGCTTGATAATCAGAATGCGCGGGCCCAGCCACCAGGAATCAGTATGAACCGGTTCCTTCTGTACCTTTCTGCTCACTTCATTAATCTGGGCATGGACTTCTTGACGCCCGGCATAATCGTCAATAATCACAGCGTCATTCTTAATGAGCGCAACGATCATTCCAGACGCGTTATGTATACCCCAATCATAAAAAAGCTCGCCGACCTCAATAGCCATCGTATCCTTCAGGTAAACCGCAAGCTCGGGAAGCAGGGACTTCATCAGCAGCTCCCGTGTGTAGCGAAACGCCTGTTCTTCTTCCTTATTTAACAAAAATCTCTCTACCGGCCCGATGAAATTACGGATATGCAGTGCAATACATTGCTTCCCAATGGAGGCATGTACCGACTCAGGCCCTTTCCCAAAGCGTTCCCGCAGTAACCTTCCGGTGAAACTGGAAAGTTGGCTAGTAAGTTCAGTAGTGCTCATTCAATTTCCTCCAGCATAATAGTCTTGTGTCTGTGTTATACGTATGGGGAGACGCTCCGCCTGCTGAAAAAACGGCTCGTTCGCTTTAGTATAATCTTAACTGGGGGGCTTCGTATATATAAATATATAAAAGTTCATAAGATCTCGCGGTGCTTAACCTTTACCTATATGCAGGGGCATGGTAATAGTATTGCCCAACTATTCCTTAATAATTTGACACTCCAAATTAAATTGTGTACAATTAAATAATGATAAATATTTATTACATATCCCGGGAGGATGAAGCAGCAATGAGCGTCTATCAGTATGAAGCCCGCAATATCCGGGGGAAAGAAACCCGGCTTGAACAGTATAAGGATAAAGTTCTGCTAATCGTAAATACTGCCAGCAAATGCGGATATACTCCACAATATTCCGACCTTCAGAAGCTCTATGAAAAATACCAGGACCAGGGGCTGCAAATCCTCGGCTTCCCCAGCAATCAGTTTGGCGAACAGGAGCCCGGCACCAATGACGAGGTCAATGTGTTCTGCCAGATCAATTACGGCGTGACCTTCCCGCTCTTCGAGAAGATTGATGTTAAGGGGGATGGCCGTCATCCTCTGTTCGCTTATCTGACCGAACAGGCCGGCTTCCGGGGCTTCGATGATACAGACTCCAACAGCAGGCTGCTGCACACCATGCTGCAAGAACGTGATCCTGCAACGCTCACGAACGATGAAATTAAATGGAACTTCACTAAGTTCCTGATTGACCGTAACGGCAACGTGGTGGAACGCTTCGAATCTCCGGTGGATCCGCTGGACATGGAGCCGGCTATTCTGAAGCTGCTGTAAAGCGGAAACCGGTTCATCATTGTGAAACCTATAAACTATATGTACACAAAAGGTGTTCCGCTGCCGGCAAGGGCTGCAGAACACCTTTTGTACTTACTTGCCTCTCCCCTGATTACTTGCCGCGGTAAGTCTCGGTGAAGACCTCGAAGAAAGGGGTCGTGTCCCGCTCCGCCATCGTATCCTCCGCACCCGGATTCCAGCCGATCTCTGCCCGCCAGCTGCCCAGCAGGCCTGATTCAATCAGCTCCTGCTCATCCTGGGCGATGGACAGATCTGCCTGCGGCGCCACATACAGCGCATCCACCGGACAATATGCCTCGCACATGAAACAGGTCTGGCAATCCTCCTGGCGGGCAATGACGGCAAGCTTGCCCTGCATCTCGAAGACATTCGTCGGGCACACCTTCACGCACAGCTTGCAGCCGATGCAGCGGTCCTGGCTGACCAGTTCAATCATATCGCCCGCTCCTCTCTCGGAATCCGCAGCTCATGGGCATGCGGCACGCTTTCGGTGCGGATGCCGATCGTATCAATGCCGGAGAGGATCAGCCGGTGGGTCTGGCGCGGGTCCAGCGCCGGATACTCGGCCAGGCGCTGCAGCCCGCGGCTCTCCTTGCGGGCCAGCGCGGCGGTGTAGATCCAGCGGCCGACATTCAGCATGGCGGCCGCTTCACGCGATTGCACGATGCCCTGAACCGTCGCGGGCACCTGCCCGCTGAGCTCGGGCATCAGGCTGTTCAGCCGCTGCAGGGCTGCAGCGACTACGGGTTCGCTGCGGAAGTAGTTGATCCGCAGCGGCAGGATCTCCCGCTGGACCGCCGCGATCAGCGGCTTCGCGTCCAGCGTCCTTGCAGTGCCGGCGCCAGCCGGCATCCCGTAGCGGCCCGCCGCGCGGAGCAGCCGGCTGTCCGCCGGACGCGGCTCCTGCAGAGCGTGCCGCGCCGCGCCTTGTCCTGCCCAGCTGCCGCTGCAGATGGCCCAGGATGCATTGTAGGCGCCGCCGCCGGAGATGGCGCCGGTGACTTTCTCGCGGGATGCGGCATCCCCGGCCGCATACAGCCCCGGCACCGAGGTGGCACAATCGGTGCCGGTCAGGCGCAGGCCGCCCGTGCCGCGCATCGTGCCTTCATAGCGCAGCGTGAGCGGGAATTTATCCTTGAACGGATCGATCCCCGCCCGCTCCAGCGGCATGAAGAAGATCGGATGGGCATTGCGGAGGAAATCCTGCTTCTCCTTCGTATCAGCCAGATCCAGCGAGGCGTAGACCGGTCCCTTCAGCATCAGCTCGGGGATGCTGCCGAAGGTGCGGTCGCCCTGGTGCAGCGGCCTTCCCGCTTCATCATACAGCGTGGCCCAGGCCAGCATCCGCCCGCGCGTCACCGTTCCATCCGCGAAGCTCGGAGCATACTGCCGGGTGAATTCCATGCCCGACAGCTCGGCACCGGCTTCGGCTGACATCAGCAGCCCTTCGCCTGTGAGCACATTACAGCCCAGCCCCTTGCTAAGGAAGGCGCAGCCTCCGGTAGCCATAATCACCGCATTCGCCTTCACTTCCCAGCTCTCTCCGGTCAGGCGGTTAATTCCGCGCGCTCCGCCCACGCCGTGCTGATCATGAAGCAGCTCCAGTGCCGGCGATTGATCCCAGATGCGCACTCCCGCCTTGCGCACCACTCTGCGCATAATCTTCATGTATTCCGGGCCATGCAGATGCGTCCGCAGCGGCCTGCCATCCTCATCCTTCGGAAAGGGGTATCCCCACGCCTCTACCAGCTCCAGATTCTGTTCGACCTGATCCAGCACACGGTGAATCCAGGCATTCTCCGACAGATAGCCGCCTGCCTTAAGTCTGGCCTGCACAGCCTGCTCCCGCAGCTCTGCTACCGGCGGAATCACCAGCAGCGTTGTTCCTCCCGGCGCGGTAGCCCCGCTTGTTCCGAGATATCCCTTATCGGCCAGAATTACCTTCGCTCCCTGAGAAGCTGCACTCCATGCCGCCCATGCTCCGGCCGGGCCTCCGCCCAGCACTAGAACATCTGTTGTTGCCTGCTGATGCTGCTGCGGCATTCCGCTTCCTCCTCTTCATGGTCCTCTGAAATGTAGAAATAAGATCAGACCAGCTTCTCCTGCAAAAATGCTATCGTCGAGGCAACAGCCTCATTCAGCGCAGACGTGGAGCCTTCGTACGGGTCCACCGTGCCGAAAGTGTGATCTGCACCCCGGATGCTCAGGTACCGGTGCTGCGGCGCCTGTTCCCTGAAGCCTGCATGCTGCAGCAGCAGGGCTTCACGGTCCTGATCACCCTGTATCAGCAGCGCCGCGGCCGATACTCTGCCCAGCGCGTCCTCCAGATTGAAGCGCTCCTTGTTTCGCTGCTGATCCTCGCGGATCGCCCGCTCCTGCGGCGTAAGCGCCGGAGCACCTTCATCCTGCTGCGGCTGCGGCGCAGAACCGCCGTTCCAGACCACCAGCGCCTTCACCTCAGGATGCTCTGCCGCGAACAGAATGTTGCTTCCGCCTGCACGGCTGTGCCCCAGAACCGCTATCCGCTCCGTGTCAGCCAATCCGGCAAGCGGCAGACTGCCTTCCTTGAGACTATTCAGTACCTGCTCCAGATCGAGCAGCTCCCGGCTCAGCGTAGCCGCTTCGGCAGCTTCCTCCGGGTTAATCCCGTCAATATTACGGGCAGCGATACGCGAGAAGTTGAAGCTTACGGTGTAGAACCCGCTTCCGGCAAGTCTGCCGGAGACCTCCGGCCAGAATGCCCAGTCCTTATGTCCTCTGAAGCCATGGCTGATCAGGATGACGGGCTTCGGTGCAGTCCCCGCAGGAACCCGCACCTCACCCTCCAGATTCAGCCCGTTCTCCAGCGGCAGCTTGAAATGTTCAATGGTTAAGGTTTCTTCGGACATCCGCATTCCCTCCGTTCACCTGTATTTATATTTATTTACTGGAGCTGCCAGTCGCTGATATTGAAATCCTTCTTGGCCAGCTTCTCTTCAACAAGGAAATTCTTGGTGCCCTCCAGCAGCTTCGTGCCGTCTTCCGTGAAGGCGGTATCCTTGATATCGCTGATCGGATTCACCTGCTTCGCAAGTTCCGGGGTTGTATCCCCGATCTCGGCCAGGAACTCATAATACTCATCTTCATGCTGCTTCAGGTCAGCCAGCGCCTTCTCCCGTGCCGCATTCCAGACCTTCGGGAAATCCGGGAATTTCGCAAGGTATTCCTCTGACACTACGGTAGCACTGCTTCCGAGCAGATCCGGATGGGTCGAAGCATCATCCAAATGGGTGTACCCCTGCTCGATCTGCTTAAGTGCCGCTACACCGTTATTGGTGGTTGCGTCTACATCTCCGCGGGCCAGTGCTGCGGTTGCATCCGGAATCAGCATATGAACCAGCTTATAGTCAGTTACGCCCTCCTGCTTCAGCAGGCCGACTACGTAACGGTGCATAAACGAACCTTTTTGGATCGCAATTGTCTTGCCCTTCAGGTCCTGCACCGTCTTCGGTCCATCCTTCTTGCCGATTAGATAACCGACCGTATGCGCTGAAGTCTGGGCGATCAGCCGGGTCTTGGCTCCTGAGGCGTAGGCGATAATTGCCGGGGTATCCCCGAGGCTGCCGAAATCTAGTCTTCCGCTGATTAAGGATTCCGTCTGATCCGGTCCGTTCGGGAAGCCGGTCAGCTTCACTTCGGTAATTCCGTATTTCTTCAGCTCTTCCTGGATAATGCCTTTATAGAGGCCCCAGCCTTCCGCGCCGCCCGGCACATTCAGCTTATTGGAACCGATGTAGCCGAAATTCAGCACAGCCGGAACATTGCTTGCCGTCTCACTGCCCGCCGCTTCAGCCGTATTCGTTCCTGCGCCGTTCGCTGCTGTCCCGCTGTTCCCGGAGCCGGTATTATTACCGCAAGCCTGCAGCACCAGCATGATCATCACCACACCTGTTATCAGCGTGAGGCGTCCCCCTTTGCTCCATACACCTTTAATCTCTCTGTACAATTTGCTCATTGCTTTATTCTCCCCTCAGTCGTCTGCTCGATGTTTGATATTGGATGGTTGTATAAGGACACTTGCCTGTATTCTAATTAGGTTCTATAACGATGCATCATTCAGAATCCAGCCCGGGCCGCCAGCTTATACATAAAGTCATGACTTGCCACCGGCTGTCTGCCCTTGCCCCAGCCTACCTTCTCGCGGTAACCGCCGAGCAGCCCCTGCTGTTCCAGCTCCGCCTCTGTAATCCCGGTAATCCCCTCGGAATCCGGAGCCACATACAGGGCATCCACCGGACAATACAGCTCACACATGAAGCAGGTCTGGCAGTCACTCTGCCGGGCGATGACCGGAATTCCGTCCTCCACCCGGTCGAATACATTGGTCGGGCAGACAGATACACATTGATTGCATTCTACACACCGGTCAGCGCTGATGAC
Source organism: Paenibacillus borealis (assembly GCF_000758665.1). Classification (NCBI taxonomy): domain Bacteria; kingdom Bacillati; phylum Bacillota; class Bacilli; order Caryophanales; family Paenibacillaceae; genus Paenibacillus; species Paenibacillus borealis. The sequence goes on from NZ_CP009285.1 coordinate 7,266,803, forward strand.
TTCAATCACAACAATACACTCTCCTTCGCTACCTCTTCTGTCTTCACCCATACCTGATCCAGTCCGCCGCTGATCAGGCGGTGATGCTGGCTGTCGTCGCTTCCCTTGAAATCCTCCCGCTTGTGCATTCCCCGGGTTTCGGTGCGGGCCAGAGCGGAGCTGTACATCCAGCGTGCCGTTGCCGTCATCGCTTCGGCTTCGCGTGCCTTCACACCTTCCGGAGTGCGCTGGATTTCCCGGCTGCGCTGCTCTTTCCATAGTCCGTCCAGACGTTCCAGCGAAGATGCCAGTCCCTGCTCTGTACGGAACAGATTAATATCGTACGGTTTGACTTCTGCCTGTACCGCCTCCACGTATTCTGCGGTTCTGGCAGCGGCTCCCGCCTTCACTTCCTGGTGAACCAGCGGTGAAGAGGATAACCCGACGGGTGCGCGGTGATCCGAATGCCGGCCGAGTCCGGCTGCATAGGCTGCCGCCCCTTCTCCTGCGAAGGAGCCGGAAGACATCGCCCAAGCGGCGTTATGGCTACCGCCTCCGGTGAACCCTCCGCAGATCAGCTCACGGGTGGCCGCATCCCCTGCGGCATATAACCCTGGAACGCCAGTGCCGCAATTCTCGTCTGTAATCCGGATGCCGCCTGTTCCGCGGACCGTGCCTTCCAGCCGCAGCGTCACCGGGAAGACATCCTTGAAGGGATTAATGCCCCGCCGGTCAAACGGCAGGAAGAAATTCGTCTGCGCCACCCGCAGCAGCGGCTGCAATGCCTCATCGGCTCCGTCAAGCTTCGCAAATACCTGGCGGCCCGCCAGCAGATTTCTGGCAATTACAGAGCGGCCCTTCTTGGAACCCGCTCCTTCCACCACACTGCCGTCCTCATAGTAGAAGCTGGCGTAGCTGTAATAAGCGGTCTTCGTTACGGAGGAGAAGGTCGGGCAGATCGCGTAGGCATTGGAGAACTCCATACCCGACAAGCTCGCCCCTGCTTCAGCGGCGAATAAGTACCCGTCACCCGTCAATACGTTGCAGCCCAGCGCCTTGCTGAGGAAAGCGCAGCCCCCGGTAGCGATAACTACCGCCCCGGCATGCACACTCCAGGCCTCTCCGCTCTGGGTCTGCACTCCGGCGGCTCCGGCTACCCCGTGCTCATCGGCGAGCAGCTCCAGCACCGGGCTGTGGTCCAGAATCTTCACCCCCGCCTTCTTCACCAGCTTGCGCATCAGGCGCATATATTCAGGTCCTTGCAGGCTCCGGCGGTATTGATTGCCTTCCTCATCCACCGGGAACGGATAGCCGGCAACGCCCAGTCTATTCATGTTCTCATAGGTCCGGTCCAGCACCCTGTCCATCCAGCGGTGCTCAGCCAGCTTGCCGCCCATCGTGTAGCGGCTGGCCTTCGCTGCTTCACGCAGCTCCTCCTCCGGCTTCACGTACCACACTCCTGTGCCCGACGGGGCAGTCGCACCGCTGGAGCCGCAGTATCCCTTATCAGCCAGGATCACCTTTGCTCCCTTAGCTGCGGCTGTAAGTGCCGCCCATGTTCCTGCCGGACCACCGCCGATTACCAATACATCCGCCGTCAGTTTCAATGTTTCCTTCAGTGCCGGTTGGTTCATGTTGTTGCCCCCTTGGTTTCATTAGCATTTCAGAAGCGTTTCAGCAACTTGTCATTAGCCTTGATAGCTGTCACGCCAGTACAGGAATTTGCGTTCGATGACGCGGAATAGAGAATCAATCAGCTTGCCGACCACTGCAAAAATAATAATTCCGACAAAAATAACTGCCGTATTGGAATTCTGCTTCGCCTCATTAATTAGGAATCCAACACCGGACTGTGATCCGATCAGTTCGGCAACCACCAGACCGATCCAGGCCACAGCCATCGACAGGCGCAGTCCCAGCAGAATGCCCGGCAGCGCCGCCGGCAGGATCAGCCGCCGCAGCTTCTGCAGCGGGCTGAATCCGAGCACCCGGGCTACTTCAAACAGCTTGTTGTCCACTCCCCGGATGCCCATAAAAGTATTAATATAGAGCGGGAAGAAAGAGCCGCTCATAATAATAACCACCTTCGAAATCTCCCCGAAGCCGAACCATAGAATGATCAGCGGGGCAATAGCCAGATGGGGAACCAGCCGCAGAATCTGCACGCTCGGGTCCAGCAGATAGGCTGCGCTGCGGAAGAGGCCGGTCAGTGTCCCCAGCAGCAGGCCGAGAATTCCTCCAATCAGGAACCCGATGCCAGCCCGTCCGATACTGACGCCCAGATGATGAATAAGCTCCCCGCTAACCGCCAGATCCGCAAATGCGGAGAGAATGCTCAGCGGTGCCGGAAGAAATTCCGGCGAGATCCAGCCTGCACTCCCGGCAAGCTGCCATAAGGCGATTACGGCTACGGGAATTAGCGCCCCGGTGCCCCAGTCGGACAAGAGAGCTTTCCAGGAAGCAACAGTTAATCTTCTCTTGTTGTTATGCGTAGTAATTGAAGCCGTTCCGCTATAATCACGGGCTTCCCTTACCCCCTTGGCGGTCTTGATTATTGCTTCTATCCCTTCACTCATGCGGTTCTTCCCCTCCTATCCTTGATAGCTGTCCCGCCACCGCAGCAGCCGCTGCTCGATCAGGCGGACAATCGTGTCACTCAGCAATCCGGCAGCGGCAAATACAATAATCCCGACAAACACTACAGGCGTATCGGCAAACTGGCGGGCATCCGACATCATGTAGCCGATCCCAGAGGTGGAAGCAATCAGCTCCGCCACCACCAGACCCAGCCATGAGAGGCCCAGCGACAAGCGCACACCGAGCATAATATTCGGCACTGCTGCCGGGAGCACCAGCCGTACAATCTGTTTCCCTCTGCTGAAGCCAAGCACCCGGGCAACTTCGAACAGCTTGTTATCCGTTCCGCGTATGCCCATGAAGGTATTAATATAAATCGGGAAAAAAGCCCCTTTAGCAATCAGCAGCACCTTGGATTCCTCGCCGATGCCGAACCAGAGAATGAACAGCGGCACTACGGCCAGACTGGGTATCATCCGGATCATTTGCAGCGAAGGATCCAGCAGCTTCTCCGATCTGCGGAATAATCCGACCAGAATGCCGAACAGCAGACCCAGCCCGCCGCCAAGCAGAAATCCTGACAATGCCCGCACAACACTGATTCTGAGGTTGCTCCATAAATCCCCGGTAGACGCCAGCGTAATGAACGACTGGACAATCGTATAAGGAGCCGGGAACAGCATCTCCGAGATCATTCCGTAATGGCTCAGGATCTGCCACAGGATCAACACCCCTGCCGGAAGCAGCAACCCCAGACCGGCAATTGCCGCTTTTCCGGGTCCTTCAGGCCTGCCGGTTCTTCCGGCATTCCCTGCAGCTATAGCGCGTTCAGCCATGGCTGTCCCTCCTTCTGAATTAATTAATATATTCGCATGGATTAAGTCGGATATAAGCCGGCACTTGCTCTCTCTTTTTCACAATACAGCCCTCCTGCACCGTCTTCCTGCATAACCGTTAAGACCGCTGTAGCTCCTCCTTTACGATCACATTCTGAAATCCTGCACAAAATACATCATTTCCCTCATCATATCGTTCATAACTCAAAATTGTTGTACAAAAGGCATCAATTGTTCCTCTCCAAGCCTCTCAGCGGGATAATTCTTGTATTCTGTACAACATCCCTTCGAACTCGCCTGGTATCGTTGATCAAAGTTGTATTACGTACAACAATATGCGTTTACCGTGTCTACCCAAGAGTCTCCATTCAGACAACAACGAACTACGAACCACGAATAAGGAGTCACTTATATTCCCGCCCCATCCTTCAGCTCAAGCTCGTCGACCTTCTCAAAGTAGTTCAATACCTTCAGGCGCAGCTCTTGAAAGGAGGTTGTTGTTTTTTTGCGCGGATAGGGGAGGTCGACAGGAACGATCTTGCGGATTTTACCCGGGCGGGGTTCAAGGATGACGACCCGGTTGCCGAGGAATACTGCTTCATCAATATCATGGGTTACAAAAATCATCGTAGTCCGGTTCCGCCGCCAAATATCGAGCAGCACCGTCTGCATATGCGCCCGGGTGAAGGCATCCAGCGCACCAAAGGGTTCGTCAAGCAGCAGAATCTTCGGATTCCGCAGCAGCGCACGGGCAATTGCCACACGCTGAGCCATCCCGCCCGACAGCTCGCGGGGGTAGGATTTCTCGAAGCCGCCCAGCTTCACGAGATCAATCAGCTCATCTACCCTCTTCCGGATATCCGGCCTGCCCAGCGGCAGATCAGAGGCAATGTTCTTCTCTACCGTAAGCCACGGGAACAAGCGGTGCTCCTGAAAAATAAACCCCTTGTCGATTCCCGGCCCGCCTATCTCTGCACCTTCCAGCGTAACTTTACCGGTATAGCCGGTATCCAGACCGGCAACGATGCGCAGCAGGGTGCTTTTGCCGCAGCCGCTGGGACCAATCACCGTGATGAATTCCCCTTCCTCTACATGCAGCTCCACATCCTGCAATGCCTGTACATGTCCTCCGGCGGTATCAAAGCGCTTATTCAGCTGTGTGATGGACAATAAAGCCTCTCCCATATCTGCTCCTCCTTCTGGTTGAACTATCATGTATGAATACAAAAAAACAGAGGAACCTCGCGATCGGACTCGCGCGGCACCTCTGTCTGTACAGTCGGCTGTGTTTATTCCTAAGTAAATCAATTGGAATTTGTAAATTTAAAATATCACCTATCTGTAAATCTGTCAATGAAAATACACAAATTCCGCCCGGATTAATTATTTTTGATATAGACATTGCGGAAATCTCCATATCCCTTCAGGTGTATACGCAAAAAAAAACGGCATTGCTCTTTTGGTGATACTTGCTGTATGATCCCCTCCCCATTTCACAAACTTACACTCATATACTTACATTTTGTAAGTAATTATGATATAGTAGACTATATCCTTGCTGTAACGGACAAGCTTAACTTTAAACATCATAAATATTCTGGATAATAAGGGGTCTGTACCAATGAACAATCAAGGGAACAATCAAGGGAACAATCAAGGGAATGATCAAGCGAAACAAGCGGCTGAACCGGAGTTCGAGTTCGGTATTTATACACTCGGAGATATCGTAGCCGATTGCCAAACGGGGCAGCGGATCAGTCCCCGCCAGCGGCTGCATGAAGTGATTGCTGCAGCGAAGCTTGCCGATGAAGCAGGTCTGGACGTATTCGGCGTGGGCGAACATCACCGGCTGGATTTCGTCATCTCGTCAGTGCCGGTTGTGCTGGCAGCTATTGCCCAGGTTACAGAGCGGATTAAGCTCACCAGTGCAACCACCGTACTGAGTACGATTGATCCGGTTCGTGTCTTCGAGGATTTCGCTACACTGGATCTGCTGTCAGACGGCCGGGCAGAGATTATCGCCGGACGCGGCGCTTTCCTGGAATCCTTCCCGCTGTTCGGCTATGAGCTGGAGGATTACAAGCAGCTGTTCAGCGAGAATCTCGACCTGCTGCTCACGCTGAACCAGCATGAGGTCATGAACTGGGAAGGCAAGTTCCGCTCCCCGCTGCATAACGCTGAGATTGCTCCGCGTCCGCTGCAGCAGAAGCTCCCGCTCTGGGTCGGCATCGGCGGTTCGGCCGAAAGTGCCCAGAAAGCCGGCGCGCTGGGTGTAGGTATGGCTATCGCCATTCTGAGCGGCAGTCCGGAGCCTTTCCAGAATCTGGCCGACACCTACCGCCGCTCTGGCGCCGCAGCAGGGCACGGGCCGGAAGACTTGAAGATCGCCATTACGAGCCACGGTTACATCGCCAAGACATCCCAGCAGGCACTGGATGAGTATTATCCTTATTACTATAGCTACCGCAATGCGATCAGCCCGAAACCCGGCCAGGAATACCGTGTCTCACGCAAGGAATTCGGCCGGTTCACCTCTCCGGACAATACCCTGGCAGTGGGCAGCCCGCAGCAGATTGTTGAGAAAATCCTCTATCAGCATGAGCTGTTCGGCCATCACCGCTTCATGACCCAGCTGGATATCGGCGGCCTTCCCTATGCCAAGGTCGCAGAAGCCATCGAGCTGCTGGCAACAGAAGTAGCTCCGGTTGTGCGGCGTGAGCTCGCCAAGAAGCGCAGCGGAATCTCCGCTCCGCAATCATAAACAAGACCAAAAAGTTGCCGCCCTATAACCGGGCAGCAATTTTTTTTGCGCAAAATAAATAGCATATGTATCAGAATATATCCGGCAGATGGAGCCGGCACACCTGCTGCAGCGCGTCATAACTGCCCGTGAACTCAAGCTGCCGGAGAATATCAAGGTAACTCAATAACTGGTCCGTATCGACTTTATGCTTCAGACAAAGCAGCGTGATCTCATAGTACACCAATGTGACAATTTTATCGTACAGCAGATTCGTCTTATCCGCCAAGGGCAGCGCCTTCATAAGAAAGAACAGGCTTTGTTCATAGTTCTGCTCTTTCAGGCAAATTTTCGCGATGTTCTGCATCAGATGCTGCTGAATGGTCCGGCTCTCGGCGAAGTCATGGTATTTATCAAACTCATCTGCAGCCCTTCGTCCAAAAAAGATCGCATCGCCGCTGCTCAAAGTGAACAGGAAATTATTCAGCAGCTTGAACTCATACAGATACCATATATCTGCCCCCATCAGATAAGGCTTGATCTCCTCCGCTAATTCGCTTAATTGCCGGATCTCATCCTCCCGCTGATACTGAATCAGAAAACCCTGGCCCAGCAGATACAAATGATAATAAGCCTCCGTGCGGGTCACTTCATACAAGGAGCGGCATTCATAGCTAATTGTCCGCACCTTACCGAATTCATAGCGGTTCGCCACCTCTACCAGACTTAAGTGAAGCGTCCGTTTCTCCGGCTGTGCATAACCATTATGCAGGAACAGCAGCTCCTCAAGGGACATTTCCAGCTTGTCCAGCAGCAGAATCAGCTTGTCATATCCGGGATAATATTTCCCGCCCTCAAAACGTGACAAGTTGGAACGGCTCATAATCCCATCCGCCAGAATCGACTGGCTGATTCCTTTGGAGGAACGGATTTGCTTAATTGCAGGTCCCAGAAACATAACTCTTTACCACTCCGCTCTGCCATGTGAGTATACAGCACAATGTCCAAATCTAATTTTCATTGTATGCTACACTCGCCACAAATAAAATCACAAATTGCGGAGGAAGATTTACCATGGGTTATCAAATGTCACGGAAGCTAAACAGCAGGGTATGGAATATTCTGGCCGGAACTTTTTTCACGAGAACTGCGCTTTTTATGAGCGTCCCTTATTTAGCCATCTTTCTGACGGGTCAAAAGCATATTTCCATCTTCCTGGCCGGCTGTGTTCTCAGTATCAATCCGCTTGTCAATGTAGTCTTCAGCGGCTTCGGCGGGGCGCTTGCGGACCGGCTTCCCCTGCACAGAATCATCGCCGTTGTCCCCATCGTCTGGGGAGTCATATTCATTCTCTTCTATTATGCAGACAGCTTCCCGGCCTTCCTGCTGCTTAACGGCCTTAACGGATTATGCTACTCCATCTTCGAGCCTGCCAGCAAAAAAGTGCTCTCCGCAGAAACACTCCCCGAGAACCGGCTGCTCGTCTTCAATCTGCGGTATACGGCAATTAACCTTGGCTGTTTTCTCGGCCCGCTGTTAAGCCTGTTGTTCAATATGAAGCTGACGCTCTTTCCTTATATCATCCTGGGCAGTCTATATATTCTGTATGGTGTCTCTACGCAGTTCTTCTTCCGGCACGGGGGCCGTATCCACGCTTCTGTTGCATCCCGGGGTATTGGCAGCCTCAAAAATCTTGGCGTAATCCGCAAGGATTATGTATTCATCTTCCTGCTGGCCGGAATGAGCTTCTCATTCTTCGGATACTCACAGCTGAACGGAACCGTATCTCAATATTTAAGCGCCACTTCTGCCTTGGCAGATGGTGCCCGGATGTATTCTCTGATTCTGTCGCTCAATGCGGTCGTTATTCTGGCTGCGCAATTTGCCATACTGCGCTGGATCTCGAAGTGGAACCCTTTCAACGTGGTGCTTGCCAGCAATCTGCTCATTGCCGCAAGCTTCCTGTTCTTTGTCCTGCCCGTCTCCCCGGTGATGCCGCTCCTGTTCATTACCGTGTTCAGTCTGGGGGAGCTGCTGATTGGCGCAAGGTTCGATGCCTTGGTGGATGAGCTGTCCCCGGAGAGTAATAAAGGGTTATATTTCGGCTGCTCTGAGTTTGTTAAGATCGGAACCACTTTCGGCCCCATGCTTGGGGCAGGTCTGCTGGGGCTGTACGGAGCAGAATCTCCTGTTCCGGTGTTCGGACTGATCGGCGGGATTACTGCTGCGGGGGCTGCTCTGATCGGACTGGCCAAATTCCGGTATCTGCGGAAAATCCGGCAGCCGGCGGATGCTAAATATACGGGAGTGCATCAGGAAGGCGCGTAAAAGAACAAACTACTTCTGGAGTAGCATCCGGTAAAATCAAGAGGAATTGCGCTCCTCATTTCCTCATTTGGCCCGTACCCGGTGAATTCAGGGGCACTAATGCCCTTCATTTCCTCATTTGGCCCGTAGCTGGTGAATTCAGGGGCACTAGTGCCCCTCATTTCCTCGTTTGGCCCGTAGCCGGCGAATTCAGGGGCACTTATGCCCTTCATTTCCTCATTTTGCCCGTACCCGGTGAATTCAGGGGCACTAGTGCCCCTCATTTCCTCGTTTGGTCCGTAGCTGGTGAATTCAGGGGCACTAATGCCCTTCATTTCCTCATTTGGCCCGTAGCCGGTGAATTCAGGGGCACTAGTGCCCCTCATTTCCTCGTTTGGCCCGTAGCTGGTGAATTCAGGGGCACTAGTGCCCCTCATTTCCTCGTTTGGCCCGTAGCCGGCGAATTCAGGGGCACTTATGCCCTTCATTTCCTCATTTTGCCCGTACCCGGTGAATTCAGGGGCATTAATGCCCCTGAATTCCTCATTTGGCCCGTAGCTGGTGAATTCAGGGGCACTAGTGCCCCTCATTTCCTCACTTGGCCCGTAGCTGGTGAATTCAGGGGCACTAGTGCCCTTCATTTCCTCATTTGGCCGACATTCCGTGAAATCAAGGGCACTTGTGCTCCTCATTTCCTCCTTTGGCCCGTAGCCGGCGGAATCAGAGGGATTTATACTTTTAATTTGGTGCTGTGAGCCACTTTCGGCGGAAATAGAGGGATGCTGTCTCTCCGGGTCCAAATACAAGCCAAATCTGACCCTTACGGACACCACAGCCCTTATCTACTCATAATAGGCCCTTTTGACGGGTTTGCAGACACCACAGCCCTTATCCACCACTTTTCATATACCAGCTCCACTTTTCGAGCGGAATAAATGCGCTGGTGTCCGTAAGGACCGGCACTCAAGTGCTTTTCACAGGCTTAACGTCTCTGCTGTCCGTAACGATAAGCTATTCACTCGAAAAACCGTTGTGTGACGTCTATTTTCTTGACAGAGGTCCATTATCCCTTTAATTTCCTCATATCGCCCACTTCCGGCGGGATCAGAGGGATTTATGCTGTTAGTATTAATCGTGGACACCCGTTAAGAGAATAGGGATAATGAGATTAACGAGGAGGTGCCCACATGAGTGGAACACGGAGAAGCTACAATGAAGAATATAAAAAACAGACCGTAAAGTATATCCAGGAGCAAACCAAGACGGTGGCAGAACTCGCCCTGGAACTGGACATCCCCGCCAAAACCCTGCACCAATGGCTGGGGAAGTACCGGTCGTTTCAGAGTGAGCCCATAGCCACCCCAGACAAAGTCAGAGAGTTGGAACGTCAACTGAAGGAACGCGACCAACAGGTGGCAGACCTGACGGAGGAAATGGCCATCCTAAAAAAAGCAGTGCACATCTTCAGCAACCCAAAGAACTGAGATTCCAGTTTATAGAAGATCATCGCTCCGAGTTCCCAGTGGAGAAGATGTGCAACGTCTTTCAGGTATCACGGAGCGGTTATTACAAATGGAGAACAGCGAAGCCCAGCCCCCAAGCCACCCGCAAAGCGTTACTGCTTAAGCGGATTACCTATCATTTTCACGACTCGCATGGTCGTTACGGTAGCCCCAAAATTACGGTTCTCTTGAAGCGTGAGGGGTACAAGGTAAGCGAACGCACAGTAGGAAAGTACATGAGAGAACTGGGCCTGCGCTCCTGTGTCGCGAAGAGGTTTCGCGTACACACGACCGACTCTAACCATCCTTTGCCCATTGCCCCTAACTTGCTGAACCAGCAATTCCAAACCGAAAAGCCAAACCAGGCGTGGGTCGCAGATATTACTTACATTCCCTGTCGGGAAGGGCGGATGTACTTGGCGAGCGTGCTGGACCTATGCACCCGGGAGATCGTAGGCTGGCGGCTGGGCGACCGGATGACCACAGACCTCGTACAGGGCGCTCTAGACGATGCCTACCAAGCGAAACGCCCCGGGAAGGGCTTGATTCACCATTCGGATCGAGGCTCGCAGTATGCCTCTGCAGACTACCGGGGACGCCTGGAGAAGTACCAGATGACTGCAAGTATGAGCCGCAAAGGGAACTGTTATGATAACGCCTGTATCGAATCTTTTCACAGCCTCTTGAAAAAAGAGTTTGTGTACTGGACTCGATTTAAAACAAAGAAGCAGGCCTATGATTCCATCTACCAATACATTGAATTTTTCTACAACTGTAAACGAATCCATGGGGCACTGGGTTACGTATCTCCGGTTCAGTTTGCAGCAACATTTAAGCGGAAAACCGCTTAGGTTCACGTCTACTTTCTTGACAGAGGTCCATTATCCCTTTAATTTCCTCATATTGCCCACGTCCGGCGGGATCAGAGGGATTTATCCCTTTAATTTCCTCATTCTGCCCACTTCCGGCGGGATCAAAGGGATTTATCCCTTTAATTTCCTCATTCTGCCCACTTTCGGCCGAATCAGAGGGATTTACGATATAAGAACTCTTTACGTCCTTCGGGCGATTCAACACATTAAGATACTCCCCCCCAATTTGGGCATACCTTATCCACAACAAATGAGTGTAAGAATTTCCTGAATGCCAAAAAAAAGCCCCCGGCAATGCCGGAGACCTGCTTAATATTCATATACATATGTTAGCGAATGTTATGCGAATGATGGCTTGTTATTATCAACTTTGCCGCTGACCAGCTTCTTGTACTCGTCGTCTCCGCCCTCCAGCGAAGGCGCTAAATATACATTGAGCGCGGACGGAGAGAGCTTGGTGCCGGATTTGCGTCTGGAACGGCCTTTGCCTCCCGCACTGTTGCCGTTACCGCCTGCAGACCGGCGGACGCTACTGGATATACTTACTGCATTCTTCATGTTCTTCATCCTGTCAGTCCCCTTCCACTAAATGATTGACGGTACGGAACAAATCCCGGTTATAGGCAACTACTGCGGTAAGATCCTCTGCCGATAATCCCCCGCTTCCGGAGAAATGTACAGAAATAACGTGGTTCTCCCCTAAAGGATAGCATAGGATATATACCTCCGCAACTTCCGTACGCTGTAAAAAAGTCCATTCCTTGGCCAAAAAAGCATCCAGCACACCCGGTTTTCCGGCTCCCTCTTCCGAGGTCGAGAACGGATAGATATGCCCGCGGCCTACATTGCCGCCCACCTGTTTAAGGCCTACCCCCTCTTCGGCCCGCCACATGGCGGCTCCGATCACCCGGCAATCCTCCGGAGCTACAAATGAATTACGGACTGCTTCGCTGAGCGCCTGATATTTCTCGCCCGGCTGGGGAGGCGTCACATTATTATTATATTGCCAAAAGAAGTGAAGGATACTTTCTTTTCGCCTAAGCTCTAATCTAAGCTGCTTAAGTTCAACAGCCGGGTCATGATACATCCCATGCTCCTGAATGATGTCTATGATCTTACCGCAGCTGACATCTACTGCCGCTGTGATATTCTCATGCTGCCACTCGTATTCCAGCGGCGTCAGCCCCGACAGGTCGGACAGCAGGTGATACTCTTCCACATTCTCACCCGGAATCAGATCACTGCGGGAGGGCACCTGATCCGGCAGCAGGCAGAAGACCCGGCCGCGCCTTAATCTGGACCAGAACAAGCCCATTTCAAACTGGGTGTTATCCCGGGTTACATAATAATATTTACCCCTAATCCGGGCCACATCATCAGGCGAGAACACGAAGACGGCAAAATCACTGATATCCAGATTCCGCTCCAGTGCCTCCATCGTGTATTCATTAGCCCGGAAAGCAGCGGCATACCAAGGATGAACCTCGGCGGTCCGCTTCAGCTGTTCGTGGATGGCCCTGGCATAGCGGATAGATTCTCTGGAGGATCCAATGAATAATCTAGGTCTGATCACGGCGGCACTCCTTTATCTGCTTCCCCAATATGTAATAATTATACAGACATTTCCCCCTTAGGAATAGGGTCGCCAGTTATATTAAGCAACGAGATCCAATGGTCTGAATTATCGTTGTTATCCGAATAAACGAAGGATAACTATCTTCAATTTTAACAAATCATTGTTCTCCGGCCGATGAAACGGGTAATAGAAATTTATCTATCCGGGAAAAGAGGCTTTATATGAACAGAATATTACATACCGCCGTGCTGGCAGCCTGTCTGTTGACTTCATATGCGCTGCCGTCTTCTGCTGCCCATGCTGCAGATACCTACACAGCCAAAGTATACGCGAACTCCCTGAATGTCCGCAGTGAGCCCGCTGCAAGCGCAGCCATCACCGGTTCTCTGGCGGGCGGAGCTGTGGTTACCGTCACCGATGAGCAGCATGGCTGGCTTAAAGTACGGGCCGGATCTGTATCGGGATGGGTCGCAGGGTACTATCTTAAGCGGACCAGCGGAGCCGCTTCCGCAGGAACCACATCATCAGCCAATACAACAGTTAAGACATCCTCAGCCTCCAGCGGAACAGCTGTTGTCACCGCCTCTTCCCTGCGTATCCGGGGAGGTCCGGGAACCAGTTATGAGGTAGTGGGTTCGCTGCAGTCCGGGAATGCGGTTACAATTCTGCTCCGCCAGAACGGATGGTCGCGGATCCGTACAGCCGGAGGGACTGTCGGCTGGGTATCCACCCAGTACCTTGCCGGGGGAAGCGTCCCAAATATAAGCACTGCCAGTTCAAACGCCCAAAGCGGAAGTGTAGTGCGGAAATCCGGCACCATCCGCGGCAAGCTGATTGTCGTCGATCCCGGCCATGGCGGCAGTGATCCCGGTATGCTCGGCACCACCTATGACACGATGGAGAAGGATCTGACACTGCAGACCTCTCTATATCTGCGGGATTACCTCACCGCCAAGGGGGCCAGGGTAGAGCTGACCCGCACCCGAGGAGACCAGAAGCCGGCGCTCTCGCGGCGGGTGCAGATCGGGACGCAGCTCGGCGCGGATGCTTTTGTCAGCATCCATTATAATTCCTCTCCGAAGAATGTCTCCGGCACGCTAACCTTCTTCTACTCGGAGCTGAACGATCTGCGGCTGGCCCGGGCGATTGAAACCCGGCTTGGCGCGGGAACCGGCCTCCGGAGCAACGGTCTCTCCTTCGGCAATTATCACATTCTGAGGGAAAATCCGCTCCCCGCAGCCCTTATAGAGCTTGGGTTCCTCAGCAATCCGTACGACGAGTCGATTGTCCGCAAAGCCGCTTATCAGCGGAAGGCAGCTCAGGCTGTCGCTGAAGGTCTGGCTGATTATTTTAATAACTGAACTGAAGACGGTTAGAGCTATATGCTGATTTCGCGGATATTGAGTTCTTTGATTTTACTGAGGTCGATATATTCATCATTAATGCGGATGAGCGGTGTTTCGATATCATGCGGGTTCAAATAGACAATCTCGCCGACCCGGCCATCGGTTAAGACCACCTCACGGCCAACGGTCCGCTTCACAATATTCTCCAGAAAAACGGAAACAATATGCGGGTCCAGCGCGCCAAAGCTGCCTCTTCTCATCTGATCGACAATCACGTGGAACGGCATAGCTTCATGATAGGGGCGTTTGCTGGACATGGCATGAAAAATATCGGCAACCGCAATAATTTTGCTGTAAGAATCAATCTGTTCATCCTTAAGTCCCAACGGATATCCTTTGCCGTCGTTCCTCTCATGATGCTGCAGAGCCGCCAGTGTAATGCGCGAATTGGCCCCGGTGGTTTCTTTCAGCATCTCATAGCCGTATATCGTATGCTTCTTCACCAGGCTGAACTCTTCGTCCGTCAGCTTGCCGGGCTTGTTCAGAATTTCGACAGGAATCTTCAGCTTGCCGATGTCATGCAGGGTTGCAGCCAGGGAGAGCACCGACAGCTCTGCTTCACTCATATTTAACCATCTGCCGATTAGGGTGGACAGTACACCAACTCCAACGTTGTGCTGGTATGTATAATCATCTTTGCCCTGGACCGAACTGAACAAAGCAAAAATATCAGGATTACGCGAGATCTCCTGTATGACCGGAACGACATCCTTCCTGATATCGGCCAGCGGGATTTTCCGGGATATTCTGTAGGATTCGAACAATTCTTTGGAGCTATCTACTACACTGTTTGCCATTTGACGATAAGAGGGAGCCTGCTGTTCATCCACAAAAATGATATCAAGCACATCAATTCTTTGTTTGCGGATGAGTTCGAGATGTTCTGCATTCAATTTGCTCTTGGCAGGAATAACTGTAACTCCGTATGCATTGATCAGATCATTCTTAATCGTTCTTCCCAGATAGTTGTCCATACCTTCCAGCCCTCCCAGATAACCGAAACAATATATAAATTGCCCATACAGATATTATCGGTTTAACGCTGGAAAATGTTGAAAGGTAATTAAAGCCGGTTGTTCTTATTCCTCCTCTTGCTTGCGATACTCCCGCGGCGTCACTCCAGTGGACTTTTTGAAAACACGGCTGAAATATTTCTCGTCCTCATACCCTACCAGCTCCGCGATCTGTGACAGCCGCAAATGCGTATTCTGCAGCAGTGTCTTCGCCTTATCCACCCGGAGGCTCGTTAAATAATCCGACAGATTCTCCCCGGTGATCTGCTTGAATTTGCGGGAGACATTCTCTCTGCTGATGAAAAAGCGTTCCGCAATATGCTGCAGCGTCATCTCCTGTGCATAGTTCTGGTTCAGGTATTCCCTGATTTCCAGCACAAGTCTGCTATCCGGAGCCTGAGCGATACCTTTGGAGAGGTGCTGCAGCAGAGATTTAAGCTGACTCTCCCAGTTCTCCACCGAGAACAGCCCCTGTGAGTCATAACAAAGCTCCAGGCTAATCTCCTCCTCCGGCCGCCAGCGCTTCAGAACCGCACGGATCTCCTCCTGCTGGTGGAGAAAGCTGCTCTCCGGAAGCAGCGGCAACCCGGCAAGCTCCCTCGCCCACTCCTCCACAACCCGCTGCATCCGTTCCAGATCGCCCGACAATACCGCGATTCTAAGCTTGTCCAGCTGCATATCCGGAGCGTAGTCTCCTTTAGGCCTACTCTCATCCCCGGCCGCTCTGCAGAGGTGTATCCGTCCGTCACGCTGAAGGAGATTCCGTTCCTCCAGCCCTTGGCGCGCCTGGGTATAGGCCTGCTGCAGCCCTTCCGGCAAAGGGTTAAGCAGGCTGAGCCCGATATCCACCTGCACGCCATACGCCTGGCGGATCGATTCATTAATGCCGTTCAGTACCGTCTCCGCCTGTTGAACAGCATTCCACAGCAGAATCACAAGCTCTCCCCCGCTCTGCCAGCTGCGGAAGGCATAACCGCTGTAGTGCGGTGCCATGACTTCATTGCAGACGTTGGCCAGCACGAAAGCCGTCAGCGCCACATCGCCGTGAAATCTCTGCAGCAGACGGCAGTCTGCGCCCTGCATTGAGATGACGGCAACTCTGCAGGAGGCTGCCGCAATCGGCAGCCCCAGCTCCTCGCAGAGCGCCAGCTTCAGCTCCTGAAAAGAGGCATGCCCGTAGACCAGATCGGACAGCATCTTGTCCCAGTAGAGCGGACGCAGCACATTCAGCTGCATGTTCTGGCGCTGCGACTGCTTCCGCTCCGCCTCCTCCTCCATCCACAGCTTGAAGGCATGCTCCGCCGAGGCAATCAGCTGCTTGCTGTTCAGCGGCTTCAGCAGATAATCGGTCCCGCCATAGACAATGGCCGGCTTCACGTAATTGAAATCCTGATACCCGCTGATGACAATGGTCTTCGTGTTCGGAAAATGCAAATGCAGCCATTCCAGCAGCTCCGCCCCGTCCATCAGCGGCATCCGCATATCCGTGAAGACAATTGCCGGCTGATGCTCCTGCATAATCAGGGTCGCTTCCTGGCCGTTGGTAGCCTCATATATATCGGAGATATTATATTTGTCCCACGCAACAAAATAACGGATCGCCTCCCGCACATGCTTCTCATCATCTACAATCAGCACCTTCATGTATAGCCGCTCCTTTAGGTTATGTCTGCACCCTTCTTCATTCATCACTCTAAAATCAATAATTCATCGCGTTAAACATTAATACTGTTACTGCCTCTCCGGGGAAGCCGGCATTATCCGCCCGGCGCGTCCAGCGGAATGATGAGGGTAACCGTAACCCCTTGGCCCTCTTCATTGTGCAGCTGCATCTCCGCTTCGCTGCCGAACTGCAGCCGCAGGCGGGCCAGCACATTATACAGGCCGATCTCTTCATTCTCTGATTGGCCGCTGCTTCTAAGTCCGGCTGTGATCTCCTCCAGCCGTTCCGGGCTAATGCCCTTGCCGTTATCCTTGACGGCAAGCACCAGCCGAGACTGCCCCTCCAGCGTGCAGTCTATCCGGATGACGCCTTCGCGGATTCCGTCCGCGAAGGCATGCTTGAAGATATTCTCGACGATCGGCTGCAGGATCATCTTCGGTACAATGATTTCCTGCGCGGCTTCCGCCGCATGGATCTCCAGGCGCAGATTCTCTTCGCCGAACCGCTCCGTCTGCAGAATTACATAATTCTGCACATGCTCGATTTCATCGCGCAGCGGCACCTGCGTCCGTTCCGTATTCATGGAATAACGCATCATGCTGCCCAGGGAATAGATGAGATCATACACCTTCGGCGCATTATAGCGCAAGGATAGGCTGGCGATGGACTGCAGGGCATTGTAGAGAAAATGCGGATTGACCTGGGCCTGCAGCGCCTTCAGCTGATTCGTCTTATTCGCCAGCTCCAGCCGGTATTCCTTGACGATCAGGTCATTGATGGTCCGGGTCATGCCGGTGATTTTGCGGGTCAGCAGGCCGAACTCATCCTCGCGCTCAGCATCCATATGCGCATCCAGCTGGCCGATCTGCACCTTCTGGGTGAAGTTGATCAGCTTCTTGATCGGCCGGGTGAACCCGATGGAGATCAGCACGGCACTGATTCCGCCGATCAACAGGAACAGCAGCCCGATTCCCATATTGAAGCGGGTGATAACCCTTGCGTCGCCATACAGGTCCTCATAAGGCACCAGCTTGATGATGCTGCCGCGAAATAGCGGGTCCTTGATATGCTTGTACATGACAATGCCTTGGAAGCCGTCCTTTTTCCAGGTGAAATGGCCGCTGTCACTGTCTTCGGGAAGACGGCTCCAGCCCGTCTCAACCGTTTTACCCACCCAGTCCGGATCAGAAGCGAACAAGGCCTGTCCCTGCTCATTCAGCACATATAGACGCTCCGTGTCCGAATTGTACATCGATTTGACGATGCCTTCCAGCTCCTCAAGGCTGTAATCAATCGACAGATCGGCCAGTACACTGTCGCTGGGCGTGCGGTAGATGGGAAAATGCGCAGTGAAGACCGGAACGCTCCCCGGCTTCAGATTCGGGAAGCCGGACTTCACGCCGTATTGATGATCCAGGTGCGTCACTTCGATGTATGGCCGGTAGGTCTCTTCGGGATGCATCGCCTTGGCATAATCCGCATTCTCCTCCCGGCGGAACAATCCGCCCAGCAGCAGATTGGACTGCTTCGCCGCTCTGACATACAAATGGATCTGGAAGGTATTCCGGTCCGAGAGGAACAGATTGTACAGCTGGGTAGAGATGATTGCGCGGGTATCCGGCACGACCGTGCCCTCTGGAACCTGCCTGTTGCTTTTGACCGTAAGCAGCGTGGTGTAGAAGGAGCTCGGAACATTGATTCCGCTGTATAGCGACATGGCCTGCTGATTCATACCGCTGAAATAACTGCTGAGATTCGCTTCCCCCAGCGTAAGCAGCTTCGTATTCTGCTTCACGGACTGCTCCGTAACCGACTGCTTGGTATAGAGATAGGAGAAGGTAACGGATATACCTGACGGAATCACTGACGCCAGCAGCACTAAGGCCATCAGCCGCGTCCGGATGCTGTTTCTGAACATAGGGAACCCTCCTGAGATTCTGCGAGCGTTTACAATAATGGATCTGCTGCGGGCACAACCCGCCCTGCAAGCCTATGCCTATTCTGCAGAAAATCCGCTCCGGGCGCAATAGCTAATCCGGCTGCAATATAATCCACTTTTCTCATCATCAAATTGAGTGTTGGCGATGGCCCGGGCTTTCTATAATGAAGCTATCAACACGTAGAAATATTATACAAAGGAGATTCCATATGAGAAAAGATCTGCGCTTGCAACGAGGCTGGGGACAGCAAATCGTATTTCTCGGTCCCTGTCTGCTCTTTTTCCTGACCATTGTGGTCACCCCCTTCTTCCTCGGCTTCTATTACTCTTCCACCGACTGGAACGGGCTCGATCTGGACAAAGCGGTCTGGACCGGCGCGGCCAACTGGAGACGGATTTTTACGAACGACGATAAGTTCTGGGAGTCTCTGCTCTTTACGCTCCGCTTCACCGTAATCTCCGTAGTGGCCGCCAACGTACTGGCGCTGCTGCTTGCCTTCATTCTGATGACGACGCTGAAGACGAAGAAGCTGCTCCGCACCATCTTCTTTATGCCCAATGTAATCGGCGGCATTCTGCTCGGCTACATCTGGCAGTTCATCTTCACCAAAGGCTTCGCCACGATCGGCGAGCTCACCGGTATTTCCTTCTTCAAGCTCCCTTGGCTGGGTACGCCCAGCACAGGATTCTGGGGTCTGGTCATTGTGTTCGTCTGGCAGACTGCCGGGTATATGATGGTCATTTATATCGCGGCGCTGGCCGGTATTCCGAAGGATCTGGTTGAAGCGGCCAAGATTGACGGCGCCCGTGCCCCGCAGCTGTTCAAGAGTGTCTATGTACCGCTGATTATGCCGGCAATCACCATCTGCCTGTTCCTTACAACCTCTAATGCGTTCAAAATGTTCGATCTCAACCTGTCGCTGACCAAAGGCGGACCGGGCACCTCGACCCAGTCGCTGGCCTATAACATTTATGCGGAAGCGCTGATCAACAACCGTTACGGCCTCGGCACGGCCAAAGCGCTGCTCTTCTTCGCCGCCGTTTCACTGATCACGGTCACACAGGTCTGGCTTACCAAAAGAAAAGAGGTGTCGGCGTAATGAACAGCAGCAGATACCGGCCCAGAAACTTCATTCTGGAGATAGCCGCCATACTTCTGGCCATTATTTTCTTATCCCCCTTCTACCTGGTACTGAGCAATTCGGTTAAGGGGCTTAAAGACATCCTGATTGATGCCGCTTCCTGGCCTCAGGTGTTTCACTGGGATAATTACTCCAAGGTCTGGGATGCCATTGACTTCCCGCAAGCCTTCTTCAGTTCCCTGCAAATCACTGTCTTAAGCGTAATCTTCATTGTCCTGTTCAGCTCGATGGCCGCTTATCAGATTGTACGGAAGCCGACGCGCTTCAATTCCTTCGTCTTCCTGCTGCTGGTCTCGGCGATGATTATTCCGTTCCAGTCGCTGATGTTGCAATTAGTCCGTGTGACCAGTATTCTGGAGCTCCGCGGAGAATTATACGGAATCGTGGCCTGCTATCTCGGCTTCGGAATGCCGCTGTCGGTGTTTCTGTTCCACGGGTTCATCAAGACAGTGCCTTTTGAGCTGGAGGAAGCAGCGCGGGTGGACGGCTCCAATCCATACGGCGTATTCTTCAAAATTGTGTTCCCCCTGCTCATGCCGATTATTGTAACGGTCATCATCCTTAATACGCTGTGGATCTGGAATGACTATCTGCTGCCGGTGCTCGTCATCGGGGGAAATAAGGATCTGACGACCCTGCCGGTTGCCGTGACCAAGTTCTTCGGGCAGTACACCAAGAAGTGGGATCTGGCCCTTGCGGGTCTCGTGATGGCGATTACGCCTATCCTCATATTCTTTCTGTCCCTGCAGCGTTATATTGTCGAAGGTGTAACCACAGGCTCCATTAAGGGATGATTGTGAGATCCCCTTGCAACAATATCCACTTTTTCGAGCAAAATATTAAGTGTAATCCCACTCTCATTTGCTTTACGATTTAGTTGCAGGAACCACAGACCAGGGAGGTTATTCTATGAAAAGAAAGTTCGCGTTCGTTATCGCAACCGTTTGCACACTGATTATCGCAGGTTGCGGGAATAGCGGCAATACGAATTCCGCAGGCAATGGAAATGCAACGGGTGCTCCTAACGCGTCAACCGAAACCACAGCACCGGAAGCAACCAAGGCACCTGCCAAGGATGTTACGATCAAAATGTTCCAGTTCAAGGTTGAAATTGCCGAGCAGCTGAATGCACTCGCCGAAGAATATGAGAAAGAAACCGGTGTGAAGGTCGAAGTGGAAACGCATGGCGGCGGTGAAGACTACGGCGCGTTGCTCAAAGCGGAAATTGCTTCCGGCTCTGAACCTGAAATTTTCAATAACGGCGGTTATACTGCCCTCGTACCTTATATGGACCGTGCCACTGATTTGAGCAATGAGCCTTGGGCAGCGAATCTGATCCCAACCTCCAAAACTCCGGCAACCGTGGACGGCAAGCTCTATGGTATGCCAATGAACGTTGAAGGCTATGGACTGATCTATAACAAGGATCTGTTCGCCAAAGCCGGCATTACGGAAGAGCCTAAGACCCTCTCGCAGCTAAAAGATACGGCAGCCAAGCTGAAAGCCGCCGGCATCACACCGTTTGAAGCCACTAATGAGTGGTGGTCGATGGGGATTCACCTTGTCAACGTAGGCCTGGCCCACCAGCCTGATCCGAAGCAGTTCATTGATGATGTCAAAGCCGGCACGCAGACGATCAAGGGCAACGCCGTATTCGAGCAGTGGCTGGATCTGGTAGACGTGATCTTCGACAACGCCCAGGATAACAAGATGACTACCGACTATGCTACCCAGGTTGCTGAGTTCGCATCCGGCAAAGCTGCAATGATGCTGCAGGGTAACTGGACGCAAGGCGATATCGACAAAATCGATCCTGCCCTGAATCTGGGCCTCCTCCCGCTTCCGATCAGCGACGAAGAAGGCACCATCCTGGTAGGCGTACCTAACAACTATGTGGTGAACAGCAAATCCGAGCATCCGGAAGAAGCCAAAGCCTTCCTGAATTGGCTCGTAAGCTCGGAGACCGGCCAGAAGTATCTGACCAAGGAATTCAAATTCATTCCGGCTGAAACTAACGTTACCGCTGACGCGGCAGACATCGGCCAGGTTGCCGTTGCCGTGCAGGAGAAATCCGCTACCGCCCTCGGCTGGAACTGGGATATGTTCCCTGACGGCGTAACCCAGGGCTTCGGCGCTGCGATGCAGGAATATCTCGGCGGACAGCTTGACCGTGATAAGCTGCTGGAGAAGCTGGATAAGGCTGTGCAGGATATTGTGAAGCAATAGTTTAATAAAAAGCAAGAGGTGCCTCAAAGCCAAAATGGCTTGGGCACCTCTTTTTTGTTTTTGTTTTTGTTTTTGAGCAGGATTTACGTCGGGCACTTTAGAGCACGCTTTTCCACAATCATTCCGTCCGCTCCGCTGTTTAAGAGGGGGAGCTTCTAAAACCTTGAAGACCAACTGCAATCTTCAAGACCAATCACAATCTACAAACCCATCACAATGCTCAAAGACCAACCATAATCTTCAAGACCCCGTAGAAAATAGGCGGCCTGTCTGCATTTGTGCATCACTATACAATACATCTCTGCCTCCTCCTGCTCCTGACTCATTTATTCCGGTAATTCTCTCGGACTTGGGCAGGTTTTCTCCATTCAATTCGCAGAACATAGCAGCATTCCCCTCCCATAGCCGAATCCTAGCCGCCTCCTCACCTGAACGCCAAGTAACCCCAGCTTTTAACGGACTCAGGAGCCCTTATCTCTGACGGAAATCCCATTTTCGCAAGCTAACGGACACCAGTGCACTTAATGCATGATTTCCACCTGATTCTAGCTTATTTGAGAGGTAATAAGTGCACCTCAGTCCGTTAGCCCGGATAAATGCGGATTTTCAAGCAAATAAGGGCTGTACGGTCTGCATGGGTTAGAAAGAGCCCCTGTTGCATTCATCCACCATCCCCATCTTGCCGCTTCCGGCGGAATCAAAAGCACCTCTCCCCCTCCTTCTATCCATACGCTCGTCCATCGCCAAATCAAGCGCCTCTCCCCTCATTCCATCCATACGCTCATTTACCGCCAATCAAGGGCGCTTCTATCCCTTACTCCCCGCGCAGCCTGCTTCCGCAAACTCAAAGTTACTCCCTGTACCAAACAACAAAAGACCATCCCAAACCACCATTTCATGGCGTTGGAACGGCCTTATAGATGAATAATTCATAGCGTAAAACATTATTGTCGCTACAGGTATTACACAAACATCTCCACAACCAGGAACAGGTTCAGCGACACAACCAGAGCGGAGATAATCCAGCCGAGGAAGGTGGTGATACGGTGGTTCACGAGGCCCTTCATGATCTTGCGGTCGCTGGTGAAGATGACCAGTGGAATCAGGGCGAAGGCAATCCCGAAGGACAGGACGACCTGGCTCATCACCAGTGCGCTGGTCGCGTTAATACCGAAGGCGATGATGGTCAGGGGTGGGATGATCGTAATCGCCCGCCGGAGGTAGAGATTGATCTTTTTATTAATGAAGCCCTGCATGACCACATCACCGGCCATCGTGCCGACTGACGAGCTCGACAGACCTGCAATCAGGAGGCCGAGGCCGAAGGAGATGGCTGTAACCGGTCCTGCCAAATTGCGGAACTGCTCGAAGGCAATATCCAAATCCTCAACGACCAGACCATTCTTGAAGAACAGCGCTGCAGCTACAACCACCATGGCCATATTCACCGCACCGGCAATCAGCATGGCAATCAGAATATCGATGAATTCCAGCCGGAAAATCTGTTTCTTCTCCCGCTCATCAATCCCGACGACCCGGCTCTGGGTCAGCGAGGAATGCAGGTAAATTGCATGCGGCATAACGGTTGCGCCGAGAATTCCGGCAGCCAGCAGAATGCTATCCACACCCTCGAATCTTGGGGTAAACATTCCAGCAACCACACTGCCCGCATCCGGCTTCGCCATAATGACCTGGAACGCAAAAGCCAGAACGACAATCATCACCATACCGGCAATTCCAGCCTCAAGGGTACGGTAGCCGCGCCGCTGGAGCTCCAGAATAGCGAATGACCCGACGGCGGTAATTAATGCGGCTGGCAGCATCGGTATGCCGAACAGTAAGTATAATCCAAGGGCGGCTCCGATAAACTCGGCCAGATCGGTAGCAATAATGACCAGTTCACTCTGAATCCACAGGAAGATCGACACGCCCTTCGGGAATTTCTCCCGGGCTACCTCAGGCAGATTCTTGCCGGTAGCAATACCGAGCTTGGCGGATAAGGATTGTATAAGGACGGCCATCAGATTCGAGGCAAAAATAACCCATAACAGCAGATACCCGTATTTCGAGCCTGCTGTAATATTAGTGGCGAAATTGCCGGGGTCCAGGTACGCTACGGAAGCGATAAAAGCCGGGCCCAGGAAAGGAAGGAGTCTCTTCAGTCCTTTGACATCTCCATTAAGCACCGATTGTGCCGAATGTTTATTAGTATGTCCTTTTAGTATAGGGGATGATTCAACTGCTGTATTCTGCTCCATCATTGTCTGTCCCTCCTCTTGCCCGGAAAAAGTTGTCTATATACACGAAAGTTTCCCTGATGCAACATTTGATTTATTTTTATTATAATCCGCTAAGTAAGAAATGTAAATGTATTTTCATTGGTTTTTTCATACGGGCTGGGCTGCCCCGAATTATATTATGTGCAAACCCCCTGTAAAGTGATGCTCCAGCCTAAGAAGTCATTACCCCGCCCGAAACTTCACAAACTTATTTCAACAGGCACTGCCGCATAAAAAAACGGGCGAGCTTCAGGAGGTAATCCTGACTCTCGCCCGACGGGCCTTCCAGTGTGATCCACACTGCTTAAGAGGTAATACTGTGGATATCTGCACGCATCTGTTCATTCTGCAGCTTCAGCTCATTCAGCTCTTGCTGCAATTCCTCCACATCCGGCTTCTTACGCGAATGGCCTCCATGTCCGTGCATACCGCGCATGCCGGGCATTCCGAACATCATAAGGATCATCATCAGCGGACAGATCAGTGTGATTAACCAGGACCAGTTCATGGCTTCTCCTCCTCATAAAGATTCAAGGTGCTGCCATTAGTATAACGGCCGTTTGTGGAGAAAGAATGTTGAAGCTTATTTTTCCGCTTTCCCTTTCCAGGTGTCCTTCAGCGGGACGATCCGGTTGAATACCAGACGTTCCTCACTGTTAAGCTTGTTGTCCACACAGAAATAGCCGTGGCGCAGGAATTGAAATTTATCTCCGGGCTGTGGTTTATCCGCAAGCGGCTCCAGCAGGCAATCTTTAAGCAGGGTTACAGAATCCGGGTTGATGTATTCCTCCCAGGTCTCCCCTTCTTCCTTCGGCCCGTCGTTATCTGTAAGCAGCTTTTCATAAAGGTACACGTCGCTTTTGACCGCATGGGCAGCTGACACCCAGTGAATGGTTCCTTTTACCTTCCGCCCGTCAAAGCCATTTCCGCTCTTTGTATCCGGGTCATAGGTGCAGCGCAGCTCACTGATCTCACCTGTAGCCTCGTTCTTAATAACTTCATTACACTTGATAAAATACCCGCCCTTAAGCCGCACCTCTCCGCCTGGAGTCAGTCTGCGGAACCCTTTGACGGGTTCTTCCATGAAGTCATCGCGCTCGATATAGAGCGTGCCGGAGAACGGAACATTCCTTGTGCCGAGCTCAGCATTCTCGCTGTTGTACTCAATGTTAAGAAATTCAGAAGCCCCGGCTTCGTAATTGGTAAGCACGACCTTCAGCGGATTCAGCACGGCCATAATGGCCGGCGCCTCCGCCTTAAGATCCTGTCTTACACAATGCTCCAGCAGTGAGAAATCCACCATCGTCGTATTGCGTACCATGCCAATCTCCCGGACAAAAGCCTTGATGCTCTCCGGCGTGAAACCGCGTCTGCGCAGTCCACGGAGAGTAGGCAGACGCGGATCATCCCAGCCGTCCACGTAATTCCCGGCAACCAGCGCCCGGAGATAACGTTTGCTTGTAACCACTCCCGTCAGATTCACCCGGCCGAATTCCCTTTGCTTGGGCGGTTCTGGGATGCTCAGCTCGTTCAGCACCCACTCATACAGCGGCCGGTGATCCTTGAACTCAATGGAGCACAGCGAATGTGTCACGCCTTCGATGGCATCCTGAATCGGATGAGCGAAGTCATACATCGGGTAGATGCACCAGGCATCCCCCGTGCGGTAGTGCTCCGCATGAATGATCCGGTAGAGTACCGGGTCGCGCAGATTGATGTTCGGTGAAGACATGTCGATTCTGGCCCGCAGCACCTTTGAACCGTTTGGATAATTTCCATCGCGCATCCCTCTGAACAACCGCAGATTCTCTTCCGGAGAGCGGTCCCGGAACGGGCTATCCTTCCCCGGTTCGGTTAATGTTCCCCGATAAGAGGTCACTTCCTCCGGAGTCAGGTCGCAGACATAAGCCTTCCCCTTAAGAATCAGCTCTTCTGCGCTGCGGAAGATTTCCTCCGAATAATCAGAGCCGTAATAGATATGATCTCCAGGGCTACAGCCCAGCCATTCGATATCTTCGATGATGGCATTCACATACTCCATATCCTCTTTCAGCGGATTGGTATCATCGAAGCGCAGATGGAATCTGCCGCCGTTCTTACGCGCAACCTCATAGTTCGTGTGGATGGCAAAAGCACTCCCGATATGCAGATAGCCATTGGGCTCCGGCGGGAACCTCGTGCAGATCTCCCTGCTGTAGACTCCGCTCTCCACATCCTCCCTGATGATCTTATCCATATAATTCTCCGGCAGGGCCGGCTCGTTAGCAGCATTAACATCATTAACAGCATTAACAGCATTAACATTACCGAGAGTCATCATGATCTCCTCCTGTATATTGGTAATACCTGCCCTTACGGGGCAACAAAAAAGAACCTCACCTCCAAGACTGTAGTCTTGGGGACGAGATTCTCGCAGTACCACCCCAGGTTTATTAATATGTCGCCATATTAATCTCATCAAGTACGGCGCCGCCGTCAGGCAGGGCTTATACTCTAGCTCTGTAACAGGAGCTCCTGTTGTACCATCCCCGGCCCATAGCCGGTTCCGATACACCGCTCAGAGGCTTGTTTCGGTCCAGCCTTCCCTGCTCCTTCGCACCAGCCGGAGCTCTCTGTAAGGGAGTGAATGGACCTACTCTTCTCGTCATCGCGTTTCATCATTTGATCCAGAATAACAAATCACAGGCCGGGTGTAAAGTGCCGGAGCAGCCGCCTGTATCAGCAGGCTGCGCAGCATCGTTACCCCTGGCTCAGCGCCGCCAAAAGCTCCAGGGCTTCCTCATGCTCCGGTTCAATCAGAAGCGATCTGCGCGTGTAATCCAGCGCCGCTTCGTCATCCTCCTGCTCGTAGCTGCATATAGCCAGGCAGTACAATACAGTAATTACCGGCTCCTCATCACTGGACGCAAGTGAATGCTCCAGGAAGCGGCGGGACTCCCCGTACTGCTCCATTTCGAACAGCAGCAGACCGCAGTCCAGAGCCAGATCATATTTCTGCGGCATCGGATAGAAGCCTTTCCACATCAGATCAATGCCCCGCTGGAGATCCAGCAGCTCTTCGTCGCTGGCATCCGGCAGCAGAGCAGAGATACGCTCCGCACTCTGGATGAACAGCTCGGCATCATATCCGCCCAGCCGCCAGAAGGCCAGGATCTGCTGCATGCCGATCGTACCGTAATTCTTGTCGATCCATACCTTCAGGCTGAAGAAATCATCCGGTCCGAACCGCTCCACAAACCGCCGGTAGGCCAAGCGGGTATGGGGATGGAGCATCGGCTCTTCAAGCATCAGAATGCAGCCGACATTCAGATTCTTATAGTGATGCTGCGTGAACCGGGACTGTGCGCCCTTCCGTTCAAAATAATGCACCAGCGCATGGTAATTCGCCGTGAGTGATATGCTGCCGTGGTGAATCAGCTTCGGCGGCTCGGCGAATTCCCAGTTCTCCAGCCGGTGGTCTCCTTTGTCTGCAGTAAGCAGCAGGAAGCTGCCCTGCGAGAGCGCCCCCAGCCGCTCCATACAGGAGAGTGCTGCGGCCGGGAACAGGATATGCGAATCCTCCAGCTTGTCCAGATAGAACGAAATCACTTCATGGTACTTGTATGAAGGGTCCTCATAGCCTTCGGCCCGCTTGTAATGATATTCCGGCACCAGATCCCTCAGTACTTCGGACGTGCTCATCGAGCCGGACTGCTCGGGATATTTTAAAGAAACCTCACATTCATAAATCTTGCCTTCATCAATATAGAGCAGCTCCTGCTGAATACTATCGAAGAAGTAGTTGGCGATCACCATCAGCGGCTGCTGCAGCCCGCCAGGCTTAATCACCAATCCGCTCTGCGTTAAGGACAGCTCCGTATCCTGCACAGCATCAAAGCGGGCGAAATCAAGAATACCCTGCTCCACAAAAGGCTTCAAGCCTTCATGCTTCTGCCAGCCCTCAATATTCTTCCAGGGCAGATCGCTCATGACGTAGCGGAAAGGAGGCAGCAGCACGCCTGCATACTGGATCAGCTCACACAGCTGCTGCAGCACATGGAACGCCAGACGTCCCACACCTGCACCAAGCTCCAGAATAATAACCGGTTCCGTAGTATGCCCCTTCTCTGCACGGTCCTGCAGAAACCCGAAGATCATCTCCGCATACGCTGTTCCGATCATCGGATTGCTTGTAATGTACTGCGGGACCTGGTCATTCGCCCAAGCCTGCAGCCCCAGCTGCTCATAATACCTGCGCTGCAGTTCCCATATTGGCGCTTCACTGAAGCGGTAGCGTTCTTGTCCGTCTATTGTCATTAGTCCAAACCCTGCTCTCTGATTATCGTACGGAAATTTGTCCGGTAGTCAAATATTATCACATTTCGCTCAGCCCTTCATAACTCATAAGTGGCATACTGGCGCATATATTTCTTGGAGTGCTGTGCGATCCAGAAAGGAGCTTTTGCAATGAACCCTGCCGAATCCGGTTCTTCAAGCAAGCCAAGCATCCCCCAGCCTATACGCAGCGACGGTGCAGGCAATGTCGACCTCGGCCCCCGTGATGTTCTGCGCGACCGGGAGAATCCCGATATGTTCGTCCCGCCCCCTACGGATAACGGGCTGATTCCCAATCTTAAATTCTCTTTCTCCGATGCCCATATGCAGCTGAACTTCGGCGGATGGTCCCGGGAGGTTACCGTCAGAGAGCTGCCAATTGCCACCACCCTTGCCGGGGTGAATATGAGCCTGACGCCGGGCGGAGTACGCGAGCTGCACTGGCATCAGCAGGCGGAGTGGTCCTATATGCTGCTCGGCAGCGCCCGGATTACCGCCGTGGACCAGAACGGACGGAACTTCATCGCCGACGTCGGCCCGGGCGATCTGTGGTATTTCCCGCCGGGAATCCCGCATTCGATCCAGGGGCTGGAGAACGGCTGCGAGTTCCTGCTTGTTTTTGACGATGGAAGCTTCTCGGATCTGAACACCCTGTCGATCTCCGACTGGTTCGCCCATACGCCGCCCGAGGTCCTGTCCGCCAACTTCGGCGTACCTGAATCTGCATTTGAGTGTATTCCGAAGGAACAAGTGTATATTTATCAGGACCAGGTGCCCGGCCCCCTCCAGAGCCAGCAGGTAGAATCACCCTACGGGGAGATTCCGCTGAGCTTCAAGCATCAGCTGCTGGCCCAGCCGCCGCTTCGGACACCCGGAGGAAGTGTGCGAATTGTCGACTCCGGCAATTTCCCCATCTCCCGGAACATTGCCGCGGCGCTGGTAGAGATTGAGCCCGGCGCCATGCGTGAGCTCCACTGGCATCCGAATAATGACGAGTGGCAGTATTATCTGACCGGGCAAGGCCGGATGACGGTCTTCAGCGGGAACGGCGCGGCGCGTACATTTAATGTCAGAGCCGGAGATGTCGGCTATGTGCCTTTTGCCCAGGGGCATTATATTCAGAATACCGGGACAGATACGCTCTGGTTCCTGGAAATGTTCCGGAGCGACCGGTTCGCCGATGTCTCCCTGAACCAGTGGATGGCGCTCACTCCCCATGAACTGGTCAGCAGCAATCTGAATGTGGGGCCGGAGCTGATGGATGCCCTGCGCAAAGTGAAATGGCCAGTCGTGAAATACCCGGATCAGGGACCCGGGCATGAGTACGGGCAGGAGTACGGGCATGAGCATAAGCATGGGCATGGGAAGCAGAAGGAATAGCGCGTTGTTTTGCTCAGTTTGAGACTGGATTGGGAAGGTCAGTCTGCCCTATAGCCTTGTCTTTAACACAACCAAGCGGCTGAAGTGAAAATCCTTAAGGTCAGCTGTATAGACCGGCCTTAATGTTGTACATTCTGCAACTTGAACATCTGAATATCCGGCTGTTTGGGGAATTGTTGCACAAAATACAATAATATCCTCCATTAAGAAGCTTAAACATTAAAAATGTTGTATTTCATACAACACTCTTGCTTAAGAAGGAATATCCGGAGAAAATTGTTGTATTTTCTGCAAGATTTTAATGATCGCCCTATAATTAATGGGTAACTCCAATTGTTCGATCTGTATTCTTTCCAAAAAACATAAAAAGCGGTCAGACACCCCGTCTGCACCGCTTTTTATTCTTAATCATTAGTTTGTGTTTCGTTCCCGTATAGGAAACCTCTATTCTCCGGTCTCAGCAAACCGCTTGATCCGCTCGCCGACTGCATCCCGGACCCGCTGGAACACTGCCCACTTCTCTTCCTCGCTGCCCTGCGCCTTGGCCGGATCATCGAACCCCCAGTGCTCCCGCCGAACCTGCGGAGGGGTTACCGGACATTTATCAGCGGCGTCCCCGCATAATGTAACCACAAGATCTGCACTGCTGAGCAGCTGCGGATCAATAATATCCGAGGTCTGGGCAGAAATATCTATCCCCACCTCGTTCATTGCCTGTACTGCCTTGGGATTCAAGCCATGGGCTTCAATTCCTGCACTGTACACATTCCAGGTGTCCCCGAGAAATTGTTTCCCCCAGCCCTCCGCCATTTGGCTCCGGCAGGAATTGCCCGTACACAGGAAATAGATCGTCTTCTTGCTCATGTCTGATTTCTCCTTCGGAATTAGATTAGAACAGCTTCAGTTCCAGATACAAACCTAACAATGTGATAAATAACGTCGGAATCGTTAAGATAATTCCTGTTTTGAAATAGGTACCCCAAGAGATCTTTACACCCTTGCCCGACAGCACATGCAGCCACAGCAGAGTGGCAAGTGAGCCGATCGGCGTAATCTTCGGACCCAGATCAGAGCCGATGACATTAGCATAGATCAGAGCTTCCTTAATAAGACCTGCGGCCTGGGCGTTATCGATAGCCAGCGCCCCGATCAGCACCGTCGGCAGATTATTCATGACCGAGGAGAGGATCGCGGCGAGGAAGCCCATCCCCATCGTTGCTGCGAACAAACCGCGTTCCGCCACCTCACTGATCATCTCTGCAAGCACATCGGTCAGTCCGGCATTGCGCAAGCCATACACCACGACATACATGCCAATGGAGAAAAAGACAATCGCCCACGGCGCTCCTTTGACCACTTCCATCGTCTTGACGTAGGGACTGCGGCGGGCCATGACCAGGAAACAAACCGCGATTACACCTGCCACGACAGAGACCGGAATGTTCAGAAATTCACTGACAAAATACCCGGCCAGCAGAAGCGCCAGCACGCCCCAGGATAACCGGAACATCCGCTTATCCTTAATCGCTTCCTCCGGACGCTTCATTCCGGCAGTGTCATATACTTTGGGTATACTTCTGCGGAAGAACAGGTATAAGACCAGAATACTGGCGGCTAGCGAGAACAGCGTAGGCAGCAGCATACGTCCTGCATACTCCGTGAAGCTGATGCCGAAGAAATCCACGGATACAATATTGACAAGATTGCTGACGATCAGCGGCAGCGAAGTGGTGTCGGCGATGAAGCCGCTGGCGATAATGAAGGGAAATACTTTCCTCTCATCAAAATTCAGCGCCCGGACCATCGCCAGCACAATCGGCGTCAGGATCAGCGCCGCCCCGTCATTGGCAAACAATGCCGCCACGACTGCGCCCAGCAGGATAACATAGATGAACATCAGCGAACCATTGCCGCGTGCTGCCGCCGCCATATGCAGGGCCGCCCATTCGAAGAATCCGATACGATCGAGGATCAAAGAAATCAGAATAATAGCTACAAATGCAAGCGTGGCATTCCACACAATCAGCGTCACATCGCGGACATCCCCGAAGCTGACCACGCCTGCTGCCAGCGCCAGCAGCGCCCCGCCGCAGGCTGACCAGCCAATGGATAAATTCCGCGGCTGCCAGATCACAAAAACCAAAGTAATGACAAAAATCAGGCAGGCTAGAGCAACCATAGTCCAGCCTCCCGTTTGACCCGCAGCAACATTTCCCGCAGCACTCCCCAATCCGATTAATTTATATATAAGAGTAACGCCAGCCTGTCCTCCAGACGTTCTCATCGATCTAATCTTGTGTCAGTCGCAGCAGGCAGTAACTCCTATCTTATTCAATGAGGACAGCAGAGCATGTGAATCCGGCAGTTCATGCAGGACAGCTGTGATATGCGGCTTGCCCTCCACATTCAGGGAGTAATGCACCCACTGCCCGCGTTTGCTCTCCTTCACTATTCCCTTGTCCTTCAGTTTGCGCAGATGCTGGCTGATGGCCGGCTGTGAGATCTCGAAGAGTTCGACGAACTCACAGACGCACCACTCCCGCTCCTGCAGCAGTCCAAGCATCATCAGGCGGGTCTTGTCGCCCAGAAGCTTCAGGTCATCAGCCACCTCGTTAAGCTTATCCATCGCGGTTCAGCCTCCTTAGTATATAAGCCAATGCTTATATACTAAAACAGCCTTATCAAAAGGACAAGAGGTAATATTCCGATTCTTTAGTTGCACTTTACAAATATATACGCTATAACTGAAATACGAGGTGAACTTTAATGGAAAATGCACGCGAGCTCTTTCAGATCATGACCCGGCGCTTCGGCCTGCTTAACAAAAACTGCTGCACCGTAGGCGGCCATGACATCTCCCTGGCCCAGAGCCATCTGCTCTACGAAGTGCAGCGGAGGCATAATCCCTCCATGCAGCAGATTGCGGAAGTGCTGGGAACAGATGTTACAACCTTCAGCCGCCAGGTCCAGACACTGGCCAAAATGGGACTGGTCCGCAAAACTCCCGATCCCTCCGACGGCAGGGTATTTGTCTTGTCTTTAACGGAGCAAGGCTCATCTGTAGCCGCTACCATCGACCGGCAAATGAATGAATATCTGGAGGAAGTCTTCTCCTACATGTCTGAGTTTGAACAGGAAACCGTGCTGCGGTCGGTGAAGATCTTCAATGAAGCTATGGGGAAATCAAGCAAATGCTGCGCGCCTGTCTCAGGCTGATTTCTCTCATTACATAGTTGCAATTTGCAATTAATACGAAGGAGTGATGAACTTGAACCAACCAACTCATGATGGAATCCGCCAAAATGTACGAACCCGTTATCAGCAAATCGCTGTTACTGGGCGATCCGCTCCCTCCGTTTGTTCCCCGGAGGAGACTTCCTCTGGCTGCTGTTCGGCACCAGCCGATTTCAACAGTATTTCCGCAAGTCTTGGTTATTCCGGCGAAGAATTGAACGCTGTGCCGGAAGGCGCGAATCTTGGACTTGGCTGCGGCAATCCGCAGGCAATTGCCGGACTGCAGCCTGGAGAAACCGTTCTGGATCTTGGCAGCGGCGGCGGCTTTGACTGTTTCCTGGCTTCCCGCCAGGTGGGGGCATCCGGTTCTGTCATAGGCGTCGACATGACCCCTGAAATGATCAGCCGGGCACGTGATAATGCCACCCGGGGACATTACGCCAATACCAGCTTCCGGCTGGGAGAGATCGAACATCTGCCTGTCGCCGATGCCAGCATAGACGTCATTATCTCCAACTGCGTAATCAACCTCTCTCCTGATAAGCAGCAAGTATTCAATGAAGCGTTCCGCGTACTGTTACCCGGCGGAAGGCTGGCGATTTCCGACATCGTCACCACTGCCGAGCTGCCTCCAGAAATCGCACAGGATTTGGGCAACCTTTATTCCGGCTGTATCTCAGGAGCCTCCTCCATGCCTGCCCTGCATACCATGCTGGCGAACAGCGGTTTCATCCGGATATCAGTCGAGCCTAAGGATGAATCCCGCACCTTCATTAAAGACTGGGTTCCCGGTGCAGACATTGACCAGTATATTGCCTCAGCAGTAATTACTGCTGTGAAGCCATAATTCGCAAGGTACCTTAGGAGGCCGATAATATGCTTTCGACATTAATGATTCGTCCCGCCACATTCCAAGATCTTACCAGCATCCAGCATATCTATAATCAGGGGATTGAAGACCGGATTGCTACACTGGAAAGCTCAGCTAAAGATTTGAATGCGATGTCTGACTGGTTCCAGGAACATCAAGGACGCTTTATTATACTCGTTGCTGAAGCCGAAGGCAGTGTTCTGGGCTGGGCTTCACTCAATCGTTATTCCCACCGCTGCGCTTATGACGGTGTCGCCGATCTCTCCATTTATATTGAACGGGCCTCCCGCGGCCGTGGCATTGGCAGTCTATTACTGCATGCCCTCGAGGAAAAGGCTGTAGCAGCTGATTTCTATAAAATTGTGCTGTTCACTTTTCCATTTAACCCGATGGCTCAGGGCTTATACCGCAAAGGCGGTTACCGTGAGGTTGGCGTCTTCGAGAAACAGGGAAAACTGGACGGCCGCATGACTGATGTGATGATTATGGAGAAGCTGCTGCTTTAATGAATATTTTATACGCCTAAGTACTAACCGCATCTATCTCTTCATAGGCTAGATTATGGGGAACGCAGCAGCTTCTTGGAGAGGAGATGCAGGTCCGAAGAGCCATCCTTGCCAGTGGATTGGAGGCCGGACCACCATGAGTACAGATCAGCTCATCGCATTGCTCGTTCTTATCATTATGATCGTACAGCTTGCTGTCAAAAAGGATAAATCCTGAGGACAGCAAACAGCCAAGCGAATCCGGGGGTCACCCCGGTTTGCTTGGCTTTGTTTGGCTGGGCTTCGGTTCCGGCCGGTTATTTCACAAAAATGCGAATCTGACGTTCACCCGTACGCTTCATTACCCGGTACCCGCTATCCGCTGCCGTTGCCATTCCGTTGTCATCCGGGCGGCAGTAGCCCCCGGCTATGCAGGTGCCGTCATCACGGACAAGCAGCTTGCCGACGATCCCTACAGCTACCCATTCTTCTCTATCCTGGCGGGAAACATATTCAAGGGAACCATCCCATTCAGGGTTAAGTACCGGTTCTGATTTCGTACCCGCCTCACGGACAATATCGCCGTATTCATTTCTAACCTCAGCGACCTCTACCTCATGATACAGAATCCGGTCCCATTCATCAGTCACGAACATGCCGTTCCAGCGCAGATCACTCGAATCGGCAACAATAGCTGGCCTGGCACTGATAACACCAAGAATATATTCATCCGCTGCCTTGGCTTTACGGATTCTGTCACTGGCTTCATCAAATGTAACGAAATAACCTGCGTCAATGGTGCGCCCGTCCGCGGTCTCGAACATTTCTGCATAATCCGCTGCACCTGGAGACATCAGCGTACCATCCAGATAAATATTACCCGTAAGCCCTTCAATCACTGCCGAGTTAAAAGTCGGACCGACTGCCATCCCGTTGGCCAGATGCCACGAGTACGGAAACCGCGTTGAGCCGTTCTGGCCCATGATATGGGCGCCTGTATGCTCCGCAAGTACAACTGTCGCTTCTCCCTCTGCATGTGAGTTCGGAGCAAATGCCTGGGTCTGGAACCCTTCCGCATGGGAAGCCTGGCCGGAAGCCGTGGTATCCGCTCCTTCGGCATGCGCATAAGGAGCATTCGCCAGTGTACCGACCCCCTCGGCGTGGGAAAAGGAACCACTAGCTTGTGTGTTGGCCCCTTCGGCATGGCCGGAAGCTCCGCTGGCTGTAGTCTGGAAGCCCTCGGCGTGCGAAGCTGTTCCGCTGGCTGTTGTGCTCTGCCCTTCGGCATGCGAACCAACATTGCCGCTGGCTGTTGTTGCTAATCCTTCGGCATGGGATGAGGTTCCGCTGGCTACAGTGTTCTGCCCCTCAGCATGTGAATAATCGCCAAGGGCAGAAGGTCCTGCACCTAACATGATATCCGCTGTACCGCCTTCCGCATGGGAAGCGAAGCCCATGGAGGTGGTCCCCACCCCTTCGGCATGTGAACCGGAACCACTGGCGAAGTTGGGGGCCGGATTACCCTGAGCGTCCACACCGCCGCCCTCAACGTGAGATGCCCGGCCGCTGGCTGAATTCCCCTCTCCCTCCGCATGGGCATTGATCGCTGTCGTCTGCGTTGATGTATTGAAGCCTTCTGTATGTGAACGGGCACCCCACGCCTGTGTACCGAATCCCTCGGAGTGGGCCTCGAGGCCGGCAGCCAGCGTCGTCGAGCCCTCCGCGTGTGAGCCTTCGCCCAGCGCGTTGGTTAAATAACCTTCTGCATGCGCCGCCACTCCGCTGGCGATGGTAGAAGACCCTTCTGCATGTGCCGTATCATTCGTTGCCTGGGAGAGATACCCTTCCGCATGCGATGCGCTTCCGCTGGCAATAGTAGTATTACCTTCGGCATGCGAGGTATCTCCGCTGGCAAGTGTGGAGAATCCTTCAGAATGAGCGGCTGCACCGCTCGCCGTTGTATTCAGCCCCTCGGCATGCGCAGCAAAGCCGCTCGCCGTATTCCCTACTCCGCTTCCCATCCTGATCACCGCTTTCGTCGTATTACAATATATTTATGTCTGCGGACGAGCGGCGGTAACGGCGGTATGGCCAAGTTATAGGGCGCTTTTCATTTCGGATTCCACTTACTAAAGTTGAGAAACATTAAAAAGTATAGTAGAATGATTATATGAAGAAGGGGGCGGATTGATATGGCCGAGGAGAAACAATTGATGGAAATAGGAATAAGCACGTTTTTGGAGACTACGCCTGATCCGGTAACGGGCAAAACGATCAGCCATGCGGAGAGACTGCGCGAAGCTGTAGAAGAAATTGTGCTCGCTGATCAGGCGGGCCTGGACGTATATGGAATAGGTGAACATCACCGGGCGGACTATGCAGGCAGCGCTCCGGCTGTAGTTCTTGCCGCAGCAGCAGCTACGACCAAACGGATCAGATTGACCAGTGCTGTCAGCGTCTTGTCTTCGGATGACCCGGTTCGGGTATACCAGGATTTCGCTACTCTGGATGGGCTGTCGAATGGCCGGGCGGAGATTATGGCGGGCCGCGGATCATTCATCGAGTCTTTCCCGCTGTTTGGCTACAGCCTGGATGATTATGATGAATTGTTCGAAGAGAACCTGGAGCTGCTGCTGGCGATCCGCGCTTCCGAGAAGGTCACCTGGCGCGGCGGCCATCGCCCGGCGATTCATAACCTTGCGGTCTATCCCCGCGCCGTCCAGGAGCCGCTTCCCGTCTGGGTGGCGAGCGGCGGCAATCCCGAATCCGCCGTGCGGGCCGGAACGCTCGGCCTTCCGATCGCCTTCGCGATCATTGGCGGCATGCCGGAGCGGTTCGCTCCGCTCGTCGCCTTATACAAGGAAGCCGCTGTACGCGCGGGACATAATCCTGACAAGCTGCAGATTGCCACGCACTCCCACGGCTTCGTAGGTGAAACTAACGAACAGGCAGCCGCCTTGTTCTACCCGTCCACCGCAGCCCAGATGAATGTCATCGGACGCGAACGGGGCTGGGGCGGAACCTACAACCGTGCGGCCTTTGACGATGCCCGCAGCCTGCGCGGCGCCCTCTATGTCGGCGACGCTGAATATGTAGCCGAGAAGATCATCCTGCTGCGCAAGAATCTTGGCGTGACCCGCTTCTTCCTGCATGTGAATGTCGGCACCATGCCGCATCGCGAGGTGCTGCGCGCCATTGAGCTATTGGGCACCAAGGTTGCCCCAATCGTGCATCAGGAATTAGCCCGTATCGAGGCTAAATAAATGATATTTTGACCCTAATACACCAAAAACACTTCAGGCGCTTATCGGCTCTTGAAGTGTTTTTGGTGTATTCTTATTAAAAGGCGGTGTTACAGCGGTCTCAGCAACCCCTGCATCGCCGCCGCCACATCTGCCGGATTGGTAATCGGCAGGAAATGGTAGCCGCTCCCGATTATTCGTACATCCGCCTCAGGATGGGTGTCCCTGAAATGCTGCATTTTCTCCAGACCGAATTCATCCAGGCTCATTTCGGCCAACAGCAATAACATAGGGATATCTGTAGCTTGTTTCAGGCAATAATCGTTGTCTGTTACTTCCCTGCTCAGACTATTTAAGGCCTGTTCACGGCTATGATGAATATAGGAATCATCCAGCGGATAGAAGTTATTCATCAAATAGTCCTTGAATAATTGTTGTTCGGGTTCAGCAAGCTTGTCCATCGCCAGGACGGTTTCATCCACTGCCTGTTCAAGCTCCTTCAGACTATCAATGACGGGTAACGTAATCTCCCCCTCATCCTCTTCCCTGTCTGCAAGGAAATAATATCCGCCATCGAGCAAAGTAAGTGACTTCACATAAGCAGGATACTCTGCATAAAAGGCCTCACATATCCAAGCGCCAATGGAATTCCCTGCGAAATGCGCTGCCGGAACCTGCAGATCATTCAGAATCCGCTTAATCTCCCGTACAAAAGCTCCAATAGACACATCTGCCTGATCGTCCTGGTTATGCCCTGGCAGGTCTACGGCGATGATCTTATACTCCTCCATCTCAGCAGCTAGAGGAGCGTATATTTCTTTTCGTTCACCAAGCGCCGGAAGCGCAACCAGCACTTCACTGCCGTGTCCGGCATTGTAGACAATATACCGTTCCATTGTTTTTCCTCCAGCCTTGCAGGACTCCCTTACTGCACTAACGCTTCAATCACAGGATACGAGATCAGTTTGCGGTCCCTGTAGGTTGCAGGAATCACGTCAATCTTCGAGCTTAGAATCCCATCCTGCAGAAGTACAGCCTTGAACCCTCTTTCCATAGCCCCGTTATAGGTGAACAGTACGCAGTGCTCAGCGGCATATCCCGAGAGAATCAGCAGATCGATGCCTTGCTCCAGCACAATCTTTTCCAGATCCGTCTTCCAAAAAGCATTCGAATATTCCTTCGTCACTCTTAGATCTGTCTCCTTAACATCAATGCCCGGAATAATCTTGAATTTCTCCTCATCGGAAGGCTGCATCCCCTCGATGTCCTGGATATGAATCACAGTATGATCTTTGGAGCGCAGCAGCTCCGAGACATAATTAATGAACTCGCAGGCTTGATCTATTGCCTTCTGCTCCACCTTGCTCAAATGAACCTCTTGCACGTCAATAATTAACAAACCGATCTTCATCCATTCTTCCTCCCTATTAGCTAAATAAAAGGAACTTCACATAATCCTCTCCAATTGTACAACAGGCTCCGATCAGCTGCATCAATAGAAGCAGCTTTCAATACAAAAAGGCTGCCCTCGGCAGCCTCTTTGAAACTCTACTGAAATTTAATTCAGCATTTTTTTCAGATCAATTCTCGTATAGGTTGTTTCGTTCCCACGGAAGGCCTCTTGTACATAGAGGTCACTTAATTTAGGGCCCGGACTCCCGCTTAACTTCAGAACCTCAAGCCAATGATCGTTTCGTTGTTCTCAGCTACTATTAAGCATACATCCCCTTGGTTATGTTGTTCCAGATACCCCAGAAACAGGCCCTCGTGATTTCTGATCCTCAATAAACTATTCAAATCACTGCCGTTCGCAGGTCTTATCTTGTAATTCATCTCTACCTCCGTGTGAAATACTGCTCCCGGTCAAGATCAGGAAGGAGCGCAGGATGCACAGGACGCCAGCCAAGCTGCTCTTGAGTCCAGGTGCCCGAAGCCGGGATATCCATTGACACAAAATGCGTCAGCCAGCCGAAATGCTCCGCTGCCTCTTCGGGAGGAACACTGACCACCGGAAGTCCAAGCCGGCGGCCGATTACGCCAGCCATATCACGAATCGGAACGCCCTCATCGCTGATCGCATGCAGCGTGGTTCCGGCTGGAGCCGCCTCCAGCGCCAGCC
The DNA here is from genome assembly GCF_000758665.1 of Paenibacillus borealis. Lineage (NCBI taxonomy): Bacteria > Bacillati > Bacillota > Bacilli > Caryophanales > Paenibacillaceae > Paenibacillus > Paenibacillus borealis. The sequence continues at coordinate 7,306,505 of NZ_CP009285.1, forward strand.
GGTAGAGCTGTGCTGCATCAAGCCGGTGCACAGCGGGCCAGCGGTTCGCGCCATCTCCCACATATGCCGAGACGCCCTTGGTGCGGGCGATCTGGATCAGCCCCGGAACAAAACCGGTATCGCCATCGCCATGAACGGACAGCGGAAGCCGCACCACTGATACGCGTACGCCCTGCGAAGCCAGCGCAAGCGCCGCTTCCTCCGTAGCCGCGCGATGCTTCCCGGGGGAGCTGGAATTGGGCACAGATGCTTCAGTACCCAGCTGGCCGGGTGTGAGATGCCCGATCACGGAGGTTACGACTAACGGCCGGCCCGAATGCGCTAGCTCGGCACCCATCGCCTCGACCGCAAGCTTGTCTGTCACGCCTGCTGCCGTAAGATCGGCGTAGTTGTGAATGAAGGCAGCGTGGATCACGCCATCCGCTGCAGCTGCACCCCGCCGCAGGCTGTCCAGATCATCCAAAGAGCCGCGGTGTACAGCGGCCCCGGCAGCAGTGAGCGTTGCTGCGGCCTCATCCGAACGGGCGAGGCCCAGTACCTCATGTCCCGCATCTATCAGTTCACGTACAATGGCAGAGCCGACGAAACCAGTTGCACCCGTAACAAAAACACGCATAAATAATTCCTCCTAATAACTAATGAGTAATAGAATTCCTGACTCACCTTGGGCTATCCATTGCACCGCTGTTCCAAGGTTATACTCATTATAGTCTTCGGTTCACCGGAACCTTTGCCTGTTCCCTTTCCCTTTTTGCCCGATCCTACAAGAAACGATAACCCGGCCCGTGACCGCCCAAAAACCCGCAAGCCATAGGGCTGCGGGTTTCCTAAAGATTAGCTCATTCCGATCTTGTAGGCTGCTGACGTAATCTGGCAATGTCTCTGCTTGGCGGACTTCCGAAGAAGCGGCGGTAATCCCGGCTGAACTGGGAATCGCTCACATAGCCGACAAGCCGGCAGGCCGTGGTCGCATCCATGGGGCCGGTTAACATCAGACGTCTGGCTTCGTGAAGGCGCAGCGCCTTTTGATACTGCAGCGGACTCATGGAGGTGACGGACTTGAAATGCACATGAAAGGCGGATGCGCTCATATGTACGAGTTCTGCCAGCTCAGCAACCTTCATCTGCTCGGAGAAGTGTTCACGCAGCCAGGCGATCCCCTTCGCGACCCGCTGTACATCTGACTCGGCAAAGCCCATTTCAACAACCTGGGCACCAATCGGGCTGCGCAGGACCCGCAGCAGAATTTCATCCAGCACAAGCGGAGCCAGAAGTTCCGCATCAGCGGGCTGCTGCAGGCACTCCACCAGTCTCGTTACTGCATTAACAAGACTCAGATTGGCATCAGCAATATAACCTGTGCTCATCTGGCGTACGGGAGGCAGGCCCTGGGGGTACAGCTTCAGGACCCATTCACTGATCCTCTGCGGATCAAGCTCCAGCCTCACGGCAAGATAAGGCTCAGCTGAACTGGCTTCCGTGAGCTGCATCGCTACCGGCAGGGCGACAGGCAGCAGGATCATCCGCAGCTTGTTGAAATGATAAACCTCCTGCCCGATCGTAATATTCTTTGCCCCCTGGGCCACGATGATCAGAGAGGTGGAGTAGAAGGTTTTGACAGTATCCGTATCTATCCGTGAATAGCGGCTGATATACAGACCGGGTATACGCTGGATAAAAGTTCCATCATGAGGAGTATGGGACGATATCAGACGTGCCAGCCTGGCTGTTTCTGCATCAAGCGAACCCTCAGCCGCACCAGACAGCGTTGTCACCGCATATTCATCTTGTATTCTCATCATTTAGCCACCGCTCCCTGGTATTCAGACATCTATGAAACTTCATCCTTATGAATAAGTAACGTTTATTATACACATTAATAATAAAAAACTCCCGATAATGTTATCCATTATCAGGAGTACGCCTGTTGATTAGCCAAAAAATGTAATAGGGAAACCGCTCATTCTGTCGTTACCATAACTATAATTTAGCTAATCAACAGACTTGGCCTTTAAATGAACCTGAACAGAATTACTCCTTAACGCCGCCCAGTGCCACACCCGCAATAATATACCGGGATAACAGGAAGTAGACCACGAACAGCGGTAAAGCCGTCAGTGCCAGCCCCATATAGATCGAGCCGAACTCCGTCTTGTAGATATCCCCGCGCAGCAGGCTGACCATGATCGGCATCGTATATTTCTCTTTCTGTGTAAGCAGAATCATCGGCATGAACAGGTTGTTCCAGTTGCCCACGAAGGCAAAGATCGCCTGTGTTGCCACTGCCGGTACCATGAGCGGCAGGATAATCCGGTTAAAGGTTTTGAATTCACCGGACCCGTCTACACGCGCTGCTTCCACGATCTCAATCGACAGCGTTGCGAGCAGGTATTGGCGCATAAAGAACACCACCGCCGGTGCGGCAATCGCAGGCAGAATCAGCGGAAGAAAGCTGTTGGTCCAATGTATTTTATACATGAACTGATAGAATCCGATCGCACTGGCCTGGGCAGGAATCATCATCACGCACAGGATAAAGGTAAAGAACGCCCCGCGCAGCTTCCAGCTATAGGTTACCAGCCCATATGCCGCCAGGGACGAGAAATAGACTGTTAAGAGAGTTGCTGAAGCTGAGATAATAAATGAATTCATGAACCCTTGAATCGGATCGAAGCTCTTTTCGAGCAGTACCCGCAGGTTGCTCATCATATGCGTCGAAGGAATCAGCGAGAGGCCGCTTTGAATTTCCGTTGTAGAGCGGGTGGCGTTTACAAACATGATCCAAAACGGGAGGATACTGAGCACCGCCAGACAGATGCAGACGATATAGACAATCGTCTTGTTTATCTTCCGGGTGACGGTTCCGCCTTTTTGATTATTGTCCATGTGTTACGCCTCCCTGGTTGCTCTTGGCGGATTTCCGGTGCATTTTTTCGATTTTTTTAAGTTTCGCCGCGTCGCGGTCACGCATCAAATAGAACACAAATGCAGACAGTACTGCTGAAATCACGAACATGATCATGCTCGCCGCTGCAGCACGGTTGTACAAGTAGCTTCCCTTAAAGGCTTGCCCATAAATAAACATGGACGTGGTAAGCGTAGAGTCATCCGGTCCGCCCGCAAGGAAGAGCTGCGGAATATCAAACATGGTCAAACCGCCGACCATCGATGTAATCAGTGTGAATAGCAGAATCGTACGTAAACTTGGCAGCGTGATACGGAAGAAGGTTTGAATTCCGTTGGCGCCGTCAATCGCCGCAGATTCGAAGAGCGCAGGATTAATCCCCATAACGCCTGCGATCAGTATGATCATGGTGTTGCCGTACCACATCCAGAACTGGATGAACGCCACAATGCCCCGCGCTATCGTCTTATCCTGAAGGAAGTTGATCGGAGCGTCGGACCATCCCATCATTTCAAAGAAACTGTTTACCGGACTCATCGGATAGGCAAATAGAGTGCTGAAAAGCACGGCAATTGTACCTGCAGTAATAATATTAGGCATATAGAGCAGAACCTTGAAAATACCCTGCCCCTTTATTTTCAGACGCTGGTTCGTGAACCAAGCCGTGAGCAAGAGCGCAAGAACGATCTGAGGAACGAAGTTCACAATCCAGAGCAGCCCCGTGTTAATTAGAGATTTTCTGAAGGAGGGGTTATCAAAGAGGAGATCTTTGAAATTCTGAAAAGGATTATCCAAAATATGTAGTGGTTTTGGTATTAATCCCTGTAAATCGGTAAAACCGATGAATGCGGTATATAAAATGGGATACAGCGAGAAAATCAGAAATGCCAAAACAAACGGAAATGTAAAGATATAGCCGAATCTAGAGTAGTTCACACCTTTGCGGCGCATGCTCTCACCCCTTTAGTTGATATGAAGGGGCGGGATGACTCCCCCGCCCCTTCGATTGCTTCTTATTCGCTATCGATATTAAGTTGATCTTTGACTTGCTGCTTGAAGGTTTCGATTGCTTTGGCACGGTCTTTGTTGCCCGCAGTATATTCGCGTACCTGATCACGCCAGAGCTTGTTGATCGTTTCGTCGAACTGGGTCAAGTTCTTACCTGAAGCGTTGGCATTGGCCGGAACAAAGACGTCGAACATGTTCTGTCCGCCAAGCAAAGGTAGTTCCCCGTTAGACTTATCCATTACAACGGAGGAAGCAACACTGTCCTTCGTGCCTTGCTCGCCTTCTTTCATCGTTCCGTTAGCCCAGTAATACTGGAGACCTGTTTCGGAGGTATCGAGTGTTACCCATTTGATGAAGTCTGCAACAGCCTGTTTCTTGGCATCGTCCTTGGTTACGTCTTTGTTGGCGAGCAGCCATGTGCCTCCCCAGAAGAAGCCTGTTGGCGGCTCGGTTACTGCCCAGTCACCACTTGTATCCTTTACATTGTCGCTTAGAGTATAGTTAACGAGCCAAGCAGGACCGAAGAACCCGAAGACCGGTTGAGCGCCAGTGCCGGACATATCGGCGAACCAGGCTTCTGTCCAATCTGTCGTATCATTGTGGTATCCATTGTCTTTCAGCTTCTTGGAGAGATCCAGGAACTCTTCGCGCTTAGGATCGATATGAAGCTTGCCGTCAACAATCCAACCCTTCTCGGAACTGTTTTCGATCGCGTGCCATATATCGCCGTCACCAGAAACTGCGCCGTATCCTTTGGCCTTCAGCTTCGCAGCCGCTTCGAAGAATTTATCCCAGCCCGGACCAATTTCAGCCTTGATTGCAGCCGGGTCATCTGTTCCAAATACATCCTTGGCAATCGAGCGGCGATAGATAAAGGCTCCACCTGTTGCCTGATAGCCGAGACCTTTCAATTGTCCGTCTTTGCTGCCGATATCAACTGAATATTGAGCGATCCCTGCGTCCTTAACCATTTGGTCATCAAGACCCAGGTCAGCATAGTTGGCGGCAAAAGTGGATGCATCGCCTTGTGTATATTTGAGTACGAACGCCGCTTCAGCTGCAAACACATCCGGTGCATCTTTTCCGCCAGCGGCCAGCGCCTGGTCAAGAGCCGGCTGATAGGCTCCATCTGTAGTTGCGACAATCGTAGTTTTGAACTCTACATTCGCATCTGGATGGGTTTCGATATACTTTTTAGTCATGTTCGGAATCTCGTCCGTGAAGCTCCAGAGATTAATAGTGACTTTCTCGCCGGATCCTGCTGCTGGAGCAGTTGTAGCCGCTGCGGCCGTTGTGGCTGCCGGAGCTGTTGTGGCGTTTGCGCCGGATGAGCTTGAATTATTGTTGCCTCCACACGCTGCCAGAGCAGATGACATCAAGACCAGTGTAGAGATCCCAGCTAGAACACGCTTCATACTTTTCATACTTTGCCTCCCCTTTTATATTCATGCCTCGGTTTTATGTAACCGCATTCATATTATAGTTCCAGACTCTATCAGACATAAGGAACCCCTCATTGGGAAAAATACCACTATTTTTGGTTCCTGCTCCAAAGGAGGTATAAAAAAGACGCCAGGGCACTTTGCCTTAGCGTCTCTAGGGTCTATGAAATTTCATTCCGAAAATTTTTGGAAGGTATGCTACGCGTAGTACCCGCCTTTAGCCGGATATTCTCCATGCTCCTGAAAGTGCCGGTATATTTTAGTGAATGCCTTGATAGCACTCCATTGACTCTGATGATTATTTAATAACACCACTACGTCTGCCATCGAGGTGTCACCGGGTAATTCTCCACTTGTAAATCTGTATAAATCCGTTTCAAACATACCATTCAGCTCTCTCAAGCAATCACCATACCGGTATCTGGCAATCGTATTCTCAATCTCAATCAGCTCAAATTCAATGCAGAACGCCATGCTATGATCCTCTCCTCGAATTCATCCGCTTTTGCTGGCAGAGATCCGGTATTTATTCGGAAATCCTGCACATAATACAACATTTCCCTCAATATATCGGCCCAAATCCAAAATTGTTGTACAAAAGGCAATATTCTTCCTGCTCCAAGCGCCCTAACGGGACAATTCCTGTATTTCGTACAACAATTCTCCCGCGCACACAGGTATCGAGGAATCAAAGTTGTACAACGTACAACATCAGCATAATTGCCCTCACGAGAACCTATACCAGAATATCCGATAGTCAAAATCCGGCTTCATCCCGATTGCTTGGGCGATGCGAATAGAGCCGGTGTTCTCAGGAGTGCAGTCCCAGTAAGGCCGGATTCCCTTTCGTCTAAATTCTTGTATCAGTGCGGCAGCCACTATGGTACCATAGTTATTTTTTCTGTACCCTTCCAGGGTTTCGATATCAATCGCATGCGTCTCTTCTGCAACAAATGCCGAGAAACACAAACTCACGGCATGATTACTATGCTCGGCATAATACCCTAGCCCCTGCTGAAGGAACACGTCTGCCGACTCCCAGTAATGCAGTATTTTCTCCTCTACAAAGGAATGGTTCCCTAATCGACTTGACGTAAGCAGCTCCCTGTCGATTGGCCGGATCGTTACAGCATCAGCGTGAAATTCTATCGCTCCCGCCTGCTCCCCTAAACAGAACACATGCTGATTATCCGCCGAAATATAGCGGTCCCCGAAGATGGCACTTAGCGTTTCATCCCAGGTATCCATCTCGGCGCCGATCTCGACCCCATTGATCCCTTGTTTCTGTAGCTCCGGTTCTATACGGGTTCTCATGTATTCGCCCAGTTTCTCTGCAAACACTGCACTCCGCGCATCCCCAACAACCTGATACCCCTGCTGCCCTTGAATCCAGATTAACGCTGCTGTCGGTTCTGCCGGATGATCTGCGTAGACCCTGCCCGGGTTCATCCCATTAACTATAGCCCTGGCCTCAATATTTTTACATGGATCTGTGAGATGCCGTATCTTATAAAAGTCCTGTTTATTAAGCTCTGTAATCATTGTCAGATCCTCCGGTCCTTTCTTCACGCTTATGTTCTTCCCATTCCTCTGTATTCGTGAGTAACCCCGGTCTATCCTCTCTGCAGAACGAAAATCAGGCCGTCCTCAGCTGAGAACGACCCAATGCTTCACATTCACTTTTGCTTAATAATCAACAGAACCCCTATAAAAATCAGAGCAGTCCCTGCCCAAAAGGACAAGCCAATCTGCTCCCCGAGTAATAACCATCCCAGAAAAGTGCCCACTACCGGCTGCAGGAAGAAAAACAATCCCCCGCTTGAAGCATTTAGCATTTGCAGTCCACGATTCCACAGCAGAAAACCGCAGGCTGTAGAGATTACCCCCAGGTATACAAGACCGCCCCAAATTGACGGATGCATCATCGCGCTAACATCCAGCTCAGGCAAACGGCTAATCGTAACAGGAGTGAGTAAGACAACGGCTACCAGGGCAGCATAGAACGTTACCACAATCTGCGAATAGTGCCCCGGCACCCGTTTAATAAGCACTGACATAAGCGCCCAGGTAAGCGCCGCAACGAGCAGGGATATCCCGCCGAGCTGAAGCGATGGATCAATGCCCGCATTTCCGACAATAATACCGACACCGAGCGTTGCTAAAATCACGGAAAAGGCCTTTTTAAAGGTTATCTTCTCGTTCAAAAGAATCCGCGCAAACAGCACCATAAATGCCGGTGTCGCCCCAGTAATAATCGCACCCATTTGTGCTGTAGAGAGCATCGTGCCTATCTCTTGGGTTACGATCGAAATGGTATTTCCAATCACGCCAATCAGGACTATGAGCAGGATATCGCGTTTCTCAATACGCCACGATTGTCTGGTAATAATACCAATAAGCAGCAAGGCAATAACCGCTATCACATAGCGGATCCATACTAATTCAAGCGGCGGTACAACGTCCACCACATGTTTGACAACAACATACATCCCGCCCCAGATGCTGGCAGCGAGCGATAAATACAAAGAACCTAATAAAGTGTTTTTCATTTGTGTACCCTCCGTTGTTCCAGACATTCCTTGTCCTTAACGGAGTTGTAGTTTTCTGCCGTTAAGGAAGAAGAACTACAGGTACATCATTCTCGAATAGAGGAGACCGCAGCATTAGTTCTCAGCTCACTTTCAGAAGAGATTTTCATATTATTTTATACGAATATCGTCCATCTGGGTATATGTTTTTAACAGGCTGAACGGGAAATGTTGAAACTTGTCATATTTTCTAACGTAGATTTGGACCATACAGAGAATGAAAAACTGGAGAGGAGCTTGTACCTGATGGAGTATTACCGCCGCAGTGTGACAGACACCCTGGAAGAAGTGCAGAGCTCAGCCAATGGGCTTACATCTGCTGAAGTTGACAACCGGCTCACCAAGGAAGGCTACAATGAGTTAAAAGGCAAACAGAAAGACCCGCTCTGGAAGCTGTTTCTGGAGAATTTCAAAGATCCGATGGTCATTGTGCTGCTCATAGCAGCCACTGTTCAAATTGTGATGGGACATGTGATGGAATCCGTCATCATCTTTGTAGTACTGATTCTCAATGCTGTGATCAGCGTGGTTCAGACCCGTAAGGCCGAGAGCTCACTTGACGCACTGCGCAAAATGTCCGCGCCTGAAGCCAAGGTCATCCGGGACGGAGCCTTGCTGTCGATTCCGGCGAGGGAACTTGTCCGCGGCGATATCGTCTTCCTGGAGGCTGGCGATTACGTACCTGCGGACGGACGGATTATTGATTCCGGGAGCCTGAGAATTGACGAAGGAATGCTGACCGGAGAATCCGAAGCCGTGGAGAAGCATATTCAGCCAATTGATCATGAGGCTCCGCTAGGAGACCGGCGCAATATGGCTTTCAGCGGCTCGCTCGTTGTCTATGGCCGGGGAACGCTGGTCATTACAGGGACTGCACTCGGCACCGAGCTTGGGAAGATTGCCGGTCTGATCGAGAGTGCAGAAGCGAAGCAGACCCCGCTTCAGCGCAAGCTGGAGAGCTTCGGCAAGAAGCTAGGTCTCGCCGTTCTGGGCTTATCCATCCTCATATTCTCCATCCAGGCTGCACGCGTCTGGCTCTCGAACGATACGGTCGACACGACCGAAGCGATTCTGAATGCCCTGATGTTCGCCGTGGCTGTAGCCGTCGCCGCAATCCCTGAGGCGTTGTCCTCGATCGTAACCATCGTGCTCTCCGTAGGTACCAACAAGATGGCCCGGCAGAACGCTATTATCCGCAAGCTGCCCGCTGTTGAAGCTCTGGGATCAACCAGTGTAATCTGTACGGATAAGACCGGTACGCTGACACAGAATAAAATGACAGTTGTTGACTACTTCCTGCCGGAAGGATCGCAGGAGCAGTTCAGCCTGCAGGCCGATGAATGGTCGGAAGAAGCCCGCCGACTGCTGCATATCGCCGTACTCTGCAACGATTCCAACATCAACGAGGAAGGTAAAGAGCTGGGTGACCCTACAGAGGTTGCGCTGATTGCTTTCAGTAACAGCAAGAATAGGGATTACCGCGAGATCCGCGATAACTTCCCGCGCGAAGCCGAGCTGCCGTTTGACTCAGAACGCAAGCTGATGACGACGCTCCATACCTTCGACGGCCAGAAAGCCATGCTCACCAAGGGCGGCCCGGATGTCCTGTTCAGCAGATGTACCCACGTGCTGCTGAGCGGCCAGGAGGTCCCGCTGACACCGGAGGTTCTGGAACGCTTCACCGAAGCTAACGAGCAGTTCTCCAGCAGAGCCTTGCGGGTGCTTGCTTATGCCTATAAGACCGTGCCGAATACCGTCACCGAAGTAGGCCTTGAAGATGAACAGAACCTGGTGCTGGTTGGCCTCTCAGCGATGATTGACCCGCCGCGCGAGGCGGTATATGGCTCCATTGCCGAATCCAACAAAGCGGGTATCCGCACAATTATGATTACCGGGGACCATAAGACCACGGCGCAGGCTATCGGCCGCGATATCGGACTGATGGCTGAGCATGAGATCGCAGTCACCGGCCAGGAGCTGGATGCCATGTCCGAGGAGGAGCTGGACAGCAGGCTGGAGCAGATTGGCGTCTATGCCCGAGTCTCTCCGGAGAATAAAATCAGAATTGTCCGTGCCTGGCAGCGCAAAGGCAAAATCACCGCCATGACCGGCGATGGCGTCAATGATGCCCCGGCCCTGAAGCAGGCCGATATCGGTGTAGCCATGGGCAGCGGAACTGATGTAGCCAAGGATTCCGCAGCCATGATCCTGACCGACGATAACTTCGTATCCATCGTCAATGCAGTCGCTGTCGGCCGGACGGTGTTCGACAACATCAAGAAAGCCATTGCCTATCTGTTCGCCGGCAATCTTGGGGCAATCATTGCCATCCTGTTCGCACTGATCTTCGACTGGATCAACCCGTTCACCGCCATCCAGCTGCTGTTCATTAACCTGGCGAACGATTCCCTGCCGGCCATTGCCCTGGGCATGGAGAAAGCCGAGCCGGATGTGATGAGCCGCAAGCCGCGGGACATTGGCGAAGGCATCTTCGCCGGAGGCATGATGCAGGCTGTCATCACCCGCGGTCTGCTGATCGGGATTGCCGTGATCGTCTCCCAGTATATCGGGCTGCAGCATTCCGATGAAATGGGCATTGCGATGGCCTTCACAACGCTGATTCTGGCGCGTACCCTCCAGACGTTCGCGGCCCGTTCCAACAGCCAGACCTCTGTGGAAGCCGGCTTCTTCAGCAACAAATATGTAATCGGAGCCGTCCTGGTCTGCTTTGCCTTCTACGGCATTGCTGTCCTGCCCGGCGTCAGAGACATTTTCTCCATCCCCGCTTCCTTCGGGATGGACCACTGGCTGACAGCCACAGGCCTTGCCCTTGGCTCGGTCATCGTGATGGAGCTGGCGAAGCTTGTCCGCCGCGCATTGCCGTCTAGGCAGGCCGCTTAAGCTTAGCGGCTCTGGATAATAGCAAGAAGCCTGCACGCCCTGTATGGGGTGCAGGCTTTTTTTATGGATACCGGCATAATGAATGAGACCGATCACTTCTTCAAATGATAAGGCACAGTAGTGACAATAACATCGCTGCGGAACAGTAACCGGGCACGTATCAGCAGACTCGATTGGTTATGAAGGATGTTATGCCAGCCTTTCTTCGGAATGAACTGCGGAATGATCACCGTTACCCTATGGTTCAACTCTGCGGCCTTCCAATTGATCGTATCAATGAATTTGGTCAGTGGTTGTACAATACTTCTATACGGAGTATACAAGGTCACTAATCTTATATCCGGCTGCCACTTTCTCCATTTCTCCTCGAATATGGCTTCCTCTTCTCTTTCGAAAGGTACATACACGGCAATAATCTGCTGCGGATTCAGCGATTTGGCATATTCCAGGGAGTTCATCACCACATGAGTGATTCCGGCAACCGGCACGATGATAACATTGCCTTCAATCTTAATCGTTTCCTCACAGGTGGTTATCCTGAGCTGGTCAGCGACTGCCTCGTAATGCTTATGAATCCGGTGGAACACCAGGAGGAGAATCGGCAGAAATACAAATACAGGCCAGACCTGAGTGAACTTGGTCAAGAAGAACATCATCGTAACAATGAAGCTGATTAGAGCACCAACTGTGTTGATGATGAACTTTTGCATCCAGCCCGCCGGCTTTTCCCGGAGCCACTTAACCATCATCCCTGTCTGTGACAGCGTAAAGGGAATGAACACACCTACTGCATATAAAGGGATCAGCTGCTCTGTCTTCCCCTCAAATACATAGATCAGGACCATAGAAAGAACACCCAGGATGATGATACCGTTAGAATAACCCAGTCTGTCCCCCCGCATGGTAAACATCCGTGGAATAAACTTATCCTTGGCAAGATTCACGGCCAGTAAAGGGAATGCGGAATACCCGGTGTTGGCGGCCAGAATCAGTATTAATGCAGTCGTTCCCTGGATAAAGAAATACATCGCATTCCGGCCGAAGGTTTGCTCGGCAATTTGCGACACGACCGTCACATCAGCACGGGGAGCTATACCATAATAATAGGCCAGAACGACAATTCCAGAGAACATAACAGCAAGTAAGGCCCCCATGGCTATTAAGGTTTTGGCGGCGTTAGAAGCCTCTGGACTTTTGAAATTCGGAATGGCATTGGATATCGCTTCAACCCCCGTTAACGCAGAGCTTCCGGAAGAAAATGCGCGCAGCAGCAGGAATAGACTGATCCCGGCTACCGGTGTGCCAAGAGAGGTATGCAGCTCTGCCGGAACGTTACCGGTTAAGATGTTATACAGGCCTGTACCAATCAGAATGAATAAAGCCAGCACGAATAAATAAACCGGATAAGCGAGTACAGAAGCGGATTCTGTTACCCCTCTTAAGTTCAGAATTGTAATCAGGATCACGAAGACAATAGCGATAACCACTTTATGCTCATGCAGGCTCGGAAAAGCTGAGGTGATCGCATCTGCACCGGCCGATATACTTACAGCCACCGTCAAAATATAGTCGACCAACAGCGAACCGCCGGCAATCAATCCGGGGTACTTCCCCAGGTTTTCCTTGGATACCACATAGGCTCCGCCACCATGGGAGTAAGCAAAAATAATCTGCCGGTAGGACAAAATGAGTGCGGTCAACAATACCAATACGCCAATCGCAATCGGAATGGAATACCAGAAGGCAGCGGCTCCAATCGTAACGAGAACAATTAAGATTTGTTCCGGCCCGTACGCAACGGAAGACAAGGCATCTGAAGACAGTATGGCCAGCGCTTTCTTTTTATTTAACTTTTGCTCCCCTAATTCAGTAGACTTTAAGGGCCTGCCGATCAGAAATCGTTTTAAAAATGAGATCACGGGTTTCACCACTCGCTTGTTATTTTGTAAAATTCTTGATAGTGCAGCCTCTGTACCCTCACTCAGACACAACAAAAAGACCACAGAAGAAGATTCCGTGATTATAGAGGCAAGGAACTGTTCGAATTCTGCGGAGTAAACAATCATTTACTTCCAAGTTCAGCCTATCATTTCCGGCATTAATATAGCGTTAAGGATTCCTCAAAGACATTAAGATTGCATTAAGATATTATGAAGTTGTATCCAATCGAGCCTGTATCTTATAGTAAGAGAAGAGTCCGGAAAATACCCAGTAGGAGCGTATACAATGAATTTAAAAGAACAGTTGATCCTAATCAAAGAAAATGACTACCAGACACCTGCGGAACCCTTCCAGCTGGTACAAGAAATGATACATAACATCGGCTCCCTGGATGCCGAGCTGCGTGATGATCTAATCTATACAACCTTATCCCATTGGATTCCCGGTAACTCGCTTTCCGAAGACGAGCTGGAGCAACTTTTGCCCGCCCTATTGGGCACCGACTATTTGCATTATAAGCTTGGTGAAGCTAACACAGACTCTGTGTTCACCCGGTCTTTCTCTATGCTGGTCATCCCGCTTCTCATCATGAGGCATAGGGAATCCCCCTTCCTCTCAAGAGAGCAAGTTCACCAGATCAAAGAGAAGGTATTCTACAGTGTACAAGAAGAGCGGGATTACCGCGGGTATGACGAAGATAAGGGCTGGGCTCATGCCATAGCTCATGGGGCAGATGCATTAGACGATTTAGCCCAATGTTCCGAACTGGATCAAGCTGACCTCTTCACCATCCTCGATCTGGTTTACGACAAGATGACCATAACCGAACGGGTTTACTCCGATGGTGAGGATGAGCGGATGGTCAGACCCGTAATCAGTGTTTTTAACAGAAAACTGCTCAGTCAGACTGATGTAGCGCAATGGATTCAACGTTTCGGTGATGTAGAGAAAAGTCCCGGATTCCTGCCTTCCTTCAGGCAAAAAAATAATATTAAGAATTTCCTGAAAAGCCTGTACTTCCGGGTTAAATTCTACAAAGCAGATGCCAGTCTCTGTCCGGTCATCGAGGATACTTTATATAAAGTGGAGAAAGTGTATTATTGCTGATTAAAAAAATCACAAATGGCTCCGCCCTCTGATAATAAGGGCGGAGCCATTTGCTTTATTTTTTAGTGAATTCTGAATAAGTAGGTGATAATATATTGTGCTAGACGAAATCTGACACTTCACGGGCTAAATCCTCAATTCCACTTAAATAATGCTGTAAGTTAGATTTATGATTACATAATGAAAATCTCCCCTCGTTTTGCTTATAATAAACTCTGGAACATTCAGGCTTAAAGATCACTTCACTAAATTCCCTTTGAAGCTCTTCACAATCCATTCCGGGATTTGATTGCTCAAGTTCAAGAATCTCTAAGCTTATTTTCTTCTTCTTTTCCTGTATTATAAGTTTAATTGCTTCTTTCGGGCATATTCGATGAACCAATAATGTTCGCAAGGCCTTCAAATCATTGGCTCTTCCTTTAGAAAGTTGAATTAATTCATTCTGAATTTGAGTGATCTGTTTCGTATTCCATTGATCCACTATAAGTTCAAATATCCACCCGATCCATTCTTGATCGTCACTATATTGTATAAATGCATCTTTTATATATGGAATTAGCGGATCGCCAATTTCTCTTAACAAATCAGAAATCTGATGCGCACCCGGCCAATTCAAATCCTGAATCCAAATAAGTAATCCCGGCAATATACTTTCCACACGGGGATATCCTAAATTTATAATTACTTCAGCGGCTCCATCCCAATGCCCTTTCGTGAGAGGTTGCAACAATAAGGGAAGCTCATCATCATTAACAAACTGCAGCTTTTTTATTGCATTCTCTTTTTCTTCTACAGGTGTGTCCCATTCTAACTTTTGAATTAGCGTATTTATATCGTCCAAGTAATATCGCCTACTTTGCATTTGTCATATTTCAATATTTCTTTAGTTCATTCTTGTATAATTCTAAATTTTCTTCGTCAAAACATACAAATACTACTTTCTTAATTTTTGTTTCCTTATTTAATAAATACTTAGACACTTCCTCTACGGCTATGTAGGAGGCTAAGCTTTTCGGATATTTATATATACCTGTACTTATATTTGGAAAAGCAATACTTGTAGCTTCGTTTAAGTCAGCTTGTGTTAATGAATTCCTGTAACAATCTTTTAGCCTTTGTTCCTCATTGTTCATTCCGCCATGCCAAACGGGACCCACGGTATGGATAACCAAACGGCTCCTCAAATTCCCTCCTGTTGTGACTACTGCTTCTCCAACTGCACAGCCACCCTGTTGATTGCGGATCTTCATGCACTCTTCTAATATTGCTTTTCCCCCGGCTCTATGGATAGCACCGTCTACGCCGCCTCCACCCATCAGACTAGTGTTGGCAGCATTGACTATCGCATCTGCTTCAGTTTTAGTTATATCTCCCCGGATCAACTGAACGATTGAGTCTTTCATCATAACTTCCATGAATAACCTCCACTAGTACTTCGTAAATAACACCATATGTAGAGTATTCGCGGTATTATTGAGCTATCCTGCCAGTTAGTTAATACCAAAGACAGCCTGTCATTTACTTGTCTAAATGCATAAAGCCGCCCTTAATGTTTTAAGGACGGCTTATGATACCACTAGATTTAACTTTCAGGGTCCATGCTAGACGTTTACTTTCATTTTGTGTAAGCAGCTTCTATCTCCTTCAAATTCTCGTCGGAGATGGTCTGGTAAGCCCCTTCTTGCCGGGGGAATTCCAGGCTTGCAATGATATCGGCCTTGAATGTCACACCTCCGCCACCGTCTGCTGCCGTGATCGGCGATGGCAATATCTTGATCAGAACCAATCCTGTTGTATATCCTTCCTGCTTCCGGACAATGCGGATCCAAGAGGCTCCGATGTCTGCGGGTTGCACCTGAGAATCCCCGAAGAATGGGTTCCAGTAGAAACGCTCTCCCGCTTTCTTGCTGTTCCCTCCCTTGCTCATCCTTTCGAGTTTCCCCTCAGACTTTACGCATAAGTAACCCGTATCGCCAGAAATTTCATACATAACTTCATCGCTGCCTCGGAGTTCAACTGGAATGCCCGGGGTGATACTGATCGCGAGTGACCAACCTTCATTCCAGGGCATGGAGATCATTTCATCCGCAGGTACGCTTACAGACTTTGGCTTTGCTTCTTCTTTGGTCTTCAGTGCGCACCCGGCAACAATCAGTAACAATCCAAGACCTGAACAGATGAACAGCCGTCTTAGACGGATGGCTTTGCTTGCTTTAATAATCCAGCCCCCCTGTATGAGATCAGAGTGAAATAGTCTTCAATTATAGAAGCCTATTTGTCTTGCTGCACTTCAAATTTTTAGCTATTTTACTAAGTTATCCAGAAATCTTACTTCCAGATTTTTACTTGGTTTATTATAACATTTTTATTTTTAAATTCCCTCTACTCACGAAATCTGCAAAATTTCTATCTGTAATCTATTCGCGAAACATACCTTACTGCGCCAACCCATTTCACTTCATATTACAACTACGCTGCTGGTTTGCTTTTATTGCTCAAGCAATCGCAAAAAGTCCCGATGAGTTAAGACATCATCGGGACTTTTATGTCAATATTAAATGGGCCTATTCAACTTCTAGGACCAACTATTTTGATAAACCTTACTCCACAGTTACACTCTTAGCCAAGTTTCTTGGCTTATCAACATCATGACCCAGAGCCAATGACGCGTAGTAGGCCAGCAACTGCAGCGAAACTACGGACAAAGTAGCGGTCAGCAGCGGCAGAGTCTGAGGAATCACGAACACCTGGTCAACGGATCTGAGCAGATCGTCTTTGTGCTCTTCATGAGTGATCGCCAGGACATGTGCGCCGCGGGCTTTCACTTCTTTGATGTTGCTGACGGTCTTCTCAAGCACGGATTCCTGGGTTGCCAGGGCAATAACAGGAACGCCTTCTTCGATCAGCGCCAGTGTACCATGCTTCAGTTCACCCGCAGCATAAGCTTCTGAGTGAATATAAGAGATCTCCTTCAGCTTCAGCGATCCTTCTTGGGCTACTGCGTAATCTACGCCGCGGCCGATGAAGAAGAGGTGCTTATGCTCAGCGATTTGTTCAGCATAGGCTTTGATCGCTTCTTTCTGAGCCAGGATTACTTCTACTTGCTCAGGCAGGGACTGCATAGCTGCGAGAATCTTAGCCACTTCAGGTTCAGACTGCGTGCCGCGTACTTCAGCCAGGTACAGACCCAGCAAAGTGAATGCGATCAGCTGGGAAGTGTATGCTTTGGTTGATGCTACAGCGATTTCCGGACCAGCCAGAGTTACAAGTACACTGTTGGCTTCCCGGGCAATGGAGCTGCCTACTACGTTAGTGATCGCCAGAACATGCGCTCCGTTGGCTTGACCTTCGCGAAGAGCAGCCAGTGTATCTGCAGTTTCACCGGATTGGCTGACTACGATAACCAGTGTTTCCGGAGTCACGATTGGCGCACGGTAACGGTATTCGGAAGCAATGTCATTCTCTACCGGAATACGTACCAGGGACTCAATCAGGTTACGTCCTACGAGACCAGCATTATAAGCAGTACCGCAAGCGACGATCTGAATGTTGCGGATGTTCTTGATTTGTTCTTCTGTCAGGTTAAGCTCAGGCAGAATGACTTTGTTGCCTGCAGCATTCATGCGTCCGCGCATGGTATCGCGGTAAGCCTTTGGCTGCTCGTGGATTTCTTTCAGCATGAAGTGCTCATAACCGCCTTTTTCTGCGGTAACAGCATCCCAATCGACAGTAATCATTTCCCGAGAAATATAGTTGCCCTCAATCGTCATCAATTCGACAGCATCCCGTGTCAATACAGCCATTTCGCCGTCGTTCAGAATATATACGTTGCGGGTGTATTCCAGCAGTGCAGGAATATCAGACCCGATAAAGTTTTCGCCTTCTCCAATACCGATAATCAGCGGGCTGGCTTGACGTACAGCTACCAGTTTATCCGGTTCATATTCAGTCAGAACACCCAGTGCGAACGCTCCGCGCATGTAAGTGATCGCTTTTTGCACAGCCTTCACGATATCCCCATTGTATTCACGCGCAATCAGATGAGAGATAACTTCGGTATCTGTTTCGGAAGAGAAATTAGCTCCTCCGGCAATCAGTTCTTCCTTGAGATCCAGATAGTTCTCAACAATCCCGTTATGAACTACTGAGAATTTGTGGGTGTTATCTGTGTGCGGATGAGAGTTCTCATCGGATGGTTTGCCGTGTGTAGCCCAGCGGGTGTGGCCAATTCCTGCGCTGCCTGTCAGCGGAGTTGCTTCGAGACGGGATTCCAGGTTCGCCATACGGCCCTGTGCTTTTACAACCTGCAGACCTTCCTTGGTGAATACAGCAATACCTGCGGAATCATACCCGCGATACTCCAGCTTCTTCAAACCCTCGACCAAGATCCCCTGCGAATTCTGATTACCAATATATCCTACAATACCACACATTATATTTTCCTCCGTCCAATTTTTCGTAGTAAGGGCGGCCATGAGGAAAGAAACGTGCCGTGCGGCATGTTTTGAAGAAAAGCAAATATGTTGTTGTCCGTTACAGCTCAACAAAATAACCTGTCACTTGCATTATATTCATGAAAATGCACAGTCTTCTCCTCTGCCGTGGCAGAACCATCTGCGTTTCCTGCATATGCGCATACCCATGATTTGTACATTTCAATTGGCACCCACAGGAGCGTTGTGTGAGAGGTCGCCCTCGCATTTTCCGCTTCCATTTACGGCTCTGGTGCATCACCGGGAGGTCCCCGCCGAACATTTCGAACACCTCCACCTCGTCAGCTTACATCTGCCGTGATCCGTTCAGGCCGTTCTGCCTTAATGGCAGCTTCCGGTCTTCCCTTCTCCCCCGCGCAAGATCAAGCTCTGGCGCTTGCATTGCTTCAACCTTACTATCCCCGCTTTCCTTCTGGAATGACACTTAGTCTATTATATGCACCTTACATCGTTTTGGCAATGATGCGGCAAAGAAAACCTTTTTCATCCATTTCAAAATGTCCTCACAATAATCGCGCCTACTATAATCATTCAGCCGGTGAACGAATCGTCCTGATCCGTCCACCGGCTGCCCATTTCAAGCACTGTAAAGAATTACACCAGCTCGCGCTGAACCACTTCAACAATCTGTCCTACAAAAAGATCAAGCTCGGCCTTATCCGGGCCTTCCGCCATTACACGGATCAGCGGCTCGGTTCCCGAAGGACGCACCAGTACACGCCCGTTGTCGCCCAGCTTGCCTTCAACTTCTATGATTGCGGCTTCAATCGCCGGATTGTTCGGGTAATTGGTTTTGTCCTGCACACGCACATTTACCAGCACCTGCGGATATTTGGTCATCATGGACTTCAGCGTGCTAAGCTTCTTGCCGGAGGTCTTCATCGTATTGACCAGTTGAATCGCTGTCAGAATACCGTCACCTGTCGTATTGTAGTCCAGGAAGATTACATGACCGGATTGTTCTCCGCCCAGATTATAGCCGCCACGGCGCATTTCTTCCATGACATAACGGTCGCCGACTGCAGTCTTCGCTGTATTCAGCGATAATTTCTCTGTAGCTTTGTAGAATCCGATATTGCTCATAACAGTGGATACAATCGTACCGTCTTTCAGCTTACCCGCACGGTTCATGGCATCCCCGCAGATACAGAGGATAAAGTCGCCGTCAACCTCATCGCCGTTCTCATCGATAGCAATCAGGCGGTCAGCATCCCCGTCAAAAGCAAGTCCCAAATCCGCCCCGTGCCGCAGTACTTCCGCACGCAGTGTCTCCGGATGTGTTGAACCGAATCCGTCATTAATATTAAGCCCGTCCGGCTCTGCACCGATGGAGATTACTTCTGCTCCCAGCTCTCTGAACAGCCGTGGTGCCAGCTCATAGGCCGCGCCGTGCGCGCAATCCAGTACTACCTTAATGCCCTTGAAGTTCTGGTCGATCGTCGTCTTCAGATATTCCAGATAGAGATATTTCGCATCATTATCTACCCGTAGCGTACCGAGACCCGACCCAACCGGACGCGGCAGCTCATCCTGCTCGGCATCCATCAGCTCTTCAATCCGCAGCTCTGTTTCATCTGTCAATTTGAAGCCGTCTCCGCCAAAAAACTTAATCCCGTTATCCTCAACCGGATTATGCGAAGCTGAAATCATGACGCCTGCATCCGCCTTGAGCAATCTTGTAATATAAGCAACAGCAGGTGTAGATACCACACCCAGACGGATCACATCCGCGCCAATGGACAACAAGCCGGCAATCAGTGCCGATTCCAGGAGCGGACCGGAAATCCGTGTATCCATTCCAATTACGACTTTAGGCTTTTCCACATTTCCTGCCAGTACATATCCCCCGCAGCGTCCAATGCTGTAGGCCATTTCTGCTGTTAACTCACGGTTTGCGACTCCGCGTACGCCATCTGTTCCGAAATACTTACCCATCTTTTTTCTCCTTTTAATACGCTGCTTCAGCTTAATAAATTATAGTATGATTGATTCTTTATTCCGTGTATGTGAGATGCCTAATAAATAGACGTGTTCCTGATCGAAAAGTTACGTTCCACCCGTACTGCCGGCGTTATTCCCGCCTGCTGCCGGTGTAGGGGCGTTCTCAGCAGGAATGTGTGTCGGAGTCGGGGTGGGCTCTATTGACTCGCCAGCATGGGTAGGAGAAGGCTCTAAGGGCGTCTCCTCACCGGAAGCAGGCTCAGCACTGGGCTCCGTAGTAGGAACAGCGGTGCTGTTATCAGCTTCCGCTGAAGGTTCCGGTGTAACTGGAGCCAGCAGTTCCACCTTTACAGTAAGCTGCGGACTGTCATTCTGCAGCGTTATGAACCGGGGAAGTGAAACCTGCAGCGGAATATCATGAATTCCAGCCGTAAGTCCGCCCACATCAGCAACCACGCTGATATTATCCTGATCCAGCTGATCCAGCAGGGTTGGAGCTCCCGATACCGTCAGATCCATGGAAGTGCTCACAGGATCTATTATAAGAGCTGTCAGCCCGCTGCCTATACCTTCCAGCTTAATAGGCACAGCGGAGATCGTCCTCTGGGCGATCTCCGCTGTCGAGACCGATACATTCATGGCCGCAGGTTCGATCTTCCCGGCCCCCTCCGGCGGCTTCAGCTCCAGCTTCAGCTGTTCTGTACCGGCAGCAGTTATGGAGCTTAGATTAAGCACCGCCTCATAGGAGGATAGGTTCTGCAACGTCTCCGTACTACCATATACGGTCACCATATCCTGTTCAGGCGTAACCCTGGACAGGACCAGTGAACCGGGCAGACTGCCGGTAAAGCTGATATCCAGCGGCAGTGTTTTGGACGGAAGCGTAATAGGCAGCTCTACACCCACTGTTGAAGGTTCAATCACAGCATCCTTCAGCTCGTTCCCTTCACTGTCATAGGCATAGAGCTTCAGCTTCTTCTCACTGAAAGGTTCATTCTCGCCATCCAGCTCAATATTCCCCTGCACCTTAGCAACTCGTCCAAGATCACTGGCCGGAAGGGTTACCTCTGCGGATACCGGATCAACCACCGGAGTCCCCACTTTATAGCCTGCTGCCGGCTCTCCCGTGATATTCACGGTAACCGGAAAAGACTTGGTCGTCCGCAGCTCAATATGCACATTCACCTGATTCGGCACCATATCATCCAAGGTTACACCGCTCGGCGTCGAATACATTAAGGGAAGCGTGTTATCGCCGGGTTTCACATCACTAAGATCCAGCCATACCCGGTAGGCATCGGAGAACTTGTAGGTAAGATCGGACTTCTTGCCCCTTACCTCCATCCTGACGCTATCAACATCCTTCGTCAGCACATAGGTGTCACTATCGAAGCCTTCAATCTCCACTTTGACATTCTCGATCGTCTTCGATTCGGTATTAACCGTAGTCTGATTCGCCGGTGCAGTATCTACATGCACAATGGTCCAGAGAATAATACTGAGGGCAAGCGCAAGAATTTTGTTGAAGTTATTATTCTTCATCCATTTATCCATTGTTCTTAGTCCCCCTCCATTTCCAGAAAGCGGAACTTTTATCCTTCAGGAGTGAGCTTGCACTCAGTTCTTGATGCAGCTTTGAGATCAGCGACTCTTCCTTGATATCCCGGACAATTTGTCCGTTAATGGCCAGAGAGATCTGTCCGGTCTCCTCGGAGACGACTACAGATACGGAGTCTGCCACTTCACTGATGCCGATTGCGGCGCGGTGCCTTGTGCCAAGCTCTTTGCTGATGAAGGGATTCTCTGACAACGGCAGGTAACAGGCAGCCGCAGCAATCTGGCTCCCCTGCATAATCAGCGCCCCGTCGTGCAGCGGTGTATTCGGTATAAAGATATTAATCAGCAGCTCAGAGCTGACCTCAGAGCGCATCGCTATACCGGATTCGGTATATTCGTTGAGTCCCGTAGACCGTTCGAAGACGATTAACGCCCCGATTTTGCGCACGGCTAAATAATTCACCGCTTTAATAACTTCACCGATTAATTTACTGATCTCTTCATCATTCTCCGCAGTCCGCCCGAAGAATTTCCCCCGGCCAAGCTGTTCCAGCCCCCTGCGCAGTTCCGGCTGAAAAATAATAAAGATCGCAAATACCCCAAACGTAAACATTTGGTTCATCAGCCATTTGAGCGTGTATAAATCCAGCAGGGTACTGCCCCCCCAGATTACGACCAGGACCAGAATCCCCTTCAGCAGCTGAACGGCCCGCGTACCGCGCACCATATTCAGTACCTTGTAGATGATGTAGCTGACAATCAGAATATCGATTATATCTTTAATGGACTCTTTCCATGTAAGGTCGGTAAAATAGCTCATTGCCGAAAACCCCCGTCATTTCAAAATTAGCTGGGTTTATGTAAATTGTCTGTTAGCACTTTATCATATCTAGGTTATAACGTTCAGCCTCCGGTTGCAAGTTTAGGGCTGAAGCAAATTGCAAAACTGGTGTTTTCAGGCAACAAAAAAGCGCCATCTTTCCGGAAAAAGAGGCGCAAATGAGTTTTCTGCTATAAGCGACCAACAATTGCTATCGGTAGGCAACTTCAGAGAACATGTTCGTCACTTTATACCAGAGCCAACTTACCGCTTGGTCTATGCTTTTGACTTGCCCGGAAATATGGGCGGTTGAAGCCTGGTACAGCGAGCCGTCGATCACCGTTACATTGCCGTTGACTTCCCCGTATACTTGAGTTTTACCGTTCTCCACCGTCAGATCCCCGGAAATGATTTTGCCGGAGGGTACGATAACCGTATCCCCTTTGATAACAACCTGATCAAGGTCAGTTCCTCTGACTACAAGCTGTCTATCCTGATTCCAAAAAGTTACAGAACTCATCAGCATCACGAAGATAAACACAGAGGCTGCAGTAAGCGCCGGATGTCGTTTGATCCAGGTGATAAAAGCTCTTTCCTTCTTGGGTTTCGGTAATGAATTCATAATCCGGCCTACAAGATCCTCCGAGGCAACAGGGGTCTGGTGCATCAGGGAAAACATCAGCATATCGGTCTGTTCCAGTTCCTTGAACTTCGCACGGCAACCCGTACAGGATAGAAGATGCTCCTTCAATTCCCTCTGCTGCAGTTCGGGCAAGTCGTCATCCAGGTAGTCGTGCATCATAGAGACGGCCAGTTTGCATTCCATAGGAGCCAATCCTTTCATGAGTGCTTATTTAATTATTTCAAGACATAGGAGCAGGACGCATAAGACTTGCTTAACTTACATACGTCACTGCCATGCAGGAGTTTCATAAAAAATAATCTATTTTTACAATTTAGGGCCTAATTTCTTACGTAAAAACTCACGTCCGCGATGCACACGGGTCTTGATCGTCGTTACGGGCATATCCAGCACATCACTGATCTCCTGAAGCGATAAATCCTGCAGATAGCGCAGTATCATCACCGACCTGTATTTCACGGGCAGGCTGTCGATGGCTTCATAGATGAGGCTCTGTGTCTCCGAGAGCAGCAGCTCCGTCTCCGGTGTCACATTGTCGCTCGGAATCATCGAATACCCGTCAATTCCCTCTTGATCATTCATCTCGGCATCCAGTGAATACGTCGGGCGCCGCTTGCGCAGACGGTCAATGCACAGGTTCGTGCCAATACGGTAGATCCACGTTGAGAACTTCTGTTTATCATCATAACGGTCCAAATTCCGGTACACGCGCAAAAAAGTTTCCTGAACAACATCCTCCGCCTCATGGCGGTTATTCAGCATACGATAAGCCAAATGATATATTTTGTCTTTATATAGTTCTACAAGCTCGGCAAATGCCCTTTGGTCGCCCTTCAAGGCGAGCTTTGTCAATCTGCCTTCCAGATTCTCCACCTGTTAACTCCCCCAGACTTGCCGCCCTTGGTCTATCAGCTCTTGATCATCCACGGTACAAGCATTTAAATCGTAATTCAAGTTCTTGCAAAAATCAAGGTTTGTATTGTTACCTTCTATATATATTGGGCTTTTTTGCTATTGGAAAAGAGGGCTGGGCGGCTGATTAGTCGCGGACTGCGCGAAACATTTGGACTTCCGGCCGCTGTTATTGGCAGATTTCCTGATTGGAACCGCAGTCTTCGGTCGAAATCTGCCAATAAAGGCGAACGCTGCCGCTCCTCCAGTTCCAAATTTCCGCTCCGCCGTCTCCATCAGCCAGGCTGAACCTCTTTTTGTTGCCCAAAGTATATCTCAGGCAACAATGGGGTGGGGCATGGGTTCGGCTGGATCTATGACCCCCGGCCTCACTCAGAAAGACAAAAACCCCGCCCATCCTCTGGGTAAGAGGCGGACGGGGTTTCCTGAAGCGGCTGGGCCAGCTTCGCATCAAAACCTTTTAAAGCGGCTTCGCCGACTTTGAAGATCAATAGCAAGATCATCGAAAGAGCAAGATCGAAAGATCGATCAAGATCAAAAGATCAAACCCTTTAGAGCAAAGCGGCTTCGCCGACTTTGAAGATCAAGATCGGAGAGCAAGGGCATCAGCCGGTATTCCGGAGACCGGCGGCTATACCGTTGATCGTAAGCAGCACCTCACGCAGCAGCTCGGCGTCATCGCCCTCGGCATCACGCAGGGCACGAAGCTCAGCAAGGAGCTGAACCTGCAGGTAGCTGAGCGGGTCAACATACGGGTTGCGCAGGCGGATCGACTCCTGAATAACTGGAACATTATCCAGAATGTCCTGCTGGCCAGTGATCTTCAGGATCAGCTCGGAGGTCAGCTTGAACTCGGCTTCAATCTGGCCGAAGATCCGCACACGTGCCTCCTCATTTTTGCCCATACTGGCGTATTCCTTGGCGATTACAAGATCCGCCTTGGCAATAGCCATCTGCAGGGTATCGATCAAAGTAGTGAAGAAAGAGAAGTTGGCATACATATGCTGCATGATCTTCAGATTTTCTTCTTTATCCTCATAGAAGCTCTGCAGTCCTGTTCCGGCCGCATACCATGCAGGCAGCAAATAACGGCTCTGCGTCCAGGCGAATACCCAAGGGATGGCACGCAGATCCTCGAAGCGTTCACTGTTCTTGCGCTTCGAAGGACGTGAACCGATATTCAGTTCCCCTACCTCCGGCAGCGGGGTTGATTCTTTGAAGTACGTCAGGAAATCCGGATCACGGAAGATCAGATCCTGATATTTGTTCAGGGAGACTTCAGAGATGCGGGCAATAATCTCATCCCACTTGGCTTCATACAGATCCGCCTGTGGCGATCTGGCGTGAATCGCTGCCGTAACCAAAGCGGATGTCGCCTGCTCCAGACTGCGGTAAGCAATCCCCTTCATCGAATACCGGGAAGAGATCACCTCACCCTGCTCGGTAATCTTGATGCCGCCGCCAATAGTGGAAGCCGGCTGGGCCAGAATACTCCGGTTCAGCGGCATACCGCCGCGTCCGAGTGCTCCGCCGCGTCCGTGGAAGAACTTCAGCCTAATGCCGAATTCATCGGCAGTCGCTGTAATCTGCTTCAGGGCAACACGCAGCTCCCAGTTCGCAGTAACCACACCGCCGTCTTTATTGCTGTCCGAATAACCCAGCATGATCTCCTGCAGATCATTCATTGCTCTAACCCCGTCACGGTAGATCGGCATGCTGAGCAGTGTACGCATAATCTGCGGCGCATCGTGAAGGTCGTCGATCGTTTCAAACAGCGGCACCGCCTGCAAAGTACAAACAACTGTACCGTCGTTATCTTTGCGGAACAAGCCTACTTCTTTGGAGAAAACCATCACCTCAAGAATATCACTTGCCGCTTCCGCCATACTGATCAGATAGCTGGTGATACACTGCTTGCCGTACTCCTCTTGTGCCTGGAAGATCGTCCGGTATACCGCAAGGCATTCCTCCGTACCTTCACTATAAGACTGGTATGGGGATGTCAGCGGGCGCGGATCATTCAGCAGCTTCTCGAGCAGCTCAATCTTCTCTTTCTCCTCAAGCTTGGAGTAGTCCGGCGTAACATTCATCTTGGCCAGAATCTCCGTCATTGCATTCTCATGCTCCTGGCTGTGCTGGCGGACGTCCAGTGTGGACGTATGGAAGCCGAACAGCTCCACTTGGCGGATCAGCTTCTTAATGTAGGTGTCTGCTACATAGTCGGCATAGTGATGCCGCAAGCTGCGGTCAATCACATTCAAATCATCTATAAATTGCTCTGGTGAAGCGTAGCGCACAGGCGTGCCTTTTTTCTCATCGTCCAGAACATTCTGTGTCTTAGAGATCATATAGCTGAGCTTAATCCGGTAAGGTTCATTATCATTGCGCCAGGCATCGACCCGGTTAAGATTGATAATGTTACGGTCCTGCTCAATGGACTCCAGCAGCTCCGGCGTCACATTGACGATGCTTGTACTAAAGCTCAGGTATTGCATCAATTCGCGCATAATCCGCTGATATTCACGAATAGCCAGCTTGCGCTGCAGACGCAGCGTCTGCAAAGTTACGGCCGCAGT
This sequence comes from Paenibacillus borealis, assembly GCF_000758665.1. Taxonomy (NCBI): domain Bacteria; kingdom Bacillati; phylum Bacillota; class Bacilli; order Caryophanales; family Paenibacillaceae; genus Paenibacillus; species Paenibacillus borealis. The sequence continues at coordinate 7,333,339 of NZ_CP009285.1, forward strand.
CACCGAAGGGTTACCGTCACGGTCTCCGCCAATCCAAGAACCGAAACGCAGATAGGTTGGCACATGCCAGTTCTGGCCCGGGTAATATTTGCTTAGACATCGCTCAAGTTCTTGGTATACATCCGGCAGCACTTCAAAAATCGTCTCATGGAAATAGTACATACCATTGCGCACTTCATCAAGCACAGTAGGTTTGCGGTCACGTAACTCATCCGTCTGCCACAGGGTAATTACTTCATTCAGCAGCTTCTCACGGAGCTGTTCACGTTCGCGGAAAGTCAGAGTCGGATTATCCAGCCCCATGACATCGTCGGAGATCCGTTTGTGAATATCGAGGATCGCACGGCGCATGGCTTCCGTAGGATGGGCGGTCATAACTAGTTCCAGAGACAGGCCGTTCATGATCTCATGAACATCCTCGTGAGAGAAATCCCGCTCGCGGAGCTCCTGAATCGCACTTTCGATCGATCCCGGCTGTACCGTCTCCCCGGCAGAACGTTCATAATCGCGCTTACGGCGAATGCGGTGATTCTGCTCGGCTATATTCACCAGTTGAAAATAAATGGCGAAGGCCCGTATCACCTGATGGCGGTTCTCCGGATCCAGTGAACTAATCAGCTCTTTAAATTCATTGTGCAGTTCAGGCAAAAACAATGAGCGCAGCGATTTACTGGTTTCACGGATCTTCTCCACGATATCCAGCAGTTCGTTGCCGCCTTGGTGTACCAAGACTTCGCCCAGAATATTCCCCAGGAACCGTACGTCCCGCCGCAGCAGATTGTTGGAGTTGCTTTTGCTAACGGTAGTCGTAAGTTCGGTCATGCTGCTCCCCCCATCCTCTTCCGGATCAATGCTCTTAACATTGTCTATTTGAAAGCTTTCCTCATATCATACAATAAAACCGCCCGGAAATCTTCAACTTTATTGCGCGGTAAAGCGATACAGCAATTAAGATTATACACCAATCGGGCTATTTATAAAGTCCGAATTATTTTTGTATCTCTTCCTATTTTATATTGTCTGTTTTATGTAGTAGATATGTAATATTATATGACGCAAAACACAAAAAAAGCCGGCTCCGCAGAGCCAGCTGTCTATTAGAAGTCACGTTTTATTTCATGATGTTTCTTCATCGGTTGTTGAAAGCCAATTCAAATAATCCTGTAGCAGACAATCCGGCAAGTCCACCTGCCCAGAGACGTAGGGTAATATCGAGGTCAGTAAAAGGATACGCTGCAGCTCCAACCAGCAGTCCAATTCCTAGTCCTACAAACGGGATAACGTTGCGCGAAAGACGGGTGTTATTTTTGATAAGCTGCACCAACGCCAAAATTACTACGGCCAGAATTGAGGCAAAGGCTAACACATTATCAAACAGTTCACTGTTAATCATGAGCCCGCCCCCTTCAGCCCGCTGCTTATGATATCCACTGTTTTTGTTGCCGAATTATAGCCGACCTGTGCCCCCAATGCTTCGGCAATAACGCGAACGGGAGCATAAGTAATGCCATTTACCATCATTCCTTCTGCAATCTTCACACCGTTCACTTTTACCGCTGCTGTAATTTCACTTTTCACAGTTTGTTCCTCCTTAAGCTTGATACGTTCATATACCGCCTCTACTGCCGCAGCAGCAGGCTTCTTCCCTGTCCGGAGTGCAGCCAGCGTCAATCCGAAGCTCAGCTGAAAATGCGGGTAATCCTTGAAGCTGGTCCAGTCCCCGCCCCATTCGAATCCGATCGCCTTGGCCTGCTGCACCACTTCCAGCCAATCAGCGGTACAGTCACTGTCCCCATCCCTGTTCATATCCCAGGAAACACTTGAACCATTCGGAAGCAGCAGCGCAAAATCCACCGCCAGTCCATAATTGTGATAGCTGTATCCGCCGCGTGCATTAGTGACAATCGCTCCCGGCTTGGTTCGCCCCTGAGCGTAGAGTGCATCCTGTTCGGCGATCGTCCGCAGTCCTTGAGTAATCAGGATGGGAACACCGCAAGCATAACAGCGTTCAATCAGCGTTGTGGCTGCGGCGAGTACTGCGGGATGAAGCCCGGAGAGACGGGCAGCGGATTTATTTAGAACCTGAATTAGAGTCAGCATGCGGATTCCTCCCTTTCCTGATCCCGGACAGCACCACGAACAGATCCTGCCGTTTGGTATACATTAACAGGGTGAGGATGACCAGCCCTAATGTGGTACCCGTCTGGGCGATGGCCCAGGCTTCCGATTGCAGTGAGCTCAGCACAGCGTCCGAGCCGGAAGTGCTGAATCTGATCCAGAAGGCAACTGCCATCTTAACCGTGTATGCCCCCAGAAAAAAGAATGCTGCCAGCATAAACAGACTGACCACGCGCGCCCGGAGCCTTTTGCGGAAATACAAAAAAAGCGCAGCTATCAGCAGCAGCGCACAGATAAAGGATATGGAATAAGCTATTAATAACACAATATCAATGATGCTCATCTTCTGCCCCCCGATCATAGATTAAGAACTCGGCGAACCCGTTGTTCCTGATTTCCTCCTGAATTTCTTTGGAGACATTCTTGTACCTTCGGATAGAGAGCGATACTCTCATTCCCGCTTGCGTCAGCTTCCGCTCTCTGTCCCGGTGCAGGGGGGATAACCGTTTGATCCACTCACTCAGCACGTTATCCCCTCCTGTCTTCTTCATTAATACTGCCTGAATTCTTGTCGCCCGCTGAATGATCAATCTTCAATCGCTGCAGTACTTCAAGTGTCGGTGCCATGAAGTCAGACCTCTCTTTATCGAGGATGTTCTGCAGCCTGTCCCTGTCTTCCTCGGCACGCTCCAGCAGTTCACGCGGCACCAGATTCCCCTTCACAATCGACCGCAAAAGCACAAGAAAAATCATCAGCAGAATCAAGGCAACAATATAGGCTAGTCCATACTTATCCGCCAGAGGCAGCAGCTTCTCCAAATTCGCAACATCATTGCTGTCCATTGCTTCACTCCCTTCTATGTTGGTCATTGATGCCCCCGGATGGGTCCGGGGGCAAAATAAAAACGCCTTGGTCGGCGCCTCTGGTTATCTATTCTTCTAGCAGTTTAGACACATCGGCGCGGATAATCTCCGGTACCTGCTTTAACGTCTTGAGGCCCTTACGAATCAAGCTTGCATATACTTCAGCCATTGTCTTCGTCACCTCCTTTAGTGGTCTGTTCTGCCTCCAGGCCAGTTTGTCCGGCTAGCATAAGCTCGTACAGCTCTGTGAGGGCTAATTGGGAGTCAGCTGCTTCTTGCCGAGTTACCTGCAATTCTTCGAAAGTTTCAGTGAGCGCGAGCTGAGTCATCGCCAGATCCAATTCGGTATTTGTTATTCGTTGTTCCAGCTCTATGACTTTCGGTGTGTAAGGATCGGCTGTCTTCGGTTCTTCATAATCATAATAGAGACGGGCATCCGTTAGATTCACCTTCAGCACCGGATCTTTCCCGTTATCTATAGGCTCAGGCAACACATCGACTGTAACCCCATCCACACCTTCCAGGGATTCCGTATCGTGGTACGTAGCATAAACGTACCCCACTCCGTCCCTTATATCATATGCACAAAAATAAGACATGTATTTCCCTCCTTAATTAGAATAGGTGATGCTTCCGGACAAACTCATTGTTGGGCTGTAACTATACGCCCAATCCGCTCTGAAATATAGGTTCAAAGGGGCGTCAGTGTTAAAATTAGCGGGGAGGTTATAGGTTGAGGGCGCAGTGCTTATCATATTCCCGCCGTTATATGTTGACGCGCTCCATATCGTAAGCGTTCGTTTTGCAGCGTCATACATCATTCCAGTTGGGTAAAGATAAAGGTTTCCTCCCCGTTCCATGTTTATCCAACCAACTTCAGCACCCGTCCAACCATCCTGCACAAATAAGGAAAAGCGTCCATAGTCATAGTAAACTGTCGATGAACCAGACCAGGTAAACCGTTTCGTTCCCGCTGGCATCGAACATATCAAATAAGCACGGCCATCCCCCGCCACCCAGCCGGAACTAAAGCTGATATCAATACGGCCGGATAGCGCTGGAGCCACGGTTCCATATACACCGAAGATCTCAGCACCTTGTGCAATGTACCATGGCTGTAAATGTGCATTCACACTTTTAAGCTGATCAACGCTAACCTTGATCTCCCCGGCCCCGGCTCCACCTTTCCGGTATCCTTCTCGTGGGTATACAGCAAGCGCTCCGTCTCCCCACTTACCTACGGAAAGAGCTACGTCCGCGCCTGTGGAGATTACCGGCATAGATCCCTGCATACCTAGAATAGAAACATCGGATCTAACATAAGCAGGATTAAGCCCGGAATCTTCGACTGCCACTGAAGCAATACCAGCACCAAAACCACTGTTCGTTAGGTAACCACCGGTGGGGAAACCAACCGCCACGCGCCCTACTCGTTCATAATTAACTCTTGCTGCCACTTGGTCATTTGCTCTGTTCGGCATCATTCCTGCTGTACCCGCGATAGTTGTTCCAGTTAGTACAGATGCAGCTGGAACCGAAACACCGGCAACAGTAATCGCTGTATCATAAATTCCTGCAGGCTTCACAACAGCCGAAGCTCCCGGCGTCACTGTCCCTCCCGTTTGCACCGCCAGCGTACCGGTTACATCACCCGCATCCGTTGCCGCTGTTTTTCCCGCGCGAATATCCCCGGCCACTGCGTTACCGGAGCCACCCGCGCTATCTGCCAAAAAATCCGTTCCTACCTTGCGGAACATATAGGGTTTGCCTGCAAGCAGCTTCCCGGCGGCGTATGCGATACCTTTTTGATCTTTTAATGGAATAGCTCCAAGACCGTTCACATTGAGTGTCGCGCCTGCTGTATTCACTAGATTCGGCACAATTGTAATACCGAATCCTTCTGGCAAACTCGCTGGTGCAGGGGTCAAATTTACAGTATAAGCTGCACCAGTACCTGCCGTTACTGAATAAGCAGGCTGCCGCACATAGTCCACAGTAGGGGACTTCCCATTTAACTGCCCCTGAATCCCCGAGGTCACCCCATCCAAATACCCGAACTCCGCATTAGACACAATCCCCGTCCCGATCTTCGTAGCATCAATCGCTGCAGTTGCATTAACGTCCGCATTCACAATTACCCCTGGAGCAATCGCCGTTACGCCATCCCCCGTGCTGGTTACATCCCCGGTATGATTGGGATGCACATAATTATTCGCCCCGGCAGCCACGCCATCCAGCTTTGCCTTATCCGCTGCAGCCATCAGACCTGCTGCGGACGCTGTGGCGGCGGCGGTGGATGCCTTGGCATTCCAGCCGGTGCGTTCAGCAGCCGTGATATGCTTAACTGCATCTGCGGCATGATCCTGCACAGCCTTGACGGCTGTGTCCAGAATATCCATATTGCCGTTCAAATCGGTTATATCTACAATGTCTGTACCATCCGGCTTTTTCAGCCCCAAATTCCCCGTTGTTTTCATCGCTCACACTCCTATTCGTATACTCTTAATTCGTTCCAGGTTCTGGCATGCGCACTATTCCAGGTAAGCGTCTTAACAGAGTCCCACCAGGTGTAGCTGTACACGAAGCTATAATCCAGATGTGCCGGTTTAATCTCCTCCAAGATCTGGATTAGACCCGCCATATTGGCCGGAATACCCAGCGTGCCCACGAAACGCACCTCGAAGCTGTACGCTCCGGGCACCTCCACCACCTCAACATCCCCGCCGGAAAAAGCGGATGCCGTCCGCCGGATCATCTCCGGAGTGGTCGTTCCGCTTCCCCGCAGCTTGGCCTTGATCATCTCCCGGCGGGTAGCATAAGACTTGTCCGTATCCGAAGTCAGTGCCAGCATCCGCTCCCAGCGGGACAGACTCCAGGTTGCAGACTCCAGAGTCTTCTGCGCATCGCTGTCAGCCATCGCATAGGCAAGCTCACCGCACTGCGCACCGGCACTCGCCTGCAGCTGCTCCATCTCAGGCACGCCCTGGTAATACTCCGGCAGGTACTTCATCAGATCCGGGACAATAACCTCCGGCCCCTCCCCCGTCACACCATCTGTTGAATATTCCAGAAGGCCATATATACTGTCTCCATAGGCCACGGCTACACCCCCTTAAGCTGATTCCAGGTTAGCGGACCTTTGGGCATATACTCATGCGTGTGCGCCGCCGGCGGGAATACGGATGGCTTGCCGTCCACACCGGACCAAGGCACACTATCCGCAGCCTGCGCGTAATCGACCTTACCGTTGTTATTGGTATCATAGATGCTCTTCAGCATGTCGCCGGTGCTTTGGGCGGCAACCAGCAGCAAATTGCTGCTGCCATTCCCAATGTAGAGCTTGCCTGTATCGGTGCAGTAGCCCAATTCGCCTGCGGCAAGCGTACCCAGTGCACTTTCCAGGCCGCGGCGGATTTGAATCAATGTCTTCAGTGCCATGGTCACCGCCCCCTAGAATGTTCCGCCATCTATACTGCCCACCGTCAGCCGGTTGCCGTTGCCCGCATCATACACAATACTGCTGCCATCCACATTGGCCGCAACCCCTGCCGCATCTACAGTAATGCCTTTGCCGGCGGTTACGGCAATCGCATCTGCACTTACCGTAATGCCGTTGCCTGCTCCGACATTCAGCGTTACCGCATCGGCCTGTCCGCCGCCGGTGAGCCCGTTACCCGCTGTAATGGTCTGCAGTGCTCCACCCGTCCGCACCCAGGCGGTCCCGTTCCAGCTGTATATTTTCTGTTCATCATCCACATATGCCGTCCAGCCAACAACCGGAACATAATACACCCAGACAGCAGACTGGTACTCGGCAACCTGATTGGTTTTCCCTGCCCATACACCCGTAGCTCCGGCCGGGATGATGTACCTTTCACCTTCAACCGGGCTGGCCGGCGGAGCGGTCAGATTCTGATCCTTGACCGAGGCCTGAGGCTCGATATTATGCTTGGCCAGCTCAATCTCATTTTTGATTTTTTGCGCAGACCACAGATCCGTAATTGCCGTCCCCGTATCATTGATCAACCGGTGCTTAGTGGCATCGTCGATATGGGTTTTGATCTCTGCTGCGGTCTTCGTATTGGTGCCGTCCGACACCTTATTGGGATGCCCCGCCGTGATATCCGCCTTGAGCACTTTGGCATAGGTAGTGCCATCTGCGATATCATCCACGGTTCCGGTCAGATCTGTTAATTTCTGCGCATTCACCCGGCGCCAGGCCGCCCCGTCATCGAAGTACAAATAACCGCTGTTACTTCCGCTGCTCACATAATACAGCCGGCCCACAGACGCTGCCGCAGGACGGGAAGCTTCCGGACCGGACAACGCCCGCCCGACCATGGAATTGGAGGTACCGTCTCCGATGTAAATCTCCTTCGTGTCTGTACAAAAGCCCATTTCACCGGCCTTCAGCGTCCCGTAAGTGGACAGCTCCGCCCGCGTACCGCGTTTCACCTGAATTGTTTGTGCCATTTTACACCTCTCTTTTGAAAGATCCGCCGTCAATCAGCCCGGCTTTTTTGTAACGTTCAAGCTCGCTTTGTGTAGCGGTCAGCCCCGACTGCAGCTGATTCACATCATCCGCTTCTACCGTATCTCCCGGCGTTTCGTAGGTCACGTACACTTCGGGCACATCGGCATAGATCTTAATCATCCGCCGCCAAGGCGCCTCATCAGGAAAAGACACTGAGTAATTCCGCACCTCAGTCCCGCTATAGCGTGAACCTGTATAGACGGATAGGGTCTGATTATTAATGTTATCGTGGGCAAGAAGCCCGCTGTACACACCGCCTGCAAGAAGAAGCTTCTCCTCGACGACATAGCTGCTGCCGTTTGCTTTTTTGTTCAGCCTATCCTGAAAGACGTCAATCTGCTCCGGATATCCCATCGCTACACCTCCAGTACGACACTGCCGAATAGCGGCACTTCAGTTTCGGTTAGAGTCACATTTCCCGTCCCGCCGTTCAGCTTGAGTCCGCTATAATCCACAACGCCGTCGGTATCCAGCAGCAGCGATCCAACTACAGATTGACTGATATAGGTGGCGGCAAAAGCTTTCTCTTTGCGGTATTTCTCCAGAATCGCTGTAAAAGCATTAATAACCGGCTGCAGCGCATAACCCGCTGCCAGTGTAACCTTGGCTGTGACGTTAATGGTTTTGCCTGTGGCGGATTCTACCGTCACTACGGCTCCGACCGGAGCTTGTCCTTCGCCAAGACCCGGAGCAGGATCGATATACTGCTGCACTTGAGAGACCAGAAGCGCGGAAGCAGGCTTGTGCTCCGCGTTCACAATGACCACTTTTACCGTCTTCGGCCCGGCCCACAGCGGAAAAACCCGCGCTCCCCCTACGCCCTGGATGTCCTGTGCCCATTCCATATAATGATATTTATTGCCGCTCGTCGAAGGCCGTCTAGCCGAATCGAAGTACCGCTGGCGCAGCGCTCCATCTGACTCCGCATCCGTACCGGGAACGAGCAGTGCCGTAATCTCCCCCCGGGCCAGCCCCGGGATATAATCGATGGGCAGCAGCGTACCCGAGTACTGATTTCCCTCTGAGCCGGCGGTCTCACTTTCGAGACGATACATTCCGGGTGACAGCTTCTCCGCTGCGCTATAGTGGAGCAAGCCCAGGGAAAACCGGCTGCCAAGAGGAATATCCAGCAGTTCCCCTCCGCTGGTATAGAACTTGCCGCTCAGCTGCGCTTTCCCTGCGGGATGGCGGGTAATCCCCGTCCAGGCAATGCTGCGTTCCAGATACTCACCACCCGCTGTATCGGGGAAATACAGATTATTGCTGACCTCAAGCTCAATATACATCTGGGCCATTTCGGCCGCCGCCGGAGCGAGCGCATCATAAATAATGCTTCCCTCGCGCTTATCCATCCCTTCCGGAACCCGGTCCAGCATACGTTCAAGCAGGGCCTCATAGGTCTGATCTTCATACACCGGCAATCTCCTCCTTTCTCAGTTCAAAATTGCCGTAATACGTGACAGCTGTGCAGCTGAAGCTCACCGTATCACCATTAAAAAGAATATCCACATCCTCAAGCTGCTGAATCCGCTCATCCTGGAGCAGCGCCTCACTTACAATTCTGCGCAGCTCCGGCCGGGCCAGCAGCCTGTCCTGTCCCAGTACGAGACTCCATTCCGTTCCGTAGTTTGGACTATAGATCAAATGCTCGAAGCGGGCAGTCTGCAGCACTTTGACCGCTGCCTGTTTCACTGCCTCGAGCCCATCAATACGTCCGGCTATCCGCTTATGCTCAAAGTCCATCCGGTACGTTAAGCTGGGGCTGGTACCCGAAGCTGCTGTACTCCCTTCAAGAGCTGCCGTAACCGGACCCGATCTGCCAATTGCCGGGATCATAGGTCCACCAGCCGATCCAGGACAATGTAGCTCTGTCCGCCCTGCATACGCACGAGCAGCACGCGGTCTCCCGCTGCCAAGCCCCGGCGGAGCAAGATCTCTCTGCCCTCAAACAATGTCCTGCTCTCCATCATGGACTCTGGAACAACCAGCGCCGGTCCGGTCAGAATAAACCGCTGCTCTACCTGGATCTGCAACGGCTGTGCCCCGACTACCGTTCCATAAGAAAAAGCCACCGGATTCGTATTCGATACGGCTCCGAGGCTTGCTTGTTTAATAATATCAAGCATGTTTGTCTACACCACCTTAATGTCTAGGGACATCGTATGCTCCCCTCCTGAAATCTTATGGCTGCATTGGTCCACCAGAAACAGCTGGGTCTCAAACTCATCAAGTAAGACATAGATGAAATTCCCGGCCCGGACCCGCATATCACCAATCGCCTGTACAGAGAGACTAAGCTTCTCGCGGTTATGCAGCTTCAGCAGATTGCCTGCCTTCTCCTGGATTTGCGCAGCATTCGCCTTGTCGTCCGCCTTCTGGTACAGATGAAGAATTCCCCAGCGTTCCACATTTTCCTTATCCGTTGCCGGGAAAAACTCACGTTTGCCGGTTTCCTCATTGTCTTGATAGAGCAGGATCGTATTGTACGTATCATCGTCAATGCTTCTTTTAAGCGAATAATCATACAGATAATGACCGGCACCAAGGATCACATTCAGCAGCATTGCCTGAGGCGCACGCAGGGTCAGCTTTCCGAAATCATCATAAAAAGCCATCAGCTGGCCCATATACTGCAGTTCGCTGCCGACTGCGCCCATAATAATATCGAGCAATTTTTTATTGTCCTCGATCAGGGAGGGGATCGTATACTTCGCCGGGTCCAGCACTCCGAGCCGAAGGCCATAGTCTGCGGCGACTTTGCGGATCAGTTCACTTGCAGTAATATTCTGCAGCACATAGCTGCCGTTGCCCAGCAGATAACGGATCTGGTCATAAGCCGTCAGCTTAATTTCCTGATTCGCTCCCGTATCGATGCTGAAGACGAATCCGTAGAACACATCAATCCCGTCTTTCCTGAACTGCACAATATCCCCGTTACTGATGCCGAACTTCGCATGCTGATAAATCCCGCTGTCCGCCAGCGTAAGCTCGAGTGTGGCAGGCTTTCCGGTACGTGTGGTTTTCCATGAGATATCAGTGGCAATCCCGGAAACATCCCAGATCGTGCCTTCTTTATTGATTACTATTAATTCCATCGCCATGGCCTCCTACGACAGCTTAATCACTCTGCCGGGTTTGAGCTTCTTCAGTTCACTGTCCGGGATACTGTTAAGCTTTTGCAGAGTTTTGCTTTTGCTGCCGTCACCCAGGTGCTTTTGAGCAATGGACCAGAGGGTATCCCCGGCTTTGATGGTATAAGTGGAGGGGGCTGTCTTCTCGCTTGCCCGCTTCTGCTGCGTCTTCACTTCACCCTTGCTGTCGACCTTCATGGCTAAGGCCTGATAGAACACATATTTTTTCAAGCCGATCGTATACTCGATATCTCCGGAAGAGCCCGCACTAAGCTTCCATGAGAAGCTTTCAATACTAACAGCCATATTGATGCCAATGTCCCCGGTAAAAGTCTGCTGCGCCTGCGTACTTGCCTGCTTCAGCCAGTCCGGAGTCTGCGTGTCCTGTACGTTCACTGCCTTCAGCCCTGAGAAAACAAACCGGACCGGCCGGCGGCTCAGCATCCATTTGCGGATCAGCTCCACATATTCATAAGGCTTCAGCAGCTTGCCGGCATTCTCGCCGGAATACACCACGAACGGATAATACTGTGCCGGAAAAATACTCTCAATGGTGATCTCCGTCAGCTTCGGATAAGCAATAGCATTGATCTCGCCAAAATCAACGACCGTATAGCTCTTGCTGTCACCGTTCTCTTTGATCTCAAGGGTCTCAGGGTTAACCGGAAGCCGGATCACCTCTTCATAGTTGTTGAAGCTAAGATAGAACCCATACTCTTCCACGTTACGTATACACCCCCTGGGCCGTAGAGACAAATTCCTCTTTCAGCTTTTGCCCGATCTTTGTAATGATGGAGTCAATATCGCCGGAGTTATTAATATTACCGGTTGTTACCTGCACAGTTGGCGTCAGCTCGACAAAATTCTGTATCGACTGAATCTCCGCTAGCTCCCGCAGCATATCCAGATCATCGCTGGAGATATCCACCTTTTCATTAATGGAACCTACTTCGCCCACTTTGTTGACGCTGTTGATGTTCGCTGCAGCGGCTTGAGCAGGATTCTGGGATTTATCATCTTTTGGCTTGACCCGATCCAGCTTGGTATTGAATTTTGCGGGGAGAGCTGATGCCTTGTCCCCATACTCCTTTACTGTTTTGGCGGTATCCACAAATTCTTTCTTTTTGGTATTGTACACATCCTTAGTTGATGTAGGCTCTACCAGGGTACCTTGAGCATTCTTAACCATATCACTGAAGACATGCGGATTCTCTGCTTCAAGAAAGTTGGGTTTGAAATCGGCCAGAAATTCAAAACCGGGAAATTTGCTTAACCACCCTGCCATAACTTGAATTCCCTTAAGTACAAAATTGATGCCTTCTGCTATAGCCTTTACGAACCCGCCTGCAAAGCTTTCAACACCTAACGCCATTTGGTAAATGAAGCCCAGGAAGTTCGTGGCCAGGTCATAAAATAGCTTTTGCACAGCATATGTCGGATCAATGAACAAGTTACGGAAGAAGTCTGCAAATGAAACGAAGTTATTATACAGACCGATAACAAAATTTTCTATCGTTGCCCGTAGCCAGCCAAAAGCTCCCCCGATAAAAGCCACTACCTCGTTTACGGACACACCTGCTTGTTGAAGAATGTAGATAAGCAGCGCTACAGCCGCAACAATTAAAAGGATCGGCCACATGCCTACAAGCCACGCGGCAGCAAGATTATATAACTGCACAATCATTGCAGCTATGAAGACAATGGCAATGGCCGCAAGTATCGGCCCTACAACATCCCAGTTCTCCTGGAACGCTGTAAACATATACAAGATGCCATTTACAACTTCTCCAATCACAGTAGCTATTACCAAGAATGCATTCGCGATCAGATTTAGTGCAGTAGACATTCCTTCAGATTGAAATGCATTATTCAAGGTATCCAGAATCGGACGCAACGCAACGATGGCTTTTTGACCCATCATTTCAACTGCGCTATCCATGTTGCCCTGCAGCTTGTTCCATTTCCCCTTATCTTCTTCCGTTGCGTTCGCAGCTATCGCTTTCGTACCCAGTGACTTAACCTTATCGAACACACCGCCAAGGTCCAGTGAACCCAAGGAATCCTTCGTCTTGGAGAGGAATCCCGGCTCTGCTGCTTTCCGCGCCTTTTCTGCTGCTTTTTGTTCCTTTTCTGCTGCAGCTTCTTTCTTCTTGTTCTGCATATATCCTATGGCTTTTTCCCCAACGTAAGTGATTAGTTCGAATCCGCCTACGTCCAGTGCCTTCATTATTTTTTGGACCTCACCCATAAATCCGCTCTTGGCATTCCGGACATCGTTATTATCCGGATCGTCATCGTTAGAACTGCCCGCGGAGCGTTGGGATCTGGAAGAGTCCCCTTCATCCGCCAGCCGTCTGGCTGCTTCCTGAGACTGCATGAACCCTTCCATAAAAGACTTATTTTTCTCCTCGTATATCCGCTCCAGTATCTGCTGCAGATCACCCAGCGAGTGGCTGGCCCGGTTAAAATTCTGGTTCAGCCGGTCCCACTGTGAATTCACATTTTGCCAGACGGTTAATGCTGTTACGGGAACCAATGCTGTACTCGTAATTTCCATTCATTCACCCCCTTCATCTCTTCTTCCCCTTGCTCCGGGCACGCTCCCGCTTCTCCTTGTCCACGCGCACAGCAATCATGGCATAGATCGCCGCACGTTCGCGGACGGAGAGCTTCATCAGCTCATGCGGCAGAATGTGCAGCTCGTGGAGGGCGTAGTAGGCCAGATTGGCCTCACCATCACCCTCGTTGATTAGTTTTTTACGTCATCTACCAGCTCGTTCATATCTGTGGCGAAGCCGTTAAGTGCCTGTACCCGCTCACCAAGCGCCGCAAATTCACCGGGCAGCAGCATTTTGCGCAGCAGTGATTCGGCCCCCATCACCCCATAAGAACGCTGCAGCTCGGTGTTCTTAAGATCCGGATGCACTACGCTAGCCGTCATCAGCTTCGCCATATACTCATTGGGATCAATCTCTGTAGAGTAGGTACCGTTCTTTCCTTTGACCTTGCGGGTAGCAGCTTTGCGGCATTCCTGGTTCTCATCCTCATTCATGCTGCGCAGCTTCCACACGGCAGCTTTACCTTCCTTATCCTTGAAACGAAGCGAGACCACAAACTCCTCTGTTGTATCGCATGCCGCATTTTGTGCAAAAAACAAACTTAATTCACTCATGTTGTTCCTCCCGGATTCTTATTTGTATTGACAAAAGAAGAGACCCGCCGCCATATAATACGCCCGGGTCTTTCCAGCTCTTGTCTATGGATATGCCTGCTTAATCTTTATTGGCCGGAATTTGCCGGGGCACTGAAGGGCTGTACCAATTCCACATCCTCAAATGTAAAGCTGACCTCTTCCTCTAGCGCATCCGACTCCGTATCCAGCGAGGCCATAATGACACTGTCCAGATTGACATCCTTCAGCATAATGCGCTGCGCGCCAACTGTAGAAGACGGGTCTTCATTCGTAACAATAATACTGAAATACTGGTCAATCCCTGTCTTCATATATTCCAGCATCATCTGACGGAAACGGCTCGTCATGTAGAAAATCGTCATCGTACCGCTGCCTGACCATCCGGTTGCCTTATGCTGCACCCCGCGGCGACCAAGCGTTTTCACTTCCGCCTTCTGCTTCTCCACCGTGGCTTCCAGCGTTTTTACATAGAACATTTCTTCCGTCTGTCCGTTAATTGTGGCATAGGCCCGGCCCTCCTGGCCGGATAGCGTATCGCTGGCTTTCAAGAATGTCATCTTAAACCACCTTCACTTTCATATATACTTTTTCTACGGAATCCACCGGCTTCACAGCCACATCCAGCACAACACTGTCACTGTCCGCTCCGGGGGTAACTACAATATCGCTCTGTGCGTTGAAGTTCTCAATTGCCCCTAGGTTCTGCAGATCATTCATATAGGTAACGCACTGCGACCAGAACAGCGCACGCCCGTCTTCATTATTTGGCAATTTGCCAATGAAGTAATTCTCAAAAATACGCTTCAAATCCCCGGCGATTCCATCCAGCACGCGCAGCACACGGTTTTTGGAGAATGCCTTACCCTTATCTGGTGAAAATGAAGTAAAGGTGTTGATATCCTGCTCTACCACAGCACGGCCGCCATTATACGTAAAGAGCAGTTCACCGTCTGTAAGCGCGGCTACGGTCTCGGAATGGCTGAAGCGCACATCCGCATCAACAGCGTCATCGTAGGCCTGATAAGTCAGGGATTCGTTCACTGCAGCGGCGGCAGTAGCACCGGCTACCCAAGTCACGGCATGCGCTTTATCCACCACAGTCCCGTCACTCAGCACCACACCGTTTGCCACGCTGATAATGCCCTCATGATCAGCTGTAGCATAATCGGACAATACCGCCTGCACCTTCTTGCCTTCCGTATTGCGCAGACGCTTCACATAAGCACTATATAGTGCCTTGAGCGTGTTATCCTCGGATACCAGACCCACAGTCTGGAAGTCCTGAACCTCCAGCGCCGACAGGAAGTCGCTGTGTTCCGTATTGGTTACCGTACCATTCGCACCGCTTACAAGCGGCATCCCAGCCGTTACCGTCAGCGCACCAGGTCCATTCGGTTTAAATTCTACATAGTCGTTTGCAGCCAGTCCGGCAGCCGTGGCTACTGTCTGCTTGTCCACCTCTGTATTCTCAAGCAAAGTCCGCACATCGAACTGAGCGTTGTCGTCGATATTTTTTTCGATAACAATCTTGAGTGCATTACCGCGTTCTCCGCCATACAGCGCCGTAGCCTGCACCCCGTTATTAGTGACAGCAGCCTTAACTCCCTGATTCAAGCGGTAGAGCAGCAGCGTACCTGCCCGTTTCAGCACCTCTCTTACCGGCAGCAGCTGCGCATCCGTCAGATCAAACCCTAGCTTCTGCTTGAAATCTTCCTGGGCAGTAAGCTTAAGAATGACTCCAGCTTGTCCCCAAGGCAGCGTAAGCGCCAAGGCCGCCGTACCGCGTTCCCCCATTTTACCTGCGACGCTTCCGTTTGAAGCCACATTTACGTATACTCCCGGACGCACCTTGTTTTGTGTTGTCCATGTTCCTCCAGCCATTAGATAACCTCCTTAGTTAGATAAAGCTCGATTAATTGCTTAGCCTCTTCCAGGGTGTAGCTCCCGCTCTCTTGCAGAACTACTTCCAGTACATCTTTTTCCTTCGGCGTGAATACGACAGAACCCATAATCTGCTTTTTACCAAAAGCATTCCGGCCTTCTCCGCTCCGCTTCAGCTCGCTTGCCTTCATTTCATTTGAACTCATTTCAGCCATGCTCCTTCTGTGAAGTGACCCATCAGTTCTGCCTCATCCTGCGGTTGTTTCTGCTTCTGGAGATAGAGCATATAGTCCACTGTGAACAGCGGCCCATGTCCCTCTGTTCCTGCCTCCCACGACTGGCGAATCACCCGAAAAGAAGAATTCCCGCTTTCCCTGACCGCCAACGCTTCACACAAACCGTCCGCCATACTCTCTGCTTCCAGCAGGCTTCCCTGCTCATAGCGGATACCGAAACGGTACACCGCCATATATCGGCCTTCCCGCTGCCGGTCGTACGTTGCCGAGATTAGCCCCGGTTTGAAGTAGGCTGACTGCGGCTTGTCCCCTTCCACATAGACAGGAATATCCGGATAAAACTGTGCCAGCGCATCTGTGATGTTCTCCCGCAATTGTTGTACAGCCATAATTTCATTCCTCTCAAGATTAGTTGTGATAATCCCTCCCCCCTTCTGGAAATCACAAACGGATAGAATCCTGACAAGAATAATATCCGCCTTGTATTAGGCAACTGCTGAAGGAACTTTCACCACGCTTGTGCCTAGCCCTCCAAGGGGCTGTATCTTGTAGAGCATTCATGCTCCTGCGGTGTCCTTCTGCTCCATTTGCCATGTTATAAATATAGACCCTTTGAATCCTTGCGCAGACGCTATTACAGAGGAGAAAGGACTAACTTCCGGAGACCCTTGGGATGACAAAAGGATGTACCTGCGATCCCGCAAAAAAGCCGCATCACCCATTGGGCAACACGGCTTGCTGTATTTCTTATTATCTAAAATAACCGAATCTCCAGGCTATTACTGTGGAACGGTTAAGCTACAGAAGGCTGTCTGCTATTTCTCCCTGCTGGCCCCTGTTGTTTTCTCTAGCGTAGCTAATGATAACAGCTGCAGATCTGCGAGCGCGAGCGCCATCTTATAGAACGCCTTCGACCTTATTTTCACATAAGTGTCCTTACTCACCGGGGGATCGAACACATGATTATAGATCGTGTAGTCATAGCTCTCCTCTCTGCGCATATAGCGCTCCCGTACAAGCTGCTGTTCTCTAAGTGTAAGCCTCTCTACTACGGAATCTATCATTGCACAATATGCTCTTCTTGCAGCAGGCACATCCACGTTATGAGTTGCTATGGCCGCCGTCTGATCCGTAACCGAATTTGTCGCGCCATGGAATCTCTCCATATAAGAGTACGTAATCCCGGCCTCTTTAGCCTCGAAAGTTACAGTCTTAAAAATACGGTATTTCTCCAGCATATTCTCTATAGTGACCTGAGTAAGACGGCGGTCAAGCTCGGGCAGCGAAGCTAGAATCATCATGTGAACCACTCCTTTGATGTTGAACAGATTTGAGAACTTTATTGCGGACCTTTGCAGCGAAATGTGGTAGAATTTTACTTGTTCGTATATTGTTCGCCTTTTTCAATAATATACCACTTATCTGCCAATTCCGTAAAATCCCATTTAAGCCCGTTTTAGTGCATAAACAAGCTATATTCATCACTTCTCTTACCTTTTGGCAACAATGGCTGCTTTATTGTTTACCTATTGGCAAAAATAGCTTATATTAATAGCAACAGCTTATTAGGTGATAAGGAGTGGTTAATGATGGCAGAGGAATTTGGGAACTATCTGAAACAGCTTCGGGAAGACAAGGGGCTGACAATCAATCAGTTGGCATCCCTTGCCGGAATCAGCGGAGCACAAATTTCGCGGATAGAGAATGGATTACGGGGTGTCCCTAAGCCGGCCACATTGCGTAAGATTGCTGATGCGACCGATGTCTCTTATGAGGAGCTTATGGGCCATGCCGGTCATTTAACGGAATCTGAGAGCAGTACAGAAGGTGCAGTGCCCGCATGGGCTACGAGTAAGGATAAACGGGATTTCCGCCAAATGCTCGAGGATGACGGTGAGCTGATGTTTGACGGAATCCCTCTGAACAAGGAAGATAAGCAGCGGATCAAGGATGTATTAACAGGTCTATTCTGGGAGGCCAAGCAGATGAACAAAAGAACCAAGCCCAAGCACGATTCAGGTACGAAGGAATAGCCAGGCAATCATACAACTATTAACATGCTGCGGGTGAAGAATATGGATGAGCTAATTAAGCGTCTGGTCAAAAAATATAAAACCAACAGCCCCTTCGAGCTGGCTGGGGCCCTCGGCATTCACATCAGGTTCATGAATCTGGGCGAAGGCACCAAGGGCTTGTATTACCGTAAGCTAAAAAGAAGGTTTATTGTCATTCATAATGAGCTGCCTCTGGAGTGGCAGCGGTTTGTATGTGCGCATGAATTGGCTCATGACCGTCTGCATAAAGGGGTCAACCGGTTTTTTCTGGAGGAAAATTCTTATTTCTCTTCGGGGAAGCTGGAGCGTCAGGCAAACTTATTCGCAGTGAAGCTGCTATCCGCCGGCACTTCTATCGAGCAGGAGGAATCTTTACAGAGCTATTATGCAAGGATTGGCATCCCGGCAGAGGTTGTCTTTTTTTTAGATGATTAAAGGAACATACGTTCCTTTAATAACGCAACAAAAAACTCTTACCGAAGTAAGAGTTCATTGCCAGCTATAAGCTGAATTATCGGGATGACACGATTTGAACATGCGACCCCCTGGTCCCAAACCAGGTGCTCTACCAAGCTGAGCTACATCCCGAAACTATGAAATTTAATATGGAGCGGGTGATGGGAATCGAACCCACGCTATCAGCTTGGAAGGCTGAAGTTCTACCATTGAACTACACCCGCAAAGGTGAAATATCGGGATGACACGATTTGAACATGCGACCCCCTGGTCCCAAACCAGGTGCTCTACCAAGCTGAGCTACATCCCGTTAATATTAGGGCTATAATACAAAATAATAATGGCGCATCCTGAGAGGACACTTTGATGATTCAATGAAGTTATAAATGGCGCGCCCTGAGAGATACGGATGCTGCGCATCCGATTGCGAAGAAGATGCTATCGAAGCTTATGCTCCAACGAACTCGTTCGAATCTTGAGGACACTTTGATAATTCAATGAAGTTATAAATGGCGCGCCCTGAGAGATTCGAACTCCCGACCTTTTGATTCGTAGTCAAACGCTCTATCCAGCTGAGCTAAGGGCGCAAAAATTATGGAGCGGACGACGGGAATCGAACCCGCGACCCTCGCCTTGGCAAGGCGATGCTCTACCGCTGAGCCACGTCCGCAAATAAGTGGTGCGCGTGAAGGGACTTGAACCCCCACGTCTTACGACGCCAGATCCTAAGTCTGGTGCGTCTGCCATTCCGCCACACGCGCATAAAACTGATAAAAGTGAGCCATGAAGGACTCGAACCTTCGACACCCTGATTAAAAGTCAGGTGCTCTACCAACTGAGCTAATGGCTCGCAATTGGCAGGGGATATAGGATTCGAACCTATGATGACGGAGTCAGAGTCCGTTGCCTTACCGCTTGGCGAATCCCCTACAATAGATACCTATATAATGCCCACAATCTCCCACAAATATCAAGAAAATTATGGTGGAGGCTGAGGGGTTCGAACCCCCGACCCTCTGCTTGTAAGGCAGATGCTCTCCCAGCTGAGCTAAGCCTCCATATGTATGGCGCTCCAAAGGGGCATAAAAATTGGTGACCCGTATGGGATTCGAACCCATGTTACCTCCGTGAAAGGGAGGTGTCTTAACCCCTTGACCAACGGGCCTTAGTAAATCTGTGGAGCTCTCAACCGGATTCGAACCGGTGACCTCTTCCTTACCATGGAAGCACTCTACCTGCTGAGCTATGAGAGCATGGCTCCCCGAACAGGACTCGAACCTGTGACAACTCGATTAACAGTCGAGTGCTCTACCAACTGAGCTATCAGGGAATATTATCCGCTTGGCGGCGTCCTACTCTCCCAGGACCCTTCGGTCCAAGTACCATCGGCGCTGGAGGGCTTAACGGTCGTGTTCGGGATGGGTACGCGTGGAACCCCTCCGCTATCGCCACCAAACATGATTTTTCGAAGCTTCCGCTTCTCGAAATCGCTGCAAGAAAAGATCAGTCCCCAGAAAGGACATGCAGCTTAAGGTGTACCAGGCTTGATCGCCTGAAAACTGAATCCGAAACGAATCTGCGTTGTAGATTTTTGGATAAGCCCTCGACCGATTAGTATTGGTCAGCTCCATGCATTGCTGCACTTCCACCTCCAACCTATCTACCTCGTCGTCTTCAAGGGGTCTTACTAATTGGGAAATCTCATCTTGAGGGGGGCTTCACGCTTAGATGCTTTCAGCGCTTATCCCGTCCGTACGTAGCTACTCAGCCATGCTCCTGGCGGAACAACTGATGCACCAGCGGTACGTCCATCCCGGTCCTCTCGTACTAAGGACAGCTCCTCTCAAATTTCCTGCGCCCACGACAGATAGGGACCGAACTGTCTCACGACGTTCTGAACCCAGCTCGCGTACCGCTTTAATGGGCGAACAGCCCAACCCTTGGGACCTACTTCAGCCCCAGGATGCGATGAGCCGACATCGAGGTGCCAAACCTCCCCGTCGATGTGGACTCTTGGGGGAGATAAGCCTGTTATCCCCAGGGTAGCTTTTATCCGTTGAGCGATGGCCCTTCCATGCGGTACCACCGGATCACTAAGTCCGACTTTCGTCCCTGCTCGACTTGTAGGTCTCGCAGTCAAGCTCCCTTATGCCTTTGCACTCTGCGAATGATTTCCAACCATTCTGAGGGAACCTTTGAACGCCTCCGTTACTCTTTAGGAGGCGACCGCCCCAGTCAAACTGCCCGCCTGACACGGTCCCCGTACCCGATTAGGGCACTAGGTTAGAACCTAGATACGATCAGGGTGGTATCCCAACGGCGCCTCCAGCGAAGCTTGCGCTCCGCTCTCACCGGCTCCCACCTATCCTGTACAGATCGTACCCAAATTCAATATCAAGCTGCAGTAAAGCTCCATGGGGTCTTTCCGTCTTGTCGCGGGTAACCTGCATCTTCACAGGTATTAAAATTTCACCGGATCTCTCGTTGAGACAGCGCCCAAGTCGTTACGCCATTCGTGCGGGTCAGAATTTACCTGACAAGGAATTTCGCTACCTTAGGACCGTTATAGTTACGGCCGCCGTTTACTGGGGCTTCGGTTCACAGCTTCGGATTGCTCCTAACCACTCCCCTTAACCTTCCAGCACCGGGCAGGCGTCAGCCCGTATACTTCGCCTTGCGGCTTCGCACAGACCTGTGTTTTTGCTAAACAGTCGCTTGGGCCTTTTCACTGCGGCCCCCTCGGGCTATTCACCCTACCGAGGCACCTCTTCTCCCGAAGTTACGAGGTCATTTTGCCGAGTTCCTTAACGAGAGTTCTTCCGCGCGCCTTAGAATTCTCTTCTCGCCTACCTGTGTCGGTTTGCGGTACGGGCACCTTCTCCTGGCTAGAGGCTTTTCTTGGCAGTGTGAGATCATGACCTTCGCTACTACAATTTTCGCTCCCCATCACAGCCCAGCCTTAACGGTGTGCGGATTTGCCTACACACCAGCCTCACTGCTTAGACGGACATCCATCAGTCCGCGTCACTACCCTCCTGCGTCACCCCATCGCTCATAGCGGATTACGGTGGTACAGTAATTTCAAACTGTTGTCCTTCGACTACGCCTTTCGGCCTCGCCTTAGGTCCCGACTTACCCTGAGCGGACGAGCCTTCCTCAGGAAACCTTGGGCTTTCGGCGGATCAGATTCTCACTGATCTTTTCGTTACTCATACCGGCATTCTCACTTGTATGCTGTCCAGCGCTCCTTACGGTACACCTTCAACCCACATACAACGCTCCCCTACCCCAGATGCAAAGCATCTAGCCATAGCTTCGGTGGTGTGTTTAGCCCCGTTACATTTTCGGCGCAGAGTCACTCGACCAGTGAGCTATTACGCACTCTTTCAATGGTGGCTGCTTCTAAGCCAACATCCTGGTTGTCTGTGCAACTCCACATCCTTTCCCACTTAACACACACTTGGGGACCTTAGCTGATGGTCTGGGCTGTTTCCCTTTTGACAATGGATCTTAGCACTCACTGTCTGACTCCCGGCAAGAAGTTAATGGCATTCGGAGTTTGACTGAGCTTGGTAACCCTTGCGGGCCCCGCACCCAATCAGTGCTCTACCTCCACCACTCCATTCACCGAGGCTAGCCCTAAAGCTATTTCGGGGAGAACCAGCTATCTCCGAGTTCGATTGGAATTTCTCCGCTACCCCCACCTCATCCCCGCATTTTTCAACATGCGTGGGTTCGGGCCTCCAGTGCGTGTTACCGCACCTTCACCCTGGACAGGGGTAGATCACACGGTTTCGGGTCTACGTCCACATACTCAGTCGCCCTATTCAGACTCGCTTTCGCTGCGGCTCCGGCTTCTCACCTTAACCTTGCATGTTAAACGTAACTCGCCGGTTCATTCTACAAAAGGCACGCCATCACCCATAAAGAGGGCTCTGACTTTTTGTAAGCACACGGTTTCAGGTTCTATTTCACTCCCCTTCCGGGGTGCTTTTCACCTTTCCCTCACGGTACTGTTTCACTATCGGTCGCCAGGTAGTATTTAGCCTTAGCAGATGGTCCTGCTGGATTCATACGGGGTTTCACGTGCCCCGCACTACTCGGGATCCGTCTCGGAGAGAACACAGTTTAGGCTACAGGGCTTTTACCTCTATCGCGGGCCTTTCCAGACCTCTTCGCCTACCATATTCCTTTGTAACTCCATGTGAGACGTCCCACAACCCCAAGGGGCAAGCCCCTTGGTTTAGGCTGTTCCGCGTTCGCTCGCCGCTACTGACGGAATCACTATTGTTTTCTCTTCCTCAGGGTACTTAGATGTTTCAGTTCCCCTGGTCTGCCTCTGCGTATCCTATGTATTCAGATACGAGTAACTGCGAATTACCACAGCTGGGTTTCCCCATTCGGACACCCCCGGATCAAAGCTTGCTTACAGCTCCCCGAGGCAGTTTCGTTGTTCGCCACGTCCTTCGTCGGCTCCTGGCGCCTAGGCATCCTCCGTGTGCTCTTATTAGCTTAACCGTCACTCCGGTGTTTCGCTTGTTTGCTCATCTTGTTTTGAATGCTGCTCATGGATTGCTCCATTCACCAACACATTCAAAGCCAAAGGTCGCTGCACAATCGAAAACCTTCGTTCTGCACTAATAACTATTCCAACTTGCTTTCACAAGTTTCAGCTAAAAGATGTTCTAAAACGCAAATTCGTTTCGGTATCCAGTTTTCAAGGATCAAGTTCTTGCATATACTCTTGTAAAGATAATTGGTGGAGCCAAGCGGGATCGAACCGCTGACCTCCTGCTTGCAAGGCAGGCGCTCTCCCAGCTGAGCTATGGCCCCATAAAGGTGTTATTCAAATCTAAAATGTTATATGGTGGGCCTTGGTGGACTCGAACCACCGACCTCACCCTTATCAGAGGTGCGCTCTAACCAACTGAGCTAAAAGCCCATATAACAAATAACATGTTGAAGCAACCAATAAATTGATTGTTCGCTTGGCGGCGTCCTACTCTCCCAGGACCCTTCGGTCCAAGTACCATCGGCGCTGGAGGGCTTAACGGTCGTGTTCGGGATGGGTACGTGTGGAACCCCTCCGCTATCGCCACCAAACGCATACGAAAGAGACTTGCTCTTTCAAAACTGAACACGAGTGAGTGTCCGAACCCGAAGGTTCTATTGTGGAAGCTTTAGCTTCCGATTTGAATGTCACCGTTGCAGGTGACGATTCTCCATAGAAAGGAGGTGATCCAGCCGCACCTTCCGATACGGCTACCTTGTTACGACTTCACCCCAATCATCTACCCCACCTTCGGCGGCTGGCTCCCTTGCGGGTTACCCCACCGACTTCGGGTGTTGTAAACTCTCGTGGTGTGACGGGCGGTGTGTACAAGACCCGGGAACGTATTCACCGCGGCATGCTGATCCGCGATTACTAGCAATTCCGACTTCATGCAGGCGAGTTGCAGCCTGCAATCCGAACTGAGACCGGCTTTGCTGGGATTGGCTCCGCCTCGCGGCTTCGCTTCCCGTTGTACCGGCCATTGTAGTACGTGTGTAGCCCAGGTCATAAGGGGCATGATGATTTGACGTCATCCCCACCTTCCTCCGGTTTGTCACCGGCAGTCACTCTAGAGTGCCCAGCCTTACCTGCTGGCAACTAAAGTCAAGGGTTGCGCTCGTTGCGGGACTTAACCCAACATCTCACGACACGAGCTGACGACAACCATGCACCACCTGTCTCCTCTGTCCCGAAGGCCGCCGCTATCTCTAGCGGATTCAGAGGGATGTCAAGACCTGGTAAGGTTCTTCGCGTTGCTTCGAATTAAACCACATACTCCACTGCTTGTGCGGGTCCCCGTCAATTCCTTTGAGTTTCAGTCTTGCGACCGTACTCCCCAGGCGGAGTGCTTACTGTGTTAACTTCGGCACCAAGGGTATCGAAACCCCTAACACCTAGCACTCATCGTTTACGGCGTGGACTACCAGGGTATCTAATCCTGTTTGCTCCCCACGCTTTCGCGCCTCAGCGTCAGTTACAGCCCAGAAAGTCGCCTTCGCCACTGGTGTTCCTCCACATATCTACGCATTTCACCGCTACACGTGGAATTCCACTTTCCTCTTCTGTACTCAAGTCACCCAGTTTCCAGTGCGACCTCAGGTTGAGCCCAAGGTTTAAACACCAGACTTAAATGACCGCCTGCGCGCGCTTTACGCCCAATAATTCCGGACAACGCTTGCCCCCTACGTATTACCGCGGCTGCTGGCACGTAGTTAGCCGGGGCTTTCTTCTCAGGTACCGTCACTCCGGTAGCAGTTACTCTACCGGACGTTCTTCCCTGGCAACAGAGCTTTACGATCCGAAAACCTTCATCACTCACGCGGCGTTGCTCCGTCAGGCTTTCGCCCATTGCGGAAGATTCCCTACTGCTGCCTCCCGTAGGAGTCTGGGCCGTGTCTCAGTCCCAGTGTGGCCGTTCACCCTCTCAGGTCGGCTACGCATCGTCGCCTTGGTGAGCCGTTACCCCACCAACTAGCTAATGCGCCGCAGGCCCATCCCCAAGTGGCAGATTGCTCCGCCTTTCATTCTCTCTTCAGGAGAGGAAAGAAATTATCCGGTATTAGCTACCGTTTCCGGTAGTTATCCCAGTCTTGAGGGCAGGTTGCCTACGTGTTACTCACCCGTCCGCCGCTAAGCAAGAATGGAAGCAAGCTTCCATTCAAACTCCGCTCGACTTGCATGTATTAGGCACGCCGCCAGCGTTCGTCCTGAGCCAGGATCAAACTCTCCAAATTGTATTTAGAAAGAGCGATTGCTCATTTTGAAACATCTGACGAGAACTTACATTCTCTATTTTGGATCTCGCCGAAGCGATTTCCCACTCACTCGTTGTTCAGTTTTCAAAGATCAATGTCTCATTTTAGCTCTTCACCGCATCTCAGCGGCGACCTTTATAATATATCATAGTGTTTCGTTGTTTGGCAAGCTTTTTTTGAAAAAGTTATTTTTCATTATTCCCTGCCTGCAGCATCCCTTTAAACATTCAAAAGGAGCGCGAGATATAATGTATCATGCCGGCTCCCTTTTAGTCAAGCTATTAGGTTAATTTTATTTACTCTGATCTTATACCACTTTAGAATTCAATGTTTGAATTGAGAAGAACGTCCTCCCCATGCGTACTTTGACAACTCCTTCTGTGGTGCAAAACGTGCATACATACGGAATACGGTTTTATATCGATTGGCAATAGCGTGTCTGATATTCTGATCTAAACGCTGATCGCTCAAATCCAGAAGCATTTCATCCAGCTCTTTGCGCAAAACATAGTCCAGCTCTTTGCATTCCTTCTCATTGAACAACATCCCGAGCATATGCTTGGCCTCCTTCATGAAATTCATAGCTATCAACAACCATCAAATGCCATGTCCTCTACTGTAGAAAATAGACCATTCGATGTGGGAAGCTCCTATTGTACTGCTTACACTAGATTAACCGGAGCATAGGATCTATAACCATAATTATATAAAATTCCATTATGGTTTCGTTATATCCAAATTCCGACTATGGGGCCAATCTATTTGGCTTTTAATGTTATGCTCAATTCCCATAAATTTTATGATAAAAGTGAAAATGTAATTGTACTCTCAATGATTGCCGCGATGAACAGCAGAATAACAATCCATACCGAAGCGGTAAAAGTCTGCCGCATGAACGCCTGCCAATGGTCTGCTTCCCTCTCATTCCTCTTTCCCGCCCGAAGCAGGGCAGATAACGCTTTGCCTCCGAATCTCAGACCAAAGGCACAGGCAATAATGATTGCCGGAATCTCGATAATCCCGTGCGGCAGCAATCCTTTTACAATCAGGGTGAACAGGTCCTGTCCCTGTATTGCGGACAAATGAATCAGATAACCAATGACCGCACCATTAATCAGCAGGAAGAGCACCGGCAATATTCCAAACAGCGCCCCAAGAAATATAATGACCACGCTTTTGATGCTATTGTTCAAGAATATGAATACAAAAAAGCTCCACTGCGGATTGGAGGACTCTCTAAGGTCCCCGCTGATTTCGCTGATTCCTTTCAATTGCTCGTTCAGCAGCTGCTGCAGACTTCCTGTACCGATCCAGCCTATTACACCGCCGGCTATGAATAACAGGGCTGCGGTCAGCAATGCTTTGCGGATCGTCCCCAAGTCTCTGATAAAAGTATTAAAGGATAACATGTGTACCTCCTGAAATGATATCGCGCTTCAAAAGCATTTACTGCGGTTTCATATCTGCGGTCATAAGCGCCCTGTACGAGCATACATTTAGAACAAACAAGCATTTCGCATGGGAGAGGAGCGCTGACATTATGAATTCTTTTTATGTATTCAGCGGCAAAAAGATAAAACGGTTCATTTACATCTTTGCTGCTGCGCTTCTTACCGCCGGCGTCGTCTATGTCGAGAGGGGTAATATTACTGTTTTCTCGGAAGCAGCCCCTTCCGCCATTTACAGTGTGCCGACGGAAAAGAAGCTGATCGCCTTAACCTTTGATATTAGCTGGGGGGAAAAGAGACCCGAACCAATTCTGAAGGTGCTGGAAGATAAAAAGGTGGATAAGGCTACCTTCTTCCTGTCCTCCCCTTGGAGCAAGACCCATCCTGAGATCGTCACCAGCATCAAAGACGCCGGATATGAGATTGGCAGCCACGGCCACAAGCATGTGAACTACAGCACGCTGAGCAATGAAGAAATCCGTACGCAAATTACTACTGCCCATACGGTATTGACCGAACTGACGGGAACACAGCCTAATCTGATTAGAATGCCCAATGGCGATTTTGACAAAAGAGTGCTTCAGGTTGCCTCTGATCTTGGTTATAAGGTCATTCAATGGGATACGGATTCGCTGGACTGGAAGAACATCGGTGTGGATAATATCGTGAACCGTGTGACGAGCAAGGCCCATCCCGGAGATATCGTTCTGCTGCATGCCAGCGACTCCTGTAAGCAGACTCATGAGGCATTGCCGCAAATCATTGATAAGCTGCGCAGCCAGGGATATGAATTCGTTACTGTCTCTGAACTAATCAGCCAAAGCAGCGCCGACGGCAAGGAAGTCCGCGACTCCGCTTGGCTGGATAATGGGTTAGAAGACGCTGCCGGGATGTAAGCTTAGGCCAGTTCTATATCGCGCCGTTATAGTGTATGATGCAATGAATTAGTGGCGCGGAGAAATAAGCTCGGAAATATCCGGAGTAGGTGTATTTAGTTTCGGGTAACTCAGGTCAAGCCCCTCCAGCGTCTTCACCACAATGGCCAGCGCCAGATAATTGCGGTACCATCGGTGATTCGCGGGAATCCAGTACCAAGGGGCTTTCTCTATGCTGCTTTGCTCAAAAACATCTTCATAGGCCTTTTGATAATCGTCCCAGTATTCGCGCTCCTGCAGATCACTGGCATCGAACTTCCAATGCTTCGCCGGATCATGAAGCCGCTCCTGAATCTTCTCCAGCTGTTTCTCCTTGGAGATATGCAGAAAGAGCTTGATGACCGTTGTCCCCTCTTCCGCCAGCATTTCCTCAAACTGGCGGATGTAGCGGAAACGCCGCTTGGCATCCTCTTTCTTCAGACTGCCATGCACACGCGGTACCAGTACATCTTCATAATGCGAACGGTTGAATGCAGCGATATAGCCTTTGGGTGGTGTCTTCATATGGACTCTCCACAGGAAATCGTGAGCCTCCTCCTCAAGAGAGGGCTTCTTGAAGCTGGTGACGATGAACCCCTGCGGATTAATGCCGGAGAAAATATGCTTAACGGTTCCATCCTTCCCGCTCGAATCCATTCCTTGAAGAATAACCAGCAGGGAATGCTTCTTCTGTGCAAAAAGGATATCCTGAAGCTCAGCCAGCCGTTTCTTCAGCTTCTCCATTTTGGCTTCCGCTTCTTCCTTGGATTTGAATTCACCGCGTTC
Source organism: Paenibacillus borealis (assembly GCF_000758665.1). NCBI lineage: Bacteria > Bacillati > Bacillota > Bacilli > Caryophanales > Paenibacillaceae > Paenibacillus > Paenibacillus borealis. The sequence continues at coordinate 7,361,761 of NZ_CP009285.1, forward strand.
ATTTGGATCGAGGTCCTTCAGGCGTGTTTCACTTGTGTCTTTTATCATATAACGCTTGATGTTCATATATTCCCTCCTCCACTCTGTTCTTTAAGATTAACCTCTTGAAGTTGATTTTAACCGTTCCGCTCAAGCAATGCCAAAACCCCGCCTCTCTGATTGTATTCAGAGGGACGGGGTTTTGGTTTATGGATATTTTAAATTGAGGCCGGTTTCAAAACACGGTGCAGCATCAAAATTTGGAACGCATTGCAAGCGACCAGCGGAACAAGAATAAAAATGGTGGCGCTGTCTACACCGATCCGGAGGACGCCGATAATTTCCACAATGGTGATGGCGGTCATAAAGAAAAAAGTTGGAATCCAGGCCGAAGCGTTAGTCCCCCGCATTTTGAACCCGGAAACAACAATTGCTGTAAGCAGAATTCCCACTCCCAGAATCAAATCAGATGCAACACTGCGGTCTCCGCTTACAAAGGTACGCAAGAAAACCAGTTCAAGCAGCGCGAGCACGGCCAGCACCAGTTGTATGTACCGCCAGGCCTTGCGCGGGAATACGCCAATGCCCATGTAGTTAAGAATCAGATAAGCGAAGAACCCAAGCTGGGCATATACACTGACGAGCACTCCATAGCCAAAAAGGATCAGGGCGTAAAGTAAAAGGTCGGCGGTGCTCTTGAAATCGATTCCGCCATTCACTGTCTGCAGGGCAAGACCGGCAATTACAGCCCCTCCTGCTCCGATCAAAAGCGTGGTCCAGAATAAATAAAACCATTTTCTTAAGTTCAGCGCTTTCACCTCCCCGTGTCAGATTTATTTTACCAAGGTTACCGTCAAAAAACCATTACACTCCAACATAAATGTGTGTCCCCGCGGCATACTACAGTCAGTAACTCTATAAAGGAGGGCAGCGCCAATGAAATGGAGGACTTTGTGGTCTGGAGGCTTGGCACTCGGCTTGGTTATGGCCTTAACGGCCTGCGGAGGCGAACAGAGCAGTTCTTCTTCCGGACAGGGCGGATATAAGGAAATGAAGACGATGGTTGTAGATATATTGAAAAGTGATGAGGGAAAAAAGGCGGTTGAAGAAGCCCTTTCTACCCCCAGCTCGGGTGAAAGCAGCACAAGCGGGCTGAGCATGAAAATGATGCCCATGCAAACCACCGAGCAGATCCGGATCGCGGTTAAGGATACGATCACAGCTCCGGAGTACCAGAAGGAAATCGAAAAGATCATGACGGACCCGCAATTTGCCGGGGAGTTCGCCAAAGCGATTAATACGCAGAGCAAGGAATTGCATCTTCAATTAATCAAGGATCCCACTTATCAAAAGTCCGTCGAAGAAATCATGAAGTCGCCTGAAATGATGAAGATGTTCCTCGACCTTACTAAGACTTCCGATTACCGCAAACAGTCCATGACCATTATGCAGGAGGCCATGCAGAATCCGCTCTTCCGGATGGAGGTGCTCGACCTGCTCAAATCTGTAGTCCAGGAAGAGCTGCAGCCTAAGGTACAGAAAAAGGATGCGGAGAAAAGCGGCGGAGAGGGACAGGGAAGCGGAGGCGACAGTCAGAAGCAGGAAGGCGGAGATGATTCCGGCTCTTAAAATAACATATATATTCTTTTCAAAAAAGGCCTTGCCCCATATGGGACAGGCCTTTTTGTATGAGACACGCCGGCATTACTTACTGTTCGTACTTGGCGATTAACTTGTCTGCAATTTCTGCAAACAACCCTCCGGTTGGCGTATCCGCCTTATACACCGACGGTGAGAAATCAGGCTCAGAAATATGGTTGTCCGGTGCTCCAAGCGGCACCTGGGCCAGCAGCTCCGTATGCAGCGTTTCGGCCAGACGGGCCCCTCCGCCGCGTCCGAAGATATAATCCTTCTTCCCGCAGGAGGAACATTCGTAATAGGCCATATTCTCGATAACCCCAAGAATCTCATGCTCAGTCTGCAGAGCCATAGAGCCCGCTCTTGCTGCCACAAAGGCCGCCGTAGCATGAGGGGTAGTTACAATGATCTCCTTGCTGTGCGGCAGCATCTGATGCACGTCAAGCGCCACATCGCCCGTTCCCGGAGGCAGGTCCAGCAGCAGATAATCCAGCTCACCCCAGCCTACATCGCTGAAGAACTGGCGCAGCATTTTGCCAAGCATCGGCCCTCTCCAGATCACCGGACTATTCTCCCGGATGAAGAAGCCCATCGACATGACTTTCACTCCGAATCGCTCCACCGGAATAATGACGCCTTCTTCCACAATTGGCCCTTCTTCAATGCCCATCATATCCGGGATACTGAAACCGTAGATGTCAGCATCGATCAGACCGACCTTTTTGCCCTTTCTGGCTAGTGCTACGGCCAGGTTCACCGTCACCGTTGACTTCCCCACTCCGCCCTTGCCGCTGGCGATAGCGATGAAGTTCACTCCTGAGTTCTCATTGATCAGCTCATGCCCCTCAAGGCCCGCTGCATGACCTTTCAGCTTCTCGCCTTGTTCTGGTTCCTGCTCGTCCTCTGCACTCTCTCCGCGGAGTATAGCCCGTTCATAATCGGTGGCATCACGCAGACGGATATGCACATTCCCTGCATGAGCCGCTGCAAGCAAATCACGGACCTGCTGCTCCAGCTCCATGCGCTTCTTCTCATCGGTATCGAGACATACGATGGATAGTGATATCCGGTCCTCTTTAATCATGATATCGCGGATTAACTGTAATTCGACAAGGCTTTTTCCGGATTCCGGGTCTGTGAGCGGCTGCAAAAGTTCCTGAATTTGTTCCCTAGTCAGCATGGAAAGCACCTCTGTTTCCTCTCCGGCGGGTAAGCTCCGGTATTTTCGTCTATTATAGCATTACCCTCCGGCGGAAGAGTAGTCCCACCCTATGGCTGCTCAGAGGTATACCGCAGGATCCCCCGGTAGATACTGGTAGCCACCTTCCGCTGATACACATCATCTCCGAGCAGGGCTGATTCTTCAGGATGGGATAAGAAACCTACTTCAACCAACGCCGCCGGCATTTTTAATGCTTTTAGCAAATATACGGTATTCACGGTCTTGGCCACACGGTCTGTATTCTCAAGTGTAGCCCTCAGCTCATCCTGTACCAATCCGGCCAACGCCTTGTTGCCCTCATTGCTTGGATAATAGAAGGTTTGTGCTCCGCTCCAGCGGTTCGAAGGAATACTGTTCATATGTACGCTGATAAACAGATCGGCGCCCTTCTCCTCGATGCTTCTGACCCGCTGCTTCAGATCCTCCGTCTTGCGCTTGGCATACCCTTTGGTGCTGTCCTGGGCCAGATCATAGTCGCCTTCCCGGGTCATCACTACGATCGCTCCCGCCTGCTGCAGATAGTCGCGCAAATAAAGGGACACCGAGAGGTTAATATCCTTCTCAATCAGGCCCTCACGGCTGACTGCACCGCCATCGGGCCCCCCGTGGCCCGCATCAATGGCAATAACCTTGCCTGAAAGCGGCAGACTCCAATAATTGATCGTCTTGGCAGTCGGCATATCATAAGCAATGATACCGATCATCACAGCGAGTAGTACAGCGCCCAGGATGCTTTTTTTGATGCTGTTCCAAGAGATCCAGACCGAGACTTTATGCTGCTGTCGGCCAGACATAACAAAGACCCCCTCGTCCCGATAGATTCTACTCATCTATATGGGACAAGAGGGCCAAATAGTACTGGCTGTTTAGGACTTTACAGAGACTTCCGGAGACATTCCCTCGATTAGAATCTGCGCCACTTCAGGACGCGTGAATTCAGGAGGAGGACATTGTCCGTCGCGAAGAAGTGCCCGTACCTTGGTACCGGAGAGCGTCAAATGCTGATCGCCCGGATGCGGGCAGGTTTTGCTCGAGGCCATATTGCCGCATTTCACACAGAAGAAGCTGTGCTCGAAGAATAATGGCGTAATGCCAAGCTCCTCGGCGGTAAAGTTCGCGAAGATCTCCTGCGCTTCGTAAGTGCCGTAGTAGTCACCCACACCGGCATGATCACGGCCGACAATGAAATGTGTACAGCCGTAATTCTTGCGCACCATCGCATGGAATATCGCCTCACGTGGTCCGGCATAACGCATTGCCGCCGGGAATACACCAAGGAACGTGCGGTTCTCCGGATAATAATTCTCCAGCAGCGCAAGATAACTCTTCATCCGCACATTGGCCGGCACATCGTCAGACTTGGTTTCACCCACAAGCGGATTCAGGAACAGAGCGTCTACAACCTCCATAGCGCACTTCTGGATGTACTCATGAGCACGGTGTACCGGATTGCGTGTCTGGAAGCCCACGACGGTTCTCCAGCCTTTATCCGCGAAGATCTGACGGGTCTCGGCAGGATCGAAATAGAACTCAGCGAATTTCTCAGGCTGCGGCCGGTTCAATACAGTTATAGGACCGCCTACATAAGTTGCCGGACGGCCGAGCAGTTTACTTACGCCAGGATGCTCAGGATCGGTTGTCTTAAAGACATTCTGCGCTTCAAGCTGCTGATCCACTTCGTAGATGCTTTCAATATCAAGCAGTCCGTAGACAATGCCGTCATCTTCACCAATCAGCGACACTCTATCACCTACTGCAAGGGATGCCGCCTGCTTGTCATCTACAGCAAGTGTGATAGGAATGCTCCATACGGTTCCATCTGCCAGACGCATGCTTGTGACCACAGATTGGTAGTCCGCTTCATTCAAGAAACCAGTGAGCGGCGAAAATGCCCCAACACCAATCAAATCCAAATCAGATAATGTCCATGTATTAAGAGCAATTGATTTATTGGCTGAGGCCTGCTGCAGCAGTTCTTCTCTCTGTTCTCCGGCGGCGTAGCGCTGGATCAGTGTTCCTCCATGAGGAAGTATTGAAGTCATTCCTGTTCTCTCCTCCTGTGTGCAATGCTAGTGTGTTATTTATGCAGTCCGCATTCTGTTTTGTCTGATCCAGCCCATCTTCCGGCACGCGGATCTTCACCAGGCATAACCGCCCGGGTGCATTGTTCACAGCCGATACTAGGGAAGTTACGGTCATGAAGCGGATTATATACCACATCATTCTCGCGGATATAATTCCATACATCCTCTGTCGTCCAGTTAGCAATCGGATTAAACTTCACGAGTCCGAATTTATTATCATACTCTACCTTCTTGGCGTTAGCCCGGGTAGGCGCCTGATCACGGCGGATCCCGGTAATCCAAGCGTCGTATTGTGAAAGAATACGCGTGAGCGGCTCAACCTTACGGATGGCGCAGCATTGATTCGGGTCAGTGTTCCATAGTGCCTCACCATACTGCAGTGCCTGCTCTTCCACTGTAATCTGCGGCGATACACGGACGAATTCCATTCCGTACTTGCCAGCCATAACATCTCTTGTCTCATAGGTTTCCTTGAAATGATAATCGGTGTCGAGATAGAACACATCTGTCGATGGGCTGACCTTCTGGATCATATCTACCAGTACTACATCCTCAGCACCAAAACTGCAGGCAAACGTTATATTAGGAAAAGTCTCTACCGCCCAGCGGATAATCTCTTGGGGAGTGGCATTCTCCAATTCTTCAGCTTTAACTTTGATTAAATCCTCTTTCTCGAGCAGATTCATCTAATCTTCCTCCATCCGGATATAGCCAAGATCGAATCCTCTGAGAGATTAATCCCGACTAATTCTATATGGTATAGTATATCCGTTTCAGTGGCGAAGTCAATGGGTTTTGTTCATTTTGGAATAAAGTATGCGGGGAATTAATATTTGGGTGATAAAAAACATATAAAAAGCTCCCGGCCATAAGGCTGAGAGCATGAATTCCTTTAGAACAAGGGAATAGATATTATTTAATTGTTAGTTACTGCTTGTGTAAACATTTCAAAATGTTGTTCTTCAGTGTACTCATTTGTTATGCGGCCCTCTGAGGTAAAGGAAAGTCCATCATGACGTGTATATATCAACAAGTTATCTTGAACCTTTGTATAAAATAATTCAAGGTTATATATGCTTTTTGTCTGCATCTCATTACCGTATTCAACTTCAGCTTTGCTTATAGATAAAGTTAAAACTTTCTTTCCCTCATAGGGACCATAAATTACTGAAACATTAGATTCGGTATTTACATTTTTAATAAGTTTTCCTTTCTCGTCAGTATACGTAATCACGACAGTATTCCGGAGACCTTCTTTCGTCTCTTTATCAAGATTGACAAAGATTGATTCTACTTCCAATCCAGGAATGGCTGGTACTTTTGCAGTATCTATATATTCTTTTATAGTGTCATTAGTTTTGGTGAAATTTTGTTGATCTGAAGAACACCCTATGATCGTAATCAGTAATAAAATAACCAGCATTAATTTTCCGGTTTTCATGGTTCCTCCTTCATTAATTAGATAGCAGGACCTTAGGTGAGATATCAATAACATACCACTATTTTACATTATTTACAAAGTGTAAGATGACTCTTAACATTTCGAGAACTGTGGAGCACGACGAGCGCTCTTAGGCATGTTTCTTACGTTCAGGCAGGGCATAGCTGCGCTCAATCAGTGCCACCGTAGCTGTTGCAAGTACCGGATGCAGCCCATTAAGCCGGGACAAGGATTTAAGCTGTACCTGATCAAGCGTCAGCATCGCGCTTCGCCTCCTCTTTAACGGCCGGAAAGATCATAAACAGATCCTGCCGCCGGGTATACATGAGGACAGTCAGGATTACCAGCCCCAGCGTGGTACCGGTCTGCGCAATAGCCCAGCCTTGTGATTTCAGTGCGGCATAAACAGCGGAATCCCCAGATGTGATTGAGAAACGAATCCAGAATGCCACGGCCATCTTGACCGTATATGCCCCCAGGAAGAAGAACGCAGCCAACATGAACAAGCTCACCACCCGGGCGCGGAATCTCTTCCGGAAGTACAAAAAAAGCGCGGCCATAAGCAGCAGCGCACAGATAAATGATATAAAATAAGCAATCAACAGCAAAATATCAATGCCCCCCATGATTAACACCCCGATCGTATATTAGAAATTCAGCAAAACCGTTGTTCCGGATCTCCTCTTGTATGTCCTTTGATGTATCCTTGTACCTGGCAATCGCAAATGATACCCTGCGGGATGCCCGCGCCAGCTCCTGCTCTCTCTCTTTATGCTGGGGCGATAAACGTTTTATCCATCGACTAAACACGGTTATCCTCCCCTGTCCTCATCATTGCCGGCATTATTGCTTGCGGCATGATCTATTTTGAGCCCCTGAAGTACTTGGAGTGTCGGTGCCATAAAGTCTGACCGCTCCTTGTCGAGGATACTTTGCAGCCGGTCCCGGTCCTCCTCGGCACGATCCAGCAGCTCACGCGGCACCCATTTTCCGCGCCGGATGTCTCTCACAAAGCCAAATACTACGAAGACCAATACAAGTGCCAAAATGTAAGCAAGTCCATATTTATCTGCGAGCGGCAGCAGCTTTTCCAAGTTCAATACATTGTTGTTATCCATTCCCCCGCTCCTCTCTCTGATATAAAAAGCCCCCGAAGGGGCTTCGGAGGCAAAATAAAAACGCCATTATGGGCGCTAGCGATATCTATTCAACAGGCAATGGGTTCCGATCTCATCCAGTTCAGAAGCGGCCCAGCTAAACACTAGTTAAGCATTGTCGGCCAGGAGTGCCTGAACCTCATCTCGGATCACGAGGGGGACCTGCTCAATTGTTTTGAGTCCCTTACGGATCAGGCTTGCATATACTTGCGGCATTATACGTCACCCCCGATCAGCGGTAATACTAGCTCGTACAGTTCAACCAGGGCAAGCTGTGCGCCTGTGGCCTCATCTTGAGCAGACTGTAATTGCTCATACGTCTTCGTCAATGCTATCCGAGTTTGTGCCAACTCTTCGCGTACCTGCTCAATTTCCGTTAGCTCCGGTGGCTTATTGGCTTCGGCCTCCTGGTAGGCTTCCCAGGCTGCTTGCAGCTCAGCTTTTGTAGGTTGTGGTTCGTCTAAATTCCAGAGCGCGATATATGGGCCACGCTCTACCAGGTCGTAATCTTCGCCCTCGGTCAGCAGGTTATAGTCGATGCCGTAACGGTAATGTATGCCCTCAATGGGTTCCTCGCCCTCTTCAGGCGGCTTAATCTCATAGCGGACCCGGCCTTTTTCTTCGGCACCGGGTCGCAGAACGGGTTCCGGGCCGTTATTCTGCACCCTAAAATCTCGCATTGGGTCAGCGTTCGGGTATAGATACATGATTGCCAGTGCTATGTTCATTTTTCAAACCTCCTTCTATGTTCTAGGCAATTCTCGTAATCATGACATAAGAGTAAGCACCATCCGGGTTAGTTGTTGCACCTGCAGTGCTAGTCATCCAAATAGCCAGCGTGCCACCTGCAGCCACCCCCAACATCAATGCTCCACTAGCGGCAGTATAGCCAGAACTTCCGGGCCGTGTATGAGAAATAACTGATGTAACCCCGGAGCTTGAACCTACTGCTAGTTTCAATTCAGCCCCGCCCGTGGCATTAGTGAACTGAATTGAGGCTGTAATCGCGTACACACCCGCCATTTTAGCGGTAAAGACGCCCGTTGTCGGATCATACTCTCCTAGATTGTCGTTACCTTCCGATCCATAAATAACCTTTGTCCAAACGTTCGTGGCTATGGTTTGTTGAGCATTATGAGTGCCGTAGATAAATGATCGTGCCGACCATGTATTATCTCCCCATGGGTTAATAACTCCACCATTTGCCCCATCAAGGGCACCACTCATTATAGTTCCCGAAGTGTTAACGAGCGCCCCGCCACTTGGAAGAATAGCCGTGGTGTTTCCGGTTCCTGCGCAATTTATAACGGTTACTTGCCCCTTCTCCACATGAATTGCAACACTGCGATTAGATATTGTACACCCTTCGACTAATCCACATTGATTAAAGAAGGTAATTCCTGTGTTAGCGCTAGAAGCATTCACTATACAGCTAGTAAAATCGCACTTCCCACCATCATACGCATAAAATGGCGACTGAGTGGTAGAGGTTGCTGTAAAACCATTAACTACAACACGAATACATCTCGCGGCGGTGAATGATCGAATAGACGCCGAAGTGCCATTAAACGCAACATAACCCGCACCATTAGTCCCGGATATAATCACATCTTCTGCATAAGTCCCAGCCGCAACGTTGACAGCAACCGTGTGATTAACCACCTGCGGAATCATGCTAATCGCTTTGCCGATCGTCTTGAACGCCCCACCCGCAGTATTAGCCAGCCCTGTATTCCCATCATTACCATCCGTCCGCACATAGTAAGTAATATCCGCCGTGGTCTGCTGCGGTGTAGCGGTTAGATTGGCCTTAGTATTCAGCTGCCCTTGAATCCCCGCTGTCACGCCGTCCAGGTAACCAAACTCTGCATTGGACACAACACCTGTCCCGATCTTGGTAGCATCAATAGCTGCTGCGGTATTAACGTCAGCATTAACAATCGCCCCTGCGGTGATTGTAGCCGTCCCCGCTCCTGCAGCCATCGTGATATCTCCGGAGATAGCCGGGAGACGCGCGGCGGCAAGCGTTCCGCTCGACAAGTCCGCAGCGGATCGTGTAGGCAAGTCCGCCAAGGATGCCCCTGTTTTGCTGAGCTTGCTCCAGGCAATGGCTGCAGCGGCATTTACATCCGCATCCACAATTACACCGGCTGCAATCGCAGTCACACCGTCCCCTGTACTGGTTACATCACCTGTATGATTAGGGTGGGTGTATACCGTGGCATTCGTGCCATTGATGGTGATTACTCCGTTTGAGGCCGAATTGGCTACAACAGTAGCCCCGGCTGCAATGCCGTCCAGCTTGGCTTTATCTGCGGCCGACTCCAGTCCGGCAGTTGTCGTAGTTGCTACAGCGGTTGAGGCTTTAGCATTCCAGGTTGATTTTTCAGTATCGGTGACGAATCTATTCGAAGCATCTTGCACAATGATGCCTGGTGGATGTGTGGCTGGGTGAGTATAGTTATTGGCTCCTGCTGCTACTCCATCCAGTTTCGCCTTATCGGCAGCCGATTGAAATCCGGCTACTGTTGTTGTAGCCACTGCGTGCGCCGCGCCTCCAGAACCAATATGAGAGGTTAAATTAGCCTGGACGGCATTAGCCTTAGCCGTAGCATCCGTCGCAGCCGCTGCCTGAGCAGCGGCCGCTTTTGTGGTTGCGTCAGCTGCCGCTGCGGTCTTGGCAGCATCCGCCTTGTCCTGTGCTCCCGCCGGTGTCTCCTTAGCGTTCCATGCCGTCCGCTCCGCCGCCGTAAGATGCCGCGTGGCATCATCCGCATGCGCCTTAGCCGCTTCCAGCGTTGTGGCCGGCGCAGTCCGCCAAGAAGACTTGCCTGTGATAGATTTGATCATATTGGCCAGCCAGCCCAGCAGGGTTGTAATAGTGCCAGAATCTCCTGTCGGGGCTGTGGCATCTGATATTGTCCGGTTGCCTATAACCGCGTCTGATGCAGACGCGGCTCCGCCAGCCCCCGCCGTAATTCCCGAGAGTTTGTTCTTCTCGGTCGTGGTGTAGTCATTGGCGGACAGCCCCTTGCCAGATACCTTATCTACCTTAGCAGCGTCAACAGCGTCCAACTCGGACTTTTTCGCGAATACTAGTGATTCATCAATCACCGCCTTAATATTCGCCGCCGTCCCAACGACAACAACGCAGTCAAATGCCTTCTCAATGATATCCGTTCCGCCGCCGGGCGCGATATAATCCGCTGTCACTCCGGCATTGGCATAGGCGTACAGGATCTCTCCGCCATCCGGATCTTGAGCAAATACCCCAACCTCCCGGAAATAAAAGCCTGTGGTGATATCGGCGTTGGACAGAGTCGTGCCGATAATCACTTTGTTAGGCGGTTGCATCTGAAGACGGGCAATAGGCAAACTTTTCTTGAGGGATATCAGCGCATTTAGCGCTGGTACGGATTGTCCGCTAAGCGATCCGTCGCCAATGGCGATCCTGGTATAGTTGAGCTGTGCTCCCGCCTGTGCTTTTCCTTGCAGTGCCAATCCTTTATTGGTTAATGTCATGCCTCCAAATACTGCCACATGTTTCCCTCCCTAAATCGTAATGTGTTCCCCGAAATGTAAAAAGCCGCCGAAGTAAAAGGGCAGCTGCTCAGCTTGTGAAATTGTGACGCTGTCCAGCACAGCTGATAAACGTTTGACTGCATCGACAGCGGCAATGAACTCCTGTGCCCGCTCCGCAGTCACATCGGCATTGTTGGTGACTACCCGGAAATGATGCGGATCCCCGCCATACTGCCACCATTCTTCCACTGCACCTTGGCCAAACAAGATCGCAATCAGGTCCTCTACCGCTCCGGCTGTACCTTTATGCCTGTGAAATGGGATTGCATTTTGGATCAGCAGCCGCTTTTGATCCAAAGGCAGATCGGGATCATAATAGGGCGGCTTGAACTGCCAGGCCAGTTCATCTGCTTCTGCATTAGTCCACTCTGCTGACCGCCCGAACAGCTCCAGGCCAGCAATCATTCTGCTTGTCTCTTGCAGCTGTATATCCAGTGCAACAGCAGCCGCAGCCATAGCAGGATCATTACGGATGGGAAGCGGCAGCAGATCAAACAGACTTACGGTCTGAATATTAATCATCTGCCAGCCCTCCATAAGTAATTGTCGTTGTGCCAGTCTGAGCGATCTGGGTTGCTGACAAAACCGTGTACCCGGGCGCTGCCGCGACCACCCGTAGCGCCCCGGCGGCCATGATTCGGGCTATCAACTCCGAGGGGTTAATATCCCGTCCCAGCTTGGAACGCTGCCAGAGCTGATAAGCAGCAACTGCCGCCGATACGGCTGCCTGGATACCAGGTACCTCAGCAGCCCGGCTGCGGCTGATATAATAGGTAACTGCTGTGTTAAAGCTGACTGGTTGTGGCGCACTCACGGTTACCAGGTCTGTCAGTGGCCGGATCCCCCGGTCTTCCAAGGTCTCGGCAATGGAACTCAGCACATCTTCACCGGGTATCTGCCCCTCGGCAAGTAAAGGGACGACCGTAACACGGCCTGCTGCCGGAGAGTACGCATGAACATCCAGGATCGCAGAGGATGTGGACTTGGCCCAGAATTCGTAAGCTCCCTGTGGACCAGCCGTCGAATAGGATTCCGGTGCGTTGCGGATACGTTCTTTGAAAGCTTCATCCGTTTCTGCAGCGGCTCCACCGGAGCTGGTTGTCAGATTGGTTACAGATTGGACAAAGGGCAACGGGTCCATCTGAACGTTAATCTGCCCGGGTAAGAATCCGTTCCCTATCGTTCCGGAGTCGGAGCATTGTGCCGTTGCAATACCCGCCGTCTCTCCCGCCGGAATTTCCAAATACTCCGTAGTTGTAAAATAGATTGAACCATTGCCGCCCTGCGCCCCAACGCGGGTTCCTGCAGGAATCGAAGTCACTGAAGCCAGCGGAATGGATAAAACAAACTGAAGAGTGACGATTGCCGCCGACGCCTTCAAGCGCTTCGAACCCTGAAAAACGCCCATATGATCCAGGAGCGTCCCGGAGGCGTAGCGCAGCAGATTTGCTTTTGACGTCTGATTAATAAGCACCTTCTGCTGTACAATGACCGCTGCCAGCGAGGACAAAAAAAGCCGCACCGGATCGGCGGGCTGCAAAGTGCGTCCAGCAAGGCCTTCATATATAGTGATCACATTCTGCTGTATGGCTGCTGCGTCCTCTTCGACGAAGAGAATTTCCGGTAATTCAGCATATTCCAACGTCTATTCCTCCTCTGCCAGAGTATATTTCACTACAACTGCCAAACGGCCGTTAAGCGAGTTTTCTTTATCTTTGTGAAAAGAAACATCGGCTACCGAGGCGCGCGGTTCCTGTTCTGTAATGGCTGTGATGATTTCTGCGGTCAGGCGGGTTTCGGCAATGAATGCAGGCTCATCAATAATCGTGTAATCCAGGCCAACCTCCCGGACCAACGGAGCGCTTCCCCACGGAGTAGCTAGGATCATCCGAATATTCTGAGAGACTTCTTCCTCAACCGTTAACGGACTGAAATTGATCAGGGTGGGCTGTGTCATATCCACGGTATACATCATTTCACATACTCCTCAAGTGAGATTGTGACCTGTGCGTCCAAAACATTGCCGATGCTATCCAGCCTGCTCCAATCCTGGGACAACCCGCTGATCACCCACAGTCCGACTCCCACATTCTTACGTCCTATGACAAGCGGCATCGCTTTACCGGCACGATCGAGTTCTGTGAGCCTATCGAGTTCTTTACGCGGATTAAGGCCAAGCGCAGCGGAGAAATGGACCGCAAACGAAACAGAATCTGCCCCGGGTCCCACAAATTCCTTTTTGGGCTTTTGACCGATAATGTCGTGCTGTGCCCACCGGCTGGAGCTGCTCCGCTTGAATTCATCTATAGTGCGAATTGCACCTTCCGCAACGACAAAAACGACCGGCCCTAAACTGCCAATCTTGTTCATTTTATATTCTTGTGTTTGGTCTGACTTAGCTATACTGCTCATCCTGTTCCACCACCCCACCATCATTAAATACGCTGGCCGACACCTTGCCTGTTACTGTTAAATCTCCCTCGATCCTCACCCCGCCGCTACCTTTAACATTCAGTCTTTTGGCCGTACGGTCATAATAGACATAACTGCCATCCTCAAACCATACCCCCCGCTGATCCTTGCTGCCTGAAGGCTGATCGTCTTCTGCAAAGTACGTTCCCAAGCAAAAACCTGCCGAACGCCCGTTATCCAGAAAAACGCACAGCACCCTCTCGCCCGGCAGCGGTATCGCATTGCCCCTTCCCCAACCGCCCGGCGTGAGAACCGGCAATTCGCCAGAAACCATATCATCGCGGTCTGCAAAAGAAACCCTGACACTTCCCGCTGCCACATTAACTGTGGATACCCTGCCAATAAGAATCAATTCTACCACCCCAATACTTTGCGAATTTCCAGATTTGTTGTGTACCCGTTGCTTCCAATCGAATGCCTGGCGGATTCTATGATGTATTTCCCGTCAAACCGCTGCCAGCCCTTGATATTAATGGTTAGTCCCGTAGCCATCCGCATATCACCCATTAGGGAAAGCGTCCCTCTTCCGCCTTCTTTATTGCGTTCCCGAAGCCTTTTGCGGGCTAGACGCAATGCATCAGCCTGGCTATCGACTTGCTCATTGATCTTAAGCACAGGACCACTCTTCGGCGCACCCTCAGGTGTGTAAGTAGCCTTTAGGGGCTCTTTGCCCTGGGGAGGCGTATACGTAACCGTACAGGCCCGGAAAGCCGCATATGCAGTATTTAGCGCAAAGCTGTACCCTGTCACATTAGCCTCCCCGCGCACAATCGTCGCGACCGCTGCTTTTTGTTCATATTCCCTTTCATCAAAAAGAACCACACTCCCGCCGGATACTTTAATGGCGATGCCCTCTTGAGTAGCTGTGTTCAGCAAAAAGGCCAAGTCCGACATCTCCGACTGCTCCAGACGTTCATAAGAAGGATTGTCCTGTGCCTCATAAATTAGTTTCAGTTTAGCGCGTTTGGCAACTTGAGCGGCTACCGTTTTCAGATTGGTTTTCTCCCAGCTGCGCGAACTGCGTTGCATCCGAATCTCGGAGGTGATGGGAAGTGAAACCGCCTTAATGGATATCGTGTCAGGGGGACCGTTAAAATCAATACTGTCCACCTCAAAGGTTCCCAGCGGCAGCTTCTTGATCTCACCCGGCTTCCCCCAGTTGACAGTCCGGATGGAAGCAACCAGCTGATCTCCTTCAACAGGTGCCCAAGGTCCCTGCCAATTGCGATCCCGGTCCTCCAGCGAAACTGTAAGATCGTCCAGAGAACCGGAGGCAGCATCGTTATATTGAAAGTCAGTTAGCGATTTCGCAATATCCACCGTGACATCCTTCCCGTTATACCGAAGCTCCAGTACTGCTCTGCGTGCGTCCTGCATGGATTCCATCCGGCTCACCCCCTTCTCCATGGAGGTAATGAGCTGGAGGTGTCAGCCGGCAACTCCGGTACATTCAGCACAATATTGCTGGAAAACACACTGACCGGAGCATGTGCTGGATTAGCATTCAGGAGCAGAGCCATGAATTGGGCGTCACCATATAGTTTAAAAGCTATTCCATCCCACATATCTCCCTGCACGGTTCTATAGATCATTGGAAGCTCACCCGCCTCTGCTGCTGGAGCATGGCCTTGAAGCGGCGTTCAAAACCGTCCTCCGTTTGTTTCAAGGCCTCACGCAGCTGTTCGACCACAGATTTATCCCCGCCCTGGAGGGTGATACTTGGGGCCCACGTTACATGAATATCTCCATTGTTACCGGAATTGTTATTGTAGCCCATCAAATCATTTGCCTTTTCCAATAAAGATCGGGACCGTGGCTTCTGATTTAATGGAATGGCCATTTCGGGACCGGCTTCACCAAATATAGATGGAACATATGCGATTCCGCCTTCAGCGTATTCCGCAATTTTTGGACCACCATAGAGCGGCAAATATGGCTTTCCTTTCGAATTGGCCGTTTTTCGCCCCTCATCTCCCGCAACATTGAAATTTGAAACCTCTCCGATCTGCTGCCATAGGACCTGAACATTCACTATCTTTTCAGCAGGCAGTTTATCCACCTCATTATTAAGGCTTGCCGTATCAATCAATGCTTGAGTGATCTGTTCTTTTTGAGCAATGGACAAATCCTTGTATTTCGCTACTTGCTCTTCTAAGGTGCCCCCAAGATCAAGCTCAATCAATTTTTTTTGGGCATTGTAATAAGAGAGCATGCTGCTTTCAGCTTCTTTTTTATCACTTTCGGTCTCTTTGATTTCAGTGTACTGGTCATCAAAGGAAGTCCTATACTTTTCGTAATCTTGTTTGATCGACTCAATAGCCCAACCGCCGGAAACATCGTATTCTGTACCCTGAGCTTTATTGATTTTATCTCTTAATGCATCTATTTGTACTACTTTCTCCTTTTCGCTTCCCTTTCCATTCCAAATCTCATCAAGCTGATTCACGTATTGGCGATAATCTTGAAATTTCGCCATATTAGTATCATATTTAGCGTACTGCTCGGCGAGTTTCTCAGTCGATGCTGTATATTCATCCTCCAAATCAGGTAATTTCGCCTGAGCTGAAAGTACATCATGCTCTAATTCTCGCCGGCTCATGTCCTCCTGCGCTTTGGCAAGATTCCCGACAAGTCCAAGCTGATCGCTGAATCTGCCACTTTTTAAGTCTTCCGCAGACAGAATATCCGGATTCATGTCAATAAGCTCTTGTTCCACAAGCTTCTGCTTTCGCCTGGCTTCTGCCAATTCAGCAGCAGGAGTTTTGGCGTCCTTAAGCTTCCCTGTCAACCGGTCATACTCGGTAATTAGACCCTGGGTTTTTGCAGTCGTCTCCTCAATTCCGGCATAATTGGAATAGGATTCATCCAGCGCATCCCCCATATTCAAAAGCTCCAGGCGCGCATCCTCCTGATGCTTTCTGAAGGCTATGACTCCTGCAGCGGCCAACCCTATACCCGCTACGGTGAGACCCAACGGATTCGTGAGCATACCCAGCGCCCCGGCAATTCCTCCAGCTGCTCCGCTGGCTCCTCTGGCCGCCGTGATAATCTTGGAGAATTCCTGGACAATCTTGACTGTTTTTGTAGCCAGCATCGCAGCAGGAACCGCAAGACCGATTACCATCAGCGGCTCTTTGTTGTCTGAAACCCAGCCTGTTAAGCCCTGAAGCGCGGGCATCAAGTTTTCTCCCATGGGAACTACAAGACTTGCCATCAGCTCCCGTCCCATTGCCGCAAACTGCTCTGAGAGTGTATTGTCTTTTATCGCCGCTACTTCCTCCATGGTCTGCCTGGTCATATCAAACTGATTGCGGGTTTGGCCAAGCGCCAGCACTGCCTTGTTCCCTATTTCCTCAAATTGAGAGCCGAACAGAGTACCGGCAAGCGCTGCTTGATGAACCGGATCCTTGATGGCCTTCAGTTTCACAATAACCTGATTCATTGCATCCTTACTGGTAATCGATCCGTCTGCCAACCCTTTAAAGAGGCTATCGCCGCCGCCGAGCGTCTTTTGCAGTTGAAGCATAGCCTTTTTGGCCGAATCTCCTCCCGCCTTCAAGTCTCCAACCAGTGCAAGGGCACCCTTTTGTCCGGCGGCTTTTACCAAATCGGCAAATTCCTTCGACTTCGTCCCGCCACTGACAAGCGCGGCGCTGAATTGATCCAGCTGCTTAGGAGCAAACAGCTCGTAGACGGCGGCCTTTGCAGTATCCGAGCCTGCTTTAACGTTTGATCCAAATTTTTTCACAATGTCGGCAACACCATCAAGCGAGTCCGCTCCGTTGTCCATGCCTGCACTTAATAATTCAAACATCTCGTCGGCAGAATAACCCATCTTCTGAAAATCATCGCTGTATTTCCCTATTGCACTCAAAAGTCCGCCGGATGTGTTCAGCCCCTTCTGCGCGCCTTGAGCCATCAGATTATAGGCTTGTTCCGAGGAGATGCCGAATTTGCGCATCATAGCGTCAACTGCTTGTACAGAGCCAGCTATATCTCCCTTAAAAACATCACGATACGTCATAGCCGTCTGCGTTGTCTTCTCCAGCTCTTCTCCTGTTTGCTGCAGAATTTGTTTCACTGTTCCTACGGCGTCACCGATATCTTCATAGTTCTCACCATAATTCTGGCTGTACAGGTTATTAGAGATATCTTTCATTCCACTCATTTCTTTGGCGGTCAACCCGGTTGCAGCCTGAAGCTGCGCCATCGCCCCGGAAGAATCATTTACAGCCGCCCATACCGCCTTCAGAGGTTCAACGGCTTTTTGCAGCATGGAGAAGTCCACTTCTTTGACTGCATCTTTAAGCTTGTCACCGAGTTTTCCGGCCTTGTCGCCTACCTCCTCAATGCTGTCATCCGCCTGATCAGCCTCTCTCCGCAGTACATCGAAATACCCCCTGCTGACCATTTCCTGCAGAACCCGGTCCAAATCCTGAATATGATGTTCCGCTTCCCCGACAGAACGTTGGAAAGCAGGAGTCACCAATAAATTCAGCTGAAGAATAATCTCATTAATGCTGCCGCTTGAATTGCCTGTCCCTGCCATAAGTTACCTCCTTCCCTTAATCCTGGACACCCTCTCTACCCAATCCCCCAGTTCCTCCAAAGGCAAAGCGAGAAAATAAGGGATGGGAGTATGGGTGAGCATGGCCAAAGAGACGGCGATGTCTTTAATCCCATCGCCATCTCCGCAGCCTACAGCAGCAAAAAACTTTGTGCCCGCAAGGTCAGTTTTGTAAAATCCTTAGCTGAAAGTGCTCTGATCAGCCCAACGTGGACACCTGCAGCCTTTGCTACAATATAAGCCTGATAGGCTTTATTGGTCTCCTTAATCAATTCCCCGCTGGATTGCCGCGCCGACTCTACCTGATACTGCCGGTCACAGATCAGAATGTCTTCACCTGTCAGCTTGTCGAAATCAATACTCAAGCTCTCAAAAGTATCGCCTTCAAATGTTACAGGCCGGGCGAAAGTATAGACTTCCGCGCCAGCCTCCTCTATATTCTTTGTCCCCATCGTGCACGCTCCTTATAGACTAAGATTCTCTTTGGTTGCAGCAAGGTAATCTACATCATAAACTTTGTGAATGTAGTTATATTTATCAATTTCCAGCACCTGAACGCCATCCAGTGTCACCTTCAAATAATTCACTGAAAAGTTGTTGGTGGTATCCATCACTGCGGCAGTCTCGAGATTCCCCAGCGTTAAGCCAAGCGGTCTTGCACGGACAGTAACCTTAAAAGGCACCTCACGGTATTCACTTGTTGCCGTGTCAAAGGTTTGGATCGAAGCCCGGAGATCCAGCGTATGGATCTTCGGTGCCAGAAGCGATGCCGCTGCCTTTTCAATGGTGCGCCACTTGAGGGCCAGACTCATCGCTCCCGTGTGTCCCGGAGAAGGCGCCGCCATTTCTCCGGCGATTCCGCCGCCTTTAATTGTATCCACCAGGTAGGTGATTTCCGGCAATGTGGCGGTTGCCGTACCCAAATAATCCACTGCATTCAAGTACACCGAATAATCAATAACTCTTTCTGATCTTTTAGGCATATTGCTCCTCCTTTTACGCTACCAGCGCAGCTAAGTATGTTGTGTCGTATTCAAGCAGGAATGAAATCTCCTGTGCCGGTCCCGGCGGTGTGATGTGCAGATGGAAGGTAACCTTGCCGGCCATCAGATCCGCCACTGGATTCTCGGACTCATTGAAGTCTACCCGTCCGCCCAGCAGAGCTCCGGATGCCGTCAGACCGTTCAGCCAAATATTCACTGAATCTGTGACTGCAGCCACCAGCCGCTTGTTCATCGGATCATCCACCTTTTGCATGTAGGTCAGAATCAGACTGTTGCCGATCCAGTTAAACATGCGGCGGACCGGAATAAAGCTGTCTTTGGGGTCAGTGGCACCAGGGTAGGCAGCAGTATGATTCCCCCAGCTCTTCCAGCCGCTCGTCCCAAGATTAAGTGCCGTTACAATTCCTGCGCTGTTAAGGAAGCTTGCCTGGTCTATCCCCAGGAACTGGCTTGTCCCATCGGATAGTACAGTCCCATCCGCCTGCAAAGATTTATTAGACGGCGATACAAAAGGAACACCGCCATTATTGGCATCTGTCGCAGCGATAAGTCCAGCGAGCTGTGTAGAGAAATGATATTTCTTATCCCCTAGAGTCAGCATCGGGTAAGCCGCAACTTGAAGAGGAGCAGTGTAGCTGTTATCCGCTTTCCATGTGCCAGCATCTGTATAGGACTGGGACGGATCAATGTCCGTCAGCGCCATCGCCTTGAAATTCCCGTTGATATTTCCGGCTTTTGCCTTCATCACCGCAGCGACTGCAGACAGATGTGACCAGCCGGGAGCAAGCAGCAGATCCGGAAGAATGCCAAAACGCGGGTAAGCTTGATGGACCAGTTCAAAACCGGTATATTCTCCGGACGGGGTCACGCCCCCAATGATATCCTCAGCCTCTACAGCTTCCGGATTCAGCTTGTCATAACCCACGGACAGTTGATTAACATTGGCCGCGATAGCACCAGACGGCTTTGTTGAGATCATCACATGACCGTTCTCATCAAATGCAGCCGTATAATCCTTGCCGGATACATAGGTTGATGTACCGTCTGAAGATTTGACAAGGAGTGTGGACAACAGCACCCCTTCCGCCTGCAGGATGGCATCCCGGTTAGTTACAGCAGCCGCTGTTGGAGCAACCGTTGTCTTGTGTGTGGCCGGATCAAGCACGTTGACCAGAATCATTGGAGCTTTTTCATATAACGCAAAATGTGAATAGATTAATTCGCTCAGTGTATATTTTGACCAGTCCTCGCTGTACCCGAAGGCAGCCACCGCTTCCGCGTAACTATATACAAGTACCGGAGTATTCACCGGCACAGATGCCGCAGCCAAATGAACCGGAGCCGTTCCTACCGCAAAAGGAATACCGCTTGTTGCCTTTGTTGGAGCCAGAACTGAAGTCGATTGTTCAATAATAGTTACACCATGTTTAAAAGCCATATATTAAATCCCCTTCCCTAAAAGCCTTTGATAGACTGCATATTCAGCTGTTCCTGCTTGAACAATACGTTCCTGCACAGCCGTTATTTCTTCTAACGGTATAATCAGTTCAGCCACATCCGGCTGTTCCTCCAGCAGCGGCAGTAGATAGGATGGAATGCCCTCCCGAAAAACGGTGGATTGCAGCAGCCGCCCGCCACGCAGATTTGGACCTAAATAGATTTGTGGCGGCTCCTGTGCCGGCTCCTGCTCATTTTGGAGATTATCTTTATTATTAATGAAGTTCATATTTGTACCTCCGGTCTAATTTGGGGCAATACCCAGGTTGTTGTAAGTTCGCCTCCCCAGTCTGCTGCTGGGTGCTCCTCGTTAAGTTTCATCTTCCAGCTGGCGTCCATGACGAATTTTTGTTCAAGTACTCTCTTGCGCAAAAGCAGAATGCGTACCCGCTCCATCAGATTAAGCATATCAATGAGTCCTGTGTCATCTTCTGACTGGGCTCCAAACTGTAGTTTAATTTGAATTTGCCCTTGACCAGAATCACCTTCTCCTTCGGCCGGCCTAATCTTAATTACCGGATATCCCGGGTTCCCGGCATCACTCTGCGGCAAATATCCCAGCAGTACGGATGGTACGGGCAGCATGTCATCTGCCAATTGCTCTTTCAGATACTTTTGAATCGCCATGATTAGTAAAGTAATTGTCACTGTGTCCCTCCTTGCTCCTAGAACTCTTTCTCGAAGATACGGATCGTCCCCAACCGCTTCACCATCTTTGCAGTCACCTCCCCTTGCGGCATCAGCAGGATGAGTGCCGTTATTTGTCTTTCTATTTATTAGGGGCTTTCACTAGACAAAACCAAACATTTTATTTATATCCTCTTTAAATGAGGGACCTATACTCATCTATAACGGAGCTGATCTTTTTTTGCGCCCGCTGTATATATTCACTTACACTGCCAGCCGAAATCTGGAGCATATCAGCGATAGCCACATGCGAGAACCCCTCACCGTTAGCAAGCATATAACACTCCTTCTCCCTCCTGCTCAACAGCCCCAATACATATTCCAATTGAAAACGTTGATCCTCTGTGAGTCCTTCAGAAGGGACCGCATTGAAGTGACAGGTGAAGTTTTGCATAAGAATAGGTTCCAAAAGAATTTCCCGCTCATAACCCGCACGCCGTTCGATTCCCCGCTTGTTGCCCGGCCGCCGTCCACTGCTCAGCCACTCAATAACATATTCGCAGTCACTGACCATTCCGGCGATTACCTTTTTGTCTTCCGCCTCCGCACTTCTGTAAAGTTGTTCTACACCCTTTAATGAAATTTGATATTCTGGAATCAGTTTTTGCACAAATTCAGAATATATAAATTCCAGATCCACCTGCTCTACACACTCCATGTCAATTCCCCTTTCACCCATGTTGATTGAAATATACTCAATTTCGTATTTTTAAATCATGTTATACTCAATATCGCACTTAGTCAAGCTTTAAAACCTTAAAAGTACGAAAATGCATATTTACTTTTGCCTACAAACCTTCTACAATGAATTTAATAATACGAAGTAGCGTATATACTGATGATTTTGAGGAGGACTACATGTGCAACGGGCTGAAGTCTTAAAGAGGCTAATCGAGGAAACAGGCCTGAACACGAAGGCTTTTTCAGAAAAAGCAGGAATTCCTTATACTACGCTTAGATCAATCTTGATGCGGGGGGTAGGAGGAGCTTCTGTCGATAATGTTCTTAAAGTTTGTCGGGCTTTAGGCATTACTACCGAAGAAATGGATCGTTTGGCCTTCGGATCAAGTAAAGAAGAGGCTGCTCCACTGCTTTCGGAACTGTCTGAATTTGAGGCTTTTTTAAATAATCCGGAGCATGGACTGTTTTTCAAGGATTACCTGGACGCCCCGGACGAACGTAAACGGGAAATGTTGACCTTTTGGCAATTTATTAAAGATCTCGAAAAGAAAAAATCAGACTCTTCGGACGACAACTAAAAGCAGAAATAATCGTGGTTTCAGCCAACGGGCTGATTCCTCATATCTATATATACGAACATATATTCTTATCTCGGAGGTTTTTTATGTTTATTCATTATAAAAAAACACATCTTGAGCATTTCGTGGAAAAGCTCTACATAAACCATTCTATTCTTAAGCCGGAAGACATCACGATACAGAGGCTTTCGACTGAATTGGATATCCATATTGATTATGCTCCTGTCCGGAGCCGGGCTTATGAATCCATAACGGGTATGCGCTTTGTATTATTGGACAACCGTATTACCCCAATGAAGCAACGGTTCGATTTTCTGCATGAGTTATGTCACATGCTGAGGCACGCCGGCAACCAAATGACGCTGCCCGTTCCATTTATCAAGGCACAGGAGGAGGATGCTGAGAAGTTTGTTCTTTATGCCACCATGCCCTTTTTCATGATCCAATCCTTTAGCTTATCAGGAGATTACAGTACCGCCATTCAGCAAATTTCAAATGTTTTTGGGGTATCCAGGGAAATGGCAAAAGTACGCTTCGATCAAATTTTACGCCGTGAGTACGAGGGAGAGATGTTGCCGTGGAGGAGAGGAGAATATATTTCACATTCATTTGATCAAAAGAATTCGGAACCAAGTCATGCTTTAGATGAACCTGTAATCTTCGCTTACTACGATCCCCATAGCACACTGGATGGTCCGGATCAGCTTATTGTCTGTCTTGATCATGCAACATTGTCCACTCAGCATGAATGGATTGTCCCCATGGAGGAAAGGTTTAAGGAAATAGAGATAGATGCATTGAAGAATCTTGAACTTGAGTCTGCATCAAGAGGTGACTTAATCTGTTTTGATGGACAGCTTACCTTACAAATTCATCAGCTTGTGTATCGGCATGGATTATCTAAAAGGAATTTTGTATTGCAAATGAGGGATATTGAGCAGATTCTTGAAGCAGATCAAAGCACCGTACGAAGGTTTCTATGATAAAGAATTCCGCCAGTTATAACTACAAAAGCAAGCCCATGCAATTATGCATGGGCAATTTTTATATCCACCGGCAACTAAATACGCCCGCATGCGTAAAAAAGCTCCCGGCCATAAAGGCCAGGAGCTTGAGTTCCTTGATAACAAGGAGACAGATATTAACGTTTCGAGAACTGTGGAGCACGACGAGCGGCTTTGAGGCCGTATTTCTTACGTTCCTTCATACGTGGGTCACGAGTCAGGAAGCCGGCTTTCTTCAGCGCACCGCGATATTCAGGGTCTACTTTGAGCAATGCACGGGAGATCCCGTGACGGATTGCGCCAGCTTGACCGGAAATGCCGCCACCATGTGCAAGAACGATTACATCGTAGTTGCCCAGAGTTTCAGTCAGGTTCAAAGGTTGTCTTACGATCATCTTCAGTGTTTCTACACCGAAATATTCGTCCATCTCACGTTTGTTAATGACAATGCGTCCTTCACCCGGTACAAGGCGAACACGTGCTACCGAATGTTTACGACGACCTGTCCCATAGTATTGTACTTGTGCCATGAAACTGTCCTCCTCTATTCTTATCCGCGAAGTTCGTAAACTTCAGGTTTTTGTGCTGCATGTGGATGTTCAGCGCCTGCATATACTTTGAGTCTCAGTTTCATGTGATCCCCTTGACGAGTCTTAGGAATCATGCCGTGAACTGCGAATTCAATCATACGCTCAGGTTTGGTTTTGATCAGGTCTTCAGCAACAGTGACTTTCAAACCACCTGGGTGCATCGAGTGACGGTAGTATTTCTTGTTTTGCATTTTCTTACCGGTCAGGTGAATCTTCTCAGCGTTGATAACAATTACGAAATCTCCAGTATCAACATGTGGAGTGAATTGCGGTTTGTGTTTGCCACGGATTAGAGCAGCGGCTTCGCTTGCCAAACGGCCAAGTGTTTTGCCTTCGGCATCAATGATGTGCCAATTGCGTTCAACTTCGTTCGGCTTCGCCATATAGGTGGTACGCATGAATGTTTCCTCCTTGTTCTCGTACGAAAATCATCTGTTTCGTATATCTTGTTTCTCATTGGATTACAATTATGTGAGTTAAGAAAAGCTTGTTTGTTGGCATTTCCTTGATCGGGGCTGTGGGATAGCCATCAAGAAAACACAACTTTTATATTACAGCATAAACATGACAAGTGCAAGTGATTTTTAACTTTTCAAACACTATTTTTCATAAAAAATAATGCGCTGATCGTTTAGTTCTCATTCTCATCATATTCTACACTCCAGAGTGCCAAACCCTTTGACACAGCTGTAGGTCCAGCTGCCGCGCGGTCACATGCCGCAAGAATTACAGGGATTCTATCCGCGCTGATCTTGCCTTGCCCCACTTGCATCAGCGTGCCCATAATTATGCGTACCATATGCTGCAGGAAGCCACTGCCTGTAATATACGTATGGATAACTCCCTGATCGGAGGATCCGGGACGGCACATGCTGCGGTCCACCTCAAGACGTGCTTCAAATATCGTGCGTACATGCGAAGTCTTGGTAGACTTCCTGGACGCAAATGAAGTGTAGTCATGGGTACCCAGCAGTCCTGCCAACCCCTGCTCCATCGCCGGAATATCCAGCCTCATCGGATGATGATGCTGCCAGCGCCGCTGGAACGGGTCCGGGAACCGGTTGCCATTGATCGTGTACCGGTAGGTTTTACGCTTCGCTCCTCTACGGGAGTGGAAAGAGAGCGGAACCTCCCAGGCCTCGGTAACCACGATATCCTGCGGAAGCCTGGCGTTCAGAGCCAGACACCAGCGTTCCAGTGGGATCTGGGATGAGGTTATGAAATTAAAAGGTTGGCCATAAGCGTGCACACCCGCATCTGTCCGTCCTGAGCCCGTTATCTTGAGCGTCTCACCGGTCAGATGAAGAATGGCATGCTCCAGCTTGTCCTGAATCGTATTGCCCTGAGGCTGGGTCTGAAAGCCATCATAATGGGTACCGTCATAATTGACTTTCATCAATAGATTGCGCATTTCATTCTCCTGTTGGTCCATAGGTTTTTCTGTTTCATAAAAAAAGAGCCCCGGCGGGAGCTCCTTCTACTCTATACAAGGTGATTCCCGCGGTTATTTGCACGGCAGGGTCAAAAATGCCCTGCAGTACAATAACGTTAAATACGTAATGCGTACATCCGGAAATCATGCTTGTGAAACTACGCGCGGTCTACCAGTTCAAGATAAACCATAGGCGCAGCATCGCCACGGCGAGGTCCCAGCTTCAGGATACGAGTGTATCCGCCTGGACGCTCTGTGTAACGAGGAGCAATATCAGAGAACAATTTTTGGATTGCATCTTGTTCACCGTCTACAGTCTCACGACGAACAAATGCTGCTACTTGACGGCGAGCATGAAGATCGCCCTTTTTCGCTTTTGTGATCAGTTTCTCAGCGATGGAACGAACTTCCTTCGCTTTGGCTTCTGTTGTCTGGATGCGTTCGTATAGGAACAGATCCGTTACCATATCGCGGAATAATGCTTTGCGCGCGCTGGAATCACGGCCCAATTTTTGGTATGCCATTTGTTTTCCCTCCTTCACTCAAGTCTCAAGAAACCCTATAACTATTCTTCTGTACGAAGACCCAAACCGAGTTCCTCAAGCTTCTCTTGAACTTCTTCCAAAGATTTGCGGCCCAGGTTACGAACCTTCATCATATCTTCTTCAGTTTTCGTAGTCAGCTCTTGCACGGTATTAATACCGGCACGTTTGAGGCAGTTGTAGGAACGGACAGAAAGATCAAGCTCTTCGATGGTCATCTCGAGTACTTTTTCTTTTTTATCTTCTTCTTTTTCCACCATAATTTCGGCGTCTTTCGCTTCGTCCGTAAGACCTACGAACAGAACGAGGTGCTCGTTCAAAATTTTGGCTCCAAGACTAACGGCTTCTTCTGGTCTGATGCTACCATCCGTCCAAATTTCCAGCGTCAACTTATCATAGTTAGTCACTTGACCAACACGGGTATTATCAATACCATAATTCACGCGGGAAATAGGAGTGTAGATGGAGTCAACTGGAATAACACCGATTGGCTGATCGTCGCGTTTGTTCCGGTCCGCTTGGACGTAGCCGCGACCACGGCCTGCAAAAATGCGCATGTGTAGTCTCGCTCCAGGTCCCAGCGTTGCAATATGAAGATCCGGGTTCAGGATCTCAACATCGCTATCCGCACGAATATCACCTGCGGTAACGATGCCTTCTCCTTCAGCATCAATCTCGAACACTTTCTCTTCATCCGAATGAATCTTCAGAGAAAGAGCTTTAAGGTTCAGGATGATTTCCGTCACATCTTCCATTACGCCGGGAACGGTCGAGAACTCATGCAGAACGCCGTCAATTTGGACCGAAGTCACTGCGGCTCCCGGAAGGGAGGAAAGCAAGATCCGGCGAAGCGAATTCCCCAGAGTCGTGCCATATCCACGTTCCAGCGGTTCAATTACGAATTTCCCATAGGTTCCATCATCATTGGCTTCTACGGTCTCAATCTTCGGCTTTTCGATTTCTATCACGAGTGTACCCCTCCTTCAAACGTCGCTCCTATATGAAACAGTCACCCCATCAGGTGTATCATGTAGTATGCCTAAACACCTATTATTAGCAGATGCGTCAGAATTATACCACAATCACAATTCTGATTTTACTAAACGCGGCGACGCTTCGGCGGACGGCATCCATTGTGAGGAACCGGAGTAACGTCTTTAATGAGGTTTACTTCAAGGCCAGCGGCCTGAAGGGAACGGATGGCTGCTTCGCGGCCCGCGCCCGGTCCTTTAACCATAACTTCAACGGACTTCATGCCGTGTTCCATAGCTGCCTTAGCAGCAGATTCGGCTGCCATTTGCGCTGCAAATGGAGTCGATTTACGGGAACCTTTGAATCCTTGACCGCCGGAGCTTGCCCAGGAAATTGCATTTCCGTGAGGGTCCGTGATCGTAACGATAGTGTTATTGAACGTGGAACGGATATGTGCCACGCCAGACTCGATATTTTTCCGGTCGCGACGTTTAGTACGTACGACTTTTTTCGGTTTAGCCATTGTCTCTTATCACCTCTTCTTATTTCTTTTTGTTTGCTACCGTACGACGCGGGCCTTTACGGGTACGGGCATTTGTTTTGGTACGTTGACCGCGAACAGGCAATCCACGACGGTGACGAACACCGCGGTAACAGCCGATCTCAGTAAGACGTTTAATATTCAAGGAAATTTCACGACGAAGGTCACCTTCAACCTTAACTTGCTTGTCGATCGTTTCACGCAGTTTGCTGACTTCATCTTCCGTCAAATCACGGACACGTGTGTTAACGTCAATGCCTGTTTCATTAAGAATTTTCTGGGAAGTCGTTTTACCGATTCCGAAAATATAAGTCAAGGCGATCTCAACGCGCTTATCACGTGGCAAATCCACTCCAGCTATACGAGCCATTTTACGCTACACCCCCTTCTTAACCTTGTTTTTGTTTGTGTTTCGGATTTTCGCAAATTACCATAACAGTCCCTTTGCGGCGGATGACTTTGCATTTTTCGCAAATGGGCTTTACAGAAGGTCTTACCTTCATGTTAATTACCTCCTCAAAGTTTTGCGAAGCAAAACTTTTGTTGTAGTTCCCATCTATTTACGGTAAGTTATACGGCCTTTTGATAAATCATAAGGCGATAACTGCACGACCACTTTGTCTCCGGTTAGGATACGGATAAAGTGCATCCGCAATTTCCCGGACACATGGGCAAGTATTTGATGACCGTTCTCAAGCTCAACCTTAAACGTTGCGTTAGGCAACGGCTCAATGACCGTTCCTTCTACCTCAATGACATCTTCCTTAGCCACAGTTAGTCTCCTTTCTCATTAGCACTTTTTCCAGCGGGTGCTCCATACTTCATCACTGCGAACCGCAGCTTTCCGTTGGTGACCCGACCGGTTTCTTCCAAACTGTCTACAATCTCACTGCTGATGAAGGGTATGAGCTCCAAGTGCTGAATATTCTTCTTCTTTGGACTATCAAACTTACGTTTGTCCCCGTCAGCAATATATACAAATCTGCTATCAACAACTGCGATAACAACGGCAGCCTCTCCGGCATCCTTGCCTTTGAGAATTCTCACGATTTGACCAATCTGCGGGCTGCTCCCAGTATTCACGTGAAGATCACCTACGCATTCAGTTTTGTGAAAATCTCCATGCCGTCCGGTGTGACTGCTACTGTATGCTCAAAGTGAGCGCACAGTGAACCGTCTACCGTAACGACCGTCCAGTTATCTTCCAGCGTTCTGACATATCTGTCCCCGGCGTTAACCATCGGCTCAATCGCGAGTACCATACCCGGCTTCAGACGTGGTCCGCGGTCCGCTATGCCATAGTTCGGAATTTGCGGTTCTTCATGCAGTTCTGCCCCAATGCCATGACCAACATACTCGCGGACAACGGAGAAGCCGGCGTCCTCAATGTACTGTTGAATAGCATGGGAGATTGTAAACAAGCGCACATCCGGTTTGACTAACGCCAGTCCTGCGTACAAGGAGCCTTCCGTGACGTCCAGCAGACGCTGAGCCTCTTCAGAAATGCTGCCCACCCCGTAGGTCCAGGCGGAATCACCGTGATAACCGCGGTACTCTGCACCGATATCCAGCGTAACAATGTCGCCTTCTACCAGTTTGCGTTTACCTGGAAATCCATGCACCAATTGTTCGTTGACTGAAGCGCAAATGCTGGCAGGAAAACCGTTGTAACCTTTGAAAGACGGCACAGCACCTTGACTGCGGATGTATTGATCGGCGATTCTGTCGAGCTCTCCAGTTGTAATGCCAGGCTCAACAGCCTCGGCAATACGGCGGTGACTCTCGGCAACAATTCGTCCAGCTTCCCTCATAAAGGCAAGTTCCTGTTCGGATTTACAAATGATCATTACATTAACCCCGCAATAAAGATACGATTTCGGAAGAAACGACATTGATTTCGTTTTCCCCGTTTACCTGACGCAAAAGACCTTTATCGTCATAAAATGCAAGCAGCGGAGCTGTTTTGTTATCATACTCATCCAGACGCTTGCCTACACTCTCTTCGTTGTCATCCGGACGTTGATACAATTCACCGCCATCAATGTCGCAGATGCCATCTTGCTTCGGCGGGTTGAAAATTAAATGGTAGGATGTTCCGCAAGTGCTGCAGATCCGGCGTCCCGTAAGGCGCGCCATAAGCAGTCCGCGGTCCACATTCAAGTTGATTACGTGATCCAGTGAAGTGCCGAGGCGGCTTAGGATTTCTCCCAGCGCTTCCGCTTGCGAAAGGGTTCTTGGAAAGCCATCCAATAAAAAACCTTTTTCGCAATCGGACTGCTGCAGCCGTTCTTCAACGATTCCAATAGTCACATCATCAGGTACAAGCAAGCCTTGCTCCGTGTAGGATTTAGCTTTCAGCCCGATTGGGGTTCCCTGCTTAATTGCCAAGCGGAAAGCATCTCCAGTCGAAATATGCGGAATACCAAGTTCCTTCACTACTACAGAGGCTTGTGTTCCCTTGCCTGCCCCAGGAGGGCCCATGAATAAAATGTTCACGATTCTCTTCTCCCCCCAAAAGTTCGCCACCAAGCAAGAAACAGCACAATAGGTACCGGGAAGTTTAAGAACCCAGATACTTCACCGGAACCTATCGCCTATTTATTGATGAAGCCTTTGTAATGGCGTTTGATCAATTGGCTCTCGATCTGCTTCATAGTATCCAATGCCACACCGATTACGATCAGGAGAGCAGTACCGCCGATCTGTACTTGCTTCGGCAACCCGGACAGTGAACCAAACAATACTGGCAGCACAGAAATGAGTGATAGGAACAACGCACCGGACATAGTCAGACGCGACATAACTCTAGTCAGATATTTCTCTGTTGCCTTGCCTGGACGAATCCCCGGAATGTATCCACCATTCTTTTTCATATTGTCGGCCATTTGCTGCGGGTTCATCTGGACAAACGTATAGAAGAACGTAAATCCGATGATCATGATCACGTACAGGACCATGCCGAGCGGCTTAGTATGATCAAGATTCTGGGAGACCCACTTTGCCCAAGCGAGATGTGGCCAGATACTTGCGATAACGATCGGGAATTGAAGCAGTGAAACGGCGAAGATAACCGGAATTACACCAGCCGCATTAATTTTAAGCGGAATGTGCGTATTCTGTCCACCGTACATTTTGTTACCGACTACGCGTTTGGCATATTGTACAGGGATTTTACGGATACCTTGTTGAACAAAGATAACCCCGACAATAATCGCAACAACCACAATCAGTACAATAACGACTTTAAGAATATTCAGGAACATC
The DNA here is from genome assembly GCF_000758665.1 of Paenibacillus borealis. Classification (NCBI taxonomy): domain Bacteria; kingdom Bacillati; phylum Bacillota; class Bacilli; order Caryophanales; family Paenibacillaceae; genus Paenibacillus; species Paenibacillus borealis. The sequence continues at coordinate 7,392,695 of NZ_CP009285.1, forward strand.
TGATCCGGCTGAATAAAACTTGATTGAGCCGTAGTTGTGATATATCCCGGAAAGGCGGCGACGATTCCCGCAAAAATTAGGATCGAAATCCCGTTTCCTATTCCCTTTTCAGTGATCTGTTCACCTAACCACATCAGGAACGATGTACCCGCTGTCAGTATGATCGCAATGAGCAGGTAATCCGCAAAGGTTGCATTTGGAATCATCTCAGTGCCATAAATCCGGTTAAACCCGATAGATGTGGCAAACGCTTGAATCAAACCTAGCACTACTGTGCCGTAACGCGTAATTTGCGCCAGTTGTTTTTTCCCGTGCTCCCCTTGCTTTGCCCATTCGGCAAACTTAGGGATAACATCCATCGAGAGCAATTGCACTATGATGGATGCTGTAATGTACGGGTAAATACTGATCGCAAAAATCGAGAAGTTTTTGAGCGCTCCGCCCGAGAAGGTGTTCAAAAGACCCATCAAAGCGTCTCCGCCCTGATTTGTTGATTCCAGTACTTCTTTGTTCACACCGGGAACCGGTACAAACGAACCGATGCGGTAAATGATCAGAACGAACAGGGTAAACAGGATCTTTTTGCGCAAATCTTCAACATGCCATATATTCTTAAGCGTCTTGAACATTAGATCACCTCGGTTTTACCGCCGGCAGCTTCGATTTTCTCTACCGCAGATTGAGAGAACTTATTTGCTTGTACAGTCAATTTAACAGCCAGTTCGCCATTGCCGAGAATCTTAATGCCGCTCTTAGTGTTGCTGACAACACCAGTTTCAAGCAACAGTTGTGGAGTCACTTCTGTTCCTTCAGCAAAGCTGTTCAGATCTTCCAGGTTCACAATCGCGTACTCTTTACGGGTAGGATTGATGAAACCACGTTTAGGCAGACGACGATAGAGTGGGTTTTGTCCACCCTCGAAGCCTGGACGCACACCACCGCCGGAACGGGAGTTTTGACCTTTGTGACCGCGGCCCGAAGTTTTACCGTTCCCGCTACTTGGACCACGACCAACGCGGTTGCGTTCTTTGCGTGAACCAGGAGCTGGAGCAAGTTCATGTAACTTCATCGTTTGCACCTCCTTATGTTTGTTAATTTATGCGAGGCAATTAGCCTTCAATTTCAGTAACGGATAGCAAGTGGCTCACTTTATTGATCATTCCGCGAATTGCAGGAGTGTCGTTGTGAACCACGGACGAGTTGGTTTTGCGCAGGCCGAGCGTCTTAACAGTAACACGTTGTGTTTCTGGACGTCCGATCACACTGCGTACGAGGGTAATTTGCAATTTTGCCATTGACGTTCCCCTCCTTAACCGCGTAATTCTTCGACAGATTTGCCGCGAAGCTTCGCGACCTCTTCAATGCGTTTCAGACGGGAAAGTCCCTCTAAAGTAGCATTGACCATGTTCATGGAATTCGAAGAACCCAAAGATTTTGTCAAGATGTCGCCAACGCCTGCCAATTCAAGTACCGCACGAACTGGACCACCAGCGATAACGCCGGTACCTTCGGATGCTGGTTTCAGCAGAACGCGTCCTGCGCCGAAATGTCCAGTAACCAAGTGAGGAATCGAAGTTCCTACGATTGGAATGTGGATCAGGTTTTTCTTGGCGTCTTCAATGCCTTTACGGATGGCATCCGGAACTTCGCCGGCTTTACCGATACCTGCACCGACGTAGCCGTTGCCATCGCCCACAACAACAAGTGCGCTAAAGCTGAAACGGCGTCCGCCTTTTACAACTTTTGCAACACGGTTAATGTGTACAACTCTTTCTGTCAGTTCTAAACTGTTCGGATCTACACGCAAGTCGTTAACCTCCTTTTAAGAAATATTCTAGAATTCAAGACCAGCTTCGCGAGCTGCGTTAGCCAAAGCTTGAATCCGTCCATGGTACAAGTATCCACCGCGGTCAAATACAACCACTGCATAACCTTTTTCTTTAGCGCGCTCAGCGATCAATTGACCCACTTTGCCTGCAGCTTCAACGCTGCCGCCATTTCCGATTGTAGCACTCAATTCTTTATCCAGAGTGGAGGCGGATACGATAGTAGCGCCTGTCACGTCATCGATCAATTGAGCGTAGATGTGTTTCGAAGAACGGAACACGTTCAAACGTGGACGCTCAGTAGTACCCTGGATCTTCTTACGAACACGCAGGTGTCTTTTGAGACGAGCCTTGTTTTTATCCTCTTTTGTAATCATGACTTCCCTTTCACTCCCTTCAGTTTGCCGTAAACAGCTTCACTTTAAGATGCACGGGGTATCTTACAATTAAGGTAGAGCTGGTTATTTCTTCTTACCAGCTTTACCTTCCTTGCGGATGATACGCTCGCCTTCATATTTGATACCTTTACCTTTGTACGGTTCAGGTTCACGTACGGAACGGATTTTGGCAGCATAAGCGCCAACGCGTTCTTTATCGATACCTCTAACGATGATCTTCGTGTTCGCAGGAACGTCGAACTCGATGCCCGCTTCCGGTGTAATTTCAACCGGGTGGGAGTAACCAACGTTCAATACGATTTTATCTCCGGATTTGCTTGCACGATATCCGACCCCAACCAGCTCCAGAGATTTCGAGAAACCTTCAGTCACACCACTCACCATGTTGTTGACAACGGAGCGGGTTGTGCCGTGAAGTGAACGATGCAATTTGTTGTCCGACGGGCGAACAACTGTGATTTCGTTATTTTCAACTGTAATCTTCATGTCTTTATGAAGCTCACGAGTCAAAGTGCCTTTAGGACCTTTTACTGTAATAACGGCGTTGTCCAAAGTGACATCTACACCGCTAGGTACTGCGATTGGTTTGCGACCAATACGAGACATGTGTTGCACCTCCTTATCTTGTGACGTTTATTACCAAATGTAGCAGACAACTTCTCCGCCGGATTTAGATTGACGAGCTTCTTTGTCGGTCATAACTCCCTTAGATGTGGAGATAATCGCGATTCCAAGGCCACCGAGTACACGAGGCACTTCATTGCTCTTCGTGTAAACGCGAAGACCTGGTTTACTGATTCTTTTCAGACCAGAGATAACGCGCTCTTGGTTCGGACCGTATTTCAAGAAAATACGGATAATCCCTTGTTTGCTATCTTCAACGAATTCAGCATCACGGATGAAACCTTCACGTTTCAGAATGTCCGCGATTTGTTTCTTCATAGTAGAAGCAGGCATTTCTACTGTCTCGTGACGCACAGTGTTGGCGTTACGAATACGAGTAAGCATATCTGCAATAGGATCAGACATAGTCATGTGTGTAAACCTCCTTCCCGTTTATAAACTTCTTACCAACTTGCTTTTTTCACGCCAGGAATCTGGCCTTTATAAGCTAATTCACGGAAACAAATTCTGCAAATTTTGAACTTTTGCAGTACCGAATGTGGACGACCGCAACGCTCGCAACGTGTATATGCACGTACTTTGAACTTAGGCTCGCGTTGTTGTTTAACTTTCATTGAAGTCTTTGCCACTTAGACTGACACCTCCTAAACATTTTCGGAGAAATGGATGATTCTTATTTTGTGAAAGGCATTCCCAGCTGATTCAGCAGCTCACGGGATTCCTCGTCCGTCTTTGCAGTCGTTACGATAACGATGTCCATACCGCGGACTTTATCCACTTTGTCATATTCGATTTCCGGGAAGATCAATTGTTCTTTAAGACCCAGTGTGTAGTTACCACGGCCATCAAAGGCTTTAGTGGAAATACCACGGAAGTCACGTACGCGTGGAAGCGTTACGTTGATCAATTTATCCAGGAAGTAATACATACGCTCGCCGCGCAGTGTTACTTTAACCCCGATCGGCATATTTTCGCGCAGTTTGAAACCGGCGATGGATTTTTTTGCTTTGGTGATCACTGGCTTTTGACCAGAGATCAATTGCAGATCATTAACTGCAGCATCAAGTACTTTGGAGTTTTGAACAGCGTCACCCACACCCATGTTGATGACGATCTTCTCGATCTTAGGCACTTGCATAACAGTTGTATAGTTAAACTTCTGCATCAGAGCAGGTGTAATTTCATTCAGAAAACGTTCTTTCATTCTTGCTGCCATGAAGATTTACCTCCTTTCTTTAGGACTGTATTAGTCGATAATCTCTCCGGATCTTTTTGCTACCCGAACCTTCTTACCGTTATCGAGCACTTTGTAACCAATACGTGTTACTTTACCGCTCTTCGGATCGATGTGCATTACGTTGGACACATGAATCGAAGCTTCCTGCTCGATGATTCCACCCTGTGGATTCAGCTGGTTCGGCTTTTGGTGTTTCTTCACCATGTTCACGCCTTCTACCAGGACGCGGTTTTCACGAGGATAAGCAGCGATGACACGGCCTTTTTTACCTTTGTCTTTCCCGCTGATCACAAGTACCACATCATCTTTCTTCACGTGCAGTTTATTGTTATGGGATTCCAGAACTTTTTTCACTCTAGGCATTTATTACACCTCCTATAACTGACCTTTTCAATTAAAACCGAGACCGGCTCGATTTATTAGATTACTTCCGGTGCCAAGGAAACGATCTTCATGTAGTCCTTGTCGCGAAGTTCGCGAGCAACTGGTCCGAAGATACGGGTTCCGCGCGGGCTTCTGTCGTCTTTTACAACAACAGCTGCGTTTTCGTCGAATGCGATGTAAGATCCATCTTTACGGCGTACAGAACGTTTCGTACGAACAACTACCGCTTTAACAACATCACCTTTTTTGACAACGCCGCCTGGTGTTGCTTGTTTAACGGAACAAACGATCAAATCGCCGATTGCTGCTGTACGGCGTCCAGTACCACCCAGTACGCGGATACACATCAGTTCCTTCGCACCAGAGTTGTCAGCCACATGCAAACGTGTAAATGGTTGAATCATTATTAATTTCCTCCTTCCGGAAAGGGATCAGCTTCTTATCTTAGATGATAACCGCTTTTTCTACCACTTCAACCAGTCTCCACCGTTTGTCTTTGGACAATGGACGAGTTTCCATGACTTTCACGACATCACCAATTTTTGCTACATTCTCTTCATCATGTGCCTTGAATTTCTTCGTGGACTTGATGCGTTTGTGATACAGATTGTGCTTTTTATAGGTTTCAACAGCAATTACGATGGTTTTATCCATTTTATCACTGACTACTTTACCGGTCAGCACTTTACGTGCATTACGTTCTTCGCTCATAGTTAGCCTCCTTCCTGATTACGGATTAACAATCCGCGGTCACTTAACTGATCCCAAGTACTCTTTGATGGATAACGGTTTTAGCACGAGCTATTTCCTTGCGCACGTCACGAATCCGAGTCGGGTTATCCAGTTGGCCAGTTGCCAATTGAAAACGGAGATTGAAAAGTTCCTCTTTGAATCCAGCGATCTTTTGTTCAATCTCGGCAGTGGTTAAGTTGCGAAGTTCATTAGCTTTCATTTGCTTCACCACCCAATTCTTCACGTTTCACAAACTTAGTCTTTACAGGCAGCTTGTGAGCGGCAAGACGCATCGCTTCACGAGCGATTTCTTCCGACACGCCTCCGAGTTCGAACATAATCTTGCCCGGTTTAACTACGGCTACCCATTTCTCAACGTTACCTTTACCACTACCCATACGAACCTCGAGAGGCTTCTGAGTAATAGGCTTATCTGGGAAAATCTTAATCCAAACCTGACCGCCACGTTTGATGTAACGTGTCATTGCGATACGGGCAGCTTCGATCTGACGGTTAGTGATCCAAGATGGTTCCAGTGCCTGCAAACCATATTCGCCGAAGTTGAGTTCGGTTCCGCCTTTTGCCATACCCTTCATGTGACCGCGTTGTTGCTTGCGGTGTTTAACGCGTTTTGGTACCAACATGATTAGTTGCCTCCTTCCTGAGCAGCTTGTTTCTTAGCTGGGGGAAGAACTTCTCCACGGTAGATCCATACTTTTACGCCGATCAGGCCGTAAGTTGTATGTGCTTCAGCTGTTCCGTAATCGATATCAGCACGAAGCGTATGAAGTGGAACTGTTCCTTCGCTATAACCTTCTGAACGGGCAATCTCAGCGCCGCCAAGACGTCCGCCTACTTGAGTTTTAATTCCCTTTGCGCCGGAACGCATAGTTCTTTGAATTGCTTGTTTCAGTGCACGACGGAACGATACGCGACGTTCCAGTTGTTGTGCAATGCTTTCTGCAACAAGAATTGCATCCAGTTCAGGGTGCTTAATTTCATTGATGTTGATGTGCACTTTTTTGCCACCGGCGATAGTTGTAACTGCGCTGCGAAGTACTTCTACTTCTGCTCCGCCTTTACCAATTACCATACCTGGTTTAGCAGTGTGAATTGTAACGTTCACGCGGCTTGCCGCTCTTTCGATTTCAATGCGGGAAACAGCGGAATCCTTCAACTTGCCTTTAAGGTATTCCCGGATTTTGACGTCTTCCATTAAAAGAGTACCGAAATCTTTGCCTGCATACCATTTAGATTCCCAATCGCGAATAATACCGACTCGGAGTCCGACTGGATTTACCTTTTGACCCACGTGTTATCCCTCCTTATTTCTCAGATACCACCAAAGTAATGTGGCTGGTACGTTTGTTAATCCGGCTTGCACGACCCATGGCGCGCGGACGGAAACGTTTCATTGTTGGACCCTGGTTAACGAAAACTTCGCTTACGAATAAGCTGTTTACGTCCAAAGAGTAGTTATGCTCAGCGTTCGCAATCGCCGAGTTCAGTAGCTTCTCAACAACCGGAGAAGCGGATTTCGGAGTGTGGCGAAGAATTGCAATTGCTTCCCCCACTTGCTTGCCGCGAATCAAGTCAACAACCAGTTTCGCCTTACGAGCGGAAATCCGCACCGATCTTGCATGTGCTTTTGCTTCCATTGTTTTCCCTCCTCTCAAACGAAGACGTTAATTATCTTCTGGTTTTCTTATCGTCACCCGCGTGGCCTTTGTAAGTACGTGTTGGCGCGAACTCGCCCAACTTGTGACCTACCATATCTTCTGTTACGTATACAGGCACGTGTTTGCGGCCGTCATATACACCAAACGTATGTCCGATAAACTGAGGGAAAATGGTTGAGCGACGGGACCAGGTTTTAACTACAACTTTCTTATCTGCCTCGTTCAAATCCTCAACTTTTTTCAGCAGGTAGCCATCGATAAACGGCCCCTTCTTTAAACTGCGACCCATGTGTGAATCCTCCCTTCATCCGGTTCTTCAAACCGCGAATCGACGCTTCGCGCTAGTCTAACTTGCCAGAAGCGTCTTATTTTGTGCGGCGACGAACGATATATTTATCAGATGCTTTGTTTTTCTTACGCGTTTTGTAGCCTAGGGTTGGTTTGCCCCAAGGTGACATTGGCGATTTACGTCCGATTGGAGCACGGCCTTCACCACCACCGTGTGGGTGATCGTTAGGGTTCATGACAACACCGCGAACTTCAGGACGACGTCCCAGCCAGCGGCTGCGTCCGGCTTTACCAATCTTGATCAATTCATGATCTTCGTTACCAACGGATCCGATAGTTGCACGGCAAACGCTCAAGATTCTGCGAACTTCACCGGAGTTCAAACGAACGGAAACGTATTTTTCTTCTTTACCAAGCAACTGAGCTTCAGTACCAGCAGCACGGACCAGTTGTCCGCCTTTACCAGGTTTCAACTCGATGTTGTGGATAATTGTACCTACCGGGATGTTGATCAACGGAAGGCTGTTACCAATTTTGATGTCCGCAGCAGGGCCGGACTCAACTTTATCCCCAACTTTAAGGCCTTTAGGAGCGATAATATAACGTTTCTCTCCATCAGCATAGTGGATCAAAGCAATATTGGAAGTACGGTTCGGGTCATACTCGATTGTAGCAACGCTACCTGGTATGCCGTCTTTAGTCCGTTTGAAGTCGATGATACGGTATTTACGTTTGTGTCCGCCGCCGTGGTGACGAACCGTAATTTTACCTTGGTTGTTGCGTCCCGCATGCTTGAATAGCGGAGAAAGCAACGATTTCTCTGGCTGGTTTGTTGTGATTTCTTCAAACGTAGACACAGACATGTTGCGTCTTGCCGGAGAGGTCGGTTTGTACTTTTTGATTGGCACTATAGTTTCCTCCTTACTTTAAGAGTATTATTCTACCGCTTCAAAGAATTCGAGCGGCTTGCTGTCCGGGCTAAGCTTAACGATGGCTTTTTTCCACTCCGGAGTGTAACCGGAATATTTGCCGTAACGTTTCAGTTTACCAGGTACGCGCATTGTGTTCACACTAACAACTTTAACTTTAAAAATAGCTTCAACAGCTTTTTTGATTTCGGTCTTGTTAGAACGGATATCCACTTCAAAAGCGTATTTCAATTCGCTCATGTATTCGGATGTGCGTTCCGTAATCACCGGACGCTTGATAATATCACGCGGATCTTTCATTACGCGAACACCTCCTCTACCTTCAGAACTGCTTCTTTAGTGATGATCAGTTTGTCGTACGTCAGTACGTCAAGAACATTAATGCCGTCAGCCGCTACGAATTTCACCCCAGGGATGTTACGAGCGGAAAGTGCTACATTGTCATCATAGCTAGGAGCTACGATCAATGCTTTTGTGCCAACCTTCAGGTTGTTCAGAATCGCTGCAAATTCTTTCGTCTTCGGAGCATTCATAGTCAAGCTATCCAATACGATGATGTCATTCTCGAGTACTTTCGAGGACAACGCGGATTTGATGGCCAACCGGCGAACCTTCTTAGGCAGTTTCCAGGAATAGCTGCGTGGTGTTGGTCCGAAGACTACGCCGCCGCCTTTCCATTGCGGTGAACGAATGGAGCCTTGACGAGCACGACCTGTACCTTTTTGTTTCCAAGGCTTACGTCCGCCGCCACGTACTTCAGAACGTCCTTTTACTTTGTGTGTACCACGACGAAGGGAAGCTCTTTGCATAAGTGCAGCTTCATGCAGCACATGTACGTTCGGTTCGATACCGAAAACTGAATCACTCAGTTCAACTTCGCCAACTTCGTTACCACTAATATTAAAAAGTGTTACTTTTGGCATTTCATGTTCCTCCTTTCTTCAGAAATTATTTCTTAACGGTTTGTTTAACTTTCACATAGCTGTTTTTAGGGCCCGGAATCGCGCCTTTAACCAGCAATACATTACGTTCTACGTCAACTCGGATGATCTCAAGCTTTTGAACCGTTACAGTCGTGTGACCCATATGTCCTGGCAGGCGTTTGCCCTTAGGAACACGGTTAGCTTGAATGGAACCCATGGAGCCTGGTCTTCTGTGGTAACGCGATCCGTGTGCCATTGGTCCGCGGCTTTGTCCCCAGCGTTTGATGTTACCCTGGAAGCCTTTACCCTTCGAAGTACCTGTTACGTCAACAAATTCGCCTTCTGCGAAGATGTCAGCCTTAAGCTCTTGTCCAACCTCGAGTGACCCGAGGTCAACACCGCGAATTTCGCGAACGTAGCGCTTAGGTGTTGCATTTGCCTTTTTGGCGTGACCTTGTTCAGGCTTGTTGGAGCGACTTTCCTTTTTGTCGGAAAAGCCCAACTGCACTGCTTCATATCCGTCGATATTCAGGTCTTTCTTTTGCAGTACCACACAAGGGCCAGCTTCGATAACAGAAACCGCAATTACGTTACCTTCTGGAGTAAACACTTGAGTCATACCGAGTTTTTTTCCTAAGATACCTTTCAATGTTGACACCTCTTTTCTTTTCCTAGTTGCTTAATAATGGAATTACAATTTGATTTCGATATCTACACCGGACGGTAGATCCAAGCGCATCAAGGCATCCACAGTTTGTGGTGTTGGGTTCACAATATCGATCAAACGTTTGTGAGTCCGTTGTTCAAACTGTTCACGGGAATCCTTGTACTTGTGTACCGCACGGAGAATAGTAATGATTTGCTTCTCAGTTGGCAGCGGGATCGGCCCGGATACACCAGCACCCGAACGTTTTGCTGTTTCAACGATTTTCTCTGCGGATTGATCAAGAATTCTGTGGTCGTATGCTTTCAAGCGAATACGAATTTTTTGCTTTGCCATTTTAGTCCCTCCTTCTATCGCCCAATTTATTATCGGACATACTCCGTGAAAATTTTCTGACGTCGACCTCATGGCAAAGGGGCCGGGTGTGTCAGTAACCTCTCACATCATCGCAACGTCTCAGAACAACATTTATTATTATATATAATAGGCGGCTATATTGCAAGGGGATTTGCAAAAACAAATCAACTTTTTCCGAAAAAAATAGAAAAGGCACCTTTCCTGTTCAGAATGGTGCCGTACGGGGTGTAAAATATCGTTTTTCTTCTATATAAAGTAACTCTGTTTATAAATTATCTGTCGCTGCTTTGAATTGCCCTGCCGAAGCTGCAGTCTGCGCAGTTGCTGAACCAATGCCTTCAATGGTCTGAATGAGCACCTTGATCTCTTCTTCCACCGTAACGATTCTTTGGGTACTCGTCTGCATGGAATCTACAATGTCACTGAAGAGACGGCTGGTCTCAATGGACTGGTTCTTGCCACTCTCCGTCAGCTCCTGAACTTTGCGGATCTCCATAACAACCTGCGATGTAAGGGAGCTGGACTGCAGAGTCAGTTCTCCGATCCGGACAACAGTGTTCTTGGTATCTTCAGCAAGTCTGCTTACCTCCTGCGCTACAACACTGAAGCCCCTCCCATGTTCTCCCGCCCGTGCAGCCTCAATGGTTGCATTCAGTGACAGGATCTTAGTCTGATCCGCAATATCCTGGACAGCCGCGACAATTTTACGGATCTTCTGAGATGAACTGCTCAGTTCATTTACAGACCGCTCCATCTCATTAGTGCTCTCATATATTAGATTAATCTGACCGGTAAGGTTGTGCAGCTGTCCATGTCCATCCCTGGCCTTCCCCTGTGACTCCAGAGCGGAGGAAGCTGTACGCTGGAATGTATTATTCACTTCATTGCTGCTCGCCACCAGCTGCTCCACAGCAGCGTTAGTATCTATGCTAAGATCGATCAGCTCTCCGCTGAATTCAGCAATCTTATGTTTCAATTCATTCTTAACCAGCAAATACTGTTCTTCCTTTTCCCTAATATTCTCCTTCTCATACTCCTCGAGGACCAGCTGCTGTTCCAGGTTAAGCAGTTTGGTTACGGTTTGGACCAATTTAATTCTCTCGGCATCTTGATGTGCTTCATTATAGATTGCGCTAATAAACACATTCTGCAGATTTTGAAAAGCGGATAGATACCATTTGGGCTCCAGACCAATTCTCTTGTGAATATTTGCAATTTTTAGCCGTTTGGCTATGTACTCCTCGTTAACATTTCCATCGAAGATCTCGATGATATGCTCACGTAACGTCTTTTTGAGCCGTTCAATACTGCTGTGTTCCAGAATAATCGCTTCCAGTTTATTAACTCCAAGAACCGTGTTGTAGAATTGATCGGTGATGAAGTCAATTTTCTGCTCAACAACAGGCTTCATCAAACGCAGGAGTCTTAAATCTTCCTCGGTTAAATCAATCATTCTCATTTGCTCGTTCAAATCATCATGCCCGTCAAGGGTATGAAACGTCTCTGTGGCAGTGGGTGCAATGCTCTTGCTGTCCGTAGATTGAGCGGCGGGAGATTCCTCATTGGTGTTTTTTGACGCCAAACCATGCATAAATGAAAAAGGACATTTCCCCATACTTCCACGCTCCCTAAAATCCTAATAATTTACATTGTCTATATAGAAATATTCTACTCTATCGATAGATTAGATGTAAAGAATTTTAAGTATTATTTTGTAGAATAATGTTGAAATTACGCGTATATATCACTGTAATTAGTCGTATTTTGTCGATTGTTAGAATTCATTCCCTGATCTCGGCTATCTGGATAAGAGCTTCCAGCTCAAGAATCCTCACCGTCCTTTTGTGCATGGCGATTATCTTCAAAGCTTCTAACTTATTCAATTTGCGGCTGAGAGTTTCTGCTGTAGTTCCAATCATGGCTGCCACCTCTTTTTGTGCTGAAGGCAAATCTACGGATTGTTTCACCGCTTGTACAGTTACTGCCGGCTCTTCAAGATTCCTGGTATACAGGTATACTAATAATCTGGCCAACCGCTTTTCTACTTCAAACATGTGCAGGGCCCCTGCAGCCTCCTCCGCCTGATGCAGCTGCTCACTTACAGACATAAGGAAGCTAAAGGCAAGAGCTGCATTCTGTTCCAGTAGCGGAATAAAGTCTCTGCGGTACATCCGGCAGACTTCCCCGCTCTCAATCACCTCTGCCGTTACATCATTATTCTTATTGTGGAGCAGAGCAAACTGGCCGAAATAATCGCCCGGGAAAAGAAAACGGACAATATGCTGCTTTCCATCCTTACTGTTCTGCGTCAATTTGATGAGCCCGCTTTTTACTACATACAGTGCTTCAGATGGCTCTCCTTCTCTGCACACTTGGCTTCCTCTTTTATAATTATGTGTCTCTGTAATCGATTCAATGATCACTAATTCTTCATCAGACAAGCTCCGAAACACGGGAACCTGACGTACGCATGTATGCGAATTGCAGGTATTACAGCTCATGATCCTTCACCCTTCCATATAGCTGACTCTAACATATCAAGGTTACTGGAACAGCCGGGTGACTGGGCTCACAGAAATTTCAAAAACTTGATCTGCGTCAAGGTTTCTTCAAAGGGTTTTCATTACAATAGAACCATAGAGAGAGTAAAGGAGTTGGAGTAATTGCTGCACTATTCATTTGAAGATATGCGCCAGATCGATAGGAGCACCCTTGGTAATACGGTACCTCTTGAGTTGTTCCGTACTATTCGTCTGATTGGACTTAACCAGGGACTTCCCTTGGGAGGAAAGGGGACTACGCTTACCATTGGCAGAAAAATTGGCGAAAGCCTGCCTGTCAGCTCCATTGAAGATCTTCTGCATATCTTTGAGGAGCTCAAAATCGGTATTCCGCGGATTGTTCATTCTGATGAACGCAGGATCAATATTGCAGTGGAGGATTGCTTTTGCAAAGGGCTGCCCTCCCTGGAAGAAGAAAAAATGGTATGTGATTTAGAAGGAGCGATTCTTGAAGGAGCAATCGGCAGGATTCTTGGCCGTAAGGTCTCTGTTAAAGAGATTAAATGTAATGTAACTGGTCATGATCATTGCGAGTACGAAGTAAAGCTTTAATGGATGAGATTGAGATGGTTAAATTTATTATTATGAAAGCAGGGATTATCTAATGGAAAAGAAAAGTTTGGCTGCCGTGGTGCAATATCAGGAGGAACGTTTTACAAAGAAGATCCTCTTCCAGCAAGGTGAAAGTGTTGTATTCGTGCTTAATTTCATGCCGGGTCAAAAGCTGCCTGTTCATAAGCATCCTGGAGCGGATGTATATATCCTTGCTTTAAAAGGAAATGGAACCATTCATGTAAATGAAGCGGAGCAGCCCCTTATTGAAGGAGAGACTATATATATCGCCGGCGATGAATCTTTTGCCTACACTAATGACAGCTCTTCCCCTTCCAGCCTTCATGTCGTTCTGTCCAAGCTGCCAAGTCCGGCATATGCTAAAGAAATCTAGACCATGCTGCCAGATACAAAAACAGGGCCCCTTCAAATGAAGGGGCCCTGACTTATATATCCGGTTCTATCCTAACGGATAGAGACGAATTATTTCTGGATGGAAGCTACGGAACCGGCACCAACTGTACGTCCGCCTTCGCGAATGGAGAATTTAGTACCTTCTTCAATAGCGATTGGGGAGATCAGGGAAACAGTTACAGTGATGTTGTCACCAGGCATAACCATTTCAGTACCTTCTGGCAGGTTGATGATGCCAGTTACGTCAGTTGTACGGAAGTAGAACTGTGGACGGTAACCAGTGAAGAATGGTTTGTGACGTCCGCCTTCTTCTTTAGTCAGAACGTAGATCTGAGCAGTGAACTCTGTGTGTGGGTTAACGGAGTTCGGCTTAGCCAATACTTGGCCGCGCTCGATCATGTTACGGTCTACACCACGCAGCAATGCGCCGATGTTGTCGCCCGCTTGTGCGGAATCGAGCAATTTACGGAACATTTCAACGCCTGTAACAACGGATTTTTTCTTTTCTTCGTGAATACCAACGATTTCGATTTCTTCTCCGACTTTAACTGTTCCGCGTTCTACGCGACCAGTTGCCACAGTACCGCGGCCAGTGATGGAGAATACATCTTCGACAGGCATCAAGAATGGTTTGTCAGTTTGACGTTCTGGAAGCGGGATGTACGTGTCGATCGTTTCGAACATTTCAACGATCTTCTGTGCATATTCGCCTTCAGGGTTCTGAAGAGCTTCACGAGCAGATCCACGGATGATTGGAGTATCATCGCCAGGGAAGTCGTATTCGCTCAGCAGGTCGCGAACTTCCATTTCAACCAATTCAAGCAACTCTTCGTCTTCCACCATGTCGCATTTGTTCAAGAATACAACGATGTAAGGAACACCTACTTGACGGGACAGCAGGATGTGTTCACGAGTCTGTGGCATAGGGCCATCAGCTGCGGATACAACCAGGATAGCTCCGTCCATTTGCGCTGCGCCAGTGATCATGTTTTTAACATAGTCGGCGTGTCCAGGGCAGTCTACGTGAGCGTAGTGACGGTTAGGAGTTTCGTATTCAACGTGAGCAGTGGAGATAGTGATACCACGTTCGCGTTCTTCAGGAGCCTTATCGATTTGGTCGAATGCTACAGCTGCGCCACCGTATTTTTTGGACAATACAGTAGTGATTGCAGCAGTCAGAGTTGTTTTACCATGGTCGACGTGACCAATAGTACCAATGTTAACGTGCGGTTTGTTACGTTCAAACTTTGCCTTTGCCATTTGAACAGTTCCTCCTTAATGTGGGGTTCCTTATATTTGAGCCGCCCGCCTACATGCAATTCTTAGATGACTGATGTGATATACCCGGACGGCAAGTTAAAAATGGTATTTATTCTCCGCCTTTGTTCTTGGCTACGATTTCTTCAGCAATGGATTTAGGCACTTCTTCATAGTGAGAAAGTTCCATTGAGAATACGCCGCGTCCTTGAGTACCGGAACGAAGTGTTGTGGAGTATCCGAACATTTCGGAAAGAGGCACCTTTGCACGGATGATTTGCGCACCGCCACGGGAATCCATACCTTCGATCCGTCCGCGTCTGGAGTTCAACATACCCATAACATCGCCCATGTATTCCTCAGGAACAGTTACTTCCACTTTCATGATTGGCTCAAGCAGGACAGGTTTACACTTGTCTTTAGCTGCTTTGAGTGCCATCGAGCCGGCGATTTTGAACGCCATTTCGTTGGAGTCAACATCATGATAGGAACCATCTACAATGGTAGCCTTAACGTCAACAAGCGGGAAGCCTGCAATAACGCCGTTTTTCATTTGCTCTTCAATACCGGCAAGTGCAGGAGCGATGTATTCTCTTGGTACAGAACCACCGACAACTTTACTTTCGAACTTGCTGCCAGTACCCGGCTCGAGAGGTTCGAATTCAACCCATACGTGACCATACTGACCGCGACCGCCGGATTGGCGAACGAATTTACCTTCAACGCGTGCTGGTGCTTTGAATGTTTCACGGTAAGCAACCTGTGGTTTACCCACGTTGGTTTCTACCTTGAATTCGCGGCGCATACGGTCGATGATAATATCCAGATGAAGCTCACCCATACCTGCCAGGATAGTTTGGCCTGTTTCTTCATCAGTGTGAGCACGAAGAGTAGGATCCTCTTCAGTCAACTTTCCGAGAGCCACGCCGAGTTTATCTTGGTCAGCTTTGGTTTTTGGTTCAACTGCGATTTCGATAACCGGATCAGGGAAGTTCATGGACTCCAGGATAACCGGATGTTTCTCGTCGCACAGGGTATCGCCAGTACTTGTGTCCTTCAGACCAACTGCTGCCGCGATATCACCGGAATACACGATGGAGATTTCTTGGCGGCTGTTCGCATGCATTTGCAGGATACGGCCGATACGCTCACGTTTGTTCTTGGTAGCGTTAACTACATAAGAACCGGATTCCAGTACACCGGAGTATACGCGGAAGAACGTAAGTTTACCCACATAAGGGTCTGTCATGATTTTAAATGCCAGTGCTGCGAATGGTTCTTCATCCGAAGAGTGACGAACCGCTTCTGTACCGTCATCCAGATGACCTTGAATAGCCGGTACATCCAGTGGGGATGGCAAGTAATCAACAACAGCGTCCATCATGAGCTGAACACCTTTGTTACGGTAGGAGGATCCGACAATTACAGGGAAGATCTTAACTTCACATACGCCTTTGCGCAATGCTGCCTTAATCTCATCCACGGTAATTTCTTCGCCTTCCAGATACTTCATAGTCAGATCTTCGTCAAGTTCTGCAACCTTCTCGATCAACTCGAGACGCAGTCCCTCAACTTGTTCCAAGAATTCAGCAGGAATATCAGTAACTTCGATGTTCTGTCCCAGGTCATCTTTGAACATGTGAGCTTTTTGCTCAACAAGGTCAATGATACCTGTGAAGTCGTTTTCGGCACCAATTGGCAACTGGATAGCAATTGCATTGGCTTGCAGGCGGTCACGCATGCTCTCGATAACGTTCAGGAAGTCTGCACCGATGATATCCATTTTGTTCACATATGCGATACGGGGAACGCCGTAACGGTCAGCCTGTCTCCATACGGTTTCGGACTGAGGCTCAACGCCCTCTTTCGCACTAAATACACCAACTGCCCCATCCAATACACGAAGGGAACGTTCAACTTCAACAGTGAAGTCAACGTGCCCAGGGGTATCAATGATATTGATGCGGTGGCCCTTCCATGCAGCAGTCGTAGCAGCGGAAGTAATCGTAATTCCGCGCTCCTGTTCTTGTTCCATCCAGTCCATTGTAGCAGCGCCTTCGTGAACTTCACCGATTTTGTGCGTACGGCCTGTGTAGAAAAGAATCCGCTCAGTAGTGGTAGTTTTACCAGCATCAATATGTGCCATGATCCCGATATTACGTGTATTTTTTAAGGAGAACTCTCTTGACATGAAATGGATCTCCTTTCAAAATAGAAGTTATTTGAACGGCTATAATCCTACCAGCGGTAGTGAGCAAACGCTTTGTTCGCTTCAGCCATTTTGTGCGTGTCTTCACGTTTCTTAACGGAAGCGCCTGTGTTGTTGGAAGCATCGATAATCTCAGCCGCCAAACGCTCTTCCATAGTCTTCTCACCGCGGTTGCGTGAGTAGTTTACAAGCCAACGTAATCCCAAAGCAGTACGTCTTTCAGGTTTAACCTCGATAGGTACTTGGTAGTTAGCACCGCCGACACGACGAGCTTTAACTTCCAATACAGGCATGATGTTCTTGATGGCAGCTTCGAAAACTTCCATCGGTTCCTTACCTGTACGTTCTTGAATCAACTTGAACGAATTGTACAAAATGCTTTGAGCGACACCTCTTTTACCACCCAGCATAATACGGTTGATCAAACGAGTAACCAACTTGCTATTATACAATGGATCTGGCAATACATCTCTCTTAGTAACTGGACCTTTGCGTGGCATGGATATCCCCCTTTCTTAAATGTTTATTATTCGGAAATGCTTGTCTTATTTCTTAGCCTTAGGACGTTTCGCACCATATTTGGAGCGAGCTTGCATCCGGTTAGCAACACCTGCAGTATCAAGTGCACCACGAACGATGTGGTAACGAACTCCTGCAAGGTCCTTAACTTTACCTCCGCGCAGCAATACTACACTGTGCTCTTGAAGGTTGTGTCCGATACCCGGAATGTAAGCAGTCACCTCAAGACGGTTCGTCAAACGAACACGGGCATACTTACGAAGTGCTGAGTTTGGTTTACGTGGAGTCATTGTGCCTACACGAGTGCACACACCGCGTTTCTGCGGGGCGCTCAAATTTGTAGCCTCACGCTTGAGGGCGTTAAACCCTTTTTGAAGAGCGGGAGATTTGGATTTTTCGATTTTGGCTTGACGGCCTTTACGAACCAATTGATTAATAGTTGGCATGTTGTGCCACCCCCTTCCTGAAATGATAGTCAATTTACAAACATTAAGTCCACAGACCCAGGTGGTTCATAAAAAGACAAATGAAAAGTCCTTGCTGCCGAAGTGTACCCCGGTACAAAAACGTTCTCTTGTTGCTATTGTTTTAAGACGGCTGCCATAGCAGCACCAACTTCTATACCGCAGGCCTTGCCCAAATTCAGCATGGTGTCCACATATGTGACCTTCACACCTTGTTTGCCGCAAAGCATAACAATTCTGGAAGTAAGCCGTTGATCTCCGTCCTCCGCCACATAGACTTCTGCGGCTTGGCCCAACTCCACCGCCTTGACGGTTTGTTTGGAACCGATCTTGACCTGAGCATCCTGTAACCCTCTATCATCAGTCATGAAAATCATTACCTCCACTGAACAAGAATGACAAGGCTACTCACGCACCTTAGACATATTAGCATCCTCAGCACACGATGTCAAGAAAAACAGCAATAAATTTATAATATTCATAACAGACAGCCGCGTCACGCAAGGTTATCACGTGACGCGAATGCTGCATGCCATGATTATTTATTTACTCAGCTGGAACCGTTTCTAAAGCGGCTTGCTTGCTTTCTTCATTCGGATCACTAAGCTTCACATTACGGTAACGATTCATGCCAGTACCTGCAGGAATCAGCTTACCGATGATAACATTTTCTTTAAGACCGAGCAACTTATCCACTTTACCCTTAATCGCTGCATCCGTCAAGACGCGGGTAGTTTCCTGGAAAGAAGCCGCAGACAGGAAGGAGTCTGTTTCCAAAGAGGCTTTGGTAATACCGAGCAGCACTGGCTTAGCAACCGCAGGCTCGTTACCGGCCAGAATGGCTTCCTTATTGGCTGCTTCATATTCATGAATATCCGCAAAAGCACCCGGCAGGAGAGTGGTGTCTCCGGCATCGATGATACGGATTTTGCGCAGCATCTGCTTAATCATAACTTCAATGTGCTTATCATTGATCTCAACGCCCTGGTTACGGTATACACGCTGTACTTCTTGCAGAATGTAGTTCTGTACCCCGCGGATCCCTTTGATACGCAGCATTTCTTTAGGGTCGATAGAACCGTCTGTCAATTCATCGCCGGCTTCAATCTCCTGGCCTTCACTGACACGCAGACGGGAACCGTAAGTGATGGAATAGGTCTTGGACTCTGCTTCACCCTGGACTTCGATTTCACGGCGGTCCTTAGTTTCACGAATTTCCTTAACTACCCCGTCAATTTCACTGATTGTCGCCTGACCTTTAGGGTTACGGGCTTCAAACAACTCCTGGATACGCGGCAAACCTTGCGTGATATCGTCTCCGGCAACACCGCCGGTATGGAATGTACGCATGGTAAGCTGTGTTCCTGGTTCACCGATGGATTGTGCGGCAATAATGCCGACAGCTTCCCCAATTTCCACGAATTTACCTGTTGCCAGGTTACGTCCGTAGCACTTCTTGCAGACACCATGACGGGCACGGCAGCTCAGTACAGAGCGAATCTGCAGTTTGGTAACACCAGAATTCACAATTTCTTCAGCCTTGTCAGAGTCAATCAGATCGTTACGGTGAACGATGATTTCCTTCGTTTCCGGATGACGGACAGTCTCGAAGGAATAACGGCCTTCAATACGGTCGTAGAGATCCTCGATAACTTCCTTACCATCTTGAATCCGGCTGACAGTGAAGCCTTTATCAGTACCGCAATCTTCTTCACGGACGATGACATCCTGTGCCACGTCAACGAGACGGCGTGTCAAGTACCCGGAATCCGCTGTACGCAGCGCTGTATCGGCCAGACCTTTACGCGCTCCGTGAGTGGAGATAAAGTACTCGAGGACGGTCAGACCTTCACGGAAGTTCGCTTTGATTGGCAATTCGAAAATCCGGCCCGAAGGTGTAGCCATCAGCCCACGCATACCACCGAGCTGGGTGATCTGCGATTTGTTACCACGCGCTTTGGAGTCAACCATGAGCATGATGGAGTTGAAACGGTCCATCGATTTCAGCAGGACGTTCGTAAGTTCATCCTTAGTCTTCGACCAGATCTCGATAACACGGTCATACCGTTCATCATTGGTAATCAGACCACGGCGGTATTGATTCGCTACTACATCAACCTTAGCTTCGGATTCTTTAAGAATTGTAGCTTTTTCCTCAGGCACGATAACGTCTGATACGGCAACCGTAACACCGGAACGTGTAGAGTACGTAAAGCCGAGTTGCTTAATTTTATCCAGAATCACTGAAGTTTTGGTAGTGTGGTAGGTTTCGAAGCAGCGGGCAATGATTAAGCCCAGATATTCTTTACCTACAGCACTGGCTTCCGGAGCAGCCATGATCAATTCACGGACATCCGCGCCTTTTTCATAGATGAAGTACTTCTCTGGTGTACCCTGCAGCAGGTTAGTTTTGGTAGCTTCATTGATGTATGGGAAACTGCTTGGATAGATTTCGTTGAAGATAATCTTACCCACCGTTGTAATCAGCAATGCATTCTGCTGTGCCTCTGTAAAGTTGGTTTTACCCAGTGCCTTAACAGGAATAGCTACACGCGCATGCAGACCAGCGGTTCCGCGTTGGTAAGCTGAAACAGCCTCGTTCACGGTACGCAGAATCATGCCTGTTCCTTTTTCTTCCTTGTTGTCCATGGTCAGATAGAATGTACCAAGGACCATATCCTGGGAAGGTGTAACAACCGGCTTACCATCTTTAGGGTTGAGAATGTTACCGGATGCCAACATGAGAATACGGGCTTCAGCTTGAGCTTCAGCGGATAGAGGAACGTGTACCGCCATCTGGTCACCGTCAAAGTCGGCATTGTACGCCGTACATACGAGCGGGTGAAGACGGATCGCGTGACCTTCTACCAAAATCGGTTCAAACGCCTGGATACCCAGTCTATGCAGTGTAGGAGCACGGTTCAGCAGAACCGGATGCTCTCTGATTACTTCTTCAAGTACATCCCAGACTTCAGGACTTACGCGCTCAACCTTGCGTTTCGCGCTCTTGATGTTGTGGGCAAGGCCCTTATTAACCAATTCTTTCATTACAAACGGTTTGAAGAGTTCCAGTGCCATCTTCTTAGGAAGACCGCATTGGTACATCTTGAGGTAAGGCCCTACGACGATAACGGAACGTCCGGAATAGTCAACGCGCTTACCAAGCAAGTTCTGGCGGAAACGCCCTTGTTTACCTTTCAGCATATGGCTGAGCGATTTGAGCGGACGGTTACCAGGACCTGTTACAGGACGGCCGCGGCGGCCATTGTCGATCAGGGCATCAACAGCTTCCTGAAGCATCCGTTTCTCATTCTGCACGATAATATCAGGAGCACCGAGATCCAGCAGTCTCTTCAGACGGTTGTTACGGTTAATTACACGGCGGTACAGGTCGTTAAGGTCAGACGTAGCAAAACGGCCGCCGTCGAGCTGAACCATAGGGCGAAGCTCCGGAGGAATGACCGGGAGCACATCCATGATCATCCAGTCAGGCTTGTTGCCGGAGTTGCGGAAAGCCTCAATAACTTCCAGACGTTTGATCGCCCGGTTGCGGCGCTGGCCTTGGGCCGTGCGCAGCTCTTCTTTGAGGAATTCCAGTTCTTTATCGATATCGATATCCTGAAGCAGCTTTTTGACGGCTTCAGCACCCATGCCGGCCTGGAACCCGTAGCCGTATTTCTCACGGTAGCTGCGGTATTCTTTCTCAGACAGCAGTTGTTTCTTCTCCAGAGGAGTTTCACCCGGATCGGTTACAACATAAGATGCAAAGTAGATAATCTCTTCAAGCGATCTCGGAGACATATCCAGTGCCAGACCCATACGGCTCGGAATACCTTTGAAATACCAGATATGAGATACCGGAGCTGCCAGCTCGATGTGGCCCATACGTTCGCGGCGGACTTTAGCGCGGGTAACTTCCACGCCGCAGCGGTCGCACACAACGCCCTTATAACGGACGCGTTTGTATTTACCACAGTGACATTCCCAGTCTTTTTGCGGTCCGAAGATGCGTTCGCAAAAAAGACCCTCTTTTTCCGGTTTCAAAGTACGATAGTTAATGGTCTCCGGTTTTTTTACTTCTCCGCGGGACCAAGAACGAATTTTTTCCGGGGAAGCGAGCCCGATTTTCATAAATTCAAAATTGTTAACGTCCAACAAGGAGCAACCCTCCTTAACCTATATCCTGATTTAGTACCGCAGGCCCTCTGTAGACGGTAAGGTCAACAGAGGGCGCGGTCCTTTGTATAACGAAATTAGTGGCTTGCTGGTGAACTACTCTATGCCGACTTCTGCGCCTTCCAAATTGAGGCTCAGCTTGTCGCCTGACGTCTCGTCCTCATCGTCCAGTTCCTTCATCTCGATCTCCTGCTCGTCACCGCTAAGGATCTTAACATCCATACCCAGCGACTGCAGCTCCTTGATCAATACCTTGAACGATTCCGGGACACCCGGTTCTGGAACATTTTCACCTTTGACGATGGATTCGTACGTTTTCACACGGCCGACCACGTCATCGGATTTCACGGTCAAAATTTCTTGCAGTGTATACGCCGCGCCGTAAGCTTCAAGCGCCCACACTTCCATTTCCCCGAAACGCTGTCCGCCGAACTGAGCTTTACCGCCCAGTGGCTGCTGTGTAACGAGTGAGTAAGGACCTGTAGAACGGGCATGAATCTTATCGTCAACCATGTGCGCCAGCTTGATCATGTGCATGACGCCGACAGTAACTTCACGCTCGAAGCGCTCACCTGTACGTCCGTCATAAAGCACAGTCTTACCATTACGCTGCATACCGGCTTCTTCCATCGTATCGAACACGTCATACTCACGTGCCCCGTCAAATACCGGAGTAGCCACATGAATACCCAGACGCAGTGCAGCCATACCGATATGGACTTCCAGCACCTGTCCGATGTTCATACGGGAAGGTACACCCAGCGGGTTCAAGACTACCTGTACCGGTGTACCGTCCGGAAGGAACGGCATATCTTCTTCAGGCAGGATACGGGCAACGACACCCTTGTTACCGTGACGTCCGGCCATCTTGTCACCTTCAGAAATTTTACGCTTCTGAGCGATGTAGACGCGAACCAGCTGATTCACACCTGGAGGCAGCTCATCACCGTTCTCACGGGTGAACACCTTAACGTCAACGATAATACCATCACTACCATGAGGAACGCGCAAGGAGGTATCGCGGACTTCACGAGCCTTCTCACCGAAGATAGCGTGCAGCAGGCGTTCTTCAGCAGTCAGTTCAGTTACGCCCTTAGGAGTAACTTTACCTACGAGAATATCGCCGGCATTGATTTCCGCACCGATACGGATGATTCCGCGCTCATCCAGATTGCGGAGCGCCTCTTCACCAACGTTTGGAATATCACGCGTGATCTCTTCAGGTCCGAGCTTTGTGTCACGGGCTTCGGATTCGTATTCCTCGATATGGATCGAAGTGTATACATCTTCCTTAACCAGCTTCTCACTCAGCAGGATCGCATCCTCGTAGTTGTAACCTTCCCAAGTCATGAATGCAACGACTACGTTACGGCCAAGAGCAAGTTCGCCCATTTCTGTGGAAGGTCCGTCTGCCAGAATGTCACCTTTCTTAACAATGTCGCCGCGTTTAGCCAGCGGACGTTGATTAATACAGGTACCTTGGTTCGAACGCATAAATTTGTGTAATTTATATTTAACGATATCGCCTTTAACTTCCTTGCCTTCAACTGCCTCTACACGGCGCAGCCAGATTTCATTGGCAGAAGAACGTTCGATAATACCGTCATATTTGGAGACAATACATACGCCCGAATCCTTGGCGGATTTATGTTCCATCCCTGTGCCGACAAGCGGAGCTTTCGGAATCAGAAGCGGAACGGCCTGCCGCTGCATGTTCGATCCCATCAGTGCGCGGTTGGAGTCATCGTTCTCAAGGAACGGAATGAGCGCCGTAGCGACCGACACAACCTGCTTAGGGGAAACGTCCATGTAGTCAACACGGTTACTAGGCATTGTAGTAATGTTATCTGAATCTTTGTTGTAACGAACGATAACCATGTCTTCCTTAAATGTACCATTGTCGTCAATCTGCACATTCGCCTGGGCAACTACATAGTTATCTTCTTCATCAGCGGTCAGGTAATCGATTTGTTCCGTAACCTTGCCAGTCTTCGGATCCACCCAACGATACGGAGCTTCGATAAAGCCGTATTCATTGATGCGT
The DNA here is from genome assembly GCF_000758665.1 of Paenibacillus borealis. Taxonomy (NCBI): domain Bacteria; kingdom Bacillati; phylum Bacillota; class Bacilli; order Caryophanales; family Paenibacillaceae; genus Paenibacillus; species Paenibacillus borealis. The sequence continues at coordinate 7,416,932 of NZ_CP009285.1, forward strand.
GCAAAGGTCGACAAAGAGTTGATCAGACCGATATTCGGACCTTCCGGTGTTTCGATAGGACACATACGGCCGTAGTGACTGTGATGTACGTCGCGGACTTCAAAGCCTGCGCGTTCACGGGTCAGACCGCCGGGTCCGAGTGCCGATAGACGGCGTTTGTGCGTAAGTTCAGCTAGCGGGTTCGTCTGATCCATAAACTGGGACAGCTGCGAACTACCGAAGAACTCTTTGATGGACGCGATAACCGGGCGGATGTTGATCAGTGCCTGCGGTGTAATTGCATTGGCATCCTGAATCGACATTCTCTCGCGGACTACGCGTTCCATACGGGACAGACCGATACGGAACTGATTCTGCAAGAGTTCCCCTACAGAACGCAGACGACGGTTACCCAGGTGGTCGATATCATCCGTATTACCGATACCGTGCAGCAAATTAATAAAGTAGCTGATTGAGGATATAATATCAGCCTGAGTAATATGCTTGACCGACTTGTCAATGTTGCCATTGGCGATCAGCTTGATAATCCGGCCTTCTTCAATTGGCGAGAATACGTCAATCGTCTGCAGCGGAATATCTTCACTGTCCATGACCCCGCCGGTTACACGGTAGTTCTTGCCAGCCACATTCTTCTCGAAATAAGGAATCAGCTCATCAAGCAGGCGGCGGTCAACCATTTGTCCGGATTCTGCCAGAATTTCTCCTGTAGACTCATCCACCAAAGGCTGTGCCAGACGCTGGTTGAATAGACGATTCTTGATATGCAGCTTTTTGTTGATTTTGTAACGGCCAACATTGGCCAAATCATAACGTTTCGGATCAAAGAAACGTGCGACCAATAGGCTCTTGGCATTGTCAAGTGTCGGTGGTTCGCCCGGACGCAGACGCTCGTAAATTTCAATAAGCGCCTTCTCCGTGGAGTCCGTGTTGTCTTTATCCAGCGTATTGCGAATATATTCATCATTGCCAAGCAGTTCCAGAATTTCTGCATCACTGCCGAAGCCTAGAGCACGTAGAAGCACGGTTACCGGGATCTTACGGGTCCGGTCGATACGGACATACATGATGTCCTTAGCGTCGGTCTCCAGCTCCAGCCAAGCTCCGCGATTCGGAATTACTGTGGCGGTGTAGGTTTTTTTTCCGTTCTTATCCACTTTTGTGCTGAAATAGACGCTTGGAGAGCGAACCAACTGGCTGACAATAACCCGTTCCGCACCATTGATAATAAAAGTGCCGGTTTCCGTCATCAGCGGGAAATCTCCCATGAACACTTCCTGCTCTTTGACCTCACCGGTCTCCTTATTGATGAGACGCACCTTCACACGCAGAGGAGCCGCATATGTCACGTCCCGCTCTTTAGCGTCGTCAACCGTATACTTCGGTTCACCCAGGCTGTAATCAATGAACTCTAGTACCAAATTCCCTGTGAAATCCTGGATCGGCGAGATGTCCTGGAACATTTCCCGCAATCCTTCCTCCAAAAACCAGTCATAAGATTTTTGTTGGATCTCGATCAGGTTCGGGACCTCGAGTACCTCGTTAATTCTCGCATAGCTCCGCCGAGTGCGTCGACCATACTGAACAAGATGTCCTGCCAACTTTACTCACCCCTCATGTCTACTCACTTAAAAATTGATTGCGAACCCTTGTTTGGACCCGTATAATGGAACCATAACACAAGGATTCAGCCATAAATACAGAAAAGCCCCTTATCGAAATCTTTCGAAAAAAGAGCACATCTATCCACGGCCAAAATACTCCTTATCCAGTAGATTTGCCCAAAACGTGCGTATTATACGTCACCAAGCAACAGTTTATGCGCTATTATCTATTGTCCCGGCGACCTTCGCCGTGACAGGAACATAGAGAACGGAATTCGCAAAAACCTGCCGTACGGCATGCGCTTACCGGGCGACAATATATCACTTGACATTTCAGCAAACTAAAGACATGGAGCCTAGCTTAATACTGACATTTTATAATAATAACACTATCAACATTCCATGTCAATAAGTATTAATATTTTTTTATTTCTTCGCTTTAATAATGCGATAGCCCTTGTCTTTCCCCACTTCTTCCACGTCCGAGAATAAGCTCTCCAGCTTGGCGGCGGCCGATGGTGCCCCCTGCTTCTTCTGGATAACAATCCACAGACTTCCACCCTCATTCAAATGCGCATGTGCCTGCTCAAAAATCTCATGTACTACAGCCTTGCCTGCACGAATCGGCGGGTTAGTAAGAACCACATCGAATGTACGCCCCTGCACTGCTGACAGCACATCACTTTCCATAACCGTAACATTGCGGATTCCGTTATGCTGCGCATTCTCGCGGGCAAGCTCTACTGCACGGCTGTTGATATCAATCATCGTCACATGTCCCTTGGGGGCAAGGAGTGCCGCACTAATCCCTATCGGACCGTACCCACAGCCCACATCCAGTACCTGAGCCCCATCCGGAATCTCCATCGCTTCAATCAGAACTCGGCTGCCATGATCAATATCCCCTTTGGAAAAAACACCGGCGTCGCTTGTAAAGCGGAGGCTTCTGCCTCTCAGTACCGTATCAATGCTTCGTCTGTCATGACGTGCTTCCGGCTGCTGCGAGTAATAATGCTGCGACATACAATCCTCCCTTTCACTTGGTTCTAATATTCATAGCATATCTTATAGAGCAACCCCCTTGAACAAGTTCAAGGGGGTTGCAAGAACCGGAACGAATCACTTCATATCCGGAGCAGTACCTGCTTAAATCAAATTATTTTACTTCTACAGAAGCGCCTGCTTCTTCCAATTTTGCTTTGGTAGCTTCTGCTTCTTCTTTGCTTACTTTTTCTTTGATTGCTTTTGGAGCGTTGTCTACAACGTCTTTAGCTTCTTTCAAGCCAAGACCTGTGATTTCGCGAACGATTTTGATAACGTTGATTTTGGAAGCGCCAGCGCCTGTCAAAATTACGTCGAATTCGGATTGCTCTTCTTCAACAGCTGCTACTGCGCCGCCAGCCGCTACTGGAGCTGCTGCAGTTACGCCGAATTCTTCTTCGATTGCTTTAACCAGGTCGTTCAGTTCCAATACGCTCATGCCTTTAATTTCTTCCAAGATTGTTTCTTTGCTCATGATTGAACCTCCATTATATTTGAATTGGTTTGTGGTATTAATTATGAAGCTAGAAGCAAAGGCTTACGCGCTTTGTTCTTCTTTCTCAGCAACAGCTTTAACTGCAAGCGCGAAGTTGCGGATTGGAGCTTGAAGCACGCTAAGCAGCATGGACAGCAAACCCTCGCGGGATGGAAGCTCTGCCAGTGCTTTCAGTTGGTCAGCGTCGATAACGCGACCTTCTACAACGCCGCCTTTAAGTTTCAGAGCGTCGTTCTTCTTAGCGAAGTCGTTCAAAATTTTGGCTGCTACTACCGCATCAGTTTCACTGAAAGCGATCGCTGTAGGACCAGTCAGGACAGCGTCCAGATCAGTCAACTCAGCCGCTGCAGTTGCACGGCGAAGCAATGTATTCTTCAGGACTTGAAAATCAACGCCAGCTTCACGAAGCTGCTTACGCAGTTCAGTCACTTGCGAAACGTTCAATCCACGGTAGTCCGCAACAACAGTAGAGATACTGTTCTGCAGTTTGCCAGTTACAACATCAACCGCATCCTGTTTAGCTTGGATTACTTTTGCATTTGCCAATTGTATACACCTCCTGAAAATTTATGTGACGGCGATTATTCCGGGGAATCCGCGCCGCTCCTACGCAGGCATTAGAAAAGCCTCCGCAGATTCACGAAGGCTTGATAAAACGGAAAGCAGTCAGGCGAGCCTGTTACTTTTTGTTTCTATCACAACACCTCGGTAGGAAATTAAGCCCTACGGCACCTACTGTCTACGGTAAGCATATTCGAATTCAAGATTGATCACCTTAATGTTCACAACTGTTATAGATTATCAAAGATGACTCAAAGAGTCAACCCTTAATTATCTGAAAGCAGCTGCGTTCACGCGAGCGCTAGGTCCCATTGTGGACGAAATAGCGATGCCTTTAAGGTATACACCTTTAGCAGCAGCCGGTTTCGCACGGTTCAGAGCGTCGATGAGGGATTTAAGGTTCTCGTTCAGTTGTTCAGCGTTGAAAGACACTTTGCCGATTGGCGCGTGAATTTGGCCCGCTTTGTCAAGACGATATTCGATTTTACCGGCTTTGATTTCTTGAACAGCCTTGGTAACGTCGAAAGTAACTGTACCTGCTTTAGGGTTAGGCATAAGGCCTTTACCACCGAGCAGACGACCCAGTTTACCGACTTCACTCATCATATCAGGTGTAGCTACGCAGACATCAAATTCAAACCAGCCCTGTTGAATTTTGTTGATCATATCAGCATCACCAACAAAATCCGCGCCAGCAGCTTCCGCTTCTTTCGCTTTTTCACCTTTTGCAAATACCAGCACGCGTTGAGTTTTGCCTGTGCCGTGAGGCAGGACAACAACACCACGAACAGCTTGGTCTTGTTTACGCGGGTCTACACCCAGACGAACTGCTGCTTCAACGGTTTCGTCGAATTTGGCAGTTGCCGCCTTTTTCACAAGCTCTACAGCTTCTGAAGGCTCGTAAGTTGCTTCGCTGTTGATCAGCTTAGCAGATTCTTGGTATTTCTTACCATGTTTAGCCATGAAAATGTTCCTCCTTTGTGGTGTTAGCGGAAATTCCTCCCACATATTGCGGTCATGAATGACCGGTTCATCGAATACATATTAGTCTTCGATTGTGATACCCATACTGCGGGCAGTACCTTCAACCATACGCATTGCAGCTTCGATAGATGCAGCGTTCAGATCGGGCATTTTTGTTTCAGCAATTTCACGAACCGCTGCGCGGCCGAGCTTTGCTACTTTTTTCTTGTTTGGTTCACCGGATCCTTTTTCTACTTTTGCAGCGATGCGAAGCAGAACAGCAGCCGGAGGAGTTTTAGTGATGAAGGTAAAGGAACGGTCTTCAAATACTGTAATTTCAACCGGGATGATCAGGCCAGCCTGGTCGGCAGTACGGGCGTTGAATTCCTTACAGAATGCCATGATGTTGACACCTGCTTGACCTAACGCCGGACCTACTGGAGGCGCTGGATTCGCTTTCCCTGCAGGAATCTGCAGTTTCACCATTTTAATAACTTTTTTAGCCATGAGTGACACCTCCTTGCGTAAATAGTGGTATTCGAACGCTAGTTAGCGTTCTCCCACAAGAAACCCTTGCGCTTGTTATATCTTCTCCACTTGAGTGAAATCCAACTCGAGCGGGGTTTCCCGTCCAAACATGTTGACATGTACCTTGATCTTGCTTTTGTCTACCAAAATTTCTTCCACGGAGCCCACAAAATTCGCAAACGGACCGACCATAATACGTACGGATTCCTTAATTTCGAAATCAATCTTCGCTTTAGGTTCAACCATGCCCATATGCTTCAGAATTTGTTCAACCTCTTCAGGAAGCAAAGCGGTAGGCTTGGACCCGGAACCCGTTGAACCGACAAATCCGGTAACGCCCGGCGTATTGCGGACTACATACCATGAATCATCAGTCTGAACCATTTCGACCAAAACATAACCAGGGTAAACTTTGCGCATGACAGTTTTTTTCTTGCCATCCTTGTTTACAATTTCTTCTTCCATAGGAACAAGAACGCGGAATATTTTGTCTTCCATGCCCATGGACTCAACGCGTTTTTCCAAATTGGCCTTGACCTTATTCTCATACCCGGAATAGGTATGAACGACATACCATCTTTTTTCCATATCAAGCCACCTGGGACCTCTCTAAATAATCGCTTCAATCACAGCGGAAATACCGATGTCCAGAACCCAGAAGTAAAGAGCGATAACTACAATTGTACCGAGAACGATCAATGTATAGTTTTTCAGTTCTTTACGGCTAGGCCAGCGAACCTTTTTGAGTTCACTCCAGCTCTCAGTGAAAAAGGAAAACAAAGACTTGAAACTACGTTTCACGCCGACTACACCTCCAAAGACTATCTGGTTTCGCGATGAGGAGTTTGCTCGTTACAAAACTTGCAAAATTTCTTCATCTCCAAGCGGTCGGGGTGATTTCGCTTGTTTTTGGTTGTTGCATAGTTTCTTTGTTTGCAACTTGTACAAGCCAAAGTGATAATTACCCGCATGATATGCACCTCCCGAAGACGTACTTCTAACGATTAAATTAGAAGACGCAAATATTGATTCAAAAAAAAAGCCGCGAATTTAGGCCTACCTAAAACACTTTAGCATAATAACATTGTCCGTGTCAACGAAAGAATTCCCCCATCGCACTGGGTATTTCCGGGTGCTGTAGCCTTGTGCCGTACGTTATCTTTGGTCTTGTCTATTCCTTTGCCACTCACTGTCTTCATTACCATTATGGATCATTCCGCATGTGGTTAAACCTGCAGCCTGCTGTTACCCAAACAAATTACATTTCCATCACGACGAAATCTTGCGGAACACTAAAAAAAGACTCGAGTCCCGAGCCTTTCTAGTTCATTATATCATTAATTGTCACGCACTTCCAGATATCTTTCCAATTTACGCTTCACTCGCTGCAGAGCATTGTCAATAGACTTCACATGCCGCTTCAAGTCCTCGGCAATCTCCTGATAGGAACGTCCATCCAGATAGAGCATCAGAACCTTGCGTTCCAGATCACTAAGGATCTCCGCCATCTTATCTTCCAGTCCGATAAACTCTTCCTGGTTGATAATCAGTTCTTCGGGATCAAGCACCTGCGTTCCGCAAATCACGTCCATCAGCGTCCGGTCGGAATCCTCATCATAGATGGGCTTGTCGAGCGAAACGTATGAGTTCAGCGGAATATGCTTCTGGCGGGTCGCCGTCTTAATGGCAGTTATAATCTGACGGGTAATGCACAGTTCGGCAAATGCCTTGAAGGAAGAGAGCTTGTCTCCCTTGAAGTCACGAATTGCCTTATACAGGCCAATCATGCCTTCCTGTACAATATCTTCACGATCTGCCCCAATCAGAAAATAAGAACGGGCCTTGGCACGTACGAAATTACGGTACTTGTTGATTAAATGTTCCAATGCGCCACTGTCGCCACCACGGAAGATCTCGACAATTTCTTCATCACTTATGAAATCATACTCGGATAGCATTAATTCCTTGAGGTCGACACTCACCAAGAATCCCCCCGGCTGCAACGCTAGACACATCGTTACTTCGCGAAATATAGGATCAGTATATATTATGTTACCTTACAACGTCAACCGAAGATTGTCCAAAAACAATCTTCTATAACATATTATGGCATTTTTCTGTAAGAATCCGATTCTGCCCCTACATTTACTGTCTGCGCCAGTCTTCGAGACGTTTACGCGTTTCCGGAGGCAGCTTGTCTTCCAGGGAGTGACGGGTCCCGCTCACACTTCCCGGTTCAATAGCCTTTTTAACCTGTTTCTGGTTTTCTTCAATCGCCAGCCTCAGTTCTCTCGCTGAGATCCGGAGCGCACCTTGCGCAAAAACAACATGCTGCTCCACAAAATCGCTGGTCGCCACAGAAATCTGTCTGCGGCGGTGAGTGAATTCTCCCACCAGCCGCTCGATGCACTCATCTGCCGTTTCCTTTTCCTTGGTGAAAAAGACCTGGACTTTCCCCTGTACAAACGACCGCCCAAGCCCCGGTACACGGTATGCATCGAATACGGCTATGACGCGCAGCCCGGAGAATGCCTGATAATCGGCCAGCATATCGAGCAGCCGGTCGCGTGCTCCCTGCATGCCGGTCTGCGACAGCGCCGCAAGTTCCGGCCAGCCGCCGATCATATTGTATCCGTCCACGAGCAGTATATCGCGCCAGTCTGCCATAGCTATTCCTGTTCTTGCCGGCGGCGGAGAACCTCGTACATAATTACACCGGCTGCTACCGAAGCATTAAGAGAGTTAATTCTTCCCGCCATCGGCAGCTTCAGCAGCACGTCACATTTCTCACGGATCAGGCGGCCCATTCCTTTATTCTCATTGCCGATAACCACCGCTACCGGTCCGGTAAAGATATCAGACCCGAAGAGATTCTGGTCCGTATCCACATCGGTTCCAACCACCCACACTCCCAGTTCTTTCAGCCGGTCTATCGTCTGGCCCAGATTGGTTACGCGTGCAACGGGCACATATTCCACTGCACCGGCAGAGGTTTTGGATACTGTTGCCGTAATCTGCGCGGAACGCCGCTTCGGTACAATAACACCATGTACACCCGTGCAGTCAGCAGTACGCAAGATGGACCCCAGGTTATGAGGATCTTCAATTTCATCCAGCAGAAGCAGAAAAGGCGGTTCCCCCTTGGCTTCAGCAGCTGCAAGAATATCAGCAACCTCGGTGTAGGCAAAAGGTGCTGCCTGCGCCACTACGCCTTGATGCTGCACACCGGGGGCAAGCTGATCCAGCTTCCGTTTGTCTACATGCTGAATTACAATCCCTGCTTTACGGGCTTCAGCAATGATAGGTGCCGTCAGATGCTTTTGTGCCGTTTCGGCGATCCATATTTTGTTCAATGTGCGGCCGGCGCGAAGCGCTTCAAGGACTGAATGCTTGCCTGCCAATATTTCCTCTTCCGTTCTCAATTCTTCCATGTTCATGTCTCCTGTTCTAAGTACCCTTATATAACTATAAACTCCGCGGCCGAATTAAACTCATTTGGACCGGTTCAACATGTATTCGATGCTGTTATGAATAAGCTCCTGTATTCTCGCCTGTTGTCCGGTGTAATACAAATGTCCGATCAGGCATTCAAAAGCTGTGGCATGACGGTACTCCAGCACATCCGCGTTTTTGGGAATCGTGCCGGATTTGGCATTGCGCCCTCGTCTTACCACATCCTTCTCTTCCTCTGTGAGCACCGGCTCAAGATAGGCCAGAATGGTGCTCTGCGCTTTGGCCGAGACCAGTCCCGTTGCCGAGCGGTGCAGATGATTCGGACGCAGATTAGGCAGCGAAATCAGATACTGCCGCACAGCCACTTCATAAATGGCATCACCCGCATATGCCAGAACAATCGGCGAGAGCAAACGGGCAGGCTGGGATGGTTCGTACGGGAACCATGCGCTGTTCAGGTCAAACTGCCCGCTCATTTACGCCGCCACCGCATTCCCTGTGGAGTGTCTTCCAGCAGGATGCCCAGCGCATTCAGCTCATCGCGGATTGCATCGGACCGGCTCCAGTTCTTATTCTTGCGGGCTTCAGCGCGTTCAGTAATTAGACGTTCTACCTCTTCGCTGGCAACCTCTTCATCAGCCTCCGGCGTAAGACGCAGTACAGTATTCATCTCGGTAAAAGCTTTCTGCAATGCTGCAAAATCAGCGGGCAGAGCGTTATTATCAGCAAGCGTCAGATTGGCCAGGCTTACCCAGTCAAATACAGCGGTAATCGCATCCGGCGTATTGAAATCATCCTGCATTCTGGCATGGAAGTTGTTCACGATAGCCGTAAGCCGTTCCGTGATCTGCGGACTTGCCTCTCCCTCTGCTCCATCTGTATCCAGATCAAGACGATGCTTCACATTGCCTGCTGCCAGAGCGATACGTTCCACACTCTTCTCGGCAGACAGAAGTGCTTCCTCCGAGAAGTTCAGCTGATTGCGGTAATGGCTTGAAAGCATGAAATAACGGATAGTCCCTGCTTTGAAGCGTGCACGGATATCCTTCACAAGCAGACCGTTCCCCAGTGATTTCGACATTTTCTCATCGCCGATGTTCAAAAATGCGTTGTGCATCCAATAATTCGACAGCGGCTCACCCGTCAGCGCTTCTGTCTGCGCGCATTCGCATTCATGGTGCGGGAACTTCAAATCCTCTCCGCCGCCGTGGATGTCGATCGTTGTGCCCAAATATTCGCGGACCATTGCCGAGCACTCGATATGCCAGCCCGGTCGTCCCTCGCCCCATGGACTGGACCAGTGTACCTCACCCGGTTTGGCTGCCTTCCAGAGCACAAAATCCTCCTGGTTCTCCTTGCGCGAATCCACCTCTACCCGGATACCGAAGCGCAGTTCCTCCAGATTCTGGCCTGACAGCTTGCCATAATCGGCAAACTTGCCGGTACGATAATATACATCTCCGCCGTTCTCGTAGGCATAGCCCTTCTCTTCAAGCTCTTTGATGAACTCAATAATCTTATCCATACTTTCGGTAACGCGCGGATTCATCGATGCTGGCTTCACGCCTAATCCGGCCAAATCCTCCTGATAGGCAGCAATAAACATTTCCGCAACTTCTGCTACGGTGATGTTCATCTCTTCTGCTTTGCGGATCATTTTATCATCCACATCGGTAAAGTTCGTCAGATAGCGGACTTCATTGCCAAGTGCCTCCAGGTAGTTGCGCACCATATCAAACACGATTACCGGTCTGGCATTGCCGATATGCATATAGCCGTATACGGTTGGTCCGCATACGTACATTTTCACTTTGCCTGGCTCCTGCGGTACAAATACTTCTTTACTTCGCGTCATAGTGTTGTAGATCTGCAAAGACATTCTTTTTCCAATCCTTTCTGTTCCCCCTGGATTCTCTTGAATCTCCATATGGTTATATTTCATAATCACCGATATATTGCTGGCTCTCCAGCCGCCGCTGCTCCTTCTTCTGCTTGTCTTCGGAGCCCATCTGTTCGCGGAGCTCTTCGATTTCCTTCTGCAGGAAACGCAGGGAATCAATCAGCGGATCCGGCATCTTGGTATGATCCAGCCGGTCAGATACGCGCTCCCCATTACGCTTAACCACTCGTCCGGGATTCCCCACTACGGTGCTATTGCTGGGGACTTCGCGCAGAACAACTGAATTGGAGCCGATATTGCAATTATCGCCGATTCTAAACGATCCCAGTACTTTGGCACCGGAGCCGATAACAACATTATTGCCGACGGTAGGATGGCGTTTGCCCTTTTCCTTCCCGGTTCCTCCGAGTGTGACCCCCTGATAGATAATCACATCGTCACCAATCTCACAGGTTTCACCAATGACTATACCCATTCCATGGTCGATGAACAACCGGCTGCCGATAACCGCACCCGGATGAATCTCCACTCCGGTCATAAATCTGCTGATCTGCGATACGATGCGTGCCAGCGTAAACCAGCGGCGTTTGTAAAAAGAGTGGGCAATCCGGTGTGCCCAGATGGCATGAAGTCCGGCGTAGGTGAAGACAACCTCGAACTTGCTGCGGGCGGCGGGATCGTTGTCGAATACTGCCCGAATGTCCGACTTGATATGCTTAAACATCACGGTTCCCCTCTTCTTTGACTTCCCCACCTCCTGTTTACAGGTGCGCAAAGGAAGGTATTGTCTTCAGCCCACTGTCTCTATTCATCTGTATGCCGTGAGCTTTAAATCGGTCTATATGTGTGGTATGAGAATTATAAATCCTTATAAGTCCTTATATTTCAACAAAAAACGCCCCTGCAGCATAATGCTGCAGAGACGTTTAACCGTGGTCCCACTCTGCTTGAACATTCGCATAACCAGCTGCCGTCAGCCTGGCGGCAAGTACATGCGGTGTCCCTCTTGGCGTCTGTAACGGCAACGTCCCCGGCACAGTCTACTGTCCCTGACAGGGACGCTCAACCGTGCAGCTCACAGGTGCATGTTCAGCGGCAGACAAATGAATAACTCCCAGCCTGCAAGGGAAATCTCCCTCAGCGGTTATTCTCTCTGGCAATTGTCCGTATACGCGTACTTTTCCTGATCACAGCTATTATTATATTCTTCTATCTTAGCGAAAAGCCTCAGGGCTGACAAGGGGTTCTCCCCCGTGCACCCTTGTTTATGCGCCTTTAATTTGCGATTTCAGACGTTCGATGACCCGGTCCCGGCCAAGAAGGGCAATGGTCGCATTCAAATCACGTCCATGCATCTGTCCGGTCAATGCGACACGGATCGGCATAAACAGCGCTTTTCCTTTGTGTCCGGTTTCCTTCTGCACTTCTTTGATCAGGACAGCCATATTGGCAGCACTGAAATCTTCAGCAGCTTCCACTTTAGCGAGAAAAGCGGACAGCACTTCAGGAACCTGGGCTTCGGCAAGCACTTGTGCCGCCTCTGTCTCCAATTCCAGATGACTGCGGAAGAACAACTCGGAGAGCCCCACAATATCGGATGCAGAGTTCATTTGCTCCTGATACAGTGCCACCAGGCTTTCCGCCCAGATCTGCTGCTCATCACTCAGAACCTCCGGCAGACGTCCAGCCTTCTGCAGATGAGGAATAGCAAGTGCCGCGATCCGCTTAGGATCCGCATGCTTGATATAATGATTGTTGAGATGTGCCAGCTTGTTCGTATCGAATACAGCCGGGCTCTTCGACAGACGGTCCGCTGTAAAGATCGAGATCAGCTGTTCCTTGCTGTATATCTCCTCTTCACCCTCCGGCGACCAGCCGAGTAACGTGATGAAGTTGAAGAGCGCTTCCGGCAGATAGCCGAGCTGATCATACTGCTCGATAAACTGAATGATAGATTCATTCCGTTTGCTCAGCTTCTTATGGTCATCGCCGACTATCAGTGTCATGTGGCCGAACAGCGGCGCTTCCCAGCCAAGCGCTTCATAGATCATGAGCTGACGCGGCGTGTTAGAGATATGGTCTTCCCCGCGCAGCACATGGGAGATGGCCATCAAATGATCATCTACAGCTACAGCGAAGTTATAGGTTGGAATACCATCCTTCTTCACAATGACGAAGTCACCCATTTCTTTGGTGTTGAACGAAATGCTGCCTTTAACGATATCATTGAAGGTATAAGTACGGTCTTCCGGAACCAGGAAACGGATGCTGGCAATACGCCCTTCCGCCTCATAGGCAAGGCGCTGCTCCTCCGTCAGATTACGGTGTCTGCCCGAATAGCGCGGGGTTTCGCCGCGTGCCGTCTGTTCTTCACGTTCTGCTTCAAGCTCCTCTTCCGTGCAATAACAACGGTACGCAAGACCGCGGTCCAGCAAATCCTGCCAGTAGACACGGTACAGATCCAGACGTTCTGTCTGGCGGTAAGGGCCGTATTCGCCGCCTACATCTACGCTCTCATCCCAATCCATTCCCAGCCATTTCAGATATTTCAACTGGCTTTCTTCGCCTTCTGCGATATTACGCTTAAGGTCTGTATCCTCGATCCGGATAATGAATTTACCGCCCAGATTGCGGGCGAACAGGTAGTTAAACAATGCCGTTCTGGCATTTCCGATATGTAAATGTCCCGTAGGGCTCGGTGCGTAACGCACCCGGACTTGATCCGTCATGGGTTTCCCTCCGCTTCATATTGGTTAAAATTAGGCTGCAGTTTCTTCAGCCATCTCAAGATGATATCACATCTTGGAGCAGACAGACAATAGATTGTGCGGCAATTCCTTCCCCGCGTCCGGCGAAGCCGAGCTGCTCGGTAGTTGTCGCTTTTACATTAACCTTCGAGAGGTCCGCATCAAGTGCACGGGCAATAATCTCGGTCATTTGCGGAATATACGGGGCCATTTTGGGCTTCTGGGCAATAATAGTCGAATCTATATTTCCCAGCCGGTATCCCCGGTCACGGGCAAGCGCCCATACATGCTCCAGCAGCTTCAGGCTGTCTGCATCCTTGAAGGCAGGATCGGTATCGGGAAAATGTCTTCCGATATCCCCCAGTCCAAGCGCCCCAAGTATAGCATCGCTTACTGCATGCAGCAGCACATCCGCGTCAGAGTGTCCCAGCAACCCCTTCTCATAGGGAATGGTCACTCCACCAATAATACACGGCCTTCCCTCTACCAGTTGGTGTACGTCAAATCCTTGTCCTACAGCGATCATCTGCGTTCCTCTCCCCTGCTTCTTTCTGTGAATTCAGCGAAATCCAGGTCTTCCGGTGTCGTAATCTTAATATTCCTGTAGCTTCCTTCTACTACAGAAACGGTAATCCCGCTGCGTTCCGCCAGACTGGAGTCATCTGTGCCGAGGAAGCCGTCACGCTCTGCTTCATCATAAGCCGACAGCAGGTCGGACAAACGAAAAGTCTGCGGGGTCTGAATCGCCCACAGACTTCGCCGATCCGGCGTAGACAGCACATTACCTTCGCCATCCACCTGCTTGATCGTATCCTTAACCGGCACTGCAAGCACCGAGGCTCCGGCTGAACGGGCCCGTTCATAACAAGCCTCGATCTCACTGCCCTGTACGAAAGGCCTGACACCATCATGCACCATTACCCAGGTGGTCGTAAGTTCTCCCAGCCCACGGCGTACCGAATGCTGGCGTTCAGCCCCTCCCGGAATTACAACAGACACTTTGTCCAGCTTGTAGGCCTGCACCCATTGCCGGCAGCGTTCTACATCCTCTTCACCAGTGACAAGCACGATTTCAGAGATGAGCTCATGCTTCTGGAATACCTCAAGGGTATGCACGATAATCGGTTTGCCCTGCAGCAGCAGATATTGCTTGCTCTCTGCCGTTCCCATCCGTGTGCCTCTGCCTGCCGCCACTATAACGGCGCCTACACTGTTTGACATTCTTTCGGCTCCTGTCTTTCACGTATATCCCCATCATAACGTGTTTGGACGGCATTTCCAAGCCTTTAAGGTCGCCCCAATGGCCGATTTACCGTTATTGCGCTTTTTCCAGAAGCTTCGGTTTGGCAAAAATCATCCGGCCCGCGGAAGTCTGCAGCACACTGGTTACAAGAACTTCCATGGTGGTGCCGATATAATCACGGCCGCCTTCCACAACAATCATGGTGCCGTCGTCCAGATAAGCCACGCCTTGTCCATGTTCTTTGCCGTCTTTAATCACCTGCACAATGATTTCCTCACCAGGCAGGACCACCGGTTTCACCGCATTGGCCAGATCGTTAATGTTCAGCACCGATACGCCCTGGAGCTCGCAAACCTTGTTGAGATTGAAGTCATTGGTAACGACCTTGCCATGTAGCACCTTAGCCAGTTTGACCAGCTTGCTGTCCACTTCGGAAATCTCCTCGAAATCACCTTCGTAGATCAGTACTTTGACATCCAGCTCTTTCTGAATCTTGTTGAGGATATCAAGCCCTCTGCGTCCGCGGTTACGCTTCAGCAGATCCGACGAATCAGCGATATGCTGAAGCTCTTCAAGTACGAACTCAGGAATAACGATGGTCCCTTCAATAAAACCTGTTTTGCAGATATCAGCTATCCGCCCATCAATAATGACGCTGGTATCGAGAATCTTATGCTCCTCAGGTCCCCGTCCCTCCGGTTCAGCAGAGCGACCCCAGCGTCCGGTAGTCCAGAGCGAAGCGAGCTCTTCCTTCTTCTCCAGCCCGATCCGCAGGCCCATGTAACCCAGAGCCAGCGTTGCCGCCACCTGCAGCAGCTCCCCGGCCTTGCCCAGCCAGGCCATGGCCGGATACAGCAGCAAAGACAGCAGCAGACCTCCTGTAAGCCCTGCGGCGCCTGCAGCGAGTTCGCTCATCGGTATACGCGAACAATACTGAACCGCCTCCCGCAGTTTTGTACTTGTCCAATCTGCGCACAACGTCCCCGCAATCAAAAAAATAATAGCACCCAGCACCGCAAACAAAATGCTTCCTTCCACGGGCAAGCTATCACCCAGTTTCCCCATGCCTTCCGGGAACCCTCTTTCTGCCGCATGATATAGCGAATAACCGGACCAGGCTCCACATAACCCGGCAAGCGTCAAAATAATCTTTTTCCACATAACCTCAGCACCTCCTTCTATTGATCCAAAAATCATCTATACCTCACCAGTATGTTCCAATTTTTAGGACGGTAATCCGGGGAACCGTTATTTTTTCTGAAGCCATTCATTTCAACGTCTGCAAAGCCTGCGGTAAACTTCTATTCCATGTTGAAAACAGGGGAGGCCCTGGCATATAATGAACTCAATTACGAACCCAGGGGTGAATGGAAAAATGAGCGCACCAAGTTTACAGGCCTTTCAGGATCAAGTTTCCGAACTGCTGCTCCGTCACCGCAGTCTTCTGGATGTAATGTCCAAGAACGGACAGAGCAGTGCATCCGTCAACCGAGCTGTCGTCAAATCCATTACCGAATGCGGCTGCATTCAGCTGCATGCCACCAAGCAGGTTTTCGAACCCGCTTTGGGACTTGAACAAGCCAAAGAGCTTGCCGGAACCCACCTTGAAGGTGAACTATGCGAGAACTGCCGGGAAGTCATTGCCTCAGAACTGGGCCGCGAGCTGTTCTATATGTCTGCACTCTGCAATCTGCTCGATATTAATATGGACGAGGTTGTGTCAAAGGAATCGCAAAAATGCGCTACACTCGGATTATTTAACTTGTCCTAGCAGACTGCCCGCGCTCTCCTTCATCCGTTACAACAAGCAGAAAAGGCTGTGCCTTCTCCTGAGTCAGGAGGGCACAGCCTTTTCTGTATAGACAAAAAATGTAAAAGTGCGTAGTTGGGGCTATCCGTTCTTGGAGTGATACACCTTATCTTCCGTACGTCTCTTCCGGCGGCGACGTTGACGGCGGGCTGTCAAGAGGCCCAGACTCTGCCTGAACCCGTATAGGGCATATAACGCAAGCAGAGCAAAGATCAGCTTGGCAATCTGTTCAGGGAAAACCACAGCTACCGCTACGGCAATGACAATCACTACAGGTGCACCTATAACCGCTTTTTTGGGGAAGCCGATCTTCTTAAAGTTCGGGTACTTCACTGTGCTGACCATCAGATAGGATAACAATAGGGTAGCGACAATCATAAATGGTGCAGATACATCTTTATGGAAAAGTGCCAGTGTGGCCAGAACGCCACCTGCAGCAGGAATCGGCAACCCTACGAAATATCCCGGAATCCCCGGGCGGACATTAAACCGTGCCAGACGCAAAGCTCCGAACACAGGGAAAATCGCTGTAACGGTCCATCCTAGTGCAGAGTTCATGTCCTGCAAACTTGTGAGATACATAATCAGCGCAGGTGCCACACCGAAAGAAACTACATCGGATAAGGAATCCAGCTCCTTACCGAACTCGCTCTCACATTTCAGCGCGCGCGCAACACGGCCGTCGAGCCCGTCGAGCAGCATAGCGATAATCACCATGATAGCGGCCATGCTCAGCTTACCGTCAAACGCCATCATGATACCAAACATTCCAAGCATCAGATTACCAATGGTAAAAAGACTCGGAATTGATTTTTGTATCATTTCTTCACCTCAATTTTCCTACTTTGAACTTCATGAGTTCCCAATATTACGTGATTGTATGTTATTTACATTTGCCTGTCAATAAGAACTTGTTTCTGGAGACGCTTAAGTCCGTCCTGAATATTGCGTGCCCGGACCTCACCAATGCCGTCCACCTCATCAAGTTCAGCAATACTCGCCGTCATCAGATTCGGCAGCATCTCGAAGCGTTCCACCAGATTATGAATGATCACATTCGGCAGCCGCGGAATTTTGTTGAGCAGACGGTAACCGCGCGGAGTTACGGCTTCTTCGGATGCAATGGCTGTGGAGGAATAGCCGAGCAAGCGGGCAATATGGTTGTCATCCATCAATTCATCGTCACTGCTTCGTTTCAGCCCGGCGATAATTTCGCGGATTTTGTCCTCCTGCTCCTCTCTTGCATAGTCTCTGTACAGCAGCCAGGCTTCTTCCTCTGTATTTCCGACCAGTTCTTCCATCTGCATGCTGATCAGCCGGCCTTCATTGCCCAGTTCGTTAATATAACGCTTAATTTCCATTTTGATCCGCAGCACCATCTCTACCCGCTGGATCACGCCGACTACCTCAGCGACTGTCACAAGCCCTTCATATTCGGACGCCGAAAGGTTAGTCAACCCTTGTGTCAGCACGGCTTTGTACTTCTCTAAGGTTTGAATCGCCTGATTGGCTTTGGCCAGAATAGCGCCGATTTCCTTAAGCGCATAACGGATGGATCCCTGATAAAGGGTGATTATATTCCGCCGCTGGGAAATGGAAACAACCAGTTTGCCGGTCTGTTTGGCTACACGTTCGGCGGTCCGGTGACGTATGCCTGTCTCGATGGATGAGATGGAGGAGTCGGGTATCAGCTGGGTGTTGGCATACAGAATCCGCTTCAAATCCTCACTCAGAATGATTGCTCCGTCCATTTTGGCCAGCTCGTATAAATAATTGGGTGAAAAATCGCAGTTAATGGAGAATCCTCCATCGACAACTTCCATCACTTCCGGACTGTATCCGACAACAATAAGTGCCCCGGTCTTCGCGCGCAGCACATTCTCCAGACCCTCCCGGAAAGGCGTTCCAGGTGCGGCCATTCTAAGCAGATCATTCATATTATCTAATGGATTGTATTCTTTCATGTCCCTGTGCCCCCTAATCTAACGCGACCGCTAGTGCATCTGCTACGGTGCTGACGCCTATAATCTGGATATCCTTCGGATGCTTCCAGCCCTTCATGCTCTTCTCAGGCATAATTACCCGCCGGAAGCCGAGCTTAGCGGCCTCCTTCACCCGCATCTCTGCGCGTGACACCCCTCTTACCTCACCCGTAAGTCCTACCTCCCCAAAAAACACATCATAAGGCTTGGTCGGAATATCGCGGAAGCTGGAAGCAATACTGATGGCGACAGCCAGATCAACCGCCGGCTCATCCAGCTTAACGCCTCCGGCGACATTGAGATAAGCATCCTGATTCTGCAGGAACATGCCCATCCGTTTCTCCAGAACAGCAATGATCAGCGCCATTCTCTGATGATCCATCCCTGTGCACATTCTGCGGGGCGAAGGGAAATGGGTTGCTGCAACCAGCGCCTGCAGTTCAACAAGCACCGGTCTTGTTCCTTCCATGCTGGCCACAACTGCCGAACCGGCCACCCCAAGCGGCCGCTCTGAAAGGAACAGCTCGGAAGGGTTCTCCACCTCGGTAAGCCCAACCTCTCCCATTTCGAAAATACCGATTTCATTGGTTGAGCCAAAGCGGTTCTTCACCGCCCGCAGCAACCGGTACGTATGATGCCTTTCTCCTTCAAAATAGAGCACGCAATCCACCATATGCTCCAGCATCCGGGGACCGGCAATGGCCCCCTCTTTGGTTACATGCCCTACAAGTACTGTTGCGATTCCACGGATTTTGGCAATCCGCATAAATCTTGTCGTACATTCCCGCACCTGTGTCACACTGCCTGGAGCACTGGTCACTTCAGGCATAAATACGGTCTGGATCGAGTCGATGACCAGAAACTGCGGCTTAATCTGCTCGATCGCTTCTTCAATGCTCTCCATATTCGTCTCACAAAGTACATACAGTTCCGCCGACAACGCTCCGAGGCGGTCAGCCCGAAGCTTGGTCTGACGTACCGATTCTTCCCCCGAGATATACAGAACGCGGAGCCCCTGGGTAGTAAGGGCATGCGACGTCTGGAGCAGCAGTGTGGACTTCCCGATGCCGGGGTCGCCTCCGACCAGTACCAGCGAGCCGGGGACGATACCGCCGCCAAGCACACGGTTAAGCTCTCCGATGCCTGTCAGGATCCGCGGCTCTTTGTCACTTTCTATATTTATGATCGATTGCGCCTTTTCTTTACTCTGAAAAATAGGTGCATTCATGCCTTGTGTTTTGACTACGCTTTCTGTTTCTTCCACCATCGAGTTCCATTCCTGGCAACCCGGGCATTTGCCGAACCATTTCGGTGATTCGTAACCACATTCGGTGCAGAAAAATTTTGTTTTTGGTTTGGCCATGTGCGCTCCTTACAGTCCGAAACTTACTAAAATTGCGGATAATTTTCTCTTAATCAAAGTTTACCATTTCTGCACACTGAACGAAAGGTCACTTAAGATCTACTTTTCGTTTGCGTCCTCCTTAACCTGCCTGATTTACGGCAGAATTAATCACATATATATTCTTATATTTCCATATAAAAGCTCCCGCCCCTCTATACGGAGGAGCGGGAGCTTTGTTTCATTTTGCTGGTAAAAATTATTCGGTTCCGACTTCTTTCTCCAGGGAGACTTCAACCGGCGGTTCCACTGTGGTTACGACAAGCTCACCGTTCACTTCATCAATGTTGAGGGAATCGCCTTTCTTGATGTTGCCTTTAAGCAGCTCTTCAGACAGGCGGTCTTCAATATGCTTCTGAATCGCGCGGCGGAGCGGACGGGCACCGAAGGCCGGATCATAGCCCTCTTTAGCCAGGAACGCCTTGGCACTGTCTGTTAGCAGGAAGTCTACATCATACTCACGCAGACGCTTGCGCAGCTCCTCGGACATCAGGGTAACGATCTCAGCGATATGCTTCTCATCCAGGGAATGGAAGACAATGATCTCGTCGATCCGGTTCAGGAACTCAGGGCGGAAGCTCTTCTTCAGCTCTTCCATTACCTTGCCCTTCATGTTGCTGTAATCAGCGCCTGCATCCTGTACCGCGGTGAATCCAAGCGTCGAATTCTTCTTGATCGCCTGTGCCCCCACGTTCGAGGTCAGGATAATCAGTGTATTGCGGAAATCGACTACACGGCCTTTGGAGTCGGTCAGACGGCCGTCTTCCAGTACCTGCAGCAGAATATTGAATACTTCAGGGTGAGCCTTCTCAATCTCATCCAGCAGGACAACGGAATACGGTTTGCGGCGTACCTTCTCGGTCAGCTGTCCGCCTTCTTCATATCCTACATAGCCTGGAGGCGCTCCGACCAGACGGGACGTAGAGTGCTTCTCCATGTATTCCGACATGTCGATGCGGATTACCGCATTCTCGTCACCGAACATTGCTTCGGCGAGTGCCCGTGCCAGCTCGGTTTTACCGACCCCGGTTGGACCGAGGAAGATGAAGGAGCCCATTGGACGTTTCGGATCCTTCAGACCCGCACGCGCCCGGCGGAGTGCCCGGCTGACAGCCTTAACGGCTTCATCCTGCCCGATTACACGTTCATGCAGCAGAGACTCCATGTTCAGCAACCGGTCTGTCTCTTCTTCCTTCAGCTTGCTGACCGGAATGCCGGTCCAGCTGGCAACCACCTGTGCGATATCCTCAGGTGTAACCTGGGAATCCGTACGGCCTTGCTTCTCTTTCCATTGGTTCTTCGTTGTGTCCAGCTCTTCACGGATCTTCTGCTCGGTATCGCGCAGCGCTGCAGCCTTCTCGAATTCCTGGCTTTGTACAGCGGAATCCTTCTCCTTGCGGATATCATCCAGACGCATTTCGAGTTCCTTCAGATTCGGCGGGATCGTGTAAGAGTTAAGTCTTACCTTGGAACCAGCTTCATCAATGAGGTCGATCGCTTTGTCCGGCAGGAACCGATCAGGGATATAGCGGTCAGACAGCTTCACAGCCTCTACAATAGCTTCATCCGTAATCTTCACCCGGTGATGGGCTTCATAACGGTCGCGGAGACCGAACAGGATCTGAACAGCTTCTGCAGGGGAAGGCTGATCCACCGTAATCGGCTGGAAGCGGCGTTCAAGTGCAGCATCTTTCTCAATATATTTGCGGTATTCATCAAGCGTAGTGGCACCGATGCACTGCAGTTCACCACGGGCCAGAGCTGGCTTCAGGATGTTGGAGGCGTCAATAGCACCTTCCGCACCACCGGCTCCGATCAGGGTATGCAGCTCGTCGATGAAGAGCACGATGTTGCCTGCCTGACGAATCTCATCCATAATTTTTTTGAGGCGGTCCTCGAACTCACCGCGGTATTTCGTACCGGCAACTACTGAACCCATATCGAGGGTCATTACACGTTTGTCGCGCAATGTTTCCGGAATTTCATTGTTGATGATCTTTTGAGCCAGGCCTTCAGCAATTGCTGTTTTACCAACCCCTGGTTCACCGATCAGCACCGGATTATTCTTGGTCCGGCGGCTGAGTACTTGAATGACACGTTCAATCTCCTTACTGCGGCCGATAACCGGGTCAAGATTGCCATCCTTGGCATAGGCAGTCAGGTCACGGGCCAGGCCATCCAGCGTTGGTGTGCTGACGTTAACCGGAGCACCGCTATGGCTTGATGTGGCTTCACTGCTGCCCAGAAGCTGCAATACCTGCTGGCGGGCCTTATTCAAGCTGATACCGAGATTGTTCAGCACGCGGGCAGCTACGCCCTCTCCTTCACGGATGAGACCGAGCAGGATATGCTCTGTGCCTACGTACGTATGTCCCAGTTTGCGGGCTTCGTCCATGGACAGCTCGATAACTTTTTTGGCACGAGGAGTATAAGCGATGTTGGTCGGTTGTTCCTGACCTCTGCCAATCAGTGTTTCCACTTCATCCTGAATTTTCTCAAGACCCAGACCCAGTCCGATCAGCGCTTTGGCGGCAATACCGTCTCCCTCGCGAATCAGTCCGAGCAGAATATGTTCTGTCCCAATGTTGTTGTGTCCCAAACGTACGGCTTCTTCCTGCGCCAGCGCCAGCACCTTTTGTGCGCGTTCCGTAAATCTTCCAAACATCATATCTCCTGCACCTCCACGGATAATATATATCTATAATTAATGTTGTGATCCCAGTGTTTCCCGGAGCAGCTTCGCCCGGTACATATCGCGTTCGGTGGACGAAAGCTCGTCGCCGAACAGCTTTTGCAGAAAGCCCGGCTGAGTCTTGACATTCAGCTCATTAAGCACTGAAATCGAAGGCCCTTCCAGAATCCCCAGATCCACACCCAGCCTCAGATCGGATAGCCGCTGTGCAGATTCTTTAAGCTCCATCACAGCCGCGTAAGCCAGAATCCCGTACGAACGTTTGATGCGGTCAGTAATCCGCAATGCGGAATCGACCAGTAGACGTTCACGCGCGTTCCGCTCATGCTCTATAATCTGGGTGACTACGCTGTGAAGATTTTCAATAATCTCACTTTCGGTCTGCCCGAGCGTAATCTGGTTCGAGATCTGAAAGATATTCCCTACTGCTTCGCTGCCTTCACCATAAATTCCTCTAACCGTAAGTCCGACCTGATTGACTGCGGACAGAATCCGGTTGATCTGATGTGTCATAACCAGCGCCGGCAGATGAACCATTACCGAGGCTCTTAGTCCCGTTCCCACATTAGTGGGACAACTGGTCAGGTATCCCCGCCGGTCATCAAAGGCGTAATTCACCGCAGCCTCAAAGATATCGTCGATGGCTGTTGCTCTTACCCAGGCTTCTCTGACCTGCAGGCCCGGAAACAGACATTGAATGCGGAGATGATCCTCCTCGTTGATCATAATGCTGACTGACTCGTCCTCATTAAGGATGACTGCTCCGCCTTTGGAATCATCAGCCAGGTTAGGACTGATCAGATGCTTCTCAACCAGTACTTTTTTGTCCAGCTCATCGAGCTCATCCAGCCTCAGCAGCTGAAAGTTGCCGAAATCCGCAGAGGCTTCTCCCTGAAATACGGGAGCGAGCTGCTCCAGCACCTCTTCCGACTGTTCAGCAGATGCTAGTAGAGGGAAGGGCAGGTGCTCCAGATTGCGGGCGATACGCATACGGCTGCTGATTACTATCTCGGAATGGCTCCCGCCGCAGCGCATCCAGTCACTGAGTGCTTGTTCGGTAAACCGGAGACTTGACATGGCGAATCCCCCCTATATATCAAAGACTTTACTCTTGTGGCATTTCTTTTTCAAGTTTGCGGATTCTGTCCCTCAGCTCAGCTGCGGTCTCAAATTCCTCCTGCATAATACTCTGCTGCAATTCCTGCTTCAGCTCATCAATCTGGCGTTTGCACATAATCTGTGCACCGGCGCGTTTGGGAAGCTTGCCTACATGGGCTGTACTTCCGTGTACCCGTCTGAAGAGCGGGTCCAGCGTACTGTCGAAATATTTGTAGCAGGAGCTGCAACCAAAGCGTCCAAGCTTACTGAACTGTGAATAGGTCATGCCGCAGTTCTCACAATGCAGCCCCTGCACAGTCTGTGCGGCCTCTGACTTGCCCTTGCCTGCGCTCTCCAGATCAAGTAACCCGGAAAGCAAGCTGTGAATGGAGAATCCTCCAGCAGTACCGGGGATGAGTTCCCCCTTCTCCCGCGCACAGCTTTCACAAATATGAAATTCTGTCTTCTCTCCATTCACGATCTTCGTGAAGTGGAGTGTAGCCGGTTTGACCCCGCATTCCTGGCATAGCATGAGCGGTGTCCCTCCCTCACAATTTGACAATTATTTGCCTAACAAAGAGATTAGCATGGCCTTCATTAACTTGGCACGAATCTCATCCCGGTACGGCAGATTAACCGTCAGGCATTCCCGGGAAACAGCGGATCGCATAAGACACGCTTCACGCTTGGAGAGAAAACGGGCCTCCTCCAGCTGATAAATCAGTCCTTCGGCGGAATTCTGATCAATATCGTTCCCTATTGTGGAGTTCAGATGTGCATACAGTGCCACATTCTGAGGCAGCTCGAAGCGCTGAATCCGGATATAACCGCCGCCGCCGCGTTTGCTCTCCACTACATAGCCCTTTTCCAAAGTAAAGCGTGTACTGATGACGTAATTGATCTGGGACGGTACACAGGAGAACTGGTCCGCCAGATCATTGCGCTGAATTTCCACCGTACCTTCGGGACTTTCATGCAAAATATTCTTCAGATATTGTTCAATAATATCGGAGATATTACGCATCACTCATCCTCCAGTGTGTAAGCCTTGGTTAAACTTGTGCTGTTTCAACGTCTGCCGTTCAAAACATAGCTCTAAAGAACTTAACCCTGGGACAGAAATGCGAATCGGCTGTATAGCCTGTGCCTTTCCACAATTCAACGGGTATATCTTTAGTGCCTGTTTTCGGGCCGCGTTGACTTTGACTTTCTTTGACTTTTTTCATATTATAACATATTCTCACTGAATTCCAAGTGGCTGCTCTTATTTTTTACTTTTTAGCAACATTGTATTCCGAATAGCTTCACTGATCCCATTACAATCGGATATGTATATTAGGCTCCCCTGCTTCCGAGGCCAGCGGAAGAGCCAGCTTTTTGTCAGAAAAAATCGAATAAAGCCGTTTCTGCCTCCGGGATCAGCTTCTCCAGCCAATCTACAGCTTCATGCGTTCCGGATAACTGACCATACCGTGACATTTCAACCGGACGTTTGTATCCCATAAGCATGGCGGTAAGTGTGCCAATACTGCATACAAGCTCAGCATTTGTCTTGTCACCCGGGATCTGAATTAGAGATACCTTCCCGTGCTCAGCCGCTTCCCACCGCCACAGGCCCTTGTTCCAGGGTGCATGCTCATCTTCAATATACAGCAATCGTTCCTGGACACCGCTCAGCACATGGAATGACAAATTCTCCACGAAGGCCTTAGCATTGACAATACGTGCCATGAAGTAAGGATAATTCTCCTGTGTAATCCGCGGATCGGGAAGCAAATACGGCAGGATGTCATCAGAAGGCACCAGCTTCAATGAAGCTCCTGTGATCATCGAGTCATGATTGGCCAGAAATGTCCACAGCCCTTGGCGGGCTTCCTCATTCAGATAGACAAATTCATCAATGACCAGTTCTTTGTTCACTATTTTATACAGCACATACCCTTCCGGTTCACCCTGCTGCGAATAAAATACACATTGATGTGTATCTTCATCAAGTACTCTTTCCTTCCACCATTCCTCCGTACGCTGCAGAGATCCGTTATAACGGACTGCAAATGAAATATACAGCTGCTGCAATACTTCAATATTAGCTGCACCGCGCTTTACAGAACCCTGTATTTCAGCCTTCTTCGGGAATTTACCCACAGGTATGTTGTATTTCTTATACTCACAATAGATCTCCCAGCCAAATTTACGGTAAAAAGGGATCAGAAACGGATGCAGAAAAGACAGCGTTTGGCCTGCCTCATTCATCGTCTGCAGCGTATGGGTCAGCAGCTTGGCCACATATCCCTGCCGCCGGTTCTCCGGCCAAGTGGCAACACCTGCAATACCGCCCATAGAAACGGGTTTGCCTTGTATGTAGGTCTGAAGCGGAAGCAGCGTCAGCTCGGCGCCCAATACTTCACCTTCGAATAGTCCCCATATTCGCTCCGGTTTGAATTTCTCCCTGGCACGCTCCCTGTCTTCCCCGGACACCTTGTACTGAAAAGCATATTCGGACAAGCTTAAGCCTTTTTCAAAGTCCTCTGCATGCAATTGCCTTATTTCCATGCTGCTCACCCCGTTAATGAATTTATAGAGATAGAGTACAATTGTTGCTCAAATTGAGTATAACAAGCAAATTGTCCAGAAGCTAATGAGGCAGGAAAACACGCTTAAGAAAAAAGTTATCCACAGCTTTAGCACAAAAAGCCGGAAAGAGTTTCTTCCCGGTAATAATTAGTTATCCACGATTCACCTTTAACTATCCACAAAATTCACTTTTTATCCACAAAAACAGTGGATTACTAGGGTTTTCTCTTGACTCGTCCACATAAATATGCCTTAAGTCCACACAAACCGGGGATAGAACTCTTCCTGAAATTGTATCCACATGTGCGTAAGTTTTCTGCACTTACTGAAATCTATCCACAGCTTTTCCACAGTCCCGCACAAACCAAAAAAGCCACTGTCGATTACTCAACAATGGCTTCATGTGCTTGGCGGCGTCCTACTCTCCCAGGACCCTTCGGTCCAAGTACCATCGGCGCTGGAGGGCTTAACGGTCGTGTTCGGGATGGGTACGCGTGGAACCCCTCCGCTATCGCCACCAAACATGATTTTTCGAAGCTTCCGCTTCTCGAAATCGCTGCAGAAAATATCAAACCCTAGGTTTAACATCCTGCCAGGCTTGATCGCCTGAAAACTGAATCCGAAACGAATCTGCGTGTTAGAATTGTTGGATAAGCCCTCGACCGATTAGTATTGGTCAGCTCCATGCATTGCTGCACTTCCACCTCCAACCTATCTACCTCGTCGTCTTCAAGGGGTCTTACTAGTTGGGAAATCTCATCTTGAGGGGGGCTTCACGCTTAGATGCTTTCAGCGCTTATCCCGTCCGTACGTAGCTACTCAGCCATGCTCCTGGCGGAACAACTGATGCACCAGCGGTACGTCCATCCCGGTCCTCTCGTACTAAGGACAGCTCCTCTCAAATTTCCT
Organism: Paenibacillus borealis; assembly: GCF_000758665.1. Classification (NCBI taxonomy): domain Bacteria; kingdom Bacillati; phylum Bacillota; class Bacilli; order Caryophanales; family Paenibacillaceae; genus Paenibacillus; species Paenibacillus borealis. The sequence continues at coordinate 7,443,932 of NZ_CP009285.1, forward strand.
GCGCCCACGACAGATAGGGACCGAACTGTCTCACGACGTTCTGAACCCAGCTCGCGTACCGCTTTAATGGGCGAACAGCCCAACCCTTGGGACCTACTTCAGCCCCAGGATGCGATGAGCCGACATCGAGGTGCCAAACCTCCCCGTCGATGTGGACTCTTGGGGGAGATAAGCCTGTTATCCCCAGGGTAGCTTTTATCCGTTGAGCGATGGCCCTTCCATGCGGTACCACCGGATCACTAAGTCCGACTTTCGTCCCTGCTCGACTTGTAGGTCTCGCAGTCAAGCTCCCTTATGCCTTTGCACTCTGCGAATGATTTCCAACCATTCTGAGGGAACCTTTGAACGCCTCCGTTACTCTTTAGGAGGCGACCGCCCCAGTCAAACTGCCCGCCTGACACGGTCCCCGTACCCGCTTAGGGTACCAGGTTAGAACCTAGATACGATCAGGGTGGTATCCCAACGGCGCCTCCGCAGAAGCTTGCGCTCCTGCCTCAACGGCTCCCACCTATCCTGTACAGATCGTACCCAAATTCAATATCAAGCTGCAGTAAAGCTCCATGGGGTCTTTCCGTCTTGTCGCGGGTAACCTGCATCTTCACAGGTATTAAAATTTCACCGGATCTCTCGTTGAGACAGCGCCCAAGTCGTTACGCCATTCGTGCGGGTCAGAATTTACCTGACAAGGAATTTCGCTACCTTAGGACCGTTATAGTTACGGCCGCCGTTTACTGGGGCTTCGGTTCACAGCTTCGGGTTGCCCCTAACCACTCCCCTTAACCTTCCAGCACCGGGCAGGCGTCAGCCCGTATACTTCGCCTTGCGGCTTCGCACAGACCTGTGTTTTTGCTAAACAGTCGCTTGGGCCTTTTCACTGCGGCCCCCTCGGGCTATTCACCCTACCGAGGCACCTCTTCTCCCGAAGTTACGAGGTCATTTTGCCGAGTTCCTTAACGAGAGTTCTTCCGCGCGCCTTAGAATTCTCTTCTCGCCTACCTGTGTCGGTTTGCGGTACGGGCACCTTCTCCTGGCTAGAGGCTTTTCTTGGCAGTGTGAGATCATGACCTTCGCTACTACAATTTTCGCTCCCCATCACAGCCCAGCCTTACGGTGTGCGGATTTGCCTACACACCAGCCTCACTGCTTAGACGGACATCCATCAGTCCGCGTCACTACCCTCCTGCGTCACCCCATCGCTCATAGCGGATTACGGTGGTACAGTAATTTCAAACTGTTGTCCTTCGACTACGCCTTTCGGCCTCGCCTTAGGTCCCGACTTACCCTGAGCGGACGAGCCTTCCTCAGGAAACCTTGGGCTTTCGGCGGATCAGATTCTCACTGATCTTTTCGTTACTCATACCGGCATTCTCACTTGTATGCTGTCCAGCGCTCCTTACGGTACACCTTCAACCCACATACAACGCTCCCCTACCCCAGATGCAAAGCATCTAGCCATAGCTTCGGTGGTGTGTTTAGCCCCGTTACATTTTCGGCGCAGAGTCACTCGACCAGTGAGCTATTACGCACTCTTTCAATGGTGGCTGCTTCTAAGCCAACATCCTGGTTGTCTGTGCAACTCCACATCCTTTCCCACTTAACACACACTTGGGGACCTTAGCTGATGGTCTGGGCTGTTTCCCTTTTGACAATGGATCTTAGCACTCACTGTCTGACTCCCGGCAAGAAGTTAATGGCATTCGGAGTTTGACTGAGCTTGGTAACCCTTGCGGGCCCCGCACCCAATCAGTGCTCTACCTCCACCACTCCATTCACCGAGGCTAGCCCTAAAGCTATTTCGGGGAGAACCAGCTATCTCCGAGTTCGATTGGAATTTCTCCGCTACCCCCACCTCATCCCCGCATTTTTCAACATGCGTGGGTTCGGGCCTCCAGTGCGTGTTACCGCACCTTCACCCTGGACAGGGGTAGATCACACGGTTTCGGGTCTACGTCCACATACTCAGTCGCCCTATTCAGACTCGCTTTCGCTGCGGCTCCGGCTTCTCACCTTAACCTTGCATGTTAAACGTAACTCGCCGGTTCATTCTACAAAAGGCACGCCATCACCCATAAAGAGGGCTCTGACTTTTTGTAAGCACACGGTTTCAGGTTCTATTTCACTCCCCTTCCGGGGTGCTTTTCACCTTTCCCTCACGGTACTGTTTCACTATCGGTCGCCAGGTAGTATTTAGCCTTAGCAGATGGTCCTGCTGGATTCATACGGGGTTTCACGTGCCCCGCACTACTCGGGATCCGTCTCGGAGAGAACACAGTTTAGGCTACAGGGCTTTTACCTCTATCGCGGGCCTTTCCAGACCTCTTCACCTACCATATTCCTTTGTAACTCCATGTGAGACGTCCCACAACCCCAAGAGGCAAGCCCCTTGGTTTAGGCTGTTCCGCGTTCGCTCGCCGCTACTGACGGAATCACTATTGTTTTCTCTTCCTCAGGGTACTTAGATGTTTCAGTTCCCCTGGTCTGCCTCTACATTTCCTATGTATTCAGAAATGAGTAACTGCGAATTACCACAGCTGGGTTTCCCCATTCGGACACCCCCGGATCAAAGCTTGCTTACAGCTCCCCGAGGCAGTTTCGTTGTTCGCCACGTCCTTCGTCGGCTCCTGGCGCCTAGGCATCCTCCGTGTGCTCTTATTAGCTTAACCAATCGCTCCGGTATTGGCTCATTCGCTCATCTTGTTTTAAACAGCGCTTCCGGATGAATCCGTCCGCTATTCTGTTTAAAGCCAAAAGTCCCTCATAAACCAAAACCATCGCTCAGCATGACTAATAACTATTTCAACTTGCTTTCACAAGTTTCAGCTAAAAGATGTTCTAAAACGCAAATTCGTTTCGGTATCCAGTTTTCAAGGATCAAAGTTGTATAACAATTGATGAAGTTTGTTGGTGGAGCCAAGCGGGATCGAACCGCTGACCTCCTGCTTGCAAGGCAGGCGCTCTCCCAGCTGAGCTATGGCCCCGCAAATTCCATCAAAACCGAACAAATGGATACGCGTTAAGTATCTTGGAAGCTAAGCTTCCGATTTGAATGTCACCGTTGCAGGTGACGATTCTCCATAGAAAGGAGGTGATCCAGCCGCACCTTCCGATACGGCTACCTTGTTACGACTTCACCCCAATCATCTACCCCACCTTCGGCGGCTGGCTCCCTTGCGGGTTACCCCACCGACTTCGGGTGTTGTAAACTCTCGTGGTGTGACGGGCGGTGTGTACAAGACCCGGGAACGTATTCACCGCGGCATGCTGATCCGCGATTACTAGCAATTCCGACTTCATGCAGGCGAGTTGCAGCCTGCAATCCGAACTGAGACCGGCTTTGCTGGGATTGGCTCCACCTCGCGGTTTCGCTTCCCGTTGTACCGGCCATTGTAGTACGTGTGTAGCCCAGGTCATAAGGGGCATGATGATTTGACGTCATCCCCACCTTCCTCCGGTTTGTCACCGGCAGTCACTCTAGAGTGCCCAGCCTTACCTGCTGGCAACTAAAGTCAAGGGTTGCGCTCGTTGCGGGACTTAACCCAACATCTCACGACACGAGCTGACGACAACCATGCACCACCTGTCTCCGATGCTCCGAAGAGGGGCACTATCTCTAATGCTTTCATCGGGATGTCAAGACCTGGTAAGGTTCTTCGCGTTGCTTCGAATTAAACCACATACTCCACTGCTTGTGCGGGTCCCCGTCAATTCCTTTGAGTTTCAGTCTTGCGACCGTACTCCCCAGGCGGAGTGCTTACTGTGTTAACTTCGGCACCAAGGGTATCGAAACCCCTAACACCTAGCACTCATCGTTTACGGCGTGGACTACCAGGGTATCTAATCCTGTTTGCTCCCCACGCTTTCGCGCCTCAGCGTCAGTTACAGCCCAGAAAGTCGCCTTCGCCACTGGTGTTCCTCCACATATCTACGCATTTCACCGCTACACGTGGAATTCCACTTTCCTCTTCTGTACTCAAGTCACCCAGTTTCCAGTGCGACCTCAGGTTGAGCCCAAGGTTTAAACACCAGACTTAAATGACCGCCTGCGCGCGCTTTACGCCCAATAATTCCGGACAACGCTTGCCCCCTACGTATTACCGCGGCTGCTGGCACGTAGTTAGCCGGGGCTTTCTTCTCAGGTACCGTCACTCCGGTAGCAGTTACTCTACCGGACGTTCTTCCCTGGCAACAGAGCTTTACGATCCGAAAACCTTCATCACTCACGCGGCGTTGCTCCGTCAGGCTTTCGCCCATTGCGGAAGATTCCCTACTGCTGCCTCCCGTAGGAGTCTGGGCCGTGTCTCAGTCCCAGTGTGGCCGTTCACCCTCTCAGGTCGGCTACGCATCGTCGCCTTGGTGAGCCGTTACCCCACCAACTAGCTAATGCGCCGCAGGCCCATCCCCAAGCGACAGATTGCTCCGCCTTTCATTCTCTCTTCAGGAGAGGAAAGAAATTATCCGGTATTAGCTACCGTTTCCGGTAGTTATCCCAGTCTTGAGGGCAGGTTGCCTACGTGTTACTCACCCGTCCGCCGCTAAGCATGAATGGAAGCAAGCTTCCATTCAAACTCCGCTCGACTTGCATGTATTAGGCACGCCGCCAGCGTTCGTCCTGAGCCAGGATCAAACTCTCCAAATTGTATTTAGAAAGAGCGATTGCTCATTTTGAAACTGACGATTCATTAAATGAATCTTGTAAAAATTAACGCGTTCCATTTGTTCAGTTTTCAAAGAACTTGCTCCCGGCGTTTCAACATTATGTATCTTGCACAGGAATTAGATCATATCATGTTTGCGTATTTCTTGTCAACTTATTTTTCCTTCGCCGCTTGTTTCAGCGTCGATGTCTCATAAGCACAAGAGATAATATATCATGCCATCCGGATGTTTGCAAGCCTTTTTTATAAATACAACCAGGAACGCATAAATACGCTCTATAGCGCACAAATTGATTCCCATAATACATCGCTTGTGGCTACAATAGGATTTATCTTCATCTTATAGATGCTCTTGCTAATTCCCGTCTCTGAAAGGAGTTCTAATGTCCAACAAGTCAATACCCGCTGCTCCTGCCACCGTTATAGAGGAACCGCGCAATCTGCAGCAGGCAACCATTTACCGTATTTTACTCGCAGTCAGTTTTGTTCATCTGTTCAATGATTCCATCCAGGCGCTTATTCCGGCAATGTTTCCTGTACTGAAGGATAACATGCTGCTCTCTTATGCCCAGATTGGCTGGATTGCGTTCGCACTGAATCTCACCTCCTCGGTGATTCAGCCTATTATCGGCTTTGCCGCTGACCGCAAACCGCGCCCTATCCTGCTCCCGCTGGGGATGTGCTGTACCTTTGCTGGCGTCTTCTTACTAGCCTTTGCCGGGAACTATGTACTGGTCATCCTCTCCGTAATGCTTGTAGGCTTTGGTTCAGCCGCCTTTCATCCGGAAGGTATGCGTGTAGCCCATATGGCTGCCGGTCAACGGAAGGGGCTGTCCCAGTCTATTTTCCAGGTGGGCGGCAATGCGGGTCAATCCTTAGGACCGCTTCTAATGAAATGGGTATTCATCCCCTTCGGGCAGATGGGAGCACTCGGCTTCACAGTAATCGCCGCTGCCGGGATCGCCATTCAGGCTTATGTGGCCCGCTGGTACCGGGAAATGCTCGATGCCGGATACACCTTCCGCAAAAAGTCGGTGTCCCGCTCTATTGATCCTGCCCGGAGCAAACGTATTCTAATTACAACAGTCATTCTGGTCTTCATTGTGTTCGTACGATCCTGGTACGGTGCCTCCATCGGCGGCTATTATGCCTTCTACTTAATGGACAAATACGGAATGACACTTGATGATGCTCAGATCTATATTTTCATGTACCTCGCAGCCGGTGCTGTAGGAACATTCTTCGGCGGTCCGCTTGCCGATCGTTTCGGCCGCCGCAATCTCATACTGGTCTCGATGATCGGCACGGTTCCATTTGCGCTGGCTCTGCCTTTTGTGAATCAGTTCTGGGCGGCTGTGCTGCTGATTATTTCCGGCTTTGTGCTGCTGTCAAGCTTCTCCGTAACCGTTATCTACGCACAGATGCTGTATCCGGGCAATATCGGGACGGTCTCAGGCCTGATTACCGGACTTGCCTTCGGCCTTGGCGGCATCGGCTCTGTCGTGATCGGACATCTGATCGATACGACCGGAATTGCAACGGTGTTCGTAGCATGCGGATTCCTTCCGCTGCTTGGTCTGCTTGCGCTGCTGCTGCCCGGTGACAAGAAGCTTGAAGAATGGGCGGCGGAATAAGCAAATCTATTCAAAGCTTTGAGAGAATCCTGGAGAATAAAGCAGCCGCCAGCCCGCTTCCGGCAGTCATATAGTTGTCAGGGCCGGAGCGGTCAAAGCCCATCCATACCGCCGCTGTCCATCTCGGGGTATAACCGACGAACCATAAATCGCGGTTGGCCTTGCCGGGGACTCCCGGCATATCCAGCTGGGTGGTTCCTGTCTTGCCGGCCACCGTCACGTCCATACGCGCACGTCTACCCGTTCCTTCACTCACCGCCTGACGGAGCATCCCGGTCATATCCGCTGCGGTGCGCGCCGAAATGACCTGCTGCGGCGCAGAGACATGCGAGTACACTACCCTGTCCTGCGCATCCCTGATGCTGCGCACCAGATATGCCTTGTTAAGAATGCCTCCGTTCGCAAAGACGGTGTAAGCCTGGGCCATCGTGAGCGGGGAGACGCCGCTGTGCAGACCTCCAAGGGCAATAGCAAGATGATTGTCCTCTGCCGCGAGATTCACCCCCAGCCTGGCGGCAAAGCCGCGGGCATAACTGACCCCCACCTGCTGCAGCAGCCAGACCGCAGGGGCATTGATGGACTGCTGCAGGGCTACCCTCATGCTCACCTGTCCGCGATATACTCCGTTCAGATTGGCGGGTCTGTAGCTGCCATAGGCGGTTTTGACATCAGGCAGGAGACTGTCCGGCGTATATTTGCCGCTCTCCAGCGCCGGCCCATAATCTATAATGGGCTTGAGCGCGGAGCCTGGCTGCCGGGAAGGGATTATAGCCCTGTTCAGATCGCCTGTACTCGGGTTTCGCCCGCCTAACAGCGCGGCCACTTCACCGGTCCGCTGGTCGATGATGACCATGGCTGCTTCGGCTCTCTGGTCTTTTCCATTCGGCGGGAATGCATCCTCCTGAGAGAATACATGTTCCATCGCCCGCTGCGCCCCGATATTCATTCCCGTTACGAGAGTATACCCGCCTGTGCGCAGCTCCTTTTGGGATAACCCTGTCTGCTGCATCGCTTCCTGAAGTGCCGCATCCATATAGGACGCCCCGACAATCTCAGTCTTAGCCTTAACCGGAGGCTGATAGGTGCTATTCATTGCCGCCGTCATCTGATCCGTTGTAATCAGCTTGTGCTGCTGCATAATCCGCAGGACAAGATTCCGTCTGCTTGCAGACCGTTCAAGGTTGTCTGCCGGATTGTAAATGGACGGGCCTTTGGGAATAGCTGCCAGTGTCGCGATCTGCCCAATTCCCAACTGCTTCAGATCAGATATGCCAAAATAACGCTCCGCTGCAGACTTCACCCCATATTGCCCTTGCCCCATATAAATCTGGTTGAGATACAGCTGCAGAATCTCATCCTTCGATAGCCGCTTCTCCAGTGCCAGCGCGATCGAGGCCTCATTCAGCTTGCGCAGCAGATTCTGCCCCCGGTTCAGATACAATCCCCGTGCTAACTGCTGGGTGATGCTGCTTCCGCCTTCGGATACCCCCATCCGTACCGTATTGTTCACCAATGCGCGGGCTATTCCCTGGTAGTCCAGACCCTCATGGCTGTAAAAGCGGCGGTCTTCGACAGCAATAAAAGTGTCTATGAGCAGCTGCGGCATTTCTCCAAGTCCGGCATTGGTCCGATAGCCTGTTTCAGGCAGTGGTATTCTCCGCAACACAGTTCCGTCTGAGGCAATAATGACGCTCGATTCCGGTAAAATCATTTTCTCCGGATAACGGTCCAGCATCAGCCCCCCATACTGAATAATATAAATAAGTCCTGCCAGCATCAGCATGGATAGGATGACCGCCAGATCAAAACCGGCATAGCAAATACGCAGGAGTTGCTTCCGTCCTGTTCTCATACCTGCCGTATCCATCTCTCCAGAGTCTTCTCCAGTCCCTGTGCCTCGCGCCTGGCAATCTCCAGCTGCTGCAGAACCGCACCAGGGATGCTGCAGCCCGCCTCCTCTGACTCCGCTTCTGCCTGTCCCAGCATGCGGATCAGCGTCCGTGTCCGCAGAATAAGCGCCATGGACTCCTGTGCGTCCGGCGCCGGCATTTGTATCTGTGGTGCGGAGGCCGCCGCCGGCCGCAACCCGGCCTGCTGAATCCGGCGCAGACTGGCGGCCAGCCGGCCGAATTCCCCGCCGGATTGCACCTCAAGGTCCGCAAGCTCACAGGAGCCGCGGGCCGCCAGCTGTTCTGCGGCGCGCAGCAGCACCGTGGTATCGTTGGCTGCTTTTTGCGAACGGAGCAGGAACAGCCCTGCACATACAGCGGTGAACATCATGACAGCCGCCGGTCTTGCGCCGATATGATTCATTATCCAATGCGTGAAACGGACAAACAGCGCCGCCGATTCAGGCGTATACCGGGAGTAGAGCATAGCAAACAGCCCCCGCATAGCAAGTAGCAGCCCTGCACTTAGCAAGGCGCTGCCGCAGAAAATGTAGAGATAAAGTGAGCGTATCGTGTGTATTTTTGACATCAGCCAGTTCCTCCTGCCTTCCGGGGTTTCATCCCCATAGCACAAGGATATCGGCTAAATCTTAAGAATTACCGTTGCCACTTCTTAAGAAACGCTGAAGATTGTTAAGAAGACACCGGAAACCGTGTAATAAAATCCGTCCGGGACCTGGTGCTGCGGGCCGTGATCTCCCCATGATGCCGTTCCACAATCCCCTTGGCAATCGCCAGCCCCAAGCCCGATCCCCCGGTAATCTGCGATCTGGAGCGCTCCGCCCGGTAGAACCGTTCAAAAATATGCGGGAGATCCCCTTCAGCGATCATCTCGCCGAAATTACTGATCCGCACGAGCGCAGCGTCTCCTTCACGGCTCAGCCCAATCTCCAGCCGCTTCCCGTCCTTGCCGTACCGGATCGCATTGGCAATCAGATTCTCGTAAGCGCGCACCAGTTCATAAGGAGCCGCTTCAATCCACAGCGATTCGGTATCATCGTACAATTCATAAGTCATGCCTGCACGGGCCAGAGCCGGAACGGATTCCTCCGCAAGCTGGCGCATAAAGGCCTTGAGATCGAGCCGTTCCAGCACAAGCGGCAGTCTGCTGCTGTTAACCCGCGTGTATTCAAACAGGTCGTCAATCAGCTTGCGCAGCACTAATGTTTTCTGATAGGCAATCCCTACGTAGTAGCGTATCTCCGTCTCTTCCCGGCAGCGGTCCTGCTCAATATACTCCAAGAAGCCAAGCACCGATGTCAGCGGTGTGCGAAGATCATGCGATACGCCGGTAATCAGCTCGTTTTTGGACTCAACGGCCTTGCGTTCTTCCAGCAGCGAACGCTGCAGCCGCTCAGACATAATGTTGATGTTCTCCGCAAGCACCCCCAGCTCGTCCGCCGTGCGAACCTCGATCCGGTGCGATTCGTCAAGCTTCGTGATCTGCTGGATACCGCTGGTGATCTCTTCGAGATAGGAGACGATTTTACGCGTATAGATGAAGAAGAAGATCAGGAAGCTGGCAATTCCGACAGCAGTCATCAGCGGCGCTGAGCCGATATGGTTGATGATCCATTTCAGAATGAGGGAGTACAGCGCCGAGGGCGGCGCCGGATTCAGATAAATCAAGGAATTGACCAGCCGATAGCCACCCAAAAGCAGCACTGCCCCCGACATAATACTCAGCACAAAGGCCCAGATAAACTTCCAGCGGATGGTACTGATATATTTGGTATTCACTACGGTTCACCTCAGCTTTCAGGACGGATGATCCAGCTTGTAGCCAATGCCCCACACGGTCTGCACATAACGGGGCTGCTTAGCGTCGAGCTCGATTTTGTCACGGATATTGCGGACATGCACCATCACGGTGTTGCCGCCATCCAGAAAAGGCTCATTCCACACCTTCAGGTAAATCTGCTCCATACTGAGCACCTGTCCCTGATGCCGCGCCAGCAGCTCCAGGATAGAAAACTCGCGGGGCGTCAGCTTTACCTTGCGGTTGTCCACGCTCACCTCATGCCTAAGCGTATCTATCAGCAAATCTTCAAAGACCAGTTCATGCTCATTCGTTCTGGCAGGAGCGTCCCGATTCAATTTATGGTAACGGCGCAGCTGCGATTTGACCCGCGCCACAAGCTCCAGCGGATTAAACGGCTTGCCTACATAATCGTCAGCACCGATGCTGAGTCCAAGGATTTTGTCCATATCGGCATTCTTAGCGGAGAGCATAATAATCGGCATGTTCCGTTCCTCACGGATCTTCATGCAGGCGGCAATCCCGTCCATGCGGGGCATCATCACATCGAGTATAATGAGATCCACCTTCTCTTTGGCCAGGCATTCCAGTGCCTCCATTCCGTCAAAAGCCTTAAGCAGCCGGTATCCCTCATTACTAAGATAGATATCCAGCAGTTCTACAATCTCCACTTCATCATCCACCAGCAGAATCGTTTCTTGGTTCACGGGTACTTGATCCTTTCCAGAGCTCTTTCCATTAGTCTATAAGATAAAGTTCAGGAAAGGCAACCACTCTGTCCATCCTGGATGGGGAACATTATTCAACAGGTTTTTTTTGCGGTACAATTAGTTTAAACTTGAATTATCTATTGTCAGGCTGGAAGCTCCGAAGGAGGTAGGCAATTGAAGAATATACTTACGAAAATCCGCAAAGGGTACGGTAAAAAGCTGGTATCCATTCACATGTGGAATGCCTGGCTGGTCTTGTTCCTGGCGCTTAGCGGCCTGATGCTGGTGGGCGGCTTCTGGAGGGAGATACTGGGGGAAGGCAGAGTGTGGCTGAAATGGGGCCATATTGTGTTTGGACTGGCGCTGCTGATTCCCGTAGTTTATTATTTGCTGCTGGCTGCGAAGCATTGGAAGCGATTGAAAGGTAAGAGCGGGCAAAAAGCTAATGTCATCTTCGTGCTCACTCTTCTGACCGGCTGGCTGATCTCCGGGGTTGTCCTCTGGCAATTCAGACTTGCCGGGCCGAGAGCGGCAAATGCAGCACTGTTTGTGCATGATCTGCTGACCTGGGTAGGACTCCCGGTGATTATCTACCATTCCATTACCCGGGTTAAATGGCTGAAGGAACCCAATAAGCGCTCAATCACAGCTGAAACGGTGCCTGCAGGGGACAGCCCTGCTCCTATCGGGCGGCCACGACCCGCAGCTTCATCTGAAGCTCAGCCCATGTACACACGCCGCGGTTTCATCAAGGTGGCTGTAGGAGCAGGTCTCGCCGTAACGCTCGGCCCAACCTTTGTACGCTGGATCGGCAAATCCCTGCAGTTTCCCGGTACTGCTGATTATGCGGCCTCGAATGCCAATGCCCTGATTCCCGATCCGGTTCCGCTGGCGGAATCAGCCCCTCCCATCGGCGGGGGAGCCGAGGGCAGCTTTCGCGTATACACCGTCACAGACATTCCCGCCTTCGACAACTCCAACTGGTCTTTTACAATCGACGGTCTGGTGGACAAGAAGTTCACCTGGAACTGGGAAGAATTCGTCAAGCTGCAGCGCGAGGTGCAGGTCAGTGATTTTCACTGTGTAACCGGCTGGTCTGTCTATAAAAATACATGGGAAGGCCTTCCGCTCTACAAGTTGCTGGATATGGCCGGTGTACAGGATGAAGCCGTTACGGTTAAGCTCTACTCGGGAGACGGTGTCTACACGGACTCTCTAACCCTGGCCCAGGCGCGGATGGAGGATATCATGGTGGCTGTGATGCATGACGGCAAACCGATCCCGAATCAGCTTGGCGGGCCTGTACGTCTGGTCACTCCGCAAATGTATGCCTATAAGTCGGTTAAATGGCTCAACCGCATCGAATTGATTGCAGGTGATCATGTCGGCTATTGGGAACAGCGCGGGTATGACATTGATGCCTGGCTGCCTAACGCCAAGCGGGTATAACTTCTCCATTCTACTCTCTATATGCTGTAACTTAAGGCTACTATTAATCTCTCGTTTCCCTCGATCAGGGACGGGAGATTTTTATTTTACAGAATCACCCGTCATCTTTACATTATATGTATATTCAAGTAACACTCTCTTAATGAATGCTCTCTAGTATAAGGGAGTAAACCATAGATTATAGGAGGGTAAATATGAAATCAGCTAAAAAGTATGGAGTGAAGACAGCTTTTGCAGTAACTGCAGCCACGGCGCTGCTCGTTTCAGGTGTAATCACAACAGGATCTTCAAGCAATCAGGCTGACGCGGCAACCTCCAAAACCAAAAATGTAATTCTATTCGTCGGCGACGGCATGGGTACAGCTCAGCGTAATGCTATCCGGCTAGCCACTGTTGGTGAAAAGGGCAACCTTGCTATGGACTCCATGCCATACGTCGGCCTGATTCATACAAGCTCCACAATTCCGGTAACAGACTCCGCGGCCTCAGCTACAGCCTACGCCAGCGGTGTGAAGACTTACAACGGGGCAATCGGTATGGATGCCGAAAAGAAATCGGTTGCGACCATAATGGAATATGCCAAAAAAGCTGGCAAGTCCACCGGAGTGGTGACGACGAGCCAGGTTACTGACGCTACGGGAGCTGCTTTTGGCGCACATGTGGAAGACCGTTCCAAGCAGAGCGATATCGCACTCCAGCTGCTGACCAAAAGCAAGGTAGATGTGCTTCTCGGCGGAGGGGAGGATTTCTGGTATCCGGCAGGACAGCCCGGCAAATTCCCGGACGAGCCTGCTGAAGACCCTTCCGAGAAGAGCAAGGGAACCCAGGGGAATCTGGTAGAAAAGGCGAAGCAGCTTGGCTACAGCTATGTCTCCACTAAGACGGATCTGCAGAAGGCTAAGGGCAGCAAGCTGCTGGGTCTTTTCGCCAATGAAGAGATGTTCCAGCAGAATGAAGAAGGCAAAGGTGATATCTACAAACCAGTCGTTTCCCTGGCCGAGATGACGAAGAAAGCGATCGATACGCTGGACGCCAATTCCAAAGGATTCTTCCTGATGGTTGAAGAAGAAGGCACAGACGAATTCGCCCACAAAAACAACGCCAAAATGACGATCAAATCCGGCCAGGAGCTGGATAAATCCGTTCAGGTGGCCAAAGACTATGCGAAGAAAAACCCCGACACCCTGGTGCTTGTACTGGCTGACCATGAAACAGGCGGATTCTCGATTGAAGCGGTGGATGCAGAGGATGAGAGCGGAGATGCTATTTCTCAGGAAGATGGCCCTTTCGCTATTGCCAACTCCAAGCTTAACTTTGTAGTCGACTGGACGACTTCAGGACATACCGCGGTTGATATTCCGGTTACGGCTATGGGCAAGAACGCTCAGCTGTTCACCGGCATCTATGAGAATACTCTGATTTTTGATAAGCTCCTGCAGTCGATGGGGCTGAACGCAGCTAAGTAATGCAGGCATATTGTATATTACATTGAAAAAAGTCCCGGTGTCTTTCGCTAAACGCGAGGACCCCGGGACTTTGTGTATGCTTAGCTTTCCAGAAGCCGGATCAGTTCGTCTTCATCTTCAATCACCTGAATGCCGAGTTGCTGCGCTTTGGCCAGCTTGCTGCCTGCCTTCTCGCCGGCAATGACCAGATCGGTCTTCTTGGAGACACTGCCGGACACCTTGGCACCAAGCGCCTCCAGACGTTCAGCCGCCTCTTCACGGGTCATTTTCTGCAGGGAGCCGGTCAACACGACTGTTTTGCCGCTAAAGAAGGTATTGGTACTGACTACACGCGGAGCTTCCGGTGCCTTAGCCTCGACACCCAGCGCCAGCATGCGGTTAATGCTTACCACCACGAAGGGGTCGGCAAAATAATTCACGATGCTCTCAGCTACAATCCCGCCGATATCTGGCAGACCAGCCAGCTCCTCCGCTGTCGCAGACATTACAGCTTCCAGACTGCGGTAGTGGTCAGCCAGCATTCTGGTGGTTGCCTTTCCGGTATTCGGGATGCCTAGGGCATACAGGAAGGATGCCAGATCCCGCCCTTTGCTCTCTTCCAGTGCTTTGAGCAGATTATCCGCCTTCTTCTCCCCGAAACGGTCCAGCTTCACCAGCTGCTCAAAGGTCAGTTCATATAGATCGGCCGGCTCACGTACACTAAGCTCTTCATGCAGCTGAGCGGCTGTCTTCTCACTGAACGTCTCAATATCCATGGCATCACGTGACGCAAAATGCGTGATCCGGCTGACAATCTGCGGCTTACAGTCCAGCTTGTTGTTGCAGAACAGATGCGCACCGCGCATCTCCAGCGGGTAACCGCAGGCCGGACAGTTCTCTGGGAAAATAATCTCCCCGCCGTCACTCTCTTCCGTCACCTTGCCCAGAATCTCCGGAATCACATCATTGGAGCGGCGGATGAATACCCGTGTGCCCAGTGCAAACTTCAGGTTCTTGCGTTCAATGTCGCCTACATTGTTAAGCGTGCAATTCTGTACGGTAACACCGGCCAGTTCGACAGCTTCCACGCGCGCCAGCGGAGTGACTTTGCCTGTGCGGCCTACGTTCCAGCTGACCGACTCCAGGATCGTCGTAGTTTCTTCCGCCTCGAATTTGTAGGCAACCGCCCAGCGGGGGAACTTATCCGTATAGCCCAGCGCTTCGCGGATCCGGAAATCAGTCACCTTGATAACTGCCCCGTCAATCAGATAATCGAGGCCGGAACGGCTCTCTTCGATCTCTGCCAGCTGCTCGGTAACGTCATCGAAATTACTGAAGTAGTTGAGATAAGGGTTGACCTTGAACCGGTTGCTGCGCAGGAAATCCATCATCTCCTGATGATCGGCAAACTGCACACCTTCCGAGTACCCCACATTATAAAAGAAAGCATTCAGCCTGCGGTCTGCAGTCATCTTGGGATTCAGGTTGCGCAGCGCACCGGCTGCACCGTTGCGCGCATTCTTGAGCGGCTCCGCTGCGCGTGTATTATAGTCAGCCAGCACGGACAAATTCATAATCCCTTCGCCCTGCACTTCGATCAGCCCTTCCTTGAACGGAATGTTCAAAGGAACGGACTTAATCGTCTTCACCTGAGCTAGAATTCCTTCGCCTGTGACACCGTTGCCCCGCGTTGCCGCCTGGACCAGTGCGCCGTCACGGTAGGTCAGGTTCAGCGTTAAGCCGTCAAACTTCAGCTCCACCGCATAACACGGCTCCGGCAGCAGATTCTCCGGATTCTTGGTGTTATACTCATTCACCAGCTTCAGTACACGGGCGTTCCAGGTGCGCAGCTGTTCAATGTTCTGCGCCTTGTCAAGACTCCACAGCGGCGCGAGATGGCGGTGTGGCGTGAAGCCCTTAAGCAGCTCCCCGCCTACGCGTTGGGTTGGAGAATGCGGCAGTACAATTCCGCTCTCCGCTTCCAGTGCCACCAGCTTGTCGTAGAGCGCATCATATTCCTTGTCACTGATCTGCGGCGTATCCATTGTATAGTAATGATAGTTATATTGATTCAGCTCGGCTACGAGCTCTTCCATCGTGAACATAATATCCATCCGGCACATCCCTCCGTCAAATAGGTTTCCTACGGTTAGCGTGATCCAAAAACACAATCGTTAATCGCAGCTTGCTTTATTCAACTTTGGTGATCGGTGCAAAGCCGGCCAGCAGGCGCTTCACGCCTACCGGCGCCGGGAAGGCAATCTGCAGCTCCGTATCATTGCCGCTGCCCTTCACGGCCACAACGGTGCCGGTGCCCCATTTGCCGTGGGCGACCTTGTCGCCCGCCTTGAAGCCGGCGGACGCTGCAGCCCCTGCTCCCGGAGCGCCCTGCGCGCCACCGGTCGTCACTACGACGCGGCCCGCGCCCGGCACCGCGCTGGCCGAGCTGCCGCTGCCGAAGCTGGCGGCCCCGCCGCCTGCCGGCGCGTTCCCGGCAGCAGCGGTGCGGCTGCCGAAGTTCCCGCGGCTGCCTCCGCCGAAGCCGCGGCCGCCGTAAGCACCGCCAACCTCCGCGCCTCCGCGCCGGAAGCGGTCCGATTCCTTCACGGTATCTTCCTTCAGCTCCTCCGGAATCTCCTCCAGGAAGCGGGACGGCGCATTCGCGGTCGTCCGCCCGAACAGCGTGCGCATCCGTGCACAGCTGAGGAACAGCTGTTTCTCCGCACGGGTAATGCCCACATACGCCAGCCGGCGTTCTTCTTCCAGTTCGTCATTGTCCTGGAAGGCACGGCTGTGCGGGAACACGCCTTCTTCCATCCCGATGATGAATACGGTTGGGAACTCCAGACCCTTCGCGCTGTGCATTGTCATCAGCACGACAGCATCGCTGCGCTCTTCTTCGTCATTCACGCTGTCGATGTCGGCGATCAGCGCCAGATCCGTCAGGAAGGAGACCAGCGACTTATCCTCGTTGTTCTTCTCGAATTCCATCGTTACGGATAGGAATTCGTCTATATTTTCCAGGCGGGAACGGGACTCAAGGGTATTCTCATTCTGCAGCTCCAGACGGTACTGGGACAGTTCAAGAATCTTCTCTGTCAGCTCGGTCACCGAGAGGAATTCCACCATACGGTGCAGGGCTTCGATCATATCATAGAACTCTACCAGCGTATTGCGCGTCCGGCCGGCAAAGCCCAGATCATCCACCGTCTGCAGCGCCCGGAAGATCGATACTCCCTGGGAAGCTGCGGCCGCAGCCAATTTGCCGACAGTCGTATCCCCAAGGCCACGCTTAGGAACATTGATAATCCGCGTCAGACTGATATCATCATCGGGATTGGAGAGCAGGCGCAGATACGCCAGCAGATCCTTAATTTCTTTGCGGTCGTAGAACTTGATCCCGCCGACAATCTGGTAAGGAATATCCGACTTGATCAGAATTTCTTCTATTACACGGGACTGGGCGTTCGTACGGTACAGAATCGCATGGTTCTGGTACGCCTGGCCCTGCTTCACATTCTTGCTGATCTCTCCGGTGACGAAGTATCCTTCATCATGCTCGGAGTCACCGCGGAACACCTTGATCTTCGCGCCCTCGTCCGAATCGGTCCACAGCTTCTTCGGCTTGCGTCCGGTATTCAGTGCGATGACACCGTTGGCGGCGTTCAGAATATTGGAGGTTGAGCGGTAATTCTGCTCTAATAGAATGGTTTTGGCTTCCGGATAGTCTTCTTCGAAATTAAGGATGTTCGAAATATCCGCCCCGCGCCAGCGGTAGATTGATTGGTCACTGTCCCCGACTACGCAGATCCGGTGGTGGCCTTCGGCCAGCATCCGGCAGAGCATATACTGCGCCCGGTTCGTATCCTGATACTCATCGACGTGAATGTATTTGAACTTCTTCTGGTAGAAATCCAATACCTCAGGAACTTCCTTGAACAACTGGATCGTCTTCATAATCAGGTCATCGAAATCCAGCGAGTTATTGCTTCTCAGCCGTTGCTGGTACTTAGTGTACACTTTGGCCACAAGGCCTTCGAAATAATCGCCGATCTTCTGCTCATACTGCGCCGGTGTAATCAGCTCATTCTTGTTCGTACTGATCACAGCCTGGATCGCCTTCGGCTCGAACTTCTTGGTATCGATGTCCAGATCCTTCATACAATTGCGGATTACGGACAACTGGTCCGTCGAATCCAGAATGGAGAAGTTCGAAGTGAAGCCGATCCGTTCAATATCCTTCCGCAGGATCCGTACACACATCGAGTGGAAGGTGGATACCCAGATATCCCGGCCTTCCGGCCCTACCAGCTTGGAGACACGGTCCTGCATCTCCCGGGCGGCTTTGTTCGTAAAAGTAATCGCCAGAATCGCCCAAGGCGGCGCCTTGCGGTTCGCGATAAGCCAGGCGATCCGGTGGGTAAGCACGCGGGTCTTACCGCTGCCCGCTCCGGCCATGATCAATAGAGGCCCTTCGGTAGCTTCAACAGCCTGACGCTGCGGGGGATTCAGCCGGCTTACGGCGTCGTGTATGTTAACAAGTTGCATGTGTGACATGCTCCTTTCTGAATAAAAGCTTGGAATTTATAAGTTCTTCCGGTCAATCTGCGGCGTACTCTTCACAGCCTGGACGGTCAGCAGCGCCTGCTCCACATCACGGTAAATAATATTGCCGACCACTACTGTATCACATAGAGCAGCAGCCTGCATGGCTTCTTCCCCGCCCGTAATTCCGCCTCCATAAAAAAGCTGACTGTGCTCGACCATTGCCCTGACCTCACGCACAGTCTCCATATCTCCAAAGCATCCGCTGTATTCAAGGTAAACCACCGGCAGATTCATCAGCTTGTCTGCAATCTGCGCATAGGCCGCTGCACCGTCTGCGCTAAGTGAGCAGTCTGCTCCTGTAAGCCGCGCTACCGAAGAATCTCCATTGAGCACAATATAGCCCTCAGTCAGCAGCAATTCCCATGGAATCAGACTGCCGAATCGTTCAATTGCCCGGCGGTGATGGCCAAGAATCCATGAAGTATCGGCAGTGTTGAGCACCATGGGAATCATATACAGATCAAATCCAGGCACAGCGGCTTCCAGATCCGACACCTCCAGGGCACAAGGCAGATCATACTGCCGGATTCTCGAGAGCAGACTCACGGTATTCTCATAAGTCACTCCAGTGGAGCCGCCTACCAGTATTGCATCGGTTCCCGAGAGACAGACAGCCGCCAGTTCCCTGTCACCAAGCTCACGGTCCGGGTCCAGCTTGAACACATGCCGCCACGGCTTGATCATTTGCCGCATTCCATTCATCATCGTCCATCCTCATTGTTCATCTAAGTAAATATTCTAATTTCCTGTATTTCAAAACAACAAATACACTCCTGCACACGCAAAAGCCGTATCTCTAGTCTAAGTCAGCACGAAGGCGGGTGTCAATTTAAAGCGAACAAAAATGCGAACATTTTTTCGTATTTTTGGAGCATATGCTTTTGATGTACAGAAGCCAGCACGTTCAACTACTAGCGGACACCCTTGATCCGGCTTAAGTCGTCCTCAGAGACAAAATCGGTATAGAATCCGTCGACTCCCATCCGGGACAGCTCCGAGATTTCTTTGTCGTCATTCACCGTATGCACGTAGACTCTTGCCCCGGCATTCTTCAGCTTCCGCACGAAACTCTTGGTAGCTCTTACCGTCGGCATGGTGATATCCACTCCGGTTTGACTGGCGAAATCAATGACCACTTCATCACTGTCCTGCGTCTGATATAGCGTAAAGATCACTTCAGGAAAAGCATACACCTTGTTCACTACCTCCAGCATATCCCGGCTGTAAATCTGCGGAACAATCCGCTGCAGCAGGGCAGGGTCCTTCTTCTCGGCCGCTTCCACTATAAGCTGAAATTGTTTCGTTACAAGTTCCGGTTCTAGCTCTTTCGTGTCCGTTACAATGTAGGCATCCGGGTAGATCACCATCAAGTCCATGATCTTATCAATATCCAGCGGGGAGTAGAGTTCAAGAACCGGGCTGCTCATGACATCCTCATAGTTCAGCACCGTCCCCTGTTTGGCGGCGGGAAGAACACTCTGCTGGCCCAGCAGCTTGCTCATATTAGCAGTCCATTCATGCCGGGCCACCAGCTTGTCGTCACTAGTCAGCAGCAGGTCCGCCTCAAAAACCCGGGTCCCCTGCTCATAGTTAGCGATAAAAGCATCCAGCGTATTCGTATACGTATAGTTATGAATCCCTCCCATGGCATGAGCTACAACTCTATGGGCCGCAAAGCCTGTAGCCGGCTGCTTCTCTTTCCCCCCAAGTGTGAGTACAAGCAGTAGTGCAATAGCTCCGATCATAATGACGGAGGCGATAATCTTTTTTCTATTCATGATGGCAGGTTCCTTTGCAAGTGTTAGAGTAGTAGGACTGAAAACAAGAAGAAACGGCTGTGTCTTCCTCCAGGGAGGGTCGGCAACCGTTTCTATGGAATAATATATAATGAGGCCGTTGCATTAATAAGCGTTCTTGAAGCCGTTGCGGATGGTTTTGGCGATAATCCGGATATCAAACAACAGTGACCAGTTTTCGATATAGAAAATATCATGTTTGATCCGGTCCTCGATCGACGTGTCCCCACGCAGACCGTTACTCTGAGCCCAGCCGGTAATGCCAGGACGCACATGATGCTTCACCATGTACTTCGGAATCTCACCACGGAACTGCTCTACAAAGTACGGGCGCTCCGGACGCGGACCGACCACACTCATCTGGCCAAACAGCACATTGAAAAATTGCGGCAGCTCATCCAGACTGGTCCTGCGGATAAAGGTCCCAAAACGTGTGCGGCGCGGATCTTCGCGCGTACTCCAGCCCGTATCCACTTCACCATCGGTCTGCATCTTCATGGAACGGAACTTGTACATCATGAAGTTACGGCGGTTAAGTCCTACACGCTCCTGCTTGAAAATAATAGGTCCAGGCGAAGTTAGGCGCACACCCAGCGCTACAATCAGCATTACAGGAGACAACATAATAATGGCGAACAGGGAAAATACCAGATCAAACGCCCGCTTAGCCATTTTGTTCCCGGCCATATCCAGCGGAATATCGCGTACGTTAATCATCGGCATCCCCGCGAAGTTATCGAAGTAAGGACGGGCCGGCAGGTAGTCGAAGAAGTCAGGGATAATCAGTGTCCGTACACCCGCCTTCTCGCAGGTAGCGATAATGGTCGGATACTTCGAATGGGCATCCAGTGGAAGCGCCAGAATGACCTCATCGACTGGCAGCATCTCCAGCATGCCTTCAAGCTGATCCACGGTGCCGAGAATGGGCTTATAGCGTTGTTCCTCAATACCATCCCATTCATGGAAGTCATCCAGGAACCCGATAGCCTCATATCCCAGCTCAGGATACTGCTCAAGATTGTTGTAGAATCTTTTACCCAGCGTACCTGCACCGAGAATCAGCACAAACTGGCGGTTAAAGCCTTTTTCACGCAGCGATTTCAGCATCTTCTTCAGCACATAACGGTACAGCATAATGGACAGAATATTGAAGCCCATATAAATAGCAAGATATTGACGGGAGACGTCAATCTCCTTCAGGAAGAACATCAGGCCGAGCAGAATGAAGATACCCATGGCGTGAACCTGAAAGATTTTGATGAATTCATCAATAAAGCGTTTCTTCCGTTTCGGCAAATACAATTGAAGCACAATTCCGATCAGAATAGCGATGGCACCGTAGATAATACTCCAGTAAGCATAGGACTCTACAGGAAGGGTCCTGTAGGATTCCAGCAAACCACTTTTGAACTTCAGCCACCAGGCAGCCAGGAAGGCCACTTGAATGACCAGGAAATCGGCAACCATATATAACTGTGTTAGAAACTTTTGATTACGGCGGATCATAATCTCACCTCAGCATTCGATTCATTGCGTAAACCGGCTTCCCCGGGGACCGTCAGACTCTGTGCTGGTGTTGGAACCTTGCGTGGAGCAATCAGCGCATTGCGCAGCAGCGAAAGCGTGAACTTGACGCCAACTCCCGCATATACCGCTCCGTTTATCATACTGTTGTACCGCTTGCTATAATGCTTCTTATGGAATAAAATCATCGCCCGGTGGAATTCGTACACGATCTTAAACGGTCTGCGGCGCGCACTGCCACCTTTGAGATGCACGATCGATGTCTGCGGATAGTAATAAATCCCCCAGCCAGCCGCTTTGATCCGGTAACACCAGTCCAGATCCTCCCCGTACATAAAGAACGTCTCATCCAGTCCGCCCACCTGCTCGATGGTCTCCCGCCGCAGCAGCATGAACGCTCCCACCAGACAATCTACCGGGTAGGAGTCATCCGGGTCCAGATAACCCAGCTGATAGCCGTTGAACCTTGGACGGTCCGGAAACAGCTTACTGAAACCGAAAGCATAATAGAATGAAGCGGATGGCGTTGGAAATCCTCTTTTACAGGCCTTATCCAGCGAACCATCCGGCAGTATCACCTTGCAGCCAGAAGCCCCCAGATCCGGACGGCTGTCCATAAAAGCAACCATCGTCTCCAGCGTATCCTTGCGGATCACTGTATCTGAATTCAGCAATAAAACATATCGCCCGGAGGCAGCTTCCATCCCCTGATTATTACCCTTGGCAAACCCTACATTCTCCGAATTGGCAATCAGCAGCACATCCGGGAATTCCTTGCTTATCGTCTCTACCGAGTGATCATGGGAGTTATTATCTATTAAAATAATTTCATAGGAGTAGCGGGTCTCGGAATCATATACCGACCTCAGACAGTCCATCGTCAGGCGGCATGTGTTGTAATTTAGAATGATTATACTAACATCTACATTCACTGCTATACTCTCCTGACAAATATAGTAATCTATCGACAATTATTATAACACAAAAACCCCCATGATAGGCGCAGCCTGTTCAGGGAGGTTTTTACAAGTGTGAGGATAATGTGGGAGTAACAATTCTATAAGATTGAACTTGTATTTTTTCTATTATAGGATTGCCGTGACTCCAAAGAATGTTTGGCCCTCCGGCCGCTGTTGTCTGCAGATTTCTTGATTTTTACCGCTGTTCGCGGTGGAAATCCGCAGACAAAGGCGGACGCTATCGCTCCTACAGTTCCAAAATTCTCCTCCGCCACTTTTCCCTGTCCATTTATTTTTAAGTTCAATCTAAATAGCTGACGGAAATCCGGGGAATAGAAGAATCTTTTTCACAATCGGTTGAGTTCTCTCTCGTTTCGCTTCATAATCCCTGACGCTTAGCCTTCTCCTGAATATAACGGCGCTTGCGTTTCAGAGCTGTCCACTGCGAGAAGAAAGATGACCAAGCTCCCATTAACTTTGGTTCCTTCAATAGTGAGTAGCCATGTGCGGCGATCTCATACGGCAGAGAATATAGTAGGGTAAGCAGCAGTCTGCGGGAGGACTCGTTCTTGTAGATCATTTTATAACGGTTAATATATGAGATCCGCTTGATGAACATCGCCTTGCCGCTCCGCCCGGATGTCTTCCAGCCCCGTTCGTGGTAACCTATCGCTTCCGCATCATAGTAGGCCTGCCAACCAAACAATCCCGCGCGCCATGCCACATCCACATCTTCCTTGTAGGCAAAAAAGTCCGCATCAAAAAACTCGCCTTCGACGCTAATCTCCTCAATCATCCGCCGAGAGTACATCGCCGCCGCGCCGGATACACCGAATACAACCCCTGACTCCTTCCACAGGTCTGCAGACTCTCCGGCTCCACGGTCAAACGCCCGCCGGGCTTTATTCATCCGCAGCCCTGTGCTGTCCACAAGTGAGTGGTCCGCCCTAAGCAGTAGCTTGCCTGTGGCACTGCCGATTAGGGGATTAGCTTCAAAACGAGCGACTAGTCTGGATATATAATCCGGGGCAAGCGTAAGATCAGGGTTTAACACCAGCACATAATCTGTATTTGTACCGGCAATAGCCTGATTGTGCGCGGGGGCAAAGCCGGTGTTGTGTTCATTTTCAAGAAGGACAAGAGATGGCGTCCGGGTACTGCCACCTGCAGAGCTGGGTACTTGAGAGTCCGTTGAGACTACTTTAGCTGAGTTAGAATGTATCTGGTGATAGAACGCTCTGACCTTATCCGCCGAACCATCCGTTGAAGCGTTGTCCACTATGACAATTTTTTTGACCGGATAATCCTGAGCCAGCACAGCCGACAAGCATTCAATGATGTCATCTGCGCTGTTATAGGTAACGATATGTACACTGACTGTTTTAGGGTTCATGGGTGACCTCGAATTCCTGGTTCTTTAATGAAATCTATATTTATTATAGCGGAAAGAAGGTTGACAGGCTATGTTAAGCACATTAGAAGGTAATGTTAGTTACATAGTTATTGTAGTTCAACCCTATTGCTATATTGTCGCAGACAGCAAAAAACTCCTTACCGCATAAGCGATCAGGAGTTTCATTTGTTGCTATATAAGAAGTACTTTTGATTTGAACTTGAAGCTTAGTCGTCACTGCGATGAACATTTGGACTTCCGGCTGCTGTTGTCCCCAGATTTCTTGATTTGAACCGCTACTCGCGGTAGAAATCCAGTGACAAAGGCGGTCGCTACCGCTCCTACAGTTCCAAATTTCCCCTCCGCTTCTTTCGCTTTTTGTTTATTTTTTTAGTGCGTCTTATATAGTTAGTTAGTTATTTCTGCAAATCCCGCGCCAGTGATTACTTCATCTCCAGCAAAAAGTCTCTCAGACCTTCCCGCCATGGGCGGATGTCCTGGAACCCATTGGTACGGATGGCCAGATGCTCCATCACCGAGTTGCGCGGACGCGGCGCAGGACGCGGGAACTGTTCGGTAGAACACGGCTCAAGCTTCGCTGTGAACTTCAGCCCCAGAATATCTTCTGCTTCCGCAAAGATGGCCTGAGTGAATTCATACCATGTGCAAGATTCACTGTTCGAAGCATGATATACACCATACTTTACAGTCTGGATAAGCTCAAGCAAGAATCTTGCCAGGTCCACCGTATAGGTAGGAGAGCCCTTCTGGTCATCTACAACCTGCAGCAACGGCTTTTCCTGCCCTAGCTTCAGCATGGTTTTCACAAAGTTATTGCCGTATTTGCCATAGACCCAAGAGGTACGCACGATAAAGAATTTAGACGATAAAGACTGAACCAGGATCTCTCCAGCCCGTTTAGACTTACCGTAGATACTCTTAGGATCTGTATTATCATATTCATGGTAAGGCTGAACCCCCATGCCATCGAACACATAATCCGTGCTGATATAGACCAGCTTAGAACCAGCCTTCTCTGCGGCCAGAGCCACATTCCGGCTTCCGGTAGCATTAATTAGGTATGCTGCATCAACATCCGTCTCTGCCGCATCAACCGCTGTATGGGCCGCACAGTGAATAACTGCATCAGGAGCGAAAGCGCCGATGATCTCCTGGCACTGGTCCAGATCGGTAATATCCATCTCTTGACGGTCACAGCCTAGTACCTCGTAATCCTGACCTTGAAGCAAGAGCATAAGATCCTGCCCAAGTTGTCCGCCCGAGCCTGTAACGAACACTTTCATCTTCGCCATTACAGTGAATCCCCCAGACGGCTGCCGTACTGGAGTTCGGCATACTTCTGGTATTCTCCGGACTGAATACGGGTCCACCAATCCTTGTTATTCAAATACCACTGAATGGTTTCCTTAATGCCGGTTTCGAACGTGTGCTTTGGCTTCCATCCTAGCTCGTTCGTAATTTTAGCCGGATCTATGCCGTAACGGCGGTCATGTCCAGGACGGTCCTGAACATACGAAATTAACGAATCTGGCTTGCCCAGCTCCTGAAGTACGGTATTCACGATATGCACATTTGTCCGTTCATTATTGCCGCCGATGTTGTACACTTCACCGTTAACACCTTCATGAATAACCAAATCAATCGCACTGCAGTGGTCTTCAACATACAACCAGTCACGGATATTCAATCCATCACCGTATACCGGCAGCGCCTGATCAGCCAGCGCACGGGAGATCATAAGCGGAATCAGCTTCTCCGGGAACTGATAAGGACCGTAGTTATTGGAGCAACGCGTAATATTAACCGGCAATCCGAATGTTTCGTGATAAGCTCGAACCAGCAAATCCCCGCCCGCTTTGCTCGCGGAATAAGGGCTGTTCGGTGTAAGCGGCGTTTCTTCAGTGAACAAACCTGTAGCACCAAGGGATCCATAGACCTCATCCGTGGAGACTTGCACGAATTTAGTTATACTGTATTTCTTAGCTGCATCCAGCAGTACTTGAGTACCCAGCACATTCGTCTTCACAAACACTTCCGGCTCCAGAATACTCCGGTCTACGTGAGACTCAGCAGCGAAGTTAACCACTACATCCACACCGTCACCGATCAGCGCATCCATCGCCGCCACATCGGTAATGTCTGCTTTGACGAACGTATAGTTAGGATGATTCTCAATCGATTTCAGGTTCTCCAGATTCCCTGCGTAAGTCAACGCATCCACGTTGACGATCTTATAATCAGGATGTTGCTGCAGCATATATATTACGAAGTTGCTGCCGATGAAGCCGGCTCCGCCGGTAACAAGGAGTTTCATTTGTTGACCACCTTTATTTTTATGAAATTTATAATTTTAAGTTTAGCACAACAACGAATATTTTCACTTCAATATCGGGTTATATCATTATATGCTGTAATTATTTTGTGGATAATGGTATTAGCCTTAAAATGAATACTTTAGGTGTTGAAGTTAGTCCGTTCCATGAATTAATATATTAAGAAATCCTTGTATTTATACTTAACAGAGAATAGAGCATATACTTCTTGAAACTAGACATACCCAATTAAAATCAGAATTTTAAAAAGCAGATCTTCTAAAAACGAATTCCTATATAACTTTGACTTTTGAAGGAATTGATACTTCTCTTTTATTGACTTTCGCTCTTGAATGAATAGATGTAACTGGTCTTTTTTTTCATCATCTAATAAATTCATATAGAGCCTATTGAATTCAATTGCTTGTTTTTTTAAAAGCTTATGACCCGAATGCTTACGAAAGCTACTCCACTTATTCCTGAACTCATGTAGAATGCTTCTATGACCACCAACAACATTATTGTTATGCTGCCTATAATAAATCGTCGGTCGCTCATCATAAAATACATTACCAAATGCAGATATACATATGTAAATCCACCAATCATGCATTTGAAGGTTTTTTATATTAATTTTTCTAGAGACGATTATGTCTCTTGCTGCTTTATTAATAGCCACGGTTGCACCTACAGCAATGTTTTGCACTATAGCATTGTAGAAGTCTGGATCCTTTTTCGGAGGAATTGGCCATACTTTAATCGGACTAAGATTTTGATCTGCTAGCATTGTAGATGAGCAGTACATTCCAGCAGTATGACATGAATGCAGGTACTGTACCGATCTTTCAACTTTATCATTCATCCAAACATCATCTTGATCACAAAAACAAAAATATGATGCATCTAATTCAGTTGAATTCAGTAATTCAAAAAAACTTTGGATCACCCCTACATTACTCCCTTTAATGAGGTGGAACTTGCCGGGGTACAAACCCATAAATTTTTGAATTATTGGTACGGTGTTATCGCTTGAACCATCGTCACGAATAAGGATGAATATATTATGATAGGTTTGTTGAAATATACTTTGAAGTTGTTCTTCGATATATGCCTCGCCATTAAATGTCGACATGAGAATTTGAACTTTCTCCAATTTTTTCACCCTACTTAAATGAGTTGTGGAAGATTATTATTTATCTTCAATGTTAGATTATAGAGCAATTAAATCTAATGTGAATTATTATTTGGACTACAAAGAAAGAGACCACTACGATAAAAGCAGCGGCCTCCATTAGTGCATTTCGACAAGATTGTAACTCTGTAATCCATTTGTACGGTTGAATTATTTGGGAATTGTGGAGTTTATAAAAGCAGATAAAACAATCGCCGATTTACGTTCTAATCTTGTCTTTACTAAGCAAATTCAGAGAGCTATTGGCTATCTCCCCCAATACTAGCCGAACCTATAATGTAGAGGATTTAGTCATTTACGTAATTCTCTAATTAATGTAGGTTCAATATCCAGCTTAAATTCTGTTGACTCAGTCAAATATTCCTCAACAATATAGAGTGGACGTCTTTTCACTTCACTATAAATCTTTGAAATATATTCTCCTATAACCCCTAAAGCTAATAGTTGAATACTACCAATAAACCAAAGAGATATCATTATTGAGGTCCACCCAGAAACTGTATGATCTGCTAATTTAGAGAATAATGCATACAATCCAACTGCAGCGCTTATCCCTAAGCTTATAAATCCAACCGTTGTTACTAAACGAATTGGCTTGTTGCTAAATGATGTGATTCCGTCCCAAGCGAATGCCAACATTTTTTTCAAAGGATATTTTGACTCACCTGCAATTCTTTCCTTACGATCATATTCAATAGTACATGAACGAAATCCTATCAAAGGGATAATTCCTCTTAAAAACAAATTAGTTTCCTTAAACTCGTTCAAATGATTTAGCACTCTAGAACTTAACAACCTGTAATCCGCATGATTAAAAATGACAGGTACCCCTAACTTGAGCATTAACTTATAAAATGACTCCGCACTTACTCTCTTAAACCATGTATCTTTGTCACGACTCTTTCTAACACCATATACAACCTCAAAGCCCTCAAGATATTTAACTACAAAGTCTTTAACTACCCAAATATCATCCTGCAAATCGGCGTCCATAGAAATTACGCAATCAGCAAACTTTCTGGAAAACATTAATCCAGATAATAATGCTTTTTGGTGGCCTGAATTTATTGAAAGTTTAAGTCCTAGAACCATTCTTTCCCTTTGATGTTTACTTTTTATAACCTCCCATGTACGATCTTTACTTCCGTCATCAATAAATAATAATCGGCTTTCTTTTGAGATTAACTCACTATTAATTAAATTATTCATTACAACTAAAAGGTGATCAATAGTTTTGGCTAAAGCTTCTTCCTCGTTATAACAAGGTATGCTTATATATAATATTGGAGCTTTCACGACGTACCCCTTCCTAAACGAAGCGAAATTTGATTATTTATAAAATACACTAATTAGACTCTCGTTTCTTTGTATTCAAGCTCAAGCCAATTGTTTTAGTTAAATTGATATTTTTAAGTTTTTGACTAAAATACTTATTTATAAAGCTAAGAGAGTAACCAAAAAATATAATTAGCACAGGCATAATGAAATATCTATATCTTGTCTGTATCTCGATAAATAGGTGAATAGTTAAATACCCTAATACAAGTAACAAAATAAATATATATTTATTATTTTCTCTACGACTGAACATCAAACAGATAATAGAAATAAATGAAAAAATATAAATTAATAAATAAACTACCTGCGAACTAACAATAAGTGAAGCCGATAATTGAGGCTTCCCTGATTCACTAAGACTCCAATAAATCGAGGTGTCACTTTCTCCCCACATATTCCCGATTTTATTTATCAACAATCCAGGGATTTTTTCGGTTTCATTCAATCTATTTATTACTATCTTTTTTTCAAACTCATCACGTTCTCTTCCAAGCGGATACTTAATAACTTCTTCATAGTCCGAGTTCGAATATGAACCAGTTGTTTCATAATTCATACCAAGCACAAATTTCCACATAGGCTCGTGATTAGTCAAATGCGAATTTGAAAATCCTGCTCCAATTGCTATATAACTAGTTATATAAAACACGCTATAGAAGCTAATTATGAATATAAATATTAACTTTGAAAGATAAATAAATGAATTTTTTTTCATTAAATATAAATAGATCAACACATATAGAATAACGGCTATAATCACCAACGCGCCAATTGGACGAATAAGATTTCCTAAGCTAATTAATGCTGCTGATATTATAAAGGTTTTATAATTTAACTTATTATTCCTAATAAGCAAATAAAATCCAAAATAAAACAAAAAAGAAGATAAATGATCATTAGTTAAAACAGAGCTCAATACTATATTAGGAATAAATAAGGCATATGTTAAACTAGAAATTCTTGCAGTAAATTCATTAAAAATAATTTTCGCAATTTTGTATATCAGTACACATATCCCTGTAGAAAACACAACATTAAGAAGCTTCAACACTATGTCATAGTTGCCAAACAACTTCATAATAGCGGCTTGATACATTGTAAAACCAAGTTGATACGTCCAACTTTGGAAATATGGGTACGAAAGATAAGACATATCGCCTTTAGATAATTTCAAAGCAGAGTCATACAAAAGGGAATAATCAGATATTTGTTTTGAATCTATTGTAAATATCCACATCCATCTGATTGTGAAACTCAACATAATAATAATTAATATAAACTGTTTAGATTCGGGATAATATTTTTTTGAAATAAATGAAATAATATATACAATTGGGACAAACAAAAAAGAAAGATAGTAAGTACCAGTGTGGCTTGTTGCATACGGAGTAGTTGCTCTTAATGTAAAATAAACAATAAAGGAAATAAAGACCAACGCTATAAATAATAATATTTGCTTTAATACTACACCAATTTTTAAATTACGTAGATCAGAAGAGTCCATATTCTACCTACTTTCATAAAATTAATTACTCCTCCAATTTTAAAGCTAAAATGATTACCTTTTTTATTTCATTAATCCTTTCATTCCATGTATTTTCTTTCAAGTATTCAAATGACTCTTTAGTTTCGTGTGGTCCTTTCATCACTTTATTTATTTCTTCTAAAATTTCATCCTTGTCTTCATAAAGATATACATACTCTTCAAACTTCTTTACTTCTGGGTACCTTATACAGAATACAGGTTTGTTAAACAAAATATATTCATACATCTTGACTGGATCAACAGCCTCTATCAACCTATTTACAATAAAAGGCATTATAAATGCATCAACATCTTTTATATAAGAAGCTAGAGAATCATGGCTAACTGCACCTACATAAATAATCCGTGGATGCGTAATCTTTTTCACGGTGCTAGGGCCTATAAGTTTAAATTCAATTTTTTCATTTTTAGAAAGAATATACTTAAGTAAATCAAAGTCAAACCAATCACTTATTGTGCCAATATATCCAATTACATAATTTCTATTTTTATTATATGTAGTGTGAATATTGAGGTAATCATCTCTTTTACTTAACCATTTTTGACTAAGTGCGTTATTGATTACATATACTTCTTTTGTATTAATAATATTTTCATAACGGCTTTGAAGACGATCTTTTAATGTACTTGATGAGGTAATAATAATAGCCGACTTGTTAACCAATTCTTCTTCCAATTGCTTGTGCTTATAGATGTCTTTCTGATGTTCAAAAAACTCTAGATAATCATCCATACAGTCATAAATAACCTTACAATTATTTATATTATCAGCATCAATGAAGTCTAATATAATGGGTGAAGTCACCCAAATTAAATCATACGAAGAAAAGTCGATGTCTAAAATTTTCTGATTCAATCTATCTTGGACTATTTTCAACCACTTATTCCTTCCAGAATAAGGAAGTTTCATTAATTTTAACACGTTTAAGTTTTTACTAACTTTTTGCTTTTTATATCTGCTACTATTTGCAACTTGTTTTATATATATCAGATCTAACTCATAGACCTCTGATAATTTTTCGGCAATAAAGTGAGGTCTCTGTTTTGCCCAATTCCAATCTATATGCATTAAATATGCAATCTTAACCATATTGCTTACCACTCATAAGATTATTCCAATCCTCTATGAATTGATTATATTGCAGTTTAGATTGGTGGTTTTTTAATGTTATTTGATAATCATTATAGTGCCTATTAACTTCTGCTAACTTAGATACCGCTTCTTCTATATTTCCGATAGTGTATAAAAATTCATCATCACCTGAAACAAGCTCATTGTGAGCCACTATGTCTGATAATATCACTGGTATATCACTGCATATCGCTTCAGCAGCAGAAAGTCCAAAAGTTTCTTGCGTTGATGAAGATATAAATACCCCTCTATGATTTCTAACCATCTCAAAAATTTTATGAACATTTTCAAATGCAATAGGGGGCATAATAATAGTCCTCCCCCTAACTTGATATTTATCGAGTAATGAAATTAAATCTAGTTCATGTTTAATAACATGACCAACTAGTACTAGAATCATGTCATCATCAATATTCTGCTTATATTGAGAAAAAATTTCGATAACCTCTTCTACATTCTTAAGTTTGTCCATTCTTCCCAAATAGAGCATCGGCTTTTTATTCCATATCCGTACGAAATGCTCACTTTTATTTGTAGGTGCAATTACAGCATTAGAAATTTTGAAGACAATATCTGTATGGCTGTTAGTAACTTCTTTTATTAAAATATTTCTAAAATGATTGCTTGGAACAATGATACCAGCAATATTCTGAGGTAATTTGCGAATATATGCTCGATTTTCTTTGTAAGCAGTATGGCATTCTATAAATACTTTCTCATTTAATTTAACCATGTCAAATATTTCAGGTGTATCAACTGAAAAAATAAAGTCGTACTTTTCTTCATCGATTGAGTCAACCACTTGAATAAAACTATCTAACTCATTCCTCTTAATATAATCTTTAAATTGTGTCAACCCACCACTATCATACATAAAATAAATATCATATATAACGGGGCAATTGTATTCTTTAAACGCATGAGCTCTGTTTAGAAATACCCTTTCTACCCCGCCCATTGTCGCCCATTTATATACATTAAGAATTCTTAGCTGTTTCATAATGATATATCTCCGTGTTATAGATATTTTTGTATTCCATCATCTTTTTAAAACGTTGATCCCAAGAGGATTCATTCAGAAATGTTTCAACAACCAGATCATTATTTTCTATTGGATCCTTATATACTTTATAAATAAAATCAACTATCGGGATTTCATCACTATATAATAATGTATTTGGAAACAACTCAAGATGTGGAATTCCCGTTACAACTACCTTTAATCCAAAATAAATATATTCATAAATTTTTATTGGATCTACAGCTTCAGATAATTTACTTTTTTTAAAAGGTATCATCCCTATATCCCAATTTTGAATATACTTATATAAATTTTTCGGTTCAACTTTTCCAATATATTTAAAATTAGAGTATTTTTTGAGATTGTTGATCGTAGCTTCTTTAGCGCCGTATCCAATGATCTCAACAAAAATCTTCTCATTTTTAAGCATACTTTCCACCAATTGCCAATCGAACCATGACTCAGTCAGATGACCAAAATATCCGACCGTTATTTTATTAGAAGTATTATTTTTTCTGGAGATATATTTATTGTTTTCTCCCAATAAGTCATCGTAATAGCCATTACCAATACATATAATATCAGTCCGCAAAAAACTAAACTTTTCCGATAGTGGAGGGGACACAGCTACAACACTATCCACATTGATAATCATTTCTTCCTCTAACTGTTTATTGTACCAAGCAGCTTGTCCTACTTTGTTGAACTCTTCCCAATCATCCATAATGTCATATATAGTACTATACCCTAGTTCTTTAATACGATATAAAGCGGTATTCCATTGTTCCGAAGGTATGTTTAATATAGCTTTTCTGTTACTTATTTCATTCATTAATTGCAGCTTCTCTATGTTTTCTGTAAACTCAAACAAAGGTATTTGGAAGACGTTTGGATACACTTCTTTAAATGCACCTGGGATTATTTCATTTTTATTCCACTGCCATACAACAAATAAAACTGCTTTATTATCTTTAGATGAATATTTCGCCAAATTTATTGTTCTTTGATTGTATAATTCATCAAACTCAAAAGCTGAGGGAATAATAAAGAGGCCATTTATTTTATTTTCTTGATATTTTTCATTAATATTGCTATACAATGTCTCAATATTTTTATTCACTTTGTTTTGAGGTGTTGGTTTAGTGATTTTATGTTTAATTTGCCGACACAATGCATAAAAACCATGTCTTTTCCAAATCCGCAAACCTTTATAAACATGTTTTACAATCGGCACATTATCCCTAATTTTGTAATATTTTCTAGATATTTTATATATATTTGAAGATTTAATCTCATTAATCTCAGTATCTAATCTATACTTTTCTGCTATCAACCATTTTTCTTGTTTATCGAAAAAATCCAACTTTTCTTTAGAGGCTAAATTTTGCGAAATAGAAGTATTCAATTCATTTTCTAGGCTATTCACTTGTTCTATATATCTAATTTTTTCATCGTTAAGTTTATCTGTGTTAATTATATTAGTATGGATCAATGCTAATTGTTCTTTGTTTGTTTCTATTAAGTGATTTAAATTAATTTCAAGTTTCTTGTTGTTCTCTTTTAAAGAAGTGTTTTCAAGTTGAATTCCTTTCAATTCTTTCTTTAAATCACTATAGTTATAAGTTAATGAATTTATATAATCTTTTAAAGTTACATCTTTCTTTCTTTTCTGATTTTCTTGGTTTCTTTCATAAATCACCAAAAGTTGCTTTCCAGCCCAAAAAATATTTTCTTTTATTGAACAATCATATTCCTGAGCATAAACAACAGTAAAACCATTATATTCAACATTAAAATCCTTATAATCAAAAGTATGAAAATGCTCGCTGAATCTTTCATATTCTTGAAAGGGAATTAATACCACAGTGTATTGGGAAGATATTCTAAATAAATCCCTAATAATGTCAAATGGGTTAATGAAATGTTCTAAAGTATTAGATGAGAATACTACATCGAATTTCTTATCAATAGATTTAATATCTGCTTGGATGAATGTTTGTTCTGGATAATATTCTTTTGCTTTCCTTATAGCTGATTCAGAAAAATCAATACCTGTGAAATCGGTGTTAGGAAATAATTTGGAGAAGAAATTCGTGCAGTCTCCTTCTGCACAACCAACATCAGCAAACGTTACCCCCTCTGATAAAACGTTCTTAAACCAATCAGGAAGCATTTCAATAGCAATACCCCCAAAATATAGTGTTTGTTCTCTTCCTGAATAGGAATCCCAATTCGTTTCAAATCTAGTATCCCAGTACTCTTTGCTATTCACTGTAAATTCATTTTCCACTTGTTAGGTTCACCTCTTTATTCAACAATATACGATAGGGTGTATGAACTACTCCAAAGAGTTGCTTTGTCGCAATCGATTTAAAGTATGCTACCCCTTCTATAAAATCATAATATTCTGGTTGTATTCCCTTACGATTTTCCAGTGCAGCCACGAGAATATAATCGCCTTCTGTTAGATAATTAACAAATTCAAAGGTCAGTTCAATCTCATTAGATGTTGATTCAAATATAGTATTTTTTTCATCATGAGTAGTAAACACAATTAAATCGAGTCCCATTGTATTTTTAATCGAGATGGCTGCACTGAAATGCAATAAATCAATATTTTCTGGCAAGGTAAATTTAAGAATGATCCTAACCGTCTCACCATGTTGAAACACTGTTGTGGATCTTCCCTTTTCGTTTATTAAAGCCACACTCTTTATTGAATTTTTGTGAGATCCCCACCGATTTATTGCATCGATTTTAATTTCACTAAACATTTCAGCAGGTTCCACATCTGACAAACCCTCTTCATCAAGTGCTTTAATATCAGGCTGTTCTGATTCTTCTGAATTCATAAATTCCATATATTCCGCTGTCACGCCCAGTGTATCACCAAAAGCAACTAACTTACCTTGATGCAACCACATAGCCTTATCACAAAATTTACGAATACTAGATACATCATGTCCTACAAACAGAATAGTAGTTCCTTTGGTTTTCATCTCTTCAAACTTCCTGAAGCATTTCGCTTGAAATTTCATATCTCCAACCGCTAGAGCTTCATCAACAATTAAAATATCTGGTTCAACATTAATTGCAACAGCAAAAGCTAATCTAGCGAACATTCCACTCGAGTATGTTTTAACTGGCTGATTAATAAAATCACCAATATCTGCAAATGCCAAAATATCATTTAGTTTTTTGTTCATTTGTTCCTTATTCTTCCCTTGGATCGTACCATTTAAATATATATTTTCTAATCCGCTATACTCTTGATTAAAGCCTGCACCTAGTTCTAATATTGCTGAAACAGAACCTTGAATGTGAACACTACCTGTTGTCGGAGTAGAAACTTGTGCTAATATTTTCAATAAAGTCGATTTCCCCGATCCGTTCCTACCAATTATACCCACTGTTTCTCCTTTATTTATTACCAATGAAATATTATTAAGTGCATGGAAATCTGATGAAAATTTTTTCTTAGTTATACTTAATGTTTCTTTCAATCTATCTCCAGGAGTATTATAAACTCGATACACCTTAGAAAGTTGGTTGATTTTAATTATTGGGGTTGCCATAATAGCTCCTTTCAAATCAAAGCACATCTGAAAAATGGGGACTCAATTTTTTAAACAAACTAGCTCCAACTACCAAAAGAAATCCAGTGATTAACCAAAAATAAATGGTTAAGTTATAGTGATGCCAAAACCATATTTTATTAATCAATGAATCTCGATAACCTTCCACAATGTAATACATAGGATTTAATTTAAATATCCAATGAAATTTAGTAGGAACTTGATTGAACGACCAAAATATTGGTGTAAGCCAAAAACCAAATTGCAATATAATATTCACCACTTGCCCAACATCTTTCAAAAAAACATTAAGTGCAGATACAACCCAAGATAGTCCAGTCAGAAAAAGAAATAAAATAAATGAATAATAAAATATCTGAAACTGATATAAATCTATGGGTCTACCATAAAAGTAATAAATTATTAAACTCAACGCGATAAATACAATATGAACTATTAATGCCGACGCAATTTTAACAACAGGTAACAAGAACGTATTAAACGCTACTTTTTTTACTAAAAAACTATTTTGTTCAATTGAAGTGGTAGCTGACGCCAAACTTTCAGAAAAGAAAAACCATGGAACAATACCCGCTAAAAGCCATAAAATAAACGGTGCATTTTCAACAGGGTTATTTCTAAACCCAACTTGAAACACAAACCAATAAATTAGAATCAATAAAATCGGTTGAAAAAAACCCCAAAAGCTCCCTAACGTTGATCCAAGATACCTAGCTTTAAAGTCTTTTTTAGCAAGCTCTTTAACCATGTTTCTTTGTTTAATAATACTGAGGGTATAATTAAATAACGTCATAATAATTCTCCTTCTAAGTCACTATCTCAGATACATATTAACAAGCTCGTAGCCCTTTACTCAAAAAACACCAAGAGTGCACGGCATAATTTAGTGTTATGAATAATTCCGATTTAATCCGTTGATAATCGTAAATAGGCTTTCAAATCAATAACTCAGATAACATTATTATCAAAAAAATCAATGAGAGTCATTTATTATTCTATCAATAATTAATCTGAACTTTTTAACAAGGTAAAAGAAGAACTAAAATTACCATCTAATACAGCAACATTTCATATGATCCCTCTCTTTAACGTCATCAGAAGTATATGTCTTTAATTTCAAAACGAATATATACTGACTCTGAATATAATCATATGTTAAAATATCCTCGTACCTACAGGAAAAGGAGATCATAACGTGTCGAAACCAGTATACGGTAAAAATGCTGTACAGTCGAGAAATGTTGAAAAGATATCCAGTTACATATGGGCTTTGGGTATTGGTTTCATTGTGTTTTTGGTTTGGACCCCGTTTCAAGTGGGATTGTTTAATGGGCAGCAGATCGACTTCGAGAAGCCGATTTATGTGTCTTCACTGCTGAGCAGCCTCTTGCTGCTGGTATGGATAGGCTTATACTTCACAAAGTTCAAGCTGGAAGGACAGCGTGACTTGCTGGCTGTGGCCTCGCTGCTGCTTCCCGCTACGTACGCGTTGTCGCTTATTGGCGCTGTTTCGCATTATATGGCGATGAACCTGCTGTTTATACAGAGCATGTATGTCGCAATATTCATTATAGCGTTATATCTGCTCCAGCAAAAGCAACTAAATGTTGTCATTCAGAATGCCATTCTGGCGATTGCGTATTTCATTGTAGGCTTCGGTCTGTTGAACTGGCTTGGAAGCTGGAAATTCGCCGGAGGACTTGTTGGCTGGTTCTCTAATACCGTACGCGGTGGTAAATATTTGGATGCGGTAATGACAGACTCTAACGGGCTGCGTCTGACTTCCATTTTCCAGTATGCCAACACTTACGCTGCGTTCCTGATGGCTTTCTTGTTTGTTGCTGTGTTTGCACTCGTCCGCTCTAAAAAATGGTACGGCACATTGACTCACAGTTTCATGCTTGTACCGATTATTGTATCTCTGCTGCTGACCCTATCCCGTGGCGGACTCGTAATGCTGCCTGTTGTGTTTATTCTTCTTCTGTTGTTCCTGAAGCCTGCTCAGCAGATTCTGTGGATTATTCATCTTGCCATTTCTGGTATCGCTGCTCTGCTGGTTACCAGCCCGCTGACTACGCTTGGAACAGAGTTGAATACCACCTTCACTTCGTCAGCCGCGTTAAAGGCCTGGGCGTACCTGCTTGTGGCCTCAGCGGTTGTTGCAGTTCTTGGCTGGGCGGTTCAGCGATTTGCTTCTCCGCGGTTGCAAGAGAAGCTGGGAAGCTGGGAAACACGTAAATTAACAGGGCTGTGGATTCCACTCGGTTCAATCGTTCTTGTAGCTATTGTTGCTTTCCTGCTTATCGGGACAAGCGTACGTAGTATATTACCTGATAATATCGAAACACGGCTGGAGAACATTAACTTTAAACAGCATAGTGTACTGGAGCGCATCACTTTTTATAAGGATGCTATGAAGGTTGTTAAGGATTATCCGATAATCGGATCCGGCGGCGGAGGCTGGGCTTCCTTATATGAGCATTATCAGAACAACCCTTATGTAAGCCGTCAGGTTCACAATTTCTTCCTTCAGTATTTGATTGAGGTTGGAATCGTCGGATTTATCGTGTTTATGGGCTTTATCGGTTATATTTTCTACAAATACATCCGCGCTTACCTGAAACGGGACAAGGACGAGTTCAACAATGGATTCTTCTTCTACATTATCGCTTTATCCATTCTTGTTCACAGTCTGCTGGACTTTAACATGAGTTATGCGTTCATGGGGATTCTGGTGTTCATCGGTTTGGCTGGTATGGGAGCGGTTATGGACAACAAGCCTCTGCGCCAGAGCTGGAACAAGGCTGGACTACGCTTCGGGTACTTTGCTGTGCTGGCCATCGGCTCTGTGTTCCTGCTCTTCCTGTCCATCAGCTACATCGGGTCCAGCAATGCTGCACTCAAAGGTAAAAATCTAGTTAGCGTGAGTCAATCATACGAAGAGATTAAGACTCCGCTGGTCGAAGCACTGCAGAGTCGTCCTTTCCACCCGGAATCGGCAATCTATCTTGCATCCCTTGACCTGACGGTCTTTAAACAAACACAAGATGAGCAGTATCTGGCTGAAGCTTATGATGTTCTGAGCCGTGCACTCAAGGATGAGCCTTACAATAAAGATCTACTGAAACAATTGATCAGTTACTACGATCTCAAAGGACAAAGTGACCTGGGCTTCAATGTCTACCGCGACAACGCAGATAAATTCAATTGGGACATCGATTGGTATGAGGCATTGATTAGCCGGGCACAGGCTTTTGCAGCTGCTGCCAATGTGCAAAAAGACGAAGCTAAGAAACAGGAGTACCTGACTGCCGGTCTTGAAGCATACCAGCATGTGGTTGACGGTGTAGAGCACCTGAAGACTTTGCCGCCTGAACAGCTGCAGGGCCGTCCGTTCTCAATCACGCCAACAATTGCATTGAATGCCGGCAAGCTGCAAATGCTGTCAGGCCAAGCTGAGCAAGCTGCTGCTACGTTGAAGCTCGGTTTTGCAGACAACTATGCAGATATCGTCAGTAGCACAACACTATGGGACACTAACTGGTATAGCTCTCTGATTGCCCGTGCCTTCGAACTGGCACAACAATCCTTCGCTCAGCAGGATGAGGCTAACAAAATCATTCATCTCAACATTGGACTGGATGCCTACAATCAAGTGGCATCTGATCTGCAAGGCCAGCCTCTTCCTTCGTCAATCAACTTGAATGCAGGAAAACTCCAGTATATGGCAGGTCAGGTGCAGGCAGCCGCAGCCACTTTAAAGCTTGCCTTGAGCGATGATTACAGTGATGCAGCCAACCGCGAAGCAGCCCGCTGGTATTTAGCTGCACTGAAGAAATCAGAGACCGCGCAAGACCAGACAGTCTATGATAAGCTCATTGCCGCTGATCCTGCAGAGGCTGCAGAGATTGACGTCATTGTGAATACACAATACTAAAACGTTCAAAGGATACACCCTAAGAACGCATAGAGAAAAGCGGTCCACTGTCTGGATACAGTGGACCGCTTTTTTATGATTAAATGATGATATTCCACTCAAGATTGTAGTTAATAATGATTCAACCTGCTACCTGCTGTACAGCTTTTCTTCATTTTCTATAACCTCTTTAAGATACTGCAACAGCCCTTCTTTAAGCTCCTCATGCTGAAGCGCATAATGGATGCTCGTCTGAATGAAGCCCATTTTCTCGCCCACATCATGACGTTTGCCTTCGAAATCATACGCAATAATCCGCTCTACTTCGCTCAAGCGGGAGATAGCATCCGTAAGCTGAATCTCTCCACCTACCCCCACCTGCTGCTCACCAAGCATATCGAAGATACGCGGAGTCAGGATATAGCGTCCCAGAATAGCGAGATTCGATGGAGCATCTTCTCTCTTCGGCTTTTCGACTAGCCGGTTGGCCTTGTATACACGTTCTGCTAATTCAGTTCCATCCACCAGTCCATACCGGGAAACCTCTTCCCATGGCACCTGCTGAACTCCCACAATAGAGGATTTGTACTGATCGTACACATCAATCATCTGCTTGAGACAAGGCTTGTCCGACTCTACAATATCATCCCCAAGCAGAACGGCGAAAGGTTCATTGCCGATGAATTTACGTGCGCACCAGATGGCATGGCCCAGGCCACGGGGTTCTTTTTGACGGATGTAGTGGATATCGGCCATTTCCGAGGATTTACGTACCGATTCCAGTAGCTCCCACTTCTGTTTCTCAGCCAGGTTGAACTCCAATTCAAACGAATTGTCAAAGTGGTCTTCAATGGCACGCTTGCCTTTCCCGGTCACAATGATGATATCTTCAATCCCGGAAGCAACCGCTTCTTCAACAATATATTGGATCGTCGGTTTGTCTACAATCGGCAGCATTTCTTTGGGCATCGCTTTGGTCGCGGGCAGAAAGCGGGTACCCAGACCAGCCGCGGGAATAATGGCTTTACGGATCTTCATGACATAGCTCCTTCTGGCTTCTTGTTTTCACCACTAATTTCTTATAGAAAAATGGCATATTTGATTCAATTATAGCAGTTATAGCAGAATATTGGCAGGGTGATTGTGTTGCATAGTGTGCATCTGGGATTCAGTTTTTTTGTTAGAAGGGACGCTTTCAATTGATAGTCAAAAAAGAGGCCAGCCTGTTCCGAAGATTATAAATTGAGACTTCGGAATAAGCTGGCCTGTATACAGTTATTACTTCTTACTTCGCATTAACTAACTGCCCGCGTGTTACCCCAAGCTGGTTGGTGGCCTTCAGGCTCTTCCAAACCTGCGTTCCGGAGATTTCACCACGCAAAGCGCGACTGTAAAGGCTAATGACCTCAGCTACCTGCTCCGGTGTTTCCTCCAAGAACTCTATTCGGAAAGAAGATACGCCAAGCTCACGGAAGTGATTCAGGTATTCAGCGCCTGACTGTTCAACGGCGTTATAGACAGTGTTGCGGCAGCCTTCGTCTACACGGACAGGATGGGACATGCCGATCCGGTCCTGCAGCGAAGCACGCTGCTCCTCGCAAGGACGGCCACAGTTCGTGTAGTCAGTACCTTCACTCATGAAGGTGCAGTATACGCAGTGCTCAGTGTGGAACATCGGCAGATGCTGGTGAATAACAACCTCCATCCGCGAGGTGTCGCTGTGTCCGAGCAGATCAACCATCTGCTGGATGTTCAGGTCATACGACGGTGTCACCACATCACAGCCGGCATTCAGGAACAGATCAACTGCTCTGTGGTTGGCGATATTCAGCGAGAAATCGCCGATCAGCCGGGGATGCACAGCATCCGGATGCTCCATCCGGTGGCGCAGGTAATAATACAGCGCGCCGGTATTGCGCACCAGCACAGCATCCGGCTGCAGCCGCAGGATGTTGGCATGGTAGCCGTTCTCGTTCGGCATATGGATGCGCGGTGTAGCCAGCGTGATGCTGGCCCCTACAGCCCGCACAGCGTCTACTGCCGCCGGGAACTGCTTGATGAACTCGAAATCGGCGTAAATGCTCGTCACGCTGGCTTCGAGCGCAGCCTGCACCTGCGGCAGGCTGCGGCACAGCGCGGTGAGCTCCGCTTCACCGCGCGCCTCTGCGGCGCCCCTGCGGGAGGCGCCGCCGTAGACCTCTACCTCCCGTTTCACATACACGGGAGGCTTCGGGCGCTCGCCTGCAAGCAGCTCCACCGCCTGGCGGCGGATGCTGTTCAGCTCGCGCATGGGCACAATCACGTCGCCTTGCAGATGCGACTCCAGCGCTTCAAGCTGGAATACGGTTCCGCCCAGGCGGCCGAATTGTTCTTCCAGCAGCGCGGTATCCATCGGACGCTTCTGCGCTGTCTCCAGCGCGAGCTCCGAATCCACACGGACGGTTACCTTCTTCTGAATGTCCGTCCACCAAGTCGTCAGCTTCCCACCGGCGCAGCCTTGCACTCTCACATGAACCGGGAAGACCCGGTACGGCTTCTCGGTCTCGTAAGACTGCCGCAGCGCCTTGTCGAGTGCCGGATCATTCGTCTTCCAGATGCGGTCACCCACA
The DNA here is from genome assembly GCF_000758665.1 of Paenibacillus borealis. Taxonomy (NCBI): domain Bacteria; kingdom Bacillati; phylum Bacillota; class Bacilli; order Caryophanales; family Paenibacillaceae; genus Paenibacillus; species Paenibacillus borealis. Next base: position 7,486,496 of record NZ_CP009285.1, read on the forward strand.
TGCAGACGGCGCAGATCCACGTCATTACGGCCAGGCACGATGTCGATGATCCAGCCTTCTCCGGCTTCGCCCTCCAGCTTGACCCCTTTACGGCGCAGATCATAGACGCGGCCGCCTTCTTCCTTCTTGGTCGGATCTCCGGCATCGAACACAATTCCGTCTCCGCGCTTAAGCGGGGCATGAATACGGCAGACCACGCCATCGCGCAGAATCTGCTCAACCGTTCCCATGTACACACCCCGGCTTTTCGGGAAGGTGCCATCGACTAATTTTTTATTATTAGTTCCGTCCAGGAAACCATGGGTGAAGCCGCGCGAGAAGCTCTGCTGCAGTTCACGCATGTCCTCCTTCGAGGTAGGTGTCCAGTTGCCGTCAAAATACTTATCAATCGCCTTACGGTATTTGCTGACCACATTTGCTACGTATTCCGGAGTCTTGAGCCGGCCTTCAATTTTGAAAGAGGTCACTCCTGCTTCAATCAGTTCAGGCATCAGATCAATAGCAGCAAGATCTTTCGGGGACAGCAGATAGGTTACATCACCCATCGGTTTCACTTCTCCATCTACCATCAGGTCATACGGCAGGCGGCAGGCCTGAGCGCATTCTCCGCGGTTCGCAGAGCGTCCGCCCCACATTTCGGAAGTCAGACACTGTCCGGAGTAGGATACACAAAGCGCACCATGCACGAAGACTTCCATCGGCAGGCGGGCTTGTTCGCCAATCGTGCGGATCTGCTTCAGATTATTTTCACGGCCAAGGACTACACGCTCCAGCCCCCAAGGCTTCGTGAATTCCACCGCTTCCGGTGAAGTGATCGTCATTTGCGTAGAGCCGTGAATCGGGAAGTCCGGTGAGATCTCACGAATCATTTGGACCAGACCCAAATCCTGTACTATAACCGCATCCACACCGGCATCTACGCAGGCATCGATCAGTTCTTTTGCATCCGGCAGCTCATTCTCAAACACCAGTATATTAAAGGTCAGAAACCCCTTCACTCCATAGCTGTGCAGAAATGCCATAATCTCCGGCAGCTCGTCCATACGGAAGTTGTTGGCTCTGGCCCGTGCATTGAATTTCTCTACGCCAAAAAAGACAGCATCCGCCCCGTTCGCCACTGCTGCACGCATGCAGTCCCAGTCTCCCGCCGGAGCCAGCAGCTCCACGTCTTCTCTGCGTAATCCTTGCTCTTTCATTTATATCCTCCCAAGCCGCCTGTTCGGCGGGTCATTTACAGCTTTTTAACTTATTAATTGTATCAAATATCACACCTCTGCGCCATCGAAATGGCAAGAATTATATGAATAATAGGAGGACAGAAGCATCCATGCTGCTTTTTTTCTTTTACATCGCAATTCTCCAGTGCACGAAATACCGTCCGGCTGTAATAAATCATATCTTTTCCATGATTCTACACTATCCTCAAGCTCTTTCCCTTACAGAAAAAAACGCCCCGCTGCCTACCGGCAACCGAGACGTTCTTCGTACGAGCTACTTTTACGCTAAGAATAAACTATGAGGATTCCCCCACCCAAACGACCCCAACACCCTCTCCAGCACCGCCTGCTGGCTGGCCGTTGCATTCGCATCATTTAGCGTGACCGTGATCGTGAACACCACATCATTTTTGCTGAAAATGATGTTTCGCGTGCTCACCGGGATGCTGTTCTTGGTTTGTTGTACAGTGAGGATCGTGGCAGGCACTCCCGCAAAGGTGGTTTCCTCCACGCTTTTCACCTGCGGCCCTTTCGGGTCTTTTTTGGTGTTCTGGTAATAGCTCTGCAGTTGGCTGACGGCATATTCCATGGTAACATCCGGACTGGCATAAATCTGGAACCGTCCGCCGGTGAAGCGGTATTCCACGGTCTGACTCTCAAATATATCCTGATACGGCGTCCACAGACGCGGAATATCAATGCTGTAGCCGTAAGCCTTGGAGCGCTTAGTGACTGATTTGGTGCTAAGCAGCGCGTAATCATCGGTTTCCAGACGGCCAAAGTTCTCCTTGATCTGGGTGAAATCAATATCTATCGAGTTTAGCACATCCGTGAACCGCGCCTTGTCGCTGTCCTGTCCTGACTCTGTCCGGTATTCAAAATAGTAGCGGTAGCCGTTCTTCAGCAGCAAAATCTGATATTCCGTACTCCAGCCGTTGCCTGGATTGAGTCCCATTTCATTGATCAATACCGGCTCACCGGAGACTTTGCCTGCTATGCTGTCCTTCAGAGTATAAGCTTCGGTTACATAGGTGTCACGCAGCTGCGCCTCCAGTTCCCGGCTCCAGCTCTCGAGCGTCGAGCCCGCAGGTGCGGAGCTCACTTTTACACGCAGATAGCTACCCTGCTTGCTCTCATAATATAAATGCTGGTCATCCACACTCCAGTCTGCCGGCACCAGCAGCGAGATGCCATAATCTTCGTTGTATCCTTCGCGCAGTCCGTTGGTGACTGTGGAGAGATCGCGAATGCTTTTGTCGGAAGAATTATATGAAGTTTGAAAAGAGTCCAGCAACACCGCATATTGATCCAGGTCTTTATAGTTCACCGCGTTATCATCCGTCAGATAGACCTCATACAGCCTGCCGCCGGCATAATATTGTCTGCCCTCCCATAGCGCTCCGCTGGAATCCTTGCTGACTATCCGGGCGTAAGGAACCTTGGCTCCAGGTACAACCTTCCGGTCCAGCACAGTCTCCCCGCCTTCCTCCGACGATCGCACCAGATTCTCCAGCAGCCCTTCCGGATCCAGCGGCACCTCAAGCGCCGAAGCATGGACCTCCAGATAATAATCATTTTCTGCACTCATAAAAGTCGCTACACTCTCATTGTCCCCGCTGTCACCCACAACAAGTCCGGGCGGGTAGTTCATGCTCCACTCAAAATAACTGTTGCCGATCCGGGTTTTGCCGACATCACTGTCGATGCCGCTCTCCGGTTCGGCTGCCGCCTCCTTCTCCGAAGGAGTAAGTGTAACCAGCAAGCCTCCGCCATCTGCCGCAGTAACCCGCGCGCCGAGCACTCCGGTCACGAACCGCAGGGGCACCATCAGCACACCGGAAACCATACGCGGCGGCGCAGCAAGCTTTATTTTGACGCCATCCTTCCAGGCAGTAGTGCTTCCTATCGTCATTGCTCCGGTGTGCGGGCCGTACATGACCTTCACCACATCGCTTCCTTCCAGGGAGACGGTGCTGCCGAATGCTTTTTTGAAAATCCCCAGCGGTACCATGACCGCCCCGCTCTCCGTAAACGGCTTCTGAATCGCTATCGGCTCCCCGTTAACCGTTGCGGAGGTACTGCCCACTTTCAGGCTTAGCTTAAGTAATGCACCTTCCGCCGCATAAGCATCCCCGGCCGGAAATATGGCCAGCAGCAATAGAAATACCAGCATGACAGACAGTCCGCGGGGTATATATTTTAACCCTAATCGCCGCATCCCTGTTCCTGAAAGCCTTCTACTCTTCCGCCTGAGCATCGTCATCCACCTCCGCCTCTTCCGCATTCACCAGAGGATCACCTTGGCCAAGGACCAGGCTTCTGGCGACGATATCGCCGTCACTTTGCATGAGCAGCTTGACCACTGCACCCGGCTTGTATTGCTTGAACCATTCGTTAATATCCACAAGCGACGTGACCCGGTGGCCGTCTATCGCATACAGCACATCTCCCTCGGCAATCCCCGCCTTACGCGCTTCTGTAGTGACTACCTTCGTAACCGTTAAAGGCTCCTGCGTAGGCAGCCCCACAATCACGGGCCAGCTCTCCTCCAGTTCAACTCCGAGACTCGGGCGGCGGACTTCACCGTATTTGAGCAGCTGATTCATAATATACTGCACCGTATCGGCCGGAATGGAGAAGCCCATATTTTCCACGCCTACTGCCGCATATTTCAAGCTGTTGACCCCGAGAATCTCACCCTTCATGCTGACCAGCGGACCTCCGCTGTTACCGGGGTTGATCGCAGTATCGCTCTGAATCAGCCGGTAAGCCGCATCCACCGAACGGTTGAGACCGCTGATCACTCCCACTGTAGCCGAATTTCTGAGGGAGAACGAAATAGGTGTGCCGATCGCTATGACCTTCTCTCCAACTTGTATGCCTGCTGAGCTGGTGGCGAACTTTGCCGGCTTCAGGGATTTAGCCTTAATCTTGATTAGAGCGAGGTCACTCAACTCATCCATATATGTATCTGTGATGTTATAGCTTGTACCGTCTGAGGTAACCACTACTGCATTCTGCAACCCTGTCATGACGTGGGCATTGGTAATGATCCACCCGTCCGCTTTGACGATAATCCCGGAGCCGTGTGTCAGATTGTAGCGGTCATCCGGGCCTCCAGGCTCACCACTGGCTTTCCCGATAATGCCCACAACCGATGGTGACACAGCGCGGATGATTTGCGGTACCGGATCAACTGCGGGCTTAGCCATTTGCTCCTTGTTAACGGGTTTGACTCCGCCTACTTCTCCAGCCGTTACAGAACCTGCCCCTCCGTACACCGCACTAAGTGCAGACAGCGGGCTGCCTGTGAATCCCGACAATAGCAATCCGCACAACAGCACAACACCGCTCCGGGCAACTGCATTCTTTCTCCCGTTCATCGCCTTCCCCCTTTCTCCTGCACAGCTGATTCTTGTACAACACGATTTCCATTGCTCATAGCACATGAATTATATTTTGTAAAAAAAGACGCCTTTAGGGTCGCCGGGTGGCGGGTAAAGGTGTCTTTGGAAGACCTTGCTTCTGAAGTTAGTTGTGCCTGAGCTTAGCTGAACCAATTCATAACCATTGCATAATCAGAGACTGCAAAAACCAGCAGGCTCACCACCCCGAAGCCGATTGCAAATTTGTTCTTCTGCGGAGCTTTCAATAGCCGGACCACACCGATAAAAATCAGGATCGTGAATAGAATCATAAATACATCGAAGGTATGAAATGTAGACGGTTCTTGCGCGGCAGCTTCTGCAAGCAGCATGGCAATCCCTCCCTGAAAGTGTTGTCAAGCAAGTTCATCTAATCCATATCACCTTCTATGTTATCGCTACCATTTCAGTGACGCAATAGAAATTGTCTAAAAATTATGTATTTGTCATAAAAAATATTTCTGAAGGCGGAAATGCGCTCCGATCCAGAGATATTCGTCATTGACCATCTGGAGTGATTGTGTTTGTGGTTTTCAAAGAACCGGTTCTCACTGCAACCCTTAAACAACCTCTGCTAATCATTCAACGCAAAACCCTCTCTTTGAATCTTACTGCGGACATGCTGTAGTTATGCCTGCTCCACTTGTCCGTGGCCTGCTTAATTTGCGGCTGCGAACATGAAGCCGTACGCTACAACTCTCATTGTAAAATTCCGGACGGTGATGTTACGATCAGTCATGCAGAACTGGAGGTGCCGCCGGCTTGAAATACATCGAATTCGGAATAGGAAACACATGGTTTGTACGAACGGAGACTGAGAAGCCTGATGGTACGGAGACCGAAGCACCGGGAATTATTGGTCCAATTAAATTCCGTTCCCTGTATCTCAGACTCTGGATCCGAAGAACGGTATGGATCCTGGATTCACAGGACGGCTTCAAACGAAATTCAAAAACGCGCAGTCAATTCAAAATCATCCTCGGCATCCGTAGTGAGTTGTAGTAAAAAATAACCCATGCCCACCTTGAGGTGGGCATGGGTTATTTAAGATTGGAGCTTCCTCCGGTTACACCGTGTCAGAGGTCTGAAGTTCAAGCGCCTCAGTACGCTCTGTGTCGCGGATGAGGACTGGCTTCAGATACCGGCCGGTGTAGGATTCCTCAACAGTAATCAGCTTCTCCGGCGTTCCTGTCGCAAGTACAGTACCGCCGCCGCTGCCGCCTTCCGGACCCATATCAATAATGTAGTCGGCTGTCTTGATCACATCGAGGTTATGCTCAATGACCAGCACCGATTCGCCGGAATCCACCAGACGGTGCAGTACCTCAAGCAAACGGCCGATGTCATCCACATGCAGGCCGGTTGTCGGCTCATCCAGAATGTACAGCGTCTTGCCGGTACTGCGGCGGTACAGCTCGGAAGCCAGCTTCACGCGCTGCGCTTCACCACCGGACAAGGTTGTCCCCGGCTGGCCAATGTTAATGTAACCCAGACCCACATCAAGCAGTGTCTGCATTTTACGGTGGATACGGGGAATATTCTTGAAGAATTCCGTTGCATCCTCGACGGTCATCTCCAGTACATCGGAGATGCTTTTGCCTTTATATTTCACTTCCAGCGTTTCGCGGTTATACCGTTTGCCTTTGCAGACTTCACAGGGCACATACACATCCGGCAGGAAGTGCATCTCAATCTTGATAATTCCGTCTCCACGGCAAGCCTCACAGCGGCCGCCCTTCACATTGAAGCTGAAGCGTCCCTTCTGGAAGCCGCGTACCTTGGCCTCATTGGTCTTGGAGAACAGGTCGCGGATATCATCGAACACGCCTGTATACGTGGCCGGATTGGAACGTGGTGTACGCCCGATTGGTGACTGGTCAATCTCGATTACTTTATCCAGATTCTCCAGACCGCGGATTTCTTTATGCAGGCCGGGACGGACCTTGACGGCCTTGTTGAGCTGGCGTGCCAGGCTCTTGTAGAGAATCTCGTTAATGAGCGAGGATTTACCGGAACCGGATACTCCGGTTACCGCTGTAAAGACACCAAGCGGAATCTTCACATTCACATTCTTCAGGTTATTCTCTTTGGCACCGCGGATCTCGATCCAACGTTCATTATCGGTAGGACGGCGTTTAGTAGTGACAGGGATGAATTTGCGTCCGCTTAAGTATTCGCCGGTCAGAGAGTTCGGATCGTTCATGATCTCCTGTGGTGTACCTTGAGCAATCACTTGTCCGCCATGTATTCCGGCACCGGGACCAATATCGATAATATAGTCGGCAGCCATCATGGTATCCTCATCATGCTCAACGACGATCAGCGTATTGCCCAGATCGCGCATATGAGCCAGCGTGGCAATCAGCCGGTCATTATCCCGCTGATGAAGCCCAATGCTCGGCTCATCCAGAATATACAGGACACCCATCAGACTGGAGCCAATCTGTGTAGCCAGCCTGATCCGCTGCGCCTCACCGCCGGATAACGAGCCTGCTGCGCGGCTGAGCGTCAGATAGTTCAGCCCTACATTCACGAGGAACCCTAAGCGGCTGCTGATTTCCTTAAGAATCAGATTGGCAATGGCTGTTTCTTTCTCACTGAGCTTGAGATTCTCGAAGAAGTCTAGACAATCTCCAATCGAAAGATCCGTAACATCGGCAACATTCTGCTGATTAATCGTCACGGCCAGAATCTCTTTCTTCAGTCTTTTGCCTTTGCACACATGGCATGGCTTAGCGCTCATGAAGCCTTCGATAAACTCGCGGATGCCTTCGGAGGCCGTATCGCGGTAGCGGCGCTCCAGATTTGGGATGATCCCTTCAAAAGCAACGAGTGCATCCTTACGCTGGCCGAAGTCGTTCTCATAGCGGAAGCGGATCTTCTCACTGCCCGTTCCGTGCAGCAGCTTGGTCATATGCTCCGGCGACAGGCTGCTGACCGGCACATTCTGCGGAATTTTGAAATGCTCACACACCGATTTCAGGAACTGCGGATAATAGTTCGACGTACTGCCTGTCCAGGCCAAGAAAGCACCTTCTTCGATCGACTTCTCCGCATCCGGTATCAGCAGATCCGGATCGACCACCATCTTCACACCAAGCCCGTCACATTCCGTGCAGGCCCCAAACGGGCTGTTGAACGAGAACATGCGCGGAGCAAGTTCTTCTATACTGAATCCGCAAACCGGGCAGGCAAAGCTTGCGCTGAATAAAAGCTCTTCCTGGCCCATCACATCGACCAGAATCTGACCGCCTGACAGCTTCAGTGCGGTCTCTAACGAATCGGTAAGACGGGTTTCTATATCATCCTTAATGACAATCCGGTCGACAACAACTTCGATCGTATGCTTCTTATTCTTCTCCAGTACAATATCTTCCGTAACTTCGCGCAGCTCACCGTCAACACGCACACGGACGAAACCTTGCTTGGAGATATCCGTGAACAAGCCCTTATGTTCACCCTTACGGCCGGAAATTACCGGTGCCAGAATCTGCAGACGGGTCTTCTCCGGATATTGCATAATCCGGTCGACCATCTGCTCGACCGTCTGGGAAGTAATCTCTATGCCATGATCCGGACAATGGGGATGTCCGACCCGGGCAAAGAGCAGCCGCAGATAGTCATAAATTTCTGTAACCGTACCTACAGTCGAACGCGGGTTACGGCTTGTGGTCTTCTGGTCAATTGATATCGCCGGGGATAGCCCGTCAATGGAATCCACATCCGGCTTCTCCATCTGGCCCAGGAACTGGCGGGCATACGCAGACAGCGATTCAACATAACGGCGCTGGCCCTCGGCATATATGGTATCGAATGCCAAAGATGATTTACCCGAGCCGCTCAGTCCCGTCAGCACGACGAAGCGGTCACGCGGAATCGTTACGTCGATGTTCTTGAGATTATGGGCCCTTGCGCCCTTGATTATTATGCTTTCGTTCGCCAACGGTACCTCTCCTTTATAAAAAAACTATTTCAAAAGCTAGTTTTTATATTTTTATTTCAATAGTTCAAAACAAAAGTTCAAATACAAAAATTCTAAATCAAAATTCTAATTCAAAAATTCAAATTCAAAAATTCAAATTCAAAACCAGTTCAAAATATTTTCGATCCCTCCCAAACCCTCCCTTCCAAGGGAGGGCCCCAAGGGTTGCACCCTCTGGACACCCGCAAGCTTGGCGGAAGGAGTTAGGACTAGGATGGAATTGGCTACTGGGGCAATGGGAGCGCTAGTCCCTACGGGACCGCTATACTGCTAGAGCAGGATACGGCTTAGAGCAGGGCTTAGAGCAGATACGGCTCGCTGCTGCTTGCCGGTAACGCTGTCCCGTCGGGATGCGCGAAGGGCTTAACTGCAGGCTGTCCCTGCGGGATACGCGAAGTGCGTAAGTGCAGCTGTCCCTGCGGGATGCGCGAAGGGCAATCTATCTTCAAAAAGAACGGCCAGTGAAGCGCCGTTCCGTGATTATTAAGTGTAAATGCTGGCGGGGCCAGCTTACTCTGCACGCAGTTCGAGTAAAGCATCGCGCAGCTCGGCGGCGCGTTCGAATTGCAGGTTCTTGGCCGCGTCCTTCATCTCGGCCTCCAGACGCTGCATCAGGCTCTGCTTGTCTTTCTTGCTTAGCTTGCCGCCAACACCGGTGAGGTAATCGGCCTTCGACTCGGCCACTTTGGTGGCCTCGATGATGTCACGCACTTTCTTGTTGATTGTCGTAGGGGTGATGCCGTGCTTCTCATTATGGGCAATCTGAATTTCACGGCGGCGCTGGGTTTCGCTCATCGCCTTCTCCATGGAATCCGTAATACGGTCGCCGTACAGAATGACACGTCCATCAGAGTTACGGGCCGCCCGGCCGATCGTCTGAATGAGCGAACGCTCGGAGCGGAGGAAGCCTTCCTTATCGGCATCGAGGATGGCGACAAGGGAGACCTCCGGCAGGTCAAGACCCTCTCTTAATAAGTTAATACCCACCAGTACATGGAACGTACCGAGCCGGAGATCACGCAGGATGGCCATCCGCTCCAACGTCTTGATATCGGAGTGCATGTACCGCACCTTAATCCCGATTTCCTTGAAGTAATCGGTCAGGTCCTCGGACATCTTCTTCGTAAGTGTTGTAACGAGTACACGTTCATCACGTTCTACACGGTCACGGATTTCACTGATCAGATCATCGATCTGCCCCTCTGTAGGGCGTACTTCAATAATCGGATCAAGCAGGCCGGTAGGACGGATAATCTGCTGCACCATAGTATCGCAGTGCTCCATCTCGTAAGGTCCCGGTGTAGCTGAAACATATACAATCTGGTTCACTTTCTCTTCGAATTCCTCGAACTGCAGCGGACGGTTATCCAGCGCGGACGGGAGGCGGAAGCCATGCTCCACCAGCACGGTCTTACGCGCACGGTCACCATTGTACATAGCCCGGATCTGCGGCAGCGTTGCATGGGACTCATCAATAACAATCAGCATATCATCCGGGAAGTAATCCATTAAGGTATATGGAGTCGCTCCCGGCTCACGGAAGGTGAGCGGTCCGGAATAGTTCTCGATACCGGAGCAGAAGCCCACTTCCTTCATCATCTCAATATCATAACGGGTCCGCTGCTCCAGGCGCTGGGCTTCCAGCAGCTTGCCCGCATCACGAAGCACGGCCAGCCGTTCCTCAAGCTCCCGCTCAATGTTGATAATAGCTACACGCATTGTTTCTTCCTGGGTAACAAAGTGCGAAGCCGGGAAGATCGCTATATGATCGCGCTCACCAATCAGCTCTCCAGTGAGAACATCAATCTCGGTAATGCGCTCTATCTCATCTCCGAACAGCTCCACACGGATCGCATGCTCCCCCTGTGAAGCCGGGAAGATCTCGACTACATCACCGCGCACCCGGAACGTCCCGCGTACGAAGTTAATATCATTGCGCTGGTACTGGATATCCACGAGCCGGCTGAGAATCTGATTGCGCGGCTTCTCCATCCCTACCCGCAGTGTCAAAAGCATGCTTCCATATTCCTGCGGCGAACCGAGGCCGTAAATGCAGGACACACTCGCAACAATAATAACGTCACGCCGTTCAAACAACGAACTGGTGGCAGAGTGGCGGAGCTTATCAATTTCTTCATTTATGCTGGAATCTTTCTCTATGAAGGTATCGGAGGAAGGAATGTACGCCTCAGGCTGGTAGTAATCGTAGTAACTGACGAAGTAGTCAACGGAATTGTTCGGAAAAAACTCTTTGAACTCACTCGCCAGCTGCGCAGCAAGCGTCTTGTTGTGCGCTATAACCAGCGTCGGGCGGTTCAGTTTGGAAATCACTTGTGCGATGGTAAAGGTCTTACCTGTACCTGTCGCTCCCAGCAGCGTCTGGTGCTTCTTGCCCTGCCGGATGCCGTCCAATAATTCTTCTATGGCATGAGGCTGATCGCCCTGGGGTGTATACTCGGACTCCAGTTCAAATGTCTTTGTACTGACGACAATATCACTCATTTGCCCGTCTCCCCTCTATCGTCTAAAATATATGAATATATTATAATTGTAGCCCTAATGGTTGCCTATCCATACCGTACTGAAAAATATGGAAGATAGGAATACACGTTCCCGTTTATTATACAGCGTTGCCCAGATTGATGCAAACCATAATATATAGAAATTTAAGGAGCCTGAACTTATGGATATCACTTCAATTATCGGCCTGCTGGCAGGCATTGCCGCAATGATCGGCGGCTTTCTCTGGGAGGGCGGGAGCCTATCCGGACTGCTGCAGCTGAATGCCGCGCTAATCGTATTTGGAGGCACGCTTGCCGCTGTACTCATCAGTTTTCCGGCCTCCAGATTACGCAGCGTACCGGCCGCTCTGCGCCTGGCATTCGGCAGGCATCCCGACACCACTCAGGAGAAAGCCGAAGAGCTGATCTCCATGGCTGCAATTACTCGGCGCGGGGGGGTGCTCGCACTGGAGAAGAGAGCGGAGGAGCATCCCGATACTTTTACCCGCGAAGGGCTCTTCCTTATTGTCGACGGCAACGATCCGGATCAGGTCCGGCAAATCCTAGAGCTGGAGATGGACGCCAAGGAACTGAAGTATGAAGGCTATGCCAAAATCTTCGAAGCCGCCGGCGGCTATGCTCCCACTATGGGCATCATCGGCACCGTAATGGGATTGATACGGGTACTCAGCAATCTGACGGACCCTTCTAATCTGGGGGCCTCGATCGCCGTAGCTTTTACAGCAACGCTCTATGGCGTAGCCAGTGCTAATCTTATATTTTTACCCATCGCCTCCAAAATCAAATCCCGCAGCCAAAGCGAACTGGGCAGTATGGAGATGTTGCTTGTCGGTATCCTGTCCCTGCAGAATGGGGATCATCCACACCTGGTTCGCAAAAAACTGACTGCCTTTATTCCCGATATCTCCCCGAGACGCAGCAGCAATAACAACCCGGGAGACCCGCTATGAGACAAAGAAACCGCCGCCAGGGGCGTAGTGGAGGTAAGGAGAACCGGGACCGCTGGATGATTACCTATGCGGATCTGATTACACTTCTGCTCATTTTTTTCATCATCCTGTATGCCATGAGCAGTCTGGATACGCAAAAATACGCGATCGTTACCGGGTCACTGTCTGATACCTTTAAGAGCGGTCCTTCTGTGCTTGAAGGCGGAAATGGAGTGCTGGATGGTAATCAGGGGAACACCGGAGCAGCAGTCTCGAATGAACAAGAAGCTGGCGGCAGCGCTGATGGCGGTCTGTCTTCCGGCGGCAATGGGAATGGGAATGGTTCAAACGGAACGGGCACGGATCCCTCCGGGCAAAACGGGGAGACTGCCGAACACCAGCCTTCGGCGCGTGAGCTCGCTTTTCGTGAGCAGGAGGCCAAACTGGCCGCGCTGATGGGTGTAATCACCAAATACGTGGAGGATAACAACCTTGGAGAGCAGATCTTTGTGGCGGATAAACCGCAGGGCATTGCCATCACGCTTAGCGACCGGTTCCTGTTCGATGCCGGCAAAGCTGAACTGAAATCGCCTGCCTTCCCGGCACTGCGCCAGCTATCCGGCCTGTTCCGCGGAATCGGTGCCACGATCAGCATCGAGGGACATACCGACAATGTTCCGGTAACCGCCGCTTCAGATTACACAGATAACTGGGAGCTATCCGGCGCCCGGGCATTGTCCGTCCTGCGCTTCTTCCTGGATAACGAGGGGCTTAGCCCCGATACTTTCCAATATGCCGGCTACGCGGATACCAGACCTGCCTACAATAACGCTACCGTTGAAGGACGGCAAAAGAACCGCCGGGTCGAACTTATTGTCCTGCGGCAGCTTCAGGAGGAAGAATAACACGTATCCGCAAGCGAATCAGCTCAGAGATCAGCAGATGAGAAGGCACGGCAACCATTTGCTAATATAAGGAGATTGAACGCTATGCAGACTACAAACGGAACGACACCGGATGCCACCCGTTTTCTCTATTTTCTGCGGCAGCTGGTTTCGCTGATCATGATTGTTTTTGCTCAGGGAATAATTACCTTCTTCATTGGTTTATTATCTGTATTCATGATGTTCTTCTCCTCCAATTACTTCTGGGGGGACTTGGCTCATGTTTATCCACCCGATAAACTAATGTATATAGGCATTGACTTCCTCATGGCCGGCGCAGCCTTTGCCTTGCCTTGGCTCGGGGTCTGGTGGATGCTGTACGGGTTGTCCGAGGATGGACGTATCCGCTGCTTCCCGCTCCTTCTGCTCTTTGCTTACTTGACGTTTGTTATCCTCTTCCTGCAGATTAATCCGGTCTATAACCCGGAAGCCATGATCCCTTCCTCCGCCGGAGAATCCACATTTCTGGTTTGTATGGGTATGTCTGCCGTGGTGCTTTTCCCGTTTTATTCGGCTGGTGTGTATTACTTCGTGCTCAAACCCAATGCCCGTCCCAGAAAAAGATACCGGTTTCTATTGCTGTGCCTTATCTTTGCCGTTGCTGGCCTGGCTCTATTGCCCGCCCTTTGGCACTTGGCTCCCAGCATTTATCCGGGGCTGCTTAGCTTTCCGGAATGATACGTAAAGACAAAAAGACAGACCTCTCACATTAGTGACATCTAATGTAACAAGAGAAGCCTGCCGTTTTTAGCCGGTTAGTACATCCAGTTAAACCATTTATTCTAAAATCCGAGTACATAAACGCTTGAAACTATTCCCCAACCAATTCCTTATAAGCAGCCGCATCCAGCAGGCCCGACACTGCATCCGCGAACTCAACATCTAGCTCCAGCTCAAAAATCCATCCCCCGCCGTAAGGCTGGTCGTTGATCAGTTCCGGGCTGGATTCGAGTGCGTCGTTGATCTTGGTAACCTTGCCGGATACCGGCGAGTACAGCTCTGACACTGTCTTAACGGACTCAATGCTGCCTACGCTGTCGCCTGCGGAAATGGCTGCACCGACTTCCGGAAACTCTACAAACACGATGTCGCCCAATAAATGCTGCGCATGATCCGTAATCCCCACACGTACTACGCGTCCTTCACCCTGCTGTGCCCATTCATGCTCTTCGCTGTATAGCAGGTTGTCCAACACTTCACTCATTTCCAAGCCGCCTCTTTTCCACATTTGGAGTTCTAAATTTAGTTATAGCCTAAGTTATGACCTTGCCTAATGTCAATATAACTGACAGGAAAATTAAATTTGTCATCTTTTTGACGTTTTTTGATTGACAGCGTGCTTGTAAACCCGGTTTAATGGAGTCAGTAGAAAAACATATCGTTTGCGAATGATGGCATAGGGAGAGACTGACCCTCAGGGGACAGCGCCGAAGGAGTAAGCCCGGGATGGGTGAATCTCTCAGGCAAAAGGACCTTTGCCGGACGCATCTCTGGAGAGCATCCACAGCCTGCAATGCAGGAAACGGATCACCAACGGGGAAACCTGCGGGCAGGATAGCAGGGTAACTCTCAGGTACAAAGGACAGAGCGAAAGTCAATTTATGCGACTCGTGCATAATGGCTTTCGCCTGTCCTTTTTCTCATGTAATCAGACCAAGGGAGTGACAAGATGGAGTCTTTGAGAAGAACGCCTTTTTATGATCTCTATGCCGCTTATGCGGAGTCCAGATGCATTGATTTCGGCGGCTGGGAGCTGCCGGTGCAGTTTACAGGCATCGTTAAGGAGCATGAAGCGGTCCGCCAGCAGGCCGGACTGTTCGATGTATCGCATATGGGGGAATTCATGGTTGACGGAAACGGCGCTGAAGCCTTCCTGCAGCAGATGACCACCAATGATGTCAGCCGCCTTGCAGACGGCGCGGCGCAGTATACCCTGATGCTCTATCCGGGCGGCGGAGTGGTTGACGATCTGCTGGTGTACCGCCTGGGCCATGAACGCTACATGCTCGTCGTGAACGCATCCAATATCGACAAGGACTTCCAGTGGCTGCAGGAGCATCTCACCGCTGAATTCAGCGGTGTCAGCCTGAAGAATGTCTCGGATGAGACGCTGCTGCTCGCGCTGCAGGGTCCGCTGGCTGAGACGATTCTGGCCGAAGTGACCTCTGCCCCGCTCGCAGAGCTGAAGCCCTTCCACTTCATCGAACACGCCGAGGTCTGCGGCGTATCTGTACTGCTCTCCCGCACCGGCTATACCGGTGAGGACGGCTTCGAGCTGTACGCCCCCGCCCACACAGCGGCTGCACTCTGGAACGGTCTGCTAGCCGCAGGCGCACCGCATGGCCTGACTCCAGCCGGACTCGGCGCACGCGACACGCTTCGCTTCGAAGCCAAGCTGCCGCTGTACGGCCAGGAGCTCTCGGCGGATATTACCCCGCTCGAAGCGGGTGTCCAGTTCTTCGTGAAGCTGGACAAAGCGGATTTCATCGGCCGTGATGCCCTGCTGAAGCAGAAGGAAGCCGGCCTGCCGCGCCGCCTGGTAGGACTTGAAATGATCGACCGCGGGATTCCCCGCTCCCATTATCCTGTATATGCAGACGGTGTGAAGATCGGTGAAGTCACAACCGGCACCCAATCCCCAACGCTGAAACGGAATCTCGGACTTGCCCTGCTGGATGCTGCCTATACTGAAATCGGCACAGAGGTGTATGTGGAGATCCGCGGCAAGCAGCTGAAGGCTGCCGTGATCAAAGCACCGTTCTACAAAAAGAGCCAAGGAGTGAAGCCGTAATGAAGCACCGCTATCTGCCTATGACGGAGCAAGACCGCGCAGAGATGATGGAAACTGTAGGAATTCAATCTATCGATGAGCTGTTCGCAGATATCCCGCAGTCTGTCCGCTACCAGGGAACGATGCCAATGTCCGGTCCGCTGGACGAATATGCGCTGCTGCGCCATATGAAGGGTCTGGCTGACAAAAATGCCGACTTTGATACCCACGCCAGCTTCCTCGGTGCCGGACTCTATGATCACCACATTCCGGTTGTCATTAACCATATTATTTCCCGTTCGGAATTCTATACCGCCTACACCCCTTATCAGCCGGAAATCAGCCAGGGAGAGCTTCAGGCAATCTTCGAATTCCAGTCCTATATCTGTGAGCTGACCGGCATGAAGGTCGCTAATGCCAGTATGTATGACGGCGCAACGGCCTTCTCCGAAGCAGCCGTGCTTGCCGCAGGCGCCACCAAACGCAAGAAGCTGATTGTCTCCCGTACAGTTCACCCGGAAGCCCGCCAGGTACTGCGCACTTCCGCCAATGCCTGGGGCCTGCAAATCGTGGAAATCGATTATAAGGACGGGGTTACCGATCTTGCCAAGCTGGCTGAGGCCATTGATGCCGATACTGCTGCCGTTCTGGTTCAGTCGCCCAACTTCTTCGGCGGCATTGAGGATCTGCGCCAGATTGAGCCGCTGATCCATGCGGTCAAAGGCCTCCTTGTTGTCAGCGCGAACCCCATTGCACTCGGCGTTCTGGAAACGCCGGGCAAGCTAGGCGCTGACATTGTAGTCGGTGATGCGCAGCCGCTAGGTATCTCCGCATCGCTTGGTGGACCAACCTGCGGATTCTTCGCGGTTGCTGAACCGCTGATGCGCCGCATGCCGGGCCGGATCGTCGGCCAGACCGTTGACCGTAACGGCAAGCGCGGCTTCGTCTTGACCCTGCAGGCGCGCGAGCAGCATATCCGCCGCGAGAAGGCGACTTCGAACATCTGCTCCAACCAGGCGCTGCTGGCGTTATGCGCTTCCGTCTACTTGTCCGTCATGGGCAAGGAGGGCATGCGTGAGGTTGGCGAGCTGAACATCCGCAAGAGCCATTATGCTGCCGGACGGCTGGCTGAAATCACCGGTGCAGAGCGCGTCTTCACCGCCCCGTTCTTCAATGAATTTGTCCTGAAGCTCCCGGAAGGCAGCAGTGTCAGCGAAGTGAACTCCAAGCTGCTGAAGGAAGGTTATCTGGGCGGCTATGATCTGGGCCGTGATTATCCAGAGCTGGCCGGACATATGCTGGTTGCCGTGACTGAGAAAAGAAGCAAAACCGAAATTGACGAATTCGCCACTGCACTGGAGGGCTGTATATGAAACCGGAACAAACCCTGATCTTTGAATTAAGCCGTCCCGGCCGCTCGGCTTACTCATTGCCTCTATGTGATGTGCCGCAGGAAGAGAGCATCAGCTCACTGATTCCCGAAGGCTTGCTCCGCAGCGAGGCGGTAGTACTGCCGGAAGTATCCGAAGTGGATGTTATCCGCCATTATACTGCCTTGTCCCGGCGTAACTTCGGGGTCGATAACGGCTTCTATCCGCTAGGCTCCTGCACGATGAAATATAATCCGAAGATCAATGAAGATGTCGCCCGCTTCACCGGCCTCTCCAAGATCCATCCGTACCAGCCGGAAGAGAGCATCCAGGGTGCACTTGAACTGATGTATACACTGCAAAAGGATCTCGCCGGACTGACCGGCATGGATGCCGTCTCCCTGCAGCCTGCCGCCGGTGCCCATGGCGAATGGACCGGCCTTATGATGATCCGCGCCTACCATGAGAGCCGCGGCGAAGTCCGCACTAAGGTCATCGTGCCGGATTCCTCGCACGGTACCAACCCGGCCAGCGCCGCTGCAGCCGGACTCGACACCGTCACCATCCCTTCCAATGATAAGGGAATGGTCGACCTTGAAGCACTGAAGGCCGCTGTCGGCAGCGACACCGCCGCGCTGATGCTCACGAACCCGAGTACACTCGGACTGTTCGAGACGCAGATCGCAGAGATCGCTGCAATTGTCCATGAAGCCGGCGGACTGCTCTATTATGACGGAGCGAACTCCAACGCCATCATGGGCATCACCCGCCCGGGCGATATGGGCTTCGATGTGGTCCATCTCAACCTGCACAAGACGATGAGTACTCCGCACGGCGGCGGCGGTCCGGGAGCCGGACCGGTCGGCGTGAAGGCGAAGCTGATCCCGTTCCTGCCGCAGCCGTCGGTGGTGCAGAACGAAGACGGCAGCTTCTCGCTCGACTCGGGCGGACCGGAGTCTATCGGCCGCGTCAAAGCTTTCTATGGCAACTTCGGTATTCTCGTCCGCGCTTACGCTTATATCCGCACCTACGGTCCGGACGGGCTGCGCGAGGTATCCGAGAACGCTGTGCTGAACGCCAACTATATGATGCACCGGCTGGCGCCTTATTTCGAAATTCCGTTCCCGGGCATCTGCAAGCATGAATTCGTCATGTCCGGCAGAAATCTGAAGCAATACGGCGTGCGCACGCTGGATGTGGCCAAACGGCTGCTCGACTTCGGCTACCATCCGCCGACTGTGTACTTCCCACTGACTGTAGAGGAATGCATGATGATTGAACCGACCGAAACCGAAAGCAAGGAAACCCTCGACGGCTTCATTGAGACGATGATTCAGATTGTTAAGGAAGCGCAGGAGACACCTGAGGTCGTGATTAATGCACCGCATACCACAGAGATCAGCCGTCTGGATGAGACCCAGGCCGCGCGGAAGCCGGTACTGAACTGCTCCTGCGGCTAAGTACTCCGGAAATAAGCTGCATATAAATAGCCGGGCAAGCGATACGCTAGTATCCCTGCCCGGCTATTCTTATGTATATATGGGCTCAGCGCGCCGTCTATGGCGTAAGCCTTTTGACGAATTGAAAGCGGTCATTCACCCGCATTTTGCTGTAGATACTCTTCAGCATGTTGCGCACCGTACCTTCACTGATGCCCAGATCACTCCCGATGTGCAGCGCGCTTTTCTCGAGTAACCACAGCCTTGCTACATCCTGCTCCCGCGCCGTCAGCTTATAATCCTGTAGAGTGGCTTCCAGCCGGTACTGCTGCATCTCCGGGTTCTTCTCCATCCACTTCTCCATAACATTCTCGGCAATCTGCTGCACGAACGGAATGGCGAATTCAATCGGTTCTCCTCTATTAAAAGAAATGTCCACATATCCATAGACAGTATCATCGTCCTGCAGCGGAGCACATACACAGTTCCAATTCTGGAAGGTCTGGTCGGAATGTTCCGCCCCTCTCACTACGCCGATGCGATTCATCTCCATAGCCAAGGATACAGCATTCATTCCCGAGCGCTGCCTGGATAAGCTGACCCCCGGACGCAGCTCCGCCTGATCCATCTCTTCCCGGGTCACCGGAGAAGAACAAACCAGCTCCAGAATGGTTCCCGCCCTGTCCGTCAGAAATACGACATAAGGAATGGAGAGCAGCTGGCTTAATTTATTCATTTCACTGCGGATGGAAGATATCATGGCTCTATGATAGATATGCTCTTTGGATTCTTCTGGATAAGAAACCCCGGACTGCCCGCTATTTAATTCGATTTGCTCTGCATCAAGCGGCCGGAAAGCTTCAAGCTGCTGTGCTTCCAAATCTCCGGGCACACTCCAGGCTCTAGATTGTTCAAAGATTCTCAGGACGATCCACCTCCATTTTTACCAATTATTATATAACCGATTTTAAAAGAAAGTATTATAACATACAATCACCGAATATAGAACATTCAGCATTGGACCTGTAAATGAACCTGCAAGCGCTATAAAATAGAGAAATCTGCAATCAAACATTACAAGTGGAAACGGCCCTGCTGTCCTTTAATAAAGATAGTACCGTTTCAGCAAGGAGGTTCTACTTTGCTTCGCATCGGCTATATCTCGGCAGCTTTGAATCTGGCGACCGCCTTGGTATCATTCATGCGCTTCGGCAGTAATTATGCACTGGCGATCATGATAAGCCATACACTATTGCTCTTCTTGGGTTACCGGCTGCTCCGCTCCAAAAGCCATCTGGCCCTAATCCCCCTGCTCACCGTCAGCTGCTCCTTCCTGATGTACAACGTGGTCTATGTTCTATTGAAGCAGATCAACCTTGTAGACCTTTACGCTGTAGACTGGAGAGTGGAAGTTCAGCTGGTGCTGCCACTGTTAATAGGGTTACTCCTCAAAGCCATTCTCGAACGAAGCGGCAAATCCCGGTTAGTCTAGTTAACCAGGGTAGCCGCTTTTTTGCAGCATCATTCGCCATAATAATCTAAATAAATATATTCATTCGATGGATTATGATAGTTTTCGACATTGCCGCGGTGATATATTTATTCATACGTCTTTTACATAGATTGGGATTCACAAATTTCATCTGCTGCGAAAATACGAACACGCTTTCAAAGTGAATTACAGGAGGGTTAGCCTTGAGTATTATTGAAGCCAGAGGGCTGAGCAAGTCCTTTATGCAGGCTGTGAAGGAGCCGGGCCTTAAGGGGGCGGTTAAACACGTGTTCCTCCCCCGGCATATTGAGAAGGTGGCGGTGAAGCCGCTGGATCTGAGTGTAGAAGCTGGCGAGACGGTAGCCTACGTGGGCCCGAACGGTGCAGGCAAATCGACCACGATTAAGATGCTGACCGGAATCCTCATGCCTTCAGCCGGCACTGTTTCTGTAAACGGTATCAATCCGTACAAAAAAAGAATGGACAATGCCGCCCAGATTGGCGCCGTGTTCGGCCAGCGTACCCAGCTGTGGTGGGATATCCCGATTGTCGAGTCTTTCTCGCTGCTGAAGGATATTTATCAGATTCCCGACGCTGTCTACAAGACGAATATGGAGCTGTTCATTGAAATGCTGGGGATGAGCGAGTTCATACATCTCTCAGCCCGGAAGCTCTCCCTGGGTCAGCGCATGCGTGCCGATCTGGCCGCAGCCCTGCTGCATAATCCGCCGATTCTGTATCTGGATGAGCCGACCATCGGCCTCGATGTATCCGTGAAACAGAAAATCCGCGAGTTCATCAAACAGATCAACCAGGAACAGAACACTACGGTCATGCTGACCACCCATGATCTGGGGGATATTGAGGATCTGTGCAAAAGGCTGATTATCATCGACCACGGGGCGATTATTTATGACGGCAGCCTGAGCGAGGTCAAGGCCCGTTTTGCCAAAAACCGTGTCATCTTCTTTCAGGTCGGATCCCCGATGCCGGAGTTATACGCGCAGCTCGCGCAGACACCCGGAATGAAGCTTGCGCAGCAGAGCGCGCAGGAATTCTCGGTCTCTTTTGACCGGTACGAATATACCGCCAGTGAAGTGGTGGGCCGGGTGATGAGATATGGCGAAGTGGTCGACTTCCGGATGGAAGATACTAATATTGAGCAGGTCATCAAGGCCGTCTATGACGGCAATCTGGATCTGAACGGAACCGGGAAATAAGGAGGCTTATACACGATGATGACGGCTGCCCAGTTTAAAATGTACAGAAGTATCGCGAACCGCTCCCTGCAAAAGGTTTTGGCCTACCGGATTTCTTACATCATTACCTTTCTGGCGAACTCTATCAATCTGCTGGCCATCTACTTTCTGTGGCAGGGCATTTACAGCGGGCGGGAGGTGGTAGGCGGCTATTCCTGGGACCAGATGAAAACCTATCTGCTGGTTACCTTCCTGGCCAACTCCGTGTTGTCCTGGTATTCGGAATCCGCTATTTCCGGCAAAATCCTGGACGGCAGCGTCGCTGTGGACCTGCTGAAGCCGATTGATTTCCAGACCGCAAGGTTCGCCGAAACCTTGGGTTCGAGCCTGCTCGAAGGCGGCATGAGTACGGTGCTGCTGATCCTGTTCGCCACCTTCCTGACCGGAGTCACCTTTCCGGGTTCGCTCCCTGTCTATATTTTGTTCGTAGTCAGTCTGCTCGGTGCAATCGTGGTGAAATTCGGCGTTGTCTATCTTGCGGCACTTTTATGCTTCTGGTCCACCGGATCGATGGGCATCGTCTGGACACGGATAGCATTGACCAATCTCCTGTCCGGAGCTTTGGTGCCCCTCGCCTTCTTCCCGGACTGGCTGGAAAAGCTGGCTCTGCTGCTGCCCTTCCAGGCTATCATTCATACGCCATCGATGATCTTTCTGCAGCAGGCGGATACCGGGGAGAGTCTGCGGCTGATCGGTATCCAACTTTTCTGGGGGGCAGCACTCTGGATTGCCGGCAGGGCAATGTGGAACTGGGCGGTACGCCAGGTAACTATCCATGGAGGCTAAGGCTGGAGGAGGCCGCAGAATGAAAATGTCCCAAATGCTCTACCTGTACAAGCGGCTGTATGTGCAGCAGCTAAAAGCGATTTTGGAATATAATAAGGACTTCTATATTTTGATGTGTTCTGCCGCCTTGACGCAGATTCTGGGGTTTGTCTTCCTCTGGGTAATCTATGACCGGATTCCGGATATTAACGGCTGGAGGTTCTGGGAAGTTACGTTTATGTACGCTATGATCTTCCTGACAGAGGGCATCGGCTCCTTGTTCTTCGAAGGGACCTGGCGGCTCGGGCGGCTGGTCAACATGGGTGAGCTGGACCGTTATTTACTGCGGCCTGTGCCCGTTGTCCTTCAGGTGTTCTGTACAGGGATCGGTATTAACGGACTCGGCAATCTGCTGATTGGCGGAGTGATCGTCTGGCAGTCGCTGGTGCATAGCCCGATTCACTGGACGCCGGGCAAAGCCGCCATTCTGATCCTGCTGTTTATTACTGCGGTCATCATCCGGGTATCGATCAACCTCGCCGGGAATTCCGCCGCCTTCTGGATCCGCAATGCGGGAAATGCCTTCCCGCTGATGGTGCATAACCTGTCCGATCTGGCCAAATATCCGATTACCCTGTTCCCTCAGGCGATCCGCATCTTTATTTCTACTGTGCTGCCCTATGCGTTCATCAGCTTTTATCCGGCAACCTATATTTTCGGCAAAAGCGGATGGTCCGGCTGGTGGCTGCTCGCCCCTGTTGCGGCAATAGGAAGTGCGGCTGCGGCTTATGGTATCTTCCGGTATGGATTGTCTAAGTATGAGAGTACGGGGAATTGAACGTCCGTTAAGTTATAAAAAGTCTATTTTTGGAGTAGGATCAGTGGTAGTTCATTGATGGACGCTCCGCAAACGGAACGTTGTTCCAATCGCTGTTGTGTCCAGATTTTTTTGATTTTACCTTATCGGTAAAAATCCGGACACAAAGGCGACCGCTGCCGCTTTTCCACAATCGTTCCGTCCGCTCCGCTGTTTAAGCGGGAATCGGGTTTACAACATTAAAAGAACAAAAGAAGAAACCTCCTTTTTGGTGTACTGGAAGTGCTAGCAACCGGTTCAATAGGGAGGTTTCTTTGTGCATACTGATAGTATTTTCCACTTTGCCTACTGTGCAACAAAACGCCGCTTGTCCAGATCTAATTCGTATACATGCGGCTCCAGTTCGGGATCGCCACCAGCGCCAACCGGCGGGTACACAATCAAGCGTTCATTGTCGTTGGCAGGTGCCGGCTGCAATTCGGAATAGACAAGGTTGACCTGTGAGGAGGTATCCTCCTGTGCGAAGAATAGCGGGAATGCCTCTCCGCTCAGCTTGTTGATGGCGAAAGCATAAGCTACCAGACCATGCCCCGATTTATACTGGGGAGTAAGCAGATATACATCTGCATCCTTGAAACTGATCTTATCGAACTCCAGGATACGGTCTGAAGGCTGCACGAATAAGAAAGCAGGCAGAGTCCATAACTCCTGATCTTGATTATTCTCCCTGTAGACGATGGAGTAATCCGCCTGATAGGTCTGATCACCTTCCACACCGTCATTGCTGGAGACATTCAGATGCCCCCGCTCTTCCGGACCGCTGGAGATCATCAGCAGCTCACCCCGCTCCGTAGCTGCTCTCGCCCGGATGGTCCCCTTATCATTAACGGAGTCAATCTGCACTGAGCTGGCCAGACCCTCCAGGGGGAACTGGCTGGTTATCCCCCCAGTACTTGCCGGAATCGCTGCTGTTGCCGTTGGGGCAGATAAATCCGAAGGTGCAGGTGCAGAAGGTATAGCAGAAGCAGACGGAGTTACTGCTGCCGTTGGAGCAGCTGTGTCGGGAGCTTCTTGGTTGTTGCATCCCAGCAGCAGACCGAATGACAGGATCGCGCCCGCTGCCAGCGTTGTTGCTTTAGATCTGATTGAACTCACCCTCTCTGTGTAACATCACAAGTACTTCCAATTATATATTTATATACCCTCTCACAAATTTAAATCTTGTCTTCTACTCATTAAAAAATAGTAACTACTATCTCTATACTCCTCATGCGCAATAATAGCCCGGTTTAGTTGTATCAATTACAGTTAGTACTTAGTTAGTTTGAGCTTAAGTGAGGGTCTCGTAGCAGACAACCTGCAATTCAAGCAGAGTGCCCGGCTGCTAATATCGCATTTCGCAAAAATCCTGCCCAAAATACAACAATTCCCTCATCAAAACAGCCATAATCCAAAATTGTTGTACAAAACACAACATTCCTCTTCATCTAGGCGGCTTAGCCAAACAATTCTTGCATTTCATACAACAATCTTCCTAAACACACGGGTATCCTTAAGTCAAAGTTGTAAAACGTACAACATTTTTGCCTACATGGTGTGAGCTTGAGATTCTCAACCCTGCCAGCAATGCATCAGGTATGAGAAATTGAACGATTTCCCATGTCCCACCCCGCTGGCGATCAACCGTCCGCTTGTTTGGTTATAGTCGTAAGTGCGGTTTGGTTATAGAAGAAACTGACGAGGAAGACTCCACTGCCCCGGCAGACAGCGAAGAGCAGTGCGGACAATCCCGCATTGCTCTCATGACTGCACTTATTCCGCTCATAGCGGTTCTTATTCCTGCTCCTAAATTACTACTTCCAGCTGTGCTGTTGCTATCCTCTCTTCCATCTCGCTCTCTTCTTCCCAAAGCCTCATCCCGTATTTAGCCGGGCAGCTCAGCCGAAGCCGGCGCTGCGGCAGCCTTCTTGCGTTCTTTGGATGATTTGCGGAAATAGAGCAGCTCATAGATTGCCGGAACTACGATCAGAGTTAACAGGGTTGCCGCCGTCAGACCGCCCATAACTACAATGGCCAGACTCTGCGAGACGATGCTGCCCTGCTCGGCTTGCCCGAACAGCAGCGGCAGCATGGCGCAGACGGTAGCGATGGCCGTCATCAGAATCGGCCGCATCCGCGTGCCCGCTGCTTCTAGAATGGCTTCGCGGACTGTCATCTGCTCCTCATTATGCTTAATGCGGTCGATCAGCACGATCGCATTGGTAACCACAATACCGATGAGCATCAGTGCCCCGAATAATGCGGTAAAGTCAGGGGTGATACCCGAGATCAGCAGGGCTACGATGGCTCCTATCGCCGCAAGCGGCAGGGAGAACATGATCGCCAGAGGCGCGCGCAGTGTCTTGAAGGTCAATACCATGATCAGGTATACCAGTCCGATCGAGATCAACGCGGTCATGCCCAGGTCGCTGAAATCTCCGGCCTGATCGGCCGAGGCACCACCGGCTAACAGGGTTACTCCCTCTGGCAAGGTAATGCTGTCAGTCTCTGTTTTAATATCCGCGCCGATCTCCGAGACCCGCTTCGGATCTGCTTCTGCGGTAATCCGTACATATGGCTTGCCGTCTTTATGATACAGCATTGCCGGCTGGTCGGTGACCGTAAGCTCTGCCACTTGTGACAGCAGCTGCGGACCTGCAGAAGTCATGATGGTGATCTTCTGCAGATCCTGCTGCGATGCAGGCTGGACCACTGGCTCCAGCACTACTGCAGCAGGGGAGCCATCCAGCCCGATCTGACCCAGCGGAACCGGATTGAGCATCGCACTAAGCTGCATGGAGATTTCCTGGGCATTTGCGACAGCCGGATCTACCTTGAAGGCAAATACCGGCTTGGTATCCTCCATGTTACTGGCTACCTTCCCTACGCCTTCGATCGTTTTTACTTTGGCAGCCACTTCCTTGGCAACCGTATTGATGGCCTGAAGATCTTCGCCCACAATATCAATGTATTCACTGGTTGAGCTTGCGCCCATCATACTGGCTGCCCCCACAGTCAACGTAGCTCCGTCATAAGAAGACTGCAGGCTGCGGATATGGTCCATGAATACCTGCGCATCGGCCTCTTCCTTCATCATGACGGTATAATCCACTTGGGTCAGCGACACCACACTGCCCCACTGTGCCGAGTCCGCGCTGTTGCCGGATTGCATAATGACGATTTCTGCCTGCGGCTGCTTCATCAGCTCAGCTTCCAGCTGCTTGCCGTTCTCCAGCACCTCTGAGACCGGAACATTATTCGGATAGACCAGCTGAACGGTTACCGTGCTGGCATCTGTAGCATCCAGTGCACCTTTGGGCATAACGACATAGGCGCCAATGGAACCTACAAGCAACAGCAGTCCGAGGGATAACGTAACCCACTTCCGCTGCAGATTCCATTCCAGGAAGCGGCTGAATTTGCGGGAAGGCTCATGCTCCTTCAAGGAGGAGCCCTTCAGCAGCCAGGAGCTGAGTAGCGGTACTACTGTTAACGCAACTATAAGCGAGGTCAGCAGTGAGTAAGTGACCGTCAGGGCAAACGGCAGCAGGAAGGCTTGCAGCCCGCCGCGCAGCAGACCCATCGGCAGGAATACTGCTACCGTTGCAATCGTGGAGGTAGTTATTGCCCGGGCAACCTCCCCGGTTGCGCTGACTACCATCTCACGGGACAAGCTCTCTTTTTGCATCCGCCGGTAAATGTTCTCAATGACCACGATGCTGTCATCGACCAGCCGTCCAACCGCAACCGCTACACCGCCCAGTGTGACTATATTAAGCGTTATGCCGGATACCTTCAGCAGATACAAGGTAACCGCCAGTGATAGCGGAATGGAAATCGCCGTAATCAGCGTTGCCCGGACGTTGCGCAGGAAGATCAGGATCACAATCGTAGCAAACAAAGCACCGAGCAGCACCTCACGCAGCATGCTGTTCACCGATGTTACAACCATATCCGAAGTGCTGAAGATCATGGATACCTCGGCATTTTTGACGCTGGAGCTAAGCTCCTCTGCTGTACTGCGCACCTTGTCGCCCACATCCACCGCGTTGGCACTTGCTTCTTTGGTGATGATGAGGAACAGCACATCCTTGCCGTTCGAGCGGCTGACGCTTTCCTGGTCCAGCTTGGGCTCGACAGCAGCAATATCACCCAGTGTGACTCCCGCTGTCACCGGCAGCTTCTTAAGCGTATCGACACTCTCAATGGACGAAACCACGTTCACGTTGCCCGTCTGGCCGCCAATCGTCTGCTCGCCTACAGATGCCGATACGCTGCGGCCCTGAAGCAGTCCCATCACCTGCGCCGTGCTTACGCCTTTCGCCGCCATTGCTGCCGGATCAAGCCTCACCCGGACCTGCGGAGACGTTTTGCCGTAGAGGGCTACGCTCGCCACACCATCAATTTTCTGCATTTCGGGCAGGATCTTGTTCTCGGCAATCTCCAGGTTCTCCTTGGTGAGCCCTTCATCGAACGCTACAGTCACCTGAGACACAGGGATCATCGAAGTATTCAGCTGAATGATGAACGGGTCCATCACGCCTTGCGGAAACTGCAGGGCATTTACTGCCTTCTCAACCTCCTGTGCCGCTTCCTTCATATTGGTTTTGCCGTCAAAATAAATATCTACCTTGGCATAGCCGTCAGCGGAAGTGGACATCTGCTCTGTCTTGCCTTTCACCAGTGAGGTCGCAGCCTCAATCGGCTTCGTCACTTGCGTCTCCATCGCGTGCGCATCCTGGCCGGGTCCCAGAACTGCAACAGTTACCTGAGGATTATCCGCCTCCGGCATGAATTCCATCGGCAGCGTGGTATAACTCAGGATTCCGACTACAAGTGCCATAACCACCAGCAGCCCGACTGCCCCCTTATTGCCAAACGACCATTTCGCGAGCCATGTCATTTCTTTTACCCCTTCCATCCTTCAAAAGTATCGAACACTGTATGTCTGTTCACTTATGTATGAGCCGCAGATTCTTGCTTAAGTGTAGAAGCTTTTGACTGATGTCAAAACGGTCCGGCGGAGGGTTTCACTCTCGGTCTTAAGGCGGGTCGCTCCTCCTTCCAGAGGTACATCCATGCAGGAGCGGCATCCCATCTGGCGATTTCAAACGAACACAAAAAAGCTGCCCTGTAGAGGACAGCCTGAAACCCGGATATTTTATAGAGCTACTACTACCGGAATGCAACCTTAAGCAGCGGCGGTGTCACCAATGTGGTGATAATTACGGCAATGATAACGCCGGTGAAATATTGCGGCAGCAGCAGCCCGCTCTCTAAGCCCGTGGCTGCAATGATCAGGGCGACCTCGCCTCTGGAGATCATTCCCGTACCAATCACCAGTGACGAGCGGGTATTGAAGCCGGTAAGGCGTGCGCCGATTCCGCCGCCAAGCAGCTTAGCCAGAATGGCGACCAGCGACAACACCACCATGAATCCGATCTGGCTGCCGAGGCCCTCAAAGCTGACACTGAGACCGATGCTGACAAAAAAGACCGGCACAAACAGCGAGTAAGCAATCGGCTCCACTTTGGATTCCACTACATGCTTGAAGGAGGTCTGCGCAATAGCAATCCCGGCGGCAAACGCGCCGATAATCCCGGCCATCCCCATCATTTCAGCGAAATAAGCATATCCGAACAGAATCACCAGCGCTGCCGTGATCGTCGCTTCGGTCACCCGCAGCGGAGCCAGCCAGCGCATCGCCCGGGGGACAACCAGCCAGCCGGCGAGGACGGCAACGGCGAAGAACAGCAGTTTTTTACCGATCAGCAGACTTATCGAAATATCATCGCCCGTACCAAAGAAGCTCATCAGCACCGCGAGCAGAACTACTACAAGAATATCGTCGACAACCGCCGCACCCAGAATTGTGGAGCCTTCCGGCGTATTCAGCCGGTTCATCTCCTTGAGCACCTGAACGGAGATACTGACTGAAGTAGCGCTCAGAATCACCCCCAGGAACAGCGCGTTATGATACGCGAAGCCGAACCATTCCCCGATGGCATATCCGCCCGCAAAAGGCAGGATAATACCGCCAACCGCTACCGCAAAGGCAGACTTCCAGTTCTTGCGCAGCTGGTCGAGGTCCGTCTCCAGTCCGGCGATGAACATCAGCAGCAGCACACCAATCTCCGACATGTAATGAATAAACTCCCCATCCTGCACCCAGCCCAGCACCGCCGGTCCCAGCAGTATACCAACAATCAGCTTGCCGAGAACAGCAGGCTGCCCCAGCCTCACGGACAGTTCCCCCGCCAGTTTGGTGAATAACAGAATCAGCAGCAAATATAAGATGAATTCCATGATGCATTCTACTCCCTTTACTCTGTATTGGGTCCCTAAAAAAGACAAAGAGGAGCCCTTGGTGACAGGCTCCTCCTAAAAACACATAAATATTCAGTTCGGTTCAAACTATTATCTCTAGTATAGCTTTAATGATAATGGCTGTAAACCGCCGCGCATGTATGAGCTCAAGAACTGATCCCAGCTTCATTCGGACGGAGAATGGTTGAACCAATCGTCAGCAGGACTGCGGCCATCAGACCTAATATCGCAAAAGGCAGCCACAGCTCGTTCCAGCCGCCGCCGGTTGCGGCGATATCTACCGCCTGGATAGCCCATTTCTGCGGCGTGAAATTAGCCGCCTTCTGCATATAATCCGGCATGATGGAGATCGGCCAGAAGCAGCCGCCGAGCATGCAGGTCGGTGTAAGAATAAGTGCATTGAGCATACCGGCATTGCGGGGATTACGGATCAGCCCCGCTACCGAACTGGCAATTCCCATGGATACCAGCATGAATGCGGCCAGAACCAGGAAGTAGAGAAACATCGGCATCTCATAATCGTAGCGCAGCACCCATTTCCCAAGCGAGAGCACCACAACGATCTGAATGATCCCCACGAGGAAGCTGCCGAGAAAATTCCCGAGCGCAATCTCGTAAGAACGGACCGGAGCGCTGAACATCCGCATCATCGTGCGCCCTCTGCGGTCATCAGTTATCAGGGAGACGGAGCTAGTTACCAGCGCCATCAGGAACATCAGTGTCAGACCCGTGATTACACCCAGTGTCTCCCGCGGATATAAATCATAGTCCGTACGTGTACTCCCCACATTATGCTGCTCCGCCTGCTCCAGCACAGCGGTGAACTGTGCCTGCTGATCTGCTGCGGCTGCGCCGCCGCTTAGCGCAGCAACGGCATGCGCAGCTTCAGCCATGTTTCCGGCGATGGTATTGACCTTCATCTTAAGGACAATCGAGCTTTCACTTGCCCGGAGCTCATAGATACTAATCTGCGGCTGCTGACCTGCAATCAGCGCGGCTGAATATTCTGCCGGAATCCACAGTCCTGCCGTACCCTCCTGGCCAATCGTCGCTTCCTTTAATGCCGCCTCATCACTGCGCGGCTCGAACTTGTAATCACCGGTCTTCTCCAGTTCGGCAAGCAGGTGCTTTCCGGCTGCACCTGTATCCATATTGGCATACAATACGGTTGCCGGACCATCTACAACGCCTCCGGTAAGCGAAATGATCCCTGCAACCACAACACTGGGCAGCAGAATAAATATCAGTATCCCTTTGACAGAGCCAATGCTTCGCCGGATCATATTCCAGGCAATGGTTATTATTTTATTCATGATAGCCCACCTTCCGGTATGAGACAGTCATTACGCACAACAGAACCGCACAAATCAGACACATCACCCATAAGTTCGGCAGAATCTGCTTCAGGCCGGAATGCAGCATCATGCGGATAATGGCCTGCTGCGCCCAGTGGTTGACTGTGAATGCACCGATGCTGTTCACCCAGGAATCCGGAAGTGGAGCCATGCCGCCACTGGCAAAGGTCATCACTACGGTCAGGACATTAATAATATTCGTTGCACTTGTCGCTGTCTTGCTGAACAGGCAGAACACTATGGACAATGTCATGGAAGCGATAATCATCAGCAGACAGAACAGCAGCAGCAGTCCCGGACGGTTGCCCCAATAGACCCCGAACAGCCAGTCGGACAGCAGAATAATGGCCAGACACTGAAGAATACTGACCAGGCCTACCCCTAGCATTTTGCCGATGAATAGCTCTGAGCTCTTTACGGGCATCGAATTGATCCGGAAGAGGGTATGGTTTTCCTTTTCACTGAAGAGAGACCCCGTTACTGTCAGCCCGCTGTACAGGAGAAACATCATCAGCATGGAAGCAGCGTAGAACTGGGAGGCCGTATAGGTTTTACCGCCATTGTTGAGATCACCCAGCACCACTGCTTCTGTCTCAGCTGATACCGGAGTAACTGCAAGGGCTTCCGGCCCAAGCGTAACCGCTGCCGACTGCTTGTAATTAAGCGTATTGAGAAAATTATCAAAAGCCGTTCCCGCCACCAGATTATCGGTATGATTCTTGCCCAGAATGAACTCCAGCTGAGCGCTCTCTCCGCGCTGCACCTCGCTGTCAAAATCTGAAGGAACAATAACCGCATAAGCATATTTGCCTGTGCGCAGCCCGCTTTCAGCCGCCTCCCTGCTCTCTGCCTTTTGGGCGATGATTACATCCTTAACTTCCGGAGCCTCCAGAAAAGCGGTAACCATTGCAGAAGCCTCTGCTCCTCCGTCTGTAGAATTCACAATTGCTACCCTCACAGGCTCTATCTCATCGCCTTCCTTCACACCTACCACCCCGGAGAGCGAAGCACCCAGAAGAAAGATCAGCACCAGCGGCAGCAGAAACATATTAAGCAGCATCGAACGTGAGCGGAACAATCTGCGCAGTTCATGAATCATAATATTCCAGGTGTTCATATTGCTGTCCTCCTCCCTCTAATCCCGCAATGTCCGACCGGTCAGACTGAGGAATAACGTCTCCAGATCCGGCTCTTCTATGTTAAGGGAAGCGATCACCCCTTCATGCTTGGCGAAAATAAACAGAATATCCTGCAGCTCACTTTGTGAAGAAGGCAGATACATCTCTACAGCATCCTGCACAACTTCCACCCGGCTGATCCGCGGATGCTGGCGAAGCTCGTTAATTAGAGCGGGAGTAATATTCGCCGCTTTCACCACTATTTTCTCCTCATGGGCTACCCGTTCGCGCAGCTCGCTTTCTGTGCCGCAGGCTATAATATGGCCCTTATCCATAATGGCCACCCGGTCACAGACCGCTGCTACCTCCTCCATATAGTGGCTGGTATAAACAATCGTTGAACCCAGCTTATTCAGTGTTTTGACCGATTCGAGAATGTGATTGCGGGACTGCGGATCGATGCCGACCGTCGGCTCATCCATAATGATCAGGCGCGGCCGGTGCATGATGGCACAGGCAATATTGAGGCGCCGCTTCATTCCTCCCGAGAAGGTGGACGGTTTATCCTTGGCCCGGTCACTGAGGCCTGTGAACTCCAGCGCCTCCTGAATCCGTTCCTTCAGCAGCTTGCCGCGCAGGCCATACAGTTTCCCGAAGAAGCTTATGTTATCTGTCGCCGACATATTTTCGTATAAGGCCAGCTCCTGGGGAACAAGCCCAATGCGCTTCTTGACCTCCAGCGGTTTCTCCTTCGCGGACAGTCCGTCGATGTTAATCTCGCCGCTGTCGGCCTTAAGCAGTCCGCAAATCATGCTGATTGTCGTACTTTTCCCGGCACCGTTCGGACCAAGCAAGCCGAAGATTTCACCTTCCTGTATGCTGAAATTCACATGATCCACAATCAGTTTGCTGTCATACCGTTTGACTACATCGTTTAAAACCACAAGTGCCATTTGCCATCGCTCCTGTTCCCTTAGTTCTCATATGCTCATTGTAGCGCAGCGGGAGTACGGCCGGAGGTACAGAAGGTCATCATTTTAGAGGTGACCAAAGTCATCTCCTGAACGATGGCGCTCTTATGCTAAGATGGAGATAGCTGAGAAGTTATTGAAGGATACTTTACTGACAAAAAGGATGACCTTATTTGACCAGAGAACTGAATATGCTGCGTTACGGTCTCATTATCATTCCTGCAGTACTATCTATCTATGTCTATGAATACGCCGACTATGAAAAGTTCACTCTGCATTTCCTCCTGCTGCTCTTAATTGCCACGCTGGGCACAAAGCTGCCGAAGCCTATTTCTCTGCTTACCGGAGGCCTTGAGCTAATCGTTACAGCCTGGCTATGTTACCATTACAGCACGCTGATGATTTTCCCGGCCCTGTCGGCGGTATTGTCCTATTCCCGGCTTCAGCACAAGCACACGGCCATCGCCTTCTTCTGCATCCACCTGCTGCTGCTGAATGCTGCCTTTAGGAGTGCTGCCCCTGCTGTGCAGGCGTTCATGAATCTCACCTTTCTGCTGGCTGCCGCGCTGAATGTACTGCTGATCCGTACAGGACGCGGCCGCGCAGATACCTTGTTCCTTTACGATGAGCTGCGCAAGAAACATTTCGAGCTCGAAGAAGCCCGCTCCCGGCTGCTCCAGTTCACCTCGCAGGTAGAGGTCGCCGCGCAAGCGGAAGAACGGGTCCGGATCGCGCGCCAGTTGCATGATGATATCGGACACCGGCTGATCCGGGTCAAAATGATGACAGAAGCTGCCATCCATACGCTGCCCGCCGCTCCCGAAACAGGACTGCAAATGATGAATCAGATCCGTGACCAGCTCTCGGCCAGCATGGACGATATGCGGGCTGCGCTACAGCGGATTAACTACACACCGCAGCTCGAAGGAGCCTATGCGCTCGACCGGCTGCTGGAGGAGGTTGGCCGTGACACCGGTGTCACCACCTCTTATACGGTTCACGGAATACCCTATCCGCTCTATCCGAGCATTCAGGTCGTGCTCTACAAAAATGCCCGGGAAGCCATCACCAACGCGCTGCGGCACGGCAAGGCGGACTTTGTCTGGATTACCTTATCATATAGGGACCACGAGGTCATGATGGAGGCAGGAAATAACGGCAGGCAGCCCGAAGAAGCGGCTTTGCATAAACTGCAAAGCGGCGGAGGGATGGGGCTAACAGGTATGTTGGAACGTACCGTCCTGATCGGCGGAGCCTTAGAGCTGCGGCCTCTGCCGCAGTTCACAGTTATTACCCGGTTGCCTGTGTACAGGCAAGGTGAGAGCTTCTAGATGAAATGGGCTGCTAAAGCCCCAATTATATTGTGTGAAGGAGCTAAGCTTAGGATGATTAAAGTAATGATCGTGGACGACGACTCTTTTATCCGTGAGAGCTTGAAGGTGCTGGTCGGGCTGGACCCTGAGATTGAGGTTACCGGTACGGCAGGGGATGGCTTGGAAGCTCTCTCTTTGCTGGGGGCGCCAGACGGAATGGCTGATGTCGCACTCATGGATATCCGGATGCCGGGCTGCGGCGGCGTGGAAGGCACACGCCTGATCAAAGAAGCTTATCCGCAGGTAGCCGTTCTGATGCTGACCACCTTCGATGATGATGAATATATCATTGAAGCGCTGCGTAACGGAGCCAGCGGTTATCTGCTCAAGAATATACCGCCGGACCGGATCATCCAGGGCATCAAGACAGTATATGAAGGGAACATGCTCATCCATCCCGATATCGCCCGCAAGCTGGCCGGCTTCCTCCAGCCGTCCCCGCGTCAGGAACCCGCTTATGGCCAGGCTCTGGATTGCTACGGGCTGACCAAAGCAGAGCTGACGATAGTGTCCTCGATTGCAGAGGGACTTACCAATAAAGAAATTGCCGGGAAGCTGTTCCTAAGCGAAGGCACGGTCAAAAACTATATTACCGATATCCTCAGCAAGCTCGGGCTGCGGGACCGGACACAGATCGCTATTCTCTATTTGAAGAGTCAGCAGGGGAAGCGGTAGAGGTACGGGTTGGCAATAAGCCGAATTCTCCTTTAATC
Organism: Paenibacillus borealis; assembly: GCF_000758665.1. Classification (NCBI taxonomy): domain Bacteria; kingdom Bacillati; phylum Bacillota; class Bacilli; order Caryophanales; family Paenibacillaceae; genus Paenibacillus; species Paenibacillus borealis. Next base: position 7,521,323 of record NZ_CP009285.1, read on the forward strand.
CAATCAATATTCGATTTGGAATAACCCATAGGGTGCGTGTTGGCCGGTTTTTGGGTTGCCGCAGCACATTGTTGTACTTTATGCAGGATTTCCGCCGGATTGGCGGGTGCTGAGCGCACATTGTTGTATTTTTTGCAAGATTTCTGCCGGATTGGCGGGTGGTGAGCGCACATTGTTGTATTTTTTGCAAGATTTCTGCCGGATTGGCGGGTGCTGAGCGTACATTGTTGTATTTTGTGCAGGATTTCTGTCTGCTTGGCTGGTTGGTGGGACGGTGGAACCTTCAAGTTGCATAATGAAGCAAGCAAATACTCAAATTCCCACAAAAAAGGCCAGTACCCCGGATGGTAATCAGGGAACTGGCCTTTCAACTGTTACAGGTTAAGTAATTCCGTCAGACTCCGGCAGATTTCTGTTTAGCCTCCGCAGAAGCGGCAGGCTTCTTCCGGCCGCGCCGCCCGGGTGTAAGCCCCCGCGGGCGGACTCCCGTCTGCATCCCGATGATGCTGAAGATGCTGGACGGCTTGGCCTCCGCGGTCACGCTTCCGTCCGGCTCCGGCACCAGAATGATGCCGAGCTGATGGTGATCGCCATCATAGATTGCGCGTTGGAGGTATTTGCTCTCGCCTTCGCGGTTCAGCACCTCCAGCTTGCAGAACGCCGGGTTCATGCGCAGCGCCTCATGCAGCTGCGCCGCGCCGGTCAACAGGACCCCGTTGACCTTCAAAAGGATCTCGCCGGGCAGGATGCCCAGCTCCTGCGCGGGGCTGCCTTGCAGCACGGCCAGCACCTTGCGGCCGGCCGGGGGATGCACGAAGATGGGACTGATACTGCGCTCCTCCAGAGCGCTGTACCAGCTTAACCCTTCGTGCAGGAGCACTGCACTGAGCGCCGCGACAACGGTCAGCGGGCTCCACCAGTCCGCAAGCAGGCTTAAGCCCAGCAGGACGATGCTGTATACCAGCAGCCGTCCTGAAGTGCGCGCCGCCTTGCGTCCGGGCAGCATGCCCTGGGTCATCTCGCTGAAGCCGATGATGACCGGCAGTGAGACCAGGCCCAGGCCCCCGCCCAGCAGCGGATGCCAGGGCAGCTCGCCGATTCCCGCACCCGGGGGAATCAGCAGGAACAGCGGCAGCGGCCAGAAGGCCTGCAGCTGGTAGCCGCCGACCACCTTGCCGCGCTTGCCGGCAAGGAAGAGCGGGGTCGCCAGCCTGGTACCCTGCCAGCGCGCCAGCAGCGCTTCGGCCAGATGGAGCAGCGCGGCCAGCACCAGCAGCGCGGGGATATCCATCTCCCGCAGCCCGCCGGCAATAGTTCCTGCGGCTCCGCTCTGCAGCGTATCCGGAAAGAACGAAAGAACAAACTGGGCAACTCCCAGAATACCTATAGAATACGCAAAGCATAAATAGCGCACACGAAATAGCATTAATACCAGACTGACCACCCAGATGCAGGCTACAGCCGTATATGATAAAGAGATACCCAAGGCTACAGCTGCTAAGGAAACAACAAGTCCCGCAACCCCGCCGGTCCACACGGTCCGCCACGTTTCCCGGCCCCAGCTGTGCAGCTTCACGTGAATGAGCTTCCGCTCCAGCGCTACCTGCCTGCGGTAATACAGTGCAATAAATACAAGAGCGATATAGTAATAAGGCTGAATCAGCAGATGAATAACCGCTGTACCCCAGCTAGCCAGCAGTTCCGGCATCACATTCAAACCGTTCGTCACACTCCTTTTCGTCCGGGTAAGTAGAAACGGCTACACCATCCTCTAAGAGATGGTTTCCGTTTCTGCGAGAAAGATAAGGATAATTTATTACGCGAAGCATATACATTCTTATCTTTTGATAAAAAAAGAAGGCTGGAATCAGCCTTCTTACTTGTTCGACGCCGTAGCCTTGATTTCCTTCCGGATCTCTTCGATACCCTTATTCCGCTGATTGTCGTTGGCCGGGTCCTGAATGACCTTGATGAGCGACAGCTCCAGTGCTTCAGCAGTCTTGGCATCAATCACGCCTGTCGCCTTCAGCTTCGAGGCGCTCTGGAATTTCTTGACCGCTTCCTTGGTGCCGGCATCGAAATACCCGTCCTTGCGGCCCGGCTTATAACCCAGACCATCCAGCATCGTCTGTGCGCTTTTGACATCCGTGCTGTTCATATTATATTGCAGCGTTACACTCTTATTAATCGGTGCCACCGAGAAGTAATCCGGCTGGGCGACCGCAATATCCGGCTTGATGCCCTTGCCGTGGATCCAGGTGCCGTCTGGTGTCAGCCACTTGGCAATCGTAATTTTCAGCAGACTGCCGTCACCGAGTTGCTCTTCGAAGCTGGTCTGGACGGTGCCTTTGCCGAACGAGTCCTCACCGATCAGCTTGGCACCCGCAGATTGCTGCAGTGCTCCTGCCATGATCTCCGAAGCGCTCGCGCTGCCTTTGTTCATCAGCACAACTACCGGATACTTTTTACTGGAGCCCTTGGAGGTGCTGACCTCGCGCTGTTTGTTTTTGTCTTCCACCTGCACGATGGCTTTGCCGGCCGGTACAAACTGCTCAGCCATCTCAATAACAACCGGCAGTACACCGCCGGGGTCATTGCGGACATCAATAACAAGTCCCTTCATGCCTTGCGTTTCCAGCTTGGTCAGTTCTTCCTCGAACCGCTTCGCAGTGTTCTGTGAGAATTGAGTAACCTCAATCACACCGATATTGTCCTTCTCCATCGTAGCATAGACCGTTTCCAGTCTCACATCATCGCGGGTAATGACGAATTCCAGCGGCTCTGCAGTTCCGGTACGCTGAATCTTCAGGGTTGCATCGCTTCCCTTAGGGCCGCGGATCTTAGCTACAGCATCATTAAGCTCCAGCCCCTCCAGCGACTCGCCATTCACGGAGAGGATTACATCCTTGGCCTGAATGCCGGCCTTCTCTGCCGGTGAACCTTTGATTGGCGAGACTACAACGACCTTCCCGTTATCCGAGGAAACTTCAGCACCGATGCCCGAGAAGGAGCCTTCGATACTCTCTTCGAATCTTTCTGCCGTTTCCTTGCCCATATAGTTGGAATAAGGGTCGCCCAGTGCTTCCATCATACCGTTGACAGCCCCGTCGATCAGCTTCTCGCGGTCCACGGTCTCATAATAATTGCTCTCAATCAGGCTGAGGGCGGTACCTAGCTTCTTGGATTCCTTGTCTTGCAGCCCGGTTGTCTGCAGGACCGTCGCAATTCCTTCACCTGCAGCTTGTCCGAATACATGCGCATAGCCGGTCACGCCCAGGGTCAGCAGGCTGCCGCACAGCAGCGCGGCGACGATCATAAAGGCCGCGGTACTCTTCTTTAACATGATGTTCCCACCGTCCCTTCTTGTCCATCTTCTCACCCGCAAGGGTCCGTTCCATCAGAAACGGCATCTCTTCCAGTATATGCCGCTGAATGAAATTATATTTATTAGAGCTTAAATTTACAGATAAGGCATAGGATTAACCGTCTTGCCGTCGACCCGCACTTCGAAATGCAGATGCGGGCCGGTTACGCGTCCGGTGGCACCGGATTCGGCAATCGTCTGTCCGCGTTCTACCCGGTCTCCCACTTTCACCCGGATCCCGCCTTCACGGATATGGCCGTACAGCGTCCATACACCGCCGCCATGGTCAATGATTACACAATAGCCGTAGCCACTCCACCATTCCGCCACCAGGACGGTACCGGAATCCGCCGCATGGATATTCGTACCCTGCGGAACTGCGAAGTCGACACCGGTATGCATTTTGCCGACTTCACCCGTAACCGGATGTGTGCGGACACCATATGGCGAGGAGACACGCGCCGAGCCTACCGGCAGCAGGAACGGCCCGTTTCCGCCGGCGTATTCCTCTACGCTGGCAATGGAGCTTCCGCCGCTGCTCGCAGATTTGGCGGCCTTGGCGGCTTTGGCTGCAGCAGCTGCTGCCCGGCGTGCCGCTTCAGCTTTGGCGGCCGCTGCCCGGCGGGCAGCTTCCTCAGCCTTAATCTTGTCCTTCTGCTCTTCCAGGGCAGAACGGTTGCTGGCCAGCTGCACCAGCTTGGCATTCTGCTCTTCGGAGATCACCTCAGCCTCTTGAATCTCTTCATCGTAGTAGGCGATAAGCTCCTGCTTCTCCGCTTCCTTCTCCTTCAGAACACTGCGCTGGGATTCTAGATCGGTATACAGCTGCTTAGCCTGGGCGTATTGGCCCTCCAGCTCCTGCTTCTTCGCGATGACCGTCTGCTTGTCCAGCTTATGCTGCACCAGCAGATCCTGGTCCTGATCCACGATCATCTTAAGGGAATCGGCCCGGTCGAGGAAATCCGAGAAGCTGGTTGAAGACAGCAGCACATCCAGGTAAGAGACTGCACCATCCGTGTACATCAGGCGGACACGCGATTCCAGCAGCTTTTCGCGGGAAGCTACACGTGCCTCTGCGTCGTCCAGTTCAGTTGCCGTCACATTAAGCGACTCCTCCGTACTGGCGATTTTACCGGAAATGGTCGTCATCTCACCCTTCACCTGATCAATCTGGTCCAGCACATACTGGAGATTCAGCGTGGTCTTATTCTTATAGTGCTGCGCTTCCTGATTGCGGGATGCCGCCTTCTCCTGCGCCGCCTTGGCCGCCTGGACCTCCTGCTGCAGCTGCTTCAGCTGCTTGTCAATCTCGGCAACACTTGTTTTCTTCGCATATCCGTCAGAGGGCCCGAACATTGTGACAGCCAGTAACATTACGGCTATTCCGGCGACAATCTTCTTCAAATCGCACTCCCCGTCCTTTGTTCAAATGTGAATTTTATCTATGCTATACCTTCAAGAACTTGCGGATCGACACGGTACTTCCCCACACGCCAATCAATACACCGAGGCCAACCAGCAGCCCGCACAGGAACAGCCAGATATCCTCAAACGGAATCAGCTGCAGCCCCAGCATCGGATCTCCCTGCACGGAAGACACCAGACTGCTATAGCCGACATACAATGCACCCGAAGTAACCAGCGAACCGATCAGCCCGATGAGTGCTCCTTCAATAAAGAACGGCCAGCGGATAAAATAATTCGTCGCTCCTACGAGCTTCATAATGCCGATTTCCTTGCGGCGGGCGAGAATCGTTACCCGGATGGTATTCGAGATCAGGAACATCGACATCAGCGCCAGACCTGCCACAAAAATAAAACCGATATTGCGTACAGCCTTAGTCACTTTGAACAAGGTCTCCACCGAGCCTTTGCCATAATTCACTTTGTAGATCGGCTGCTCTTCGTGGGTCTTATTCAGTGCTTCTATCTTCTCAGCTACGAACGGAACGGTTGTCGGCTCAATTACCTCGACGAGCAGCTTGTCCGGCAGCGGATTATTATCTTCATCGAAACCTTCCAGGAGCTCGGCGGCATCCGGCCCCATATCTTCACGGAATTCCTTCAGACCCTGTTCTTTGGAGACGAACTCCACCTTGCTGACTTCCGGCATACTGCCGATTTCGTTTTCCAGCTTCTCCCGCATTTTCTGGTCCGTATTCAGCGTCAGATGCACGTTGATCTGCACCTGGCTGTCTGCTTTGTCCGCTACTTCATTGACATTGAGCACCAGCAATATAAACACTCCGAGCACGAAGAGAGAGACAACGATAGACGTGATGGAAGCCACCGACATCCAGCCGTTGCGGAATACGTTTTTGAAGCCTTCCCGCACATGCCGCAAGAAGGTTTTAAAACTCATAACCGTAATCCCCTCTCAATTGGTCTCTGACAATCGTCCCGTTCTCAATAGCCAGCACCCGTTTGCGCATTTTGTTGACAATATCCCTGTTGTGGGTGGCCATTACGATCGTTGTTCCGCGAAAATTAATCTCGTCCAGCAGCTGCATAATGCCCCATGAGGTCTCGGGGTCCAGATTGCCCGTAGGCTCGTCCGCAATAATAACAGAAGGATTGTTAACAATGGCTCTGGCAATGGCGATCCGCTGCTGCTCTCCCCCTGAGAGCTGCGAGGGTTCACGCCCCGCTTTGCTGCGCAGTCCAACCAGATCGAGCACTTCATTCACACGTTTCTTGATAACCTTCTTCGGGGCCTCAATAACCTCCATGGCAAAAGCAACATTCTCATAAGCCGTCATCTTCGGCAGCAGGCGGAAATCCTGAAACACCACGCCGATATTGCGGCGTACGTAAGGAATCTTGCGGGGCTTGAGCTTACCTATATTGAACCCGCCTACAGAGATCTGTCCTTTGGTCGGTGTTTCTTCTCTATAAATTAATTTCATGAACGTTGATTTACCTGCGCCGGACGGTCCGACGATGTATACGAACTCATTACGGTCGATCTTGACAGATATCCCCTGGAGCGCATGGGTTCCGTTAGGATAAGTCTTCCATACATCCTGCATCTCGATCATCTTTTCACTTCCCGATTCTGACATATTCCGCGGGCCTGCCCAATCGGGCACCAAACTGCGGAAGCTTCCATAAACTGCATTATTATCGCAGGCGTATCTATTGTAACAAATCCATAACTCCTTGAGTACCCGAAAGTTTTACCGAATCCTTACATATACATAAAAATATCAGGTTAACTGCAGCTCCAGCTCTTATATATATCGGCATTCCGAGACGTTCCTTAACACTTGTATCCATGGCCCGCGCTGCTTCCGGCGCAAATCCGCCCCCTCAGAAGGAGATTGCTTATGAAAAAAATACACGCTGCCCTCATCGCGGGCTTCGGCCTGGTCCTGGCCGGCTCGCTGGTTGCCGGAGGGTTTCATTTATATGGCACCCAGACCACCCTGCCCAAAGGGACGGCCATTGCCGGCTGGGATATCAGCGGCCGGGACATCACCGAGGTGCAGGCCGGGCTGGAGGCAAAACTTCAGGCTCTGGAAGCTACCCCGCTCACTCTGAAGGCAAAGGGAGATACCGGGCTAAGTGTCTCACTGCTGCAAGCGGGGGTAACCTACGAAGCCCAGGAATTCCGGCGTGCACTGAAGACGCTGACGGACGGTCCGCTCATGCAACGGGTACAGGCCCGGCGCAATTGGAACGGTAACTGGAATATCGGAATTCATCTGGAAATTTCGCAGCTGGCGAACAGCCTAAGTCCGGCCTGGGAAAAAGAATCCTTCGGCGTTCCTGTCGACGCGGTGCGGCGGATCACCAGTGATGACCAGGTCGTCTATACTCCCGGAACTACCTCCTTCGAGGTAGACTGGCATGCGCTGGAGCTTGCCCTGCAGGCGGCGCTGCCAACCCGGCTTGCCGGCAACGGGGCACAGGAGGATAAACGCATTCTGCTTGAGGTACCTTTAACCGTCAAGCAGCCGAATATCACGCTGCAGGAGCTGAAGGATCAGGGCATCGAGCGCAAAATCACCCAGTTCAGCACCTCCCTCGGGGCCAGCGGGCCCGGGCGCAGCTTCAATGTGGAGGCTGCTGCCAAAGCCGTCAACGGGACCATATTGCCTCCTGGCGCTATTTTCGATTACGGCAAAGCAATCCAGAAGGCCCAGGCGGAATATGGCTTCCGCGAGGCTCCGGTCATTGTAAACGGCAAGCTACAGCCCGGTACGGGCGGGGGAATCTGCCAGGTCTCCAGCACCCTGTATAATGCCGCGCTGCGCTCCGGGCTAGAGATCGTCGAACGGCGCAACCACTCTCTTCCGGTGAGCTACCTGCCCAAAGGCCAGGATGCCACCTTTGCCGAGGGCTATATCAATTTCCGCTTCCGTAATAATACCGGCAAATATCTGATTATTAAATCCGAAGTGAAGGGGCGCACGCTGACCGTCAAGCTGTTTGGAACTTTTCCGAAGAACGTCACCTATTCCGTGGAGTCCCGGACCGTGGAGGTACTTCCTCCCGCCGACAAATATGTGAGCGATGCCTCGCTCCCGAAGGGCGGAACAAGGGTACTGCAATCCGGCAAAACCGGCTATGTAGTGGAGACTTACATTACCCGCTATGTTGACGGTAAAGCCATGGAGAAGAAGAAACTTTCGCGCGATACCTACTACGCCCAGAAACGCGTCATTGCCATTAACCGTGGCGGCATGAGCAAATCCACGCTGCCGGAATCCCCGGGCAGACAGCTGGTTGAAGACGGGGTAAAGGGCCAATAAACTGCTGCAAGTAAAAACGGCTGTGCCCTCCTTGTTGAAAGGGAGGCACAGCCGTTCGTGCGTAACATTAGGCGGGAACTCAAACTGTAGTTTAAGCATGCTTTTTAATAAATAATGGCATCCTTTACATAGGGCTTACCCGGGAAGCCCTTATAATTTACAATTGCGCGCTACAGTAAAAGTAGACCTCTTCAGAAAGGATGAAATGTTATGACTACAGCATCAACAACCGACCTGTCCGCGATCATCCGCCAAGCTCCGGCTGTTCTGCCTTCCCTTACCTGCCGCGAGACCCTGAGGGTGCTGTTCCAGCATCCGGAATCCAAATGCATCGTCGTCCGCAGCAGCAGCAATGAACCCGTAGGACTGATTATGTGCGAACGTTTCTTCCTCAAGGCTACAGGACGGATGGGAATGGACAGATTCTACCACGAACCTGTATCTCAGCTGATGAACCGCAAGCCTCTGGTAGCCGATATCTCCACCTCTGCAGAATTACTCTGGGCCGAAGCCATGCAGCGTCCCGAACCGATGAGAAACGACTGCATTATCGTGACCGATCAAGGCCGGATTGCCGGTATCCTTCACCCTGCGGAGCTGCTGCACTGAGTGCGGCAGAGCTGCTGTCCTCTTAAGTTATGCACATTTCCTTACCATCTTCGTACTAAAACACCGTATCCGGTGAGACATCAATTCTCCAGTAGCCGCTTACCTTCTTCAGCTTCACCACTACATTCTCATTAACACCAGTCGTCCCTACTGGCGGTACACTGAGCTCGAATACTGCGGTCAGCGCAGTTTTTGATACCATCCGGGCTGTGGCTCTGCTGTAATCCAGCGTGTTGCCCAGGTCTACATTAGGCTGTGCCATTCTACCGTTGTACTCAAGGAATTGTGTCTGCAGATAGAAGGCTGCGGCGTTGTGGGTATATGCTCTTTTAATATAGTTCATCAGCTGCTGCTTGCTGCCAAGGTCACTGGAAAGGTAACGGTACTCTACCGTATTATAATGAAACAGCTCTGGATTGAATGCACTGCCTCCCCGGCTTGCATACGTATAGATTGCCTTCGCGTGAACCATGAGCGGAATAATACTCTTCTCGGTCAGATTATTGATCGTAGCCGGACCCTCCTTGCCGGGCGCAGACACCGCTACTGTTCGTACCCCTTCTATTCCTCCCGCCGGCGAAGCCGCGAATGCCCCGCTTCCCGCCGAAACCAGACCCAGTGATAGTGCTAATGAACCGATCAACATTTTTTTGTTCATCCTGAACGCCTCCTTGTAATCCTGTTTTATAATTTGAAGAATTAATTCTCTCCAACTGCTGCGATAAGTACTATATAACTTACGATAGCCCGTAAGCTAAAATACCCAAACCACCCCCGGGTGTAAACGGTTAAACCCCGAAACTGCATAAAAAAGCTCCGGCCTCTTGTTTATAGGGGCCAGAGCTGGAATAAATGGAACTATATAGCATGTATTGCCTGAATTACTGAGGCTGTGCAGCTGCTGCTTCAGCTTCATAGTAAGCGGTAAAGGACACATTTGCCGTCAGAATACTGCCCGGTTTCGTCAATGTAGGGAATTCGTATGGCTGCTGAAAGGAAAAGGAGTCTACAGTGATGATACGCGGAAGGTCATGCAGCTGCTTTAACCATTCGTGAATCTCTGTATAGCCGCCTTCTACAATGGCTGCCATTTTAATTTCTTTCAGGCTACCGGTAGCCTCCGGGGGGATCCCCGTCCATGCGCTAATTCCATTAGTCTCTGTTAGCGAGAATCCAATATCCTTCAATCTGGCGTGGGAGCTGTTGCCAATGCTCTTCAAATCCAGAATCAACCCTTCGCTGTCATCGCCCTGGGGGATTGCTGCCAAGGCAGTGTCTTCACTTGAATCCGGTCCAGCTTCTGCACTTTTAAGCTCATTGATCTTATTCGCCAGAATTTCCTTTTCCTGCTGAAGCATCGAGAACTCATTGTCTTGCAGGGCTATGTCGTTATTCACCGGGCGTATCGCGAACATATAGAAGGCAAACAGAATCAGGAACAAAACGAGCAACCCGAGTACGATGGACGAACGGTATTTATTGATTTGTTCCATTGCTATCCGTCCCTCCTTCCGCTGGAGCCTGGGCGTCTGCATTCAGTTCTGCCACAGGTGCCATATCCACTCTGTAGACAGCAGTGTATTTGGCGATAGAATTGCCGGTATTCTGAGTTCCTTCTGTCAGCTTCTGAATAGAAGCTCCCTTGGAGAATGACATCTGACGGAGTGCAGTCAAATAAATTGTGCTATGCTCCATTGCTGTGAAGTTCAATGAAAGAGCGATTTCTCCATGGTACGAATAATTAATGTCTCTGATTACTCCACCATAAGGAAGACCTGCCTGCAATTCGTCAAGGACGGCAGCGGCATCCGCACGGTTAGCCGACATCGCTTCAATAACAGCTGCCCGGTCAAGACTTCCCGAGGATGGATTACTGTTGTTTAATCCGGCTAACTCCGCCTGAAGCATTGCATTCTGGTCCTGATAAGCTTGAATCTGTTCACTCCGCTCCGTATATTGTCCCTGGGCAGATGCATATAGAATGCCTGTCCCGGCAACACCCAGAATCCATATTGCCGCTAAGGATATAGCGAAATAGGGAAAAACGATCGTCTCACGGTCTTCACGGGGCAGCAGATTAATGCTGCGGATTTTGTTGTCACGCAGTGCCGCTCCTGCAGCAATCCTGTAATCATTAAGACTGCTATCCGGCTTCGCCCCTTGTGAGAATTGGTCCACTGCGATTGGTGCGATTGCCATCTCCGGAAGCGCTAATTGAAGTTCCTGCTGCAGCTGAACCCGCATCTCCGGAGACCCGGTAATCAGCATCTCAGTGATACGTGTGGAGCCGTCATGCAGACTGTACTGATAGAAGCTGAGCATACGGGAAATTTCTGCTGTTATTTCTACGACTTGCTCGGTAGAGAGGTATTCCTGTGAAGCAGCTGCAACTTCGGATTCAGCCAGGAATGGCAGCTCCTTTTGGAGGTTCAGCGGCTGCTCATGCGTCAGATCGACCAGGCTAATGGTTCTCATGAACACAGGATTACCACTGCGGAACATATAAATATCCAGCAAAGATTGCTCCAGGTGAATCAGCATCGTCTCACTGAATTCATGTCCATAACCTGCCACAATACTTCGCGCAAGCGCAGTGGCTGTTACTTCTACACTCCTGATCCGCAGACCGGCAGCTTCGAGAACATCCACATAATCCTGAACGACCTTACGCGGAGCCGCAAAAATGATTAACTGGCTTTGGCCCTCATCCTGATCGGTAATCACATAATCATATACCGGATTCTCGAACGGCAGATGCAGGCCGGTTTCAACCTCCAGCTTCACAAGCTGGTCAATCTGTTTTTCGCCGATACTGGGAATCATCATCTTACGGACAATCATTTGTGAGGGAGGAATCGACAGATCCACTACACTGCCGCGCAGGCCCTTATTTTTGACCCATTGCTTCAACCGGTCAAGCAGAGCCTCCCTGTCAGCGATCTGATTCTCTACAATCATCCCCGGAAGCAGGGAGATGAATTTCTTTTTATGAACCTGCTTATTGTTATTCTTGAAGCTGATATAGCGGATTCCAGTCTGCTCAATGGAGATACCGGCCGCTCTGTGACCTAATCCAAACATGCTCTAGAGTTCCTCCTAACGAATGAGCGCAAGATAACCGCTGATAAGATGTGACCCGTATGAGAAGGCAAGTAGCGCTCCTGCTGCCAGCCATGGTCCAAAAGGAATATGCTGCTTGCGCTGGATCCGTCCCGTAAGCAATAAAGTACCGCCAACCATCGTCCCTAACAGGCAGGCGATCAGAAAGGCCAGAATGACATTAGGGAACCCCAATACCAAGCCCAGCAATGCCATCAGCTTCACATCCCCCATGCCCATTCCGCCAAACAAGGCCAATAACAGGAGAATACCACCACCCAACGCCGCTCCCAGCAGATGAGAGACTAGCGACGTTTCAGGAAACAGCAGCACTGCTAGAGAGAGTAATGGGAGAAAAAACAGCAGAACCTTATTCGGAATCCGCATAAACTTAAGATCGGCTACCGTCACAATAACCGCCAGGCTCACCAATAGAAAGCCAATAATCCCCTTGCCCGTCAGGCCGAATTGCAGGTACATCCATAGAAATAATAAGCCTGTAGCTAGTTCACCAAGCATATATAACGGTGATATCCTGCTCCCGCAGTGGCGGCACTTCCCCTGAGTGAACAAATAGCTTAAGACAGGCACAAGATCCCTTGCTTTCAGTTGTGTACTACAGCTTGGACAATGTGAGGGCGGCCGCAGCAACGATTCGCCTGCCGGTATACGCAAGGCCACTACATTAAAAAAAGAGCCCAGAATCAGACCGATAAGCGTGATGTAACATGCTAGAAAAATCGTCATGGTTCAACGGTTCCTGTCTGGTGAATTTTAAAAAAGGAATCGGGAATTCCGATTCCTTTTTTTGATCAATATATTTATTTATTGCTTGATTTCAGCACTTTAGCACCATTAAAGTTGTGCGGTGTATCTGTGGAGGTACCACTCGCAGTAACTCTTGTAGTCAAAACTACGGCTGTATCACCGGTTAAATTCCCATCAGTAAAAGTAACCGTTCCGCTAAAAATAGCCTCTTTAGTACTCGGCAAAAAAATCGGAGTATCTAAATAACCAGCAGTTTGCATTTCACCTACTGTGACTTGAACTAGTGTATTTGCTGTAGTTGAATCAGTATCGAAAACTCCCTGCTCCTCAGCCGTTACATACAATCTTGCAGCATCATATACTTGTCGGGCAGTTGCATAGTCTGCAGAATTCCCCGTATTTGTAATTATTTTACCGATTAAAGGAAATGCTATTACTGCAATTATCCCCAAAATCACAATTACAGCCAATAATTCAATCAACGTAAACCCTTTTTCCTCTTTAACCGCCTTGCCCAATTTCTTACGAATTGCTTGTGCCAACATGCCGTTTCCCCCTTATAAATGATGTTAGTGAATAAGACCGATACTCCGTAATTCCGTAATCTCTTGCTGCCCTACTACTCTCATCGAAATGTACTTGTCCTATCCCAGCTAGTCGAGGAGCCTGTTTATGCTTTCGCTCCCGGTCCGCCTGTTTGGCGTCACCCCTCTCAATCTATGCAAGGAGCACATGGCTCACATATTGCTGTAAAGACTGAACATAGGCAGCATTATGGCTGCTACTATGATTCCAACCACACCTGCCAGAAAAGCAATCAGCAACGGCTCAAGGAGCGATTTCAAGCGGTCAACAGTATTCTCTACATCCATTTCATAGAAATCAGCAACCTTGGAGAGCATCTGATCCAGTGCCCCTGTCTCTTCACCGATGGCAATCATCTGCGTAACCAGCGGCGGAAATACCCAGGCTTTCTTCAACGGCTCTGATAACGGCTTACCCTGGCGCAGAGAATCACTAGCCTTGCGGATATATCCGCCTATTACCCGGTTACCCGCCACTTCTTCCACAATCGCGAGCGATTGAAGAATAGGCACTGAGCTGGCATATAACGAGGAGAAGGTTCGCGTGAATTGCGCAATGGAGCCCTTTTGATTCAGTTTGCCGAACACCGGAATCTTGAGCTTTGCATAATCAAGCGCATACGCACCACGTTCTGTCCGTTTAGCAAACTGATAGGCAGTTATAAGCAGAATAATTACCAGCAACCAAATATACCATTGTCCTTGAATGCTTTTGCTGAGTGCCAGTACCATCTTAGTTATAGCGGGCAGTTCTGCATCCATGGACTCAAACATGCTGACGAACTGAGGCACAATCGCCCAGAGAAGATATACCACTGCCGCAATGGCCATAACTCCAACTGTAATTGGATAGGTGAGTGCTGATTTGATCTTCTCGGTGGTTGTATGCTGCTTCTCGAAATACACCGCAAGCCGTTCTAGCGTTCCTTCAAGATCTCCTGTTTCCTCACCTGCACGGATCATACTGACGAAGAGCGGCGGGAATATTTTCTTATGGTCCTGAATGGCTTGCGAGAACGCCGTCCCCCTTAACAGACTGGAATTCACATCCAGCAATGCCTTGCGTAGAGGTTTACTCTCTGTCTGCTCCGCTAATATCCGGGTGGCATCCACGATAGAAACACCGGCACGCATTAGCGTGGCGAACTGGCGGCAATAAATTATGAAATGAATCGTCTTGACCGGATTCCCAATATAAATCTCCATAGACAGAATCGTCGTTTTGCGTTCTACAAGTGAGAACACTGTCAATCCGCGTTTCCGAAGCTCTTCCATCGCTATGGATTTATCTGTTGCAGTGAGCTTACCCTTCAATTGCTTCCCTGTATGGGTCTTAACCTGATATTCGAATTGCGGCATCAGCTGCCCACCTCCGTGAGATAGGCTTTGGCAGCTTCAGGTTTAATAAGCCCGTACTGCAATTGTTCGCGGATGTTCATTTCAAGCGTGTGCATTCCGAGTGAACGCCCGGTTTGCATCACATTTTTGAGCTGATGGGTCTTTTCCGTGCGAATTAGGTTAGCCACAGCCGGAGTATTGATTAACAGTTCCGTTGCACTTAGCCGCCCCCGGCCTCCTGCCCGCGGGAACAGGCGCTGCGAGAGTACCGCCAGCAGAACCGAGGCCAGCTGTGAACGAATCTGACCTTGCTGATGGCCTGGAAACGTATCAATAATCCGGTCAATCGTCTGCGGTGCATCTGTCGTATGTAGAGTGGCCATCACAAGGTGTCCGGTCTCCGCAGCCGTAACTGCTGCCGACATCGTCTCCAGATCACGCATCTCGCCTACCAGAATCACATCAGGGTCCTGCCGGAGCGCAGCCCGTAATCCGCTGGCGAAGCTGCCGGTGTCACTTCCTACCTCACGCTGATCTATTAGACAAGTGCCGTGGGTATGCAGGAATTCTATCGGATCTTCCAGAGTAACAATATGTTTGCGTTCTGTCCTGTTAATATGATGCAGCATTGCGGCAAGTGTTGAGGATTTACCGCTGCCTGTGGGACCCGTTACTAATATTAGACCCTGTGGTTTCATAGCGAGACTGGAGAGTATGGGAGGCAATGATAACTGTTCAAGAGTTGGAATCTCTACAGGTATTGCCCTCGCTGCTATACTGACTTCTCCTCTTTGCCTATACACATTGACACGATACCGGACTCCGTTGTCCAGAGGGTAAGAGAAATCCATTTCTCCAATATCGCGGAAGATTTCACTCCTGCTGCTGCCAAGCAAAGCGTCCGCCATGCTTGCTGATTCTTCGGGGACGATGTTCTCTCCCTCCAGCGTATGAAGCATTCCATCTATCCGGATAACCGGTGGCGATCCAACAGATATGTGCAAATCCGAAGCTTTGGAAGTAAAGGCCATGTGCAGCAGCTGAACAATATCACGATTGAATAATGGCATTCTTACTCCCCCTAACTAATGCGATACCGTCTCACGCATTACTTCCTGCAATGTTGTAATTCCTTTGGACACTTTGATGAACCCGTCCTCCATCAATTGCACCATTCCCTGTTCTCTGCCGGCTGCACGAAGCTCTTCTATGGAAGCAGAGTCGGTAATCAACTGCCGCATACGATCATTAATCTTCAGCACCTCATGTATGGCAATCCGGCCCCGGTAGCCCGTATTGTTGCAGTTACCACAGCCTCTCCCGCGGTATATCACCTCAGCAGGCAGACTATGGCGCCTTAACATAATTGCTTCCTGTTCTGTAGGCTTGTGCTCCTCTTTGCAATCCGGGCAAATTTTGCGTACCAGCCGCTGAGCGACAACCCCCAGTAGCGAAGATGCAATCAGATAGGGCTCAACACCCATATCACGCAATCTTGAGATCGTACTGATGGCATCATTTGTATGCAATGTGGACAAGACGAGATGTCCTGTCAGCGAAGCACGCACAGCAATTTCTGCAGTTTCCGTATCCCGTATTTCCCCTACCATAACGATATTCGGGTCCTGGCGGAGAATGGAACGGAGGCCTGCTGCGAAGGTCAGGCCAATTGCCGGATTCACATGTACCTGATTAACGCCTTCAAGCTGATACTCCACCGGATCTTCAATTGTGATAATATTTGCATTTTCAGTGTTCAACTGACTCAAGGCTGAATATAAGGTTGTTGATTTACCGCTGCCCGTCGGGCCTGTAATCAGGAGTATTCCGTACGGCTTGCTGATCATATCTCTGAAGGCTTCCGCGTTTCCGTCACTGAATCCCAGGGTATCTACCGACTTCACTCCGGTACTTAGATCCAAGAGCCGCAGTACGATCTTCTCGCCATGCATAGTTGGGAGCGAAGATACACGTATATCGACCATCTTGTAGTCAAACTGCATTTTGATCCGGCCATCCTGCGGTAATCGCCGTTCTGCTATGTTTAAGCGGGCCATAATCTTAAGTCTTGCGGTTATAAAACCCTGCATTTGCTTAGGAATGATCCGCTCTGTACGTAAAGTTCCGTCAATCCGGTAACGGATGGAGAGATTATTCTCACCCGGGTCGACATGAATATCCGAAGCCCGTAATGAAACTGCCTGCTGAATCATCTGGTTGACCAGACGCACAATCGGTGAATCCTCATCCGTAATTTCTGTTTCTTCTATTTCTTCCTGAGTAGGAAGCTCAACCATCATCTGGCTCATAGAGTCCCGCATGCCATAGTGTCTGGCTATCGCTCTTGTCAGCTCGTCCCGGCTGGAGATCGCCGGTTCAATCCGGAATCCGGTGCTCATGCGCAAATCTTCAATGGCGAAATAATCCAAGGGATCTGCCATCGCCACCATCAGCTTGCTGCCTTCCTTCATGAAAGGGAGCACTTGATAGCGTTTAGCCATACTCTCAGGGATAATCTGCGTGATCGCCGGGTCAATTTGATATTTAAACAGGCTTACATGGGGAATACCTAACTGAAACTCCAGCACTTCAATGAGCTGTTGCTCAGTGATATACCCTTGATTAATTAGAAGATCCCCCAGCTTGCGTTTGGTTTTACGTTGCTCCACTAGCGCTTCTTCAAGCTGTTCTTGAGAGATAATCCCGTTTTCTACAAGCAAATCTCCCAGTCTCTTCTTCATGATAGCCATATCCGTATCACTCCAGAGCGCTTTATTTTTGACCTTAGTACAAACTAATCACTCTAACCCTCTGAACTCAGCGTATCGATTATTCACCTGTAAATTATCTTAAATTTTATAGTTATTTAGTCTCAGTTTACTAGGTGAATATGCATATCTTTTAATTGCCTATCTACTAAATATGTCCTAGAATGTATATAGCATAGAATGGATAATTTTACAACGGAAACCGACCTAAACTGCAGCCTTTATAAGGCAAAATAGAAGTTTATATGACATATTTTGTGTTATTTATAACTATTGGGGAGAGATCGCGATGAAGGTCTTGAAACGAAAAAGACTGCTGCTTATGCTTAGCCTTCCACTGGTTTTGATCATGGCTGGTATCGTCTGGAGCATGGTATCCAAAATTGACGCTGGCCCGGCCAGTTATCCGATTCGCCTGCTTGAAGTCACGGAAGACGGTGCAAGCCAGTTATCCTCCCTCAAGACCGGATTGACAGACTTTACAGTCGTTACCATGAGCATGAAGAGATTTGTAGCTTTACGCGATGATCTGGATGGACAATATGACGGCATTTACATAGGTAAAGGTACCTACAGTCCCGTAACCCTGGGTAATCTTAAGGATAAGGACCCTTCTGTCCGCTCCAAAGCAATGAATACCTCGGCAGTCCAGAACGATATTACGCGTCTTCGGGCGGACGATATTACTAAGCTCTTCATTGATAAGGGCTTGTATGTAATTTTCCATGAGCAAACCTTTTTAAATCAGGAGAAGTCAGGCGCCAGCAAAGGCATCCTCTATGAAGCTTTCAATCCCTTGCGCAGCTCTACAGCTAAGAAAAGCAATGTTCTTTTTCTGAATGATAATGGACTGACTGATTTCTTCAATGGACTGAAGACCGACAGTTCCATACTGAAGCAACGCCCGCAACTTGAAATCACTAACAGCAGTGAGATCAAAAACTACGTTCCGGCATCCACAGACGGAAAAATCTATGTTCCAGGTGATAAGCTGAAATTCAACTTCAGCGTCGGCAACACTATAGACCTCGAGAATCATCCTTTGACAGCCAAGTTATACATTAACCTTGATAAGTCCATTGCCATGAGCGAACAACAGGTTGTAGCTTCTGTTAAAGTGAACAAAGCAACCGGAACACTGGAGTATACGCTCCCCCGGACTTTCTCAGGGCTGTTGTACTGGAAGCTTGAAATCAGCAATCCTACCAGTACTCTGCAATTAAAAGATTACGAACGCGGAAGTATCCGTTACCGGAATGAGAAGACCGTTGTAAAGGTTCTCCAGGTTACTCCTGCCGGAACCGGTACTATTCCTGAAAGCAGTTTGAAAAAAACTGTAAACATGAATCAGGATTATCTGGCTTCAACTGATTATTCTTTAGATATTACTGTTATGACTATGGATGAATTCAATTCTTATGTTGAGAACACCTATACAAAAACTCAGAACTATGGCCTCAATGGCGTCTATGATATGTTATTGTTCGGTT
Organism: Paenibacillus borealis; assembly: GCF_000758665.1. Lineage (NCBI taxonomy): Bacteria > Bacillati > Bacillota > Bacilli > Caryophanales > Paenibacillaceae > Paenibacillus > Paenibacillus borealis. Next base: position 7,540,097 of record NZ_CP009285.1, read on the forward strand.
TCCGTGATGAATATTACTTAAAAGCAATCATGAAGACTAGATCTATAGAAGCAGTGGAAAATTTTATTGGGATCTCCCACCAAAGCGTTATGTTCACACATGACACTGTCATTAACCTTTATGGTGCCAATACCTGGGTAAACAACTTCAAAGAAATTACGGGCCAAAAGGACCCCGTTGTCAATCTCGGCCATAATGCGCTTAATCCATCAACCAAAGTAAAACCGGTGAACGATGGCTTGCTTATGCAATATCCTTTTTACCTGAGTCAGCAGAATAGCGACGGTGCACAGACCAGTATAGATGTGCCTAAGGTAGCAAAAACACATAACCAGTACTTCACTCTCGATCTGGAAGATCCGACAGTTGTGCCGTGGTATAACATTATTAGTGAACCTAGTAATACTGACCAACGAACACCTGATGATAGCTGGAACCACTACTACACTTACTCCAAAAGTAATGTAACCTATTCCGGCACCGGCCACCTTTTTGGATCCGGTCTTTCAAGCAGCGAGGCAGTATTCCCGGTTTGGGAACAAAAACTATTCGTCAATACTATGTATAGAGCATTCATGGGTTCCAATCACGCTCCCAAAATCACCGTTTATGCACCTGACAGCGGAACTGTTATCCCATCCTATCAAGATAAGCTGACTGTAAGCTATTCGGTAGCCGATTTGGATCTGAAGGACCGCAGCGTGACTACCAGTCTGAAATTTATTGTGAAGGGAACGGAACTGACCAGCCCGGATTATATTATTAAAGACCGGCGCGTAGGATCGGAAGAAACAATTACCCAGACCTTCCGAAATCCGCTTTCTGAGAGCGGGGATATTCAAATTGTGATTACGGCACAAGACGACCAGGGTGCTTCCGCTTCGCCAGTTACCATTCCCCTGACCGTAAAGAAGGTGGATTCTTCTTTATCGATTAGCCGAAGTCAATCTGCTACCAAAATAGGTAGAGACAAGACGGTAACGATAGACTACAGCATTACTCCAAAAACATTACCATTAACGGAAGTTCAACCTCCACATCAAGGGAAAGACAACCTGGTGATTTCCAATCTGCGCTATGAGGAAACATTTGCTCCAAATCTTGAAATCAGTAAAGAGGCACTGCCGCAAGGTTTCACCAGAACTGGTAGTCTCACAGAGGGTTACACTATTACAGCAACCTTTGATGACATCAAGTTCTTGTTAACTACAGTAGATGGAGTCAAATATTATAAGCCTGTCAACCCTAACAGTACAGTAGACCCGCTTATATATAAATTCACCTTAAGCTTCATACCTAAGGCTGCGCAGAAATATGTTCTGGATAATTCCAGCATTACGTTTGATGAAATCCATGCTGTTGCTGAACCTGTAACTACGGCTACGGCTTCACCAACAGCAGTGGCAACAGTTGCCGCAACGGCAACAGCAACAGCAACACCAACGCCGACGCCTATACCGACTCCTGTTCCTATAGTAGATGCTTTTGATCCTTCAGTATCTACTACTGGTTCTACATTGGGACTAGCTGGTGATTTTAATATTTTTGCTTTGAAGAATATAGATATTAGCATAGGAAACCTAAATGTAGATGGAAATGTTGCTGCAGGTTGGGATATCACTATGGGTAACAAGTCTGGTGGCGTAGTTATAAAGCCGAAAGGAATTATGATCGCCGGCCAAGATTTCACTTATAACAGCAATAGCGGCTCTGACACTGGTATTGAAATCAATGCCGATATTACTTACGGTAGAAATTTCAATAATAATGTTAGAAGCTTAAGTAATATTCACGGCGACATCAAGCAAGGAAATCCTATTAATTTTGATAAAACAGCTGCATATCTAAAGGCGTTATCAGTTCATCTGAATACACTTTCTCCAGCGGTAAGCACTAAGCCTGTGAACGGCCTGCTTGTATTCGAGGGCCAACGTGCCGATTATAACGTTTTCAAAGTAAGTGCTGATGATATTAAGCCTGGAGGAATGAAGTTTAAAATTCCCAAAAGCTCAATTGCCATAGTTAATATCATTGGGGATAGTCCACAATTCACCAATATCTGGTACGATTTTGGCGAAACTGATTCAAGTCATATTCTTTACAATTTCCCAAATGCAAGCACATTAAGAACTGAGGGCACTTTTTATGGAAATTTCCTTGCACCGTTAGCTATTATGCGCTCTGACAGCACGAACATAACCGGTTCAATTATCGTGGAATCGTTCAGTGTTCCTGGTACACTAGGTGGTTCAATGAACGCTCATCTTGCAACACTAAAAGGAACCCTTCCTTTACCAGCCGCCACCGCAGTCCCAACGGCAGTCCCTACAGCTACTCCGGTAGCTACTGCGACCGTTACAGCTACGCCTGCACCTACTACTGCTGTCGCAACACAAACAGTGGCACCAACGGTTACACCGGCTCCATTAATAAGTGTGACCCTGACGTTCACTAGAGTTGATCTGGAAGTGATTATTGAAATCACTAAAATAACTGTACGGGATGAAACCATATTAGTTGACAGCCCATTATCACTTCAATCCTTAGTGACGGCGATAGAGCCATCGGATGTAGAGGAAAAGAACAAAAAGCCCCTGTGGACAATCGTCAGCGGCAGCAATATCATCGAATTCACAAGTGATGGTGTGATTAAAGGAATAGCTGCCGGACAGGCTAAAGTCACAGCTACAGCCCAAGATGGAAGCAATGTTATCAGCAATACAGCAACAATTACTGTAAATCCCCTTACTCCTCCTGAGCCAATACGCGAGATAACACTAACAGGAGATAATTCGGGAACCGTCAATTCTTCTATAGACTTCACAGCTTCATATACCAGCCAACCGGTTGAGACGGGGATTAGCTATAGCTGGACTGTTACAGATGCTGACGATAACGTGGTTAATCATTACCTGACAACGACGGGTCCAGCTTCACCTATTGGAGCTTTCAATGCGTCTCAAAGTGGGAAATACACCATCACCGTAACTGCATACAGCAATAGTAATACGGCTGGTACTCCTGCCTCTAAAATAGTTACCATCACCAACCCTTTAACGGACTTTACCATTGAAGGTGCCGGCAGTGTATTTGTAGGTAAATCTATTGAATTGAACTTAAAGAATTTTGTGCCTAATAATGCGGATATCGTCCCATTTAAATGGGATCTCGTGGGGGATGGTATACAATTCGCTAGTCTTACTAAAGCATCAACCGATACTAATGACACAAAGTATAATTTAACAGGCATTGCGCCGAAGGATAACATTACTATTTCTGTTACAGCAGGAGGTATCACCAGGACCAAGCCAATTAAGATTGAAACACTGGTTCTTACTGATATGCAGTTCACCGGTACTATAGTGGAGATGAACGTCGGAGATTCGAGGTATCTAGACCAGCTTCTCTGGTTTTCCCCTAGAGAAATTGTTCTGGATGATGTACGAAATCAATTGAACTGGGAAAGCACCTTCTCAGGTATTGCTTCCTTCCAAACTCCGGTGGACTCAAGCAACCGAGGGAAAATTTATGCCCACAAAAGCGGAAGTACATTGGTAACTGTTCAGTATGCCAATAATCCGTTAATCAAAGCAACTATTCTTGTCAAAGTAAACCCTCTTGATACGGATGACCGTTATTAAAGAGATCTAACCTAAAAGGAGCCATTTTGCGCAGTTGATACTGCCGCGAAATGGCTCCTTTTTTATTGCAGATCTTCAGTTCACCAATTGCATAGGTCCGACATTTACATTAACGGTTTGTACTCTGGGTAAGCTGGACTGCTGATTCTCATAAATATCCGGTTTATAATCAATTACAAAACGCTCTGGTGCAGGTGTCTGTGAAATGACTAGGCTCCCACCTGTAAGTGGATCAGGCTCTACAACTTTTCCCGTGACTGCATTAACTGTCAGGTTGTCTTTGGCGAAAAACCCGCCTATCAGGTGGAACATAGAACCTACACCATACAATTCTCCGCTGGAGTCTGTGTAGAAAAATGCTTCCATCGTTTCTTCTACGCTTGGTTCGTTTACAGCAAAGGCATGCAGGCGGTTTATAAGCACTTTCCCTTTGGAGATCAGCACCAGTTCTTTAGTCTCCTCATTATTCGATCCGTTACTGCTTCGTATGCCCTTTATGTTGGCATCTTCTACAGTCGTCTCTCCCAACACCAGCATCGTTGAATCGAATTCAACATTCCCTTTGATTTTCACATTACCCGTAACTAATATATTGGCCCGGACCGGTAAAAAATCCGCTGTAAAGTTATTAATCTCCAAATTCCCGGCTACTATGAACCAGCGTGGCAACTCTCCACTTTTGGGATCATTTTGAGTAGACGTTTCCGGCGGATAGAACAGTTTCTTATAGGCTAAACCATCAACGACCAAATTCCCATTAAAGATCATAGTGGAATCCAAAGTCTCCAACTGCTGGAGTTTCATATTGTAATTATTCAAATCCCTTTCGTACTGCTCAATGTCAGCTTCCTCAGCATCCGGAAGTACCTTGACCGGGGCTACCGGCATTCCTTGAATATGTGTAACCTCAGAGCGGCCAATAATCCATGAGTTTAATTGAGCGGTACTCTGGTTGTATTCCGCGCGCATACTGTTTCTTAATGTTTTTTGGGTAGAATCATCTTTTGAGAGGGTTAGTCCTTGAGCCAGTTTATCGAAGAATGATTCCTCTACATTAATCTGGACAAATTTATTTTTCTCTTTGATTTTGATATTAGACGAATTCACATGCAGAATCTTATTCAAAATATCATTTCGCGCTGTCTCATTTCCTGGCAGAGAAGTCATATTATCTTCCTGGTCTTCGGATGAAACACTTTCCTTCGGCTGGAAGTTCTCCTTGTATTTAATATTATCCATCGCTTGGACATGTATCTCACCCAAGGCAGATCCATCAGCATTACTGGTGACCTTAGGGAAATCAAGGGTGACCTCAGGATATCTCCGTCCCAAATACGTGTACCAAGGTGTATTGGTTACTAGCAGCTTCTCCCCCGCATATACATTGCCTTTGAGGATGGGCGATCCATTAAGTCTAAGCGTCTTTTGTGAACCGAACACGTATTTGAGGAAGTCCGGATAGCTGTCTATAATAACCTGCTGCCTCAATGTCCGCTCCACCCCGTTAACCACAGCCTTGGAACTAATAGTAATCGTGTATTGAATAGACTGTTTCCCTATCTTTTTATCGTTATTATCATCATATTCAATACCATCAACCGAACCGCTACTGGTAGACTGCAATTCGGTAGCTACTTTCAGGCTCGATTTATTGTCATCCAGTTTCCCGAGAATATCTCCCAAGCTTTGCGGATCAATATCCTCCAGCTTTAGTCCCTGCAGCTCAGATTGGATATAGGCAGCAGCTTCATTAAGTCCCTTCTGGGCAAGATGCAGCGACTGCACATCATTCTCCCTCGTCTCACTTCGCTGGGCTCCCCCAACTGTTGCACCAAGAACCGCCAATCCAAGGATTGTAAGGAGCAGCACCACGAACATGACCAGTACAAGAGCAGAGCCGCGTTCCGACTCTATATTGGCGACAAACTGAGAAGAGCTTCCCTTTTTCTTTTTGCTAAATTTCATTTCAGCCCACCGCCCCTAGAATCCGAATTTGCTCTCAAGATTGAGCTGCCGTGTATTGTCCCCGCGTTGTAAGACCAGTGAAAGATTAATATTCAACAAACCACTCTCACATGGCTGTATTGTATTCGCACTACATTCCAGAGTGATGGAGGAAGCCGGACCCAGCTTCGAATCAGTCGAAGTACGCGTATTGTAGGTATCCGCTGGTACCGGAGTAGCTAGAGAATCTGCAGGATCTGGGGTTCCCTGATTGGATGCCGGGTTTGATGCCGGAATCTCGTTAATCACCAACTGTCCGCCCGCTATTCCAATTTCCACCTCATCGGTTCCCCCATTGATATTGTCTCTCTGCAGAAAAATAGTTTGATTCGTGTCTGAACGAACGGTACTTGGAGCAAAGGTATAGATTTCAGTAATAATAGCAGACATCAACAGGTCACTTTCATCCCTTAATGTATTCTCCATCGTAACTCTCTGATAACTCTGCACACCAAACATCATCACGCCATAGATCAGTCCGGATACCAGGGAGAACAATGACAAGGCGGCAATAAGTTCAATAAGCGTGAATCCCTGTTCCCTGCGGAGAAGATCAACGAATTTTCTCATCGGTAATATACCCCTCCACAACTGTCTCCTTGACATTAGTCCCACCCTTGCCTGAATCCTTTACTTTAATTCGAACGGGCAAAAGAAACTCCGCAGTGGCTTGCTCAACCGGATCGGAGGAGCCGATCATCCCTTGATGCAAGGACGACTGATATTCAATATCTATATGATAATTGACGTTATTTATAGTAGGATTCAGCACCTTCGCCAAAGTAGTCACATCACTAACCGCAGTACTATAGACACTGCAGCTTACAGTGGGTGTCAACGGCACACAACCAGCAGCTTGAATCGCCGGATGTCCTATGATCTGAGGTTGTGCTCCTGATCCGGGTTTCCCTCTGAAATAGAGCTCAAGCTTCTCAAAATCCTGCTTCTCCATATAAAAGAGCGCATTACGCGCCAGATTGACCATGATCGTCTTATTCTGGTTCGATTTTGAATAGGATAGCGCATTGGTGAAGTAGGAGGTAAGCACCAGGGAAACAATCGACAAAATAACGATAGCTGCCAGCACCTCAATCAGCGTAAATCCCTCTTCCTTGCCCCGCTCCCGGTTTCGGTTCCACTTGTCTTTCCAAGACATCCTGTTCGCTCCCTATGCTCTATTGGATTCAATCATCGGTCTTGAGACCTGTACCATTCTTCGTCTCTCTGAATCTTTCTACCTACTTCCATTATATTCTTTCAACTCCGGCACCAGCAATGCTTGCAGGGAATAAATCTAGAGATTTCTACAATTTATATCGTTTAGCGGCTGTGCTATTATTTGGGCTGAAAGGGGATATGCGAATGGCTTTAATCGAATGCAAGTTTTATTCGGAAGTGCTGGGGCTGAACACCTCGATGACCGTGATTCTGCCGCAGCAGACCACTACACAGATCGGAATGAGCAACGTGTCACGGGGGAATCTTCACCCTACGCTATACTTGCTGCACGGCTTATCCGATGATGATTCGATCTGGCTGCGCCGGACCTCGATAGAGCGATATGTCGCGCAGATGGGCATTGCCGTTGTTATGCCTCAGGTCCACCGCAGCTTCTACACCGACATGGCGGCGGGCGGACAGTATTGGACATTTATCAGTGAGGAGCTGCCGGCGCTGGCCCGTTCGTTCTTCCCGTTGTCAGCGAAACGCGAGGATAACTTCGTAGCGGGGCTGTCGATGGGCGGTTATGGAGCGATAAAGCTGGGGCTGCGCAAGCCTGAAGATTGGGCCGCTGCCGCAAGTCTGTCCGGCGCCCTGGATATGGCACATAATTTCTTGAACGGGGAAGAACCTTCGCAGAAGACTAAAGAATATGTGCAGATTTTTGGAGACAAGGACATTGCAGGTACGCCCGAAGACCTGCTGTGGCTGCTGAAGGAAGTGAACCGCTCCAAAGGGCCGAAGCCCCTTCTCTACCAATGCTGCGGCACCGAGGATTTCCTCTATGAGGACAATCAGACGTTCCGTAAGGCCTGCTCCAAGACCAAGCTGTCATTGACCTATGAGGAAGGGCCGGGCGAGCATGAATGGGGATATTGGGACACCAAAATCCGTGATGTACTGAACTGGCTGCCACTGGGCAAAGTAAAGTCCGCTGACTTGTAAGCGGGTACCCGCCACGTATGTGAATAATACTTATTCATTCCTGCCAAAAAAGACTGTCCTCCCGCATCCTATCGATGCGGTAGAGGACAGTCTTTTTGAAAAGATAAGAATTTATATGCTTTGCACAATAAATGATCCTTATCTTTCTCGCTGAAACGATACCGTCCTTATTAAAGGATGGCAAAGCCGTTTCCACTTGTATGTTCAGCTATATCTGCTGCCAGCTTAGCTGCTCTTATTGAGCAGCATTACCATGCTGCTCAACCCATTCATTAGCCGCCAGCAGAGCTGCCTCGGCCCGTTCAATGGCTGCCTGCACCTGAACAGTAGCTGTGCCGCCGTATACGTTACGGGCGTTCACAACAGCCTCCGGCTGCAGTACAGCGTAGATCTGATCATCGAACAGCGGCGAGAACTGCTTGAATTCCTCCAGGGTCAGATCCAGCAGGAATTTGCCTTCGTTAATGCAGTACAATACGGTCTTGCCAATAACTTCATGCGCCTGACGGAAAGGCAGGCCCTTGCCCACCAGGAAGTCAGCGATATCAGTAGCATTGGAGAAGTCGGTGTTGACGGCTTCGCGCATCCGCGTCTTGTTCACCTTCATCGTGGAGATCATCGGCGCGAACAGCTGCAGCGCTCCTGTCAGCGTGGCTACCGTATCGAACATGCCTTCCTTGTCTTCCTGCATATCCTTGTTATAGGCCAGCGGCAGCGATTTGAGCACGGTCAGCAGCCCGATCAGGTTGCCGTAGACACGGCCTGTCTTGCCGCGTACAAGCTCCGGCACATCCGGGTTCTTCTTCTGCGGCATGATGCTGCTGCCGGTGCAGAAGGCATCGTCCAGCTCTACGAAGCTGAATTCCGTGCTGCTCCACAGCACCAGCTCTTCGCTGAGCCGGGACAGGTGAGTCATCACCAGCGCAGCATTGGCCAGGAACTCAACGATGAAGTCACGGTCGCTGACAGCGTCCAGGCTGTTCTCATAGACACCGCCAAAGCCAAGCTGCTCGGCCACGAAGTGACGGTCAATCGGGAACGTAGTTCCCGCCAGTGCCCCAGCGCCCAGCGGCAGCACGTTGATCCGCTTGTAGCTGTCGGTCAGGCGCTCCGCATCACGGCGGAACATCGACACATAGGCCAGCAGATGATGGGCGAATAGAATCGGCTGAGCCCGCTGCAGATGCGTGTAGCCCGGCACAATGGTCTCTACATTGTCTTTGGCCTGCCCAATCAGCGCGTCCTGCAGCTCATGCAGGAGAGCCACCAGCTCCACCACGCGGTTACGCAAGTAGAGATGCATGTCCGTCGCTACCTGATCGTTACGGCTGCGGCCGGTGTGCAGCTTGCCGCCGACCGGGCCGATCTCCTCGATCAGATTCTTTTCAATATTCATATGAATATCTTCATCGGCTACGGAGAACACAATTTCACCCGCGCGCACTTTATCCAGTACCTTGTTTAATCCGTTCTTGATCGTATCTACATCTTCCTGCGGCAGAATCCCGCATTTGCCCAGCATCGTGACATGCGCCAGACTGCCCTGCACATCCTCTTCTGCAAGTGCCTTGTCGAATCCGATGGAAGCCGTATACTCCTCCACCAGCTTGTTCGTTCCTTTGGTAAAACGTCCGCCCCACAGCTTACTCACCTGTTGTTTCCTCCTCGGTTGACGTTAGAAGGGCCGCCCCTGTCCGGATGGGAGGAACGGCCTTCTTCTGTCCGCTTATATTGTGTGATGCTGTATAAATTCTTATATTTTGAAAAACCGCTAAGCGGCTATATGCTGCTACTTGTTGGACTCTGCTACACCGGCCGATACCTTCAGACGCAGAGCGTTCAGACGGATGAAGCCAGTTGCATCTCCCTGGTCATATGCCTGTGTAGGATCTGCTTCCATCGTAGCGATATCCGGGTTGTACAGGCTGACCGGACTCTTCACACCGGCTCCGATGATGTTGCCCTTGTACAGCTTGACGCGTACAGTACCGGTTACGTTCTTCTGGCTTTCCTTTACCAGAGCCTGGAGTGCAAGACGTTCAGGAGCAAACCAGAAGCCGTTGTACACTAGTGTGCTGTAACGGGTGATCAGACTGTCGCGCAGATTCATCACTTCACGGTCCATGGTGATCGACTCCATTTTGCGGTGAGCGGTGAACAGGATCGTTCCGCCCGGTGTTTCGTACACGCCGCGGCTCTTCATGCCGACGAAACGGTTCTCCACCATATCAACGCGTCCAATGCCATGCTTGCCGCCGAGCTCATTCAGCTTCTCCATGACTTGCAGCGGGGATAAAGGTTCGCCGTTCAGCGCTACACAGTCGCCCTTCAGGAAGTCCAGCTCCAGATATTCGGCTTCGTCCGGCGCATCTTCCGGTGCATTCGACAGCAGGAACATTTCTTTGTTCTCCGGTGCGCTTGGATCAAACCAAGGATCTTCCAGCACGCCGCTCTCATAGCTGATATGTAGCAGGTTACGGTCCATCGAGTACGGCTTCGCTGCTGATGCTTGTACCGGAATGCCGTTGGCTTCAGCGTAAGCGATCATTTCCGCACGTCCCGGGAACTGGTTGCGGAACTCTTCCAGACGCCAAGGTGCAATTACTTTGATGCTTGGGGACAAGGCTGCGGCGTTCAGTTCGAAGCGCACCTGGTCATTCCCTTTGCCGGTTGCCCCGTGAGCAATAGCAGTTGCGCCTTCGGCGATGGCGATATCCACCATACGCTTAGCGATCAGCGGACGGGCGATACTTGTGCCCAGCAGATATTGACCTTCGTAGAGTGCGCCCGACTGGAACATCGGGTAGATGAAGTCACTGGCGAATTCGTCGCGCAGATCATCGATGTAGACTTTGGAGGCGCCGGTCGCCAGCGCTTTTTCCTCCAGGCCGTCCAGCTCTTCCTTCTGGCCGATATCGGCTGTAAAAGCAATAATCTCCGCGTCATAGGTTTCTTTCAGCCATTTCAGAATGACTGAGGTATCCAGTCCGCCGGAATAGGCGAGTACAATTTTTTCTTTTGCCATGGGGGTGCAACTTCCTTTCAGTATGGGGGGTGTTATAAGATTAACTTCGAAACATTGCTTATAGATATCCGGTGCCCGGACGCAGCTGCGTGAATGTTTGGACTTCCGGCCGCTGTTGTCTCCAGATATCTTTGAATATACCGCTGTTGCGGACAATATCCGGAGACAAAGGCGGACGCTGACGCTCCTACAGTTCCAAACTTCACTTCGCTGCTACGCACCGGAAATCTAACGCTCTGTACTTAAGTTCATCTTATATTTGGGTTTGTATATAAGATAAGATCCAAACAGGGTTACCCCTGTTTCTCTCTAAAATGTACTCTAAACCATTGCCGGGGCATAAGTTAGCCCATCAAAGCAGCCATAAGCGCCTTCTGCGCATGCAGGCGGTTCTCCGCCTGATCGAAGATAACGGAGTTCGGACCGTCGATGACGCCCGTACTGACCTCTTCCTCACGGTGGGCCGGCAGGCAGTGCAGGAACAGGTAATCGCTCTTAGCGCCCTTCACGAGTTCCTCATTGACCTGATAATCCTTGAACGCCGCTTCACGCGCCAGCTGTTCAGCCTCGAAGCCCATGCTCGCCCATACATCCGTATAGATCACATCAGCGTCCTGTACCGCTTCCTGCGGGCTGCGGGTAACGGTGATGACCGAACCTGTCTCCTTAGCGATCTCGCGCGCCTCGGCCACTACAGCCGCGTCTGGCTCATATCCTTCCGGTCCGGCGATTGAGACATGCACGCCCAGCTTGGCACCACCGATCAGCAGGGAATGCGCCATGTTGTTGCCGTCGCCGATATAGGCCAGCTTCAAGCCCTTCAGCTTGCCCTTGTGCTCGTACACGGTCTGGTAATCCGCCAGAACCTGGCAGGGATGCGCCAGATCGCTCAGGCCGTTGATAACCGGAACGGATGCATACCGGGCCAATTCTTCCACTTTATCATGGCCGAAGGTACGGATCATGATACCGTCCAGATAACGCGACATCACCTGCGCCGTATCACCAACCGTCTCACCGCGGCCGAGCTGGATGTCATTCTTGCTGAGGAACAGCGCATGGCCGCCCAGCTGATACATACCCACTTCAAACGATACGCGTGTACGGGTTGAGGATTTCTCAAAAATAAGCCCGATTGTCTTGCCCAGCAGCGGCTGGTAGACTTCGCCGTTCTTAGCTTTGCGCTTCAGCTCTATCGCCAAATCAATCAAATACGTGATTTCCTCCGGGCTGTAATCATTCAGCTCCAGAAGATCACGTCCCTTGAGCTGTGCGGCGATAGCCTCTGTAACGCCCGTTGTTCCCTGACTCATGAATCTGCCTCCCCGTTTCCTTTGTTAGCATAAGTATGAATTAGTTCTGAAAGGATGTCCACCGCCTGGTCGATCTCCTCATGGGTTACGTATAAATTAGGCAGCAGGCGAACGACATTCGGTCCGGCCTGGACGAACAGCAGTCCGCGTTTCTGTCCGGCCAGCACGATTTCAGCCACTGGTTCTGCACATTCGATTCCGATCAGCAGGCCTTTGCCGCGGATGTCCTTCACGAACGAAGTGTCCGCCAGCTTCTCTCTGAGCAAGCCGGTCAGATAATCGCCCATCTCAGCAGCCCGCTGCGCCAGCCCGTCTTCCAGCATCGTCTCAATCGTAGCTTCCATAACCGCTGCTGCCAGCGGGGTGCCGCCGAAGGTAGTCGCATGGCTGCCCGGGCTGAAGGCCTCACGCAGGTAGCCTTTGCCCAGCATGACACCGGCAGGGAACCCGCTGGCTATGCCTTTGGCCAAGGTGAAGATATCCGGCTCAATGCCGTAATGCTGATGCGCGAACAGCTTGCCGGTACGGCCCATGCCGGTCTGCACTTCGTCTACGATCAGCAGCAGTCCATGTTCTTCGCATAGCGCGACCACAGCATCCAGGAATTCCTGTTGTACTTCAATTACACCGCCCTCAGCCAGAACCATCTCCAGCATGATTGCTGCCGTATGCTCAGTAATTGCCGCTTTCAGCGCCTCCAGATCATGCAGAGGCACAGTCTTAAAGCCTGCCGGAAGCGGCAGGAAGCCTTCTTTTACCTTCGCCTGACCCGTAGCTGTCAGTGTAGCCAGTGTGCGGCCGTGGAAGGACTGCTCGAACGTGATCACTTCATAGCGGTCCGCACCTTTTACCTTCTGGTGATACCGGCGCGCTAGCTTAATCGCTGCTTCATTCGCTTCTGCTCCGCTATTGCAGAAGAACACCTGATCCGCACAGCTGTTGTCTGTAAGCAGCGCAGCAACCCGGTCCTGGCCCGGAATGTGGAACAGGTTCGAGACATGCCACAGCGTATCAATCTGCGCCTTCAGCTTCGCGCCTACCTTCTCCGGGGCATGGCCTAGGCTGGTTACAGCGAGTCCGCACATGAAATCCAGGTATTTGTTCCCCTGATCATCCCACACCCAGCTTCCCTTACCCTTAACCAGACTAATATCATATCTGGCGTATGACGGGAATACCGCACTCAGCTTGGCAGGAGCAGCAGCGGCCCCCTGTTCCTTCGTTTCCACAGAACGTTCCTGCGGCGCCCCCGTCAAAGAATCCTTATCTGCCTGTGTAAGCTCACTCATTCTCAGTCACTCTCCCACCATGCTGCTGCCGGATTACCGTCAGCGCTTCTAATTTACTCTCCACTATACCTGGTACCGCCACATCCGCCATGCGCCATTCATACCGTACTTACAAAAGCAACTGCAATGTAACTGAAATCAAGATACTAACATCCTTATATGACTCTATAAATTTTATCGGACAATCCGCGTCCCCAGCTCTTCGCCCTGCAGCACCCGGCTGAGCACATTCGGCTCTTTGCCGTCTACAATGACAACCTCAGACACATCACCCTGGATGCAGTCCATCGCAGCGCGCACTTTAGGAATCATCCCGCCGTAAATTTCACCGTCCGCAATCAGTTCCTCAATCTGCGCCACCGTCACGGACGGAAGCACAACCTTCTCTCCATCCAGCACACGCATAATTCCCGGCACATCCGTAACCACGATCATTGTAGGCGACCCCACAAAAGAGGCCACCGCTCCGGCAGCTGTGTCCGCATTAATGTTGTAACGCTGGCCGCCGCCATCCACACCGATAGGTGCGATTACCGGGATGTAACCCATCGCGAGGATACCCGTCACAATCTCCGCTCTGACCTCGGTTACTTCTCCCACCATGCCCAGCACATCACTGTTCGCAACAGGCCGCACCATAATCAGGTTGCCGTCAACGCCGGATAATCCGAGCGCCTGCCCACCGGTGGCTTGAATGCGGCGGACAATCGTTTTGTTGATGCTCCCGGACAGCGTCATCTCTACCACATCAAGCACTTCTTCAGTAGTCACCCGCAGGCCGTCCACGAAGCTGCTCTCAATCCCCAGCTTCTCCAGATTCCCCGAAATCGCCGGTCCGCCGCCATGAACAATAACAGGCTGAACCCCGCTTCGCTGCAGCTCCCGCAAATCCTCAAAGAACGAATCCGGCAGCGCAGCCAGCGTACTTCCCCCGCATTTCATCACGAACATATTACTGCCCGGCTGCTTCTCGATAGGTTCAAACGTCATTCCTCAGTTACCTCCCTATATAAGCTGAACTTAAGATACTAACTTAAAGCTCAGTCGTCACTACGGTGAATATTTGGACTTCCGGCCGCTGTTGTCCCCAGATTTCTTGATTAATTGATACCACTATGGGCGGTGGAAATCCGGTGACTTGCTAATGCTTCCGAAGCGAGCTTTCCTGCGGAAAGCTTTTAGGCGGTCGCTAACGCTCCTACAGTTCCAAAATCCCCCTCCGATCCTTCTCGCTTTTTGTTGGTTTCACTTTTATTCCGCTTATATATAAGATTGTGCTCGCCGCCAATCAGCGCGAATCACGTACGGTAAGCAGCATTAATGCGCACATAATCGTAAGTGAGATCGCAGCCCCAGGCAGTAGCACTTCCGCTTCCGTCTGACAAGGTTACGGTGATCAGCACGGTATCACTTTTTTGCAAATAATGCAGCGCCTTCTCTTCGTCAAAAGCCACCGGACGCGACGAACGCAGCACCTCTATATCTCCCAGCTTAATGTCTACCTGCTCCGGCGATACCGGCACTCCTGCTCGGCCTACAGCGGCGATAATCCGTCCCCAGTTGGCATCCGCCCCGAAGATCGCTGATTTCACCAGGCTTGATCCGACTACAGTCTTGGCAATCGCAGCAGCACCTTCATCATGCACTGCACCATTCACCTGCACTTCAATCAGCTTCGTTGCACCTTCCCCGTCTCGGGCAATCGCCATCGCCAGACTCCGGCACACATGCGTGAACGCTGCGGCAAAAGCCTCCCAATCCGGATGCAGACGCGTCAGCTTCTCATTCCCCGCCAGGCCGCTCGCCATAGTGACCAGCATATCATTCGTGCTAGTATCTCCATCCACTGTAATCATATTAAAAGTAGAGTTGGTCGCACTGCGCAGCAAGCTGAGCAGATCCTCGGCATCAATGACAGCATCTGTTGTCATGAAACCCAGCATCGTCGCCATATTGGGGTGAATCATCCCCGAACCCTTGGCCGCACCGGCAATCACTACCTCAGCACCGCCAACGGTCAGCTTAACGCAGCTTTCTTTTTTGACCAGATCCGTTGTAAGAATTGCCTGGCTGAACTCCTCTGCACCGGCAGCGCCGCCATCCAGCTTCTCCGGCAGTCCGGCAATGCCGCTGCGCACACAGTCCATCTTCAGCAGCTCGCCGATTACCCCGGTTGAGGCTACCGCAACATCCAGTTCGTTCACGCCCAAATAACGTGCAGCCGCAGCGCGCATCTCATACGCATCCGCTTCGCCCTGATCACCTGTGCAGGCATTGGCATTGCCGCTGTTCACAATTACCGCCTGCAGCGTCCCATTCGCCAGACTCTCCCGTGTCACCTTCAGCGGAGCCGCCTGAAACACATTCGTGGTAAATACCGCAGCAGCCGTCGCCGGAACCTCGCAGAGAATAGCTCCGAGGTCGTTGCGTTCGGTTTTTTTGAGCCCGCAGTGCAGCCCTCCTGAAATGAAGCCCTTAGGTGTAGTAATGCTTCCGCCTTCCACGACGGTATATAATGAATTCTCGCTCATGTTATAGTTTGACCGCTGCACTTTAAGGATACACTGGTGTGTAACCAAGACCGCGGGTTTCCTCCCATCCCATCATCAAATTCAGGTTCTGAATCGCCTGTCCTGCAGCGCCTTTAACGATATTGTCGATAACCGACACAATGGTGACCCGTCCGGTACGTGCGTCTGTCGCGAAGCCGATATCGCAGTAGTTCGATCCGCTGACTTCCTTCGTCGCCGGAACCACTCCGGGCTCACGCACCCGCACATACGGTCTGCCTGCATAATACTTACGGTATAAGTCCACGAGCTCCTGCTCGCTGTGTTCTCCAGTCAGCCCGGCATACATCGTGCTCATAATTCCCCGGGTCATCGGGACAAGATGCGTAGTGAACGTTACCGTTACTTTTTCCCCGGCGATATCCGTAAGCGCCTGCTCAATTTCCGGGATGTGCTGATGTTTGTTGATTTTGTAGGCTTTGAAGTTCTCATTGATCTCGGCAAAATGAACCATCAGGCTCGTTCCCCGTCCTGCCCCGGACACCCCAGATTTCGCATCAATAATGATGCTGTCCGGTTTGATCCAGCCTGCCTCAAGCGCCGGAACCAGTCCCAGCAGCGTAGCAGTCGGATAACAGCCGGGATTGGAGATGAAATCTACACCAGCGGCACGCTCGCCGTATACTTCGCATAACCCGTATACCGCCTGCTGCAGATAAGCTTCCGGAGGAGCCGGATGCTTATACCACTGCTCATACTCCGCACCGTCCTTCAGCCGGAAATCCCCCGACAGGTCAACGACCTTGAGGCCGGCTTCGAGCAGCTGGGGCACCAGCTTCGCGCTCACACCCGAAGGGGTAGCTGTGAATACGACATCCGCCCTCCCGGCAATCTCTGCCGCATCCACACCATCCAGATTACGCTGCACAATCCCAGTTAAATGCGGGAACCCTTCCTCAATCGGCGTACCGGCGCTCGAAGAAGATATTACTGAAGTAATCTCTATATCAGGGTGGCTCTGCAGCAGCCTGATCAGCTCCACGCCCCCATATCCCGTTGATCCGACAATTGCCGCTCTCAGCTTGCCTGTCACTGTCATCCCCGCTTCCCGTTTCTGCTTTATATCTACTTTATATCATTATTACCTGTGAATAACCGTTCTGCAAATATGTATTATTATACGACCGAATTAATATAAATACAACACGTAACGTTAACTTTATTCGGAGGTTCCCACCAGAAACAGCCATGCCTTTTATCAAAAGAAAAGCGCAGAGCTCCCCTAAAGGGAGTCTACGCTTCTCTTTTAAATCCTTCGCCCAGCACTTCATGGGCTTCCGTAATAATTACAAATGCACCCGGGTCTACCGAGCGGACGATCGCCTTGAGTCTCGTAATTTCATTCTGACCCACCACCGCCATCAGCACGGTACGATTATCTCCGGTGTAGCCGCCTTGCGCATTCAGCTTGGTCAGCCCGCGGTCCAGATCATTCAGAATCGCCTGCGAGATATCCTCCGTCTGATCGGAGATGATATACGCCACCTTCGTGGTACTGAAGCCAACCTCCAGCGCATTGATTACCTTGCCCGTTACGAACAGACCGATCAGTGCATACATTGCCTGCTCCATGCCCAGCACAAAAGCAGCCAGCGTAATCACCGTACCATCCAGCAGCACGACGGACAGCGAGAAGCTGAAGCCGGTAAGCTTTTGAATAATCTGCGCGAGTATGGTCAGTCCACCCGTTGATCCGCGTCCGCGGAAAACCAGGCCAAGCCCCAGCCCCACACCAATTCCTCCATAAATAGAGGCAAGCAGCGGATTCGTAGTCGGCACCGGCCCATCCTTGGTCAGGAAGATAAACAGCGGCAGCACAAAGCTCCCCAAGAGCGAGCGGATGCCATACTGTTTACCGAGGAACACGACCCCGAGAATAAAGAGCGGAATATTAAGCGCCCACTGGGTAAAAGCCGGCTCCGCCCCAAACCAGGCTTCGGCAAGCACCGACAACCCCGATACCCCTCCGGAAGCAATCTGGTTCGGGAGGAAGAACAGGTTGAACGCCAGACCCGTAATCAGCGAGCCGATCAGAATGAGCGCAATATCCACCGTATGACGCAGCGGCCCGTTTAGCGGGATGAGCGGAGGTTTGTTGCGTGAATTGATTTTTTGCATAGTTGCCCTGTGCTCCTTAGATGTAATCTTGCTGCCTTGTTATTTTATCAAGAAAAAAATCCCTACACCTCCGAAGACGCGTAGGAATATCCATACCCTTATTCAGTTTCTGTCTTGATCTGACTGCGCAGGTAGCCGTCAATGAAGCCATCCAGATCGCCGTCCATCACCGCTCCAACGTTGCCGGTTTCTACAGAAGTGCGGTGATCCTTCACCATGCTATAGGGGTGGAACACATAGGAACGAATCTGGCTGCCCCAGGCAATCTCCGATTGTTCGCCGCGGATCTCATCGAGATGCGCCTGCTGCTCCTGGATCTTACGCTCATAGAGCTTGGAACGCAGCATCTTCATCGCCTGTTCCCGGTTCTTGATCTGCGAACGTTCATTCTGACACGTCACCACGACTCCGGTTGGTAAGTGGGTAATCCGCACCGCCGAGTCCGTAGTATTGATATGCTGACCACCCGCGCCGCTGGCCCGGTACGTATCGATCTTCAGGTCCTCTGTACGGATATCCACCTCTACGTCATCGGCAATCTCCGGTACCACATCGCAGGATACGAAGGAGGTATGCCGTCTGCCCGAGGAGTCAAAAGGCGAAATGCGCACCAGACGGTGTACACCCTTCTCTGCCTTCAGGTATCCATATACATTGTAGCCTTTAATCAGCAGCGTTACACTCTTGATGCCTGCTTCATCACCCGGTAAATAATCGAGCACATCCACCTTGAAGCCCCGTTTCTCCGCCCAGCGTGTATACATACGCAGCAGCATCTGGCCCCAGTCCTGGGATTCTGTTCCGCCCGCACCGGGATGCAGCTCCAGGATCGCGTTCAGCTTATCGTACGGCTGATTAAGCAGCAGCTGCAGCTCGAACTCATCTACTCTGCTGCTCACACTGCGGATCGTTCCGGCAATCTCAGAGGCAAGCGCATCATCGCCTTCTTCATCCGCCAGCTCCGCCATCATCGCCGCATCGTCATAATCCTGCTGCAGCTTATCGTATTGATCGACCACCGATTTCACGGCGTTCATCTCTCCAATGACGCTTTGCGCCTTCTCCGGATCATCCCAGAACCCGGGCGCCGCCATCTTCTCTTCAAAGTTCGCTATAATCTCCAGCTTAAGGTCTAAGTCAAAGTGACCCCCTAAGATTGGTTAGTTTCTTGCCTATTTCACGCAGGTCCTGCTTCACATTAGGATCGATCACTTGGATCACATCACCTTTCAAAATAAAATATTGCGCCGGCCGCTGGGTTCGGGTGTTTTGCGGAATGGGTGATTCAGCTTCTTCCTGCTGATGAATCGCCCTTAAGAAATTCCTGTCGGTGTACACCGTAACTGCGGGGAATGTTTGGACTTCCGGCCGCTGTTAGGATTGAATTTCCTCATTCAAACTGCTCAGCGCAGTAGAAATTCAATCCTAAAGGCGGACGCTGACGCTCCTACAGTTCCAAACTTCCCCTCCGTCACTTCCACCTCAATTGCAGTTCTACAGAGCCATTCCGTTCGCTTCGCTTGAAGCAATCGCCCCATTCCTTCAAACATCCAAAAAAGCGGCCGGGCCGCAAACGGGGAGTCCCCCGGGCCCAGCCGCTTTTATTGTCATTATAACCTAAGTGCCAGTGAACAAAACTAGAAGTGCATTACGGTGAAAAGTATTCGCAGCTTGATGCCTGCTCATTATTTCACCAGTATTATAAAGATTATAGTGAATTTATTCTCTCTTACGCCTGACCGTGGCAGTTCTTATATTTCTTGCCGCTGCCGCAAGGGCATGGATCATTACGGCCGACGGTAGACTCCACATGTACTGGACGTTTTTCAGCAGGCTCAGCATTCGTGGAAATCTTATCTTCTTCCACTACCGACTGACGCTCCTGATTCGCCTCGATGTGCGCCTTCATGATGTAGGTCGCGACTTCTTCCTGAATGTTCGCCGTCATGGCATTGAACATTTCGAAGCCTTCGAACTGATATTCGCGAAGCGGATCGGTACCGCCGTAAGCACGGAGGTGAATCCCTTGACGAAGCTGATCCATGGCATCGATATGATCCATCCATTTGCTGTCTACGGAACGAAGTACAATAACCTTCTCGAATTCACGTACCAGCTCAGCGCCGAGACGTTCTTCACGTGCTGCATATTTCTCCAGTACACGGCCAAAGATGAATTCGATGATTTCTTCTACTTCTTTGCCCCACAGATCATCGCGGGTCAGGGAGTCTTCCTCCAGCAATTTGCTGTTCACATAATCCGCAACCTCTTGCAACTCCCAGTTTTCCGGGATATCGTCACTGCAGTGGGCATTAACAATACGTTCAACAACCGGTTTGATCATTTCCACTACAATGTCTTTGATATTGTCAGACTCGAGAATTTCGCGGCGCTGTTTGTAGATAATCTCACGCTGCTGATTCATCACGTCATCATATTGCAATACGACTTTACGGATATCAAAGTTGTTGCCTTCCACCCGTTTCTGGGCAGATTCAACCGCCTTGGTAATCATACGGCTCTCAATCGGCTGATCTTCTTCGAATCCAAGACGGTCCATCATGTTCAGCACGTTGTCCGCGCCGAAACGTTTCATCAGTTCATCCCCAAGTGACAGGTAGAACTGTGTGGAACCCGGGTCACCCTGGCGTCCGGCACGTCCGCGCAGCTGGTTATCGATACGGCGCGATTCATGACGCTCTGTACCAATAATATGCAGACCGCCAAGATCGGTCACGCCTTCGCCAAGTACGATATCCGTACCGCGTCCAGCCATATTCGTAGCGATCGTTACAGTTCCCGGCTGACCGGCATAAGAGATGATTTCAGCTTCTGCAGCATGATGCTTCGCATTCAGCACCTGGTGTCTGACACCTTTGCGCTTCAGCATTTCAGATACGCGTTCGGAGTTCTCAATCGATACCGTACCTACAAGCACCGGCTGATTCTTTTTGTGGCGTTCCACAATTTCAGCGACTACAGCGTTGAACTTGCCATTCTCGCTTTTGTACACCACGTCAGGCATATCAACACGCTGATTTGGTTTATTGGTAGGTACCTGGAGTACTTCCAGACCGTAGATCTTCTTGAATTCCTCTTCTTCTGTCTTCGCAGTACCGGTCATTCCACCGAGCTTGCGGTACATCCGGAAGTAGTTCTGGAAGGTGATAGTAGCCAGCGTCATGCTCTCATTCTGGACTTCAATCTCTTCCTTAGCCTCGATAGCCTGGTGCAGCCCGTCGCTGTAACGGCGGCCCTGCATCAGACGTCCCGTGAACTCATCGACAATCATCACCTCGTCTTCGTTGACCACATAGTCGACATCGCGGCGCATAATTGCATTTGCCTTAAGCGCTTGTACGATATGATGGTTCAGCGTAACGTGACTGTGATCATACAGATTCTCTATGCCAAAAGCACGCTCAGCGACAGCAACGCCCTTCTCGGTTAAGGCAACAGACTTCACCTTAATATCAACAGTGTAGTCTTCTTCAGCAGTCAGCTTCTTCACGAAACGGTCTGCTGCATAATACAGCTCTGTGGATTTCTCAGCTTGTCCGGAAATGATCAGAGGTGTACGGGCTTCATCGATGAGGATGGAATCGACTTCGTCAATAATACAGAAATACAGCGGACGCTGTACCATCTGTTCCTTATAGAGCACCATGTTGTCACGCAGATAGTCAAAACCAAACTCATTATTCGTGCCATACGTAATATCGCAGGCATAAGCTGCTTGTTTATCATTATGGTCCATGCCGTTGAGGTTAACCCCAACCGTCATGCCCAGAAAGTTATAGATTTGCCCCATTTGTGCGCTGTCGCGCTGAGCCAGATAATCATTTACGGTTACGACATGCACGCCTTTGCCCAAGAGTGCATTCAGATATACCGGCAGTGTACCTACCAGCGTCTTGCCTTCCCCGGTCTTCATTTCGGAGATCCGGCCTTCATGCAGCGCCATACCCCCAACTAACTGAACGTCAAAATGCCGCATGCCCAGCGTCCGTTTGGAAGCTTCGCGTACGGTTGCAAATGCCTCGGGAAGAATCTCTTCCAAGGTTTCACCTTTCTCAAGACGGGCACGGAACTCTACCGTCTTAGCCTGCAGCTCTTCATCCGTAAGCGATACGAAATCCGGCTCCAAACCATTGATTACTTCGACCGTCTTCATGAGACGTTTGACATCACGTTCATTAACGTCGCCAAATATTTTTTTAACAAGTCCTAGCATGGTTAACCCCTTTCATGCAACACAGATGGTGGAACCGAGCCCATCCTCAACAAATTGAAAGGGCCATATATGATTTCGATTCCGCTGCTTCATAAATTGTAACAGTTTGTAAGAGAAGCCGCAATACAAGCTGCCGCAACCTTATTCTGCATAATGCCTTTTCATAGGAACAGATGCAGGTATTCTTGCCTCTACCTTCTGTATATACGCACAAGAGCCCTATTCGCTTCAAGCGAATAGGGGCTCGTCTAATTGTCTACGTCAGGCTGAAACGGAAGCCCTTCCTTATACCAGCAATTTCCGGTTAGCAGGTTAGTTCTGTTCGATCAAACCATACTTGCCGTCATCGCGTTTGTAAACAACGCTAACTTCAGAAGTGTCGATGTTGGAGAACACGAAGAAAGTATGACCAATCATGTTCATTTGCAGAATCGCTTCTTCCACATCCATAGGCTTCAAGGTGAAGCGTTTGTTCCGCACGACCTCAAGATCATCATAATCCTGTTCCTGATCCTCAACAGCTACGGCGCTGGCCGAACCTTCTACGAACAAGGTCTTCAAGCTGCCTTCCTGGCGGAACTTGCGGTTAAGTTTGGTCTTGTGCTTGCGGATCTGACGTTCCAGCTTGTCCACTACGGCATCGATGGATGCATACATATCATCGCTGCGGTCTTCCGCACGAAGCGTCACACCTGCCAGAGGGATTGTAACTTCCACCGTATGAAGGCCGCGAACGACGCCAAGCGTCACATATCCTTCTGAGGTAGGGGGTGCATCGAAATACTTCTCAAGTCTGCTGAGCTTCTTATCAACATAGTCTCTCAAAGCGTCGGTCACTTCAATTTGTTGACCTCGAATGCTGAATTGCATGGGCACTCCTCCTTTGTTTACCTTTTCATTATAGCAAATTGTCAGGGCTAAGTAAAAAACAAATCATGACAGCCTTTACATTTAGCTAACAAAAGATGTCACGGCCTTGTCCTAAACAATAAACAGGTCCGGCTGGCGCATGAACTCGCCCTGGCCGGACCATTACAGCTACAGTATTATCTCACTTTGAAGCCAAGATTATGAATGATTGCTGACCTATTGCAGGGCAGAAGGTTCTGCGTCCATACCTCTTGCTTATTTAGTCTGGATACGCAGAATTTCTACTGGTGACCAGACACCATTAGAACCAGTGATGAAAAAGACTTTATATTCTGTGTTCGAAGTCAGTCCGTTTAGCGTAAAGGTATGCTTTACACCTGGAGATACTGTAGAATTCGGACCGGCAAAAGTTCCCGTTAACTGAACGCCAGCACTATCCTGCCCGGCAGCAATTTGTGCCGCGCTCGGGTCAGCATCAGTTGCCTTAACCACAACATATTTCAGCGGTGTAGGGATTCCTCCAGTCTGCCCGTATTTAGCATATACATCGGCAGTCACCGTTCCTATGCTGTCAATTCCCACCTGAGTAAGTGATGTGGTGCTACCTGAAGCAGTCTTCAGTTGAAGAGGCGTTACCCCGGACCAGGCTCCAGAAGCATCCGTCACTGCGATGTAGGTAGTATATTCAGTATTTGGATTTAGACCATACACGGAGAAAGTAGCAGTAGTACCAGCGGTTACAGCTTTTTTCCCGGAATGAATTCCAGCTGTGCTTGCACTAATTAACCCGTCTCTCACTTGAAGGGCGGTTGGTGCTGTTGCATTGATGCTGTAAGGAGCTACCACATAATATACAGCACCTGTTACTGAAGTCGTAAGATACACATCAGCCGTAACAGACCCTACATGACCATAAGTGACACCACTGACAGTAGGTGAGGTAGTTCCACCGTTACCACCGCCGCCAGTGCCACCACCACTACCACCGGTAACCGGGGTTGCTGTTGGGCTGGCAGTTGGTGCAGGTGTTGCTGTTGGAGCCGGAGTTGCCGTAGGGGCCGGTGTAGGTGTTACTCCACCAGTGCCTGCCGGTTTATAGACAACAGAGTTGCTGATGATTCCGACCGCTTCGGCCCGTGTAAGTGATTTCTTCGGCCCGAAGGTTCCGTCCGGATAACCATTGATAATCTTCTTGTCTGCTGCTGCCACCACCGCACCTTTGGCCCAAGCCGCTACTTGAGCGCTGTCCTTGAACTTAAGCGTAGTAGAGCTTGTACTCAGCTTCAGCACCTTGGCAGCAATGACAGCTGCTTCCTGCCGGGTAAGCGGGTTGTTGGCACGGAAGGTATTATTCTCATACCCGCCGATGTAACCAGCCTTCACGGCTTTGCTTACTTCGCTGTAGACCCAATTTGTGCTTTTGACATCCGTGAAGCTAATGGAAGCCGTTTCGGTGAACCCGAACAGGCGATTGATCAGTGCCACATACTCGCCACGGGTAATAGCCTTGTTCGGCTTCACCGTTCCGTCAGGATAACCGCCCAGGTATCCTTTATCCAGCCAGCTCTGCAGTTGCTTCTGAGCCCAGTGACCTTGAATGTCTTTGGGGGTAGCCGCAGCTGACACACTGCCTAATGATCCGAGCAACATCGAAATACCAAGTAATCCGGCCATAAGGCCACGCCATGTTTTCTTCATTCTTTTGTTCATCCTCCTGAGTGTTTGATGGGCATAGGCTTCACTGCATGTCTTCTTATCTGAATTCTTTTCGGAAGCATACGCCTAAGCTAATAATGAGGTGCTATCTAGGCAACGAAAAAGCCCAACGCCTCTTATTACCCATATTTTGGAGGGAAATAACGGATTCTTGAAATAAAATTTTACAATGTGTCTAATAATGTGTCTTTTCCGCCTTATGTTGCACGTCATTTTGTTAGATGAACGTAAAAAAGACCCCGGAGAATACCCCCAAGGTCTAACGCTAGCGTTGTCTCAATTGCTAACCATCTACCATATATGTAGGTCGGCTTCGCCGGATGATTATAATTTGATGACGTTAGCTGCTTGTGGTCCGCGTGCGCCTTCAACGATATCGAACTCTACGGATTGGCCTTCGTCCAATGTCTTGAAACCGTCAGTTTGAATCGCGGAGAAGTGTACGAATACGTCGCCACCATCGGCAGTTTCGATGAAACCATAACCTTTTTCTGCGTTAAACCATTTTACTTTACCTTCCATTGACTAAACATTCCCTTCGTCATCAGATGAACGTGAGTCTTGCTCACAATTCGACTATACCACCGCTGCTTCTCTATTGTCAATTGGAATAGTAAATGATTACTTGCAATATTTTACCATCCTTAAATCTATCATAAAAAAGGCAGATTCTGTGATACAAGATACAAAAAAAGGAGCAGACGCTATTTAAATACCCGCCCGCTCCCCAGCTGAAACATCTGGAATCTATTATTTTTTTCGGTCCATTAGGATGCTGTCGGGAGTGTAATTCTGCTCGTAGGCACTGCGCTGAATCTTGGCTTGGCCGCGTTTCTGCAGAAAGTTCTGGGCTTCCTGACGAAGAGCATTCATCCGGTCCAGCAGTTCATTATCGTATCCTAAAATCCGATGAATTTCTTGCTTTTGTGCAGCCGACGAAGGATAAATTGCGACTTTTTCTGCAATGGAATCGACAAGTTTCTGCCGCTCCTCTACAAACACTACAAGCTCCTCGTATGTTGCTTCCTGAAGCCTGCTCATCATCTCTCGGGTAAGCAGGTCCAGACTACGGATTAGTTCATCCATTAGCAATCTCAGTCTGAGTCGCGGCAAGCTTAGACGCCTGCAGCCAGGTTTCGCGCAGATCCGTAAGGTAACCAATGGCTTCTTCGGCTTTTGCCGGGTTCTTGTGGATGTTGGCTTCGATTAACAAGTAGTTCGTATATTCGTATAGAGAGTAGAGACCTTTGGATACTTCAATTGAATAATCCAGTGTACTCATCAACTCACTGATAATGGTTTGGGCTTTACCGAAATTCAGATTCGATTTCTCCAGATCCTGTTTGCTCAGCCCATCCAAAGCCGTTTTCACGAAACGGATAGCCCCGTCATACAGCATAATTACGAGTTGCGCAGGTGTTGAAGTCTGGACTGACGACTGGCGGTATTTATCATAAGGAGATTTAATCAATGTTGTCACCCTCTAATTTAAAATAAATTAACTGGAAGTTGAGAATAGACTGGAAGATTGAGACTGAAGCTTATTCATAGCGGTTTCCATGGCAGTGAATTGTTTATACAGACGAGTTTCCTGATTATCTAAATAAGTGAGCATTGTACTAATCCGTGAATTATACTCTTTGAGTTTCTTCCCCATCACACTTTCTTCTTTAAAAGTGCTGGTAAGATCAGCAGAGTAACGGTTAGTTCCCGCACGATTAGATATTTTTTCAATTGCATTAAATACAGAAGAGGCCATTTTGTCAAAAATACCAGTTGCAGGTGCACTCGCCGGCCCCTGCAATATATTCATAAGCTTTTGGGGATTAGCTTCCATAGCTGTTTTGAGTTTATTTTCATCGAGAACTAATTTACCATTCTCTGCGTAGGTTCCAGTAGAGATTCCCATTTCGGCAAGTCCACCCAATTGCTCAGTGATGTGGGCTCTCATTTCAGATAATACTGATTTAATAATATCATCATTCTTGAGCAGGCCGCTTTGTGCCTTCAAGGTCCATGTTGTAATGTCCGCTTCTTTCATTTCTGCCTTCTGATCATCCGTAAGTGGCGCGTAATCCCTGTATTTTTCCTCATCAATCTTGGAGTTCAGGGCAGCAATTAACGTATTATAATCAGAAACAAAGCTTTTTACTATGTCCACCGCAGCAGTAGTGTCGGTTTGTGTAGTTATTTTGGAAGGGACGTCGGTACCGGATGTATTTGTTTTAGTTAGCAGGGTAATTGTAACTCCATTAACGGTGAACGTATTTCCGGAATTGTTATACTCTACGCCATTAATAGTGGCAATTGAATTAACACCTGTTTTAGTGGTCCATTCATCTTCAGTTTGATTTTTTTTGTTAAAGAGGCTCAACAGCGTATTGTCGTCAGTTCCTGAGCCCAATTCTACTTTACCATCCGTACCACTTGTCTTAGAAGCAATTGCTAGTTTACCTGTCGTCTCATCAAAGGTGACAGTGACATTAGCCAAGGAATTATCATTAATCGTAGAGATCACCGTCTGAATATCAGTAGAGCCTTTAAACGTAAATGTCTGGCTGTTTACTACCAGCTTGAATTCTTTCGCCTTGGCCGCATCAGAGGTTGGATCACTGCTGTCAAAGGCGGATTGCAGCGACGCCAGCGTGCTAGTGCTTGGTTTCCCTGATCCAGCTCCCGCCGTCGTAACCGTTGTCTTGGTCGCCAATTGACTCACAGATACTTCCATATCAATCCCGTTGGCCTTAGAGCCTGCGGTAGCTTTGATAGCATCCGTATTTCCGGATACAACTGCTTTGCTTACTGTAAGAACGTCATTACTGCCATACTTAGTAATAAGCTTATTGTACCGGAAATCATAAAGCTTACTGCTTACTTCTCGATAGCTCTCTCTTGTCCAGTTTAATAGCTGCTTCTGCTGATTCATTTTGTCGAGCGGCGCTTTTTTGGCCGTCATCATGCTCTTAACCATACTGTCAATATCCATACCCGAAAATCCATTTACGCGTGTTACCAAGTCGGCACCCCCTTGTTCTATATTTTCTCGTCAACCAATATCCCCGCAATTTCCATCATCTTGGCTACCAAATCCAATGTCTTCTCAGGGGGCACTTCACGTATAAGCTCACCGGTATCCTTATTAAGTACTTTCACCATAATATCATGTGTTTTTTCGTGGATGCTGATCTCAAGCGTGGTCTGGGGTCCCTGAAGAGATTTCACAGCTCTTTCAATGGTTCGGATCAACTGCTCCTCTGCAACGGATACATTCACGCCCTGCTTTTCCTTAAGATTCATATCTCTTGTAGTACGAATTCCTGCAACTTGATTAGCAGGTGCTGCTTGTTCAGAACTAACCGGCACTACTTCCGGCTTGTTGTTCTGGACGCTTGTTGTCGAACTCGCAGAAAGAGAGAACTGTACATTCATAACCCCGACCTCCACCAACACTCATTTTATACTTTATATATCGGTTAGTTTCAGGGATAATTTAGGATTCGGGGTGAAGTCAAGAGAAAAAAGAAAAAAGCTCTGAGAACACACTCTCTGAGCTTAGTAATTTTTATAAGTAATTAACTAATGCAGACCTCATTCTTACTTGCTAAATTCTGATACAACCCAACGGACGGATCGAATGACATCTGTTACATCTTGATCTGACATTTTTGGATATAAAGGAAGCGTAATAGCTGTATTATAGTAAGTCTCAGCATTAGGGCAAAGACCAGATTCATAACCTAATTTCTGATAATAAGGTTGTGTGTAAACAGGAATGTAATGGACATGGACTCCAATATTTAATTGACGAAGGGCATCGAACCATTCTCTTCTGGTTCCCTTAAGTACTTCAGGCAGCCAACGAGTAACGTAAAGATGCCAGCTTGAATTACTCTCTTCCTGTTGGTAAGGTAATATTAGACCTTGGATACCAGCTAACTCCCGGTTATAACGCTCTGCAATTTCCCTTCTCCTATTCACAAAACTATCAAGCTTCCCCATCTGTGATACACCTAGAGCAGCTTGCATGTCCGTCATTCTATAGTTACACCCTAACTCCTGCATCTCATAATACCAGGGTCCATCATTTTTAATCATTTTATCAGGCTCCTTAGTCATTCCATGACTTCGGAACATTTGGAGCCGATGGAAATAATATTCACTATTAGTGACTATTATCCCCCCTTCTCCCGTAGTAATATGCTTAACAGGGTGGAAACTAAACATAGTCATATCTGCCCATGCCCCAACCTTAATTTCTTTGTACGTAGCTCCTAAAGAATGGGCAGCATCTTGAATCAAAACTAAATTATTGTCTCTGGAGATCATGCTTAAACGATCTATTTCAACCGGTTGTCCAGAAAAATCTACAGCAATAATCGCTTTGGTCTTATCAGTGATCTTTTGCTCAACCTGAACAGGATCTATGTTATACGTATCCATGTCGATGTCTGCAAAAACAGGAATGCCTCCTTGGTATAGTACGCAATTGCTGCTTGCCAAAAAGGTATTAGGCGTCGTAATGACTTCATCGCCCGGGCCAATTTCCGCAGCAAAGCACGCGCCATGTAGCGCAGCAGTTCCATTAGTGAAGGCAACTGCATATTTAGCTCCGACATATTCTGCCACTTTAGATTCAAATGCTTGAATAGTCGGACCCTGCGTAATAAAATCACCTCGCAGAACTTCAACCACAGCCGCAATGTCCTCTTCATCTAACCACTGCTGACCATAGGGTAGTGTTGTTTTGCGTATCGGCTGAGCGAATGGGGGATCAATTCCTGACATGCAAACTCCTCCTTATCTAATTACCACTACGATGTTATTGAAGGCCACCATTTTGAATCCATGCCTTAGTACGGGCGATTCCTTCGTCTAATGTTATTTCTGGCTCCCATTTGAGCAAATGACGCGCTTTATCGAAATTGCACAGTAGTTTTTGAATTTCACTCTGTGGATGGATATGTTCTACATGTTTAATTCTTGACGGATCACCTGAAATCAATAGAGCTAAATCATTCACTGAAATGTCTTTACCCAATCCTGCGTTAACAATCTCTCCGTTAACCTGATCGGAGAACCCAGCAGATACAACAAATCTCGCGCAGTCTTCCACATATAGAAGATCTCTAGTTTGTGTTCCTTCTCCGTAAATGTTCAAATCCCGGCCGTTCAAATGATTGTTAATGAAAATAGCAACTACGCCACCTTCACCACCTGTTTTCTGATATGGACCATAGGTATTAAACGGTCGGATAACAACGGTAGGAAGTCCGTAGGCATAAAAATAAGAAAGTACCATATTCTCTGCTGCTACTTTAGCACCTGCGTATGGTGACGCCGGCTTTGTTGGATGCGTTTCAGTGATGCCCGTCTCATCAACGCATCGGTCATATACCATGCAAGTACTCATAAACACAACTTTAGTATTATGCTTGCGACACTGCTCCAGAATATAAAAGGTTCCAACAGTATCATTATTAAAGGTCACTCCTGGGTCATCAATAGAATCCTGTACATTAATTGAAGCACCTAAGTGATAGCATATTTCAAAGTGATGCTTATTAAACAATTCTTCCAGTAAATTCTCATTAAGAATAGAATCATTAATAAACTGCACAAGCCCTGGATGATCAATGAATTCTGTCAAGTTACGCTCTTGCCCATTAGACAAATCATCGAGAATCCATAATTGGTGTCCTTCACTTAGCAACTGTTTTGCAACCCAACGCCCGATGAATCCTGCACCACCAGTAAGTAGAATATTCACTTGTTAACCTCCTTATATTAAATCGAAAACCGGCAAGCGTATTAGATTACAGGTTTTTGTTCGATATGAGCATTAATTCTAGTTATCTCAGGCGATCTCAATAGAAAGTCAACCACCTCTGAAGAACTTACAATTTTATTGTTGAAAAATTCCTTTGCTATAGCCTGACACACCAAATAATCTTCTGGAGTATCTAATGTTATTCTTAATTGGGGGTGTTTCAAATGTTGCGGAAGTTTGAATGGAACATGTGTGAAGGATTTAATATTTTCATAAGCATAATACGTTACATGTTCGCGATGCCGAGTTTCTTTACCCATCATATGCACTTTTTCCAGAGCAACAAATGATATGACTTCAACAGCTAGCCCCCGAGGCAATCCCTCTTCATACAACAAAACCTCAGAAGGATTAGCTATCATCGCTTCAATCATCATATCCGCTAAGTCATAATCTACAAATGGGCAATCAGAAGTCACACGCAGTATATAGTCCGCTTGATATTTTTTTGCACATTCATAATATCTAGCTAATACATCTTCTTCTGAACCCCTAAAACAGCTCACATTATTTAGTGCACACCATTTTTCAATTTCATTATCTTGATTGAGAATCGAAGTGGCTACTATCACTTGAGCTACTTTTTGAATTTTTTGACACCTTGAGACAACATAATCAAGTATATTCGTATCACCAAGAGGCATTAACACTTTACCAGGAAGTCTGGTCGATCCCATGCGGGCTTGAATAATAACAGTATAGTTCATCATTCACCTCAGCTATTGAATTGAATACTAAACAACTTCCCATGTAATCGGAGTTCCCAGCGGAATACCTACTGTAGCAGTTCTTCCAATCACTATATCTAGATATTTAGGAGCAAGCCCATAGCCCGGTCTAATAACCTTAACATTATCAAAATTAATTACTTCACCCGGTTTTATATCTTTCGCTGCATAAATAGATCTTCTTAATTTTCTAGAATCCTTCTCGGCTTCGGTAGCACCATAAGAAACTACACCCATCGCTTGCCATGCTTTTGTTGTCTCTTCAACCAAGCTTTTCATTTCATGTGGTTCCATTGAGAACACTGAATCCACGCCCCCGTCAGCCCTGGATAATGTAAAATGCTTCTCAATAACAGTTGCCCCAATAGCCACACTAGCTATGGAAACACCTATACCCAAAGTATGATCCGACAGCCCCACTTCACAGTTAAAAAGCTGCTTCATATGTGGAATTGTAGCAAGATTCGAGAAGGTAGGCTCTGCTGGGTAAGTACTTGTACATTTCAAAAGTATCAATTGATTGCAACCATACTCTCTAGCAGTACGTACAGCCTCGTCAAGTTCAGCCGTGGAGGCCATACCCGTAGACATAATTATAGGTTTACCAGTCATAGCTACTTTTTTAATTAGTGGAATATCCGTATTCTCAAAAGATGCAATTTTGTAAGCAGGTACATCTAAAGTTTCTAAAAAATCAACTGCTGTTTCATCAAATGGTGAACTGAATACAACAAGCCCTAATTCTTTGCACTTCTTAAATATCTCAGAATGCCATTCCCACGGAGTATATGCCTGCTTATATAAGTCGTACAATGAATTTCCTTTCCATAAACTTGAATCTTCACTAATCATGAACTCTTCGGAATAAACATTCAGGGTCATTGTATCAGCAGTATAAGTCTGTAACTTAATTGCATCCACCCCAGTCTTTGCAGCAGCTTCTACTATCGCAAGAGCTCTGTCTAAAGATTGGTTATGATTCCCGGACATCTCTGCTATAATGAAAGGTTTATGATTTAGTCCAATTTCTCTTCCCGCTATTTTCACTTCAATGCTGGATGATTCCATCTTTTGACCTCCCTTAGTCAGTTATTTTTTTTTGCATAATAATTAATTCATTATCAATATTCCATTCCCTATATCCAGCTTTAATGAAGCTTTTTAAAGAGATATTATTTTCTTTTTTAATTACAGCTTGTAGAAAATGGATGCTTCTGTTCCAGATGATCGCCGTGATCTCGAGTTCTTTCAAAATTCTTTGAGCATACCCTTTACCTCTATGCTCTTTAGCAACATTGATGCTCACTTCTGCATAATCGCCAACTCTATCAAGCCTAACAACAGCAATCTTTTCTACTCCACTCCAAGCAACCATTAACTTGCGATCCGGCATCAGCTTGCTTTCTTCTACCCACTTGAAGTGATCTTTAAGAGACACCTCGGTTGAATTAATTGAGTTGAGTCTCGCCTTAATTTCATTACGACACTCCAAAAGAAACAAAATTTCATCATCCCCGAAATCGCGCAATTCCAACGCTTCATTCTTCTTCATTAAAATATCTGCCACTCTAAAAACCCCGTTACCATCAACTATATCCATAGCTCTTTCTCTAGCATTTTTAAGCTTTTCATTTGAATAGATTAAGCGTTCTATAGTCTGCCTTAAATCTTCTTCTTTTACCAGATGGCTTAACCCTAAATACTCATCCACTTCCAGTAAATGACTGCGTTGAGCTCCCTCTACTTGGTTTGCTGCTATCGCTATAATTATTCCGGGCAAGCCTAAACAATAACGTTCCCAGGTCATCCCTCCGCCAGCACATATGGCTAAATCTGAAGAGGACATCAAAGAGGAAATTGAGATAGGTTGGATCAAAAATTCAATCTTTTCATCCTCGTATTGGTGTATTAACTCTTCTATACGGGGATTTGTTTTCCCCATAACAACTGTAACTTTCATAGACTCATTTAAAATTGGTAGTAAAGCTTTAATAGCCTTAGACGTTTCATTAGTCGGATCTGTCCCACCGAAACAAACAAATATATTTTCCACACTTTTTGCATCCCGTAGCTTCAGAGATTTACGTTCTTTAGTAAATTCATGCCTGAGTAATGCATACTCTGGTCCTAATAATTTCACTGATGTTGGGGGTATCAAAAGATCATAATTATCCCTTTTAAATTTACTTAGACCAGTATCCAACAGAACATCGCAATCATGCTGCCTATCAGCAAGATCATCAATCACCATTATATTGGTAAATACTTTTCGTAGATATCCTTCGAACTCAAAAGCCAGAGAATAGTGATCTATAATTATCCAGTCTTCTTTTTGAATACTATAATTACTATTTATAAGTTCAATAATATACTCGGCTTCCTTTTGGCTTCCAAGAAGATATTCGGTCTCATTCTGGAGTATAGCACACCCTTTTTCAACGATAAGTTTGGAAATATAAGCGTTGCTCTCTCTGCAAATAAAAATGACCTGTTGCTTGCGTTTGATAAGTTCTTCACTCAATGCAAGACATCTCATCACATGACCTACACCTAGTTTCGCTGATGAATCCGCTCGAATAAAAAACTTCATAAGCAACTTCCTTTGGATTTTATTTTCTATAGTAACTTCTCTTTAATAAACCAATCAGCAAGTTCATTTTTTTCAATTGTTTTATTAATATCCGGGTAAGGTTTTTCAAATGTTTTTTTGTAATTCGCATCATAAACTGAGTGATTTTTGCCCTGCTGTGGAATTATATACATACTATTAGTTTCATAAGCAATTGCTGCTTCATCATCAGTCATTAATTCTTCAAACCGTTTCTCTCCTGAACGAAGTCCAATTATATCCACATGAATATCTTCGGTAATTCCATAGTTCTCCTTAATTTGCTCAATAACGACTTCTGCTAAGTCCCCAACTTTGATGAGAGGCATTTTCAAAACAAAAACTTCTCCTCCTAAGGCCATATTATTAGCTTCAAGTATAAGATCAATAGCTTGAGACGGCGTCATCATGTACCTTAGCATATTATAATCAGTCAAAGTGATTCTGCGATTCTCCAATACTTGTTTCTTGAACAAAGGAATCACCGAACCCCTGGAACTCATTACATTCCCAAATCTAACAGCAGAAAAGATTGTAGATATAGCCCCTTTATGATGCTCTGTAGCTGAAATCAGACGTTCTGCAGTTAATTTCGTAGCACCGTAAGTATTCGTAGGGGAAATAGCTTTATCGGTACTGGTGAATAATACTTTTTTCACATTTCTTTCAATGGCAGTTTGTATAACATTCTGAGTCCCTATTACATTAGTTTGAACAGCTTCAAAAGGATTGTACTCACACGCAGGAACATGCTTCATGGCCGCACAATGGAATACGTAATCAATATTCTCCATCGCTCTTCCTAAACGTTGCTGGTCTCTTATATCACCAATCAAGAACCGTAAATTTTTGGAGTGCTCTTGAAAATCCATTGCCATTTCGAATTGTTTGTGTTCATCACGGCTGAAAATACGAATAACTTGAGGACTGTCTTGTAATAACCGTTGAACTAGCTGCCGTCCAATTGTACCGGTTCCGCCTGTTATAAGAATGTTTTTTCCGGTATAGGTTTCCATCTTCATGTATGCACATCCTTATGCTTTTAGCAATCACTTGTATATTAATGAATTATTGTGCTATAAAGATTCTGCCGCAGCTTCTAAAACAGAAACAATTTCAGTCAAAGTATACACGCCGATATCTAAAAATCCAAGATTGATTTCTCGAGCTTGCATTACACTAGCAGGAGTAATTACACGTTCGATATCATACAAATTCCATATCGAGTTTATCATTGCCGGCTGCAGGCAGTGCCGAAGAAGCCAGTTATTTAGAACTATTCTAAAACAATCTTCAGTACGGTCTATTTTTCTCAGTGCTTCCTTTATTTCCTTCTCCTTAGAATGCTCACTAAGTTTCTGGCGTTTGACTTGCTTCTGTTGGTATTCAAATTTCATTTTTATATCCAGAAAAAATTTGTATTGCTCTCTTAACGCATGTTTCATCTGTTTTTCCTCTAATGGATATACGCCTATTCCTTTTAATATTTCAGTAACTGGAGTAACATTGGCAGTACAATATTTATTTCCCACTTCTTCCAGACTCAACTGGTTAGTATAAGCAATTCTCGCTCCTCCCTCTGTCGAGTTTATGACATTTAAATTCTTATCTTCAATTTCCCTCTCAAACCAGGTCCGAAACGTATTCCAAATTTCAGTCGTAGGAACTGTACCTCCATAGTATCCTTCGGTTTCTAACATTTTTTCTTTAGAAGTTATGCTGTTCATAATCTCTTTATCATCATAAATGGTACCCCCGGCATGTGTTTCTTCCTTAGAACTACCGTAAGCCAAATCTTGTCCTACCAATATGATTGGCGAAGCCCCAATATGTTCCGCAACTCCGAACGCTACATGAGCACAGGATAAGCCTATACTAATAGAATAGTCCGCTTCCAGCCCTAGAATTTCCTTAAGCCAAATAAATTCCCCTACTTTCTCACGCATAGGGATAACTAGCTCACCAGGATACTCTTCAAATATTTTGGGATAGAGCACAAGCGGGCCAACAAGTGTTGAGTCAACAGGGTATGACTTGCCCTCGTAGAAGTATGTGTACGTTTCTATTCCCCGCTCGATCGAACATATAAAGTCAGGGATAATACCTTCGTCACACAGCCGCTGGGCTATTGTATCTACTGCAATAATGACCGCCTTATCTTTCAAGCTTTGTAATTGTTTAATATTCTTATTCAAAGATGGGCCAGCAGATACTACAATAGCCGGAACATCAAGCATTCTATTTTTGAGTAAAGATACATCCTTAGAGCGGGTCAGATACTTTAGATTTTTCATATGATGTCTGAACCCGATCAAGCTGTCCTCTACTGAATTTCCGTACATAAAAGTTTTATACTGGACAACGTCTTTGATATTTCTGACGATTTCCAGACTTGTTTTGATATCGTATTCCCGATAAAAGTAAGTGAAGTAAAACTTAATTGTTTTCATATAGAAAATCGCATCAGTCAGAAGTAAATTATCTAAAAAGATTGGCAAATCAGATATTTTATCAGCAAAGATTACTGCTCCTGAGGCTTGGATAAATGAAAGATCTTTGTGATTTAAAGCATAATTAAAAAGTGCAGAATTGGGTTCAAGGATTACAAGTAAAGAACCGTCACCCCGTTTTTGAATAACCTGTTTAATTTCATTTACAGAGAATATCCCGATAACAAAAATCAATTCCCGTTTGAGCGAATTAGGCTGATTGGAATGATCAAAGTCGCTTTTCATAATATATTGCTGATCCTGAGTAATAAAGATCTCATTTCCGGCATCATCTTTACTGAATACCGCCTGTGCTACTTCGCTTTCCTCAGGCATTCCAATCCTGTGATTAGAATTACTGGACAGGATTTCTATATTGCGGCTTAACAGATCCATTGTTTCGCTCCTTGCCAAGGTTTTTAAGTTAATATTTAGATAATTCACAAAATAAGTATAGCAAGAAAGCCCCACAAAGTGGGGCTTTCTTTGAGTCGTGGCAGATAATACATTGAATAACCTTGGACTACTATTCTTATTATCTCAGCAGTTGCAGTACGCCTTGCGGCTGTTGGTTAGCTTGAGCCAACATTGCTTGTGCAGCTTGCGCAAGGATGTTGTTCTTAGTTTGTTGCATCATTTCTTTGGCCATGTCAACGTCACGGACACGGGATTCAGCAGCCGTCAGGTTCTCGGAAGCTGTTCCCAAGTTGTTGATTGTGTGCTCCAGACGGTTCTGCACAGCACCCAGTTTAGCGCGTTCGCTCGATACCAGGGAAGTAGCTTTATCCAGAACAGCAATTGCTTTGGAAGCATCTTCACGGGTAGCGATATTCAACGCAGCTTCAGATTTAACATCGTTGGAACCGTTAGTAACGGCATTCTCTTTAGTGAAACCAGCTTGTCCAGCATTTCCTGTGATACCAAGTGCTGCTGCGCGAACATCGTTGATTTGCAGGGACATAGATTGACCTGTGTTAGCACCAATCTGGAATTTCGTGCTAAATCCTACACCTTGAGCTCCAGCACCTACAACCTGGTCAACGTTCTTAACAGCATTCAAACCGCCGCCAAGTGCAGCTAAGGCCCCACCGGTACCAGCAGCTACTGTAATATCTTTACCAGTTTCAGAAATAAACTGAATCTTGTTGTCCTTGGACAAAGATGCTGTTACTTTGCTTTCCAGTCCGGCAGTTTGCAGTGCTGCATTCAAATCTTTAACGAGATCAGCCATAGCTGCTTTAGCAACATTGGCATCAGGATCATTTGTTTTATAAACCTTGTCTGCAGTACCAGAGTTAAGAGTAACTTCCACTTCGCTTTCAGAACCAATAGTAAACTTGATGGTTGACTGTGAAGCAATAGTAGCACCTGCTGTAAGCGAAGTAGCAGCCTCAACCCCAGCACGTTCTATAGTCGATGGATCTCCCTTAAGAGTTACACCAATTTGCGCTGCACTCAAGCCCAGACTAGAGCTCGCTCCTGTAAACTTCAGTTCACTTGAAGTACCTGTAGATTTAGCTGTAATCTCCAGTTTATTACCCGTTCCGACTTTGATATCTACCAGGTCAGATAATTTAACACCACCCGAAGTAACAGACTCTAGTGCTGTCTTCAGGGCACTTGCATTATTTGCTACAGAAGCACCTACAGAACCTACCTTAATTGCTGAAAGATCAAACGTTTGATTGTCTACAGTAATAGTTGCTCCGGCAGTAAGAGTGATTGCTCCCGAAGAAATTGCTGTAGTTGCAGTGACTTTAGCACTGGTTGCCTGAGTCAGCTTGCCGCTTTCACCTGAACCAATACCACCGTTCAATAGTTTCTGAGTATTGAACTCAGTTGTGTTACCGATACGGTTGATTTCAGAAGTCAGCTGGTTCATCTCATCTTGCAGCGCTTGACGGTCAGCATCAGTGTTCGTTCCGTTTGCTGATTGGTTCGCAATTTCGCGTTGGCGTTGCAGGATGGAGTGAGTTTCGTTCAGTGCACCTTCAGCAGTTTGAATCAAAGAGATACCGTCTTGAGCATTACGGGAAGCCTGATCCAAACCGCGGATTTGGCCGCGCATTTTTTCGGAGATTGCCAGACCAGCGGCGTCATCACCAGCACGGTTGATGCGAAGACCGGAAGACAATTTCTCAATATTTTTGTTAGTGTTAGCTGTGTTGATAGACAGTTGGCGGTGAGTGTTCAACGCCGGAATATTGTGGTTGATAATCATTTGATATTTCCTCCCTGAAATTAAGTTAGTTCCACATCCTTGTGGTAAACGCTGAGCCATTAAGGTCGGCCGCCCTGCTGATTCAGCGTCTAAATTATATATCGTCAGAGTGTGTCTATATCTTTATAGCATTTTATATGACTTTTTAGATTTAAATTTTTTCTGTACAAATACTTGCTCCCATTCTCTACACACTATATCAAGTCTCCTATGTTTATCCGATAAATAAAGATATTACAGCGTATCATTTAAAATGTAATCATACTCAAATAAGGAGTGAAGATGTTGGAGACACTTTGCCATAAAATCAAACCACATGATGATATTGAATTAGGTTTTGTAAGAGAGGAACTGGATTATTATATATCTATCCCATACGAAGGTATAACAGAATCCACTGGTATTATTTTAACGATTCCGGGATTTGGCGGGCTTGCAAATACAAGCTATCAATTAGAAAAATTAAATCCATACCTTGCTGAGAAATACAATTGTGTAGTAGTATCCATTAATTACTTTGGTATATATAGAGGAGTAAAGACCTTAACCGACAGTCTTTTCACAGAAAACATGAAAAATATATACGGAGTTCCTAGTGACTACTGGGATAATATTTCAAGCGATAATGATTTTTATACTAAGGTAGGGCAACTGCTGGAAAGCAAAGGATTGTCCCAGTTAGATCCTCGGTGTCAAGCATTAAGAATTACAGAACGGAATGAATACCAGTCCTTTGGCTTTTTACCTGCTCTAGACCACTTAGCGGTATTAGGTGATGTTCTCAGAAGATATCCTCTTTTAGATAAAAAGAAAATAATTGCCTATGGTTCTTCATACGGTGGCTATATTGCAATGTTATGTGGAAAGTTTGCGCCCAATACCTTTTCAGTCATTATTGATAATTCGGGGTTTTCACGCTCAGAAATGAAACATATTGTTGGCAGAGAAATCTTCGAACCCGACTTTGCTGTTAATTTGAATTATAATAATAAGTCTTATACTCTAAATTATGCATATAACAATCCGTGGACAATCTTGGACGAGACCTCCCCTAACTACTTTGGAGATTCACATAAGTTGATCCGGAATCTCTTAGCCAGAGAGCATAGAATTCCCTCGGAAACACGTTACTATCTCTTTCACTGTGAAGAGGATCATATTGCTTCAGTAAAAGATAAAGATATGGTAGCTACCTTGTTAACAAATTATAATTTCACCTACTATAAACGGATCGGAGAAGCTGATCTTGATGGCGCTCTTTTCAAAAATTATACGCATGCAATGAATGCCTCTTTGCGCAAACTATTCGATTACGTTGCTGAGTTGGACCTAAAGTACGGCTTAACTAAAGAATTAAGTGAAAATGAATTTTCAAAAAACACACTACACTCGATGAATTGCGGAAGATCAAGTTATATTTTTGAATTTAGAGAGAATTTCACAATGAACGTTACGATTAGGGACAATATTAAAACAGACTATGATCTAAAACACTCTTTCCAGTTGATGCGTAGTATGTTAGATATTTGCGATTCGATAGAGGAGGGGTTTGACTTTATCCTTAATAAAATAAGTGAACAAAACTACAACGAGGCAGCTACAGTTATGCAGGATGTACTAGATGCTTACACAACAATAAATCAACAATTAGATTCTTTATCTAATTTACTAAACGAAAACAATCTGGCGCCACTTAATGCACAGTTTAATGATCATCTTTTGGAAGCGGTTATGTATTTCAATCAAGATTCTTGGGGTCCATTAGAAGATGAACTGTCTCAACAGGTTGTACCCTGCTTCTTAATATGGAAGACTGAAATTCATAGCATCTTCAGTCCCTATTTGAAAAATTAGTTTAAGAATCGTGAATTTATTATATAACGATTCGCCTGATGTAATCATATTTAAACACAATAATAAAACCGTGAAGTAGAGAAATTTCACGGTTTTTTGCATATTATGAGTTGGTTTTATTTAGTTTAAATCCTTTTATTTCTGCGGCCCGCGCAGTCGGTCAATCAATGCATTGAGATCAGATTGCACAGGTGCAGATGATTCACGGTTGGTCTCCTGGATAGACAGATATACTTCTTTGCGGAAGATATCGACATGTTTCGGCGCGGATATGCCAATTTTTACAATATCTCCTTCTACTGACAAGACCGTCAGTTCAATTTGATCCTGAATGATAATGGACTCACCTTTTTTACGGGATAACACGAGCATTTCATCCACCATCCTTTCCGTCGATTACCGGCTGTTCCTGAAATAAACTATGCTTCGTATGATAGGGTGCTTTATGCAGTACCACTTGTTTACCTTTCAGTTCCTCCGGGTTCAGAACAATAGGTGCCAGTAGGTTAATCGTGGACTCTTCCACCTTTTCTTTGAGGGTAATTATGCATCTTACAATCACCTGCGAAGCAATTCCCAGCTCCTCAGCTTCAGCACTCGGAAGTTCAAACTCATAGTCCGGATAAAAAGCAAACGGATCTCCTAATAGAAATGAGAGGTTCTTATTCTCGGTGGACTGCAGTACCCAGAATGCTGAATCCTCCATAGCAACCAATGCGAAATCAGTATCCTCTTCAAAACCGGGGATTCCTTTGGAGAAATGATACAATTGTTCCTCATGTACTTCAAGTTTTCCCCAAGACAGTGTCTCAATAATCAAATTATTCACTCCTCAAACAGTTTTGCTGTGCAAAACCAGGTTATTTACTTTGGCGGTCATTTCATCTGTATTTAATATGATACATAAACAGCAGAAAAGCTATAGAAGCGCTCTCTGGCACATCTATAGCTCTGAAGCTACATCTGAACATTCACTTCTGGCGGAATATACTGCACCGAAGCATACTGTTGCATATAAATATTTAGCTTACCCCGT
This sequence comes from Paenibacillus borealis, assembly GCF_000758665.1. Taxonomy (NCBI): domain Bacteria; kingdom Bacillati; phylum Bacillota; class Bacilli; order Caryophanales; family Paenibacillaceae; genus Paenibacillus; species Paenibacillus borealis. The sequence goes on from NZ_CP009285.1 coordinate 7,581,806, forward strand.
GTGTACTCGGTCTCCGGACGGTGTCTCTCCACTTGAATATCAACTTGTGCCGCCCGGAAGCTTATTTCAGGAGCCTTAGTGTCAAAATAAATATCAACATTGTCATAGGACGCTGGTCCGAGAGGCTCGGGGAAAGAGTTGGGCTCGGTATCTGTACCGTAGATTTCAGCAATGGTATTCCCAGCCTTAAAAAACTCAGCCATCCGGTTCCCTTGCTCAACTTTCCGGGCCAGACCTTGAAGGTATAGCTGCTGAATACCTGAATAAATTCTCTTATTCATATCCAGCACACTTCCGCCGTTATAGGCAGCGCGTGCCCGGCTCTGGTCAATTGTAAGCTCCGGACGTGACGACTGAATGCTTAACTCCCCAGGTGTAGTTGTGATGTTAACTTCAGCCTTTGGTTGAGTGATGGAGAACGTGCCAGGATCAGCATCAATACCAATCAGAGCAGGTGTCTGTCGAATTTGCAGGATAGGCTGCAGCACGGGCATCACCTCCGTTATCTAATGAAATCTACTAAAGTTGTAGAGATAATCTTAGCACCCACAGAAAGTGAAGCATTATAAATATTCTCTTGAATCTTGGATTTCATAATGAGCTCTTCGTAATCTGCATCCTCGGTCTTAGCCTGAAGGTCTGTCAGATTTATGTTCAAATCACTCAGACGATCCTGCATTAATTCTACACGGTTAGTCTTCGCGCCTATTTCGGAGCGGGCTGATAAAATGGTCTCTACGCGAGTATCAATTTTATCAAGTTGTCCGGAAACAGCTGTAATATTGCCAGATTTCAAGCCTTCAGAAATATTATTGATAATAGAAAACAGATTGTCTGCTTCCCCCGTATGACCGAATACATCATTACCTGTCATATTGATAGGCATTTGTACACCTTCACCTACAATATACTGAATTTGTCCGGAATCTGTCGTGACTTCCTTAGTAGTATCATAAGTTCCATCGGCACCCTTACCAAATTCATATGGCTTGACATCATATTTCTCGCCATTAAATACGTATTTGCCGTTTAATTTGCTGTTCGCAATGTCCACCAGTTGTTCTTTAAGTTGCAAAACCTCTTCGTTGATGCTGTCCAGGGCTGATTGAGGGTTGCTTCCTGTCGCAGCCTTCACAGTAAGCTCGCGCAAACGTTGAACTACATCTCCTGCCTGTCCCAATACAGTGTCATTATAATCAAGCCATGACAGAGCACTGTCTACGTTCTTAGTGTACTGTTCATTCGAGGACAACTCGGCACGGTAACGCAAGGAATATGTGATACCTACCGGATCATCGGAGGGCTTGTTGATTTTGCGGCCGCTCGCCAGTTGAAGCTGCGTATCATTCATAGTACGCGCATTACGGTTCAGGTTAAGCAGCAGCTGTGAGCTCATCATATTGGAGGTGACTCTGAGCATTGTATGTTCCTCCCTTATCTGCCGACTGTGCCGGTAGAATTAATCAATTTGTCTAGCAACTCATCATAGGTTGTCATGAAGCGGGCAGCAGCGCTATAGGCATGCTGGAATACCAGCATGTTGGACATTTCCTCATCCAGAGATACTCCGCTTACAGACTGCCGGCGGGAGTTCACTTGGTCCACCAAATAATCGGCATTGCTCGCCTGACGTGTGGCTTCTTGGGATTGAATACCTAATTGCCCAACCATAGAGCTAAGATAGGATCCGACAGTACCTGATTTGAGACCATCTGCTGTTGTAAATGTACTATTATCCTTCATATTGCTGAACAAAAGCGCCAATGTATTATTCCCTTTAACGACGGATACATTTCCGGCACTGTCTGTAGTGGTGCGAAGAGAAGTCGCAAACAGTGTAGGATCAGCAGCGATTTCGGGATTAAGTTTAAGATTGCCTGCTGTGATGGCCTCACCAGCAACAGAAGCTGTAAAGAATGGCCGGCCTGAGCTTCCATTCATCGCATACCCCAATTGATGCAGTCCATTCAAACCTTTGACTGTAGTTTTTAAATCACCTGTCAATGGGATAGGCACTGCACTCCCTGCTGGAAGAGAGGTTTTGGTTCCGTCAGCATTAATGATTTCTGAATCCTTAAGCACGGTGGTACCTGCAGGTAAAGTAGAGCCTGTTGGTATAGTAACCTGCACTTCGCCATTAGCGATCGTGTTGGCCATAGCATCCAGTTGTTTCCTGTAATCCGCCACATAGGTTGTGCTGGAAAAAATCATCCCATAAGCTTCTCCGGCCTTCAGATCACCAGAGGCATAGGCAGTGTTCAAAAAGGCACTGTCTACAGTCGCAGTAACCGTTGCTCCTTGAACCAGTTGCTGTGTTCCCAGTGATATGTTATAACCGGCATCGGTTTCCAGTACCGTGATATTCGCTATCTTGGACAGCTTGTCCGTCATCAAATCACGCTGATCCCGCAGATCGTTCGCCTGGTCTCCCATACCTTCTATTTTGGAGATAGATTGATTCAAGTCAGCGATAGAGCTGAGGTAGCTCTGTATTTCTTTTCCTTTGACTTCAACGTTGGTGCTCAGATCCCGATCCAGATTACTTAATTGTGTACTCATATAGTTCATAGCATCAGTTAGTGACTGTGCAGTCTGTACAACAATCTTGCGGGCTGTTGGATCTTCCGGGTTCTTACTGAGATCCGACCAGGATTTCCAGAAGTTATCGAGCACTGTACGGATACCGGTATCCGAGGGCTCATTAACGATGGCTTCCAGCTTATCTAAGGTATCCGATTGGATGCTCCAGTTGCCGCTGGCGGAACTCTCTCCACGGTACTGATCGTCCAGAAACATCTCGCGGATCCGCTCAATGGAAGTGAATTCCACACCGGTACCCATTTGTCCCGGCAGTGTTGAGTTATTGAGACCATAGGCCTCGATAGGTATAGCCGCCTTCATGTTCACACGCTGGCGGGTATAACCTTCCGTATTGGCGTTGGCAATGTTGTGGCCGGTTGTATTGAGCGCAGCAGTCTGGGTAAACAGGCTTCGTCTTGCTGTTTCTATCGAGTGAAATGTGGATGTCATGCTACTTGTTCCTCCCTTGTGATTGCTGCGGTGAAAGAGGCCATGAGGATAAACGGGTTATCCGCGGGCATCAAAAAGGCCCGGCCGAGTCACACTGCTGCCCTTGTCGGACGGATGATGGTAAGTCATTTCCTGATTTGGTCTTCCGACAAGCAAATCCAGGGAATAATCTATAAAGGTAAGCGACTGCTCAATCAGCTTCTGGTTCAGCTCATTGGCTAGTTTCAATTGCTGCAATGTGCCGGAAAGCTTCTGCTGAATTTGCAGCAGGCGCGATTTGTCCTCAGGATCAAATACAAGGCGGGACAGCTCGGTAAGATTCAAATTCAGATTGGAACGGATTCCAACCCCCTGCAGAAAAGTAAATGCGGCTTCTGCACGCTTCTCCTCCAGCTGTCCGATCACCTTCATAAGCTTGGACTCACGGTTCAGGATGTCGATGAGACCCTCCACCTTGTTGTCCATGATGGTCTGTTTCTTGACAGCGGCCAAATCCAGCATTTGCACATGCGCTTCGTCCAGCCGCTCTAGCAATTCTAATAATGTCGTAAGTGCCATGGGTGTGTTCACCTAATTCTCGGAGGATTGCTTAAAGTAGGGGGCGAGTGTCTCTGCGAGCTTAGCTGCGTCAACCTGGTAGGTACCTGCGGATACTTGCTGTTTCAGGCTTTCGATCTTGTTCGCACGTTCAGCGTCAATCTTGCCGCTGTTTTGTGCCTGGAGCAGCTTAATGGCTTCATCCGAAATCGATACCTCATCCTTGCGTGTGCTCTTCTTCATTTGTTCCTGCCTTTGCGATTCCGCACTCCGTTGATACGGGTTCATCGCGTTAATTCGTCCGGTCTCGTTAATTTTCATAACTTCCACCTTCCTTCTGATATAAAAAAGCCGATAATCTTTACTAAGTTTATCGGCCTTTGTTGAAACATTCTTTATAGCTGCAAACGTTTTTTTGCAGATTTTATTAGTTGCGGAACTTGTCCACGGCGCGGTATGCGGCATCAGAAGTCTTTTTGGTACTGCTTTTGTCTACAGTTTCCTTGGCAGCATTTGCCAGATCCTTGGTCAAACGGCTGCGGCAGCTGTCACACATATGCCCGTCCCGGATCAAGGTCCCGCAGACTTCGCAAGGGTACATCATGTTAGGTGCGTTCGCTATGGAAATCCGGCCCTCACGAATAAAACGGGTAATTTCCTTAATGGATATCTCCGTGGCATCGGACAGTTCCTGAATATTAGTGCCTCTATTTTTGCGCAGGTAGTCTACACAGATTTCATATTCATGCTCTAAATCTTTGATACAAGGCTGGCACAGGTTCATTAAATTCTTAACATATAGCCGGCCGCATCTTGGACAATTATCAACATTCATTTCTACCGCGGCTCCCTTCCTTACATTCTGCACAGCTTATAAATATCTTATGCTAATAAGATTACATGATAGCTGATGTTCCGTCTATGATTAGTATCGGTTATGAGGAGCATTTTAGTAAATTATCGGACTGCCGTAACCGCTATGAACGTGCCCATGTCAGACTGTAAATCTCCGCCCGGTAGCCTAAATTACCAATCAGCTGATGTAGTGCTTCGGCGCAGGCCCGTATTGTACTTCCCGTGGTGTAGATATCATCGATAATAATGATCTGCAGGGGGCGCTTCTGAAGCCGGGGAGTTATCAAATCCAGTTGTCCTTTAAGACTTCGCAGAATCTCAGGATCCGTATTTCCGGTAAAAGCATGCTTCATATCGGCCAGACGTTCGCTTCGGCTTTTGGAGCTCTGTTTGCCGGTATGGTGGGTACGGACCAGCAGTGGAAGTTGAGGTATTCCCCTCCGCAGAGTTAATACTTCTGCCAGTTGCTCGGCCTGATTGAATCCTCTTTCAGACAGGCGGACTGTGCTTACAGGCACAGGGACTAGCAAATCAGCTTGCCATAGGGCCGGGTGAATAAGAAGATGGTTTGGATTTCTTGCTGAAAAAGGTTTGCGGGAAGAGTTACTTTGTAGAGTAGCGGTTTGTTGCTGTTCACTCTGCTCTTGTTGGAGTATGGCATATGCATTATCCAGCATCAGCCCCAGTACAGGGGCCAAGCGTTCATTACCTCTATATTTATACTGGCCCAGCAACTCGCGCATGTCACTTGTATAAGCTACCGCGCTGCGGTTGCAGCGGATCGGCACAGGCTCACGGCTGCGGCTGCAATCCGGACAGCCGACATGGCGTCCGCAGGTCTGGCACCGTGGACTGCGGATCCACGGGATCCCTATATGGCAGCTTACGCATATTCCGGGCAACCCGGTTGAAGGACGGCTTCTTTTACCACAAAACAGACATTGAGGCAGAGAGGGAGCCATTAAGAATTGGGCTTTTTTTATCCAAGACAATACGGAATTCATCGATAACCTCCTTCAGGCTATGTGCAGGGGTTTATGAATAAAAGAGTGTATGTAGAGTCTCATCTCACAGGTATCCCTGCCTATGGGCAATGGCGTTCATGCTGCGAATCTGTGAAATGGCTCTGCGCTGGGACTTGCTCCACTCTGCGGAAGCGAATACGACGTGGCCGGCCGGATCATCTTTGGAGCGTCCTGCCCGGCCCGCCATCTGCACCAAAGCAGCTTCGTCAAACAGGCTGCTGTCCGCATCCAGAATAAACACATCACTGCGCGGAACCGTAACTCCCCGCTCCAGAATTGTCGTCGTTACCAGGAGTGAAATCGTACAATTGCGGAACTCCAGCACCTTCTCTGCTCTATCCGGATCTTTGGACGAGGTTCCTTCCATAGCTATTCCGGGGAAAAGCCGCCGGAGAAGCATCAGCAGTCCTGCAATATGGGCAATCCGCGAGACAAAGAGAAAAATCTGTGCTTTGCGGTCAAGGGAGCTCTGTAGAGCACGAAACAGGCTTCCGGGGAGTCCCCCCTGCTTCAGACAACGATGGAGCGGCGGCATATGTAAATGTTTGGGAACCGGCAGGGGATGGCCGTGAAAGCGGACAGGCACTCTCGCATGCGGCAGTCTTCCTGAACGAGCGAGGCGCTGTAATTCTGCCGGTGGTGTGGCTGAGAGGAAAATGAAGGATCCGGAGGGCTTACAAACCTGCTCGGCAGCGTAGGCCAGCATTGGATCATTATGATAGGGAAAAGCATCGATTTCATCGATAATAACGAGGTCAAAGGCCTGATTGAACCGCAGCAGCTGATGGGTTGTTGCCAGCGTTATTCTGCTCGCGCTCCAGCGGTCCTCGCTGCCTCCGTACAGCACGGCGGGGGTGTCCGCCGGGAAGGCCTTGGCCAGGCGCGGCGCCAGCTCCAGCACGACGTCGCGCCGCGGCGTAGCAATCAGCGCCCGGCTTCCTGCGGCGAGCGCCGCCTCCAGGAGCGGGAACGTAATCTCCGTCTTTCCCGCTCCCGTCACAGCCCAGAGCAGGAACCGCTCAGGGCCGGGTAAGGCGGAGCGCTCCCGCGGCTCCGCCAGGAACCCCAGCGCAGCGGCGGCCGCAGCCGCCTGCGCTGCGCTAAGCCCCCACCGGCGTGCCGCTACGGTGGGGGAGACGCCTGCCGTGCAGCGCACGGCAGGCAGCGGCGCGCTGCGCAGCAGCAGCGCGCAAGCCCGGCTGCGCCCGAGTGCGAGGCAGGCCTCGCAATAGGCGCAGCCGGCAAGGCCGCACGCGGCGCAGGCCGTGCGGCCCGTGGGTACGCTGCCGCAGCGCAGGCAGCGCGGTGCCCCGCGGCGGGCGGCAGCGCCGCCGCGCCGGGCAACTGCCTCGCTCACCCGTCCCAACGCATGCATGCTCTGCCTCACCTTGCTCCTCCATCCCACCACTCCCCCGATCTGCTTCATCTTGCTCCTCCACCCCAACACTCCCACGCCGTGCTCCCGGTTACCTATCCGCTCCGTCCCTTTCCCGCCCTGCTTCGCCTTGCTCCTCCACCCCAGCACTCCCCCGCCTTGCTCCCGGTTACCTATCCGCTCCCTCCCTTTCCCGCTCCGCTTTGCCTTGCTCATCCATCCCACCACTCCCCCGCCTTGCCTCAGGTTATCATAAGCAACTGCCGCCTCAACCCTAATCCATCCCTGCAAATGCGCCAGCTGTGCTGCAGCTGGCCAATTCCCTGCCAGCTCAGGCAGCCGTTCTGCCACCAGAGCTTCCACTTCGCCCTGCAGCAGGGAACGGCCGGCAAGCGCTGCTGCTAACTGATTAGCCGCCGCTGCCAACGCAGCGAGGTCACTCCATCCCAATAAGCATTCCTTAGGAAGTACCGGCTGACCACCGTAGTTCCCGGAAATTGTTGCCTCCTTCACACCTCCTCCCGCCCCGTCCAGTATGGATTCTCCACTGATATTTCCCGCGGTCAGCCGCTCCGCCTCCCGGAAGCCTCCCGCCACCTGCTCTTGTCTAATTTCAGCCTTCAAACAGTTAGCAACATACCTTTCCCATTCCTCCATGTTCCACAGACCCATAGCAGGGGAAGCTCTGAAGCCCTCCCGTAGCTTCACCCCCCAGCCAAGCGGGAACGATGGCGATAACAGCACAAGCCTGTCCGCCTGTCTGCCGCCCCAGCCTACACCTCCTTTTCCTTCACCATGCCACCATAACCTGTCCACAGCCATATTTAGCGATATCCTGATCTCCCAAGCGGCATTATGCTCTACCGCATATACTGCTACTCTCATCATGTCCCTCCCTCTCTCCTTCAAAGAAGCTCATCACCGTCACCATAGATTGCGATTCCCCCGAACCTACAAACTTACCGTCTTTCTATTCCGGGCTAGTCGTGACTACAGAGAATGTCAGGATTCCGGCCGTTGCGTTTTTTCTCAGGTTTTGGTTTGTTCTGTTACTTATCTATTTAGAATCTGTTCTTTCAATGCTGTATTTAACAGCAGATGGTTTAACTGCAGTTACTACAACTATTTCTTACTGTCACAGCCTATCTATCCACTGAAGTGTATTTCGTACAACTAAAATCCGGGAAAACAGCAGTTTGGCCTCATGTCCGCAATAATAAGTGTACGAAGTGCAACTATCTCCGGATATCCTGTCTAAATCTGAATAATAGCTGCATGAAATACAACTAAAGTAGCTGACCTTAAGTTTGGTGTCCGGCTGAACTACGAAGCCCCTGTATATCAAGGATTTCTAAGCCAGCGCATCAAGTCAGATTCTTAAGTTCACTCTATTTTAAAAATGACTTACTTCAGCGCGAGTGAGAACACCAGAACACCCCCCATTTCAACACACCTCTAGATTCCTACAACCGACGGCCATCCCAGGTTGCTCAACAAACACAAAAAAGCACACTCCCCCATCACTGGAGAGTGTGCTTCACCCGTTGCCGACATATTTGATTATCATTCGCCATGCTTCGATCCGTATCCCCTGCTTCCCGGTAGCCGCATCATCTTCAGCGGAAAAGGCTGCTCCTGTGTCCGCAGATCCAGTACGGTTTCCTTCTGGTGTTCCGCTTCAGCAAGAGTATTGTAGTGCGGCATTACCGGAGCGAACCTGATAGACGAGCCGCTGCAGTCTAACCGTGAGGCAACCGCCAGCGTTCCATCCAATGAGTCATCATCCATCAAAGTGACATACAGCGGTCTGCCCATCCAAAATGCATACACAGCGAGCATACGGATATACCATTCCACAACAGCTTCATGATTGCGGGTGATCAGAATATAATGAAGCCGCTTTCCAGGCCGCATTGCCTCCCGGCTCTCTTCCCGGTGATGCAGAATATGAACAAGGGCTGCTGCGGATGCATAAATAGACACAATCCAGATTAACTGGGCTATCACGGAGATGCACCTCCCTCTTATACCGACACTATATGCCGGTGATAAAGGGACGGTGACAGCCCAGCCTGCCGGGACAGATGACCCGGTTATTCTGACTCTCTATATATCGCAAAGCACAGAATTTCCGCCTTCCTGCAAGAAGACAGATTAAAGCTTCCGGTTTCGGGTACATATTTAAATCAGCATTTTGCAAAATTCGAATATCATGCGGACTGAAACAATACGTTGACTGCAGCTAAAACGCTGCAATCAAGTTATGTACCGTTTTATAAGGATCATTAGGATTCTCCAAAACGCTCAGTTAAAAGTTTACGTATGAATTATAATGTTACCCAGCCGTATTTAATCGAATTGATGACAGCCTGCGTGCGGTCGTCGACTTCCATCTTCTGCAGAATGCTGCTGACATGGTTCTTGACGGTTTTTTCGCTGATAAAAAGGTATTCCCCAATCATCTTGTTGCTCTTGCCTTCAGCCATAAGACGCAGCACTTCTGCTTCGCGGCGGGTCAGCGGATTGTTGTCGCCTGCAACAAATTTCACACCAGCTTCCTTAACCGGAGTCTCGGCCATGGCACCTGTCTCGTTAAGGTACGTCATGCGGCGCAGCTGATTGATCAGCTTGCCGGTTACTTTGGGATGAATGAAGGCATGGCCTTCGCATACAGAGCGGATCGCATTAATGAGCGACTCTGCTTCCATATCCTTCAGCAAATAGCCATTCGCACCCTTGCGCAGAGTTTCGAATACGTAGCTTTCATCATCATGGATCGAGAGGATAATCACTTTTACATCCGGGAACATTTCCCGGAGCTTTTGTGTAGCCTCCACACCGTTCTCAATAGGCATATTGATATCCATCAGCACGATATCCGGCTTATTGATATTGCAGAACTCAAGCACCTGGATGCCGTCCCCGCACTCACCTATGACTTCAATGTCGTCCTCCATATTCAAAATACGTTTAAGCCCTTCACGAAACAACTGATGATCATCCGCCAAAAGAACCTTTATGGGCGATTTTCCAGAATTCTGGTTTTCCATCACACTACTCCTTTCCTTTGTCCACATTCGTCGGAATGTGAATTATGATTGTTGTGCCCTGGTTCTCTGCTGACTGTATTTCCACTCTACCTTCCAGCAACTCCACACGTTCACGCATTCCCACCAGCCCAAAGCTTTCACGGTTGGCTTGTTCACTGATCTTTTTCACATTGAAGCCTAGACCGTTGTCTTTCACAACGATCTTAATTAGCTGTGCCTGATAAGTAATCTCTACCAGAACATAACTTGGATAGGCATGCTTCGCCGCGTTGGACAAAGCTTCCTGAACAAGACGGTAGACTGCAGCCTCCATGGCTGAGGACAGACGGTGCTCTTTCCCCCTTGTTTCAAAAGAAGTGCGTATCTTCGTCTTCTCCTCGTAATCATGCACGTACTTCCGGAGTGTCGGAATCAGTCCTAAATCATCGAGAGCCATCGGACGCAGATTAAAAATCACTTTACGCATTTCTTCCAGGCTGTACCTTACCTGCCCCTTTAAATCTATTACTTCGGCTTGTACCAGCCCAAATTCCTGCTTTACCAGCATTCTTTCTACAATTTCCGTCCTTAGGACTAGATTTGCCAGCATTTGAGCAGGACCATCGTGAATTTCCCGGGCAATTCTCTTCCGTTCTTCTTCCTGGGCCTGGATGATCTTGAGTCCAACCATTTGCGTGTTTTTCGCAGATTCGACAATTCTCGTCACTTGGCCTAGTTCTCCAGACAGATATTCCAGGACAACGCTCATTTGCGAACCAATCGATTCGGCCCGTTCTACAGAATTTTCGACACTGCGAGCCCGCATTTGCAGCTCATCCCGTCTGCTCCGCAGGTAGGCTTCCCTCTCCCTCGTCATCATGAGCTCTAACTGAAGCTCCGTCGCTTTCTCGTAAGCAATCCGGATATCCTTCTCCGTATAGCGGACAAAGTCCCGGCTGACCTCAGTCAGCCGGATCCGGGAGCGGTGATACTGCAGCTCCAGCTTGTCTACCTTTTGCAATGTTTCATCCGTTTCTTCAATAACCCGCTGCAGTTCTTTGGTGAGTGCAGCAAGCTCATCACGTGCAACCTGCAATATTTCAAAAATCTGATACTTGCTGCTCTCCATCACGTCGATGGTATTCTTAATAACGCGATCAATCGCATCGGCTTGAAATTCCACGGATGCTTGCCCCATTTCTATCGGATCGTATTAAAGAGTTTCCTTTATACTAACATATCACGATTCGATAGTTACGGTCTTCGTTTTCTGTTCCCATTTTACAGTGAGTCCTAGCTGTTCTGTCACGAGTCTAAGCGGTACTAAAGTCCTGCCATTTAGAATTAAAGGCGCCACATCTGCACTCTGGCGTTTGCCGTTAAGCAGGAATTCCTTCTTGTTTACCGTCAGATCCAGCGCTTTGGACCCGCGAAGCACCATGATCTTCTTGGTATTCTGATCCCAGATGGCATTGCCTCCAAAAGCATCAAGCACATATTTAATCGGCACATAGGTACTGCCGTCCTTAACAATCGGAGCTACATCAATCGCCTGCTTTGTGCCGTTTACAACCATCGACTTGGCTCCGATACTCATGGATGCCGTCCCCTTCGGCAATCCGGCTTCACTGGACAGTGAAGGCATAACGAAGGAAATATTATCAACAGCTACCGTACCTGTCTTAGCGCGCTCATCCTGGCCTTCCTCTACGTTTACCACGTAAATTCTCTTTAGGGAAGCTGGGAATTTAATCCCTGAACCGGAAAGATCAATATTAAGGTTCTTCCAGCCATTCCAGTCGATCACTTTGGCCAGATCAATATACGCTGTTGCCCCGCTGGCATCCGTTACCTCTGCTCGCAGCCAGTTAAGACTCATATCACCCATCACGTCTACGGACATAGACGTTGCCGTTGCCGGAATACTCTTGCCCGTTGTGCCGTTGAACTGGGCATAGGCATACATCTTGCCGGTGCAGGCCGTCATATCATAGCTAAGCGACAATACCTTCGAACCAGCCCGTTCCGCGCTGCCCGGTACAACCGCTGCAGTTCCCGTTACCCCAGCTGCGTTGGTTGTGAAGGCAAACGGATACGTTACATTCTCGAAATCCTCCCAAGCTGTTGACGCCGCAGCCGAGAACACCACAGCTGTGCTGAAGCCGTCATAACGTGCAATGGCATATCCGGTAGTTACCCCCGGATCAACGGATTGCACCGTGATCTTGCCGTCACCTACATTCCCTTTAAACCCGATAAACTCCCATTTCAGCGATGCAGCCGGAACGGCAATCGTTGCCCCGCTCTTCGACACTGCATTAACCGGAACAGATACCGATGCTCCCGCTATAAGCGGTGCAGTAGTTGTGCTTGAAGTCAGACTTGTCAGGTCATCTCCGCCCAGAACGGTTACCTTGGTCTCTGCACTGGCCGAACCGCTGGTAGCTTTCAGGTTAACGGTTCCCGCCTTGACTGCGGTTGCTTCACCTGCATTTACCGTCACACTGCCGCCACTGGAGCTCCAGGCAGGATTTGCTGCAGCCACATCAATGGGATTGTAGTACGTATCATAGCCTTTTAGAGAATACGTAGCTTTTTGTCCAATCAATAGCACTGAACTGCCGCTGATCTTAATTCCCTTCACTTCACCTTGCGGAGCAGAAGTATATACACCAAGGCCGTTAACGATGCTGCGCTGCTCTGTGCCGTATTCTGTATTGAAGGTAAGGGTCGTAGAGGTTTCCGCAAGCGGACGGTCTACCATGGTTGTAGAGCCCCCTCCGTCCAGGTTGATCCCCTTCCAGACACCGATATTCGTCATGAAGGACTGCAGCTCTGTCAGTGACAGTCCAGCACTGTTGCTATTTTTCTCAGCTGCAATGACATATACGTACCGCCCATCCTCTGAATAACCCAGAGCTGTGCGGGCACGATACCCGCCGATGCTGGTGGTGGAGCGGGAGAAGGTCGCTGCTTTCCCGTTGTTTACCAGAATGGTATGCCCCCCGATCATCATCTGCAGCGTGGATGGATCAAGCTCCTGCTGAGTGGTTTTGGAACGAAGGGTGTAGACACTGCTTAGCTTCTGCCCTACAACCAGATGTGCTTTTACAAATTGGGCTGCAAGCCCGTGAGTCCGCAGAATGTACGCCCCGTCAGGCACGGTTATCGGCAAAGCTGCGTCCGGGGAAATCTGGGTAATGACATCATTCTCTACCAGCACCTCTGTAGGCGTTGTAGAGCTGTTCTTAGGCCGCTCCAGCGCTGTCCAGGCATCTGTGTAGATATAGGCAGCATTGGCATGACTGTAGGTGGAACTGCCGCCTTCAGGGTTATATGCCCCTTTATTGATTCCGGATAATGGAAATTGTGAACCATCCTCTGCCGTCAGCATGCCTTCGAATGTATACTCATCAATAACCGGCTTACGGTCTTTGGTCACAGCAAAAGCATACATTCCATCAAGCTGGGAAGGTGTAGAGACTACAACCCCGCCTGATACTTGACCACCAATCGGTGCACCTTCCCCGCCGGTATTGAAGTAATCCCCGTTTACTGCGGCCACTGCTCCGGTTTCTGCCGCCATTCCTCCGGTACTTTGCCGCGTAGTCAGATTACCGCCTTTGCCTGTCATTACATCCACAGACACATAAGGGTTATTCAGATCGACCCGAACCACGTCAGCAAGACCTGTTACACTTTTGCCGGACCGCACAGTCGTAAATTTATATTTCATCATCATCGCGCCTGAAGTAATGACTTCTTCGCTCAGCTTTGTCACTGAGAAGGAGGCTGTTGCAGCTTGAGCTACTGAAGCAGAGCTTACACTGAATAAGGAGGGTCCAGTGTTTCCGATAACCGGCATGATCCACAATACGCCTGCTAACGAGGCGGCAACCCATTTTTTAGAAGTTAAGCTTTTGTTTTCCCGTACCAGCTTGCTATTCTTTTTCCCCATGAAAACTTCATTCATTTCAGTTTAACTCTCCCATCTTATTTACTCTTAATGTATAAAAGACATCCCTATCATTAGTTCCTGCTATCCCTTTACATCTTTAATAGACTGATTTTAGGCTGAAAAGTTGCGAATATTGGTAGATTCCAACTCTACTTGAACCGGAAGAGCGCTACTTTTCTATCCATAAGAAAAGCGCCCGGCACAAGGCCGGACGCTCATAGAACAAATTTGGCTTATATTTAAATTACAAATAACCTGCCATCGAAAGCATACGCTGCAGCATCACTGCGGCTTGGGCGCGGGTAGCATTGCCCTGAGGCAGAAATTCAGTAGGTGTCATGCCTAGAATAATTCCCTGCTGGACCGCTTTGGCTACAAACTCAGCACTCTGATTCTGAATCTTTGCCTTATCCTTGAAGGCGGACAATGCCGAAGAAGAGGTTCCGTTCAACGTAATCGGATTCCCGGAATATTCCATGGCCCGTATAATCATGATTGCCAGCTGTTCACGGGTGATATTATCATTTGGCCGGAAAGTTGCATCCGTATTGCCAGTAATAATACCGGCTTTAGCCGCAGCACCGATATAATCCCCGGTTTGCGTGGAGGGCTGCACATCTCTGAACCGCTGCGCCGTCTCACGGTCACCCAGCAGTCCCAGCCCCCGGCTGAGCATGACAGCAAATTCGGCCCGCGTAATTTTCTGCTCCGGCTTAAAGCTGCTGCCATAGCTGCTGTCGATAATGTTTTTGGCAGCGAGCAGCGAGACTATTGAATTACTCCAATGTTTGCTCATGTCACTGAAGGTCCGGGTAGACAGGAATGTTCCTACTACCTGATTGCCGACTGTCTTTGCCCGAATTACAGTATTGCTTCCAGCCGTGCTGATTTTGGTAGGCAGATAGGTAGCATCATAATAGGCAAGATCCAGTCTGACGGCCGAAGTCTGGTCACTATTCAATGTAGCAGTTGTGCGTGCGGTATACTCAGCTTCCACGCTTAATGCGCTGGCATTGGCATAATTGCTGCTGATCGAAGCCGTCAAACGGATATCAGTTAAGCCAGTAATAGTCTGTAATCCTTGCGATTGCAGCTTTTGCTCAAATGGCGTAAATGTGCCTGCCGGGACTTTCTCCATCCGCAATATAAGTGAAATATTGCTGCTGTCTGCCACCAGGCTTGCCGCAAGGCTATTCATATCCACGTTATTTAAAGGCAAGGTATAGAGGTTATCTCCGAAGCGTACGACCATTGTAGCTTTCTTATCCCGGTTCACCGCGGTCAAAAGCGGCTTCAGCGGCAAGGCTACGTAAGCTGCCAATTCTGTAGACGGCACTTCAAAAGCAAGCACCGAAGTACCCAGCTTGTACAGATAATCATAGCTTGCTGTCAAACGGTCCGCAGTTAGTGTATATCTTTTGACGGACTGGCTGTACACAGAACGGTCATCTGCAACCGTTGCCGAATCACTTTTGAGCAGCGGATATTCCTGGCCAAATTCACTGGCAGCTAGTGTGCCCAGATATGAAGGGCGGCTGGAATTAGCCGAAGATGTTCCAGCCCCGTTGTAGACTGAGAGCGCGGTGAACGAAGGCAGCGGAATGCCGCTGGCATCCGTTATCGCACCAGATCCGGCCATATAGGACAGATCAACCACTTGCCCGGTCTTAACTATGGCGGACAACGTCAGCTTCAGCACATTCCCGGATACATAATACGACTGCACACCAACACTGTTGCCATCCACCCGGACTCCAAACTGATTCGTATAGAGTGAGGCAGAAGAAGCTTGCATATTCTTGCTGAAGGTCACCGTAATCTCATCGCCCGAGATGGTTGCCGAACTGATATCAGGTACAGAGGTCCCCGTACTTCCGGAAACCGATACTGCCTGCAGATTAAGATAGGCTGCACGGTTACCGTTCAGGTCGCTGAGCCCTGCACTGCCCGGAACATACGAAATGGTAGTATATTGATTAAGTGCAAGCGTACTCTGGAGCGTAAGTGTGACCTGGGTTCCGCTTACCGAAACGCCGGTTACATAATTGGGAGTACTAGTACTGCCGACGAGAACAGAGAATTGACTGTTCAGCGGCAGCGCAGATGAGGATATCCCTTCATTATAAGTCAGTACGATTTTATTCCCTGTTCCTACAGCATTCTGGAAGACCGGTGCAGTGGTATCACTAGTATTCCGGATATAGAAATCATTAAAGTTAGCAATACTCTGGCCATACTGATCCTGAAGCGGATAGGACCCTGCGTAGTATGAAACACGTATAGTCTGTCCGCTGGATGCAGCATTGTTTAGCCCCAGGACCACGGAGCTGCCGCTGGAACTGATGCTGTTCACTCCCAGGGAACCGCCATCCGCATAGACATAGAATTGAGTATAGGCATTGGCGGAGACCGCCTTGAGGCTATCATTGAAATTCAGTGTCACTGTTTTGCCGGATAAAACTCCATCCCTTGGTGAAGGTAAAGCCGATTGAATTGAATTTGTTACCTGCTGCAGCGTAAAAGTGCCGGCAGAGTTGCCGTGGCTATCCTGAATCGTACGTAACCCGCCTGAGTAGCTAATTTTCACGACTTGTCCAACAGCTACTCCTGTAGCTAGGGTCACATATACACTGTCCCCTTGAACATACAGGCCCTCTATTGTACGCTTCTCCTCATTTACTGTCACAGCAAAGCTTGAATAGAGAAGTGCCATCCCCGAATTAAGTGTTTCGTTATATTTCAGACGGATCGTACGGTTGTTATCCAGCTGTGCCGAGACGAGTGCAGGAGCTGTGGTATCCATAACTTCCGTTTGAAAGCTCCATGACGTTTTGCCGCTTATCCCGTCATATACCAGTCCTGCAGTATTTGCGTCTGTAAATACGCCTTTGGCGATATCCACATAATACGTTGTTGCTGGATCGAGAGCTGTATTCGGACTGATAATGAATTCTTTGGCCGAAGCCCCATTGCTCACGTTAACGGGAACTTTGGTACCATTGCTCTTATAAAGCTGCACACCATCAATAATAGTACTGTTGTAGACTGCATCTCTGTTAAACGTGATTGTCATAGCTTTACTTACCCCTACAGATTCACTCCTGTCAGCAGGCGACAAGGCGGCAGCAGCAAGACCTGAGAGCGGAGTGGTCGTAAACGTCCAAGTATAAGGTCCCGATGCCGGAAACACATTTCCGTCCCGGTCATAAAAAGCCCCTTGAGGGATCGTTACCGTATAAGTCGTTCCGCTTAACAAAGGTGAATCATTCGTCGCTGGTGTGAACGCAATAGACTTTTCTCCACCTCCAACTACAGAGGTTGAGTTCACATTAATCCATCTGGTTCTGGAATCATCGGTTGTACCGGGCGAAACTGTAATGTATCCGGATCCCGGCATCATAGGACGGTCAAAGTTCAGCCTGAATACTTCAGTTGTAGGTACATTCACTGCACCTTTATCCGGAACTGTAGTTATGTTCTTAGCCTCTCCGCCCACTGTAGAGAAACTCCAGACATTACCGCTGGAGATTCCGGCAAAGGTTCGATTATCATCTGCCTTGAATGCATATGAATCAATAAGTATATAATAATTGCTGCCCGCTGCTACCTTATTCGCAGCAATAGTCAGCTTCACCGTTGTCGAGGAAGCATCACTTTGCACATCTACAGCAGGAACATCATCCCATATTCTGAACTCCTGAACGACGTCATTGTTAAATGAAGACATTAACCGGACAGTTCCGCCGCCCTTCAACAGCCTTTTATTCAATTTGAAGCTCAATTGGGTTAACCCGGCAGCATCTACTCTGCTGTTATTCGCTGGTGTAAGTTCACTTGCTGCTATTGAGGTATCATTCTCAGGCGCTGTGACAAATGACCAGCTGGTGGCTGCAGACCCGTTACCCTCACTGTCCTTGAACAACCCTTGAGGGATCGATGCCGTGTATTTAGTATTTGGAGCAAGCTTCTTGTCTCCCCCCCACTTAATATCATAAGCATTGGAGGTGCCCACCAGTCCATAACTGCCGATAGGAATCTCCACAAAGACTTCCTTTGATTCACTATTAGTAATAGTAATTTTCCCGTTCTGCGGATTTACCTGCCGATCGAAGCGCAATCCCAGATTCGCCCCCGTATTCACATAATAAGCTCCTGCCGAAGGTGATACCGTAATACCGAATTCAGCGGCTGCATAGACTGCCGGGTTTGTGAATCCGCTCAGGGGCTGCCAAGTTCCCATCATCATGCTGCCTGATAGAATAATTGCCGTCCAGATTGAAATTCTCTTTTTCATGCCGTAATAGACTCCTCTCAAGCCATACTTTCGTCTTTTCGTATATTCTTATATTCGGTTAAAGGGCTTCCAAAGTTTAGAAAAGAGCTTGTCCAAATCCGTGAATGTTCAACATGTCTGCGAACACAAATAACCCGCAAGGCTGCTCCATTGGCCGGAGATTCGCCCTGCGGGTTTCCAATAAACACTTCTTCGTCTGAAATTATGACCTCTATATTAAATCCCTGCCTGGGCTCTCAACATATCTGCTTTGTCGACACGTTCCCACGGAAGGTCAACATCTGTACGGCCAAAATGTCCATAAGCTGCGGTTTGTCTATAAATAGGCTTCCGCAAATCCAGCATTGAGATGATGCCTGCCGGACGAAGATCGAAATTGCTGCTGATAAGATTAGCCAGCTTCTCTTCGCTGATCTTGCCTGTTCCGTATGTATCTACATTGATCGAGACAGGATTAGCCACACCAATCGCATAGGCCAGTTGGATTTCACATTTGTCAGCAAGGCCGGCAGCAACCAGATTCTTCGCTACATAGCGTGCTGCATAAGCCGCAGAACGGTCAACTTTGGTCGGATCCTTACCGGAGAACGCGCCGCCGCCATGACGTGCATATCCGCCATATGTATCGACGATGATTTTACGTCCGGTCAGACCCGCGTCACCTTGAGGACCACCAATCACAAACCGGCCTGTCGGATTAATGAAATATTTAGTAGCCTCATCCAGTAATTCAGCCGGCACAACCGGTAGAATAACATGCTCTTTAATGTCAGCCTGGATTTGCTCAAGAGAAATTTCTTCTGCGTGCTGAGTGGATACTACAATTGTATCTACACGTACCGGTCTCTCATCCTGATATTCAATCGTTACTTGAGTCTTGCCATCCGGACGCAGATATTCCAGAGTTCCATTCTTCCGAACCTCCGCCAAGCGGCGGGCAATCCGGTGCGACAAGGCAATGGGAAGCGGCATAAGCTCAGGAGTTTCATTAGTGGCAAAACCAAACATCAAACCTTGATCACCAGCACCAATGTTGGCAGTTTCTTCAGCTACGAGCGCAGGATCCCTATTCTCCAGAGCAGCATTTACACCCTGGGCGATGTCAGCCGACTGCTCGTTTAATGAGCTGAGCACAGCGCAGGTATTGAAATCAAATCCGTATTTTGCACGGGTATAGCCGATTTCCTTAATCGTGTTACGGACAATTGCCGGGATATCCACATATTCGGACTTCGTACTAATCTCACCAATAACAAGCACGAGACCTGTTGCTACGGCTACCTCGCAAGCAACCCGGGCATTGGGATCGTTAGTGAGAAATGCATCAAGTACCGCGTCGGATATCTGATCACAGATTTTATCCGGATGTCCCTCTGTGACGGACTCAGAAGTAAACAAATGACGCCCTTTAATAGACATGTACAACTACCTCCCATATTATTATTCTGACACTGTATAAGGGGGCACCTTAGTAAAAAACAGGCCAATATATTAAGTAGAATAATAAAATCTGATAAGCCGGTTTATTCAAAAAATGAACCTTTTCCGCATGGAAAAGGTTTAAGGCTTTCCTCAAAAGTCATATTATCTTATTTACCGGGTGCTGTCAATTGAAGGCAGCTTATGTGAAAAGAGACTGCTCCGCCTGCTTGATCAACCTCTTTGTAATTTCCCCGCCTACAGATCCGTTATCTCTGGAAGTAAGATGTCCCAGATACGGAGTACCGCCTGTTGATCCTGCTCCACCCACTGTCCCCAGTTCAGAGGCAAATTCCGTATCCATCCCACCGCCATACGATGCTCCATATAATCCAAATTCAGAGGCGATCTCGTATTGCATTTGTTTCAGCATTGCCCGGCTCTCTGGTACAACTGTGCGATTAGTACGTGCCATGTTACAGCACCTCCTGTGAATTTTTTAAGATTACAGGTAGTATTGTGTGCACATTCCAGAGCTTCAAATCCGCTCAATGTTTGTCAGCTGTGGGAATGAGTTCCGGGTGTATGTTGAAACCAGTTATAGGGCATCCTTTATATAAGAAGGAAAACATAAGTTTACTGCTTACCAATGGGATGTGCAAATGCTTATTTCAAGGTGTATGAACCACGGACCATAACAACAAGACCTAATGTCTGACCGTTCTGCACCGTGATTCCACGTCCATCCCGTGGGAAAGATAACAGGTGATTCGTAGGAGCAGCCACGCCGTTTGCCAGATCCACACCATCTGTCAGATCAGCGACACCGTTAGCATCCTGGGAATAAATAATAGCCTTCCCTGCACGGACAATAAATTCCGCACCTGCACCGGCAATTAGAGTCTGGCCGGGTTTAACATCAACGATCTCGCTGGTGTTACCAGTAGTTCCGGTACTCCCTGTACCTTGAGTTGGCGCTGTTGTCGGAGCTGCAGTCGCGGCAGGAGCATTCGTTGCAGTTGCGCTGGGAGCTTGCGTTGGGGTACTAATGGTTCCACCTTGCAAAGCCTTTTGGATCTGTTGATCTACATAGCTCTTTGTAACCACCGGATCATCTGCTGTTCCTGGTTGTGAGCCGACACTGGCGCCTTCAGCGGTAAGATTAAGCAATGTACCCGCCCAAAGACCACCGGCTAACAGTACCGCAGACATCGTGACTTTCCAAACCGTTTTCAACTAAATTCCTCCTCAACTCGGAATAAATGGCTATAAAAAAAGAATAGCCTCCGAAGAGGCTATTCTTTGCTTCGGTAATCGGAGATTACTTAGCGTATACTTCAGTTTCAGTAGTAATGCCATTGTTAGAAGTGTCAGTAATATTGGAAGTCTTCTTAACTGTAACCTTAATCGCATTTACATTGCTTGCGTTCAGGTCAGAGTATCCAGCCAGTGTCAGGTGCCATTTGTCAGCGTCGCTACCAGTACCTTCGTTTGCTGAAGTTACAGCAACTTCTGTACCGTTCACCAGAACAGTGAAGTCTCCGCCATCAACATTCTTAACTTTTTCGGAGAATGTCAGAGTAAGCAGGCCAGTGTTACCAGCGTTAACAACAGCAGCAGTCAATGTAGGAGCTACACCGTCTGTCAGAACTGGCTTAATAACAGCCTTATCTGTAACAGTTGCAACGTTACCAGCAGTGTCAGTAAGACCGAATGCTACGAACTCAATAGCTTCAGTTTTGCTGATTCCGGACTTAGGTACGAATACTTTAGCAATAGCCTTCTTCAGTGCACTGCTAGCTGCACCACCATCAGTTCTTTCGATAAGAACGAATGAAGTACTAGGAAGAGCCTTGCTACCCAATGTGTAGCTTGAGTTTTCGCGAAGAGTTGCAGCGTTCAAGCCAACAGTATCTTCTACGTGTACATTGAATTGAATGAATCCAGCTTCTTCAGAAGCAGTTTCAGTGTAAGTAATACCTGTAACTGTTGGTCTGTCTGTGTCGTTGGAAGTTGTTGTTGCAGCAGTTACTACAACTGTTGCAGCAGCGGATTTATTACCGGCTTTGGACAAGTCCTTAACCAGTTCTTTGTCAATGCGGAGAGTGTAGTCACCGCTCAGACCAGTTACTTTAGGGAATGTCACTTTAGCGCCACTTACAACTTGACCAGAGAAATCAACGCCGGTAGTAACATAAGCACCAGTAGCGTTATTGATTACTCTAATTGTAGCTGGGGAACCAAGGAAAGTGATATCTTCATTGAAAGTAATTACAAGGCCTTTGGAACCGTAAGTAGCACTTGCTACAGAAGGAGCTGTGCTGTCCTTAGTCAGGGAAATCTGCTGCGAAAGAGCTGTTCCCAGTGTGTTGCCCAAAGTATCACGCACTGTTGCACCGAACTGCAGTGTGCCAGTGAATGCGCCGGATGTAGGGAAGTCAAAGTTAGAAGGAACCTGCAATTTGATTGTGTCACTATCTTCTTTAGTAATCACGTTCATATTGCCGATTTTGTCTCCGTCAGCTTTAAGCAAACCAACATTACCGTTGAAGGACTCGTAGCTAACTTTTTTGTTGAATTTAACATTAACGTACTGGTCGCTAACAGGAGTGATGCTCACAACTGTAGGAGCAGCAGTGTCAGAAACAACAGTTACAGTAGTCTTGATTGGAGCTGCAACGTTGCTTGCGAAGTCAGAAACGTTAGTCAGGGAGACATCATACGATGTGCCGCTGTTCAAAGTACCTGCAGTCAAGCTGAATGTATCAGCGGATTCTCTGTATACAGAAGCAGCTACACCGTTAACAGTAGCGATGATGCCAGCTGGTTTAACAGGCTCGCTGAACTGAACGTATACTTTGTTTGTTGTAGTTTTAGCTACTGCGTTGATAGTTTTAACTGTTGGAGCAGCAACATCAGCTACAGAAATCAGCGTAGTGTAAGCAGCAACCGCTGAACCGGAAGTAGTCAGAACATCATCGCTAACTACGATTGTGTATTGACCTTTCAGGTAGTCATATTCGTTAACGTTGAAAGTGATTGTCAATTCAGTACCAGCTGTGTTAAGGCTAGCAGAAGAACCAGCTGCTGTTACAGTTTGACCAGTAACAGTAACTACTTTAATCACATCAGCAATCAACTTGCCATCAGAGATTACTGAGTCTGCATCAATCGCACGGTTGAATTTAACAACCAGTTGCTTAGCGTTTGGAGCTTCTGCGGAAATTACCTTAGGAGCAGCCAAAGTTACTTTTGCAGTGTAATCTTTTTCAAGGTGTTTGAAGCTGATTGTTGTTTCAACGCCTTCTACAAGAGCAGTTGTCAATTCAACAGTTTGAGTTGTTTTGTCAGAGAATGTTACTACAACGCTTGTTGGGCTTACTGCTTCAGCAGAAGCTACAGTCAATGTAGGCTGTACGGACAATTGATCAACTGCATAAGCTGTGGAAACTACCAAAGAGCGGGTAGCGTTAGCTTTGAAGTTGGTTGTTTGTGCAACCAGACCAGCGTTGATAACTGCTTGAGCATAGCCCTTAGCCCATACAGAAGCGGAGTTATCAGTTGTAGTAGGTTGTTCCAGTTTCAAAGCGCGGAACAATACAGCCGCAACTTCTTCTACTGTAACTTTACCATTGTAGTCGAAGATACCTTTAACAGTATCTTTACCTTGCATCAAGTTAGCTGCAGTAACAGCTTCGATGTAAGGAACAGCCCAGTTAGTAGCTGTGTAGCCTTTGTCTTTGTAAGACAACTTGCCAGTTACTTCAGTAAGACCGAACAATTTAGTAACGATCTTAGCGAATTCTGCGCGAGTCAGATCTTTTTCAAGGTGAGCTTGACCATCTGGGTACCCATTGAGAATACCTTTAGCTGCCAAAGCGTCGAATGCCTGTTGTGGAGTTGCTTGTGCTGTTTCACCAAATGCTACAGAGGCAAACATCGAGAATGCCATTGCTGTAGATAATGCTACGGATAAAATTTTCTTCATAACCTTTTTTTCTCCTCCTTGGACGTTCATGAACTGAGATTTTTCTTTAGTTGGGTAGCTCATGTCACTCATTAGCCGATGCACCCCCTTTCCCGAGTTGAGCATATTAAGTATAAATAATGTCTGTGACGGGTATCACAGAAACTTGTAAACAGGTTCAAGGCAGACTAATACTAGATTCCTAATTCTACCTAAGTATTATACAATGTGCCTCTAGTCACGTAAAGCTAATTTTTCCATCCGGCAGTAAGCTTCATTCCATAATGGCCATTAGGCATTTGCCTTGTGTAAGTGACTCTACACCTTAAACGCATTAGTTCCGAGAAAGTTGCGCTTTGTTCAAAAAAACTTTTTTTCTTTTTTGTGTCCCGGCCCCGTTCCAATAGAAGAACCTTATGTATGTTCTACTAACTATTGTTAATGTTGGGTGGCTACGGGAATCAGTATAGCATAGACGGTTTCCAAACGTCATTAAGCAATATTTGTTAAGTTAATAAACATAATCTGCCTTCTTCAAACTCTAAAACCACTATCCTCTGACAAAACAAAAAGCGCCGTTTCCGGCGCTCTTTTTTATGGCATATGAACTAACGGATCTTCATTGATAGTTGAATCAATTCCTGACGCTTCTCAGGACTGGCATTTACATTCTCATACATAGCATCAATCGCCCCACGATTCTCACGGTAGCTCTTCTCATGTTTGATCGTAGCATGCGACCATTCAATCAATGCATTCTCGGCAATAACGAGGTCATTATATGCATCATGGAACCCTGTAAACAATACCAGCTCTTCCATCAGTTCCTGTGTAATCTCCTGTAGCGCGCGTTTTGCGGCAATTTCCTTCTCCAGGATTTTGGCTCTATTCTCAAACATATTCTTTGCTCTCGTGTAATCCAGCTGTGCTTTTGATAAAATCGGTTTCATCGATGGCTTTCACCTTTCAGAAAATATTATTTTCTAAGTTATTGTAACGTAAAACGGTGCAGATTACAAAAGTTAATGTGTGCAGTATGTAATTAAATTACAATAAAACAGGTCCGCGAACAGTTTTTCGCGGACCTGCTGTTCAAGTAGTCACATTAGTTGAAGGTTTTCGGGAAGATGCTTGTGCTCTTCTGCAGCAGTGCTACAGCAATTTTACCGGCTTCCGCTCTTGTAAGCTTGCCCTTTGGATTGAAATTATATACAGGCTTAGCTTGACCCGTAATCGTTGTTGCATTGCCTTCCATAATCTTCGCTTTCGACACTGCCTCAATGGCAGGTCTCGAATAGAAGTCCATACTGCCGGAGTCAACGAATGACTTCCCTAGGCTTGTTAACAACTTGGCGTCGTTAGCAGACATCTTCAGCTTAAGGGCTCTGGCGATCATTACCGCAGCCTGCTCACGGGTCAGTGATTGGTCAGGACCGAAGAATCCGTCACTAAGACCGGTAATAATCCCTGCTCTCGCTGCTGTTTCAATGCTTTTGAAGTTCCATGTTGTTGAAACAGCTTCTGGTACGATATCGAAGAATGTTTGTTTATTTGGATCATAATTCAGCGGAATACTCAACCCTGTTACAAGCAAGGTAGCAAATTCTCCGCGGGTTGTTGTATCATCAGCTCCAAAAGCATCGGATCGGATGTTGGTCATGATGCCTTTAGAATATAGGCCATTCAGTATATTTCTCGCCCACGGGTGATTGGTGATATCCGTGAATCCTCTGCGCAGCTTCATTACGGTATAATAACCGAACTCATCGAAGGGTACCGTAACCGTGTGGTTTTTGGTATCCACCTCTCCGCCAATATTCTCCCACTTCCCTGCATCGGTATATCGGAAAACAGTAACAGTCGTCCCGACCTCATCCACTATGCTGGAGTTAAAGCTTAACGTCAGCTCTCCGCGCTGTGACGGGACAATTTTGCGTGTGGAACTGTATTGCGTGAAATATCCTTCTATAGAATAAGGAGCAATTCCGTTCGTCGCTGGCAGATAGGATTGTGAGCCTTGGGTTCCCGACTCTCCTAGCCCGCCGTTCAGCCAATAAATATCCGATACTCTGGAGAAATTATTGGTAGTGGCTGTCGAGGTAAATCTCAGTACAAGCTCTTGCGGAATGACCAGCGGAAGCTTCCCGCCAAGAGTACGGCTGTCCGAAGGACTGACATTAATGATATTCCCGTAATCATTAGTCCGCTCTACCACGCCGTCCACGGGATCGGCAATCCCAAACAGCAGTTTCGTATCCGGATAATATTTAGCAGCCCCTGTTGTTGTGTAGCCCTTCATAATTGTCCCTTTCGGGAATGAAAGCTGCAGCGCTTTGTTAAATACAGTGTATTTCGTCGCTACCTTCTCTGCCATATACTGAGTATCGATCTGTATAGCACTCGCATAATAAACAGATATCGTATCGTTCAGGGTAGAATCGGCCCGGACGATTTGAATTTTGATCGTTGTTGCCTTATCCGGTTTCAAGCCTACAAAATCATAAGTGAAGCGGTTCTCAAGATCTGTACGCTTCACAGCCTCATACTTATCAATCATAACCTTGGTTGCACCTTCAGCTTCAATATCGAAGCGGACAAAGTTCTTATTCACTACAATCTGATCCCCGACTGTTGCTACAGGGGACAAGACCCTGTAAGGAGATACCTCACGTACGATTTCAAGCCGCTGCGTTGTTCTTGCTCCAGTCTTGTTGATTAGCTCCATGGTGTATACGTGGCTTCCAGGAGCATCAAATTTGAAATCCCGCAGACGCAGAATGAAATCTTTGCTGCTGCCGTAATAATCAAAATATATTCCGGTTGGATTAGATGGTACAGGGCCAAGCAGCTTATCCGTGGTACCCAGCATATCCGCAGTACCTGTTGAGGTGAAAATCAACTCTGACCCTCTATAGAGGTTCATGGTCGTCGCTCCACCACCCCGGAGCACCAGATCATAGCTCTCAGCATTGGTAGTGTACTTTTCATCTTTATAGACGAATTCTGCAGGCAATGCGAGAATTTTATTGCGCTCAGTTTCATTGCTTAATGACTGGGTCGAGAAGGCAGTACGCCCGGTTCCTACTGCCGGATGAAACTGCGTCAAATTCGATACATTAGTATCAATAATATATATCTTAAGCTCCTTGGTGATGATCCGCTGATTCTGGCCGTTATCCTGGGATATCCCGGTGAATACAATCTTATTCTCTCCATAGACCAGCGGACCGGACTGGGTGATCCACAAATCGAAACTGAAGGTCTGTTTGTCTTTATCTACACCTAAAGCAAATTTATTAACGCGTGTATTTCCAGCACTGTCTTTGGTATCGGGGAGGAGATTGCTGTCAATCCCGTTAATCTGAACCTGAGCACTCACGAAATTCTCGAACCCGATATATTCACCTGAAACCTTCATGCTCGTCTCAGCAGCAGAATTAAACTCGTATGTCTGTCCATCCTGCAAGCTGCTTACGTAGATATAGTTCTTGGATATATACGAAATATCTGCATTATAGTAGGAATTAGATGTTCCATATCGGAACTGTACCTTCTGTTGTCCGTTGGAGAAACCGGTGATTTTGTAAATGTACTCGTTAGTTCCCTGACCAGTCATTCCAGTGATAGGCGGATCTGTCAAAGCCAGCGCTTTGTTACTAAGCGGGAGATAATTGGCCGATAATTTGGCAGTGCCGACGCCTACATTGGTTTTGACCAGAATGTAGAAGTTATCCTTCTCCATCTGTTGTCCGTTCAGAGGCAGTTTGGAGATGTTTGAGATGCTGCCCGAACCTGTATATCCCGGAAGGTAATACATATCAGTAATTACAACTTCTCCCGGCAGATATCTATAAGAGTAGACCAACGAAGAGCTATAAGTGCCATAGTCTACGGCCAGAGTAAATTCGGTTAGTCCTGTGACAAGCGTTAAGTCAGCCTGCGTTGTGAATTTAACCAATTTGTACGCAGGGGTCACTCCGTCAGCGCCGGGAATGGTTAACTCCTGATCAACCGATGCTATATTTACCGGAATAGGAGTCGTGGTATTTTTGTTAATCGTTAGCTTTCCTGAGCTCGCAAATGTAGTGCTGCTGTATGGAACCAGAATTTGACCGGAGAACCCAGCCTTATTAGTCGAGCTGTCACTAAGTGTGGGAATGTTATTCAGAATATTATATGTTCCTGAACCATGCACTAAGTTTAAGGATGCGTAAGGCTGATCCGTATCAAAAAAGTATAAGGAGCGTTCAATATCAATGGAATCGGAAGCATTCTTAATAGCTATTTTAATATTGGTTAAGCCTGGCTTCAGTGTTAAGGAAGGGGAGAAGAACGTGCCGTCCTCAAGCAAGGTTGTTGTCAGTGCATTTCCGCCATTCACAGAAAGTGTAACCTGCGTTGCATTCGTTGCCTTACCCTGCAGCGTAACTGTGTCGACAGGGACGACTACTTGTGTCCCTTCATTTAAATTAAGTGCAGCAGGACCACCGAGCACTTGAAGTGCAGATAGATATGGAACTTTGTCGTAAAGGATATAAAAGGACTCCGACCGTGTCAGGTTACCCTGCATACCGGAGAAAGTAATTTTATTAAAGCCTGCATATAAAACAACACCGCTGGTAGTAAAGCGATTGCTTGGACTATTGGCATCGGGTGTAACCGTACCTGTAGTCAAACGGGTAGAGTCTGTAGTCCACTTTCCGTTTGTACTTTGAGTCAGTTGCTCAACAGTAACCTTCATTGTAGATGATGTTACCTGAGAATAGGTACCTGTAATAGACAGGTTTTGGTTCGTAGTCAGATACACACTGGATCGGCTGATTAGCCCTTCTGCACCTGCTGTTATTACATTCGGATCCAAAACAACGGTATCCCGCAACTTGAGCTCATCCGGACTGAAGTAAGTCGTGGTAGCTGCCGCCGCAAGGGGCGTATATTTGCCTGGAAACATAGAAACGATCAGTGCCGCCAGCAGCAGCCAAACGAATGGTCTCTTAAAGCGTAACATGTGTATATCTCTCCTTTGAGTTTATGTTCTGATAAGCCTCACTTTGTACTTTATCGGTTAGTAGAAGGTATATTTTTAGGGAATACAGCAAAAAACTCATCCCAAAAAGGATGAGTTTTGCTAACTTAAGGAAATATCAATAAATGCGTGTCAATTATAATCTAAGATTTCGAGCTCCGCTCAGGATCCAGCTTCATGCGCATTCTCAGGATTAAATCTATGACCGGGCGTTTGGTTTTGCTGATCACACCAGTGATCTCCGCACCAATCTGCAGGAAGAAGAGCATGACGCAGATAACCACGAATGTAACCCAGTTGGCTTCATAGAGCGAAGCGGATGTCTGGATGACAGCCAGAATTCCGAAGAAAGCGGCAATGCCATAAATAATTAATACCGTCTGGCGGTGGCTGAAGCCAAGTTCACGCAGGCAGTGGTGAAGATGGCCTTTGTCCGGTGCGAAGATTGGCTTCTTCTGCAGCTTGCGCCGTACGATGGCAAAAAACGTATCCGATAAAGGAACCCCGATAATCAGGAGTGGTGTGATAAACGATACCACTGCAATCTGTTTGAAACCGAGCAGTGCGAGCAGCGCCAGACAAAAGCCCAGGAACAGCGAGCCCGTATCACCCATGAAGATTTTGGCGGGATGAAAGTTAAAGAACAGAAAACCAAGTATGCTGCCCAGAAGCAGTAAGCACAACAGAGCAACCATAGTATTACCCATCAGGAAGGCCATTACAGCAATGGTGGCAATCGCGATACCGGATACACCGGCTGCAAGCCCGTCCAGTCCATCGATCAGATTCACGGCATTCGTGACGCCGACAATCCAGAAGATCGTAAGAGGGATGGCAATCCAGCTCTCCAGTGAAGAATAGCTATTATGAAAAGGAATGTTTACGAAATCAACAGTAATTCCAAACCCGAAAACTACGATGCAGGCTGCGGCAATTTGGCCCAGCAGCTTCACCTTGGCTGATAGCTCGAACCGGTCGTCGAGACCGCCGATCAGCACAATCAGACCCCCGCCACAGAGCAGCGCTTTGATGAAGTTAGCCTCCCGCGGAGTGAAATCATACGGAATAATCGGTAATACGGCAAGCAGGCCTAACACAAACGCCAGAAATATGCCGAGTCCGCCAAGGCGGGGCATGATCTTCGTATGCACTTTACGGGCATTAGGCACATCAGTCGCACCGATTTTTATAGCAAATTTCTTCACTAACGGCGTCAAAAGCAGTGCAAGTCCCATGCACACAATAAATCCGGCGATGTATATGATTAACATTTGTTCAGTCGACCCCCATTTCTCTACCGCATTGAATTATACGCTGAACCAAAAACAAATTCCAATACCGTTTTTAGGCTGTTACACGGATTTCTTCGGTAAATATCCTCAAATCACTGGTCTTTTGTCACTTTTTCTTTCTCTCGTACCACTTTTACTGCGAATTTCGGCAGCGCAAGCATTCTTTTGTAACGTGTGGGTTCTTTGAGCAGCCGATATAACCATTCTGCCCTTAATTTCTGGAAGGCTTTGGGGGCACGGCGGCTCTTGCCTGAGATCACATCAAAGCTGCCGCCGACGCCCATCATAACCGGAATCTGCAGCCGGGACTTGTATTTAGCGATCCATGGCTCCTGGCTGTCTGCCCCTCTGGCAACGAAGAGCAGGTCAGGCTTAGCTTCGAGAATTCCGGCAAGGATCTGCTCATCCTCATCCGGACCAAAGTACCCGTCATGATAGCCTGCAATGACAATGCCGGGATATCCTGTTTGTAACCTAGAAGCCGTCTCGCGAATCACCTCAGGGGTTGAGCCCAGCAAATACACTCTCCACTTGTAGCTTTCGCCCTGTCGCAATAATTCATGTAAAAGATCAAAACCTGCTACACGCTCAGCCACAGGCTCGTGGCAGTAATCCGCTGCCCACACTACACCAGTCCCGTCGGGAACCACAAGCTCTGCTGATTTCATAATCTCCATATAAGACGGATTCTCCAGTGCCGCCATGACCATAATCGGGTTAGCGGTAATAACCTGATGGGGCTCACGGTTATGAACCGCGTCCGTTAAATAAGAAACCGTAGTTTTCATATCAACTTTAGATACCCGAATACCAAAAATTGGCACCGTAGGTATCGTGCTGTCTGCTTTCACTTGTCACTCATCCTTTACGGCGGAAATATTGGGCAATTTGCCGGGCCGGAGCCTCGGCTTCTTCAACCAGTGAAGCAATCAGCGGTTCACGCTCACGCTTCCATGCCTCTCCCGATTTCAACAGCTCCAGAAGTCCCGCTGCAACCCTATCACCTTCCAGCCCAGCTGTCGAACCTACCGGCTGGCACCCAATCCTGTCAAGAAAGTGGTCGATCTTCGGATCATAGGAGACTCCCATCAACGGAACCCGTCTTCCGGCAGCATAGATTAGGCTGTGCAGGCGCATGCCAATCATTGCCTGACACTGTCCTACTTCACGCAGCATCCGCAGCGGATGAAGCGCATCCTCGCAAATACTGACGGATCCGCCAAGCTCCTCTACATCTTGTCCCAGCTTCTGCATAACATAATGTGAGGCATCATTGTCTGCAGAATGATGGAAAGGCAGGAACCGTAGATGAAGCGGCAGCTCTGCAGCAGCCTTCACCAGCCCCTCGGCTAACGCGTCCAGCTCTTTGCGCGACTGCTCCCAGAAACGCACGGAGATGCCCACGGTATAGGGACCGGACTGCAGGATGGCTTCATCGGCAACGGCTGATTCCATAATGCCGCTACCAGCATCCTGCTTCTCTGAGGCAATATCCTCCGGCAAAGTCAGGCCCATAACAGGGTCAGGGACCACATCAATTTTATCCTCCCCCAGACCCATAGACTGCAACAACTGACGAGACTGCTCGTCCCGCACCGATACATAAGCACATTTACGGAAAACCGATTTGATCAGCGGATGGAACAGCTTGCGGTTCACCGGGCCGATTCCCTGGGCATAGATGAAGGTTGGCTTGCCCATCCACTGGGCCAGCTTAATGATGGCCAGGTAGTACGGAATAGTCTTGCTGCCTGTTACATCCTGAAGCAGACTGCCCCCGCCGCTTATCAGCCCGGCACTCTCTGATATTGCCTTCCGTACTTCCCCCAGCTTCATCCGGTGCACGGATTCAACGCCGTAAGTAGCAGTTGTCCATTCCGGATCAATTGACAGCACCACAGGCGTCAGCGTTATTCCAGCAGCCTCAGACTGCTTACGGAGTGCGTTCAGTATAGATTGCAGGACCGCCTCGTCTCCGCTGTTGCGGAATCCGTAATAGCCCGAGATTATAATTTTTTGAGCAGCGGCGACCATCGTTTCCAACACCCTTCCGCGATCTGCCATACCCCAATAGCGATAATGCCGATGATCAGGCCGAGTCCAAGACCCAGAAGTCCG
This sequence comes from Paenibacillus borealis, assembly GCF_000758665.1. Lineage (NCBI taxonomy): Bacteria > Bacillati > Bacillota > Bacilli > Caryophanales > Paenibacillaceae > Paenibacillus > Paenibacillus borealis. The sequence goes on from NZ_CP009285.1 coordinate 7,613,731, forward strand.
CGGATCAGCGAGATCAGAACCGGCGAATGAATGTGGGCAAAGGTATCCACCATGGACAGTTGGCCGATAACCGCAATAATCATGATAAAAGCAGCATTCCGGTATCTATAGGCCATAAATGCGCCAAGGATAAAGAGCGGATGTGCCAGCAGGAACTCTTTGTTACGCGGCCTTACTCCGACTGTATTCTCCAGGAATGTGCGGAACGACATCTCGAGCGAGCTTACACTGCCGCTGTTGCCCGTACGGCTTAAATAGTACATACCCAGAATGCCCAGAACACCAGCGGCAACTACCATAGCCAGCGTAATCGGCGTCCGCAGCAGCTTGCCGGTCTTGTTGAAGGCAAACTCCCCGCGGTACAAAAGCACATATAACGCAGTGAGGCCAATCGGCGCCAAATGAAGCAGACTTACCCCACGGAACTGATTGAGCACCAGGGCGTAGGTGACATTATTCAAGAGCGCAATTACAAATGGAACTGCACTAAATGAGATCAGCGCTGTTTTGATATAAAGGACCAGACTATGCGTCAAACGGCGGCGCGGGCTCATCACAGCAAAGGTTAATGCATTGGTGCGCAGCGGCGGCCCCATTTCATTAATTTTGCGGATAGCAAGCACCATAGCCACCGTAGGCGCACTTATAGCTACTGCAAGAGCAAGCGCCTGTTCAAACAAGGCCGGCTTCAGAACCATCAGCCCGGCGCTTCCCAGCAGGCCCAGCACCCAGGCAGGCAGTGTAAGCCAAGGAACAAAGTAGGAAACCAGGAGCGCAACCATGGCTACAGCCCCGATAACGGCAATTAATTTGAAATACCGCTGGAATGAGGAATCCACCACCTCAAACGCAGTAGCTTGTCCCATTTCGAAACCGTTAGCTTCGATTTTGGCAATCGCGCCGTCAGGTCCGCTTAGGCTGGTAATCAGATTGTCCAAGGTGTCTGTAACCTCTGCCTTGGTAGTATCTCTGGATGGGATCGTATTGAGATAGATCATCCGGATGTTGCGGTCTTTCGTAGCAAGCGCAAAGCGGTCGGCAATCACTTCAGTGGACAAGCCGGAATCAGCTTCACTGAGCGAGTACAGCCGCGTTACATTATAGTCCAGCAGATAGGCCAGTTTGGAGAAACCTTTTTGCTGTACCTTAATATTCTCAATGGCTGCAATCCCCATCCCGCGCTCCTTCAGGAGATCAGCGAATGCGGTGATACTGGCCAGATCGGCATCATCCGAGTAGCCTTTAACAGACTCACCTTCGAAAAGTAAACGTTTGACACCAAGCTCTGCATAGCGGTCCAGCAGACTCTTGACGGCTTCCTGATTATAAGCCAGGGAATCCACAAGGCGCGGCACAATAGTAAAGCCTTTCTCATGCAGCATTTCCAGGGTGAACGGATCCGGCTGCAGCGGCTTGAGTGTTGCGTTCTCCAGCGGGGTTCTGATAATCAGCCCCTGTTGTCCGCGGTAGCTCCATTCTTCTGTTGCAATATCCAATCGGGTAAAGGCATCCCGGATGATCGGTGAGAGCGTTTCACTGTTCTTCGCACTGGTAAAGAGGACATATGTATAGTTCTCATTCTCAGGAATTACAGTATCGGTCAGATTGGCGATATCTGCCGCACCCCACATCATCAGGCGGCGGGCCTTGCGGAAATCCTCCAATGTGTTTTCATATATTGCCATGCTCTGAACACCGGCAGTCTTCAGTCTGTCAAGCTGCTCGGAGATGTAATCCTGCGGATTTCCCCGGTAGCTGGCTACTTCGACCAGATCGCGGTAATCAAAGACAAATTCAACCGTTTTGGAAGACTTCTCCGTCTGAAGACGGTCATAAACTACGGGGAGAGCAGCAATGATGCCAATCACCACGATAATCCACAACCATTTGCGCGAAGCTATATTCCAGCGTTGCCATTTCTGCTGCACCAAAAGTACCTCCTCTTTCACTTTAAAGCTAATTGCCGTTCTGTAAACAAAGCTCCAACCTGGTCAAATTTAAGCGGAAACGGATGTCCCTCCATCAGGAGCAGTTCCGTTTCCGCAGGCAAGTTCTATATTTAGTATTATTTCCCGTCTACACGGGCCATAACCTGACTAGTCAATTCAGCCACTTTGTCTTTGGCATTCTGAAGCGACTCACCAACGACGGCAAAATAAACCTTGATCTTCGGCTCGGTGCCGGAAGGACGCAGGCAGAACCATGAGCCGTCAGAGAGCAGATATTTCAGCACATTCTCCTTAGGCAGACCGTTCAGTCCCAACGAATAGTCGAGCACCTCTGTAACAGAAGCACCGGCAATTTCGTGCGGCGGGCTGTTGCGCCAGTCATTCATAATTCCCTGAATCTGCGCTACGCCGTCTTTGCCCTTAAGGGTGCGTGATTCGAGGCTTTCGAGGAAGTAGCCGAATTGTTCATACAGCTCCTGAAGCACATCATACAGCGTCTTGCCCTGGGCTTTGTAATAAGCTCCTGCTTCGGCGATCAGCATCGCAGCCAGGACTGCATCCTTGTCACGGGCATAGTTGCCGGCCAGGTAACCGTAGCTTTCTTCATATCCGAAAAGATAAGTGTATTCGCCGGACTGCTCGAACTGGTTCATCTTCTCGCCGATATATTTGAATCCGGTCAGCGTATTGAACACGGTAGCGCCATAATGACTGGCTACAGCCGCCCCCATCTCACTGGTTACAATAGTTTTGACGACCGCACCGTTGCTTGGCAGCTTACCTTGCTCCTGCAGACGGCTCAAGTAATAATGAATCATGAGCGCGCCCGACTGATTGCCGGACAAGACCACAAATTTGCCCTCATTATCTCGAACTACGGCACCCATACGGTCAGCGTCGGGGTCTGTACCGATTAACAGGTCGGCATTCAGTTCTTCACCCAGTTTCATGGCCAAGGTGAAGGCTTCACGCTCTTCAGGGTTCGGCGATTTCACCGTGGAGAATTCTGAATCCGGCAGTTCCTGCTCGGGCACCACATGTACCTGGGTGAATCCGATCTTCTCAAGTACACGGCGGACCGGAAGATTGCCTGTCCCATGCAGCGGTGTGTAGACAATGGAGAAATCACGGCCAAGTGTAGAAGCAATCTCTTCACGGCCGACACTGACTGCAGCCACCGTATCTGTAAATGCTTCATCCTCAGCTTCTCCCAGCCAGTGCAGCAAGCCTGCCCCCTCTGCCGCTTCACGGGTAATGCGTTTCACGCCATTGAAGGAGTCCACTTCCAGAATATTAGCGATCACTTTCTCCGCTTCGTCGGGCACCAATTGTCCGCCCTCAGCGTTATACACTTTGTACCCGTTATACTCAGGCGGATTATGACTTGCAGTGATCACAATGCCTCCTGAGGCCTTCAAATGACGAACTGCAAATGACAGCTGCGGTGTCGAGCGCAGGGACGGGAACAGATGGGTCTCAATTCCGTTGCCTGCCAGTACAAGTGCAGCTTCCAGCGTGAATTCCGGCGAGAAGCGCCGGGAGTCGTGGGCGATGACCACGGAAGGCCGGCCCTCTCCTGTATGCTGTCCCAGAATATAATTAGCGAAGCCTTGTGTGGCTCTGCCTACGGTATAACGGTTAATCCGGTTACTGCCTGCTCCGATGACACCGCGCAAACCGCCTGTCCCGAATTCAAGGTCTCTATAGAATCGTTCTTCCAGTTCCTTCGGTTCATTCTCAAGAGCCTTCAGCTCTTCTTTGGTGTTCTCGTCAACGGAAGGGTCCTGCAGCCAGCGTGATAAGGTTTCTGCGGCTTGTGGGCTTAATCCAGTCATGTGAATCTCTCCTTCTCCATCTATAATTTATAATTTTATAACAGGTACTAGCTGAGTGCGAACATAATTTCCCCGGAGGCCACTACCTTGCCTTCCACTTTAGCGGTAGCCTGGCCTTTGCCGATGCTGCCTTTAAGCCGGGTAATTTCCACCTCAAGCACAAGGGTATCGCCAGGAACGACCTGGCCGCGGAAACGGAAGCCGTCAAGGCCGGCCAGGAAGCCGATTTTCCCACGGTTTGCTTCCAGTCCCAGAATAGCCACTGCACCCACCTGAGCCAGCGCTTCCGTAATTAGCACACCCGGCATTACCGGATAGCCCGGAAAATGTCCGGTGAAGAATGGTTCATTCACCGTTACATTTTTGATGCCGACAGCCCGTTTGCCCATTTCTATTTCAGTAATTTTGTCCACCAGCAGAAATGGGGGCCGGTGGGGAATTATTTCTTGAATTTGATTGATATCCAGCATGATCAGCAATACTCCCTTCGGATGTAACCGCGTCTATAAAACCTCCGCCTACAGCAGCGCTTTTGTTTTATTCTTCACCACCCTGCATAAATATGGGCAGCTTCGGCAAAAACTATAACTATCCTTCACCACCTGCAGCAGTGGAGGTTGAGATAAGGGGCTTTCTCCACCGCACGCGGCAGCATGGCGGAGAGGGCCCTTTTTGGCGCTCTTAGGGCACGCCATCATTATACATTTTTCAGTATAAAAAAGAAAACTCCCCTGCACAACAAGGGAGTTCCAGAAATCATTATATTTAGGGATTATTTATGGTGCAAACACCAAATCATATACATGCTTCCATGTGCTCCACAAGAGCACATCACTAAATTCCTTTTTGCCGAGAATTACGTAACCGACGACCAGGCCGCCTCCAAGCGCAGCAACAAGCAGCAGGGGAATCAGGAACCACTGGATAATGGTCCACGCCGAAATCCCGCGCCGCCTTACCGGCTGCTGCTGTTGTTCTTCTTCCGGTTTATTGAACTTCTCACGACTCATTCCGTCACCTCACGCGCGCATGTTATTGGCCAGGCCCAGCATCTGGTCACTGGAGGACAATGCCCGGGCAGCGAGCTGATAAGTGCGCTGAATCTGCATCATCTCCGTCATTTCCTTGCTCAAATCCACGTTGGAGGACTCCAGATATCCGGTACGTACGCCTACATCCTTCGCTTCGCCTGCGGCTCTCTGCACAAACGCCTGCTGTGCAGTCACACCATCAGCAAGTGTATAGAAGTTTCCGTCCACGGCCTTCAGGGCATTCTTGCTCAGCGGCTCTACAATCATAATGGTGCCTGCAATAATAGCGGGGTCATTCTCACCGGTCTTGGTAAGTACCCGGCCGCTCTCATCAATAGCAGCACTTACATTGGCTGGCACTGTGAGCGGATTCCCGTCTGTGTTCAGCACAGGGTTACCGGTATTATCAACAAGCATCATATTGTCGGGATTCGCGGTATCCGGGGTGAAATGGAAATCGCCTTGACGGGTATACGCAGTAACTCCGTTCACCTGAACTCCGAACAATCCATTGCCCTGAAGCGCCAAATCCGTAGGATTTCCTGTTTCCTGGAGTGTGCCCTCTTCCCAGTTGCTTGTAACCGAAGGCACACGGACACCGAAGCCGATGTTGAAGCCCAACGGCATACTGCGTCCAGGCTGGTCATAGTCCTTGGATTGCTGCTGCACACGGGTGAGCACATCCTCGAAAGAGCCTTCTTTGCTCTTATAGCCGTTTGTGTTCATATTAGCAATGTTATCCGCTATAATATCCAGCCTTTGCTGCAGGCTGGACATGGAGACAGCGGCACCGATTGTCGAGTTGTTCACGGATCTAACCTCCCAAAAGCTTGATAAGAAGAAACCTGCTCACTTCAGCAGTGCAGCCTATACTCTGCCGACATCATTAACAGCCTTCTGCAGGCTGCTGTCATAAAACTGGATAACCTTCTGATTCGCTTCATAAGCCCGGTAGGCGGCATTCATATCCACCGTTACCTGTGTGGCATCCACATTAGAGTTCTCCAGATAGCCCTGACGCACCTGTAGATTATCGGTTGCATTGGAGTAACGGATCTCTGCGGCCTCGGTATCATCAGCATGGAAAACGCCGTTTCCGTCACGAACCAGTTCCTGAGGTCTAGTAATTACGCTGATTCCGATCCGGGTTCCTGAAGGCAGCCCTGTCGCATTGTTAATCAAGTTACCCTGCCCGTCCACTTTAAGGGTATCCTCCGGCCCTGTCAATCGCAGCGGATTACCATTACTGTCCAGTACGCTGAATCCCCCGGCGCTAAGCACCTCTCCGGTAGGCCCTACCGAAAAACTTCCGTTACGTGTATATAAATTGTTACCCTCATTATCCTGTACAGTGAAGAACGCCTGCGGCCGGTAAGTAACCTCGCCGTCAGGACTAATGTATTTGCCTGAGCCGTCAAAAGCAAGATAAGTGCCTGCATTGTCCGGGTCCTCTACCTGTAAATCGGTTGACAGTGCGAAATCTGCGCTTTTGCCGCTTTCGATGAGGTCGCCCTGCAAATACTGGGATACAGATTGTTCGGCAAAAACCCCTGTGTTAAGCCGGCCAACAGGCTTCGTAACGCCACCGCTCATCGCCGAAATCAGCACATCGGGAAATGCATGACTGACGCTGTCGACCTGCTTGTACCCGGTAGTATTCAAATTGGCAATGTTCTGTGTCGCTGTATCATGTCTGCGCTGCTGTGTTACCATTCCTGCAGCCGCCGTGTATAATCCTCTTAGCATGAGGTCAGTCCCTTCCTGAATCTGCTGTTATCCTCTATTATCGGCAGACTAGAACTTTTTCTTAACAACCTTGTCCAAATGGTCAAGCATAATTCCCGTTCCCTTGACTACACAGTGCATCGGGTCTTCGGCAACCCATACCGGAACATGCAGCTGTTCCGAGAGCAGCTCGTCCAATCCGTTAAGAAGTGCACCGCCGCCGGTCAATACGACACCACGGTCAATAATATCTGCCGACAGCTCCGGCGGTGTACGCTCCAGCACCGACTTAGCTGCAGCGACGATCGCGGAAACCGGATCCCACAGCGCTTCCTTGACCTCACCGGATGTAATGGTCAGTGTCTGGGGAAGTCCGCTCACCATATCACGCCCGCGTATATCCAGCTCAGCCTTCATGCCGCCCGGACGGACAGACCCGATGGTAACCTTGATATCCTCGGCTGTACGTTCACCGATCAATAGCTTATATTTCTGTTTGATATATCTTAAAATGGCCTCGTCGAACTTGTCCCCTGCGACCTTAATCGAAGAGGCGGTAACGACGTCGCCCATGGACAATACAGCTACATCCGTCGTTCCGCCGCCAATATCGACGACCATATTTCCGCTTGGCTGATAAATATCCATCCCTGCTCCGATTGCCGCAGCTTTGGGTTCTTCTTCCATGAAAACTTCTTTGGCTCCGCTGCGTTCTGCGGCTTCACGGATTGATTTCTGTTCGACGGAAGTAATATTCGTAGGCGCACAAATCAAAATACGGGGCCTTGAATACCAGGTCCGGCCCCCGACGCGGTCGATAAAATATTTAAGCATCATTTCTGTAATGGCAAAATCGGCGATAACACCGTCGCGGAGCGGACGGATCGTAGTTATATTTCCAGGTGTACGCCCAACCATCCGGCGTGCCTGTTCACCAACCGCAAGGACTCTCTTCGTATCACTTTCAAGTGTGACCACGGAAGGTTCATCCAGAACGACTCCCCTTCCCTTGACATGAATGAGCACATTGGCCGTGCCGAGATCGATTCCGATATCCTTGCTAAGCATAATGAAAGAGCCCCCAAAGTGTTATTTTAAATGAGAATAGTTAGATAGTACCAAATTTAAAAATACCATACTTTAGGGGGTGTACACAATGCAGTAAAGCTGAATTATTACTTAAAATTCCGAAAATCTTATGGCTTTGATGCTACGGCTACCTCACGCTTTTTACCTGTCGTTTTCTTATATTTAATTTTTGTAGCTTCTCCCCCCCGAAGATGACGGATTGATTTGTGATATTCGAGAATGTGCTTCACCTGATCGGCCAGATCCGGATTGATTTCCGGCAGCCGTTCGGTTAAATCTTTATGCACTGTGCTTTTTGAAACGCCAAATTCCTTGGCTATGGTCCGGACCGTGTGCCTGGTTTCCACGATGCAGCGTCCGATTTTGATCGTACGTTCCTTGATGTAATCGTGCACGCTCCCGCCTCCCAACTGTGGATAGTTTGGTACATTATATGAGGGGCGGGCCTATATATTCGCGCTTTCAGGACATGACAAGCTCCGGAAGGCTCATTTTATTTCTCGGACAACCTAATTATGAGCCGTTTACAGTCCCATTCTTCATGTAGAACCGGCCCCGCCGTCTATTTCGGGTAGAAAAATAAAAAACAGGGGGCTTTCGCCCCCTGCTGAAATTCCGGCTTAGCGCTGTGGAAGCAGATCCGAAGGATTCACAATCTTGCCGTCCTCATGCACTTCAAAGTGCACGTGATTGCCGAGACTTTTCTCCATTTCATTGCGTCCCGCTGTTGCCAGCGTGTCGCCCTGCTTCACTTCATCGCCCTGCTTCACTTTGGTATCGCCCAGACCCTGGTAGACTGTCTTCAAATCACCAGGAGATGTAACCTCGATCACTTTACCGAGTACTGCCACATCTTCGACTCTGGTGACTTCACCGCTGAGAGCCGCTTTTACATCAAATGGTTTGTTGTCCTCGCGGGCAATGTCAATTCCCGTATTGGGAACAAAGGTATTATTGTACTGCACCATTGCCGCCACATGATTTTCTTCTGTGCCGTTTTCATCATAATACGGTTTGACCACTTCCACTTCACTCGGGCTCGCTACCGGCCATGCCAGGCTTTCAGCTGAAGCTACGACTTCCAGGGCTTCCGGATCACCGGTTAGGGCTCCGGTTTCATTCCCGGCAACGCCTTCCTGTGAAACGACCGCGGCGGTGTCCGGATTCAGCGGCTTCTGGCCGGCATCCTGATAGACCCACACCAAGGTTAGTATAATTGCCGCTGCCGCCGTGTAGACTGCCGGGAATACCCACCGTTTGGATAACAGTCTGGTCCATGAAGAAGGCTTAGCGCCTGAATCTCCCTGCTTGTTTTTGAGAGATTCATCATGGTTTGGTTTGTTTTTGTCTTGTTCATTCATATGTTTATCACCTCAGTAACCAGTGTTACCGGGCGCTTCGCTTTTATACGTATCTTGCAAGTTATTTTTTCAGAAGAGTTGAGATTCCTGTAAAAGAGACCCCGCTGTAATAGTGTTTGAGAATCTGCGTGGCTGTACTCCCCTGCTTCGCCATGCCGTTCGCCCCCCATTGGCTCATGCCGACTCCATGGCCGTTTCCATAGGTTGTGATCAGCACCTTCCCGTCCTTCCGCTTCCAGGTGAACTGGCTCGAACGAAGACCCAGCTTCTCTCTCACCTCCCGGCCTGTGAACACAGTGCCTCCGATAGAGATCTCCTTGATCCGGTGTCCTGCAGTCAGCGAGATGACTTCTGCGGGCAGTCCGGCCGAAGAAGATGACGATACTTGCAGGGTCTTGCCGGAGGCAGCCAGATTCGCCGCAGCGGGAAGCTCCTTGACGGTAAGAGCCAGCTTGCTGCGGAGCTCGGCGTTGCTGAAGGTATAGGTAACTGCCAGATTCGGTGTAATCTGCTGTTCCCAAGGGCTGGCTACGCTGCGCAAATAAGGAACCGCAGCATTCCAGTAATCCTCGGAATTCTCTGTATACCCTCCGCTGGAGGCGAAAAAGGAAGCCGTGATCGGCTGACCTTTATAGGTCATGATGATCCCGCGCGTCTCCAGGACCGCGCGGCGGAGCTTTGCCAGTCCGGCGCGCTTGCTGCCGGACGCCCAGTCCCGTTCCAGCACGGCCTGCGATATGTAAGCCTGATGGCTTACCGTATCGCTCACATCCGCCTCAGGAACGGGTACCCCGCTGTGATCGCCGGCCAGCAGGCGGCGGGCAATGAACGTGCGGGCCGCAACGGCCTGGGCTTTGAGCGCTTCAAGCTCAAAGTCCGCCGGCATCTCGGCCGCCAGCACGCCGCTGACGTAGTCCTCCAGCGGCAGGGTCTCTATTTGTCCGCTCTGCGACAAATAGACGGAGACCTCCGGCTGCGGCGCTTCCGCAGCAGCCGTTCCCGGCGGTGCCGGCGCGGGCGTAGCCTGCAGCACCGCCGGGGGCACTGGCTGCTGTCCCCCGCGCAGCGGGACAACAGCCAGAGGCAGCAGCAGCGCCGCCAGCAGCGGCGCTGCGAGCCAGGCGGCGGGGGCCAGCCGCCTGAGCCGGGGCGCCCCGCGCCGCGCCCGCGCTACGCTGCGCGGGCGCTTCAGGATGTGCCGCAGCAATAGTAACTCTTTCATCTCTATGGCTCCTTCCGTAAGCACCGGTGATTCTTATAGATATGAATTTCCGGCACCTGCTAGAACGTTATTCTGAGAGAAAGAGAGTTGCCCGGAGGCGCAGCAAAATAACCCCACAAAGTGGGGCTTTAGCTTCGATGATGGTACAGGTACTTTGCGGGGACCCCAAAACATATAAATTCCTGTCTATCAAAAAAGGGACCAGCCGCTCATTTCGCGGCCTGGTCCCTTCAGTTTACAATTTGCTATTATACCCAAGACGGCTGAATCTGAAAGCGCGGCTTGACCTCTTCGCCCTTGAAGGATTCGCTTCTTGCCGGTTCCGGCTTCACGACTTCTTCCTTCGCAGCCGCAGCAGGAACTGCCGATTCTTCCATGGAAATACGCCATATGTCCGCACCAAGACCCGACAGCTTCTCGGCCAGATGCACATAACCACGGTCAATATGATGGGTTCCGCTAACTTCTGTAGTTCCTTCTGCCACCAGCCCCGCCAAAATAAGCGCAGCGCCTGCACGCAGATCCGTAGCACACACCTTGGCACCGACAAGGCGGGCATTTCCGGTTACGATGGCGGAACGGCCTTCAATCTTAATCTCTGCGTTCATGTTGTGGAATTCATCCACATGCATGAACCGGTTCTCAAATACGGTCTCTGTGACTACGGAGGTACCTTCGGAACGCAGCAATAAAGCCATCATTTGAGACTGCATATCGGTAGGGAATCCCGGGTAAGGCAACGTCTTGAGATCCACTGCCTTCAGAGGTTTGTCACTGATGACGCGGACGCCGTTCTCGTCTGGAATAACCGTAACGCCCATTTCTTCCATCTTGGCAATAACCGGGCCCAGATGATCCGCAATGGCGCCTTCCACATATACATCTCCGCCCGTAATCGCTGCAGCTGCCATATAGGTTCCAGCCTCAATGCGGTCCGGAATAACATGATGTCTTACGCCGTGCATACGTTCAACGCCTTCAATACGGATGACTCCGGTGCCTGCACCGCGTACAATACCGCCCATGCCGTTCAGGTAGTTGGCTAAATCAACAATCTCCGGCTCTTTCGCGGCGTTCTCGATTACAGTTACGCCTTCGGCAAGCGCCGCAGCCATCATTATATTTTCGGTTGCACCTACGCTGGCCACATCCAGATAAATCTTGGCTCCGCGTAGCCTTCCGTTACTTTTCGCATCAATGTAGCCCTGGCCCAGACTGATCTCGGCGCCCAGTGCTTCAAAACCCTTCAAATGCTGGTCAATCGGCCTCGTACCGATGGCACAACCGCCAGGCAAGGAAATACGTGTATGCCCCATACGGGACAAGAGTGGACCCATTACCAGGAATGAAGCGCGCATTTTGCGTACCCATTCATAAGGTGCTTCGCAGGATGTAATGCTTCTGGCATCAACCTCAATGATATCGTTCTGGTATGTAACACCTGCACCCAGAGACTCCAGCACTTTGCTAATCGTAATTACATCGTCTAGCGGAGGTGCGTCCACAATGACGCTAACTCCTTCTTCTGCCAATAGAGAGGCGGCTATGATCGGTAGTACGGAATTTTTTGCGCCGCTAACTTTCACGCTCCCGGTCAATCTGTTGCCACCGCGGACGATAAATTTGCTCATTTCGGTTTCCCTCCGCGTCCATTATTTCTGAAATTAATTTGAGTTTGAAATTCGTCAGTTAAAATATTGAATATTCCGTCATCGCGCCTAATGTGCAGACGCATTGCTTAAACTTCAGTGTTGACATAATAAAACCTTATTATTCGACACTTTTTTCACTGCATTGGCCTAAGACAGATATAACCAAACCGTCCGCCATTAAAACATCCGGGTGATAAGTCCGCTCCAGCCCAGATAATCCAGCAGAAATCCGGCCACGAAATGGCCGAGGACAATGGCCAGCAGTAAATGCAGCAATCTGCCCTGAGGACTCTTGGGATATCTTATGACCAGATCGAGCTTTAGGTTCTGAAGTGCCCACCAGGATAATGCAACACAGACTAAAGAAACTACCATCGAGATTAAACTGCTGCTGCCGATCGCACTTGACAATTCAGCGGATAAGCTTGTGTTCATCATTAGCCCCCCGTGTAAGGTTACTCGGAAATCGACTCTTATATCATACTTGCGCAGGGGAAAAGAATCCAGTACTTTTACGAATTTTTAAACAATTGGTGCTTTATCTGCCTGAGTGTTTACGATATGTTCATATCTGCTAGATTCTTACCTAGCAAAAAAAGCAGTCAAGCCCAGGGCTTGACCGCTTATCTGCTACTGTTGTCCTTTACCGGTTGAAACTTTGATCCGTGTCACAGCGCGCTGCAAGGCCAGCTCTGCACGGCGGTGATCGATTTCATCCTGTTTGCTTTGCAGCTTAAGACGGCGCTCAGCCCGTTCCTTAGCCGCTTCAGCGCGCTCCACATCAATATCTTTGGGCAGCTCAGCACTCTCAGCCAGCACCGTTACCTTATCTTTGTGCACCTCAACGAAACCGCCATGAACGGCGATAGAAACCGTTACGCCGTCCGCTTTGACGCTAAGCGGAGCAACCTGAAGCGGAGTCACCAGCGGAATATGTCCCGGCAAAATGCCCAGTTCACCATTCACGCCACGTACCGTCAAGCTATTCACTTGCTTGGAGTAGACCAGATGCTCCGGAGTGACAATTTCGAGCAAAAAGGTATTCACTTCCATTCCTCCTCAAAGCTTTACAGAATAAAGCTCACTACCCGGCATACGTGCCGAGGGTTACAACGTTTTAGCTTTTTCCACTGCTTCTTCAATCGTACCTACGAACAGGAACGCCACTTCCGGAAGATCATCATGCTTACCTTCCAGGATTTCTTTGAAGCTGCGCACGGTTTCTTTGATTGGCACGTATTTGCCTTTGAAGCCTGTGAACTGTTCTGCTACATGGAAAGGCTGGGACAGGAAGCGCTCAACCTTACGGGCGCGGGACACAATGACCTTATCCTCTTCACTCAACTCATCCATACCCAGGATTGCAATGATATCCTGAAGCTCAGTATAACGCTGCAGCAGCTGCTTAACGCCTTGTGCCACGTTGTAATGCTCTTCTCCGACGATTTCAGGTGCCAGCATACGCGAGCTTGAAGCCAGAGGGTCAACCGCAGGGAAAATCCCTTTTTCGGAGATTTTACGCTCCAGGTTGGTAGTCGCATCTAAGTGGGCAAATGCAGTAGCCGGTGCAGGGTCTGTATAGTCATCCGCAGGCACGTAGATCGCCTGAATTGAAGTAACAGAACCTTTCTTAGTGGACGTAATTCGTTCCTGCAGCTGACCCATTTCTGTAGCCAGTGTAGGCTGGTAACCTACCGCAGAAGGCATACGGCCGAGAAGGGCCGATACTTCGGAACCCGCTTGGGTGAAGCGGAATATGTTATCGATAAAGAGCAGCGTATCGCGGCCTTCAACATCGCGGAAATATTCCGCCATGGTCAGACCGGTCAGAGCTACGCGCAGACGCGCGCCCGGCGGCTCATTCATTTGTCCGAATACCATCGCCGTTTTCTTGATAACGCCGGAATCCGTCATTTCATGATACAGGTCATTACCTTCACGGGTACGCTCGCCAACACCTGCGAATACGGAGATACCGCCGTGTTCCTGTGCAATGTTGTTGATCAGTTCCTGGATGGTTACAGTTTTACCTACGCCGGCACCGCCGAACAGGCCGATCTTACCGCCCTTGGCGTAAGGGGCAAGCAAGTCGATAACCTTAATGCCGGTTTCCAGAACTTCTGCCTGAGTGGACAATTCATCGAATGTAGGAGCCAGACGGTGAATGGGGTTTCTTGCAGCCACCACTTCAGCGCCGTTATCGATTGGATTACCAAGCACGTTAAATACGCGGCCGAGTGTTGCTTCACCAACAGGAACCGAGATCGGTCCTCCCTGGTCAATGGCATCAATGCCGCGTACCAGTCCATCTGTGGAAGACATGGCGATACAACGCACCAGGTTATCTCCTAGATGATTGGAAACTTCAAGAGTCAGATCCATGTTACGGCCATCGCTTAGCGTCGCAACAATTTTGATAGCGTTGAATATCTCGGGCAGCTGGCCGCGTTCAAATTCAATATCGACAACCGGACCCATAATGCTCACAACGCGTCCTTTGTTCATCTTCATTTCCCTCCTCGAAAGCTGTTACATATGTAGAAACGGTCCATTACCCTTTACAGGCATCATCCGTTTCTGCGGAAAATACAAAGCAGGGCCAAGCCCGGAGGCCTTAAGCCCGCTCATATTAAGACTGCGCGTTCGCACCAGCCACGATCTCGGTAATTTCCTGCGTAATTGCCGCCTGACGGGCGCGGTTGTACGTAAGTCTTAATTCTCCGATCATTTTTGACGCGTTCTTCGTTGCACTGCCCATGGCTGTCATCTTGGCTCCCAGCTCACTGGCCTTGCCGTTCAGAAGAGCACCGTAGATTAAAGTCTCGGCGTATTTAGGAAGCAGAACTTCCAGCACGCCTTCAGGAGAAGGTTCGTATTCATAGGCAGCTGTTGCTCCGTGATGCTCGCCTTTTCCTACACCATCCATAGGCAGAAGTCTGTCTACAGTCGGAACCTGGCTGATCGCATTGATAAACTGGTTGTAGCAAATGTACAGCTCATCGTAGACGCCTGTCTCAAACTGGTTTACCGCCGAATAGGCAATCGACTTGATGTCGGCAAACTTCGGGGTATCGGACAGCTCAGTAATTTCCTCTACAATGGGGTACTCACGGCGGCGCAAAAAGTCACGGCCCTTGCGGCCGATAACAAACAGCGCATACTCATCCTTGGACTTATGCCGCTCTGCGATCAGCATCGTTACTTTACGCAGAATGTTGGCATTGTAGCCACCTGCAAGACCTCTATCCGAGGTGATGATCAAATACCCTGTTTTTTTGACAGGCCGGCTGACCAGCATCGGATGCTGAACATCCTGCGTACCGGCAGCAATACTCGAGACCACCTCTTTAAGCTTCTCTGAGTAAGGACGCGCAGCTTCCGCTTTCTCCTGCGCTTTGCGCAGCTTGGAGGCGGCGACCATCTCCATCGCTTTGGTGATCTGTCTGGTGTTCTGAACGCTCTTAATTTGACGTTTAATATCGCGCATGCTTCTTGCCATGATTTCACCACCTTAGAGCTTTGGCGTAGCCAAAGCTAACTTCGTAAGCATAACTGAGCAAACTCTATATATTAGCTTGTAGCAAAGCCTCTTTTGAACTTCTCGATCGTTTCTTTGAGCGCTGCTTCATTGTCTGCTGTCAAATCCTTAGTATCCGTAATGGATTGCAGGATTTCAGTTGCACTGCTGTCGATATACGCCAGGAATTCCTTCTCAAAACGCTTCACGTCTTTGACAGGAATATCATCCAGGTGTCCTTTGACAGCGGTGTACAGACTGAGCACTTGGTGCTCAACATTAAGCGGCTGGTTTACGCCTTGTTTCAGAATCTCCATCATACGTGCACCGCGGTTCAAACGGGCTTGCGTAGATTTATCCAGATCGGAACCGAACTGTGAGAAGGCCTGAAGCTCACGGTATTGAGCCAAATCCAGACGCAGGGAACCGGCAACCTTCTTCATGGCTTTGATCTGCGCGGAACCCCCTACACGGGATACGGAGATACCGACGTTGATCGCCGGACGCTGACCGGAGTTGAACAGATCGGATTCAAGGAAGATTTGACCATCGGTAATCGAGATTACGTTCGTAGGAATGTAAGCCGATACGTCAGAAGCCTGTGTTTCGATGAAAGGAAGGGCGGTTAATGAACCTCCACCAAGCGCATCGCTGAGCTTAGCCGCACGTTCCAGCAGACGGGAGTGCAAGTAGAATACGTCACCCGGGAATGCTTCACGGCCCGGTGGACGGCGGAGCAGCAAGGACAATTCGCGGTAAGCCGAAGCCTGCTTCGAAAGGTCATCATAAATAACAAGAACATGCTCGCCTTTATACATAAAGTATTCGCCCATTGCGCAGCCTGCGTATGGAGCAATATAGAGCAGCGGAGAAGGCTCGGAAGCCGACGCGGTTACAACGATAGTATATTCCAGCGCGCCATGACGGCGGAGGGTTTCTACTACCTGTGCTACTGTAGATTGTTTTTGACCAATCGCAACATAGATACATTTCATGCCGTTGCCTTTTTGGTTGATGATCGCATCAATGGCGATCGCGGTCTTACCGGTTTGACGGTCACCAATAATCAGTTCGCGTTGTCCGCGGCCGATTGGTACCATGGCATCGATCGCTTTCAGACCTGTCTGCATCGGTTCATGAACCGATTTACGGTCGATAACGCCCGGTGCATTATGTTCTACAGGACGGAATTCAGTCGTTGCAATTGGACCTTTGCCGTCAAGCGGCTGACCCAGTGCATTAACTACACGGCCCAGCATGGCTTCCCCAACCGGAACCTGCATAATTTGTCCTGTACGTTTGACTTGATCGCCTTCACGAATGGCTGTGTATTCACCCAGGATAACAACACCGACGTTGCTTTCTTCCAGGTTAAGCGCCATGCCTACTACACCGTTGGAGAACTCCAGCAGTTCCCCTGCCATTGCGTTTTCCAGACCGTAGACACGGGCGATACCGTCTCCGACTTGAATGACGGTGCCAATTTCGGCCACTTCGATATCGGCTTTATATTGCTCAATTTGATTTTTGATCAAAGTGCTGATCTCTTCAGGTCTGATGCCCAATATCCTCACCCCTATCTTCTTTGCTTATCATTAAAAGATTTCTCAAGACGCTCCAGCTTGCCGGACAGACTGCCGTCATACAGCGTATCGCCGATGATGACCTTCAGTCCGCCTAGCAGGCTCTTATCCACCACATTGGTAACACGAATCTTGCGGTTTGTAAGCTGGCTGAACTCTGCCGCTACACTATCCTGTTCCTCTTGATTCAGAGAATAGGCGGAGTAGACAGTAGCATCGCCGATGCCAAGGGCGTCCCCTTCTATCTTGACGTACGTGGCCAGCAGTTCTGCGAAAATATCGGTTCTGCCCCGCTCTACCAGCAGTTCTACCATGTTCATTACCGCTTCCGAGACTTTACCTTTAAGCGCCCCGCGCAGCACATTCAGCTTGTCGGATTGCGAGATGCGCGGTGCCAGAATAAACTGTTTCACCTCTGCATCATAATGAAGCACTTCGACTACTAACCTAAGCTGGGCTTCCACTTCAAGTGTAATGCCTTCATCCACTGCTGCACTGTACAAGGCTTTGGCATAGCGTTTGGCAACTACCGTATCGCGGCTCATGGTCGGCCTCCTACCTCTTTGAGGTATTGATCAACGAGTTGTTCCTGTTCGCCGTCAGCCTTAACTTCTTTTTCAAGCAGCTTGGATGCAATGCGGACCGATGCTGTACCCAGCTCGCTGCGCAAAGCTTCCACAGCCTTGTTCTTCTCGCTCTCAATATCACGGACCGCTTCGTCCTTAAGGCGGGTAGCTTCAGCTTTAGCCTGATCCAGAAGCTTGTCAACCTGATTGTTGCTTGTAACCTGGGACTGCTGAATGATAGCCTGCGCCTCTTGGCGTGCCTGCTGCAGAGCCTGCTTCTGTTCTTCTACGTAAGCGACCGCCTGTTCTCTGGTCTTGGCTGCTTCATCCATTTGCTGCAGCACCATTTCGCGGCGCTTCTCCATAATTCCGAACAGCTTGCTGAAAGCAAATTTGCTGAGCAGGAAATACAGGATCCCAAAGGCGATAATGGAAAACAATATATTTGTCCAAACGATAGTCACTGAGGTCACTCCTTTCCGTTACCGCGGCATGCGGACATATACAAAAGTAAGGCGCGGATGGCACTTGCCCTCCCCGCCAAACCGTAAAAACGGTTTATTAAGTAAACATGATCAGGAATGCGATAACTGTAGCGGCCAAAGGAATAACTTCCACGATACCTACACCGATAAACATTGTTGTCTGCAGTGCGTTACGTGCTTCCGGTTGACGAGCGATGGACTCAACTGTTTTGCTGACGATCATACCGTTACCAAGACCTGCACCGAGTGCGCCTAAACCAACCGCGATTGCTGCTGCCAAAAATTCCATTTGTAAATATCCTCCTTTAATTTCGGTTCTTTGTGTAATGACTTAATGATATAAAAATCTCCCGCGAAGAGTATTCCGGCGGCTGCCGCTATCCTCACGGCAGTTCATTAATGTGCTTCTTCCTCGTGGATCGTCATCTGCGCGATGTACACCATCGTCAGAATCGTAAAGATAAACGCCTGAAGCGCGCCTACAAAGATACTGAAGCCCTGCCAGACAGCCAGGAACGGGATACTGAATATCCCCAGCTTCAGAATTACGGTGATCAGAACCTCGCCGGCAAAAATATTAGCAAATAGACGAATGGCAAGCGCCACCGGCTTCGCCAGGTTCTCAATGATGTTAAGCGGCAAGAAGATTGGGAACGGCTCAATATAGTGTTTGAAATAATGTTTGCCATTCAGCTTGATTCCCAAATAGTTCATTAGTACAAATACGACAATCGCCAACCCGGCGGTTACATTGATATCTGCAGTCGGCGATTTATACCACAGAATCTCTACATGCTCGCCATGTGTCAGGTTCTTGGTTGCTTCGATAACATGTCCAAAAATGTGAACCGGCTCATGGGCTTCTGTAATGAAGGAAAACGGCAGACCAAGGAGATTGGAGACGAAGATAAACAGTATCAGCGTCAATCCCAGTGATATGTAAGGCTTCCCTTTCTTCAAATCCATGGCGCTGCTGATCAGTCCCTGTACAAATTCAACGACCCACTCCATGAAATTCTGAAGTCGTGACGGATTATCAACAGACAGGTTGCGGACGGACAGCATGACCAGAGCGAACACGATCACCGAACTGATCACCAGCATCAGTATCGCTGACAAGTCAATCGGTATTCCGCCAACATAGATTAAAGGCATTTCGTGCATAGTATCATCCCCCTTTCTCTTTAATATAGCTACAGCTTATTCTTGATTCCTAAATATATCCCCACGGGAATAGATAGAAGCTGGGGGATGAACAGGCCGGCAATCGTTGCCTCCAGCGAGAAATGCTCGATTTTGACCGAAAACATGGTGACCAGAATAGCGAAACTGATTCTTGTAGCGAAACCAAGGCTGAAAGAACTTTTCTGTTTATCCGCAACCGCCTGTGTCACCCTTCTTACTTTGAGGGCAAGATAACGAAAGTTAACGAGTCCTGCCAGCAAGCCCAGCGACATGCCCAGAGTAACTGCACGGGTCTCATGATGAAGAGCCCATCCCATTAACAAGCCTGCCATAATGATTACTGTCACCCTGGTAACGGTATTGATTACGGGAGTCATATTATCCATTTTGCTCCCCCAGAAATTTTTTGATTAGCAAAGCAACATTCACAACCCCGAGAATCATCCCGGCAATTGTTCCGATGGCCAGCCAAGCCTTAGGTCCGTCCATCAGGTTCTGCAGCCACCTTGCCACAAAAAAACCTATAACAATGTAAGCGGCAAGCAAGCTGCCTGCACCCCCGAGAACCAAAGCAATACGTCCCAGTCCGGCCTCGTTCTTTTGTTCCTTCATAGGCTACAATCCCAACTAATTTTACTGAATATCCAGACTCTTTGTCAATTCACCGAAAATTGCTCAAAAGCGCTTGAAAACATGAAAATAATCACAGCAAAACATACCAAAACCATATAAACCGTACAGTTTCACTGTATGCTGCTTTTATTTACTTTAGTATATTAGTTGTTGAGCCATCATTTATTATTTGTGAACATTCTGTGAAACTCTTCCGGACGTTCTTTAACAGCTCCGAAATGGTGCAAAATCGCATTGACAATTCTCTCGGAGGCTTTGCCGTCTCCATACGGGTTGGCGGCCCGGCTCATGGACTGATACAGATTCTGATCGGTCAGCAGAGCATGTGTCCGTTGATACACCTTCTCCTCGTCCGTCCCCACAAGCTCCAAAGTTCCGGCCTCGATCCCTTCCGGGCGCTCGGTTGTATCACGCAGCACAAGCACAGGAACTCCAAAGGAGGGAGCTTCCTCCTGCAGGCCGCCGGAATCGGTCAATATCAGGTGGGTATGCGGATAAAAATTATGCAGGTCAACGACATCCAGCGGATCAATCAGCTTAATTCTAGGGTGTCCGCCGAGGATCTCATGCGCCGGTTCCTTCACTGCCGGACTCGGGTGCACAGGATACACAATGGCTACATCTTCAAATTCATCAGCGAT
Organism: Paenibacillus borealis; assembly: GCF_000758665.1. NCBI lineage: Bacteria > Bacillati > Bacillota > Bacilli > Caryophanales > Paenibacillaceae > Paenibacillus > Paenibacillus borealis. Next base: position 7,634,205 of record NZ_CP009285.1, read on the forward strand.
TCTTTTGACAGCACGGAAAATATGACGGTGCGGTTCGCCTTGGGATTCTCTGCGGTGCGCCGTCATCAAAATAAGTCTTTTTCCTGAAGCAAAATCCAATACAGGATGCCGGTAGTCCGGCTGTACGGTATATTGAAACACATCAGTTACAGTGTTGCCTGTGATATAAATACTTGATTCTTTTTTGTTCTCGTGTCTCAGGTTGCCTGCTGACCAATCGGTCGGCGCAAAATGCAGATCGGCAAGCACGCCAGTCAGCTGGCGGTTCATTTCCTCCGGATAAGGGGAAAGCTTGTTCCATGTCCGAAGACCTGCTTCCACATGCCCAACCTGAATTTGCTGCAGGAAAGACGCATAGCTGGCCAGGAAAGTGGTCAGTGTGTCCCCGTGTACCAGCACCAGGTCAGGTTTGACCTCGCGAAGCACCGGCTCTAGTCCTTCAAGCACCCGGATGGTGATTTCATTAAGTGTCTGGCGGTCCTTCATTACGTCCAGATCATAATCCGGTGTAATTTTGAATACCTCCAGCACCTGGTCAAGCAGTTCACGGTGCTGCGCAGTTACACAGACAATGGATTCAATCTGCTCAGGGTGCCTGTTCAGTTCCAGAACCAGAGGCGCCATCTTGATCGCCTCGGGGCGCACTCCGAAAATCGTCATTACTTTAATTTTGGACATAACCCCTACCCTCTCTTCTGAAGACTACAGAAATTGTGTTTGTTCTATTAATACCTCAAGGGTATTATTACTTGGTTCCATACAGTCTGTCGCCGGCATCTCCGAGGCCTGGGACAATATAACCATGATCATTCAAATGATCATCAAGTGCAGCTACATAGATATCTACATCCGGATGAGCAGCTTGTACCGCAGCAACTCCTTCGGGAGCAGCAATCAGGTTCATCATCTTAATCTGGGTGCATCCGCGGTTCTTAAGCGAGGTAATGGCCGCAATTGCAGAGCCGCCTGTAGCCAGCATCGGATCGATTACGATCAGTTCGCGTTCCTGCACATCTGTAGGAAGCTTAATGTAATATTCAACCGGCTGCAGCGTTTCCGGATCACGGAATAGCCCGACATGTCCTACCTTCGCTGCCGGAAGCAGCTTCAGGACGCCTTCAAGCATGCCAAGGCCGGCACGCAGAATCGGAATCAGTCCCAGCATTCTTCCCGAGATCACTTTGCTCTGCGTTTCAGCCACCGGCGTCTGCACCGTAATGGTCTCGAGCGGAATATCACGCGTAATCTCATAGGCCATAAGTGTTGCTACTTCATCGACATGCTCTCTGAATTCTTTCGTGTTGGTCCGCACATCGCGAATAAATGTTAGTTTGTGCTGAATCAATGGATGATCGCAAATCACCAATTTTCCCATTTTGTCCCTCCGGTAATTGTAAGTCTTATTTATAGCCAGAGTAAGCGCTTTGCTTCCCGCATGGCTAAATCTTGTCTATTATATCATCACCAAGGCCGCTTTTCACCTACAGAAGGGCAAAGCCACCTGCAAATGTAGCTTTCCCAAAGTTCAACGCTACCCGGAAAGTTTAGGGAATTCCCCCAGGGCTCTGGATATAAAACAAAACTTAGTTTGTGCGATTAAGCGCTTTTAATACTATTCACATTTCTTTCACTACTTTTATTGAAAATTCCATGAACTTTCATGATTATTACATAATAATTCATGTCATTTTCTTACTGTGATTTGTGAACATTATGCAACAGAAAGCGGCCGTAAAGCACAGGAAGACATAAAATATCAAAAAAGCCTTTGTGGAATCCGGTTATACCGGACCCGCAAAGGCTGAACAAACAGCTTAATATTAATACTGCAATTCGGGATAGATCGGATACTTTTCAGTAAGCTCGGCCACCTCACGTGCAGCCTGAGTCAAATTAGCATCATCCTTCGGATTCTTCAGCACATTCGCAATAATCCGGCCGATCGTTACCATGGCAGTCTCGTCCATACCACGCGATGTAACAGCAGGTGTACCAATGCGGATTCCGCTTGTTACAAACGGACTGGTTGGATCGAACGGAATCGCGTTCTTGTTGACTGTAATCCCGATGGAATCAAGCACCTTCTCGGCATCCTTGCCGGTAATGCTCAGATTGCGGGTATCGAGCAGCATCAGATGGTTATCCGTACCGCCTGAAACAATATTAACGCCTTCGCTGATCAGCGTCTCTGCGAGAACTTTGGCATTCTTCACTACATTCTCGGCATAAGTCTTGAACGATGGCTGCAGCGCTTCACCGAATGAAACGGCTTTGGAAGCAATCACATGCATCAAAGGACCGCCCTGGGAACCAGGGAATACCGCTTTATCAATGGCAGCAGCCCATGGCTGTCTACACAGAATCATACCTCCACGGGGTCCACGCAAGGTTTTATGCGTAGTTGTAGTGACGAAGTGGGCATGAGGAACAGGGCTAGGGTGAACACCGGCAGCAACCAATCCGGCAATGTGGGCCATATCGACCATAAATAGAGCTCCCACATCATTCGCAATGGAAGCGAGTGCGGCAAAATCGATAGTCCGCGGATACGCGCTGGCTCCGGCTACAATCATTTTGGGACGGTGCTTGAACGCTGCTTTACGTACTTCATCATAATCAATCAGGAATGTGTCTTCCTGTACGCCATACGCCACAAAGTTGTACAGGATACCGGAAGCATTGACCGGGCTGCCGTGGGTCAAATGGCCGCCATGTGCCAGATTCATACCAAGTACAGTGTCACCCGGATTAAGCGCTGCAAGGTAAACAGCCATGTTAGCCTGTGCGCCGGAATGCGGCTGCACATTGACATGTTCAGCGCCAAACAGCTGCTTGGCACGGTCACGGGCCAGGTTCTCCACGATATCCACATCTTCACAGCCGCCATAATAACGTTTGCCGGGATAACCTTCGGCGTATTTGTTCGTAAGCACGGAGCCCATGGCTTCCATTACGGCTTCACTTACAATATTCTCTGAAGCTATGAGTTCAATGTTTGCACGCTGACGGCTCAGTTCCAAGCCCATCGCTTCCAGTACTGCCGGGTCACTCTTACGTAATTGTTCCATGTTTCTTATTTCCTCCCTGTTACTCTAATTTATGTGGTGTTAAGACGAAACCAGTGGTATAAGCTACTCTCAGTCACAGTTTGCAGAGCCGCTTGTCTCCGGCGCACGGTACACTGCCCGTTCACCGCCGATTAGCGGAGGTCTGCTCCACGCTGCGTTCACCCGGGCTGCCCCGATATAGCGCAGGCTTGGCCGGAAAGGCACGGCTACACGGCGGAGATGCATGCCGATTAGCGTTTCCCCGATATCAATACCGGCGTGGGCCTGGATGGATTCGGCCAGCACCGGATCTGCCATAGAGCGGTAAGCAGCCGCAGCCATCGAACCTCCGGCTCCCGGAACCGGCACCGCCGAAACCTCTCTAAGCCCAAGCGATTCCAGCAAAGAACGTTCCATAACCAGTGAACGGTTCAGATGCTCACAGCATTGGTACACGGTATGAAAGCCGAATTCAGCAGCAGCCTGAGTGATCCCCTGCAGCAGCTGCTGGGCAACCTCCAGCGCGCCACCGGTACCAATCCGCACACCGGCCACTTCACTGGTGCTGGCCCCGACGACGAGAATTTTACCCGGACCGAGCTTACCCGCTTCCGCCAGTTCGCGCGTTACCGCAGCAGTGGCAGCGGCCAAAGATAATTCACCGCCGCCTGACTGCTGCGCCTGCGCAGATCGTGTACCGGATGCTTGGCTTTCACCAGTGTCCTGTTTCAGGACCTCATCCATTTGATTGCCTCCTTCGAGTGCTGATTATGCTTCCAGATATCAAAAGAATGCGACATTCAAGCAGAAACGGCGGCGCCGTGCTTCAAAGGACGGCATCGTTTCAGCGAGAAATAGAAGAATAAGTTACCGTGTAAAACATGTAAATTCTTATATTTTAAAGAAAAAAGAGCAGTCCGCAGCCAATCTGCGGATGTGCTCTTTTGCCCAGGCGACCGGCCGTTTATTCCAGGTGCTCCATCGTGGTTTGATCCACACTTGTCGCCAGTTACACCGGAACCGGATTATATTTATTTCATCTTAAGGGATAAGCGGCGAAAAATCAACCACCTTCACAGCCGGCGTAAGGATTCCAGCTTATCCAGCAAGCTGTACAGTGCAGTCCGGATTTCAGCAGCCGTAAGCTCATAATCTTCACGGGAACCGCCGAACGGATCACTGATATCGAAGCTTGGAATACGTTGCCGGATCTCAATAATCCGCTGCAAATCAGCGGCGCTCGGCTCCCCGCCCAGTGAAATGCTCAGTTCTGCATCTGCATACAGGCTATCCAACTCACGGATATCGGCGTTCACAGACTCTTGCGTATGCACATATTCCTTAAGCGTATAAGTCTTGTTAACTGCGTCAGGGAAATATTGCAGCAAATGCCGCTTATGCCCCCCTGTCAGGGTAAGCACCAGATCAGCCCAGTGGACAGCCTCTCCAGTCAGCTGCGAGGATACTATTCGATCGTCAATGCCTTCATCCTGCAGGATTCCGGCAGCATGTCTGGATATGGAAGTACCTGAAATGGCAGAAACTCCGGCAGACCGTACCTCCACATCGATCCCCCGCTCCCTCGCAAGCTTCCGCAGAAGACCTTCAGCCATAGGGCTGCGGCAGGTATTTCCTGTGCAGACGAATAAAATATGCAGCATACTTTCCACCTCCGGTAGAAATATAATTTCGGATTAATCAACCATTTACAATGAACTGAAGAATCAAATCTTCTGTTTATTTGTATTGCCGTTATTGTATCAGAAGATGAACAGCAAGCCAAACGCCAAAAGTATGGCTCCGCCCAGCGCCTCACCGTAATCCCCGAGCCCGCGGCTCACTCTCCGGCCCAGCAGCAGTCCGGTAATGGACATCATGCCGCCGCAGACACCAAAGGCCAGCACTGTAATAATAATACTATTCACAAACATCCCCAGTGAAACCCCGACCGAAAAGGAATCCACACTCACACTGAGTGAGATCAGCAGCATCCCCCAGACGGTCCGGTGATCCACCGGCCGGCTCCCGCCGTCATCCTTGCGGAATGAATTCAGGATCATATGCCCGCCCAGCAGAACCAGCAAGCCTCCGGCCGCATAGGTCGTTACCTGACCCAGCAGATGGCCGACATAACTGCCTGTGAACAAGCCGAGCAGCGGCATCAGCACATGAAAAAAAGCTATGAGCAGACTGAGCTGCAGCACATGCAGCAGACGGATGCCCCTCATCCCGATCCCCACACCGAGCGAGAATGCATCCATCCCCAGCGCAACCGCCATAATGGCAATTGTTACGAGCTGGCCCCAGCCCTCATATATTCCGCCTATGCCCATGAATATACCCCCAAAGTCCGTAAGTTCTTGTACAACAACGATATGCGGACAAGATGGTATTCATGACTGTGAGGTGAATGGCAGGGCCGGGAAGAGGCTGTTAACCGGCGTCGATTACCGATTCACCGGCGGCTTTCATGAGCCGGTTCATAATGGCTGCGCCGAGGCCGGTGACCGGGCAGGCCTCGGCCAGAATGTAGGTCGCTCCCGCTTCATCGAAGCGCCGCAAGGCGGCATACAGGGAGCGGGCCGCTTCCTCCGGCGAGGCTAACGAGCCGAGAGAAACGATGCAGGCGGCCGGGACGGCGGGATACAGGGCCCTATGCTCCTCGAAGAGGAGCAGGCCCGTGATCTCGCCCTCCCGCTGCGCCGCCTGCAGCAGGCTTGCGGCGGTCTCCGCCACGCGCTGCGCGGAGGAGCCGCGTACGATGCCAAGCGCGCCGCGCGGGGCATAGTGCGTGTACTTCATGCCCGGCGCGCGCGGCGCCGGGCCCGGGGCCGGGGCTGAGGCCACAGCCCCGGCACCCGCCACCGCCGCGAGCTGCTCGGCGGTGATGCCCCCGGGACGGAGCACCGCTACCGTCCCGTCCGGCTGCACCTGCACCACGGTCGACTCCAGGCCGACCCCGGCTGCGCCGCCGTCCAGAACCCCGCCGATATAGCCGGCGAGGTCTTCCATCACATGGGCGGCCAGCGTAGGACTCGGCCGCCCGGAGCGGTTGGCGCTGGGCGCGGCAACCGGGCATTCCGCGGCGCGCAGCAGCGCCAGCGCTACCGGATGACCCGGCATGCGCACGCCGACCGTATCCAGCCCCGCCGTAACCAGCGGCGAGAGCACGCCGGGACGGACCGGCAGCACCAGCGTCAGCGGGCCGGGCCAGAAGGCATCGATCAGCGCGGAGGCTACCGGATGCACTTCTAGGACCAGCTCCTCCAGATCTTCCCACCGGGCAATATGCACGATCAGCGGGTTGTCGGAGGGGCGGCCTTTGGCCGCGAATACCGCTTCTACAGCGGAGGTATTCCGGGCATCCGCCCCCAATCCGTAGACCGTTTCGGTCGGAAAAGCAACCGTGCCCCCGCTCCGCAGCATAGCTGCCGCTGCGGCGATGGCCTCCCTGTCACTGCCGCCAGACAGCCCAGAAGGCATGTCCTGCCCCGCAGCAGCTCCGGTGTCCCCGGTAGTTAAACTCCAGTAAAGTGTTGCATCTATATTGCCGCTCCGGCGCTGGACCGCGAACGAAGAATTTTCAAATTCGGTCATCTCTCATCACAAGCTTTCCTCTTTAATCACTGCAGAATTCAAGGGACAGGAAAAGCCAAAAACGGCTCCACCAGGTGGAGCCGCAGCCACTTCCGCTCAAGTTCTGCATTTATCGTACCATATCCGGCAGGAAAACTGTAGATTTCAAAATTAGCCTGCCGCAGGTCCCGCGCCATTCTAAGAGAATAGCCCGCAGATCCAGCTCCACAAATTCTGCAGCAGCTCCCATACGAAGAACTTCACCTTCGGCGCTTCTGCATCAGCGTCCGCACCGCCGTCCCCGCCGGACGAAGCCGTGACCCCGGAAGCAGCCTTAGCGGCCCCCGCCTCCGCCGTTTTCACCTTGGCTCCGTCTCCGGAAGCCTTAGCGGAGACCGCCGAAGCCTTCTTGTCTGCTGCGGGTTCCGCAGCTGCCGCATCACCCGATCCGGCATCAATGAAGCAGAGCGGCGGAAACAGCACACACCACCAATTCTGGCCTTTGCCTGCACCAAGCGTGACCCGCAGCGCTTCATATTCCCCGGCAGGATAGACCCGGCCACCATACATTTTTGTCGGAAAAGGTACGGTGCCCAGTTCGACCTTATAACTATATTCGATTCCCCGCCGCGCAAGCTCTCCGCCCACCAGGTCATTCAGTTCCGGGAGATGGCTCTGAATCAGCGCCCGCGCCTGCTCCAGACTCTGGGGATCCTCCAGCCCGGCTACCCACTGGTTAATCTGCTCCACCACACTGTCACGGATCTGGCGCTTGACCAGCTGATCTCCCGCACCATCCGAATTCGCCAGAATGCGCAGACGGATCGACTCCTGCGGTATGGACACCTCCGCTACGGCAGCATCGCTTTTTTGCCCTTCCCAGGCCATCATCAGAATCATAAAAAAACAAATTAAAATGGCAGTATACTTAAATGTAATCCGCAGGGAATCACTTTTATTCAGCTGATCGTTATTCATCTTGCGCAGCCCCTCTCCCTCTGAAACTCTTATGTCCCCAGTATGTCCGGGAATGAGAGACTGCAAACCTATTAATCTATGATTTTAAGAATAAAGTAGGCTCATCCTTCAGCCTGGGCAGCGGAAGCGGCAGATCATCCTCCACATCCTGTCCGTAGAGCCGCACGCTCATGGCAATCCCCATACAGGCCATGTTGATCAGAATCGAGGTTCCTCCATAGCTGATAAAAGGAAGCGTAATCCCCGTCAGCGGCATCAGCCCGATCATTGCCCCGATATTCTCCAGAATCTGATACAGCAGCATAGCTACGATCCCGACAATCAGGAGAGGCCCGCCGCGGTCCCTGCATTCCAGGGCAATCATAATGAGTCTATGGATCAGGATAAAAAAGAGCATCAGCAGCACCGCTGCACCCAGGAAGCCGAATTCTTCGCCGATCTGCACAAAAATCGATTCAGAATACAGATAGGGTACCCGGTCGCTTTGCACGGTGCCGCCCTGCAGATAACCTTCACCGCTGAGGCCGCCCGAAGCAATCGCTGTCTTGGCATTCTTGGTCTGATAACTCGCATCGCTGCTTGCCAGATCCGGCACCAGCCAGGGATCAAAGCGCCTGATGAAATGGTCCCGGCCCAGCGTCTGCTCTATGAAGCTTACCGTCTGCTCATGATAGTGGGTATAGCACAGAATGAAGCCCAGCACCGATCCCGCCAGAATAACCATCCCGATCAGAGCATGTAAGAATTTAATATTCCCGATCCACAAAAGCCCCAGCAGAATCACGATATAGCTGAGCGCATTGCCCAGATCATTCTGGATGATGACCAGCGCGAACGGCATCAGGGCGATTAAGCTAAGCGGCACCACATCACGCCAGAAGCGCAGCGGATTTCTTTGTTTGCGGACAAGTACAGTGGTCAGAAAAAGAATCAGGATCAGCTTAAACAGCTCCGCCGGCTGAATGCTTAATTCACCGATGCCGATCCAGCCCTGGGCGCCATTTTTCACCTTGCCGATAAAGCTGACCAGCAGCAGAATACCGATCCCGAGGATGTAAATATAGAGTCCATACCGGACCAGAAGGCGGTAATCAAACAGGGTAAGCAGAAAAAAAGCAACAAAACCCAGCACATAGTACTGAATCATCCGTATGTGTGTGCCATCCAGATCAACTCTCCCATGAGTGACGCTGTATATCGAGAAAATACTGACACACATCAGCAAGAGCAAAATCAATACGATGGAGCCGTCAATCCGCCTGATTCTCTGTAACATCGGAATACTCCTTACCCTACCCGGATTATGGACCGGCCTGCAGCAGCATAAACTGAGATCCGAATCCACTAATTTCCATTGTAAGACAACTAGAGACGTAAATACAATTTATGCGATTGTTCCAGCCTGGTATAGCGCCGGATTCAAACTAGTAAAGTAGTGAAAACTATTTTGGTAAACCGCTTGCTGAGGGCTTGCAGTGGGCCAATCTCTGTAATTACAGTACATGCTGCAGCTTAACTGCACTTTGTACAACTAAAACGCCTGATTTAAAACCGATTATCCGTATAGTTGTATTTCGTACAACTAAGCTCCCCTAAGTAGCCGGGTTCATGCTGATTCGGGCAGATTTAGTTGTACAGACTACAGTTATAAGCTGCACGAACACCTTTTCACTGTTTTTAATTGCACATTATACAACTATCACTGAATTTCCGCTTGGATTTGAGAGACGAAGAAAATGCCGGAACCCTTCCATTTCGGAGAGTCCCGGCACGCGGATTACCGCTGAATGAATCAGAGGCAGATATTATAGTATACAGTTAGCCTTGCTTGGCCGGAGAGGTATAGACCGTTGGACTCGGCAGATCTTCCTCCACCTCTTGACCATGCAGACGCACGCTCATTACCAGACCGATGCTGGCCATGTTGATTAGCAGGGAGGTCCCCCCGAAGCTGATGAACGGCAGCGTAATCCCGGTCAGCGGCATCAGGCCGATGAAGGCACCGATATTCTCAAAAATCTGATACAGCATCATCGCGACAATGCCGACAATCAGAAACGGCCCGCCCCTGTCCTTGCACTCCAGCGCAATCAGAATCATCCGGTGAATCAGGATAAAGTAGAGCAGCAGCACCAGCGCCGAGCCGACAAAGCCAAATTCCTCGGCAATCTGTACAAAAATCGAATCAGAGTACGTATACGGCACCCGATCCGTCTGCACCGAGCTGCCCTCCATATAGCCTTCGCCGCTCATACCGCCGGAGGCTATAGCCATTTTGGCGTTTTTGGTATGATAGCTTGCCTTGGCCGTCGCTTCTTCCGGCACCAGCCATGGATCAAAACGCTCTACCCAGTGAGAACGGCCGATATCTGTCAGGAAATCCTTAATTTCGTCGTGATAATGAATGTAGCTCATGATTCCGGCAGCCGCGCTTCCGCCAATAATTAACAGCCCGATCAGCGCGTGGGTAAACTTGATATTGCCGATCCAGAGAAGGCCTACCAGAATCACGACATAAGAGAGCGCGTTCCCGAGGTCATTTTGGCTAAGTACGATCAAAAACGGCAACAGGCTCATTAGAGCCAACGGCACAACATCGCGCCAGAACAGCAGCTTATTCTTATTCTTGCGGACCAGCACCGCAGCCAGAAACAGGATCAGAATCAGCTTAAACAGCTCGGCGGGCTGAAGGCTGAAGCCCCCGAATTTAATCCAGCCTTGCGCCCCGTTCTGCTCTGTACCGATAAAGCTGACCAGCACCAGAATCCCGATCCCCGTAACGTAAACATATAGCGCATATTTAACAAGCAGCCGATAATCGACGAAGGTCAGCCCCAGGAAGGCGATGAAGCCCAGGATATAGAATTTGATCATTTTGATATGCGATCCGTCCAGCTTGTCCCGCCCGTGGGTAACGCTGTATATGGAGAAAATGCTGACTACCATCAGCAGCACAAGAATGACCAGGATGACGCCGTCTATCTTCTTAATCTTCTGAAGCATATTCTGTCTCCTTACTCAGTACTGGTTCCTCTTGTGACATGGCAGCAGCCGTATACAAAGGTTCCGTCATTTCTATTGTAAAGGAAGGGGCAGCATAAATACAATTTCACCGTTTGGCGGTTTCTGCCTAATGGAAGCCGCATCCAGACTTAGGACGCTAGCGGTTGATTCCCAGCACATGCCGGGGAATTCCGGCGAGATCCTCGATCGTGATGATCTCGTTCCAGTGGCCCGCCGCCCGCAGCAGCTCAGCCACCTGCCCTGCCTGTCCCTGGCCGAGCTCGAAGCCGACCAGGCGCGGCGGAGCCGGGAGCAGCGGCAGCTGCTCCATCATGCGGCGGTAGGGATCAAGCCCGTCCCCGCCGCCGTCCAGTGCCGTGCGCGGCTCATGGTCGCGCACTTCGCGCTGCAGCCCGGCGATGTCGCCGCCGGGAATGTACGGCGGGTTGGAGACGAGAATATCAGTCTCCATCCCCGCGAACGGCTCGAGCAGATCGCCGAGCCGCAGGTCAACGGCCGTGCCGTGCCGCTGCGCATTGCGCCCGGCCACGGCCAGCGCGCCGGGCGAGATGTCGCCGGCGCAGACCCGCCACGCCGGCGCTTCCGCCGCCAGCGTGACGGAGATCGCTCCGCTTCCGGCGCCGATGTCGACGGCGGTCAGCGGACGCACGGCGCGCGTTCCCGCCGCGCCGCCCCCCGGACGGGCTGCTTCGTCCGCAGCCGTCCCGCTCTCCTGCGCGGCTTCGCCCCGCGCAGGCCGCTCCGCCTCAACGCCCGCGGATCTCCTCGCCGCGGGCCCGCCGGCTTCTTGCGCGACTCCGCCCCGCGCCGCCACAGTCCCGTCCGGCCACAGCTCCGCGCCGTAGCGCAGAATCGCCTCGACGAGCAGTTCCGTCTCCGGACGCGGAATCAGCACATCGGGCGTGACCTCGAAGGCGCGGCCGTAGAACTCCTGCTCGCCTATGATGTACTGCACCGGTTCGCCCGCCGCCCGGCGGGTGACCAGCGTTTCCCACTGCGCCTTAACCGCTGGCGGAAACGGATCAGCCAGCGCCATATAATAAGCCGCTCCGGACAAGCCCAGCACATGCTCCAGCAGCAGTTGGCTGCTGCGCTGCGGCTCATTGCATCCGTGCCCGGCCAAAAAAGAAGAAGCCTCCGCAAAGGCTTCCCGGATGCTTTGCAATTCCGACATGACGTAAGAGTCGTGTTTCAAAGCATTATTCTCCTTTTTCCATCAATTCCGCTTGTTCCGCAATAGACAGTGCCGAGATGATCTCGGTGATATCTCCGTTCATGACCTGCTCCAGACGGTGCAGGGTAAGGCCGATCCGGTGATCCGTTACACGGCTCTGCGGGAAGTTGTAAGTACGGATACGCTCACTGCGGTCCCCGGTTCCTACTTTGCTCTTCCGTTCTCCGGAGTACTTGGCTTCTTCTTCCTGACGCTTCAAATCCGAGATACGGGCACGCAGCACCTGCAGCGCCTTCTCCTTATTGGAGTTCTGGGACTTGCCGTCCTGACATGTAGCCACAATACCTGTAGGCACATGGGTTACGCGTACCGCAGACTTGGTCGTATTAACCGACTGTCCGCCCGCACCGCTGGAACAGAAGGTGTCGACACGGATGTCCTTGTCATGAATTTCAATTTCGAATTCTTCCGCTTCCGGCATAACCGCAACGGTAGAAGTTGAAGTATGAATACGTCCGCCGGATTCGGTTGTAGGAATACGCTGCACACGGTGAGCGCCGCTTTCGAACTTCATTTTGCTGTAAGCGCCACGGCCGTTGATCAGAAAGATAACTTCCTTGAATCCGCCGAGATCGTTCGTGTTGACATCCATCAGCTCTACGCGCCAGCCCTGGGTATCGGCATAACGGGTATACATCCGGTACAGGTCAGAGGCAAACAAAGCTGCTTCGTCCCCGCCGGCTGCGCCGCGGATTTCCACGATTACGTTCTTATCATCATTAGGGTCTTTGGGGAGCAGGAGCAGACGGATCTTCTCCTCCAGAACAACCTGGCGCGAGGACAGGTCGTCAATCTCCATCTTAACCATTTCCTTCATCTCATCATCAAGCTTCTCAGCCTGCATCATCTTGGCGGCTTCAAGCTCTTCCATTACATTTTTATATTCGCTATACGCCTCAAAGGCGGGCTGCAAGTCGGATTGTTCTTTGGAATAGTCCCTCAGTTTCTTACTGTCGTTTGCAACATCCGGGTCACAAAGCAGTTCACTGAGTTTCTCATAGCGGTCCGCCAGGGATTGCAATCGGTCCAACAAGGGAATTCACCTCTCCTGATTCAATTTCTTCGGTTATAGACACTTTGAATTGTCGATACAACAGAAATAGATATACGACTTTATATTATACCACCACTCACGCCAATTGGCTACAGCACAAACTGCTGGAATGGGAAAAATTTTAGTTATATACACCGCATGATTCTTTGCCGGCAGTAGTGAGACACTTAAGGAAATAGTGTAGCGGCATAGTGTTGTAAGTAATACAACTTTAATGGGGCACTACCCGGGTGTCCGGGAGTATTGTTGTATAAAATACATCAATTTTCCCGCTAAGCCGCTCGGAGGAAGCGAAATGCTGCTTTTCATACAACAATTTTGGATTACGGCCGGATTTACGTGGAAAATGTTGTATTACGTGCAGGATTCTCAGGATTCTAGAGAAGCTACCTGATTTCCGCCACCGCAAACGTATTAAGGCTTGGCTTGGTGGTGTTAATAGCCTAAGTTCAGCTTATACAGCCACAGCCTGCAAAAAGACCATCCGACAAGTAAAACCACTACTCTTGGATGGCCTTTCTAATATTCTCTGATTGGAAAACTCCTATACGTTGAAGCGGAAATGCATAACGTCGCCGTCCTGCACCAGATATTCCTTGCCTTCCAGACGCAGCTGGCCGCGTTCTTTGGCACCGTTCATCGAACCTGCTGCTACCAGATCCGTATAAGCTACAACTTCCGCCCGGATAAATCCGCGTTCGAAGTCTGTATGAATAACCCCGGCTGCTCCAGGCGCTTTGGTTCCTTTACGGATAGTCCACGCACGGACCTCCTGCACGCCCGCAGTGAAATAGGTGTAGAGGCCGAGCAGTCTGTACGCTGCTTTGATCAGGCGGTTCAGCCCGGATTCCTGCAGACCCAGCTCTTCCAGGAACATCGCCTTGTCTTCGCCTTCCAGCTCGGCAATCTCCGCTTCCACCTTGGCACTGATCGGCACTACTTCAGCATTCTCAGCCGCTGCGAATTCACGTACCTGCTTCACATAAGGGTTCTCTTCAGCAGTCGCCACTTCATCCTCGCCCACGTTCGCTGCATACAGCACCGGCTTCAGGGTCAGCAGGTGAAGATCGCGGATAATCAGACGCTCGTCATCGGATAAGTCCAGGCTGCGAGCAGGCTGATCCAGATACAGGGCTTCCTTAACGCGCTCCAGTACTTCTACTTCCTGAGCGAATTTCTTGTCGCCGCCCTTGATATTTTTGCGGGAACGCTCGATCTTCTTCTCGACGCTCTCGAGGTCAGCCAGAATCAGCTCCAGATTGATCGTCTGAATATCGCTGATCGGATTCACCTTGCCGTCAACATGGGTTACGTTCTCATCTACGAAGCAGCGGACCACATGAACAATGGCATCCACTTCCCGGATATGAGCCAGGAATTTGTTGCCCAGACCTTCGCCCTTGCTCGCACCGCGCACGAGTCCGGCAATATCTACGAATTCAAAAGCGGTCGGAACCGTCTTGTGCGGCTGCACCAGCTCTACCAGCTTATCCAGACGTTCGTCCGGCACTTCCACGACACCCACGTTCGGGTCGATGGTGCAGAACGGGTAGTTGGCGGATTCCGCCCCCGCTTGGGTTATAGCATTAAATAATGTCGATTTCCCTACATTGGGAAGTCCAACGATTCCAGCTTTCAAAGCCATTTATATGACAACTCCTATTTTCGGTTGAATTGATCAACGCATGAATTACCGAACTGATCTAAACCATTATATATTAGAACAAAATCTCCAGCAACAGCGGATGTCAAGGGGACGTGTCTAATCTGCATACAGTGAGGCCTTAGCCCGAAATGACTCCGTTACTTTCCCGGACCCCCGGCATATCCATTCAGTAAGAAGAAACGGCTTTGTCGTCCTCTGAAAGAGGCGGCATCCGTTTCTCCAATAATAGAAGGATAATTGATAGCGTGAAACATATAAATTGTTATATTTCAAAAAAGACCCCTCGCGGAGTCTCCATATACGATACGGCTGGCGGGCACTCGTTCAAAGGCTCCGCCTGTCTGACGGACTAGACTGAAGAGCTGCAGCTAATTACCCTACACCTAGAGTGTTTTGGACATCGTAATATCCGTAACCAGGAAGCCCATTTTCTTATACAGCTCAAAAGCACGGTCATTCTGGCCAAAGACATGCAGTCCGATCCGGGTCACATTCATCTTCCGGGCCTCTTCATCCAGCGCAGCCAGTGACTGCTTGCCGTACCCTTTACTCTGGAAAGGTTCAAAAATATAAAAGTCGTAGATGAACGCCTCCCGGACTCCCCGGTTCTCGTTCACATTAAACCAGATGTACCCGGCTTCAGCTTCGCTCTCAACCTCTACTATAGAATAGAGGTAAGCCCCCTCTGTGTAGAGTCCTCTGGGCAGGAAACGTGTCATTTCTTCCTGGGACAGTTTCATGGCAGTCTCAGCATCCCAGGCTCCGGCCTTTATTTTGTCCTCTGCGTAATCACGGGTGGATTGTCTTAAGAAAAATTGAAATGTTGATTCGTCCATTTGGACCAGTTTAATCATTGTTTTTTAGCCCTTCCTGTAATTCCATATTAATCGGCTTGCTCTAACGCCGGATAAGACGCGGGGTACCGCGCAGGGAAGCAAGATCCGGCGCACCGATGCCGAACATGACCGTGCGCAGCTCCAGTTCAACCTGTGCCAGCGCCCGGTCCAGCGCCTCCTCGGAGCTGACGGCCGGCCCGAGCAGATTCCGCCCGAAGCCGGCCAGATCGGCCCCCAGCGCCAGCGCCTTGGCGGCATCCACACCATGCTTCAGCCCGCCGCTGCCGATAAGCGCTCCGCGGGGCGAGATGGCCCGCACCTCGCCGATGCACTCCGCCGTGGGAATCCCCCAGTCCGCGAAGGCCTCCGCCGCAGCACGCCGCACCGGGTCCGTGCTGCGGAACTTCTCTACCTGGCTCCAGGATGTGCCGCCCGCACCGGCAACGTCGATAAAGGCAGCACCTGCATTATACAGCAGGGCTGCGGTTTCTCCGTCAATGCCCCAGCCCACCTCTTTGATACCTACCGGCACTTCAAGGTTACGGCATAACGACTCTATCCGTTTCAGCAGGGAGGCGAAGCCGGTATCTCCCTCCGGCTGGAACACTTCCTGCAGCCCGTTCAGATGCAGAACCAGCCAGTCCGCCCCGGCAATCTCTACCGCGCGGCGGCACTCTTCAACACCGAAGCCGTAGGAGAGCTGCACCGCCCCGACATTGGCAATGACCGGAATCGTGGGTGCCTTATCGCGCACATGGAAAGAGGCCGCCAGCTCTGCACGCTCTACTGCGGCGCGGACAGAACCTACACCGAGGGCCCAGCCCCGGCGCTCGGCTGCTTCGGCGAGCCGGGCGTTAATGTGCCCGGTCGCCTCGCTCCCCCCGGTCATAGAGCTGATCAGCAGCGGTGTCCGCAGCTTCCGGCCAAGAAATTCGGTACCGAGCCCGATCTCCTCAAAGTTCAGCTCCGGGAGTGCATTGTGGCGGAACCGGTACTGCTCGAAGCCGGTGGTAATTCCACTGCCGGTAACGTCTTCATTCAGGCAGAGCCGCACATGCTCAATCTTCCGTTCCCCGGTTCTGGAGTCAGGCAGCAGAGATTTATGGCCCCCAGTATCTGCTGCCTGCGGTGCTGCCCCGTGCTCTGTGCCCGCCTGCTGTTCCGGACTTCGCGGCACACCGTCCTGCGGCATATGATTCATGCTGTCTTCCTCCGTTCTACCCCTGTATTCATATATGTCCGGTAGCATGAGACGCTACTTATAGGCTGCTTATAGGCTTCTTAAGCACAAGTACATTTCATTATAGCACAACACCGCCCGGCAGTTGACAGCGGGCGGATTCCTGCTGTCTTTATTGACAGCCGGCAATATACTCACCCACCAGCCTTCCGGACAAGGATACAACCGGCGTCCCTCCTCCGGGATGCGTAGTTCCGCCCGCGTACCAGAGTCCCTTAACATCCCTGGAACGGTTCCCCGGGCGGGAGAAGGTCTGCCTCACCGTATTGGAGGATATCCCGTAAATAGCCCCGCGGTGCGCCAGAGTATCCTCAGCGATATCCCGTGGGGTATACCGCTGCAGGACATCCGCTTGGGACACCCCTGTGATCCCATGCCCCTCCAGCACGGACAGCACACGTTCCCCGTAGGCAGCGGTTTCTTCGTTCCAGTCACAGGCAGTGCTCAAATACGGCGCATTGGCCAGTATAAAAAGATTGCTGCCGCCCGGCGGCGCCAGCTCAGGCTCGGAATAACCCGAGTGGCATACATAGACCGCAGGCTGCTGCGGAGGACGTTTATGCTTAAAGATATCCTTGAATTCCTGTTCATAGTTCTCAGGGAAAAAGACCGTATGGTGCAGCAGGGTATCATATCTGCGCGGTACTCCCGCCAGCGTCACCAGTCCTGATAAGGACGGCTCGTAGGCTTCAATCTTGCGGTCTGTCATTCCCGGACGGTTGTCTTCGGGCAGCAGCATGCGGTTAATGCTCAGCACATCACCGCCTGCTATAACAGTCTTGGCCGGATAGAATCCTTGAGCCGTATCCACACCTTCCACAGCGCCGGAAACTACAGAAATCCCCGTGACCTCCGTACCTGTAATCAGCTGTACGCCCAGCTCCCCGGCAAGTGTGGCTAAGCCCTTGATCAGCTCATAGGTTCCGCCCCTGACACCATATACGCCTTCCTTGATTTCCAGATGTCCCAGCATGGCAAATATCGAGGGAGCACGATACGGCGAAGATCCGACATATGTGGCATAACGCCCCAGCATAGCCAGGGTGTTCGGATGACTGAAATAACGGAGCAACAGGGCGTGCAGACTGAGAAAAGGTCTAACGCTCAGCAGGTCCCGCACAAGAGACGGCGATAGCTTATCCCGCCAGGACAGCAGCAGCCTGTTCAGGAACTGCTGCTCGCTGAGCTGATATAGACGCGAGGCTTCGGCCAGAAAGTCCGGATAACGTACAGCATCTGCAGGACTATAAGATGCAATCTGCTCCTTCATTGACTCGATATTGCGGGAGAAATCAACGGTCTTGCCGTCTGCGAATACATTCCGGGTCCGCGGTTCAAGTTCATACAGCTGGACATAGTCCTCCATGCGGGTTCCGGCAAGCTCATACAACGAACTGAAGACATGCGGCATCGTAATGGTGCTCGGACCACGGTCGAACGTGTATCCTCCCGCTTCAACACGCTGCAGCTTGCCGCCCGGCTGCTGCTGCCGTTCCAGCACGGTTACCTCCCAGCCTTTGACGGCCAGTGTTACCGCGCAGGACAGCCCGCCGAATCCGGCACCTATAATCACAGCCTTCGGTTTCATAAATAACGCCTTCCTTTCCATTCGTAGCCTCCCCGGGACCGGCTTCCGCGCCAGGATGCCATGGCAATCAAGGACAGGCAGAGTATACTGGCGGGCAGAAGCAGACAGAACCATACCGGCTGCCTGCCGGCTGCATCACTGATCCGCTTGATGGCAATCCCGGTTAGCACAGCAACAGCAGGCATGACTGCAGACGATGGCAGTCCGCTTATGCAATAGTACAAGACTGCAATAACCGGCAGAATATAGAGCGTTAAGTACATCATAAGCACAGCCAGCAGGAGCACAGGGCTGCGGCCAACACCGGCATAGATATTCTTGCGGTAGCCATTCCACACTTCTCTGGCATTGTGATACATCCGCATTGAAGCATGATCTGTGATATCTGCTAGGATTACCGGTTCTCCCGCCCGCTTCACCGCACGGGCCAGCGCCATATCATCGACCAGTTCACCACGGATCGATTCATGCCCGCCGCAGCGGGTATAAATGTCCCGGCGGATCAGGATGAAGCCCCCATGCGCCGCAACAAAACGCGGGTCTCTTGAGCTGCGGACGAGCGGAACCGGCAGGTGGCAGATGACCGTGAAGACCATCAGGGGAACCACCAGCCGCTCCAGCCATGTGCCGGTAACCTGCCGGGGAAATCCAGTAACCATGCCGCCGCCCTGGGCTTCGGCCGCAGAGAGGGCCGCCTGCAAAGCCCGCGGCTGCAGGCGGACATCCGCATCCAGGAACAGCAGCCAGTCACCGCCTGCAGCCTCCGCCAGCTGGGCACAGGCATGGGATTTGCCCAGCCAGCCTTCCGGCAGCTCCCGTCCCCGCAGGACACATGCCCTGTCACCAAGGGCTGCAGCGGCAATCGCTCCGGTTCCGTCCGTCGAAGAATCATCCAGCACTCTGATTTCCACCTCTATCCCGCTGGTGCTGCAAGCCAGCACTGAGGAAAGACATTCCGCAATATTACCCGCTTCATTCCGGGCGGGGATCAGCACGGACAAGCGCCGTACTTTGGACGCCGCCATAGGTTGTACTTCTGAATCCCCTGGGCCCGGCCCAGCCCCCAGTTTAGGAAGCTGCGCTGCATTCCACAGCGCAAACAGCAGCTGGAGCAGCAGTATACCGGATATGATCTGAAAGACCGTGATCATCCGCTCCCCCTGCCCGGCCTCAGTATATCAAGCCATTCGTTGGTCGATCTTCCCCGCTTAAGGAGCGGTCTGAATTCTTCCGGCATGTGACCTTTATGATTAAGGATCTGATTGCGGTGCGCCTCCAGTTGTCCGCCAAGCGCAGCCTCCAGGCTGCGGGCAATGTCTGAGCGGTTCATATCCGCCCAAGGCAGAATCTGCGGGATTCCGGCCAGCAGCGTTGCTTCCGGTTTGGTATGACGGAACAACCCATGGTATAGCGTTACCGGCACTACAGCAGTCAGCGGGCTAAGGCGCAGAACAAGCGCTGCACCCTCTTTCAGGCTCAGCGGACGATGCTCCAGCGGCAGAATTTCGCCTTCCGGATACATCCAGACACGCTCTCCCGCCTGCAGCAGCCCGGCTGTATACCGCAGTGAAGCCCGCAGGTCACCCGTACTGCCGGAGTTAATAGAATAAGCGCCAAGCTTCCGGAAGAAGGCATATTTGCGCAGCTGCTCCTCTTCCATCATGAAGTAGTGCCTGCTTCCGGCCAGTTTACCCGCCGCATGATAGGCGAGCAGACCATCCCACCATGAACTGTGATTCATGAGATAGAGAATACCTCTGCCTTCGGCCGTTGCAGGCTGCAAATCCCCGCAAATTCCGATGGAATGGAAATGCCTGCGCAGCAGATAAAGTGAATTATAGCGGTAGAACAAGCGGTCAAAGCTTCCCGACTTGACGGCTTCCAGCATAACGCAAGCTCCCTTCAGCCAGAGCAGTGCCTGCTCCGGCGATCACTGCACAACCCGGCAGCCCCTCTGTAAGACTAACAAGACCGAACAGAATCAGCATCGCCTGGTACAGGCGGGTACCGCGGCGGGCAGCAAGGCAGGTAACCGGCACAGCCGGCAGCAGCATGGACAAGGCGGCGCCGGCAATCAGCCAGCCGCCGAAGTTGCTCCAGGGCACCTGATAGAATCCGCCGATTCCTTCCCAGTGCCAGAAGTTCCTGGCATGGGCAACGGGATCAAGCACCAGATCCAGAAGCACCGTCCAGAATCCGACCTGAACAGCCCGCAGCAGCCGCAAGCGCAAGCCGCGCTGCCCGAAATCATAGCTGATAAGTACGGCATTGCAGACTACAGCGATCCAGGCGAAGCCCAGTGTAACAGGCACGCCAAACAACAAAGGTCCGAGCACCGCAGAGTAGTGATATTCGCCGAACAACCGGCCCGAATGAACGCCTGCCCATTCGACAGCCATTCCCCCCACCCAGATCAGGCCAGCAGCACGCCATATTGAATGTTTACGGCGGCGTTCAGCTTCAATGACTGACCAGTCAGACATGAAGGGCCATGCTTGCCCTGCAGATAATAAATGCGCAGCATATGCAGCATACAAGACCAGAAATAAACCATTCGAGAAACGCAGACTTTCCGGAATCCCCAACCAGATCAGCAGCAGAGCGCCGATGGCATACCAGATCCAAAACAGGGTTCTGATCATAATTACACCACCACGGTTTGTATACCGGTATAGCGCACAACCGTACGCCGGAACAGCTTGAGCTTGGCTTCATCGCTGACATAAGACCGCTTGTGGAATACGTCATAACCGTCACCCTCTACCGCATCAAGGATGGCGGCATAGAAGGCGGCCGCGAGTTCAATTGCCATGCCGCTCTCCCAAGGATACGTATGCACATTCTCCAGTCCTTTTTCAAACCAGTGCAGCGCCTCGGCCCTGAGCTCCTCAAGCACAGCGATAAACGGCTCATTAACCTCTCCGGCTTCCAGCTCCTGCTGGCTGTATCCCTGTCTCTCCATGACTTCAAGCGGAACATATCTTCGTCCTCTCCGCAGGTCCTCGCCCACATCGCGGATAATATTCACCAGCTGCATGCCTATACCCAGAGATATCCCTGCGGCCCGTGCCGCTTCATTCTGATCATCCCGCAGAACGGGCAGCAGCATTTCCCCGACGGTCCCCGCTACAAGATAGCAATAGCTCTTCAGCTGCTCCAGCGTTTCATACCGGGTGAAGGAGAGATCTCTGATCTGGCCTTCCATCTGCAGATGAAAAGGCTCACGCTGAAGCTGCGGGAAGCTGCTGAACAGCCAGCGCAGCGCCGGCCAGATGAAATGTCCGTCTGCCGCCTCTAGATCACTGAAATGCGCCTTCAATTCATGAATGCTGTACGGCGAGCTGTCAGGCTCATCCACACTGTCATCAATAATCCGGCAGAAGGCATAAATAACATGTACCGCCTCACGCCTGGGACTTGGCAGAAAATTAAAAGCCTTATAAAAAGAAGTAGACCCTTTCTTCATCAGCTCTTCGCATTGCTGCAATATCCCTTCATTCACCATGACCGCTCATCTCCTTTATCAGTTCTTGAACCGCCAGCCTGGCTCCTTGCATTACAATCGGCACACCCCCGCCGGGATGGACGGATGCTCCTGCGGCATACAGGCCTTGGAGCGGATAAGGCTTCGGCTGGGGCCGGAATACACCCGATTGGCTTAACAACGGGGCAATTCCGAAGCTGCCGCCCCCGTACAGCCCTTCCTTCCGGGCATCCGCCGGCGTTCTAAGCTTGCGCCAGACTATACTGGCGGTAAGCCCCGGGAATCCGCGCTTCTCGGCATCCCTGAGCACCTTGCCGGCCAGCGCTTCGGCGATATCCTCCCAATCCTTATCCGTTGCTGCCGGAACAGGGACAAGGAAATAGAGCATACTTTCTCCGGGAGGAGCCGCACTGTCGTCCAGCACTACCGGATTGAACACATAATAAGAAGAATCTGCAGGAATCTGCCCGCGGTCAAACACCTCATGGAGACTGCTATCCAGATTGTCAGGCAAGAAGAACTGGTGAACCTGAGACTGCGGCCAACGCTTGGACACAGCTGCATAGATGAGCAGGCAGCCTGAGGAAGGTGTGAAGCTGCCGCGCCGGATCGGTTTATCAGTAGCGCCGCTTGTCTTATTTGTAGTTCCGGCTAGATTCTTGTCCTGCTTAAACAACCCGGACGGAAGCAGCTTCTCAATATGCGGGAAGTCACCGTTATACAGCACAGCATCATAGGTTATCTGCCGGCCTTGAACGACGACCCCGCGGCATCTTCCTCCTTCTACCATCAGGGAATCCACTTCTGTACTGGTATGAATCTGTACTCCGCGGCCCTCCAGCTCCCGGGCAATGATCTGCGGCAGGGTGCTATATCCCCCCTTCAGCATCCAGATACCGAAGGCATGCTCAGCGTAGGGAAGCATCGTATAGATTCCCGGTGTACGGAAAGGGGCTCCGCCGATATACAGGCTCTGCAGGGAGAAGGCATCCCTTAGCTCCTCATGCCGGAAATATTGCCCGACTGCCGAGCGCAGACTTCTGTATGCCCGAAGACGGACCATCAGCGACAAATTAGCCGGGCTGAAAAATTCGCGTCCGTTCTTATAGCCTCTCTCCAGAAACGATGCCCTGCCCTTTGGATACAGCTGTGACATATCTTTCATAAACCGCAGGAAGCCCTTGCCTTCTCCAGGATACAGCCGGTCAATCTCCTCTGCCTGCTCCGCGGCCCCCGCAAATTTGGTCAATACTCGCCCGCTCCTGAAGTGAACCCGGTAAAGCGGATCACAGCGCAGCAGCTCCAGACTTCCGCGCGGCAGCCCGCCTTCCTCCAGAATATCCAGAAGCATCTCCGGCAGCAGCACGATGGTCGGCCCGCGGTCTATCCGGTAGCGGCCCTGTTCTTCAAAGGCGACGCGCCCGCCCGCCTGGCTTGCGCGCTCGTACATTACAACCTCATGCCCCTGCCGGGTAAGCAGCAGCGCTGCGGTCAGCCCGCCAATTCCGCTGCCCACAACGGCTACACGGCTCATAGCGGAACCCCCGCGCCCGCGCCGGTAGCGCCGGCCGGCACGGTGAAGCTGCCTCGCAGGGCCTGGTCATGCTCACGCAGCAGCCGCGCACTGATCTTGGCCGACTCGAAGATCGTTGGCAAGCCGCTGCCCGGATGGGTTCCGCCTCCGACCAGCCAGATGCCGCGCACCTCCTCGAAGGTGTTATGCGGCCGCAAATGCATCATCTGCCCCAGATTATGGGCCAGATTGAAGGTTGCGCCGTTATATACATTCAGCTTGTTCTGCCAGTCCAGCGGAGAGAAGAACAGCCGCTCTTCCACCCGTCCCGTTAATCCTGCAAGCTGAGGGATCTGCTCCAGACGCTCCATCATCTGCGCTTCAACTTCCGCACTCTCCTGCTGCCAGTTGATCTCTGCACTCAGATTAGGCACCGGCATCAGCACATAGAGCGAAGACTTGCCCGGCGGCGCCAGCGTCTTATCGGTAACCGACGGATTATGGACGTATATGGAAGGGTCTTCGGATAATACCCCCAGCTTAGTAATTTCTTCGACATTACGCCGGTAATTGGCGGAGAAATGAACAGAATGGTGACCCAGCTCCACCTCTCCATCGACACCCAGATACAGCATGGCTGTTGAACAGGAGTATCTTTTCCGGGCAACCTTGCCGGGGGTGTACCGCTTCAGAATGCCGGGCTCGAACAGCTGCGTCATCGCAGAGCCGAAGTCGGCCCCGATCACAACGTAATCCGCATCCACCCGCTCCCCGTTCTCCAGCAGCAATCCTGCCGCATGCCCGTTCTTGACGACTATGCGCTTCACTCCGCTGGAGGTGTGCACTTGCCCGCCATGCTCCTGAATCACCTTAGACATCGCCTGAAGGACACGGTTAATTCCGCCTATCGGATGGTACAAGCCGTAACGGTGCTCCATGTAGGACAGGATCGTGAACGTACCGGGACATTCCCAGGGCGACATCCCCAGATATTTAGCCTGAAAGGTAAACGAGAACCGCAGCCGTTCATCGTCAAAATACCGGGACAGCCGGTTGTATACATTATCTGCGGCGTTCAGCTTAGGCAACGCGTGCAATACATCTCTTTTCATATAATCGCCCAGGGATTGGAACGGACGCTGCAGCAGCGGAATGACTCTCTCCAGCTTATCGGCTTCATCGGCCATAAACCGGCGGTAGCCGCTCCCGTTGCCGGGAAACAGCCGCTCAATCTCTCCGGCAGTCTGTTCCTGGTCTGTAGAAGGTGTAAACACGGTATCTCCGAAATGGAGTGAATATAGCGGGTCAAGCGGCTTCAAGGATACATAATCATGCACGGAACGTCCTGCCAGGGCGAACAGCTCCTCCAGCAGATGCGGCATCATCAAAAAGGTAGCCCCCCGGTCAAAACGGTACCCGCCCAGCTTGAGCTCTCCTGATCTTCCGCCAACCGTATCCTGCTTCTCATATAGATCCACTGCGTAGCCTTCGGCGGCCAGCAGCATAGCTGCGGCCAGTCCGCCCGGTCCTGCGCCTATTATTGCAACTTTTGCGGTACGTTTGGGTCCAGTCAAGCGCCTTCCTCCTTATACCTGTCTGTCATGAGGCAGATAACTCTTTTCAAACATTATACAAAAACTATACAAGTATGATACAAATATCATACATACTTTGCAGCGCCATGTAAATATCAGCAGTTGGACTTCCAATAATTAGAGTGCTCCTCTATAAAATCAAAAAAAAGAACCGGTCGGCCACCTCAATGGGCACCGATCGGTTCTAAGAGCTATATTCGATGTTGTATTCCGGCAAACTCCCGGTCAAACCAGGCTTGCCACTGCTCCGGGGGCTCATCCAGCTTATAGGTCGCCCTGGTGGCTTGCGGACCAGCCGTTTCATACGCTTTGCCGCCGACAATGAACTGCAGCTCCGGGTGCAGGCTGCCGAGCCGTTTAAGCAAATCCTCACAGTACGGCACAAGCTCTTCATCCGTAACGGACAGGCATACCGCCCCGATCCGGCCTTGCTTCTCCAGCAGATCCATAACGCCTTCCTCGGGCGTATTGGCCCCCAGGTAAATGACCTCAACCCCGTTCTTACGTAGAAAAAGCGAGAACAGCAGCAGTCCTATCTGATGATGTTCTCCCGCCGGACAAAAGGCGAGCACCTTCGGCAAATGCGCATAAACGGGAAACACATGAAAAAACTGGGACAGCCGGTTAGAGATCATATGTGTCATATAATGCTCCTGGGCTACCGTTGCCGTCCCTTCTTCCCAGGCATCGCCAACCTTGACCAGAACCGGCACAAGCACCTGATACACCATTGCCTCATAGCCATACAGCGAGAACCCGAAATCAATTAATGCATCCGCCCGTTCGCCCTGAATTTCGTGTAATGCTGTATAGATCTGCTGCTTCATTTTGTCAATGGCATCTCTGGGGTCGCCGCCCGACGCGTTCAGACGTTCATCCAGATGTTTCTGCTTACGCATCTTCAGCATCCGCACGGCATGGGAAATACTGATGCCCTGCTTCTCCGTCTGTTCCTTCAACCAGCGAAGGTCCTCGATATTCTCCTGGCTGTACAGCCTGTATCCGGATTCGGTACGTTCCGGAACAACAGCCTGATACCTGTTCTCCCACGCCCGCAGAGTGACAGAAGGAATATCGAGCATTTCGACGACCTGTTTGATGGAATACACGATGTATCTCACACTCTTTTCCTATTTACACTGAATACTTTTGAAGATTCAAACCTTATACAAATTATTTACACTCATTATACATTCGCATCTCTCTTATGTCATTAGAACTTGTATAACCCAGCTTTACAGGAACGATACGGTATAAATCCGGTGATTTTAGCAAAAATAGATCTTTCAGGTGATTTTGCAGTCAGCTGCTTCACTTCTCCTTAGCGGGCGTTAATAGGTAGTTACAATGCCGCGCCAGGACATACGAGCTCTGGTTCCGCAGCACACCCAGGAGGATTATCCCATGAATCAAGGCAGCCGCTCCATCACACCTGAACAGTCGCAGCTAACCATAGCTTCCGGTGCGATCACGACACCCCGCAAGCGGAAGCCGCAGCTTATCCTGCGCCGCCGCTCCAAAATACTGATTGCCGTCGTCCTTCTCTTTATATGGCTTGCCGGGGTAATGATCTACCAGACCCATAAACCGCTGCCTCCCGGGCTTTCAACCGAGAGCCTTGCTTATAAGGTGGAGAACGTAGCCTTCTGGCATGATCTGACCTATCAGGACAGCAGCGGGGCTGAAGCAAGAGAAGAGCAGATTCTCCCGAGAATCCTGCAGATTATCGGAGAGTCCAGAGAATTCCTCGTAATCGATCTGTTCCTGTTCAATAATTATACCCACACAGACCAGCAGTTCCCTGCAGTCAGCCAGGAGCTTACCGATAAGCTTGTCGCTCAGAAAGCCGCCTATCCCGGGCTGGAAATCGTCTTCATCACCGACGAGGTAAATACAAATTACGGTTCCGCCCCCAATTCCCTGCTGGAAGAGATGAAAGCCGCCGGAATCAAGGTTATTATGACGGATGTGGATGCGCTGCGTGATTCGACCCCGGCCTACTCCGCAGTATGGCGCACCTTCATTCAGTGGTTCGGACAATCCGGCAAGGGCTGGATTCCGAATCTTATGGCCAGCGGAGGACCCGATATTACCGCACGTTCGTATCTGAAGCTGCTCAATGTCAAGGCCAATCACCGTAAAGTAGTGCTCAGCGAGAACACCGCACTGATCTCTTCCGGGAACGTGCATGATGCCAGCGCCTATCACTCCAATATTGCCCTTGAGGTGCAGGGCCCCATTCAGGCCGATATTCTGCAGAGCGAGCAGGCTGCCGCTGACCTCTCGGGAGCGGGCCCATTGCTGAGCAAGACACCGGAATTCAAGCCGCAAGCCAGCACCACCGGAGAGCCGCAGTCCGAAGTACGCTATTTAACGGAGGGCAAGGTATACAAGTACGCGCTGGAGGGCATTAACGCTGCACAAAAGGGGGATGTCGTCTGGATGGGCATGTTCTATCTGGCGGACGACGGAATTATTGATGCCCTGCTTGAGGCGGATGCCCGCGGTGCTGAAGTAAGGCTGCTGCTGGACCCCAATCAGAATGCCTTCGGGCGGGACAAGATCGGCATCCCGAACCGCCCGGTTGCGATGGAGCTGAGCCGGAAGTCGGCAGGGAGTATCGCAATCCGCTGGTACAATACGGGCAAGGAGCAGTATCACACCAAGCTGTTGTTCATTGCCAAGGCGACCGGCAACTCCATCGTCCTGGGCGGATCAACGAATTTCACAGCCCGTAATCTGGACGACTACAATCTGGAGAATAACCTTTGGGTATCCGTGCCGCAGGGGCAGCCGCTATATGCTGAAATGGAGAGCTACTTCAACCGTTTGTGGAATAACGAGGGTGCCGAGTACAGCCTGCCGCTGGAGGAATATCAGAGTGAGATTACGTGGATGAAGTACATCCTCTACCGGATGCAGACCCGCCTCGGGTTCACTACTTTCTGATGATGCCATACAAAAGACCGCCGGAGAGCAGCAGCTCCTTCCGGCGGTCTTTATTAGTTACTGCTCTACAGCAGCGGAGACATCAGGCGGGCTGCCGATTCCAGCAGCCGCTCCAGCAGCCGTTTATCCATGAAGGTCTCATGGACAATCTGCCGCGTAGACAGCAGATCGCGTTCGAAGTCTGCGACAATGCGCGAGACGCTCTCGGTCTGCAGCAGCAGCGCATTCACCTCGAAGTTCAGGTGGAAGCTGCGCATGTCCATATTGGCCGTGCCGATGGTCGCAATCTCCCCGTCCGCGATCAGCAGCTTCGAGTGGATGAAGCCTTTCTCATATTCGTAGATCTTCACTCCCGATTCCAGCAGCGCCGGGAAATAGGAATGTGAGGCGAGGAACGGAAGCCATTTATCCGGCTTGGCCGGGAACAGCAGGCGTACATCCAGTCCCGACATTGCGGCTACACGCAGTGCGGTCAGAATATCCTCATCGGGGATAAAGTACGGACTGGCGATCCAAACCGACTTCTCCGCGGAGGTAATCATGGAGAAGAAGATATTCTTCAGCGCACGCCGTTCATTATCCGGTCCGCTGGCAATAATCTGCACCGCTCCGTCTCCGGTCGTGAAGCGCAGCTGCGGGGAGAGATAATCCTGCTCCAGAATCTTCTCGCCGGTGGTGTGCATCCAGTCCTGCAGGAAGATAATCTGCATCGTCCGCACCGCTTCACCTCTCAGCAGCATATGCGTATCGCGCCAGAATCCATAGGTCTTGCTGCGGCTCAGGTATTCATCCCCGACATTCAATCCGCCCATGAATCCGACATCGCCGTCGATGACAACAATCTTGCGGTGATTCCGGTAATTCACCCGGCTGGAGAAAAAGGACGTGGAATTGCCATAAGCAGCTACTTGAACTCCGGCATCACTCAGCTCTTTGAGGAAGGCTCTGGAGAGCTGCATGCTTCCGACCGCATCATACATAAACCGGACAGCTACGCCCGCACGGGCCTTCTCGATCAGAATCTGCTGAATGCGTGTGCCGATATGGTCCGCCCGGAAAATATAATATTCCATATGAATATGATGCTGGGCCTGCCGCAGCTCAAGCAGCAGCGTGCCGAAGGTCTCTTCACCATTGGTGAGGATCCGCGTCTCTGAGCTGAAGGAGATAGGCGTGCGTGCCAGCCGCTGCGATAATCCCAGCAGCTTCTGGCGTCCGGGACTGAACACCGACCAGTCCTGATGCATGCGCAGCGCGTCATTCTCAATCCGTTCATACGCCATCAGATCGCGCTGCGCTTTCTTATCGTATTTGCGCCGTTTGAACACATTTTGTCCGAACAAAAAATAGAAAACGAGTCCCAGCACCGGAATTAGCGCCAATAGCAAAATCCAGGACATTGTTGTAGATGGATTGCGGTTCTCCATGAAAATACCAAGCCCGATAGAGATGACTGTTAATGTGGAGAAAATACTGATGATGGTGCCGGCTGTACTGCCGAAAATCCCGAATCCGAAATAATAAAAAGCAAGCATAGCTCCTATGATGACTAAAGCCTGCAGTCCTCTTCTCATACGCAACCTACCTTCTCATTCTGCCGTTCATCACCAAACTGACACATTTATATATTACATGAAGAATCCGTTTCTTCCTACTGGAATCCTATATGAAACTATAATTGCAACAATACTGTAACCTCTTCGGAGGGAGCCTGGCTGCTGATTTGTAATGCTGCAGATAATATAATATAATCTCCCTGACCCCACAGTCAATTACAGAACCCGGGAGTCAGAAGGGGGATACAGTCAGCAGTGACCGCTAAAAGTATTACAAAAAAAGAGCAAATCATCAAGACAGCAATGCAGCTATTCGCTGTAAAAGGTTCATCCTCCACCTCCATGCAGGAGATTGCCGAATTATGCGGGATCTCCAAGGGAAGTCTCTATCTGTTATTCAAATCCAAGGAGGAGCTCGAACGCAGCATTTACATATATTGCTTCCGGATGATCCATGATCCCTTGCAGCGTGAAGAACAGGAAGTCCGGAGAACCCCGCGGGAGCAGCTGCGCAACCAGATTGAAATTCTGCTTAGTCATGTATACGAGCTGCGCGAGTTTTTGCAGCGCCAATTCCAGGAGCTCGCCGGCAAAGGCCATACTGAAATTCCGGAATGGGTGCAAAAGAACAACGCAGGGCTGCTGCTCTGGTTCCAGAATAAGCTGGAGCTTATGTATGGACGTGAGATTCTGCCTTATGCCGGGGAGCTGTGCCTGCTCAGTCACGGCATGATCAACTCCAGCATCAAGCTGTTGTTTGGAGGAGAGACCTCCGTCTCCATCCCTGACCTTGCCGACCGCCTGGTGGACTGGCTGGATATTCTGGTTGCCGGCCTGCTTGCCGGACAGCCCGCTCCCCTGATCTCTTCCGCAGTCCTGGCCCGATGGGCGGATAGTTCCGGGGAGAGCCAGCGCCAGAACCCGCTCCAGCTGATCAAGGCTATGAAGCTGCTGCTTAGCGATGCTGCAAGTTCTGAACAGGACACTGCAGAAGACGGGCTGGAATCACTGAACATTCTGGAAAGCGAAATCCTTACCTCGCACCCCCGCAAGGCGATTATTCAGGGCATGCTCGCTAATCTCCAAGGGTACCCTGTACTGGCAGGAGAACTCAGTACGCTGAAGAAGCTATTTTCTCCCTATATGCAGACTTCCTGCGGGCTTCATTAACTCGGACAAATGCCAAGATTATAGATACTGGAGGGTTCACTTAACTAATGAAAAGCTTAATTAATTTCTCGCTCCGCAATAAGTTCGCCATATGGCTGCTGACGATTATTATCGTCTTTGCCGGCCTGTACAGCGGGATGACGATGAAACAGGAAACATTGCCGAATATTAGTATCCCTTATCTCAGCATTACTACTATTTATCCCGGAGCAGCACCTGAGGGCGTCGTGAATGATGTCAGCAAACCACTCGAACAGAAATTACGCAACGTGGATGGTGTGAAGATGCTTACCTCCACCTCACTGGAGAATGCCTCCAGTGTCACCATTGAATTCGAATACGGCACGAATCTGGACAATGCCACAGCTGCGGTGCGTGAAGCATTGAACGAGGTTGCTCTGCCGGATGATGTGCAGAAGCCGCAAATCTCCCGCTTCAGCCTCAGCTCACTGCCGGTCATCTCGCTCAGTATTTCTGATGAGAGCTCAGCCGATCTGGAAGAGCTGACCCGTATCGCCGAGAATGATATCCGCCCGGCGCTCGAAGATGTAGAAGGCGTAGCCTCCGTGCAGATTGCGGGCCAATACGTCAAAGAAGTC
Organism: Paenibacillus borealis; assembly: GCF_000758665.1. Taxonomy (NCBI): domain Bacteria; kingdom Bacillati; phylum Bacillota; class Bacilli; order Caryophanales; family Paenibacillaceae; genus Paenibacillus; species Paenibacillus borealis. The sequence continues at coordinate 7,665,314 of NZ_CP009285.1, forward strand.
TCCCTGAAGTTCAATCAGGATAAGCTGAAGCAATACGGCCTGACGGAAGATACGATCAAAGGCATTATTCAAGCCTCCTCTCTGCGGGTTCCGCTCGGCTTGTTCGAAATGGACAAATCGCAGAAGGCTGTTGTGGTCGACGGTAATATTACTACGGTGGAAGATCTGCAGAATGTCAGCATTCCGCTAATTCCTTCCGCGTCTGCTGCAGGTGCTGCGGGAGCGGCTAACGCAGGGGGCACGGCTCCTGGCGCTGCTACTGGTACTGGCACTGCGGGTGACGCTGGAGCTGCGGCTGGCGCAGCTGCCATGACCGGGCTGCCGACAGTGAAGCTGAGTGAACTGGCCACCATTGAGGTGGTCGGCAAATCCGAGTCGATCTCACGGACCAACGGCAAGGAATCGATCGGGATTCAGATTGTGAAGGCCAACGATGCCAATACCGTTGATGTTGTTAACGGCGTCAAGGACAAAACAGAAGAATTGAAGAATCAGTACAAATCCATGGACCTGACCGTGCTGCTCGACCAGGGCAAGCCGATTGAGGATTCCGTGAACACGATGCTGTCCAAGGCCGCGTTCGGTGCCCTGTTCGCCGTGCTCATCATCCTGCTGTTCCTGCGGAATATCCGCTCGACCATTATTTCCATTATCTCGATCCCGCTGTCGCTGCTTATTGCTGTACTCTGCCTGCGGCAAATGGATATTACACTGAATATGATGACACTCGGCGCAATGACCGTCGCTATCGGGCGGGTAGTCGATGACTCCATTGTCGTTATCGAGAACATCTTCCGGCGGCTTACACTGTCCGGCGAGAAGCTGCGCGGCAGAGAGCTGATCAGCGCGGCTACCCGTGAAATGTTCGTGCCGATCATGTCATCAACGATTGTTACAATTGCCGTGTTCCTGCCGCTCGCTTTCGTCAGCGGTATGGTCGGTGAACTATTCCTGCCGTTTGCCTTAACCATGGTATTCGCGCTGCTTGCTTCACTGGTTGTGGCGATTACCCTGGTGCCAGCACTGGCACATACCCTGTTCCGTAACGGACTGAAGAAAAGCAAGGGCAGCCACGACAAACCTGGGGCAATGGCTGCCGGTTATGTCAGAATTCTTAATTGGTGCCTCTCGCATAAACTGATTACCTTCGGCATTGCCGTGCCTCTGCTGGCAGGCAGCCTGTTCCTGATCAAGCCGATCGGCGTCAGCTTCCTGCCTTCCCAGGAGGAGAAGAATGTCACGCTTACCTTCTCCCCCAAAGCCGGCCAGACGCTGGAGGATGTGAAGGAGCAAGGACTCAAAGCCGAGAAATTCATTCTGGCACAGGAGCACTTGGATAAAATGCAATACTCCATCGGCGGCAGCAGCCCGTTCGGGCTCAGCTCCGGGAATTCCGGCCTGTTCTATGTCACTTATGACAGCGATACGCCTGATTTCGATACCGTCAAAGAGGATTTAATTGCTGGCTTAACCAAAGAGGTACCGGATGGCGTGTGGGGCGATCTGTCCGGCATGACGGGCGGCGGCCTTGGCGGCAGTACGCTGACCGTAAATATCTACGGGGACAGTCTGGAGCAGCTTAAACCGGTAGCCGATGAGATTGCCGGGATCGTCCAGGCAGATACCGCTAACTTCAAGGACGGCGAGACCAGCCTCTCCGAATCCTATGATCAATATACGATCGTAGCAGACCAGGCCAAGCTGAGTTCACTGGGCCTTACAGCCGGACAGATTGCCATGAAGCTTAGCCCTGCCGGAACGCGGCCTGTACTGACAGAGGTCGAACTGGATGGCAAGAATTATAATGTCTACATTGAGACTGACAAAGATTCCTATAGCAGTATTGAAGAAATGCAGGCCGCTACACTTACTTCACCGCTGGGCATTACCGTACCGATCGGAGAAGTTGCCCGTATTGAGCAAGGCAATTCGCCGGACTCCATTACCCGCGAGGACGGCAAAATGAAAGTCGATGTGACGGCTGAGATCATCTCCAGCGACATCAACAGCGCTTCAAATGCGGTGCAGGACAAAATCGACGCCCTGGACCTCCCGGATGGCGTAACCATCACCTTCGGCGGAGTCACCGAGCAGATTAATGAAACGTTCGGCCAGCTTGGCATTGCCATGCTTGCGGCAATTGCCATTGTATACTTCGTGCTGGTGGTTACTTTTGGCGGCGGTCTGGCACCGTTTGCGATCCTGTTCTCCCTGCCGTTCACTGTGATCGGCGCTCTCGTCGCTCTGCTCCTGGCAGGCGAGACCTTGAATGTATCGGCACTGATGGGTGCACTGATGCTGATCGGTATCGTTGTCACCAATGCGATCGTGCTGATCGACCGGGTGATTCACAAGGAAAAAGAGGGTATGCCTACCCGTCAGGCATTGCTTGAGGCCGGAGCTACCCGTCTTCGTCCGATTCTGATGACCGCGCTGGCTACCATTGGCGCTCTGCTGCCGCTGGTTACAGGACTTGAGAACAGCGCCGGGATCATCTCCAAGGGACTTGGCGTAACGGTTATCGGCGGCCTCGTCAGCTCTACACTCTTGACCCTGGTTGTTGTGCCCGTAGTCTATGAGTTCCTGATGAGATTCCGCAGTAAGAAGGTATATGAATAATAGCTGAACTTCAGTTTCAGTTATATAATCTGAACGTATGATAATATCGTAAAGCTTAGGTGTCACTACGGTGAATATTTGGACTTCCGGCCGCTGTTGTCTCCAGATTTCTTGATTTATACCGCTTTCGCGGTTGAAATCCAGAGACAAAGGCGGACGCTACCGCTCCTACAGTTCCAAAATCCCCCTTCGATCCTTCACGCTTTTTGTATTTTCATTTGTTCAAGTCATATAAAATGAAAGCTTAAGTTCAAGAGCCGCGAGCAGAAAAAAGGCACCCTTCCGTTGATGGAAGGGTGCCTTTTGTGTTGATGCTGTAATATATAGTGCTACATGCTCTTATTACGCCATTGCCGCCGCGCTGCTCTCCAGCGAGGCCTTCCAGGCACGCAGCATATGCAGATCCTGCGGCAGGAATTCCTCCAGCATATGGCTGAGTCCAAGATAGAGCGGGCTGTCGGTTGCAGCATTCAGCCGTTCACAGAACTGCGGGGTCCATTTCAGCAGATGCTCTTCGAGGAAGTTCTCCTGGATCTCCAGAAGCTCCATTGCACTGCGGATGGAGAAGCTGTTGTACAGCATCCGTTCATGCAGGACTGCCATGAATTCCAGTTCTATAGCGATATGGTCATCAGCTTCACCGCTGCACTTCTTGAACACAATTCCTGCCGCAGCATACACATCAGAGATCACGTTACAGAACTCTTCCTCACGGCCTAACTGTGCTGCTTCCCGGGCCACAAAGGTGCTGGCTGCACGCTCGTTCATCAGCCGTTTATATTCGAGCTTCTCTTTCTCGCAGATGGCCGGAAGCATCGCAGGCTCCTGGCTGCACAGATAACGTTTCAGTTCGCGTCCGCCTTCGGTCATCTCCGCCGCGACGCTCATCTCGCGGTTACGGCTCCACTGGGCGACCAGTGAGAGCGATGGTTTTCTTCCGTAGAAATCAACCAGAAGCTGATATATTAATCCCCGACTCTCCAGCCAGCGGCTACAAACCTCCGGCACGACAAGTGATGGAACTGTAGGTATAGTCATTTTGCAAATCCTCCCTATTGGTTTGCCGGACGCCGGGGCATCCTGAAGGCTGCCGCCTAATCATTCCGGTATCATAGCTGTGTTCTTCGCAAAAGTGAAAGGTTATAAAGTTTGAATCTTCCGCACCTAAATTATATCGAAATTGTTAAGCGCTTTCGGTGAGCATTCTATGACCATTCCCTGAAATTGTCGTACTTTTGTCAAAATTAGGCTGCGCCTTTCATCATCTGTCACATATTATTTAGGTTGTCCGTTTATTGTGCCGGATACATTCCCTCCTCTTCATAATTGCTGGTGGGGTCAGCTGAAGCCCTGAACATTGACGCAGAGGAATGAAATCTTTAAAATTTAAAATAAAACGCAACAGGTGAAGGAGTAGTGCCATGGAGCCGCTGACCGATCCTTTTGGACGGATACATGATTACATCCGCATTTCGGTTACAGACCGCTGCAACCTGCGCTGTATTTATTGTATGCCTGCGGAAGGAATGCAATTCCAGCCGCAGGACGAGATTATGAATTATGAGGAAATTACCGCTGTAGTGGAAGCACTTGCGCCGCTGGGTCTGCGGAAGGTCCGGCTGACCGGCGGTGAACCGCTGGTCCGTAAGGATCTGGAGAAGCTGGTATCCATGATCTCCGCTATACCCGGTATTGAAGATATATCGTTGACTACGAATGGTCTGATGCTTCCGGCCAAAGCCGCTGCCCTGAAGCAGGCAGGCTTGTCACGGGTGAACATCAGCCTGGACTCCCTGCGCCAGGACCGGTTCTCCATGATCACCCGCGGCGGCGATGTCGCCAAAGTGCTGAAGGGGATTGAAGCCGCCGAAGCGGCCGGCCTGTCACCGATCAAGCTGAATGTTGTGCTGATGAAGGGCATTAACGATGATGAGATCAAGGACTTTATCGCCCTGACGCTGAACAGCCCGCTGAATGTACGTTTCATTGAATATATGCCGATCGGCAGCGCAAGCGATGCCTGGCGGCAGACCTATCTCCCGCTCGAAACGGTAGTGGAAGCCTGCAATGAAGCAGGCTGGACTACCGAAGAAGCCGATATGCCTTCCGGGAATGGACCCTCACAGAACCGGCGTGTTACCGGAGCGAAAGGAACCTTCGGACTGATCCATCCGGTGAGCGAGCATTTCTGCGATAACTGCAACCGGCTGCGCCTCACCGCCGACGGCAATATCAAAGCCTGCCTTTACTGGGAGGATGAATACAATGTGCGTCCACTGATAAGTGATCCTGCTGCGGTGCAGGCTCTTTTCCGCCAAGCGCTCGGCAACAAGCCGCATAATCATGAAATGGCGCTCGCCCTGGAGCGTAAAGCGCAGAGCCATACGCCTACCGCCCGCCGCATGTCACAGATCGGCGGCTAACCGCAGGCGGCATTACCGGTTGAACAAATAAACGGCTGAGATTCCCCGGAGGGGTTCTCAGCCGTTTTGCATGAATATACAAAGGGAATGCTTCTCCTAAATCCTCAGCCGAGTTTAGTGATATCCGAAATCGATATCTCAAAATCCACGGATAATGTGCCCCGGATCACATTATGCTCATTATCTATTTTGGCGGACAGGTCCACGCCTTGCATGATTACATCATCGCCTTTATAACGTCTGCGGGCCAGATAATAGGTTGCCAGCTCGCGGCGAAACTGGGTATGACTGTCTTTCAGCATCAGTATATTGCGTTCACCAAAGACGCTGGAATATTTGCGGTAAGGGATATAATCGGCGAATCTCTGCAGAATATGATCCACATCCCACTTGTACCGGTTGGCCGATTCAATAATTTTGAATAGTGCTGTAAAGATCTCATTTTCCCGGGTGGAAATGTATTCCACGTACTCGTCCAGTACTTCGATCTGTCCGTCCAACAAGCGATAGAGATAAGTATTGGCCGTTCCCCATTCCTGATATTGGGCGATAATTCGCTTTGCTTCCTCAGTGTCTTCCCGTATCCAGCTTCCATCCATGTATAAGGGTATAATCTCCAGTGCAGACTTATAAGCCCCGCACTGCTCTAATACATAGGCACGAAGTAGCTGGGCGTATAAAATATATGCATATAATGGTCTTTTGTGTACCTGTCCATTATTTGTCATACGGCCTGACTCTCTATGCAGCTCATACAGATGAGAAGCAATGCTGAGCATTTCCTCGGCAAGCTCGCCCACCTTCTGCCACTTATGAAGTGAAGCATACGTATCAGCCAGCTGCTTCAACGCATCCAGTTGATTGACCTCGTCCAGCCTGCCCACATAACCTTCACATAAAGTAGCTGCAATTAAATTTTTGTGTTGATCATCGCTGAGACCAATTAAGAACAAACGATATTGACAGAGCGCCAGACGCTCGGAATGCTGGTATTTCTCGCTGGCTCCCACATTTTCATAGATTAATGCTGCCGCCTGCCAGCTCTTTTGCTCAAATAATTCCTCGGCGACCTCAAACAGCAGCGGCACATAGAGAAGATTATCCAGCAAATTCTGTACAATCCGCTCAATACAGTCCAGACGTGACAGCGCCGCACATTGCAGCAAGAACGGCCTCAGCCGCCGCCAGGTTGGTGCCGAATCATACAGACATTCATCCACATACTTACTGTAAAAGTAGTCCTCAGGAAGTCCCATTCCGTGCGTTACACGAATCAGATGATTCATCGCCAAGGCCTGCTGACCCTTCATCACCCGGCTGAGTGTACCGGAATGTATCCCGCTGATTACAGCGAACTGATTAATGGACATATGATGCTCCGAGAGATAGGCGGCTATTTCATCCCGGATTTTGACTGTATGTTCCACAGTATTAACCACCCTTTTCACACGCTTATCCATAGAATATTAGATCTAACTTCGCTGTTGTTTCACTTCATCTCGTCAGATACTGCTTAAGCAGGCGGCCTTTTCTTCATCCGGTAGGTATTATCATAAGAATTAAGCAGTTCATCCAGCACTACGGATTGCCGTAGTACCTCAGGATGACATAAACCGCCATATTGGACTTGCAACTGATGAAGCTTGCTTCTGGCTCTCTCAATACGAATTCTGACACTTGCCGGACTATACATAAGAATCCCGCCTCCTTATGCAATATTATAGATTTTTATGTAAAAATACAAAATATTGGACTGATTGCATTATCTGTTAAAGTGAATATATTGACAAGCTCTGGCGAGATAGGAGTTATACATAAAAAAGACGTCCCTGCATTAGCAGAAGACGCCGAAGATGTACTATATAACTACAGCTGCTCATTCAGCCCCCTGGACCATGTCCCATTGTTTCAATCAATTGTTGTTGTATAGGTTTACCCACTATGTCTGATACAGGCAGAGTAATCAGTACAACAACACTACACGAGGCTAGCATTAATAGGAGTTTTCTTTTCATTTGCATCCCGTACCTCTCTGATTAGGATTTTGTATTGCCTCTGCTCATCTTCTCCAGCAATATGCCTGTTCTGCTCGAATAGATCAACACATTTGAAGATGATGCTCTCGTTGTTAAGCTTAGATGATGATTCCAAACCTTCCAAGATATATCCAATGCCTTCACTTCGCTTATTCCGCAGATAATAGACTCCCAGTTCAACAAGAAATCTGGCGTGTTGGTCAGCCTTAATCTGCTGATTGTACACTCCGAGCTCAGTGAGATGTATCCTATAGGGCATGTAATCAGAGAAACGTTCTAAAATAGAATCTACATTCCAGTTATATAAGTTTGCAGATTTGACGATATAAAATAAAGCTGTGAAGATCTCCCCTTGTTGCGTTGAAATATAGTTAACATAATCAGCTAACACCTCTGACTGTCCATCCAGTAAGCGGTACAAATAAGTATTAGCCTTGCCCCATTCCTGGAATTGCGCTACAGTCCTCTTCACTTCCTCACTTTCTTCATGGATCCAATTTACGTCCGAATATAAAGGTACAAGTTCAAGAGCCGCTTTGTAATCCCCACATTCATCGTATGCATTCGAACGCATTAGATGGGCATACAATATATAAAAACAAAAAGGTCTTTCTCCGCTCTTCACCATCTCTTTATGTTTCGAGCGACAATAAAGATCATATTGAATTGTAGCAAGCCGAAGTAATTCAAGAGCAAGCTCATTTACTTTACTCCATAATTGCAGTGAGTAGTAGACATCCATCAAATGCTTCAAAGCATCCAGCTGATCTGCCTCATCCAAACGCGGGATGTAGCTCTCAAACAGAGTAGCTGCGCGCAGGTTCGTGCTCTGATCATCTCCAAGTGCAATCTGGAACAGGCGGTATTGGCACATAGCCAGCCGTTCGGAGTACTGGTATTTCTCGCTGGCGCTTACATTCTCGTAGAGCAGTGCTGCCCCCGGCCAATGCCCCTGCTGGAACAATCCTTCAGCTACTTCGAACAACATTGGAACATAGGTCAGATTATCCAGCAGATTATGTACCAGAAGCTCGATACAGTCCATGCGCCCAAGCTCTGCACACTTTACAATAAAAGGGCGAAGCCGCCGCCAAGTCGGTGCCGAACGATAGAAACACTCGTCCACATACAAACTGTAAAAATAGTCCTCGCTCACCCCCATTCCTGCAGTAATTAACTCCAGATGGCTCATGGCAATCGGCTGATGACCATTAATAATCCGGCTGAGTGTTCCGGAATTAATGCCGGATCTTATGGCAAACTGATTGATGGACAACTCATGCTCTGATAAATAGTCCAATAGCTGATCTCGAATCGTGGCTGCAGGCTCCAAGGAAACACCACCTTTCCCGAATTCCATAATTTAGAATTTTGTGTTTATATCTGTATAGTAGGCGATTATATTCCAATGGTCAATAGACTAGATTCAGATAAAGTATGAATGTGTGAAGTTTTCGAAACAGTTTGGCAACCGGTTTGCCGAATCGGGCTCTGCAGAGCTAAATTTACGTTAAAAGCTCCGCCACAGCTGTATTCCCATGTAGACGGCGATCGCCCAGATTAATAGTGCTGAAGCGGTATTCAGCCCTTTAATCACCTTACCGGTGGCATCCAGCCTGCCGAGCAGGCGGCCCGCAGCGGCAAGGCTCAGGAACCAGATCCAGGAGACGGCCACCGTAGCCGCCGCGAAGGCCCAGCGCACCGTACCGTCGTATTGCAGTGAGCTCGTACCGATGACGCCCACCGTATCCAGCAGCGCGTGCGGATTCAGGAGAGAAACCGACAGCGCGTAGAGCATCTGTCCCTTCGGAGAGAGGCGCCCCGCCTCTTCCTGCGCCGGAGCAGAGCGCCAGATTCTCCAGCCCATGAAGCAGAGAAACAGGATTCCCGCACCATATATAAAGGGTGTGACCCAGTGCAGCGATAGAATGACCAGAGAAACACCGCCTACTGCTGCGGTTATAAGCAGCGTATCGCATACCGCTGCCGTCAGAACTACAGGCAGCACACTGCGAAATCTCGCGTGCTGGGCTCCTTGATTGAATACGAATATATTCTGCACGCCCAGCGGCAGAATAAGCCCGAAGGCCAGAATGATTCCATGTACAATGGCTTCCGTCATAACTTCTTCCTCCTTCATATAAGCTGTGATGCTTCCGGATGAACAAGCCTCCACAGCTTCTTGCTTCTTCCCGGTTGACGCATTCTGATCGTACTCTGGTGCAGGGGCTGCCGTATCCATCCAAATTGTCCGGCACATACCCAACCAAGATTAATAGAAGACGATGTATCATGGTAAACTTAAGGAAAGAAACCACAAAAGAGGAGCCGGTCCCTTGACACATCATCATCCCCCAGATCATCCAGACTTAAGCGCTGCCGGTCCTTCCGGTCATCCTGAAGTACCCGCACCTGCAACCCCTGAAAAGGAACCGGACGGTTCACTCCCTGTCCTGCAAGGCACATGGAAGCCGGACCCGGCTTCTCAGCTGCCGCTTCATAGTCAGATATCCTCCTACTTCCTCGCCAAGATCAGCAGCGGGGCCTGGCCTCCCGGGATGCGGCTGGCTCCGCAGCGTGAGCTCTGCCGCATGCTCGGTGTTAACCGCAGCACGGTGGTCACGGCGCTGGGCCAGCTTACAGCGCTGGGTCTGATTGAAGGCAGACGCGGCGGCGGGACCGTAGTAGTAGCGGATGCACGTTCCGCCATCCGGCCCGCCGGTGAATCCAACGTGGTCACAGCTCCGGCAGAACCGGAGCGCCGGGGCAACTGGAATGATTATGTGGAGGAGGGGATTCACTATCCCAACCTGCCTACAGTACAGGATATCAACCGGCTCGAATATGAGCCGGGTCTGATCCGCCTCGGCACCGGCGAGCCTGCGCCGGAGCTGTTGCCCGGCGCAGCGATGAACCGGGTGCTGGCCGGACTCTCGCAGCGGATTCTTCCACCGCTCTCTTATGAGGAACCGCTCGGCAATCCGGCGCTGCGGGCTGCGGTCAGCCGGATGCTGGCCCGCAGCGGCATTGCAGCCGACCCCGCCTCCATTCTGATCACCTCCGGGGCACTTCAGGGACTCCAGCTTATTGCTCTGGGCCTTCTGCCGCGCGGCTCATCGATTCTGCTGGAGAAGCCGTCCTATCTGTATTCGATCCATGCCTTTCAGTCTGCCGGGGTGAAATTCAGCGGACTGCCCATGGACGGACGCGGGCTGATCCCGGAGCTTCTTACGGCTGAGGCTGTCCGCAGCAAGGCGGCGATGCTCTACAGTATCCCGTCCTTTCACAATCCTACCGGGATTCTGATGGATGCCGGGCGGCGGCGGGAGCTTATGCAGGTCACAGGCAGCCTCGGGCTGCCTATTCTCGAGGATGGCGCCTATCAGGAGCTGTGGCTGGATGCACCGCCTCCGCTGCCGCTGAAGGCGCTGGACCGCGAGGGCAGAGTGCTGCATCTGGGTACCCTGTCCAAAGCAGCCAGCCCCGGCCTGCGCATCGGCTGGATTGTCGGCCCGGAGCCGGTAGTCCGGCGGCTGGCCGATATCAAAATGCAGAGTGATTACGGCGCAAGCTCCCTGTCACAGCTGGCCGCCGCCAGCTGGCTTGAGGGCGGCTATCATGAGGAGCATCTGCAGGTGCTGCGCAGCAGACTCCGGGAGCGCCGAGATCTTATGCTGGAGCTGCTGCAGCTTCATTGTGCCGGACTGGCAACCTGGAGCGTACCGGCAGGCGGATTCTACATCTGGCTGTCCCTCCTGCATCCTATGCCTCCGCGCAAGCTGTTCACCGCAGCCCTGCGCGCCGGACTGCTGCTGAATACAGGTGATCTGTACGACCGCAGTGACCGCGGGCATCTCAGACTGTCCTACGCTTACGCTTCTCCGGCAGAACTGGAGCGCGGAATCACCCTGCTGGCAAATTTAATCAGGGAAGTTCCATGAATAACACGAATAGCCGGAAACAAATAGCGCAGAACAAATGACAAAAATAATTATTTGTCATTTGTTCTGCGCTATGTTATGCTTCATGCACAGGAAGGGGAAATACCCGTGAATAAAACAGGCTCTTTTTTGAGCAAGACAGAAATCCTTAATGCAGCTGAACAAACGCTGCGCAAATACGGGCCGGACAAGGCTTCGGTCACTGATGTAGCGAAGCTGCTGGGCGTAAGCCATGGAACCCTGTACCGGCACTTCCCCAGCAAGGCTGCACTGCGGGAGGCGGTAACGGAACGGTGGCTGGAGGAGATGATTGTAGCTCCGCTAACTGAAATTGCCGCGATACCCACAACCAATGCCTTGAGGCAGCTTAGAGATTATATCGCTAAGCTCGTAGAGCTTAAGCAGCATCATGCCGCACAGGACAGCGAGATGTTCAAAATGTATGCAGCCGTTACTGAAGAATCGGCAGCGCTTGTTGAAGTCCACATCCTGAAGCTTCTCGATCACATTGCCCTTCTCATTGCCCGGGGCATAGAACAAGGATTTATATCAGGGGAAATTCCGGCGGCAGTACAGGCACGTTCAGTCCTCTATGGCACCGCACGCTATCACCATCCGGCACACGCCTACGAGTGGCGCAGCCCCGGCGTCCGGGAGGAATTCACCCGGCTCTGGGCGCTGCTGGAAAGAGGATTATCCGTACATTAAATTCAAGGAGGAACTAATAATGACACAACCATTGCAAGGCAAGGTAGCTATTGTTACCGGATCATCAAGAGGAATCGGGCGGAGTGTTGCTGAGCGGCTGGCGGAGCAGGGAGCTTCTGTCATCATCAACTATTCGAGCAGTCCCGCCCAGGCGGATGAGGTAGTGCAGGCCATCCAGGCGGGCGGCGGAACAGCGGCAGCCCTGCAGGCAGACATCAGCAAGCCGGCCCAAATTGAACAGCTGTTCAAGGATACCAAGGCGCTCTACGGGAAGATCGATATCGTGGTCAACAATGCGGGGATTATGATGAATTCCCTGATCGGAGAAGCTACTGAGGAGCAATTCGACAAGCAGTTCGCCATCAACGTTAAAGGCACCTACTTCTCCTGCCAGCAGGCCTTCTATCACCTGGAGCAGGGCGGGCGTATCATTAACTTCTCCACTTCCGTCAACGGACAGATGTTCCCGGCCTACAGCATTTATGCCGGCACCAAAGGTGCGGTTGAACAATTCACCCGCCAGCTTGCCAAGGAATTCGGCAGCAAAGGAATCACCATCAATGCCGTAGCTCCGGGACCTGTTGCCACAGAATTGTTCCTGGAGGGCAAATCCGAAGCCGTGCTGGAAGGACTGAAGAAGGGCAATGCCTTCGGACGCCTGGGCCAGCCGGAGGATATTGCCGGCGTGGTCAGCTTCCTGGCCGGAGAAGGCTCCGGCTGGATTACCGGCCAGACCCTCCGCGTTAATGGCGGATTTATCTGACTTGCAGAGGTAAACGCACGATTGAAGCCGTCCCCTCACCGGGACGGCTTGTTACATGTATGCTGCCTTCGTGAAGCTCGACGATTTTCTTCACCAGCGGCAGCCCCAGTCCGCTCCCCCCGCCGCTGCTGACGCTTCTGGATTTATCCACTTTATAGAACCGTTCGAAGATCCGCTCCAGCTCCTCTTCGGCAATGCCGATGCCGCTGTCTCTAACCTCTACCTCAATCCACTCCTCTATGATGCGCAAAGAGACGGTAATCCGCCCGTCCTGCGGGGTGAATTTGATGCTGTTATGCAGCAGGTTAGTCCATACCTGACTCAGCAAGTCTTTTACCGCAACCACAGTGGTTTCCGCAAGCTCTGCCTCTACCTCAATATCCTTGCCGAGCCACTGCGGCTCAGAAGCCAGGATCATCTCTTGCAGCTGCTTATCCAGCCGGTAGGGCTTCCGCTCGAACGGGAAGCTCTCTGCCTCCAGCGCCGACAGCTTCAGCAGATTGTCACTCAGGCCGGACAGGCGGCGGCTCTCCGCTTCAATGATATTCAGATAATGCCTGCGGCTCTCCGGGCTCAGGCTGTCATTCTGCAGCGCAGCGGCAAACCCCCGGATCGAGGTCAGCGGCGACTGGATCTCATGCGATACGTTCGAGATGAAATCCTGGCGCAACGTCTCCATCCGGCTAAGCTCGTTAGCCATTTCGTTAATCCCCTCAACAATACCGCCAAACTGCCGGTACTGTTTGCTGTTCTCCAGTTCAATCTTGAAATTCCCCTGGGAAATCTGCCGCATGGCCGTCAGGATTGGCATATAGAATCTCCGATCCTGTCCCCGGGTAGCGAACGCTATGGTGCCTGCCACAATGAAAAAGATAATAATCTGCAATGTCATCACAAACAAGTGATACCCGTATTCAGAGAAAGACCAGCCGAAATGGCGGACCAGCAGCCTTGATCCGAAATAGCTTCCGTTCCAGGAGATAAAGAGCATCGTCAATATGCCGAATATAGGCACAATCACATTAATCTTCTTCCAGAGTTTGCTGATCCTGCTCATCATACTCCCCCCTCCAGCCGATAGCCAAGGCCGCGGATCGTACGGATCGAGAATCCGAATTTCTCACGGGGAAAGCGCTCGCGCAGACGGCCTACATGCACATCCAGCGTCCGCTCATTGCCTTCAAAGTCATAACCCCAGATCTCTTCAATCAGCCGGTCGCGTGTCAGCGTCTGCCCCGGATAGCTGGCCAGCTTGAACAGCAGTTCAAATTCTTTAAGCGGCAGGGTAATCTCGCCATGGTCGGACAGGGTCTCATAGGTTCTGCGGTTCATCCGCAGGTTCCCGACCGTTACGCTCTGGGCCGCAGAGATCTGATACCGCTTCAGCAGCGCCTTCACTCTGGCAACCAGGACAGGCGGCTCAAACGGCTTAACCAGATAGTCATCTGTGCCGAGCTCGAAGCCTTTCACAATCTGCGAGGTTTCCCCTTTGGCCGTCAGCATCAGGATCGGGAAGTCATAGTGCTTGCGCAGCTCCCGGCACAGCTCCCAGCCGTCCATATTCGGCATCATGACATCAATAATCGCCAGATCAGCGCTGGTCTCTTCCAGCAGATGCAGCGCCTCCAGACCATCGGAGGCACTCAGGACCTCTTCCAGGCCTTCAGCTCTCAGAAAGACTCCCACCAATTCGCGGATATGCGGATCGTCGTCCACTACCAGTATTTTGGCCATAGCCTCTAGCCCCCTCCTCTATAACGGTGCCCGGAAGCTCCGGCGTATTCATCTGCAGCTGCTGCTCAGCAAATTCACGGTACAGCTCATGATCCCGCAGCAGCTCTTCATGTGTCCCCTTCCCGGTAATCCGGCCCTTCTCCATGAAAATAATCTGATCCGCATTTACCACCGTAGCCAGTCTATGGGCAATAACAATTGTCGTCCGGCCCTGCATCAGATTGCCCAGCGCCTTCTGTACCACAGCCTCCGACTGACTATCCAGACTGGAGGTTGCCTCGTCGAGCATAAGGATCTTCGGATCGCGCAGCAGCGCTCTGGCGATGGCAATCCGCTGCCGCTGCCCGCCCGACAGCTTCACTCCGCGTTCGCCGACATCTGTATTGTATCCGTCCGGAAGCTCCGCAATGAAGCCGTCTGCGTAAGCCATAGCCGCAGCTGCCTGCAGCTCTTCCTTGCTGATCTCGCGGTCCAGTCCATACCCGAGATTCTCGGCAATCGTTCCGGCCAGCAGCGGACTTTCCTGCGAGACATAACCGATCCGCTTACGCCAGGATTTCAGGGAGAACATCGACACCGGCTTGCCGTTCATCCGGATGACTCCGCTCTGGGGCTCATAGAACCGTTCCAGCAGCGAGAACAAGGTCGTTTTACCGCCGCCGCTTGGTCCGACAATCGCTGTCACCTGGCCCGGCAGCATCGTGAAGCTTACCTTGTTCAGCACCTTCTCGCCCGTTTTGTATCCGAAACTGAGGTCTTCCACATCGATTGGGCCTTCCTCGCCGGTAGCCTCTTCTACACCCTCATATACCTCTTCCTCTGCCGCAAGCGTCTCAATAATCCGTTCCGAGGCTCCTTTAGCTTTCTGGAGCTGGGTGAAGAATTGCGTCAGCTGCGTCAGCGGCATAATAATCTGGATCAGATACAGAATGAAGGCCACCAGCTCACCGGCGGTCAGAACCCCCGAGGACACCTGCATTCCGCCATAGCCGATAATCACCACTAGCAGCATCATGAAGACGAAGGAGACCAGCGGGCTGATCATCGCGCTGATTTTACCCTCACGAATGCCGAAGGACAGCAGATTCATAATTCCGCTGCGTCCGGCCTCATATTCCTTCTGCTCGGCTCCGGAGGATTTGACCAGCCGGATTTCAGACAATACACCGCTAAGTGTAGCAGTGAAGGAGGCTGTCTCATCTTGTGTGCCTTTCGATATTTTGTACATCTGCCGGCCCAGCGGCACCAGAATCAGCGCCGACAGCGGGAGGACCGTGAACAACACGAGCGTCATCTTCCAGTTCAGGAAGAGCAGCACAGAGATTGAGCCGACAATGGAGATCACGCCGGTAAAGAGGCTGGCCAGATGCTCCGAGATCAGCGTCTTGAGAATCCCCGTGTCATTGGTCATCCGGCTGACGCTTTCGCCAGTCCGGTTCTCATTGTAGTAGGACACAGGCAGCACAAGGAATTTGCGCCACAGCCGGTCACGCAGTCCGGCGACAACCTTTTGCCCGACGGCATTCAGCAGATAAATCGAGACCCCGCCGGCAATGGTCTGTGCAATGAAAGCTCCGGCAATCCCGGCAATCTGCAGCCTGCTGACGGAGGCCAGTGAGAAACCGTCGACCAGATTCTTCGTGAACATGGGGATAACGAGACCCACAAGGGTCGAAATCATGCTGAGGCCAAGGGCCAGCGCCAGCAGCATGTAGGATGGTTTGGTTTCGTGCAGCAGCTTCAGGAATGGCTTCATTGCCGCCCCCTGCTTCTGCGGTGCTTGAGTGTTCTTCATGGTTAATCCCCTTTTCCGGCGGATAGTTGTCAGTTGCAGCTAATGTCCGCTTCCGCCTTCAACCCTAGAATAACTGTGCTTTGTAAACTGAAGTTAAACGATAGCCTGATCTGGTCCGGACGGATTCAGGCCAGCTTTCTTCATCTTTGCCAGAATCTTTACCATTGATTTGTAGTTCCCTATAAAAGTTGGTTTGTATCCCTTTTCAACAAATGTTACAGTGATAGAAGCGGCAACTTCTGCCGTTCTAAGGATTCAAGGCATCTGGCGGGAAAGGAGTGCAAAGTTTGCGGGAGAACCTCAATAAGCAGCTGTCTTTCACCTCTCTTAAATGGTTCAACTTCTTCGTATATGGAACGGTCGTCCTCTTCACCAGCTTCTTTCCCCTATATCTTCAGGAGATGGGAATGAATAAACTGGAGATCGGGAGCCTGATGTCAGTAGGTGCGCTCGTATCTATTATTGCCAATCCCTTCTGGGGCATCTGGAGTGACCGTTATCAGAATATCCGGCGGATTGTCCTGGTCATGCTGACCGGCACGCTGGTCTTGTCCCAGCTGGTCTTTCAGGCGAATACATACGAGATGATATATATTTCCATTCTGTTCTTCTACTTCTTCCAGGGGCCGCTGTTCGCCCAGAGTAATACCATGATCCTCAGCTATATCGACGGTACCAGCCAGCGGTTCGGCTCATACCGGCTCTGGGGATCGTTAGGCTGGGCGTTTACTGCCATTCTGGCCGGACCCGTGATCGAATGGGCTGGGATTTCCGTGCTGTCCTATCTCTTTGCGGCCTTGCTATGCGCAGCGATGATTGCGCTGATCGCTATGCCGAAGCTTGATCATTCGATCGGCATTGCCCCCTTGCCGTTCAAGGGGCTGCGCCAGATCTTCTATAATCCGTTCTTCCTGTGCTTCATCCTCTTCGGCATTCTGGTTTCTATCCCGAATACGATGAACAACACCTTTGTGTCACTGTACATCACAGAGCTGGGGGGAAGCAAGACCATGATCGGTCTCGCTGTGTTCCTCTCTTCCATTCTGGAGATGGTAGTGCTGCTCTTGTGCAATTTCATCCTGAAACGCAAAATTTCTGTACTGCTGGCCTCCCTCACGTTTGTCAGCGCCCTGTTCTTCCTGCGCTGGTGGATGATGGCCGATGCAACAACTCCACTACAGGTTGCCTTCATTCAGGTGCTGCATTGCATTACCTTTGGCGGTTTCTTCTATGTCGGCACCCAGCTTACTATGCTGCTTGTTCCAAAGGCTTACCGTTCCTCGGGACAAGCACTCTACACGCTTACGTGGAGCGGAATATCAGGCATCCTGGGCGGTATCCTGGGCGGCTGGATGTATCAGAACCTCGGAGTCCAGACGATGTATCAATCCGGTGCGCTCCTCGCCCTGTTCGGCACCATCGGCTTCGGCCTGATGTGGCTCTTCTTCATCCGCGGCGGCTACCGCCCCCCGGCTGATCCCGAAGATGAAGCTGCAGAGGAGCAGCGGTAGTATAAGAATCCATATGGGCTGGACCGTTCGATTCATAGCATACAGCAAACAGGCTTGGCTTCCCGGACGGGAGGCCAAGCCTGTTGCAATTCATGGAGATATATTAGCCTTGTTTGGGCTGGAAAGAGCTCTTCAGGGAAACCACCAGATTGAATACCAGATGCTCCGGTGAAGAATATTTGCTGTCTACATTAAAGTAACCATGGCGGAAGAACTGGAACTTATCCTGTGGCACACTGTCCTTCAGGCCCGGTTCAACGAAGCCCTGGATAATCTCGATCGATTTCGGGTTAAGCTGATCCAGGAACGTAGGCTCCGGCTTGCCCTCAGAAGCTTCCAGACCTTCGATTTCCGCTTCGGTCTCAGCCTCTTCGGCGGAGATCAGCGGCTCATAGAGGCGGAATTCCGCCGGTACCGCCTGGCTGGCATCTACCCAGTGCAGCGTTCCCTTGACCTTGCGTCCGGTAAATCCGCTGCCGCTCTTCGTTTCAGGATCATAGGTGCAGTGCAGTTCAACCACTTCGCCGTTCTCATCCTTGATGAACTCGTTGCATTTGATGAAATAAGCATTCTTGAGCCGTACCTCATTGCCGGGGAACAGGCGGAAATACTTATTCGGCGGATTCTCCATGAAGTCATCGCGTTCAATATAGATTTCACGGGAGAACGGAATCTGGCGGTTGCCCATCTCCGGGTTCTCCACATTGTTCTCAATTTCGAAATACTCGGTTTCGCCTTCAGGATAATTCGTAATAACTACCTTCAGCGGCCGCAATACAGCCATGGTCCGGGGTACCGTCAGCTTGAGGTCTTCACGGATGAAATGCTCTAGCATCTGCAGGTCCACCAGCCCCTGGCTCTTGGAAATGCCGGTCTCATGTACGAAGCTGCGGATCGCTTCCGGGGTATAGCCGCGGCGGCGCAGTCCCGAAATGGTCGGCATGCGGGGATCATCCCAGCCGTCTACATGGCCTTCATCAACCAGCAGCTTCAGCTTGCGCTTACTGGTAACGGTCTGGGCCAGATTGAGGCGTCCGAATTCATATTGATGCGGTGCAGCCGGCATCTCACATTCTGCTACAACCCAATCATAGAACGGGCGCTGATCCTCGAACTCCAGCGAGCAGAGGGAATGGGTAACGTGCTCAATAGCATCTTCGAGCGGATGCGCGAAGGTATACATCGGATAAATGCACCATTCATCGCCTGTGTTGTGATGATGGGAGTGCGAGATGCGGTAAATAACCGGGTCGCGCAAATTGATATTCGGTGAGGACATATCGATCTTAGCGCGAAGCACCTTCTCGCCGTCCTTGAATTCACCTGCCCGCATGCGGTGGAACAAGTCCAGGTTCTCATCGATACCCCGTTCACGGTAAGGACTGTTCTGTCCCGGTTCCGTCAGCGTTCCCCGGAATTCACGGATCTGCTCTGCCGTGAGATCATCGACATAAGCTTTGCCCTTCTTGATCAGCAGCTCGGCCCGTTCATACATCTCCCCGAAATAATCCGAGGCGAAACGCAGCTCTTCCCATTCGTATCCGAGCCACTTCACATCTTCCTGAATGGAGTTCACATATTCCGTGTCTTCCTTGACCGGATTGGTATCATCGAATCTCAAATGGGTCTTGCCGCCGAATTCATCAGCCAGTGTAAAGTTAATCCAGATCGCCTTGGCATGTCCGATATGTAAATAACCGTTCGGCTCCGGCGGAAAGCGGGTGACCACTTCCTTAACCTTGCCTGAGCGGAGATCTTCGGTAATGACGTTCTTAATGAAATTGGAGGGTGTACCCTGGTTCTCCACAATGATCAACCTTTCGTTCTGTAATATTACTACTTCCTTGTATCAACATGTTTCCTATTAATATACCCGTTAAGCAGGGAATGTTCAATAAAAGTTAAGCAGAGACGGCATTCCTGTCCCTGATGTACCAAGTGTCCGTTCCGGTGAAACTAAGGGCGCCCGAAGGCCTCACAGTGATAAAACTGCACCTTTGACTTCCCTCCCGGCGATAGAGTAGCATGTGAAATATAAGATTACTGACTAGAGGAGGGTACCCATGAAACCGATCAAACTGCCCAAAGAGCAGCGGGAATTGATCACTGAGAATATCCGCGCCTACTTCGAAGCTGAACGCGGGGAAACGATTGGCCACCTGGCAGCAGATAACCTGCTGGAGTTCTTCCTGAACGAGCTTGGGCCGGCTGTCTACAACAGTGCACTAAGTGACTGCCGGACGCTGGCCTCACAGCGCATGCAGGCTCTGGAGGAAGATATCTACGCTCTGGAGTGGAAAAAACGCTAGGGCAGAAGCTTATACCTTACGCCTTAAAGGGGGCAGCCGCATGTTTAATTATGTCATTGATGAAGAGCTGAAGCTGAAGCTGCTCATGCCGGAGCATGCCCGCCATATGTTCGCCCTGGTGGAGCGCTCACGCCACCGGCTCAGGCAGTGGCTGCCTTGGGTGGACGGCGTAGCCGAGCAGGCCCACCTGAACACTTTCATTAAGAACGCCGTGAAGCAGGGCAGCGACAACGGCGGTTTCACGGCCGGACTGTGGGTCCGGGAGGAGCTCGCCGGGATCATCGGATATCACGAGATTGACTGGCATAACCGCTCGGTCGGTATCGGTTACTGGCTTGGTGAGGGCTATGAAGGCAACGGCTACATGACCAGCGCCTGCCGGGTATTCGTGGACTATGCCCTGCTGGAGCTGGAGCTGAACCGTGTCGAGATCCGCTGCGCCACGGGTAATACGGCAAGCAGGGCTATTCCCGAGCGGCTCGGATTTATCTTCGAAGGGGTGATCCGCGAGGCGGAGAAGCTGCCCGCAGGTTATGTGAACCACGCTGTCTACGGACTGCTGCGCAGCGAATGGAAGCTGCTGGGTTGACAGCAAGCAGCATCAGGCATCACGTTATTATGCACAATTATAAGCAGCATAAGCCAGAACCCCCGGAGGCGTAACATAAGCCCCGGGGGTTCTGGCGTACCGTCTTCCATGCTATTACTCCGTCCTAGTTCTCCGCAGCCGTAAGCCATCCCCTGAATTTCTCCCGGATCCCTGCCGTGAGGCTGTCCAGCCCGGCCAGCTCCGCTAGTCCGGTCTTATCCTTACGCCCGTGTTCCATCGAGTACAGCACCTGCTTAACAGGGTAACTGCCTGTTCCGCTCTCCTGCTTAACAATCCGGTCACCGGCCGCAATCTTCCCTTCACGCAGTACGCGGAAATAGAATCCGCTGTAACCGGTGGACAGTACCCGGGCAGGCATATCCGCCGGCCCGTGCTTCTGCGAGAGCTTGAAGCATGGGAAACGCGGCTGGCTTACCTGCAGCAGTGCTGTGCCAATTTCATAGACATCGCCGATACACACCTCAGTCTCCAGCAGTCCGCTTACCGTGATATTCTCACCGAATGCGGAGTAATCCAGCTTCCGGCCGAGCAGCTCTTCCCAGTAAGCATAATGTTCAACCGGATAGACGCAGACGGCCTTGTCGGGGCCCCCGTGATTTACAAGATCCGCTTGCCCGTCCCCGTCAAACCCTTCAGCATGAAGCTGGAGCGGACCGGAAACCGGCAGCTTGTAGATTCCCGTTTCCAGCGGTTTACCGCGGTAATCGACCGTCTTCGGCTTGCCTACATTAAGCGAGATGACTTCCATCTTCATTCCCTCCATTTAGCATGCAGCTCATGAATACCTCATCTACATATCGTCCGCCCAGATAGAACTCCTCCCGCAGCCGGCCTTCCTCCTCGAATCCGCATTTGCGGTAGAATAAGAGTGCCGGTGTATTGCAGGAGAGCACACGCAGGCGCAGCTTACGGATTCCATTCTCTGCGGCATGATGCTTGATCTCAGCGATCAGCCGGCTGCCTACACCCAAGCGCTGGAAGCGCGGATGTACGGCAATATTAACCTCGCATACATGGCGGTTGCTCTCCATCCCGCTGGGACAGCCGAAGCCGACATACCCGCATAGTTCCCCGTCCTGCAAGGCTACAAGCTGGGAGCCTGGCGGCGCATGCAGCAGATAGTCCTCCCGGGAGCGCCACATCAGCGGACCCGGTGTCGTATTCTCTGTCCAGATCATATTATCGAGAATGATCAGTTCACGGGCATCCCTGATTTCAGAGGGACGGATGGTGAAAGCTGAATCTCTGTTTAGTTGTTGCATAGCATTTACACCCCTTGCCTTACTAAGCAGATAATAAAAGGATTAGTTACAGTGTGACCGTTTATGCAGTGTTGCGCCGGGTTCCCGCGGCTGAACGGTTAATGTAGGCATGGACGGCGAAGAATCCCACAGACAGAACCGCCATTCCGCAGGCCAGCCAGCCTGTCGGGGCAAGACCGCCTCTGTCGAATTGGATTCCCATCAGGTAGGGGCCGATGACCCGGCCGACCGCGCCGATACCGCCGCTAAGCCCGAGGTAGAAGGGTGCACTGTGCTGGGCATGCTCCGAAATGAAGGATGGCATGGCCGGAGAGATCAGCATCTCCCCCAGTGTAGCCAGCACCATGGCCAGCAGCATGCCCGGATAGCTCGGCATGAACAGAATAACAGCATACCCGCCCAGATAGAATACTGCGCTGGCCGTCATCTGCGAAGAAGGCGTCTCCGCGAACCAGCGCTTGATCAGACTGACCAGCGGCTGTGCGGCGAAGATCAGCACGCCATTCAGCGTCCAGAGGAAGCCGTATAACTGCTTCGACCAGCCTTCGGAAATAATAAACGGCGAGACTCCGGTATTCCAGATCGAGTTGCCGATCAGCAGAAACATCGAACCGATAGCCATGTACAGATAAATCCGCGTATGCCCCAGCAGCTTCCAGCCGGAAGCTTCCCCCTGCGGATGTTTTTTCTGTGCCTTTTCATGAGGCGGCGCCGTACCCACCTTGCGCAGATAGACAAAGAAGAATCCGGCAAATACCGCAGAAGTCACACCGTTCAGCACAAAGCTCAGCATATAATTGCCCAGGAATCCGCTCAGTGCGGTTCCCAGTGCTACCCCGATATTGTTCGAGACATAGATGATATTGAACAGCTCTCCGCGCTGCTCCGCGAACCGGAAGCCGATAAAAGCCTGGATAGCCGGTAGAGACAGGGAGTTGAACAAACCCATCAGGCCCATGACTATAATGAATATACTCCAGCTGCCGCTTGCCCATGGAAGAGCAAACAGGGTCAGCGCGTTCATGGCCAGTGCTCCAACAATCAGACGGTTCACCCCTACCTTGTGGTACAAAGATCCGCCCAGCAATTGGCCGGCAATACCTCCAAGGGACTGCACGAGCAGAACGATTCCCGCATCTTTCATACTGCGTCCCAGCTCATCAAATACATACATCGTGACCAGCGGCCACATCAGCGCGCTGCCGGTTGCATTAATGAGACTGGCAATCAAGAATACTTTGACTTCCTTCGGATAGGCCTGCAAAAATCTCATAACTTGTCTTTCATCCCCTGTAACATAGGTGTCATCAATCCATCCAGTATCATCTGAAAACAGGAGGAAGGGCAAGTTCTTGCGTTAACGCTTTATCGCATAACATCAATGAATTCACTGCTTCGTATTTTCAAATAACTTCCCGCCTGCAGTGCTATTAATATTCTATAACCGCAGCTTCTGCACGTAAAGAAAATAGGTGGAAAATGAACTGATTCGTTCCCCGCAAGCCCGGGTAATAGTGCATATGAAACACTCCCTATTTATTCGCCGTGAATCCGATTTCGTTCCCCCGAGTCGGATATGCACGGCGAATTTTGTTCTGTCTTGAAGTTATTACAGGGCAGAGTCCGGGTTAACAAAAAAACACTTCCTGTCCCTCTACTATTCCCAAAAAACGGGATGTCGAGAAGCCAGGAAGTGCTTGGGCCAAACTATTGAACACGCCGGACATCACCGGCTGAATATAATTTAAGCGTGTTTCTTCACACCAGCAGCGGAGATTCCTTCAACGGATGCTACAGCTGCCGGCTCCTTACGCAGGTAGGCCATCCAATAAGCCGCAGCGACGAAGATAGCGCCGCCCGTAAGATTGCCCAGCCATACCGGAGCAAAGTTGGCGAAATACTGTGCCCAGGTGAAATGCCCTTCGAAGATGGCTGCAGGGATAAGGAACATGTTAGCTACAACGTGCTGGAAGCCGATGGCGACAAACGCCATAGTCGGGAACCAGATACCGAGGATTTTGCCGCTGAAATTATCTGCCCCATAAGAGAGCCATACCGCCAGCGCAACGAGCCAGTTACAGCCGATCCCGGAAATGAAGGCCTGCAGGAAGGTCGCATCAATCTTGTGCTCAGCCATACTTACCAGCTTCTCCAGATACACACCGTCCGACGTAAGGCCAACGACGTGACCGAAGAAATAAGCAACGAACAAGGCACCTGCCAGGTTGCTGAGGGTAATCAGCACCAGGTTCTTAATGACTTCCCAGAACGAAATCTTCTTCGCCATAAAAGCAAGCGGCACCGCCATCATGTTGCCTGTCAGCAGCTCGCCTCCGGCAAGCAGTACCAGTACCAGGCCGACCGGGAATACTGCAGCTCCGATGAAGTTAGCAATGGACCCCCACTCGGCAGGCGCACCCGCAATGACACGAATATCCAGCAAAAATCCGAGCGCGATAAACGCTCCTCCCAGGAAACCGAGAATAAGTACAGTGCTGAGCGGATTGTGCGCTTTCTTGACTCCGTTCTCTACCGTAACCTCGGCGATCCCTTGCGGTTTGTTATAAGCCATGATTCCTATCCCCTTCTAATTACTTAAAATTTGTTCCTTTATGCCATTGTAACGTGATCACAATCACATTAACGTGATAAAAATCACTCTCAGAAAAACCAAGTGAAAGTTTTCACTGACATGTCAAATTTACCACAAAAGCTTTGACTGCGGAATATTTTTCTCATGCGGAGCCGGAATTGATGGCTAAAACCACAAAAAAAGGGCCCTTAACGGGCCCCGGCGAAATCGGACGGGATTAGACGTGTACAGGTTCTTTAACTGTCTTAGGCAGCGCCTGAAGTCCCGCAGTGTTCAGGAAATTCCAAGGCTTGTTGTAGTGCGGCTGGAAGAAGAAATCAATAAAGGCCAGCTGGTCCACGGTCATTTTATTCTGAATACATACTGATACGGTATTGATCGACTGCGTCAGATCCATCTTGGACATAATCTGCGCCCCGAGAATGCGGCGGGTCGCACGTTCGAATACTACTTTTACCTGAACCTGCTCGAATGTCGGCATAAACTCCGGACGGTAGTTGTCAATCAGCATTACACTTTCAGCATCCATACCTTCGGCTTTGGCGGCATCCTCGGTAAGTCCGGTTCCGGCAATATTGTCTTCATAAATCTTAATGCCCGATGTTCCCTGCGTGCCCATGTAAGGAATCGTGTTCGAGACCAGATTACGGGCTACAAGCGTACCCATGCGTACGGCGTTCGTGGCGAGCGGAATGTAGGCATGTTTGCCGGTCGGATTGTAATGAATGGCACAGCTGTCACCAGCTGCGTAGACATCTGGCAGGCTGGTCTGCATATAATCGTTGACCATAATCGCACCGTTCGGAAGCATATCGACCTGGCCTTTAAGCAGCTCTGTATTCGGACGGAAGCCGATGCAGAGAATCACCAGATCGGTCTCATGTTCTCCCTTGCTTGTGATAACCTTAGTGACTTTGCCGTTCTCACCGGCGAATGCTGCGACCTTCTCACCAAGCGCAAGCCTGATGCCATGCTCTTCAAGCGATTGTTGAATCGGAGCGGTGAATTCTTCATCGAGATATTTACTCAGAATACGTTCTTCACCATCGATCAGTGTTACTTCCTTGCCGTTCATCTGAAAAGCTTCAACCAGCTCAACACCGATATATCCGGCTCCGACCACCGTAATTCTTTTCACCTTCTGCGCTTGTTCAATAATGGTGTTGGAGTGATTATAATTCTTCGAAAGCAGGATCCCCTCGAGCTCTATACCTTCCAGCTTAGGCACAATCGGCCATGAGCCTGTTGTCATAATCAGCTTGTCGTACGTATCTTCAAATTCCTCGCCTGTAGTCAGATTGCGGGCCTTCAATGTTCGGCGGGCGGTATCCACATTCGTCACTTCATGGCGCATCTTCGTCTGCACACCCAGTGCTGCAAGCTGTTCCGGGGAAGAATAGAACAATCCCTGCGGGTCCTTGACGACTCCGCCTACGTAAAGCGCAATCCCGCAAGACAGGAATGAAATGTTATCATTGCGCTCATAAACCGTTATCTGGGCATCCGGGTACAGCTGGGCGGTATTAACAATTGCGGCGGTTCCGGCGTGTGTACATCCAATGACTGCTACTTTCATGATTTCTTCCTCCTCCAATTTGCAAGCAAGTTTCTCTGTATTTGTGATTAATTTCACTTTATACATTGATTATATTGTGATATTTATCACATTGCAAGCAGTATTGTGATTTTTCTCACATTGTTCACAATTTAAATTTTATAGAGTCCATACTCTTTTCCGGAAATGTCCGCGATTTTCTGCACAGGTTCCCTTTCGTCTTGCCTTAGTTTTCCCCTTCATCAGGACATTATGTCTGTCTGCAACAGGAAGCAGCAGGAAGCTGCAAGAAGCTGCAGTCTGTTTGCTCATCCGGATATACCAAAAAACCTCACCCTTCCGCAGAGAAAGCTGCGCAAAAGTGAGGTTATACATCAAACGGGCTGACGCCTGCTTGCAGCAGAGATTCCTTATTCCAAACCGGAGATTACGCCATCCTCATCTACCATCAGTCCTTCAGCCGCCGGTTTGGCGGGAAGTCCCGGCATCGTGACAATGTTCCCCGTGATGACTACAGCAAAGCCTGCGCCAAGGGACAGGGTGATGTCCCGGACACCCATGGTGAAGCCTTCCGGTGCTCCAAGCAGCCGCGGCTGATCCGAGAAGGAATATGGCGTTTTGGCCATGCAGACCTGAAGCTGGTGCAAGCCCAGCTTGTCGATAACAGCCAGACTGCGTTTGGCTGCCGGAGAGAAGGCCACTTCTGCGCCATGGTAGATTTCCGTGACGATTTTATTGATTTTGGACGGGATATCCAGGTTGTCTTCATATAGCGGTGCAAAATTCACGGATTCTTCCCGGTCCAGCAGCTTCTTCAGCTCCTGTGCCAGCTCTTGTCCGCCTGCGCTTCCCTCGGCCCATACCTTGGAAACAGCCGCAGGCACACCCAGCCGGCGGCAGGCTTCCAGCACATCATTGATCTCCGCTGGGGCATCCCCTTCAAAGTGATTGAGGGCAACGAGGACAGGTACACCGAATTTAGCCAGATTCTCAATATGGCGCTCCATATTGGACAATCCGGAGAGCAGCGCTGCCCGGTTTCCGGCATACAGCTCTTCCTTGCGGACGCCTCCGTTATATTTCAGTGATTTCACTGTAACCACCAGCACTGCGGCTGAAGGGGTCAGGCCAGCCTGGCGGCATTTGATATCCATGAACTTCTCGGCACCAAGATCTGCGCCAAAACCAGCTTCAGTCACCACCACGTCTCCGAGCTTCAGGGCGTAGCGGGTTCCGATTACACTGCTGCAGCCGTGGGCAATATTGGCGAAAGGTCCGCCATGCACAATCACCGGAGTGCCTTCAAGCGTCTGCACCAGATTCGGTTTCACCGCTTCTTTGAGCAGTGCAGTCATTGCCTCCACAGCCCCAATGTCCTTGGCGGTGACCGGCTGGCCCAGCGTATCATACCCGACCAGCATCCGGCTCAGCCGCGTCTTCAGATCCGAGAGATCGCTGCACAGGCACAGCACAGCCATAATCTCGGAGGCCGTTGTAATCTGGAAGCCGCTCTCCCGAACAGTCCCGTTGCCGTCGCCAAGGCCGGTCACAATATTCCGCAGGCTGCGGTCATTCATATCCATCACACGTTTCCAGACGATCCGCTGCGGGTCCAGGTTCAAGGTGTTGCCCTGGAAAATATGATTATCAATCATCGCCGAGAGCAGGTTATGCGCGGAGGTTACCGCATGGATATCCCCGGTGAAATGCAGATTAATCTCATCCGCCGGAACAATCTGCGCCTTGCCCCCGCCGGTTGCGCCGCCCTTCATGCCAAGGCAAGGTCCAAGCGAGGGTTCACGCAGTGCTGCTACCGTCTTGATCCCCGCCGCATTCAGCGCCTGGGATAATCCGATGGTCGTCAAGGTTTTGCCTTCACCCGCCGGTGTAGGGTTAACTGCCGTAACCAGGACCAGCTTACCGTCCGGCTTGTGCTTCAGCTCTGCCCACAGTGAGGGCGACAATTTGCTTTTATATTTACCGTACAACTCCAGATGCTCTTCACTGATACCTGCTGCCGATGCTACCTCTGTTATTAACCTCATGCCTTTATGAAACCCTCCTGCCGTTATTATCCTGCATCCTGTATTCCTTTATGCAATTTCCGTAGATGAATGAAACATTCCTCTTCAAAGGATACAGGGTCTCTGAAAAGATTCAAGGATAATTTTCATACGAGGGATACTTCTGTCTCTACAGCCAAGAAGAGGCGGCTTGCTTATATATCAAAAAACTCCCGGACAGGGTGCACGTGCACCACCATCCGGGAGCGGACTATTTTGTGACAAGCCTATTTACTTCAGCAGGGATTCGATAAGGTCCTTCATGCTCTCCGGTGATTCCTTCGGCTCCACACGCGCCACCACATTGCCGCTGCGGTCTACAAGAAACTTCGTAAAGTTCCACTGGATATCGCTGCTCTCCCCGTCACCCGGCTGCTGGCCCTTCAAATATTGAAAGAGCAGGCTTGCCTCCGGCCCATTAACATCTACCTTGGCAAACACCGGGAAAGTAACCCCGTAATTGATCTGGCAGAAGGCTTCCGCTTCCTCACTTGTACCCGGCTCCTGGCCGGCAAACTGGTTGCAGGGGAATCCCAGCACTACCAGCCCTTGATCTCCGTACTGTTCGTACAGCTTCTGCAAATCTCCGTATTGCGGGGTAAGCCCGCATTTGCTGGCCGTATTGGCGATCAGCAGCACCTTGCCCTCATAGTTCTTAAACGGCACTTCTGTACCCGAAGGTGTGACTCCGGCAAAACTATAGATCGACATCCTGCTTCGCTTCCTTTCGGCTGTATATTCGTATTTGTCTAACGGCTTATAGAGTCCATGCAGCCCATGCATGACTACGCGCACGCGCCTTCCTCTATATTCTATCCTATTGGCAGCGTGATACAAAATTTCAGGCCATACAGAACATCAGACAACACAGAATTTCGCCTCTATTGGCCTACGGCAGATGCAGGGATATCCGTTGCTTTGGGTGAGCTGAAGGGGTTTTCTAGAAAAGAAAAGCTACCCTCTTCGCGTCAGCCCGCAGGCTTCCGAAATAAGCTGGAGAGATGTCAGCTTATCCTCAAAGCTGTGAATATGCGATGAAATCATCAGCTCCCCGCATTGATATTCATCTGCCAGCGCCTGCAATTGCTCCCTCACTTCTCCGGGCGAGCCCACGACCATCCGCCTACGGTTATCCTTGATGGAGAACCTGTCGTACGGTGTATATGTATAATTCATTGCAGTTTCTACGGAAGGGGTTAAGGTGGAGAGATGCTCTTTCTCCAGCAGCACCAGCGACAAATCCATGCTGGCGGCCAGCCGGTCCGCTTCCTCTGAGGTCTCCGCACAGACGGCAAATACCGCCACCAGCGCTTGTGGATCTGCAGCACCAATGGATGGAGCGAAGCTGTTCACATACTCCTGCACCGCCTCGGCTCCCCCGTTCCCATTAATAAACCGGGCGAAGGCATAACCGGTTCCCAGCCGGGCGGCGAGCGCAGCGCTGTCACTGCTTGAACCGAGCAGCCAGATTTCCGGCGCTGTACTCACAGCAGGTGTAGCCTGCAGTCCAGCATAGCGGTGCGAAGATTCTACAGCCTCAGAATCATGCATATAAGCGATAAGCTCCTTCAGCTGCTGCTCATAACGGTCTCCATCTTCAGGATTTACGCGGTTATCCTGCAGCGCCTTGGCGGACAGAGCACCGCCGCCTGCTGCTCTGCCCACCCCCAGATCAATACGCCCGGGATACAGGGCCTCCAGGACGCGGAAGTTCTCGGCGACCTTGTAAGCACTGTAATGCGGGAGCAGCACAGCTCCTGAGCCGATGCGGATAGCCGATGTTACAGCAGCCAGATGAGCCATCAGCACCTCCGGACTGGAACCGGCAAGGCCGGGCGCAGCGTGATGCTCTGCTACCCAGAAGCGGTGATATCCGAGACGCTCTGCTTCGCGGGCCAGCATGGCTGTCTGGGCCAGTGCCTCTGCAGGGGAGCTCCCTTCAGACACTGGCGATTGATCCAGAATGCTTAATTTCATAGAGGGCAGCTCCAATGAGTGGATTTGGTATTCAGCTTTAAATATATCTTGGAGTCTTGCGGCAGTAATAATCATATTCCTCTCCGAATACAAGCCTTAGATGTTTCTCTTCCTGCAGTATCAACAGGTGTATAGCTAGAACATTAAGCACCAGAATGATCAGGGTCAAGGAATTAGGATACATCAAATACAAACCCGCGAACATAAGATCAAAGCCGACAAAAGCTACGTTCCGGCTATATCTATACACCCCCCGGGTGATAAGCTTAGTCGTTGCAGACTTATCTATCCCGACTCTCCAGGAAGTACGCATTGATGTCATAGCGAGAATGAACACTGCACACCCTACACTAACTATACCCACACCTGCGAAGTTAACAACCGGAAGATTATAATGCCTGCCGATAAACTCGACAATATAAGGTTCAGCTAATGACATAAAGAACCATGTGGCCCCCCAAATGAACGTAGTTATTTTAACAAACCGTTCTGTTAGTTTAATTCCGGAGCTTTTCTTGCCTTTGGCCAGCACATTGGCCTTAATGCTGTTCTTTCTGTACAGAATCACAAGCTTTAACACGTAAGAAGACAGGAAAATACAGAATACAATCAGGGATAAAATATTAAGAGTATCCATCAAAAATTCACTCCTTTATACATATGAATGATTGCTCATATATTGAATTAATTGTATCCCCTAACCATTTACTTGTCAAAAGCCTTCCGCGCAGACGAAAAAACGGTCCCGTTACCGTCACGGGACCGCCTAAGCTGAAGCAGTACAGCTGATAAGCCGCTGGTGTTCATCATTTAAGAATACGCTGGCTGCTTCTTAATGCTGCACCATCTTCACCAGCATATGCGCCAGCCGGTGGCGTTCTTCCTTGTTTCCGGCCTTCCACAGTTCCAGCAGCAGCTTCTCCTCACTGTTGCGGGGATCCTCATATGCTGCCAGATAATCAGCGATTTTCTCTGCAGCCACAGCCAGCTGCTCATCGCTGAGCCCGATTTTCTGAGCGAGGTGAATGCGCTTTCCCAAATAGCTTTTGAAATCCTCGAAATTGTTCAGGATCAATTCCTTCTGCTCCGGCTCAATCCGGTCCAGCGCATCATTCACCCGGTGCATCGTCACACTCCCGTCCTTGCTCACCACATGATTATGCTCAGACATTCAGAACACCTCCTAATGAATAGAGTATAGTTTCCCAGTACTTAACCAGCGGTCCGGCGGGTGAACCAAACGAAGAGCCGCAGGCGGATAGCGGTTGCCGGATCATCATTCCGTGGTCACAACCGCTTTCCTGCGTAGCCAGGAACTTGTGAGGACTCTCATGGCCCGAGCTGCTGGTGACGCGGACTGAGAATCCCTTATTCGGGCAGAGCGGGCCGGATTTGCTGATCAAGCGGACTCAGAATCGCTTATATGTCCCCAGATCCTCATTTCAGGCAAAAATGCATAAGATAACGGAATCTCAGTCCGCTTCGGCGCCAATATGATGATTAATGGAGAAATAAGCGCTTCTCAGTCCGCTTCCGGCAGAATGAGACTCTTAGGAAGCACTAAGCACTGCAGACATTAATGTTGTACATTTTGCAACTTTAATTCATGGATAGCCCAGTGTCCGGGAGGATTGTTGTATAAAATACTAGAATAATCCTGCTACGCCGCTTGAATAAGGTGAAATCCTGCATTTTCTACAACAATTTTGGATTTGCGCCGATTGGATGAGGGGAATGTTGTATTTAAGGCAGTCCAAGTGGCACATCACAAAAAAGACCCCGCAAAACACGGGGCCGGCTGTACATCAATTTGTAATTAATTCGATACCGGAACGGCATCGTAATACTCTTCGAGGGTAATTCCTCTCTCCGATACGGACGCGGCAATCTCCTTGCCTACATAACGGACATGCCAAGGCTCATAAATATAGCCGGTGATCGCCTGCTTGCCTTCAAGGAACCGGATAATATATCCGTACTCCGCGGCATGATCCGCAAGCCATTCAGCTTCCTTCGTACCGGCAAAGCAGCTTTCGGCCGCACATTTGCCGTCACTGCCGGACAAGTCAATGGCCAGACCTGTCTGATGCTCGCTGTGTCCGGGCACCGCACTGTAGGTACGTGCTTTCTCTTCGCCGTCTCTGGCTACATAGTTATTGAACAGCCTTCTCTGGGTCGCTTCGGAACGGTAGCCCGATACACCGGCCAGATAGATACCATCCTTCTTCGCTCCGGCAAACATCTCCTCCAGAGCCGTGGCCGCTTCACGCCGCAGCATCCGCTTCTCGATCTTCTCCGAGAAGATAAAAGGCACATCAGGATAGACCAGATCGGACGGCTTGTACTTCTCAGGCAGTCTGTACTGCTTATTAACCATCACCGCAATGCTCTCCGGCTCAGCGGCAACCATCTCTGCATCGCTGTTCCCGGAGCCGTTATTATTGGAAGCTGTAGCTGCAGGCTTATCGGTAGATGCCGGCTTCTTGGTGGGCTCCGGCTTGTCCGTTGGCGCCGCAGTTTCTTCCGCTGTGTTCTCCCCCGCAGGGGCGTCTGTTACAGCCGGTGTCGGCTCAGCTCCGGGCAGAGCCGATGTCTCAGGCTCCGCACCCGGCGCGGCCCCGAGATCTGTGCCCGTACTTATACTAGTTCCGTCTTCCTGGGATGCGGACGGTGTAGTATATTTGCCGATCCCCCAGCCGACAGCAATGACGATGATGAACAAGATGACAATCTTGGCGGTTTTGGACATGCTGAGTTGTTCCTCCTAAAAGTTATCTTAGCCTTGCTTCCTGAAGACACTTCGGCAAAACCCGCTTCAGAAGCGTCGGCTTAATCTTGTAAGTTCATGAATTTCATTTATCTATTAGACAGGCCTGCGGTTAGAAATGTTTCAGTTCAGTGTGATAAATTTACAAGAGTCCCTAAAACAAATATTACCATAGAGCAATTAGCCGATACGCTAACCGCCCTATGGTAACAAGTTTTACTTATGAATGTAAAGCGCCTTTATCTGGATGAGCCGCGTCCGCCGCGTGAACCGCCGCCTGAGCCGCCACTGCGTCCCCCGCGCGATGAGGTTCCGCCGCTGCTGCGTCCACCCGAGCCAAATCCGCCTTTGCCGCCCTTGGAGCCGCCGCCCGCGCTGTAACCGCCGCGCGAGCCGCCGCCTTTGGAAGCTGGAGCGCCTGAGCCGCCGCCTTCATTGCTGCGGGCTACATGCGCCCGGAATTTCGGGCTCGACTTCGCGCCGCCGGGATTGTACCCGGCACCGGAGCCGGCGCCCTTCGAAGCACCGTAGCTGAATCCGCCGGTATCCGCGCCTCTGGATACATTGGTGCTGTAGCCGCTGCTCGGGCCGCCGCTTCTGGCGCCGCCGCCCTTATTGCCGCCGCGTCCGCCTGCGGCATTCGCTCCAGCCGCATAACCCGGAGCCGGGCTGCTGTCGCCGCCGCTGGCAAAGGCGCCGTAGCCGCCGCCCGGTCTTGGCTTCGCCGCGCTCTTGCCGGCGGAGTCGCCGCCGCGCGGAGCCGCAGCTGCGCTGTACGCGCTGCGCTTGCCGCCACCGCCGCCTGCCGCGTCCTTACGGCTGCGGCTTCCGCCTTCCGCAGGCGCACCCCAGCCGCCTGCGTCCTTGCCGCCGCGTCCGCCCGGACGCCCTGCGGCTTCCGCGCGCGGAGCACCGCCGCTGCGGCCCTGCCCGCGGCCGCCGCGTCCAGCGCGCGCCGCTTCAGGCGCTGCGCTCTGCCGCCCGCCGCGCGGCGAGCCGCCGCCTTGCACAGAGGTGAATTCGCCAACGCCGAATTCATCCTTCTCGTACCGGCGGCGGTCCAGCCGCTGGGAAATGCCGTGCTCGATCAGTTCGAGCCCGGCGCGTTCACGCGGCGAAGAGAACGTGATCGCCAGGCCTTTGCCTCCGGCGCGGCCCGTGCGGCCGATCCGGTGAATATAGCTGTCCGCATCCAGCGGAAGATCGTAGTTGAAGATGTGGGTGATGCCCTCCACATCAAGCCCGCGCGCGGCCACATCCGTAGCCACCAGCAGCTGGAGCTTGGCATCGCGGAACCGCTTCATGACCGCTTCGCGTTTGCCCTGCGACAAGTCGCCGTGCAATTCATCGCAGTCATACCCGGCCGCCTGCAACGCTTCGTTCAGCTTGATGGCCCGGCGCTTGGTCCGGCAGAAGATGATCGCCAGATAAGGGCGGTCCCGCTCAATCAGGGAGATCAGCGCTTCTTCCTTATTGCGGTCGGAGCATTCCACAACCTGCTGGCGGATATTGTCCAGCGGAATCGGGGAGCCGCTCTTGATAATGATATCAAGCGGTTCTTTCATATAATTCGCAGCCAGCCGTTTGATCGGGTCCGGCATTGTCGCAGAGAACAGCATCGTCTGGCGCCGGTAAGGCACAGCCGTAATAATCGTCTCTACATCCTCCAGGAAGCCCATGTGCAGCATCTGGTCCGCTTCATCCAGCACCAGCATCTTCACGCCGTTCAGATCCAGCGTCTCCCGGCGCAGGTGATCCAGCAGCCGTCCCGGTGTTCCGATAATCAGATGTCTGCCGCCTTCCAGCTTGCGGAGCTGTTTCTCCACATCCTGGCCGCCGTAGACTGCCAGAATCTTAACTCCCGTATGACGCGCCAGCTTACGCGCTTCCTCGGTAATCTGCAGCGCGAGTTCACGCGTCGGCGCGAGAATCAGCGCCTGCGGATAAGCCGCCTCTACCCGGATCTTGTCCATTATCGGCAGCAGGAAAGCCAGTGTCTTCCCTGTTCCTGTCTTGGCACGGGCAATCACATCGAGGCCCTGCACCAGCGGCGGAATCGCTTCCTCCTGAACCGGCGTCGGCTTCACAATCCCCTGCCCCTTGAGCAGATCGACTAGTACTTCAGAAACTCCTAATTCCTTAAAACCCGGCAATTTCTCCACCTCACTATTTTTCCTAAGTTTTCACTTCATAACTTATATTCATCCATTTATCGGAGTAATGTACGCATTCACAAGGCTTTGCCGGCGGCATAAGCCCGTTATCAGGCGGAAACGGCTGCGCCGTTCTGCATAGTGTGCTGTCCCGGACAGCTAGTCCAGTTATCGCCCGCAGGTATCCGTATCAAACAAAAGCGGAAGAACCCCGTTGCCGGAGCCCTTCCGTCCCACTGGCCCGCAAGGCTGCAGTCGAAGTTCGGTTTCTGGGGCAGCAGCGATCCACCGGACATTCAGACGGCACTCCATTTGCGTTCCATTACACTTTAATTTTTGGCAAGTTATCTTTATATATTGTACTTGATTCTGCACCGCTTGTGTGCATATGCAGAAGAATAATTATTTCCCGGGCTTATCCCGCTAGAATCTTCCTGATTTGAATATGGAGAACAGCAGCCACACAATCATCAGCATGGCGATGACAGATCCGATCTCCACAATGGGGAAATCCCACAGCAATGAAGGCTCGCCGCGCAGAGAGGAGGCGATAATCAGCCCGGCCATAATGATGCTGAAGGCCAGCAGCACAATGCTGAAGGAGAGCCGGTTGCCTACCCTGCTGAATTTATGCTCCAGACCCTGCAGCTCCGGTACCCCGATCTCCACCTTAAGCTTACCCTTGCTGAGCAGCGAAGACAGCTGCCGGGCCTGGGCAGGAAGCTCCACCAGACTCTCGGCAAGATCGGCTACTCCGCCCAGCAGCTTCCGCTGCAGGCGGCTTCCGCTGAAGCGCTGCTTCACCAGCTGCCTGCCGAACGGCTCGGCCATCTGCACAATGCTGAAGGCCGGATCGAGACTGGCGACCATGCCCTCCAGCGTCAGCATCGTCTTGCCCAGCATCGCAAGATCCGGCGGAATAACCAGCCGGTGCTTGCGGGCAATGCCGAACAGATCATTCAGCGCCTTGCCGATGCTGACCTGCTTGAAGGGGATATCATAATACTGCTCCCGCAGCCGGTCCATATCATCGTGCAGCGCCATGCGGTCAGCATCCTCCGGAATCACACCCAGACGCAGAATGGCCCGTACCATCGAATCGGTATTCTTGCGCATCAGTGCGATCACGAGCGCGGACAGCCCGTCTTTCATTTCCTCGCTCAGCCGTCCGACCATCCCGAAATCAATCAGAGCCAGCTTGCCGTCCTCCAGCACCATGACATTGCCCGGATGCGGATCGGCATGAAAGAAGCCATGGATAAAAATCTGGTTCAGCATCATCTCTACCAGTTGCTGGGCAATAGTCTTGAGCTTGACGCCCTTGTTCAGCAGCTCGTCCCTGCGGTTCAGCGTAATCCCGTCCACGTATTCCATCGTCAGCACCCGTGTGGAGCTGAAATCCCAATAAATGGCCGGTATATATACATTATCCTGGGCAGACAGCTGCCCGGCTATACGTTCGGCATTGCGCCCTTCCTGGGCATAATCAAGCTCGGCCATCAGGGCGCGGGAGAATTCCTCGACCATCCGGGTTAATCCGTATTGCTTGGCCCAGTCCATCTTCCGCTCCGCCAGGACGCTTAAGTCCAGCAGAATTTCAAGATCCCGGCTCATGGTCCGCATGACGCCGGGACGCTGGATCTTGACCGCTACGCTCTGGCCGCCATGCAGCACCGCCCGGTGCACCTGACCGATGGAAGCCGCAGCAAGCGGATTGTTCTCGAAGTACTCAAAGACTGCGTCCATATGCTGGTCGAGCTCCTGCTCAATAATGTTGCGGGCCGTCTCGGCCGAGAACGGCGGCACATTGTCCTGCAGCTTAATAAGCTCCTGTATGATTGAATCAGGCAGCAGATCGGAACGTGTACTGGCGAGCTGGCCCAGTTTGACAAAGGTCGGCCCCAGATCCTCCAGCACCCGGCGGATCCGCTCCCCGAGCGTTACGCTTTCGTGAACCTCCTGCGTAATTATCCGGCGCGGAAGGGACAGAAGATGATAGAGGCCCAGTTCCTCCACCATATAGCCGAAGCCATGACGCATAAGCGCCATGGCTATTGCCCGGTACCGACCGGCATGTCTTATGCGGACTGCCATCTATTCCGTATGCGTTTCCGGCACGACATCCTCCTGGGTGCCGGGAGCAGCATTGCCCTCCAGCTCAGCCACACGGCGCTCAAGCACAGCGATACGCGACTCCAGTCCGGCAATATCAGCTTGAACAGGCACCTTAAGCTCCTTCAGTACCTTTTGCACCTGCTCATGTACAGTGGATTTGAAGGCCCCGCGTTCTTCTTCTCCGCGCTCCACCAGCCGGTCAACCAGCGCCTTGGATTCCGAAGGCGCAAGCTCGCCCCGCTTGACCAGTTCGTCTACAACCTTTTCAACTTTTTCCTTGCTGACAATGGTGAGGCCTACTCCTAAAGAGATTGCTTTCTTTAACAAATCACTCATGGTACTTCCCTCCCAAAGATTCCAGTTATGGATAGAGTATAACTCTTAGCGGGCCAATTCACAAAATAACCCCACAAAGTGGGGCCAAATCTTCGATGATTACTCAGGTACTTTGGGGAGACCCCCAAAATATATATACTGTCTTTCACACAAAAGTCCGGGATTATCTGGGGATCCGCGCCGCCCAGGTGGCCGCGCGCAGAATCAGCTGGCGGACTGCCGGATGACGGAACGACGGCTCATGGTGGCCGGGCATCAGATAGACAACCCGTCCCAGACCGTAGCTGTGGCACCAGGCTGCAGGCAGCATTTCCCCGTCCGCCTCATATTCGAGCAGAATCTTCTTATCAGTGAAGGGATCGAACTCGAAGCGGTACGGTTCTTCATCCAGCTGGAAATCCTCAATACCTTCGGTGATATCATGTTCCCGCACCTTGAAATTAAGTGGAGCGTAGGGAGGATGTCCGGTGAATCTGCCGCCGATCAGATGAGCCAGCTCATACCGCTTCGCCAGTGAAACACCGGTATGCAGGACAATCAGGCCGCCGCCTCCGCTTACATAACTCAGCAAACCCGCCGTCTGCTGGGGAGATACTGTTTCGTTCCATAATTCGTTATATGCAATGCAGAGATCATATCCTGCCAAATGCTCGCTTAGCAGCAGCTTTTTATTCTCCGAGCACTGTACGGTCAGAAGATCATTCAGAATTTCGCTGACCTGCTTGTCTACGCCTTGCAGCGGGTGAAACCGTGGGTGGGTATAATCGCCAAGTAACAGGCATTTTCTCTTATCCATGGGTCTCCTCCTCCTTATTTCTTTATCTTTGTAGTGGAACGTTGCCTATTATTCTAAGTAAAACAGCCCCCGATGTCCATAAAACGGGCTGCTTTGATAGTAAGAAAACGCCAATCCGGGTTGTCCAAAAAGAATTCCCGCCCTGTACCGGACGGGAATTCCTGCTCTGGGCGGCTGTACAGCACAGCCTGCTGTTACCGGGAAGCCGCCATATAACGGCCCAGCTCAACGAACATGCTGCCCATCCGTTCATGCTCCGGCATAATGATCCGCTTCACGCCCTCTTCTTTGAGGGCTTCAGAGGTAAGCCGGCCGACAGATACAGCCAGCACCTTATCCTCCAAGGCCTGAACGAGTTCTTCCAGTCTGCCCTGCTCCCGTGCATACTGTGCCAGGAAGCGGAATTGCGGTGCACTTGTGAAGGCTACCGCGTTCACCCGGCCTTCTGTAATATCCGCCAGCAGCAGAGCCAGTGCACCCGGCTCCGGCTGCGTGTACCGGTAAGGCTGCACACAGCTGACCTCTGCTCCCGCCTGCTCCAGCCACTGGACCAGATGCGGAGCGGACTCTCCGTGCAGCTGCAGCCTGACCCGCTTGCCCTGCAAATCCCAATCCTGCAAACCGCGGATCAGCCCCTTGGTGCTGCCGTCATCGTCGCGCACCACGGGCTCCAGCCCCCGCTTCTTCAAGGCATTAACCGTCTTGTAGCCGCGCGCAGCAATAGGTGAAGCGGAGAGAACTTTCAGGAAGCGGTCCGCAAGCTCCAGCTTCGCGGCCATCTCGAACAATGCGTCGAGTCCCATTCCGGTCGTCAGAACCGCCAGGTCCGGCGGCTGCTCTGTCCAGGCCGTCAGCCCGTCACGCAGTGCAGCATCATCCAGAAATGACGTCCCCTGGGCCGGACGGTGCAGCGCAGTCCCACCCATATTCTGTACCAGCTTGGCCATTTCTTCCGCCTTGCGCGGACCCGCCAGGGCAATGGTAACGCCCTTCAATTGCTCTGCCATGAATGTTTCTCTCCTTCGTCACCCCATATTATTGCTTATCAGTATACTTGCAAAAGGAGGTAAAAGGGAAGACCGCAATGCACTTTCTGCTTCAGGAATTCTGCCGGTCTCCAGAAAAACCGCTATCCGGCCGGACGATATCAGCTGCACCCGGAGCCTGATTTCCCGGATATAATTTGAATCTGCCGACAAGCCGCTGCAGTTCATCGGCAAGATGACTCAGATCTGCCGAGGAAGAAGCGATCTCTTCCACGGATGCCAGCTGCTGCTGGGCAGCCGCCGAGATCGTTTCGGTATTCCCAGCCGCCTCCTGGGTGATCCCGCGGATCTCTCCGATGGCCTTCTCCATACTATCCGCTTCTGCCGTCAGTGTGTGCACAGCGCCATTCATCGCCTCAATCTTCTCAGCCGCCCCTTTAACCGCTCTGCGGATCCGCGAGAAGGAGCGTCCGGTCGTATCGACCGCCATAATGCCTTCGGATACCCGGTTCTTCGCATACTCCATGGTCGCTGTAGCCTGAATCATCTCTGCATTAATTGAAGTAATCTGTTCGGAGATCATTCTTGCCGACTTCTCTGATTCTTCGGCCAGCTTGCGCACCTCTGAGGCCACAACGGCGAAACCGCGGCCCTGCTCGCCCGCTCTGGCCGCTTCAATAGAAGCATTCAGCGCCAGCAGATTGGTCTGCCGCGAGATTCCGGTAATTACACCGACAATCCCCTGGATCTGTCCGGTCCGTTCATTAAGCTTATCAATGACCCCGCCCAGCTCCTCTACCGTTTCATGAATCCCGTTGATCTTATCGACTACGCTTATTACAGATTCATTACCCTCTGAAGCGGAGAGCGAGGTCTTGTCCATCATCGCCGAGACTTGCTCCATAAACCCGGAAATATGCTCTACCTCACTTGTAGTTGCAGCCGTACTTACCATTCCTTTATTCACACTGTTAACCTGGCGTTCTGTTCCGGCCGCTACTTCCTGGATCGCTATCGTAACATGCTCTATCGCTTTGGTAGTCTGCTCGGCCCCCGCTGTCAGTTCCTCGGCGGATGAGGAGACGTTGTCGGTCATCTCCTGTACACCGATAATCATCTGCCGCAGATTACCGACCATCAGGCGGAAATTCTCCGCCAGCAGGCCGATCTCATCTCTGCGGAAGTCCCCGATATCCTGTGACAGGTCGCCCCCGGCGATTAGCTCTGTCGCTCTGCGCAGACGCACCAGCGGCTTCAGGATTGACGAGACATTGAAGTAGATAAGCACCAGCGCCAGCAATACAGAAACAGAGATTACAATTAATACCGTCTCCCGGATATCACTCGTCGCACGGGTAATCTCATTCTTGCTGATGGTCCCCCCGATTCTCCAGCCGGTCAGCTCATTCACCATGAAGGTCATCTTCTTGGATGAATCCTTATAGTCATAATCGAAGCTGCCGCTCTCACTTTCGAACATTTGCTTCACGAATTCAAGTGAGGACTCCTCGCCGATAGCTTCGGTCGGGTGAACCAGGAATTTCTTGCTGCTGTCGATAATCAGAATGTAGCCTTCTTCGCCAACCTTGATATCTGTCAGATCGGCCAGCGAAGACAGGTTCAGATCCAGGCCCACTACCCCGTTCCCGCCTTCCAGCACTGCTGAAATTGCAATAGCTGACTCATTATTCACGGTCTGGAATACCGGTGAGATCACAATTCCGCTGCCATGCTTAAGCGCATTGATATAAGCGTTCTCCTTGCGCGGGTCATAGCCGTCCGGCAGCTGGATATCGGCCGCACGGATACCCTTACCTTTACTGGTTCCGGCATAAATATCAAGCACATCAGAATGCAGCGCGGCATATTCCTTAAGCCGGTCCTCCAGTTCAGGTGCGGCCGCCCCTGCCGCCTCATTATTGATAGAATCCGCCTTGAACTGTGCGGCAAAGTAGTTAATATCATCTATTTTGGATTGGATGTTGGCATTGATAATTTCGTTTACCGCGACTACACTTTCCGTGGCATTTTTGGTGAGCTGCTGCTCGACTTTACTGCTGGCCGATTGATAGGTCTGCCAGCCTATGATGATGCTCGGTACCAGCAAGACAAGCAGGTATGTAAGAATTAGCTTCATGCGGATGGTCAGACGCGCCTTTTTATTCATATGATGGGCTCACTCTCTCTTTCTTTATGGGTCTTAAGCACGATAAATCTGCAGCCTCAATATATAATTAAATATCGCCCATGGAAATCCTCTTTTCTTCGGCAATTCATTATTATTCTCCTATGTTGCTTAATAATTTTCATATAGACACAGCAAAAAACCGTTTTTATGAAAACGGTCTTTTGTTATATTTATTCTTTTGGTGTGCAGCAGCCTTCCAACCGGACAGCCGGCCTCTAGTGCGAATTCTTATTCCGACAGGCTGGACATACGCCTCCAAATACAACATGTGTATGGGTGATGGAATAACCCGTATCCTCCGCCACCTTGTCGATCCACGCCTGCGGAACCTGACTCATCACTTCATCCACCGCGCCGCAGATCTCGCAGATAATATGCTGGTGGTCATCCAGCCGGGCATCATATCTGCTGGCCGCCTCTCCGAGCTTCAGTTCACGGATCATCTGCTTATCTGAAAGATACCGCAGTGAATTATAGACAGTCCCATAGGCCAGGTTATGCCCTTGCTCTACAAGCCGGTTCATGACTTCCGCAGCAGTAGGATGGTCATGGGAATTACGGACGATATCATAAACAGCTTGACGTTGAGAAGTTAAGTTTAGCGTTCTCATCTTTATCATCCTCTAACTTGTTTTTAGATCAAGTATAAGTCCTAGTGCCGGAAGCGTCAATCCGGCAGGGCTCTATTTGATCATTCCTGAGTATTTCACATCCACCTCCGCTTTGACCTGGAACTTCATCCGGGGATACAGACTCTCCCACACCGCCATTTCCGTGTCATTATTCCAGTGCCGGGCCCCGTAATGCAGCCCCCAGCCCAAAGGGTCCATCCCGCTGTCGCAGATTTTGATCAGCAATGCTGTCACTGCCTCGCTGAGTTCCGCTGCACCGGCTTCCCCAATCCTTTTCAGCATGTGGTGGGTCACCATGTCCTCTGTACTATTTTCCTCCAGGATTGCACGGATCTTGATGGTGTACCGGATGTACGGGTCATCCTCATGCTGCGTCACGATCCGGTAGCTGGAGGAGCTGCGCTCTGTATAGTACTGGTACAACCCGCCGCCCAAGTGTGCCGGAAAGTTCGTCCGCAGATTGGACCGGGACAGCAGATTGAACAGTCTGGTCTCGTCAGGCGTGAGAACAAGCTTAATTTTATTCTTATCCAGCAGGGCAATCTTATCGATCAGGAACTGCTCTTTCCCCTGCGCTTCAATGATAGGCAGAATAGGATCGATGCCGTTCTCATAAATACTCCGCATTAGCTGGTAGGAGAATACACTGGATATAAAAGGCGACTCCGTCCCCTGTCCGCTCATCGCCAGAATCAGCGAGTTAGACGGGATTCGCTCGGACGGCGGCTTCACCTGCAGTACTCCCAGCGCCCCTGGTCTTCCGATGGCAAAATTAAGAATAGACTGGATATCCCTGCGCCGCATCGCCCAGTCTATCACATGCCGGATATCTTTGGTGGCGATTTGCTCACCCAGAATTATCGTCTTGCAGTGAACATAGTCCAGCTCCTTCTCCACTTTGGACTTCATCCTGCGCAGTGCCTCGGAGATACTCTCCGATTCTTCGGTGAGTATCTGCATTTTCTCATCAATCTTGGTCACATCCCCCTGCGGAATCGCCAGCTTCAGACTCACCTTGAATGTCCCCTCCTCCTTGCCGGGGTCAATCCCGATGGCGACCACAAATATTCTCCGGTCGATATCTTTGAAATTGCAGCCTGTCACTGTCATGCACATCAGCAACAGCAGGAGGAAGACTACACCCCTTTTTGTTCTCATGCCCTCCTCCTCCTTACAACCCAGTAGCACCAGAACAGCAGGAGAATCAGCAGCAGCTCCCCGTACCAGCGGATATGCAGCAGGAATACTCCAAGCATATTAAGGTCGTATTGATCCAGACGCATGAGGGCAAAGGTTCCCGCAGCAAACAGGCACAGGATGACAATTTCCTGCCGCAGCTTTTTCTTAGGTTTCCTGGCTGTGGACGGAAGCAGGCTGAGCAGCAGCTCTTTGCCGACA
The DNA here is from genome assembly GCF_000758665.1 of Paenibacillus borealis. Classification (NCBI taxonomy): domain Bacteria; kingdom Bacillati; phylum Bacillota; class Bacilli; order Caryophanales; family Paenibacillaceae; genus Paenibacillus; species Paenibacillus borealis. The sequence continues at coordinate 7,708,584 of NZ_CP009285.1, forward strand.
TGCCACTGGATAATGGCACTGACCAGCGAAAGCGTAATGTAAGCGAAGTAGAAGATATACAGCATGCGTTCGATCAGAAAAGCTTCAATACGGATGCTGTCCGCCGTTGTAAACCACGTATACACATGCCGTTCGATTCCAACGGTCCCGTGATATCCGATCGGCACAAAAAAGCATATCGCAAGCACCAGAAAACCTTCCAGACTTAGAATCCATATATGCTTGAGCTTCAGTCCATGAAATACCCGGTTGAACACCGCCAGATTGATATAACCGCTGAAGGTAAACGTTGCCGCTGCAATACTGTTCATATCGGGGGCATGAAGGGAATGCGTCATCACCTGCAGTACGGCATCCCAGCTGAAATCCGGATTAATAACCGCCTTGACGGTCGTATACAGAATTAAGGGCAGGGTAATCCCCAGCGTCACCTCCAGTCCATAGAGCAATGACAGCGAGTCTATCCGGGAACACAGGCAGACAACGGCCAGGAAGCCGAGTAATATTGCATACGGCCCTGTATCCGGGCTGATAAAGCGCAGCGTAATATCCACAAAGGACAGCAGGATCAGCGCCCCGGCCATATACCAGAGAACCGCATATACAAAAATCAGCGGAGCAGCCAGAAGCTTCGGCAAGGCCGACCCGAAGATTTCCGGCAGTCCCTGTCCGGGGAATTTATTGATGACTTTGGTGAACAGGTAGATAAACAGGGTGCCCGTAACCACCGCAACCAGAATGGAGGACTGCGCACCGTCAAAGCGGGCATCGATCAGCTCCCGGGGGGCGAAATTAATGATATTGATCAAGGTATTCATGAGAAAAAGACAATAGAAATACCGGCTTTTCGCCATCATTCCCCACCGCTTTTCTTCCTCAGGGTCGTTCCCAGCGTATCGAGGAAAAACATTTTGAAATACGGCTGGCCGAAGCTGCGCTGGCTGCATAAATACATGATGAAGCCCACCAGGCAGACGACGACACCCACAAGCCCGAGCACCGCCGCAGCAATGACAAAGAAATATTTCAGCACACGGATCGAGAAGCTCATCATATTCAGCGGAATCAGGAAATTGGATATCGCCACCACGGAGACCAGAATAATCATAATGTTGCCGATCAGGCCCGCCGCTGTGGCCGCTTGCCCCAAAATCAGACCGCCAACCGTCGTTGCCGTTGGGCCAATGGCTCTGGGCAGACGCAAGCTCGCTTCCGTCAGAAACTCCATCATAATCATCATCAGAATGACCTCGACAAAGGAAGGATACGGCACTGTAGCCCGGCTGCCCCCGATCAGCAGAGCGATCTGCACACGCACAATCTCCGGATTGTAGGAGGTGAAGGCAATATACAGGGCAGGAAGCCATAGCGTCATGGACACACCGAGAATGCGCAGCAGCTTTAAGAACCGTCCTACAAAGGGAAGGTGAATTTTATCATCCATCGCTGTGAAGAAATCATTGAAAATAGACGGAAGCACAATCGCATATCCGGTAGTGTCCAGCATTACGGCTACTTTGCCTTCCGCCAGATTGAACACTACCCGGTCCGGACGCTCTGTAACAATCGTCTTAGGGAAAATGCGCAGCTTATCGCTGCTGATATATTTCTCCAGCTCACCGGCAGCCTGCAGAACATCCAGCTTAAGAGAGTCCAGCTTCTCTTTTAATTCGGCCAGAACATTGTGATTCACTCTGCTCTCGTCATAGAGTATAGCCACCTTGGTCTTGGACACGTTGCCGATGATGGTGAACTCCATCTTAAGTGACGAGGATTGATAACGCCGCCGGATCATGTTCAAATTAACGGCCAGACTCTCACTTAGCGCATCGGAAGGGCCTTGGCTGATACTCTCGGTAATCGTTTCTCTAACACCGCTAGCCTCAGCCTTGAGTGCATCGAAGAAGCAGAGCCGGCCGGACCTGCCTATACAGGCATAACCGCTGAGCAGAAGGTCCAGCGCGCGCGTCCCCTCTGTAACTTCCTCACTTCCGGGATAATCCACGATGTAGCTATAGTACGCTGCCGGGTTGCCCATCTCGTAGAACGGCGCAACAATATTCCGGCTGATGATCTGTCCATCCGTAATACTCTTGATATACAGCAGGCTGACCTCCCCAGAGGGAACAGCCATGATCTTGTCCTCCAGGTCGCCGAAACCGCTCAACTGTGCCCTGATCCATTCCAGGGTAACCCCCTGCTTATGCTCTTGTCCTGACATGGATCATTCTCCCTCTAGGCCCGGATTACCGGAGACTTCGCCTTATTTTGGCACTGCAGCCCATTTTTCATGCACCTGCTGCCGGGGCCCGGCGTTTCTTTTGGCGGAAGTGTGGTAATAAATGAAATGGATACTGACTAATGGAGGGATCAACCCATGAATTCACCAGATCATCGCTCGCAAGGTCTTCCGCAATTTCCGGAATCGTTATGGATGGGCAGCACGGAACTCCCCTCTTTTCCGGAGCTTGCGGAAGATCATGTTACGGATGTAGCCATCGTCGGCGCCGGAATTACCGGCATTACGACGGCTTATTTACTGGCCAATGCCGGATATAAGGTAACGCTGCTTGAAGCAGGCACCATTCTCGGCGGGACCACAGGCTTCACCAGCGCCAAAATCACCGCCCAGCACGGCATGATCTACAGCGATCTGCTGAAGCACTTTGGCGAAGAGCAGGCCCGCCTCTACTTCCAGTCGAACAGCGAAGCGCTGGAGTGGATAATTGATACAGCGGAAGAACTGGGTCTGTCCTGCGGGTTGAAGCGGGAAGCGGCTTATCTGTATGTCGATATGGGAGATGAGAAGACGCTCAAGCAGCTGGCTGCCGAGTTCGAGGCCTACAGCAAGCTCGGGCTGCCCGGAGAATGGCTGGACCAGGTTCCGCTGCCGCTAAGAGCCGGCGGAGCGATCATGCTGCCCGGGCAAGCCCGGTTCCATCCGCTGGAGTACCTGAAAGGGCTGCTGCAGGTTGTGCTGGATAAAGGCGGCACGGTATACGAGCACACGATGATTGGGGAGAAGGTCAATACGGACGGGCACCTTACCCTCTATACCGAAGGGGAGAAATTCAAAATTAAATGCCGTCACGCCGTGTCCGCCTCTCACTTTCCATTCTATGATGGAGGCTCCCTCTATTTCTCCCGGCTGCACGCGGAGCGGTCCTATTGTCTGGCTATTGAGCCGGAAGCTGCTTATGAGGGCGGTATGTACCTGAGTGCCAGTGAACCTACACGCTCGCTGCGCGCGGTGGAATGGGGTGAGCGGAAGCTGGTTATCGCCGGCGGCAATAATCATAAGACCGGACAGGGCATCTGCACCTTCGGCCATTATGAGGATCTGGAGAAGTTTGCGGGAGAATTGCTCGGCATCCGCAGCATCCCCTTCCGCTGGTCGGCGCAGGATCTGATTACCCTGGACCGGGTCCCATACATCGGCAAGCGTGCAGAGGATGAAGAAATCTATATCGCCACCGGCTTCGGCAAGTGGGGCATGACCAGCGGCACGCTGGCTGCACGCCTGATTGCGGACGGAATTCAGGGGAGCGGCAATCCTTATATGGAGCTGTACGATCCATCACGCTTCAAACCCAGCCCCGGCATCAAAAATTTCATCGTGCAGAACTTCTCCGTTGCCAAAGAGCTGGTGGCCGGAAAAGTGGAGATTATCCATAAGAAAACAGAAGATCTCGGGCCGGATGAGGGTGCCGTCGTCTTCCATGACGGCAAACGGGTTGGCGGCTACCGCGACCCTGAGGGCAAGCTGCATCTCGTGGACAGAACCTGCACGCACCTGGGCTGTGAATGCGAATGGAATGACGGGGAGCGCTCCTGGGATTGCCCTTGCCACGGCTCCCGCTTCTCCTATGAGGGTGATGTGCTTGAAGGACCGGCCACGGTGCCGCTTAAGAACCTCACAGCTAAGCAGTGAGCTTGCTCCATATAAGGCATCGGGCAAGGAATTTCGTCATAACAGGCAGTTTAGTCCCCCCCGGCCTGCTCCGGCGTGATTGTCTCTGCCCGCTCAGGTATAATAGCCTTATGTTCACCAGCATATAGAAGTTTTCTATTTAAAGGAGCGTGACGACAGGTTATGGATTTAAGAGGAACCAGTATTGTAATTACAGGTGCAGGCAAAGGGATTGGCAAAGCACTCGCGATGGCGCTGGCCAAAGAAGGTGCCAACCTGGGGCTTATCTCCAGAACTTCAGCAGATCTGGAGGCTCTGAAATCGGCATTGACCGAAGTATATGACATCAAGGTCAGCATTGCTGTAGCCGATATCGCGGTGCGTGAAGAGGCAGAGCGGGCGGTTGTGGCCCTGCAGAATGACCTTGGCCCGTTCGACGCGCTCATTAACAATGCCGGGATTGCCCAGTTCGGTACTTTCCTGGAGATGGACCCTACGGACTGGGAACGGCATATGCAGATCAATCTCTTCGGCACTTATTATGTAACCCGCGCGGCGCTGCCTGCGATGGTTGAACGTTCGGGCGGCAACATTATCAACATTTCTTCTACTGCCGGAGAACGCGGCTTCGCTACAGGCTCAGCCTATTGTGCTTCCAAGTTTGCTCTGATGGGGATGACGGAAGCGCTCGCGATGGAAGTCCGCAAGCATAATATCCGCGTCGTGGCACTGACCCCCAGCACCGTCAACACAGGTCTGGCTACAGGCGCCGGCCTGAAGATCGGCGATGAAGACCGGATGATGCAGCCGGAGGATGTGGCTGAGCTGACGCTCGCTGCCCTGAAGCTTCCAGACCGCGTCTTCCTGAAGACCGCTGGCATCTGGACGACCAATCCGCAATAGCTAGGGCAGCTTCACCACACCTTATGAGGAGGACTTGGCATGCTGGTGGTAACCAACACGATTAAGATCAAAGAAGGACATGGGGAAGCAATCGCCTCACGTTTCGGCACAGAGAACGGAGTGCAGAGCATGCCCGGATTTATCCGCATGGAGGTCTGGCAGGGCACTCCCAAGGAAGGCGTGGAGGAACTGAAGATCTGTACCGTCTGGGAGAGCGAGGAAGCGCTGAACGGCTGGACATCCAGCCCTGCCTTCCGCGAGTCGCACCGCGGTGCCGGCCGCCATGAAGCTATAGTCGGTGCCTCACTCGACAAATATGAGCTGGTGCTCAGCCGTACTCCCGGCAACTGAATCTGACCGCATACACACAACAGGGATGCCCCGCAGCCTTTATAGGCTTGACGGGGCATCCCTGTTGTTGCTTCTGTATGTCTTGATCCGCTTATTCGCGGCCTGCTGCCGAAGCCTCGCTCACATCCTGATGCTTGCCCGGCCAGAAGGCCCGGCGGCCCAGAAGTACGGTGATAGCCGGCACCAAGAACGGCCGGACCACGAAGGTATCCAGCAGCACGCCAATCGCGGTAATGATGCCGAATTGCACCAGCACCTGAATAGGCAGACTCGCCAATACTGCGAAGGTACCTGCCAGAATGAGTCCGGCGGAGGTGATCACCGATCCGGTTTCGTTCACGCCTTCGGCGATGGCCTGCTTCAGCGGCATAGCTTTACGCTTTTTCCAGATATTCGAGATCATGAAGATGTTATAATCCTCGCCCAGCGCTACCAGGAAGACGAAGGAATAGAGCGGAATTGCGCCTTGAATTGCATCTGCACCGAGCAGATAATGAATAATAATCCAGCCCAGACCGAGTGCCGAGAAGAAGGAGAGAATTACTGTAGCTACCAGATAAATGGTCGCCACTACAGATCTGAGATAGATCAGCAGCAGCACTGTAATCATCCCGATAACCACCGGTATAATCAGGTCGGTATCCCGTTCCCCAAGCTCCTTGGTATCGTGCTGGGTGGCGGTCTGTCCGCTAATCCATACCTTATCCTGCGCGTTCTCTATACCCGACTCCGTGAGTGCCTGCTCTACCGTAGCCTGGAGTGCAGGAATGTGATTCATCGCCTCGATGGAATACGGATTGGCCTTGAATTCAATATCATACGCAGTGATGTTCTTATTGACGGCCCCCTGCTGCGGGTCAGACACCACGTCCACATAGGACAGGCCGCCCAGGATGGCCTTCAGATCCTCTCCGCCGCTCAGGCCCTCTGTATCCACCATCAGCTTGGCCGGTGCAAGCTCTCCGGGAGAGAACTGCTTGCCGATCAGATCAAACCCTTCACGCGATTCCATATCTTTCGGGAAGGAGGATAGGATATCATAGGTGAATTTAATTCCGCTGGAGAAGGAGGCCAGAATGCCCAATACCACCACGGTTACTCCCACAATCGCCCATGGCCGGGAAATGACAAGATGCCCGATTCCTTTTTTGGAAGAGCGCTTCGGCTGCGGTACCGGTTTACCCTTGGCCTTGGCCCGCTCAATCTCCATCTGCGGAGTACGCGGAACAAACGGGAAGAACGAGGTACGCCCGAAGATAGCCAAGAGTGCCGGAACCAGCGTCAGACTGGCAATCCCCATAATCAGTATGGAGACACTGAACGGAACCGCAAAGCGGTGATATGCACCGTATTTGGCCAGCAGCAGCGCGAAGAGCGCAAGCACAACTGTGAATCCGCTCATGGCGATCGCTCCGGAGGAATGGGTGATTGCACTCAGCAGTGCACGCCCCTTGTTCTCCTCAACCTTCAGCATCTGACGGAACCGGGAAATCATAAACAGGCAGTAGTCTGTACCCGCCCCGAATAGCAGTACCGTCATAATAGATACGGCCTGCGAATCCACCGTAATCCAGCCTTCCTCTGCCATCTTGCCAAGCAGCGGACTAGTCACGCCGTAAGCAAAGCCGACTCCAATGAGCGGAATTAATGCCAGAATCGGCGACCGGTAGATCAACAGCAGGAAGACGAGCACCAGAATTACTGTTGCAATCAGCAGTGAAACGTCGGCATTCTTGAACAAGCCTGTGGCATCTACCGATATCCCGACAGGGCCGGTAACACGCAGGCTTAAGTCGCCGCTGTCTTGCTTCACTGCAGAAGGATCCGTGCCTGTTTCAGTACCCACCAGCTTCTTCATCGCAGTCAGCGATTCACCGAGCTGGTCACTGTCCGCGTTCTTGTCAAACAGCACCGGTGTAACCAGCGTACTTCCGTCCTCTGACAGTGAAGCCTGCAGCGCCTGCGGCGGCAGCTGTCCAAGCGGCGGAACGAAGTTCTGATGCTCGAGCGGCTGCTGTTCAAGCTTGGAGTATACAGCAGTTATATGTAAGAGATCCTCTTCTGACAACCCGCCTTCACGGTGCCATACCAGCAAGGCAGGTACGCCGCTTCCGGCAGGAAATTCTTTCTCCGCAACGGCCGCTGCGCGGACAGATTGCGAATCCTCCGGCAGGTTGGATGCATTATTGATAACCTGTGAGTTCACCGAAGGCCAGATCATAGTCAAAGCCCCTACAACTGCAATCCACACCAGAAGGGTAATCCATTTCGTTTTGCCCCCTGCTACCCATTTACCGTAGCCTGACATCCCTTTCATCCTCTCTCACATCCGCAAGCCCAAAATGAGCCGCGGGTCATTTTACTATTCTTATCATATATACCCTGAAAATTTTAAGCAAACCTTTTTTCTAAAATAATAGATAGCTAGAGTTATCTCCACCGCTGCCCAGGAACTCCCTGATTCATAGCGTCTATAACGGGCGAACTCCGTAGACTTTATCTCTATTATTATCTGGAAAATAGTATATGATACCCAAGGGAAAAATAGCCGGTTCTGCTTAAGCCCGCGCGGCATGATTCTGCCCGAAATGTTGTACGAATTACAACTTCGCTCCCTGAATTATTGGGTAGGGGAGAGGATTGTTGTACGGAATACAATAATTTCCACGCTAAGCCGCTTGAAAGAGGGGGAAATGCTACCTTTTGTACAACAATTTTGATTTAAGGCCGATTTACCGGGGGGATTGTTGTATTTTATGCAAGAATTTCAAGCGAATATTCCATTTCCGTTTACCGCCACCTAATTCGCCTCCGCTGACCGTATACAGCAAAAACCCCGGCGTTCACGCAGACTGCCTGCAGTGAACGCCGGGGCTATGAGCAAAGCTGAAGGATACAGCCGATTGTTACAGTACATCTTCACAGTACATTTTAGAGCAGATGTTTGGAGTAAATCTCTACAGTTTACCCGCGGTCCTATGCTGGTTAACCCACGTCCGGCAGATCATCCCCGGAGAACTGGCTGTTGTAGAGGTCGGCGTAGAAGCCGCCTGCTTCGAGCAGCTCCAGATGAGTACCCTTCTCGATCACGCTGCCCTGATTCATGACCAGAATCAGATCCGCATCACGGATGGTGGACAGGCGGTGGGCGATGACGAAGCTGGTTCTGCCGTTCATCAGCGTATTCATAGCCTTCTGAATCTGCACTTCCGTACGGGTATCGACGCTGCTGGTTGCTTCATCCAGGATCAGGATCGATGGATCAGCCAGAATTGCCCGGGCAATGGTAAGCAGCTGCTTTTGCCCTTGGGAGATGTTCGAGGCTTCCTCATTCAGGACCGTGTTATAGCCCAGCGGCAGCGTACGGATGAAGTGGTCGGCATGCGCAGCTTTGGCTGCCCGGACCACATCAGCTTCCGTAGCACCTTCCCGGCCGTAAGCGATATTGTCACGGATGGTGCCGTTGAACAGCCAGGTATCCTGAAGCACCATACCGAATTTGCTGCGCAGCTCGCTGCGCTTCATATTGGTGATATTGACACCATCGATAATAATCTCCCCGCCGCTGATCTCATAGAAGCGCATCAGCAGGTTGATGAGGGTCGTTTTACCGGCTCCGGTCGGACCTACAATTGCAATGGTCTGTCCCGGGCTGACCTCGATATTCATGTCTTCAATGAGAATAGCATCCTCTTTGTAGCCGAATTTCACATGGCGGAACTCCACGGAGCCCTCTTCTGCATCCGCTGGACGTTTCGCAAGTGAAGTCCCCACTTCAGGAATTTCCTCTTCTTCATCCAGCAGTTCAAATACACGTTCGGCCGAAGCGATTGTGGACTGAATAATGTTGGCAATATTGGCTGTCTGCGTAATTGGCATGGTGAACTGGCGCGAATACTGGATGAATGCCTGGATATCACCGACATCAATCGCTTTCTTGGTTACGAAGATCCCGCCGACCACACATACGAGCACATAACCAAGGTTCCCGATAAACATCATCAGCGGCATGATAATCCCGGAGATGAACTGGGATCTCCAGCCGGAATTGTACAGGTCATCATTGATCTTGTTAAAGTCTTTCAGGGAGTTCTTCTCACGTCCGAACGCTTTGATAATACGGTGTCCGGTATACATTTCCTCTACATGGCCATTCAGCTGGCCCAGCGATTTCTGCTGGCCGATGAAATAGGTCTGTGAGCGTTTGGTAATCAGCATAATAACCACGAAGCTAAGCGGCAGGGTTACTATGGTAATTAACGTCAGCCACGGGCTGATGGTCAGCATCATCACTATGACACCGATAATCGTCACAATGGACGTAATAAGCTGGGTCAAGCTCTGCTGCAGGGTAGTGCTGATATTATCCACATCATTGGTCGCGCGGCTTAGGATTTCCCCGTGTGTCCGGGAATCGAAATACTTCAGCGGCAGCCGCTCAAGCTTGCTGTTGATCTGCTCACGCATATCATATACGACCTTCTGTGCCACACCGGCCATTACATACTGCTGTATATAACTGAACAGTGAGCTCAACAGATACAGCGCAGCCAGGAGGATCAGAATATTATTAATATAGCCAAAATCAATCTCTGCCCCCGGCATGCCCATCAGCTTGCCATAGGCGCCTTCAAACAATTTGGTGGTAGCTCTACCCATCACTTTAGGGCTGAAGATACTGAATATGGTACTGGCAATCGCCATCACAAACACAATAATCAGCTGAACCTGGCGCGGACGCAAATACCGGATCAGGCGGCGCAGCGTTCCCTTGAAATCCTTGGCTTTCTCAGCCGGCATTCTCATGCCCGGCCCGCCTGGGCCGCCGCCAAATCCGCCACCGCCCGGTCTGCGGCCCGGCGGCTTCATTCCTTTATTCTGCTCACTCATGCTATTTCCTCCTCTGACAACTGCGAGGATACGATCTCGCGGTACACCTCATTGTTATCCAGCAGCTCGCGGTGCGTGCCCATTCCGACAACCTCACCGTCATCCAGTACGATAATCCGGTCTGCATCCATAACCGTACTGACACGTTGTGCGACAATAAGGACTGTAGATTCTGTAGTCTCCCCCTTAAGGGCAGCACGCAGCTTGGCATCGGTCTTGAAGTCAAGCGCCGAGAAGCTGTCGTCAAACAGATACACTTCCGGTTTCCGTACCAGTGCGCGGGCAATGGACAACCGCTGCTTCTGGCCGCCGGAGACATTGCCTCCGCCCTGGGAAATTTCCGAATTGAAGCCGTCCTTCATGGCCGTTACGAAATCATAGGCCTGGGCCACCTTGGCGGCATGAATGATTTCATCCTCCGTAGCATCTTCTTTCCCGTAACGGATATTCTCGTTAATGGTACCGGTGAACAGCACGGCTTTTTGCGGGATATAACCGATCTTGCTCCGCAGATCCTCCTGCGTCATCTGGCGTACATCCACTCCATCCACGCGGATCGCACCTTCAATAGCATCATAGAATCTTGGAATCATGCTTAGCAGCGTCGATTTACCTGACCCGGTTCCGCCGATAATCGCTGTTATCTCGCCGGGGCGCGCACTGAAGGTAATTCCGGACAGCGCAGGCTGTTCAGCCCCCGGATAAGAAAAGGACACGTTGTCGAATTCCACGAAACCGCGCATACCGTCACGGCCGTCCGCATGGGTAGCTGTAGCCGTAGTCTTCAGGTCTGCAGTAGTCGGATCTGTAATTTCAGGCTGCATATCAAGAACTTCATTGATACGCAGTGCAGAGGCAGACGCTCGTGGAATCAGGACAAACATCATCGAAACCATGATGAGGGAGAACATAATCTGCATCGCATATTGAATGAAGGCCATCAGTGAACCCACCTGCAGATCGCCGTCGCCAATCCGGATTCCACCGTAATACAGAATAGCGATCATGGAGAAGTTCATCACGATCATCATCAGCGGCATCAGTCCGGCCATAACCTTATTCACTTTGATGGCAGTATCCGTCAAATCTGCATTAGCCAGACTAAAACGCTTATTCTCATGCTCAATCCGGTTGAAGGAGCGGATGACGCGGATACCGGTCAAATGCTCACGCAGCACAAGGTTTAATTTATCCAGCTTGATCTGGATTGCTTTAAACAGCGGAAGCCCCTTCATACCAATGAAGAAGATCGCTCCAACCAGCAGCGGAATGACCACTACAAAGATCAGCGAGAGCTTGGCATCCTCAGACACCGCCATAATAATCCCGCCGATCATCATCATCGGAGCACCAACCATCATGCGGAGCATCATAGTCAATACGGTCTGGACCTGTGTAATATCGTTGGTAGTGCGTGTAATTAATGAAGCCGTGCCCAGCTTGTCGAATTCATGCAGCGTGAAGTTCTCGACATGGTTGAACATCCGTGACCGGGTGTTCTTACCGAAACCGGCTGCAACCTTAGCCGACAGATAGCTGGCAATAATGGAGCAGACTGCACCGCCTGCCGCTACCAGCAGCATGAATCCGCCGATTCTCCAGATATAAGGCTGATCGCCATCTACAATCCCCTTATCAATAATGTCACTCATCAGGGTCGGGAGATACAAATCCCCCATAGACTGCAGGAATACGAGAATCAGTACTGCAGCTATTGCTAATCGGAAAGGTCTCAAATGCTTAAGTAATTTAATCAAGTTTCTCATCTCCGTTCATTTGTAACCGGTCTAGATTAGGCGGCGGATTGTCTTTCATGAAGGCATGCACCTTAAGCAGCAGCTCTGCCAGCTGATTAGACTCTTCCTCACCCAAATACTCCACCATTTTGTTAAGTGTGGTATCCATGTGCTTCTTGGCCTTGCGGGTAATAATTTTCCCCTGTTCCGTCAACTTGATGCGTACCACTCTCCGGTCAGAGGCGTCGGCTTGCCGTTCCACCATCTGCTTTGCCTCCAGGCTGTTGATCAGCTGTGTGACCGTGGGCGGAGTCAGCCCCAGAAAGCGGCTGATTTCAGAAACCTTAAGTCCTACGTCGGATGAATGGGACGCCCGTGCAATACATATCAATAAAGTCATCTCACTTGGCTTATGACCCTCCACGGAGTGGTGCAAATGGCCTTTGCGCAACTTCCGGAGTGCGGAGAAAAGCTTGTGTCCGACTGAATTTTCATCTTCACTATTTATCCCAATGTTTCCACCTCTTTTTTCGTTAGGTATACAAATAATTAAATACTATATTAATTAGGCTACCTAATTATATTTTCCGGGCAATGCTTTGTCAATTCTTGAATACGCTATCAATTATTACAGATTGAAGAACGCAGCATGGCGGTATATTGTACTTTTTTTCACATTTACACACACAAACGCTCCCTCGACACGGATGGCCGGGGAGTTATTCTAAGATATCGTAACAATAAGGCTAAATAACGCCAAAACGCGGGCTCTCATGATCGGTGATTTCTTCATGCTGCCTCACTTCCCTTAACAGCTCCCTATAGGCATTCTGCTGGGTGTCGGAGGAGAATTCTCTGTTCAGTTCGAAGAGGGTCACACAATTAATAAAGTCCTTTCCACTATTCAGCCTGACGGTTAAGCGCAGACATTGAATAATATGGTCAATTCCTCTGGAGTACTGTTTACGGGAGATATGATACATTGCTATCTGGTAATAAAGACGGTACACACGGTCTACATTAATCGGGTCCTGGAATTGTTCAAAACGCAGCATCTCCCTGGAAAAGCGTGACAACACCGTGTCCGCAGAGAAGCCGAAGCGGTTGGCCGACTCCAGAATAATGACCATGCCGGATAGAATTTCGCCGGGATGCTCTGCCAAAAAGGCTATATATGCGGAGAGCACTGAAGTATTGCCCATTAATATCTCAAGTGTAAATCCATTGGCGACAGCAAACAGCCGGAAACTATCCACGGCACTGCGCCCTTCATCGTCCAGCAGCTCAAACCATCCCAGATCCGCATAACCGGCAGTGTATTTCTTAGCCCGCTCATATTCACCCTGCTTAGTAAGAGCCGATGCTTTCAACAGATAGCCATGGCCATAATAGACTACCAGCGGGCGCTCAGCCTGGAAAGCTTCCATCCGTTTCCCCTTGCTCCTGCGAAGCTCCTCGCGGTAAATGCCATTGGCTAATGCCCTCAGCTCATCCGCAAACTTCTCTACATCCTTCCAGCGGTGCAGCGCGAAGCATACCTTCGCCAGCTGGAGCAGCCCATCGAGCTGCATGTCCTCGGGGAGCAGACCACGGAACGGTTCAAAGCTGATTACAGCGCGCAGCTTCTGTTCCATATCCACATTAGGAGCAGACTGCAGGGATTTGAAAATACGGTACTGGCTGATGGCCATCCGTTCCGAGTAGCTATCCAGCTCATTGTCTACAATAAGCCTGTAGAACACGACCGATTCCTGCGTTTTGCCGCTGCCGAACAGCCTTTCCGCTACCGTATAGATGATATCCAGCGGTTTAGGATATTCCATAATCCTGCTCAAGACTTCATCGATACACTGCTGCTTGCCAATTTCCGCACACCGGACCAAAAAAGGCTCCACACGGCGGCGGGAAATTCTGTACTCACTAAAACACTCTTCCACGTATAGCGGATACAGCCAGCCCTCAGGGAATCCGAATGCCCGGGTCATCGCATCCAGTTGTCCCAGAGAAATCGGCTTGGGAGGATTCCCATGAAGGATCGCACTAAGACTTCCGCGGTTCAGGCCGGAGATTTTGGCAAAAGAGGCAAGATTATGGCCCGAGCGGGACAGATTTTTCTCAATTTCCGTTCGTATCGTTGTCAGTTTCGCCTCCACCCGGCACCTCCTCAAGGATTCACTTGTAACCCTTCTATTAATTGCCATTATAGGTGATGACTATTGAAAGCACAACAAAACGGCCCCACATTGTGAGACCTCTGTATCCAAACGCTAATTGGAGTTATTGTATAATTTAGACTACTGCTGAAGAGCAGCTTTATTCCGGATCCGCTGGTTTTTGGTGTTCTTGATGTAGGCTCCTGATCCGCTCTTGCGGCTGCGCAGACTCTCCATCATCAGATTCTGGGCCAGTACAATATATCCGTCCAGCCGCTGGCTGAGCTCCAGAACCGCATGATCGCTCAAACTCCGTTCCTGGGCCACCTCAAGCAATTCACTTCTTAAGTTTTCTATAGTAAGGAACAGCTCATCTTCTCTATAATCCCTGCTCTGGCTATCGGGGGAATTCTGGTAAAGGTTCACGGTTACTCACCTTCTCTCTATCAACTTCTCCCTTATCATAAATCATGATGCCAAAAAACATATTTTGAAAAAAAAGAAAAAAATGTCGTTTACAGCTCTCCGAGCACTTTCATCGCGAAAGCGATCCATTCCCGTGCCGCGAAGGACAAATAACGGTCTCTGCGCCAGATCATCCCCAGCTGCCAGGGAATTACAGGCTCGGTCAGAGGGATCACTGCGATCCGTGAACGGTCCATATCCCGGCATATGGTCTCCGGCAGCAGCGCAATGCCCATTCCCGCAGCAACCATCCGGCTGATCAGATCCCACTGCGAGCTCTCGTAGACCACCTTGGGCTGAAAGCCTGCTTTGACACACTCCGAAATAATCCGGTCATGCAGGGCAAAGTCCTCCCGGAACAGCACGAATTCCTCTTCTGCCAGCTCTTTCAGCTGCACTTTCTGTGCCCCGTCCAGACGGTGTCCAGCGGGAACCAGCAGCTGCAGCTTCTCCTCCACAAAGGTGAAGCAGTGAAACTTGGCTCTGTTTACAGGCAATACAATCGCTCCGATATCAAGCAGGCCGGACTCCACATCATCTTCTACCTTTTTGGCGCCGTCTTCATGCAGCCTTATCGTCACCTCCGGATAACGGCGGTGGAATTCCCCGATGACAGCCGGGAAGAAGCTTGCTCCCACCATAGGGGGCAGCCCAATGCGGATATGCCCCTGCTTCAGATTGCGCAGACTGTCCAGCTCCGAGGAGAGGCTCGTGAAGGACTCTACAATATTCTGCGCCTTGACCAGCAGCAGTTCACCGGCATCCGTCAGACGGATGCTTTTGCCCTCCCGGTAAAAAAGATCCGCCCCCAGTTCAATCTCCAGATTGCGGATCATCTTGCTGATCGTGGGCTGGGTAATGTACAGCGATTCCGCCGCCCTGGAGAAGCTGTTCAGCCTGGCCGCCTGCACGAAATAATCCAGCTGTCTGATGTCCATAACGATAACCCCCATATATAGATGAAAAGAATGTGAGATATTCAATCTATTCATTGTACCTATGAAAGAAAAAGATGTAAACTTTCAGTAAGATGAAAGGAGGTAATCGATATGAAAAAGATTGCCTTAGGCTTACTACAGGTCGCGGGACTTACCGTCTTCTCCCTGCTCGTTAATACGTTGACTTCATTTCTGCATATTCCGCTTCCCGGAAGCATTATCGGGATGATTCTTTTATTTCTGCTGCTGGAGTCCGGTGTGATCCGGCTGAACTGGGTGGAGGTTGGCGCTTCGTGGCTGCTTGCCGAGCTGCTGCTGTTCTTCATTCCTTCGGCTATAGGTGTCATGAAATATTCGAAGCTGCTGGAGGCAGACGGTCTGCAGGTGCTGGCGGTTGTGCTCGTGGGTACTTTTGCTGTAATGGCCGGCTCCGGGGTACTTACTGGTGCTATTTATAGAATAAAGGAGCGCAGAAGCTCATGATAACCGGCTTATTATTTCTTGGACTTACAATCGCTGTCTACCTCCTGGCCAAACGCGTCTATGCTTCCAGCGGCAAAATGTACACTTCTCCGCTGATTATTACGCCGCTGCTGATCATCGCCTTCCTGCTGATGACGGGCAGCTCTTATGAATCTTACAATGCGGGAGGCAAATGGCTATCGGACCTGCTTCAACCGGCGACCATCGCCTTTGCAATCCCACTCCATAAAAACTTCAAGGTACTCAAAAAGCACGCCGCCGAAATTGCGGCAGGCGTGCTGTCAGGAACGGTTATTGCCGTGATCTCTTCCATGCTGCTGGCCAAATGGCTGCATCTCAGCGGTGATCTGGCAACCAGTCTGGTGCCTCGCTCGGTGACCACACCGATCGCCATGAGCATCTCGCAAAGCATCGGCGGTGTTCCCAGCATTACAGCGGTCTTCGTGATTCTGACCGGTATACTGGGAACGATGATGGGACCGTCCGTGCTCCGCCTTTTCCGCATTGACAATGAAATTGCGCGCGGGGTATCGCTGGGAACCGCAGCGCATGGTACAGGCACGTCCAAAGCCTTCGAGCTGAGTTCGCTGACCGGCACCATCTCCAGTATCGCGATGATTCTGACGGCGCTGTTCTCTATCGGGCTTGCGCCGGCACTGCTCGCGGTTTTCCTCCACTAGGCCGTCCCGGCTTGGGCCATAGACCGGCAGCATAAGGCGAAAGCCATGTTGCCGGTCTTTTTTCTACAGCCTGCAAGCCTACAGCTTCACCGGCAATCCGCTCTGTGCGGAGTCATAAGCTGCGCAGGTCACCTTCAAGGTCTTATATCCGTCCTCATAATCGCTGAGAATGCGGGAACGGTCTCCGGTCCGCACAGCATACAGGAAAGCTTCGCTCTCCACCGCGTAAGGATTACCTGTGTTCTTGAATTCCTTGCTGTCCCCGCTGCGGACTTCCAGCAGACGTTCCGGGTTCCAGTCCAGCATTCCGTTATCGTTATAGAAGCTGATGCCCGCTTTGCCTACTTCGCCGGGCAGCACGCAGGTGTTGGAGATACTGGCAATAATGCCGCTTTCGAGCTTCAGGGATACTGTACCCACATCAGACACGGTCACTCCTTCATGCTTCTCATGCATGATCCGGTTGCCGAACATACCATAGACTTCTGTTACCTCACCAGCCAGATAACGCAGCAGGTCAACGATATGGGTCGTCTGCTCCGTAAATTGTCCGCCGGACTGTTCCTGGTTGCGCCACCAGGCCACCCCCGGCATACCGCCCATCCATTCTCCGACGATCATCCCTACCTTGTCCGAGCTTAGCGATTGCTTCAGCCGCTGGATGTTCTCCTGATACCGGAAATGATAGCCGACGGAAGTCAGCAGCTGATGCTCCTTAATATCCTGCAGCAGGCTGGCCGGAATTTCCGTGCTTGAGCCCAGCGGCTTCTCGATAAAGAAGGGGATATCTCTTCGGATCAGCGCCCGTTCAATTGCCCCGTGTGACTGTGGGGGCACACAGATATAGACGGCATCCAGCTTGTGCGCATCCAGCATCTCGATAATATCCCCGTAGCCCTCGGCTCCGTAAGGACGGGCCATGTCCTCACCCTTTTGCTTACTGCTGCCGCAGACCGCCTTCAGTGATACATCCTCCATCCCTGCCAGCAAATCTGCATGCACCTTGGAGAACCACCCTGTTCCGACTATTCCGATATTAAGCGTCATGTCATTACCTCCTGTTGTCTAATGAATGCCTTTTCAACGATTATACCCGCTTATGCCATGACAAAGTAGTCCCGCCACTCCTCAGGGAGCAGCTGCCGGTAAGAATTCTGCAGAAAGCGGTCATCCGCCAGCACAATAGTGCCGCTGTCGTTCTCGCTGCGGATCAGCCGCCCTCCAGCCTGCTGCACCTTGCACATGCCCGGGTAGACATAGGCATAATCGAACCCGTTCTTGCCCTGCGACTGAAAGTAGCTCCGCAGCAGATTGCGTTCCAGCCCCACCTGCGGCAGGCCGACACCTACCACCATCACACCATTCAGCCGGTCACCAGGCAAATCCACCCCTTCGGAGAAAATCCCGCCCAGCACAGCAAAGCCGAGCAGAGTATCCGGATTGTCCGGGCGGAACGCCGCAAGGAAGTTCTCCCGCTCAGTCTCGCTCATGCCGCTGCCCTGCAGAAGGGTAGTGACCTCCGGGTATTTCTCAGTGAACACTTCATATACATTCTTCAAATATAGATAAGAGGGAAAGAATACAAGGTAATTGCCCTTCCTCGAGACCATCCCTTGGAGTGCATCGCTAAGGGGCTGTAAAGAGGCCTCCCTGTCATGGTAGCGGGTGGATACCGGAAGCACAGATACCTGCCACTGCTCTTTATGAAAAGGCGAGGACAGGCTCAGGCTGTAGTCCTCCTCCCCTGCGCCGATCATATCCCTGTAATACGAGAGCGGCGCAAGTGTCGCTGAGAACAGGATCTGGCTGCGGAAGCTCTTAGCCATTTGCTGCAGCAAATGTGAAGGATCGAGATTGAACAGCTTCAGGTACACATCACCGCTGCGCACTTCCGCATAGGTAATGTAGCGCTCATCATAGGTCTTGAACGTACGCAGCATTCCCTGTACCGCATAGAACGTATCCAGCAGGCTGCCGGCTTCCCCCTCCTCCGCCGCCGGAGTGATCAAGGAAGAAGGCTGGAGCAGCTCCAGCTCGGCTTCAGCAGCGAATAGCTCCAGCAGCTCCGGCAGCTCCCCGGGATACTCGCTCCACTCCCCGGCCCCCTTATCGCCACAGCTCTTACGCAGCGCGATGAAGAAGGCATTTACGGCCTTCGCGGCGCTGCTTAGCCGCGGATAGGCCGTTTTGTACTGCCGCTGAAGCGCCAGGAACGGCGCCTTGGTAAGCGAGGCAGAATACATCTCGCGTCCCCGGTCCACCAGATTATGCGCTTCATCTACGAGCAGCGCTGTCTTTTTCTTCCGCTCCTCGGACATCCGTTTCAGGCTGATCCGGGGATCATAGACATAATTATAATCGCAAATGACAACATCGCAGGCGTAGGCGGCATCGAGGGAGAATTCAAACGGGCATACCTCATGCTTCCGGGCATAACCGGCAATTGTCTCGCGCGTCATCAGCGTTTCGTGCTCCAGCATATCAATCATGGCGGCATTGATCCGGTCATAGTAGCCTTCGGCAAAGGGGCAGGCGTCGGCGCCGCAGATTCCTTCCTCACGGAAGCAAGCCTTCTCCTTCGCCGTAAGCGCAATTACATGCAGATGCAGCCCCTGGCTGTTCAGCATTATCACCGCCTCCTGTGCCGCAATCCGTGTAACCGTCTTGGCCGTCAGATAAAAGATGCCGGATATCTTGTCCTCACCAAGCGCTTTGACCGCAGGAAACAGGGTGGACATCGTTTTGCCGATGCCTGTAGGTGCCTGGGCGAAGAGATTGGCCCCCTCTGCAATCGAAGTATAGACAGCGGCAGCGAAATGACGCTGGCCGGGCCGGTAAGCCGGGAACGGAAAAGACAGGCTATGGATGCTCTCCTCCCTCTTTGCCTTGTAGCGGACCATCATCTCGGCATAAGGCGCATACCTGGCTACCGTCTCTTCAGCGAAGGCCGTCAGCGCTTCGCGGGTCATTCCCCTGTACAGGCTGTATTGCTCCCCGCTTCCCCGCTGCACATAGGTTAGCTTAACCTGTATTGCAGGGAGATCCAGATCTTGTGTAAGGATGTAGGCGTACATGAAAGCCTGCGCCCAGTGTACCTCCCGTCCCTCCAGGGAGGAATCCGGCGTTCCTGACATGGATTTGATCTCCTCCACGGTCAGGCTGCCGTCCCCGGCAGCAAGCAGGCCGTCGCAGCGCCCGTCGATGATGAACAGCAGATTCCCGCGGGGAATCTCCGTTTTCAAATAAACCTCCTTGCGGTCCCCTTCCTTATATTGCTTCTGAATTAGCTGATGGCTGCGCGTACCCTCCACCATGGCTGCGCCGCTGCGGAATCCCGGCTCCAGACTGCCGCTGCTGAAGGCATACTCCACCAGTGCTCTCACGGATAGAGCGATTTCTGCATAACTCAACATGCATCACCTCCATTACTTCCCGGTACATTCTTCTGGCTCAGACGTCATTTTCGTCCTTTATCACTTATATAACCCTGCCTGAGGGCATTCCCCGCCCTTTGATTCATTCAGGATTGATTTTACGCTCTCCCCAAGGGGGATACGGCTATTTCTGATTTTTGACATTCCTTCCCTGGCGCTGCATAATAGGCTTTATTGATAATGGTATTCTTTTGTCCTCATGCTGCTGTTTCCTCCCAGCCGGGAAACATGTTTATTCTTAAGAAAGAAGGCGAAGCTGTGTCATCCGTAACGATAAAACGATGGTTGCTCAAGCCATTTGTGTTCTTCTCGATTATTTTCGTCCTTAAAAGCCTTTTAGCCTGGGGTGTCATTTTTGAAGACACGCAATTCTGGAAATCTGTACTGACTGAAATCCCTTTTGTCTGGGCACTATTCTTCCTGATTGAGCGTTTTGCTTCCAAACGGAAACTCGGATATTACATGACGGTTAATCTGCTGGTTACCGCCATCTTTTTTGCCGCTATTATGTATTTCAAATATTACGGGGTTATTGTCACTTACCATGCGGCCGAGCAGGTGAACCAGGTCACTGCGGTGCGCAACAGCGTATTCTCACTCATGGACCCTTATTATCTGCTGATCTTCACCGACATTATCGTCCTTGGCTTCTACTTCTTCATTAACAAGAACGGACGCAATTACAAGAAGGATAAAATTAACCGCCATAACGGAAGAATGCTGCATGTCGTGCTGTTCGCAGTTTCGCTCGGCCTCTGCCTGTTCAATATTCTTCCCAACAAAGCAAGTATGAACGAAATTAAGAAGGCTCAGGAAATGGGTATCCTTAATTATGAAGCATACACTATCTTTGCTCAAGATAAACCAGAGCTTGTGGAGGCCAGCGAGATTACGCAGGATACCATAAACCAGCTCAAAGGAATTGATGCTTCGGCGGTCTCCCCGTATGCCGGGGCTGCCAAGGGCAAGAATCTGATTATCATTCAGTTGGAATCCTTCCAGAACTTCCTGCTCGGTCTGAAGGTAGACGGCCAGGAAGTCACACCTAATCTGAACCGCCTGATGGAGGACAGCCTGTATTTCAACAACTTCTATCAAATGGTCGGCCAGGGCAACACTTCAGATGCAGAATTCGTAGTCAATTCATCCTTCTACATTCCTCCGCAGGGCGCAGCTACAATGTCTTATGTGGATAAGGAAGTGCCAAGTCTGCCTCGTCTGCTGCAGGCCAGCGGGTACCAGACAGCCACCTTCCATACCAATGATGTGGAATTCTGGAACCGCGGCGAGCTGTACAGCTCACTGGGCTGGGATCATTATTACGATCACAAATTCTTCGGGGACGAAGATACCTTCTTCTTCGGCGCCTCCGATGAAGTGCTCTACCGCAAAACTTCAGAGAAGCTGAAGGAAATGAACGATGAGGGACAGCCGTTCTACGCACAGGTGATTTCAATGTCTGCCCACCATCCGTTCACCATCCCTGCAGAAAAGTATAAAATGAAGCTGCCTGAACGTTATGAAGGTACTTTCGTTGGAGATTATATCCGCTCACAGAATTATGCTGACTATGCCTTCGGACAATTCGTCGATGAACTGAAGGCGAACGGATTATGGGATAACAGCCTGATTATGGTCTATGGAGACCATATGGGACTGCCAATCTACTCGCTCGATCATGACGACAAGGAATTAATGAAGGAAATCTATGGTTATGATTACGCCTATGCAAACATGCTCAATATTCCGCTGCTCATTCACGGCCAGCAATTAGCGCCACAGACACTTGAGCAGGTGGGCGGAGAAGTGGATATTATGCCTACTGCGGCCAGCCTGCTGGGCGTATCGATGGATAACAATATTCATTTCGGCCAGGATTTGCTCAGCCAGTCTTACAATTTGCTGCCTCAGCGGTATTACCTGCCTACCGGCTCATTTATTGCCAGCTCCGGGCTGCTCATTCCCGGCAACAGCTTTGAAGATAATACACAGTATCTGCTTGCGAATGGCGGCCATACGCCTGCCGGCACAGAGGATGAATACACCCGTGCCTTAAGGCTGCGCCAGTTATCGGACAGCTATGTCACACAGCTGCCGGACAAAGCGCCTGCTGAAGAATAGTTCTGAGCTTGTATAGAACAATCAGAAATAAGCCAGCCTCCCGAAATTAGGGTGCTGGCTTATTTTATATACATCATGCGCTAGTACGACAGTGCAATGTTATCGTTCCTGCTTCTCAAGCAGCAAATAATAGTGTGCGAATTTCTCCAGCTCTTCCGGCTCAAGTATGGATAAATGCTCCTCCAGCAGCAGCATCGACCGGTGTTGCGCTTCCTCAAGAACCCCTTGTCCCTTGCCCGTAATCGTCACGATTACCGCCCGGCGGTCGTTCTCGTCGGGAACGCGTGCTATCAGCTCCAGCAGTTCCAGACGGTCCAGCATTACCGTGACCGCACTGGATTTCACCTCCAGCTTATCGGCCAGTTGAATGACCCGCGCCTGTTTCTCCTGCGAAATCATATGCAGCAGTCCGAATTGCGGTACAGTTAATCCGATTTCCTTATGCAGAGACATCTGCGACATTATTTTGCGCTGCACCTTCCACATGGATAATCCCACACGTTCGATCAACGGATTGATATCATGCGTCATCCCTTCAGCTCCCAGTCCGTTTGTTCTATTGCAAGCGTACCATTATCTTAGCTATAGATTCAATGCTTTTCGTTTACACAAATCATCATTCTCCGACACAAAAATACTTTATTCTGGCTGATGCCTAGGCAGCAGCGATGCGCTATAATCGTAGCAGTGATGAGTAGAAACGGCTTTACCTTCCCTTTTCAGAATGGTATCGTACTAAAAATCACTTAATATACTTAGAGTCAGGGCTGGTGATCATTTTTATGAAATTGGCAACAAAATTAACTTGGATGATGCTGATTGTACTGCTTGTGGTGGGATCATCCATTGGTTTCTTCGGTTATAATGCTGCTTATAAGCAAATCGATGAAGCCGCAGGGATTGAACTGGTAGGCTGTGCCAATATAACTACCGGCCTTATCGATCCCGCCGATATAGCAGCTCTGGCTGCAGGCGATACGAGCAAGTTAAGTGCCATTGAAGACCGCATAGGCTGGATTAATGAACACAAGCCTATTTTTAAGGAAGCGTTCATCCTCTCGCTGGACGGCAAGGTGCTGGCCGCTGACGCACGGTTCAAAGAACGAGGATATAAAGCAGGAGATCCCTTCTATTTCTCCGATGAAGATAAAGAAATGATTACCACCATGAAGCATTCCGCATACTCCAAAGTATATACATATCAAGGAACCTCGCTTAAAACCGGCTACGGCCCCATTTATCAGGACCATGACCCTACCAAACCAATCATTGCTTTAATGGCAATTAGCTTTGACGGCCCACTGATTCAGACACGGACGATGGAAATTATTACTCAACCCTTCATTATCGGGGGTTCGATTCTGATTGTGGCCATTATTGCCGCATATCTGATGATCCGCCGTATGGTAAGCCCGCTCACCAAACTGTCCGCTTCCGTCAACACCGTAGCCAAAGGTGATCTTAGCCGGGAACCGATGACCTTCAAGAGCAAGGATGAAATCGGCCAACTGGCCCGCGACTTCAATGATATGACACTGAATTTACGCAATTTGATTACACAGGTTAATGATACCTCCATGCTGGTCGCCTCTTCCTCCCAGGAGCTCTCTGCAAGCGCACAGGAGACCAACCGCGCCGGGGAACACAGCGTCAATGTTACCATCGACTTGGCAGACGGCGCACATACCCAATTACAGAATCTCGAAGGCAGCTACAAAGCCGTACAGGAAATGTCGCATTTCATTACCGAAATCGCCGACAATGCGGACAGCGCCATGAATAACGCTGCCCTCAATGCCCAGAAAGCCCGTACAGGCCGTGAGTCTATGGATTCAACCACGTCACAGATGGCGATTGTGAGCGGTAGTATTTCCGATCTCTCTGGCATTATTCAGACGCTTGGCAGCCATTCTAAGGAGATTGAGAATATTGTCGGCACTATTGCCAGTATTGCCGAAGAGACGAATCTGTTATCCCTGAATGCGGCAATCGAAGCTGCACGTGCCGGGGAAGAAGGCCGGGGATTCGCCGTGGTTGCGGGCTCCGTACGCAAGCTGGCAGAACGTTCAGCGAAGTCTGCCGGCCAGATTGGTGAACTGGTCAGTCTGATTGTGAATCAGATGGACAAAGCCGGAGAGACCATGAAACGTTCCACAGAAGAGATGCACCAAGGCAAAGAGATGATCATCGCTGCCGGACATTCCTTCTCCGAGATCGAGACCTCCGTATCCGATATGTCTTCGCAGAGCCAGCAGATCTCGGCAACGGTCCGGGAGCTCGCGCTGATCTCCGATGGCCTTGTAACCGCGATTCAGAAGATTGTAGCCGTCTCTAACCAGACAGCTGAAGGTGCAGAAACCTTATCAGCCTCTTCGCAGGAACAGCTTGCCGCCATGGAGGAAGTGGAATCTTCCGCTGCCTTCCTCTCGTCCCTCGCCGAGAAGCTGCAGGTATTGGTCGAGAACTTTAAAATAGCCCCATAAAGCGCAGCCTGGTCTTGATGATTACTCAGGTGCTTTCGGGGACTCGGAGCAAATAAATTTTTATTTTCAAAAAAAGGCTGTCCCGCTCGTGGAATGATCCACGGCCGGGACAGCCTTTTGTCGGACTAACTTCATGCCGTATTCTCTATAAACCATTGACCCAGTTCATTGACCGGCATTGGACGGCCGTAGTAGAACCCCTGCATCACCCTGCAGCCGAGGGATTGCAGCAGTTCAATCTGCTCTGTAGTCTCTACGCCTTCGGCAACAACCTCCATATTGAGATTGCTGGCTATGGCAATGATATTACTGATGATAGCTTTCTTAGAGTGCATCTTACTCTTGCGGATGAACACCTGATCAATCTTCAGTGTATTGACCGGGATCTCATCCAGATTGCCCAGGGAAGAGAAGCCTGTCCCGAAATCATCCAGCGAGACTCTTACTCCAAGATTCCGCAGCTTGGAGAGCTGGGCAACCGTTTCTTCCATATTGTTCATCGCAATGGATTCTGTAATCTCAAGCTCAAGGAAATGCGGCTCCAGACCCGCACGCGACAGCGCTTCTTCCACCACATCGTACAGACTCCCATTCTCAAACATCCGGGCCGACATGTTGATTGAAACCGCTACATTCGCAACCTTCGCCTTATGCCAGAGCATATTCTGTCCGCATACATCATGCAGCATCCAGTAGGTAATCGGCACGATCAGGCCCGTCTCCTCGGCAATCGGAATGAATTCCCCCGGAGAGATAATACCATGCTCCGGATGTCTCCAGCGCAGAAGCGCTTCAAGACCTACCGTAACATTCATAAGCGAATCCCATTTCGGCTGGTAGACGACCATGAACTCCGACCGGGCCAGGGCCTTGCGCAGATCCTTCTCCAGCGACATCCGCCGTACCTGATGGCGGTTCATCTCCAGATCGAACACACTGAACTTGTTCTTACCCGAGTCCTTGGAGGTATACAAGGCTGTATCTGCAGCCTTCATTAGCGCCGAACGGTCCGTTCCATGTGCCGGGGTCATACTGATCCCTACACTGGCCGTTACATAGAGTTCATTGCCTTCGATGCTATAAGACTTCTTAAGCTCCTGCAGAATATGCTGCGCTTCTTCCTCCGCTGCTCCGATCGTACAATCGGGCAGCGCAATCAGGAATTCATCACCGCCCAGGCGGAAGACCTTGCCCTTCCCGCCCACACAGCGGGTCAGCCTTTCTGAGACTTCCCGCAGCAGCAGGTCGCCGATATCATGTCCCAGCGTGTCATTAATGGATTTGAAGCGGTCTAAGTCGACAAAGAACACGGCTCCCGAGTTGCCTCCGAAGAAATCATCCTTGAAATAACGCTCCAGGCCATGCCGGTTCGGCAATTCGGTAAGCGGATCATGGTAAGCCATACGCTCCAGCACATGCCTGTCGAGAAACACAGCTCCGCCGGAGAGTGCCAGCATAAACAGGGTAACCAGCGAGATGCCGGTCAGCAGAATGACATCGGCCTCCATGAGCACAGGATTCGTTCCCGGCCAGTTCTCATACTGCAGATGGCTTGTTGTCAGGCTGGTATAATGCATTCCGGTAACGGCAAGAGCGATGGACAGGGCTGAATACAGCTTCCAGCGGCTAAAGCCTGTATAATCCTTAAATCTGCGGAACATAAATACTCCGGTATAGGCGGCGAGCAGAGCAATCAATACGGACAAGACCTGGGTCTTAATCTCATAATGAACCTTTGCCTCCATCACCATGGAGGACATTCCGATATAATGCATAAGTGAGATGCCGCCGCCCAGTACTGCACCTCCGATAAGAAACCGCCACATTCTCTGGCGGGAAGCCGTCGCTATCTGGAGTGCCGCATAACAGGAGAACATACTGACGAGCAGGGACAGAACGGCTGTACCCGGATGGTAGCTGACCTTGAAAGGCAGATGGCTGGCCAGAATGCCTACAAAATGCATGGCCCAGATTCCGCTTCCAAGCACGCAGGCACCAGAGAGCAGCCAAAGACGCCTGACCCGGCCCATGGAATGGGAAACCTGTGAAATCAGATTAAGCGCAGAGTAGGCTGCAGTCGCAGCAAGCGCGAAAGATAGTAAAACAATCCAAATATTATAGTGGATTCCCATTTGATCCATAGTTGACCTCTTCACCGGTTTTATTATCATCGTCGTTTTCAGTGTTATTCTCAAGTTAAATCAATATACGAATAGTAGATAAATGGAAGAGTGCATAAAGATTATAGGCGATCCCTGAAATATAACTTTAGCTGTATTTTACCTTGTATTTGGCAGACTGTCTAAGTAAATCCTGGAACTTAGACCCTTTTTTTAATGTCGGCAAAAAATGTCCATATTTGGCGTCATCCCCCCGCGCGAAGGTCTGGAAACCGGCCGCTGCGCGAAGCCTCCGGCAGGAAGGCCCGGTGCCAAACCCAGCCATTTACGGCTGCCAGAATTACCAGATAGATGTATATTCCTGCGGGAATTAATGTGAATACATAATGCACCCCGGCCAGTCCCGCCAGAATAAACAGCTGTACAAAAGCAATGCCGGTGAATTCCTTATTCCGCGCAGCTTCATACTTCTCCGAGAACGGCAGTGCCTTGGGAAAAAGAAGAAAGCACAGGACCGAATACAGCAGCAGCGCAAGCAGTACGGCTGCCATATCAGCAATGATTCTTGACCCGAACAACCCGATGAACACGGCTGCCTCCAGAATAAACAGAGGCACCAGCAGCTTAAGCACCACTGCCTTCAGCATTCCGCGGTATACCATGGCTGTTCCCGGCAGGGGGATCACTTTATAGATCCATGCGCCTTTGTAGCTGGCGGAGTAGCGGAGCATTTGTACAGCCGTCATCATCAGGAGAGCACTGTAATAGATAAACAGAAACGACCGGGAGCCTCTGATGGCTGCCAGGTCCCCGCTCCATACCTGATTGAAGATAAAGATAAAGGGCAGCACCAGGGATAAGCCTATTGTCGGATATACCCTAAGCTTGAATTCCCGTTCATGCTTCATCATCGACCAGGTGAAGCGGAAGAACATCGCCTCTTCCTTGTTCCGGCATGTAATCTCCGACAGCCTGCGGGATATACGCCCGCCCCCCTGTCCTGCCGCGCCTTGTTCAGCCAGCTTCTGGAGACTGCGTTCAAACAGCGGCATCAGCCGGATATAGGCTGCAAACAACACGACTGGAGCAACGAGAGCGAGTATAGCCAGGATAGTAAGATGCCTGCCTTCCGCTCCGCCAACCAGCAGCTCAAACGGAGCTCCGAACCAGACGGGAGGCAGCGCGAAGTGCCACCAAGCAGGAGTGAAATTCAGGCCGAACTCTGTGATATTGAACAGGCGCGATACAAGCTGAGCACCGACAGTTACGCCAACGGATAGAATAATCTGTACATAATTGATGATGTCCTTAAGCTTTTCACCGTCAAAAAACCTTAGAATGAGCAGATAGACCAGCGCAGTAAACACCAGAATGAAGCCGTCCATCAGGATGATCTCCGCAGCATACAGAAAGAAGAATAAGGCTCCATGCCGGAACAGTGAGAATAGGAGTGAAGGACCGGTGAAGGTCAGCGTTAACGTGAGCAAATAGATCAGAATATGTATGCTTTTGGCCATGTTTAGCGTCCTGCGGTCCACCGGCTTGGAGAAGAGGATGTTTTTGTCCCGCAAATCCAGCATGACTGTCGAGAAATCAGATATCAGTGTCGTTGTGATCATGAACATCACTATACTGAACAGCAGGCTCATGGTCAGGATATAATTGCCTGCAGGTGCAACCAGCGCGATCAGCATCAGCCCCAGCAGCAGATACAGCCACTGTACCCGGAACGGAGAGCCTTCCATATTCAGCTTGGGTTCCTGCGTTCCCGAGAATATCGTAGGTGTCCGCCGGCCGTCCATCGTGAGCTTAACCTGAAGAATGCGGCGCATTACAGCATAATCGGCTCCAAGCGCCCTAAACATCCACTGCACCCGGTCCAGCAGCTTCAGTACAAAGAAATCACTCATGCGGCGCACCTTCTCCAATAACAGCAACGAACTCACTCGCGATCTCCCTGTACTTGTCAAAGCCGGTCAGCTGATTGAAAATCTCCTCCAGCGAGCCCTCCCGGCTCTGCTCACGCAGCTGCGCGAACGTTCCGTCCGCAACGATATCTCCCCCGTCCAGCAAAATAATCCGGCTGCTGATCTTCTCCACTACGTCCATAATATGCGAGGAATAAAAGATCGTTTTGCCCCTGGCCGCAAGTGTTGCAAAAATCTCCTTCACCACCATTACACTGTTGGCATCCAGACCGCTGAGCGGCTCGTCCAGGAACAGAATATCCGGGTCATGCAGCATGCTGGCAATCAGCAGCACCTTCTGCTTCATACCCTTGGAGTAGGAGGCAATCCGCATATCGTAAGCTTTGTCCAGGTTCAGCAGCCGCATCAGCTTCTCCGCCCTGAGATCAGCGTCCGTATTCCTCATCCCGTACAGCTCTCCGGTAAATGTAAGATATTCCCTGGCAGTCAGGCTGTCATACAGTTCCGCTACCTCCGGCACATAGCCGATTCTTCTTTTATAGGCCGTGTCCCCGTCTGAGATATCTCTGCCAAAAATACGCACGGTCCCGTTATAGCCTTCCACGAGCCCCAGCATGATTTTGACAGTGGTGCTCTTGCCGGCGCCATTGGGTCCGATATATCCGATAATCTGCCCGCGGTATACCTCCAGATCAATTCCCCGCAGCACCATTCTGTCACTGTAATTCATCCATAATCCTGCAATTGAAATGACCGGTTCTTCTGTAGAATCCACTAGCCTTCTCCCCCTTCGGCATACACGTCCATTATCTTCAAAATATAATTTAACCGTTGTCCCTATTTTAGCAAATTTTAACACCCGCTACCTGTGAATTATCGCAACGAATGCGCAATACAGAACGAAAACGACAAATAACCCCACAAAGTGGGGCTTAAGAAGTTCTTATCTATTCAAAAAGGGCGGCCCGCCGGCCGCCCTTAGAGAAAATGTTATCCTATCAATTACCGGGCCAGCAGGTTGTAAATTACCTGTGCCGCTTCGGCCCGTGTGGAGAATTCCAAGGGATGGATTCTGCCGTTGTCACCTTCTACTACGCCGCGCTGCACAAGTGCCTGCAGAGCTTCCTGTGCGTAGACTGCAACCTGCGGCGCATCGCTGTAAGCGGAGAGCGCCAGATCTTTTGTCGGATCCGGCAGCTGGCCCAGAACATTCAGCGCACGGTACAGCAGGGTGAACAGCTCCTGCCGCGTAATCTGGTTATCCGGCTTAAACTGGTTATCCCCGGAACCGGTGGCAATACCCAGATTCTTGGCAGCAGCCAGATAGTCCGAATAATAGGTTGTTCCTGCATCCGTAAAGTTGGCTGCTGCGCCGCTTTCCGGTGCTATTCCGTAAGCTTTGAGCAGCAGGACAATGAATTGGCCTCTGGTTACTAAGCCGTTCGGACTGTAATTGCTATTATCCGTGCCCGAAGTGATGCCTCTGGCCGCCAGGAAGCTTACAGCATTGTTATACCAGGCAGTTTCAGCTATATCAGCAAATGCGACCTTATTGTAGGCAATAATATATTGCGAGAAATGGGTGGTTACAAATTCAACTGCTCCGGCCGTTGCATTGTACTTGCCTTGTACAACATCCAGGCCGCCTTCCTGATTGATATTGTATACGATAATAGAGTGTGCTTGCTCACCTGCCAGCGGTGTGTAAGGAAGACTAACCTGCACCTTGCCTCCACCGAATACAGTCACTTTGCTGTCTCCTGCCTGCACAGTCAGGTCGTATACCGGTCTGTCTCCGAGCACGGCTTTGCCTTCCTCAGTCAGGGATACCTTCGCTATTCTAATGAGGATGGCTCCGCTATCCGCAGCCGCACTGATGCCGGCCACAGCAGTAGCATCGAACGTGATCTGTCCGACGTTAAGGATATTAATCTTAAGACCGGCATTCGTGGCAGAAGCGGCTTCATTAAATGCACTTCTTGGAATACTGAGTTCTGCAGTCTTGGTATTGGCCTCTGCGGCAACTCTGATTTCCAGAACTGCCTTCTTGCCTTCTGCCTCCGCAGCTTTGGCACTGTTCACAAGACCGGCAACTGCTTCTGCAGAAATAGAAGCTGTAGTTACTCCTGTAGCTGTATCCGTTGTAGCAGCAGCGGCCGCCACTGCAGTTACGGTATTCCCGGATGTCGTAGCGGATGGGGATGGGGCCGGACTGGCACTTGGTACCGGCACAACAGAAGTTCCGCCGCCATTGTTCCCGCTTCCGCTATCCGGATTCGATGCCGGCGCATATGCCGGTACGACAACACTGGTATCCGGACTTGCCTTGTAGCCGAGCTTAGCCGCAGCTCTGACATTATAGGTTCCGGCGGACAGGCCCGTAATTTCCTTGTCCGGGGCCGGTGTGTATGCAGAGGCCGTGGACAGCTTATATTCAAGTGCTGTGGTGGTGCCTGTAATGGCTCCGTTCTTATTCTCGGATGAGGTTGGGGCAACACCTTTAAGGCCGTTTGGTGCTGCTTGTTCCTGAATATTGCCCGGAACAACCACTTTTGCTACCGGACTGGCGGTGTAGCCTTCTTTTGCCGGATATCTCAGATCGTACACTCCCGGGATTAAGCCCGTGGTTTCTCCTTCTCCCGCATAGACATAGGCTGTAACCGTAGACAGCTTGATCTGTAATTGACCGGTAGTTCCTGTAATCTTCCCGTCTTTGTTCTCCCAGGTTGTCGGCTTCACTCCCGTAAGTCCGGCAGGTGCCGCCTGTCTCTCCGTGAAGGCAGGAATCGTAACATTCACCTCAGGGCTTGCCGGAATCTCATCCTTAGCAATATATCTTACCTGATAGATTCCAGGTGTGAGATTCACTGGCGGTGCATCCTTGGCATACGTATATTCCGTTACCGTTGCCAGCTTGTACTCCAGCGATTGCAGCTCCTCAGTACTCAACGGCCCTCTTGCACCGCTGATCTGCCCATCCGTATTCGCTGCCGATGTCGGCGGAAGTCCCTTCAACCCTGCCGGGGCCGCCTGCTCTCCGGGCAGCGGCACAACAACCTCTACTGCTTCTCCCGCAGCATAAGGTATGGTCGTGGTTCCTTCCGGTTTAATAATAGGGCCCTGAGAGCCCGTAGTAGCTTTATACCGTACAAGATAAGTCCCCGGATCCAAGCCCGAAATGGTATCACCTGCCGCCGGTTGATACTCATAAACCGAATCCTGTACCGTCTTATATTTGTATTCCAGCTGGTCATTGGCTCCTCTGATGGTTCCGTCCGCACTGCCATACAGCCCCGTAGGCACAGCCGCTAATCTGGAATAAATCGTGTTTAATGCTTGAATAGCATTAATGTATCTGGCTCCGTCGGAGTATCCGCTGCTTACATACCCGGGCTGGATATTCGTCCAGGAGTACATCAGCTCCACATGCCCAAGAATAGGGGCGCTTTCTCCGGCAGCATCCTTGTTGTCTTTGTTGTACGTAAAGAGATACGGCACCTGAAGCCTGTCACCGGTGACTGTCTGGTTCAGATCATTCACATAACTGATCACAGAAGGCTTAGCTGCCTGATTGTTCTCTGTCTTGATATTGGTAAGGTAGGTATTAACCAGATCAACATACAGATTGGCATACGGATGATTGCTCGTTCTGATCTGCAGCTCATTGTTATTATGGGGGTTGGCCCGTCCGCTTGTTCCGGTGTTATTGCCGGACTCCGCTACCGTCAGACCCGCATCAAGCTTCGTATCAAAGAAATAGATCTTGCTAATATTATGGGCTATCGCCTGTTCATTTATATATTTGATAATGGCCTGGGTATTCGGGCACCACGAGCCCCCGAACAGCAGTGCATAATTCCCGTCACTGGCCAAAATCTGCTGCAGCTGATGATAGGTGACATGCTCCAATACAAGGTCCTTATCCTCCGGCGTAAAAATAATATTCCCGTTGTTCTCTCCGGCATAGTTGCGGTTGAACGCTGATTTAATATACTCGGACTCATTAATCACACTATAGGCGGAGGCTGCTTCAAACACCTGACGCACAGAAGCCTTATAATCATTGACCTTGGCTGAGTCAAGCTGGCCGTCTGTCAGAAATTGCTCCCAGGACTTTCCGTCCTTCAGATAAGAAACAACAGGTGCGCTGTTGCCCTGCGGATCCTTATGATCCTTGTTGTACAAGAACAGGAATGGGGAATCAATCTTGTTGGCAGTAACCGTCTCGCCAGCCGCGTTCACATAACTGACGTTGTGCTGCGGATCAGTCTTGTCGTACAGCGAAAGATTCTTCAAATACTTGTTGACCAGATCCACATATTTATAGGCATAGGGATTATTGCTGTCTGCAATGTCAAGTGTGGCCCCGTCCAGCTTAGTATCAAAATTATAGATCACAGGCACATTAATGCCTGTTTCCTTGGCAACCTCATTGATAAAACCGATATCCGCCTGTGTGTTCCCGCTCCAGGTGCCGCCAACCAGCACGGCATAGGTACCCTCACTCTCAAACAGATTGGCGATATCTTCATATGTAGCCGTCTTATATACATGGTTCCGGTCATTCAGCTTTGGATAATTCTCATAAAAATAATTATATGTGCTGACTGCTCCAGCGCTGACTGCTGGCAGAACCGGCTCTGCAGCCGCCTTGCCGGGGATACCCGGCAAGACAAGGAGTGCAGCCGCCAGCAGCGGTGCGAGGATTTTTTTTAGTTTTTGTTGTGTTTTCATTAGTTGCACCTCAACTTTATCTTTTTTCTGTACTTTGCAATAACCAGTCTGCCCGTCAGTTAGTAAGCAACGGAAATCTTAAGGGCAGACTTCCTCTACAGCAGCCGGGGCCGGGGCAGGAGCAGGATTGCTCACAGCAGGCGCCGGGGCAGAGGTGTCGGCAGTTTGAGATGAGGAACTGCCGGAAGCCGGCGCTGAGGACGTGCTGGCGGCCGGGGCTGATGCTGGTGCGTTTGCACTCGCTTTGACTACCTCGGTTGTAGAGAATGTCACCTTCTTCTGAGCCGGCTGTTCGGTGGCCTGAGCGGCCGGGGCTGGGGCTGCCGTTTTAACCGGAGCGGCGGATGGTTGCACAGCTGCTGCCGTCTGCGGAGCGGCAGTTGCCTTCGGAGCGGCTGTAGCTTTGGGAGCCGCAGTCGCTTGGGCTTGGGCAGCTACAGCTGCTGCATCAGTCTTGGCAGCAGCCTGCGGCTGTGCCTCCTTAGCCGCAGGAGCGGCAGCCACTTGGGCCTTGGCGTCAGCCTGGACAACCTCTGCCGTGCCGGCGGATGCTGCCGCAACCGTCTTGCCGGCCTCAGGTGCAGAATTCACAGAAGCCGGCGCGGCAGAAGCTTTTGCCGTGTCTGCAACAACGGGCGCTGCTGGCGCCTCGGCCGTTTCTGTTGAAGCAGCAGTTGCCGCTTCAGCCTTAACAGGCTCCGCCGCAGGAGCGGCTGAGACTGCTTCGGCCGGAGCTTCCACAGGTGCCGCGGCATTGGCAGCTTCGGCTGCTGCTTCCACAACTACCGGTGTTGCGGCTGCTTCAGCCTTGTTGTCCTGCTTGGCGGATACTGCCGCATATGTCAGTGCCGAGAAAACTACGGCTGCAGTAATTACGGATACAGTAAGCTTTTTCATAGATGTAACCATCCCTTTCACTTTGCCCTTGGCAGTTTTTTTGGAAAACTAAATCACTCATCACAAAAAGACTCAACAAGACGCACTCTTCGCGCGCTCATTGAATCTCTGGCGTTCCAGTCGATTCATCTTAATGAATACTGCTCCTACAGCAGCTGCATCCCCCCTTTTGGATAAAAAAAGAGACCCAACAAAACGCATGTTTATGCGCTTCTGTTGAATCTCTGGCGGTCCAGTGGATTCCTAAAATCACTTGCGGATAAATTCCATATTATTCATCCTTCCATCCCTTGTCAATTAAAATTTTATTTTTCTCATCTGTTTTATCGGATTAAATAAAATTAACATATTTATACATTGACATTCATAAAATTTGTCTATAGATTTGAACTCATTATTCCCATCAACAAACTAGTCTTAGGAGGTCTTTAGCTGGAATGAACAACATTGACAACAACTTATTGTCAGCCATTGAGACAAACTGGTATGGCTTCGTGGTTTCCATTTTTGTGTTTGCCATTCTTTATTTTTTGGCCCGCAAACGGATCGGTTTCGGCACCCGGGTACTGACCGGACTCGGAATTGGTCTGCTCGCGGGAATATTTTTTCAGTACTTTGAATTCGAAACCAATGCTATCACTACCTTCGGCAGTATTTATGTCAGTCTGATCCGCATGCTCGTTGTGCCGCTCGTATTCATTCTGGTGCTCAACAGCATATCCTCACTAACCAATCTTGAATACCTGCGTAAAATCGGAATCAAAACCTTCGCCTGGTTCCTTGGAACAACCGGAATTGCCTCTGTTATCGGACTATCTGTTGCTCTGCTGTTCAACCCGGGCAAAGGCATTCAGCAAGCTGTGCCAGAGGGCTTCACAGCCCGTGAGATCCCCACGTTCTCTCAGGTTATTCTCGATCTCGTGCCGTCTAATCCTGTAAATGAGGCAGCTACCGGCAAGGTGGTTCCGCTGCTTATTTTCGCTATCTTCCTGGCAGTGGCTATTATCAAAATCGGCTCCAAAAAACCGGAAGCCGTCAAACCTGTGCGCGATCTTATCGAATCCCTGACCCTGGTGCTGCACCAGGTGGTCAAATTTGTGATCCGGTTAACTCCTTACGGCGTGTTTGCACTGATTGCCGGAATCACGGCACGTTATGGCTGGGAGACACTTCAGGAGCTGGGCAGCGTCATTGTAACCTCTTATGTCGCCTTGATTCTGCACTTTGTCCTGGTCTTTGGCGGACTGGTGCTGCTCGTGGTCAAAGTAAATCCGATCCGCTTCTTCCGCAAAGTGTATCCGACACTCACTGTCGCATTCACCACCAGAAGCAGCTATGCCACACTTCCGGTAAATCTCGAGGTTATCACGAAACGTCTTCATGTCTCTCCGCGGATTGCCAGCTTCGTCGCTCCGCTTGGCGCATCCGTCAACTTCAATGGCTGCGGAGGCGTATGGCCTGCCATTGTGGCCGTCTTTACGGCTCAGGTCTATGGCATCCAGCTTACCGGAACCGACTATGTCACACTGGTGCTGGTTAGCATCATCTCCTCCATCGGGGTAGCAGGTGTACCCGGACCTGCTGTAATCTCAACAACCGTTGTATTAACGGCACTAGGCCTTCCGCTAGAAGGGATAGCCATCGTTGCAGGGGTAGAAGCGCTGATTGATATGGGCCGTACTGCAGTCAATGCTACCGGAACTGCCGTCACTGCCCTGCTGGTCGCCAATTCTGAAGGTGAATTTGACCGCGAAGCCTTCAACCGCAACGATAACGAGGATGAAATTCTCCTGAACGTAATATAATCACGGTACATGCAATATGCTTAATTGCACTTTGTACAACTAAAGCATCTGATTTACAATCAATTATCCGTTTAGTTGTATTTCGTACATTTAAAAAGCCCTTGCAGATGGGTTCTCACCGATTCGGGCAGATTTAGTTGTACAGAATACAGTTATAAGATGCAAGCACACCTTTTCGCTGTTTTTAATTGCACATTATACAACTATCATTGAATTTCCACTTGGAACCTGCTGCATTGTTGAATCAGCTCATTTCCCTTGTGCAGATGTTGCACTAGAGCATAAAGACATACAGAAACGGATACCGCCCATGGGACGGTATCCGTTTCTCTTTGAAAGAATATTTATTCATGAAGGGAGCTTATTATCTCCTGTGATGACTACACCAGGCTGATTCTTTCCCGCTTTCGGGCAGATTCCAGACAGCTCTCAATCAGCTTCATATTAAGCACCGGGTCCTCAGCGGCGATCCAAGGCTTGCCGCTGAACACCGCTGTGGCGAAATGATCCGCCTGCTGGACGTAAGGATTGGCTCCGAAGGCTTCAACATGCCGGGGCTCTCCGCTGCTGCCATACACGAAGAACTCCGCATCATCGAACCTGGCGTTGAACGGCATCGGGATTTCGATTCTCCCGTCCGTGCCGAGCACCTCCAGCAGCTGGCGGTTATATGCCCACATGCCGCAATCGAAGATCAGGCTCCGCCCGCCGGGGAACTCCACCAGGCCGGAGGCCATCATGTCTACGTTATCATGCTCCGGAGAGAAGAGCGCCTGAACGGTTACCGCCTCCGGCTCTGCGCCGAACAGCAGGCGCGCCGCTGTGAGCGGGTAACAGCCGACATCATACAGCGATCCGCCTCCCCAGGCAGAATTGAAGCGGATATTGGAAGTATCCGTTGCATCGTTATAGGTAAATGTGCCGCGGATGGAACGCAAATCCCCAATCTCACCGCCCGCTATAATCTCCTGCAGCTCTGTGATCCGCGGATGGTGGCGGTACATGTAAGCCTCCGCCAAATGGACCCCTGCCTTCCGGCAAGCTTCCACCATCTCGGCAGCCTCACGGCTGTCCAGTGCAATCGGCTTCTCGCACAGGACATGCTTGCCTGCTTCCGCCGCGCGGATCACCCATTCACAGTGCAGATGGTTCGGAAGCGGTATATAGACCGCATCGACATCCGGGTCAGCCAGCAGTTCTTCATAGCTGCCATATGCCTTCCCGATGCTGAACTCAGCGGCTACCGCGCTGCTCTTCTCAAGCCCCCGGCTGGCAACCGCAGTGATCACTCCGGTCTCTGACTCCTGGATGGCCGGCATGACCGATCCTGTGGCGATCTGCGCACAGCCCATAATTCCCCAACGAAGCTTCTGTGTCATAGTTATACACCTTCCTTATATTAATTCTTCCGCGTATACCCTATAAACACCTTATCATAGAATCGGGTATATCTCTAAGCGGGCCATATGGAGACCCATATAACAGCTATACCCAGCACAATGATTCTTGCCGCGCTCATGAGCATGAAATTCTTGACGGAGAGAATGAAGGTCGTACCTTTATGCTGTTCCTGGTAGAACCGCGCGATGTTACGGCGCAGCGGAATCAGCGTCAGCAGGAGCAACAGCACCAGCACCGGATGCACACCAAGCAGGACCAGCACGATCAGATCAACAAAAGACACATAGTAGAGCAGCTTAAACAGCATCAGTGCATTCTTGCGTCCGATATACACAGGCAGCGTATACCTGCGGTTATCCATGTCATCCTCAATGTCGCAGATGTTGTTGGCCAGCATAATGCCGGCAATCCCCAGGATGGCCGGCACCGAGAACCAGAAAAGGTACAGCACCTCAAGGAAGTTAATATGCAGGCTGACCCAGTTCCCCTGAAACAGAAGTGTCACCACCGCCTGCTCCGAGTGAATGTAGGCCGAGATGAAGATAATGACGAACCCCATGAACAGACCGGAGAACAGCTCCCCCAGCGGCATCCGCGAAATCGGAATCGGCCCGAAGGAATACAGGATGCCGATCAGGAAGGATAATCCGCCGAGCAGGAACACAATCAGCCCCGTCTGGGAGACCAGAGCGATCCCGCCGCCTACGGCGAGCACCAGGAGGATGACAATCGTCGCCAATACCGTGCTCTCTTTCAGCTTGTAATGGACAATAGGGTTGTGGGTCTCGTACCCGTAGCCGTGGGTTTTTGCCGCTTTTTTGAAATCATAATAGTTATTGATCGCCGTTGTTGCCATATCAAAGCTGAGGAGCGATACAAACATCAGCGCGAAGCGCAGGATATAGAAGTCCTCGAACCGGTATAAGGCATAGAGTGTCCCCAGCAGCAGCGGCAGCATACTGGCTACCTTCGTCGGCAGTTCGACAAACTTGAAGAAAGTTTTAATATTCACGGCCATTCATCCTTATCTGTCAGATGCGCACTGTTACTTTGCAGAGGTTGTAACCGTCACCGGCGACCATTCTGCGATTACCGTCTGCCCGTGTGCAGATACGCTGCCCTCCGGCGTCAGATCCTTCTCGGTCATAATGCCTAGTGCGATAGTGAAGCTGTTGAATTTAACCGGCACATTCTGCTCCCGCCGTACCTCTTGGCCGTTCACATAGAATACAGCCTCATTCTTGCCCCGGTGGTAAGTGATTTTGTAAGTATTGAATTCACGTGCTTTGAAGCCGGTATCCTCCGTGAAAATGCAGAAATATTTGGTTCCCCCGGTCTCGGGTACTGTTACACCCGGAAACGGCAGAATTCCGTACACACTGGCATATTTATCGTTACCGGCGAAGAAATCAAGCGCGGCCCCTGTCGTGAAATCAAGCAAATTCAGCGAGACATAGCCGTCATACAGGTCACCCGGTGCTGTCCCCTGCGTACGGGCACGAATCTGCAGCTCGAAGCTAATCTCACCCTCTTCAGGAACCTCTACAGGCTGAGCCGAATAATACATATGCTTGGCATTATCAAGAATCTGCACGTGGTCGTTCTGGCGGCTCAGCTGAGCCCGCACATACAGATATCCATTACGTACAATCACGACAGCTTCCGGTTCACGGTAAGCCCAGAACGAGCCGTCAGGCAGCGTGAAGCCGCCGGTTCTCCAGACCTTCCCCTCTGACAGAATAGTATGAAAATCTCCGATTACCGTTTGTTTGACCTCTGCAGCTTGTACTTCTTCACTACTTGGTTTGTTCTTGTCCATGGGTTCTCCCGCTTTCTGTAATGTAGTAGGTGCCAGTGTGTAGACGGTATTTACAACAGTCCCTGAATGAGCAGTGCCACCGCCATAATCATCCCGCAGCGCACAGATGCCCGCTGTGAGGCGCCCATGAGCGGCAGATAAGCGGCAGATGCATTCTGCGGCTGCAGGTTGCGGTAGACATGTACCGGTGCAATGGCCGTCAGCAAAGCGAGCAGCGCATACACAGGCAATACATCAAGCAGCACACAAACAATAAGGGATGCATAAGAGATGTAGAGCAGTACATGAGAGAAAATCAATGCTCTGCGTTCGCCCCACACCACAACAAGCGTGCGTTTGCCGGCCTGCTGGTCGGCTCTCCAGTGCAGGAAGTGGTGGTTGAACAGCAGCAGCGTTGTCAGAAGTCCGATCGGCAGAGACAGCAGGACAGGCTTCAGGCTGAACTCCCCGGTCTGAACGAAATACGCGCCAAGAACAGGCATCAGTCCGAACGCAAGGAAGATTGCAAGCTCACTGTAGCCCTTGCCTCGGTAACCGAAGCGCAGCGGCGGCGCGACATAGAAATAAGCGATCAGTGCACCGCCGGCGACAAACCACAGAATCTCCCAGCCGCTGTACAAGCTAAGCAGCAAGCCGCAGATAACTGCAACGGCCAGCAGACCCCAGGTCAGGAGCGCAAATAGCGACTCCCGCATGATGCCTCCCGACAGGAAACCGGAATTCGTAGATATGGCCTCAGGTGTATTATGCGCCTGCGTGTCGGTTCCGTTGCGGAAGTCCCACAAATCATTCACCATGTTGGAGAACAGGTGCGCCGCAGCCGCTCCGACAAAGGTTATAACAAACAAAAACGGATGGAATACTCCCTGCCATACATATGCCCCAACCGTTCCCAAGACAACCGGTATAAGCATAACGGGAATAACTCCAAACCGTGAGGCTTTCTTAAATATCATCCATTTTTCCATCATGCCAAGGATTATCTCCTTCAATTATTATTTGATAATAATTATCATTAAATTATTATACATCAAATTTCGACACTTTGGGGAGATTTACGCTGCAAAATATTCCCTAATCGTGGTACACTATTATTGATGGTACTTATTTCCTATTAAGTCTTAAATATTAAAGGGGAGCATCATGAAACTCCGCAAAAAAATATTTATCTTCATTGGCTTGGTTGCCGTGCTGGGGATAGGCGCTACCTACCTGCTTCTTCACATGATCCTGCTTAACCGATTCGAGAAGCTGGACGAGGCACAGCTGCAGCGCAATCTGAACAAAGCCGTGACTTCCTATTATGAGGAACTGCAGGACATGAGGACCGGACTGCTCAATTACTCCGTGTGGGATGAAACCTACCGGTTCATGGAATCCGTAAGCGGTACCGGCTCTGCAATATCCGGTGAACCTGCCCCCATCCCCAGTAACTTTGACCAGACCACATACGAAATCAATCGTTTCGATATGATTGCCCTGCTGGATTTGAACGGCAGTCCAATATATGGCGGCTCCTACGATCCGGCATTAGGAAGCGTTACCCCCTTGACACAGGAGCAGCTCACTCTCTTCAAGCTGATCAACAACCGTCTGCCCAGGTTCACGAGTACAGAAGAGAGCAGGAGCGGCCTTGTTATTCTTGATAAGGGTCCTATGCTGATTACGCTCACGCCCATTGCCGGCAGCAGCAGGGACAAGCCGGTTATTGGCACGGCTGTTGCCGGACGAATGCTGCATCAGGAAGAGGTTACGCATATCTGGGAGGATGCCCTCTCCAGTATCAAAGTGACCCGCGTCACCTCTGCGCTGCTTGCGGAAAGCAGAGGCCGGCAGATCTGGACCAGCCCGGTCTCAGACGGGCAGATGTCGATTCATACGGCGGTGAATGACTTGTTCGGTGATCCCGGAATGATCATTTCCCTGAAAGAGCCCCGGCAGCTCTACAACAGCGGGCAGAAGTCCATAGCCACCTTCCGTATGCTCTATTTCATCTCCATGCTGCTGCTGCTTGCTGCAAGCATGCTCTTCGTCAACCGGTTCATCCTGGACCGGATGTCATCGCTTGTAAGAAATATCCGCGCTATCGGCAGCAGCAAGGACCTGTCTATCCGGATTCCCAGCACCGGGCGGGATGAATTCGGCGAAGTGGAGGTTGAATTCAACCGGATGATCGATTCACTGGAACAGGTCCAGGACGAGCTGCGGCAGCAATCCCTGCTGGACCCGCTGACCCAGCTCCCCAACCGCTCGCTCTTTTTTGCCAAGCTGAATGAAGCCATCGCTGCGGCCAAAGTGATCAACCGGCAGATAGCCCTGGTATTTATTGATCTGGATCATTTCAAGACGGTGAACGACACGCTCGGCCATGATTTCGGGGATGCCATCCTCAAGGAGACGGCCTTCCGGATCTCACAGGTTGTCGGCAAACATGATGTGGTCTCCCGGCTCGGGGGGGATGAATTCACCATTCTCCTCTCCGATGTTCCGGATGCCGGCAGCATTCACACCCAGCTGTCACGGATTCAGGAAGCCCTCTCCATGCCGCATCATATTAAGGGACATCTTCTATATAATACGGCCAGTATCGGCGTCAGCATTTACCCGCAGAACGGTGAAGACGCCGATTATCTGGTCAAACAGGCAGATCTGGCCATGTTCCATGTCAAGGAGTCCGGCCGCAATAACATCTTCCAGTATTCAGAGGACCTTGAGGCAGGCATCCGGCGCAAGAAGGTGCTGGCCCAGCAGCTGCTCTCTGCCGCAGTCGCGAACGAATTCGAGGTTCATTATCAGCCTATCCTCGGTGCAGGTACTTTGCAGGTATCCAAGGTGGAGGCGCTACTGCGCTGGACTAGTCCGAGCTACGGAATTATCTCCCCAGCCGAGTTCATTCCGCTGGCCGAGAGCAGCGGCTCGATTATCGGCATCGGCGGCTGGGTACTGCGGCAGGTCTGCTCCGATATGCGTGAATTCCGCAGCCGGGGGCTGGAGGTTACAGCCGCGGTTAATATCTCTGCTCTGCAGCTGATGCAGCCCGGTCTTCTCGAGCTGCTGCTCGACCTGCTCCACGAATATGATCTGCCTGCGTCGAGTCTGGAGCTGGAGATCACCGAAAGCGTCCTGGTCTCCGGGGACAGCATCTTCCGGTCACTGCAGCAGTTAAGGGCCCACGGGTTCCGGATCTCGCTTGATGACTTCGGCACAGGCTTCTCTTCCTTAAGCTA
The DNA here is from genome assembly GCF_000758665.1 of Paenibacillus borealis. Lineage (NCBI taxonomy): Bacteria > Bacillati > Bacillota > Bacilli > Caryophanales > Paenibacillaceae > Paenibacillus > Paenibacillus borealis. The sequence goes on from NZ_CP009285.1 coordinate 7,751,062, forward strand.
TCTGCGCCGCTTCCCTGTCGATGTGATTAAGATCGACCGTTCCTTCATATCCGAGATGTCTCCGGCCCCGCCGGGTGATGTGCTCGTCAAGGCGATTATTGAGCTCAGCCATAACCTCGGGCTGCGGGTCGTTTCCGAAGGCATTGAGCATCAAGAGCAGTTCGATATGCTGCGCGCGCTGGGCAGTGACGAGCTGCAGGGATACTATATCAGCAGACCTCTCCAGGTCTCGGCACTTTATTCTTTTTTAGAGCAGGGAAATTACTTTCCGGAGTCAAAATAAGCAGTAATTTCATAGGCAAGTTACGGGCGATATGATATGATAGGCAAGCTGATAACAGCACCCGCTTCGGGTGCTGTTATCCTATGCGAACAATTATGAAAATTGGAGGCTTTAATTGTTATGTCAGCGCAACCGCAAACAACTCAATCCGTCAAAATCGTCACCGCCGACCCCAGCGCCATCGGCTTGTTCGGATTGGCTATCGTCACCTTGGTCGCTTCTTCACAAAAGCTCGAAATTACAACAGGTCTGAGCTACGCTATTCCATGGGCTATCTTCCTCGGAGCCTTTGCCCAGCTGTTCGCATCCATCCAGGATGCCAAGCACAACAACACCTTTGGCATGACTGCTTTTGGTGCCTATGCATTCTTCTGGTTCGGCATGGGCGCAAGCTGGCTGATCAAGCTCGGTGTATTCGGTACAGTGCTGGCAGAAGGCGTTGATCCCAAGCAGCTCGGATTTGTTTTTGTAGGATATCTCGTGTTCACCCTATTCATGACGCTCGGTGCCGTTGAAGCGAACCGCGTCCTGCTGGTCATCTTCATTCTAATCGACTTCCTCTTCCTCGGCCTCGCTATGGATTCCTTCGGAGTCGCTGCAGAATTCTTCCACAAGCTGGCTGCCGTTTCGGAAATGGCTATCGGAATTGTATCGCTCTACGGCTGCGGCGCTTCTGTGCTCAATGCTCATTTCGGACGTACTTTCCTGCCGATTGGCGCACCACTGGGCATCTTCAAGAAGTAATTACAGTTCAAGCGCAAGTTCATTGGGCTCCAATCTCAAGAGCAACGGATAAATACTTGCTGTCCTTAGGCAGAGGTGTTTATCCGTTTTGAATTTACACGGCTGTTTGTTAGGTTTTTCCTTGCGCAAAGACGATAAAAATGACATGCTATAGAGACACCTACGACATATCTCGACATTTTTCTGCGGTGCAGGAACCGCTTTTTATGAATAGCAAATCTACTGCTTTAATTTTTCGGGTATCGGAGGCAATCCATGGCTTTCATTAATAAAAAGCCTTTAACGATTATTGTCGGCTTCTTAGTCGTCCTGCAGCTCTCTCTATTCTATTATTATTCCTTATCCGTGAACCGGGAATACAGGGCTGAGAAGGCCGATCTGTCCTCACAGGCAGTCATGCTGACCTCGAATATCGAGGAGAGAGTGGCAATTGTCAAAGGCGTAAGTTCCTTTATTCAAACGGTCGGCTTTGATGCTGATCCCGCACTTATCAATAACTATCTGGTAACGGCACACAACAACAACTCAAGCAATGTCACGAATATTATGATCGCTCCTGATGGCCTTATCCGCTACCTCTACCCTCTTGAAGGCAATACAGCAATTCTGGGCAAAAGCCTGCTGCTGGATGCCTCCCTGGCCTCCCCCGGTATGATCCAAGAAACGATACGTTCCCGCGGCATTACGGTAGACGGACCCCGTACATTAGCCCAAGGCGGCTATGGAATGGTGATCCGGCAAGCTATTTACCAAGGCAACTCTTTCGAGGGCATCGTCTCGGTTACTGTGAAGATCGATAGCATTGTGAACCAGCTTGCGCTTGAGGACAGCAATATTTATGTTGCGTCTGAGGACCACACCTTCCTCTTCGGCAACGAATCCCGTACGGATGACGTGCAGCTTACTGTTCCTGTTCAGGCTTATAATCAGCATTGGCTGATGGGGATATCCCTGCCTTCCTATAAGAAATGGCAGGTGTTCCGCAGCGTGCTGTGGATTGATGTTGCCTTCCTGCTTGTGATTGCTTTCATTCTCTATGTTTTCTGGCATCAGAGCCGCTTCAACCGTGAGCTGGAGCGTGTAGTCAGTCTCCGGACCCGTGATCTGAGCATCTCCAAGCGTTTATATGAAAAGCTCGCGCATTACGACAGTCTGACTGACATTCCGAACCGGCGTTATTTCATGGATGAATTCGAGCGTCTGCTGCAATGCTCTGACCCTACGCAGACTTATACCTTATTTTTTTTCGACTTGAACCGGTTCAAGGAAATCAATGATACGCTTGGGCACTCTACGGGGGATCAGGTAATCAAAACACTGGCCGGCCGGCTGAAATCCGGTGATCTGCCCTTCAAGCTGTTCGCACGTACCGGCGGAGATGAATTCGTCATGATCTTCCCTGACTTGCCGCGTGAGCAAATTCCTGTGATTGCCGAACAAATCAGCCTGTTAATCTCGCAAACGCTGCTGATCTCAGGAGCACATCTCAGCTTGTCCACCAGCATCGGTGTCTCCCTGTACCCGGAGCATTCGAAGAATAAAGATGATCTGCTGAAATTCGCGGATATGTCGATGTACCAGGCCAAGACACAGGAAGACGCCAATTTCTTCATCTTCGACTGGGAGCTGCGCGAGAAGCTGGAGCAGAAGACGATGATAGCTAAGTATTTGCATTCTGCACTGGAGCGGGAAGAATTCGTGCTCTATTATCAGCCGCAGATCAATGCCGTCACAGGTAAAATGATCGGTATGGAGGCGCTGATCCGCTGGAACCATCCCGAGAAGGGTCTGATCGGACCAGGCACCTTCATCGCCGCCGTGGAAGAGGCCGGACTGATGATCCAGCTGACCGACTGGGTGCTGCGTGAGGTATGCCGCCAGCTCTGCGAGTGGCGGAACCTGGGAATGCCGCTGCTGCGGACATCGATTAATATCTCCAACAGCTGGTTCTACAACCGTAATCTGATCGAGAATCTGCTCTCCGTGCTTGACCAGTACGGACTGGATACCGATATGCTGGAATTCGAAATTACAGAGAGCACAGCGCTGCTGGAAGAGCATTATCCGCTGCTGCAGCAGATGCGCGATCACGGAATCATCGTCTCCATTGATGATTTCGGCACGAAATATTCTTCATTGAATTATCTGAAGCATTTTCCCGTGAACAAAATCAAAATTGACCGGACCTTTATCACCGGCATTGGTGTCAGCTCCATTGATGAGACCATCATCAAATCCATCGTCTTTGTCGCCTCACAGCTTGGCTATGACCTGATTGCCGAAGGGGTAGAGACGCCGGAGCAGCTCGCCTTCCTGGTGAAGCATGATTGTCCGCATATTCAGGGATTCCTGTTCTTCCCGCCGCTGCCTGCCGACGAAATCCGCAAGCTGGCTTCGTAAACCGGGGATCGTTATAATAAAGGTAAGACTGAAGTTAACCCGAAAGGATTATGAGAACATGAATGGATTATCTACCGGCGAAATTGCCGGAACCGTTATATTTGCGCTGATCCTGGCCTTACTTGCCTACCGCATTATCCGCGGCATGCCGAAGATGGCCGGAGATATTACAGCCTTCCGCAAACGCACACTCGTCTGGACCCAGGTGGCACTGGTACTTACGGTTCTCCAGTTGAACTTCAAAGCAGGGGACTGGCGTTTCGGAATTATTCTTGGACTGATTGTCCTCTTTACCGGAAGCATCTGGCTGTCCGCGCGCCGTTATGATAACGCCCGTCTGGCTGAGTCAGCTGCAGAGCCGCAGGAGAGCACCAAAGAATAACACACTAATCTATGATTCTGAAGCTCCCGTATGGGGGCTTTTTTTAGGAGGAGTCACTGTGGGCAGTACACAAGAATTGGGCATCTACGGTTTCCGCTTCAGTGAACCGGACCGGCTGCCGCTGCTGAATCTGTTCGCAGCCGGGCATTCGGTTGAGCTAAGCCCGGATTATGACTGGAACGGCATGGAGCGCAGTGATGGTCCGCTGCTGCTCTTCCAATATACCGTATCGGGAAGAGGGATCTATGAACTTGACGGGGAGAGCTTCAGCGTCGGCCCCGGACAGGCCTTCATGGCCGAGATTCCCGGCAGCCACCGGTATTATTATCCCGGCGGCACGGAGCCGTGGGAGTTCTATTTCCTGCTCTTCCGGCCGCAGCCGCTGCTGCCGCTCTGGAATGATATTAAGTCCAGAACCGGGGCAACCCCGGCTCTGGATTCCGGCAGCCCGCCGGTCCGCATGCTGCGCGATATCGTCCGTGAAGCCCATGCCGGGCGGATTACCGATCCTTACTCGGCTTCCTCGCTGCTTCATCAATTCATGATGGAGCTTGGCAGGTATACCTCGGGCGGCCCGCGTGACGCGGCCGGCTGGCCGCCGGCCATCCGCGAATGCGTCCGGTTCATCGAGGAGAATTACAGCTCCATGATCGGTCAGCAGGAGCTTGCCGGGAAGCTGGGCCTCTCGAAATTCCATCTGCTGCGGACCTTCAGCAAGGCAGTGGGTGTTACCCCCAATGACTATTTGAACCGGGTCCGCATTGAGCATGCCGTGGAGCTGTTGAGAACAACAGACTGCAGCATCGAAGCCATTGCCGGCCAGATCGGCTATTCCTCAGGCAGTTACTTCATTAAGGTATTCCATAAGCTTACCGGACAGACGCCGGGTGCCTTCCGCTCAGGGAACGCCAGCCTGAACTACAGCCGCCTGTTCTTCAGCTGACACTTGAAAGTGTTACCTTTTCCGCACCCCGTAAAGGATCAGACCGAGCAGGCTCAGCAGGATTGGAAAGCCGGTGAGCAGCATAAGAGAAGAGGTCATTCCCTCGTATGAGGTGGTGCCCACTACAATCGGAATCTCAAACACTCCGGATTGGGTGAGTAGGAACATAATGAAGCCGATACCTAGTCCGATTAGCGCCATTCTGGTCATGTGTCTGGAAAATGATGCGGATTTCATGTGGATTTCCTCCATTTTTTCTCTGCTGGCACAGCCTGAATCCGTCTGTGTATGTTGTATTCGCCGGACAGGCATACTTTACCTCTGCGTAACCATACTAATGACATTCTATGAATAACTATGGAGGGGTAAGGATATGAGCAAAAAACTGAATCTGCTGATGTTCAGCGGAGAATATGACAAAGCCATGGCGGGGCTGATTCTGGCGAATGCCGCACGGGATATTGAGGTTGAGGTTACGATGTTCTTCTCCTTCTGGGGGCTGTTCCTCATCCGGGACCCGGAGACAATGACGCTGGAGGATAAGACGATCTATGAGAAGCTGATGGATGTCATCACACCCAAAGGACCGGAGCAGCTGCCGCTCTCGCGGATGAACTTCAGCGGGCTAGGCAAGCTGATGCTGGAGGAGATGATCGAGGAGCAGGGAGCGCCGAAGCTGATTCATTTCCTGAAGGGCGCGCGCAAAAAGAACATCAAGTTCTATGCCTGCAAGCTCTCTGTGGAAATCATGGGCTTCAAGCCGGAGGAGCTCCTGCCTGAAGTGGAGATTATCGACGCTGCCGCCTACCTGAAGGATGCGCTGGAGAGCGATATTCAGCTCTTTATCTGAGCAGGCATTAAGTCTGGCATGGGCTTTAACCTAATTCCAGGCGCGGGCATATACTGGGCAAGTGGAAACGGCTTTGCCGTCCTTTAAATAAGGGCGGTACCGAAACAGCTGCGCCATCCCTCCAAGGACGGTACTCTTCCGTTTCCGCGACAACAGATTCATTGTCTGGAGGGATTATCCGTGCTGAGTATCCACCACGCCGCTGCAGCAGAGGTGCCGTCTTCACTGCAGGGGCATTTCGCGGCTTTCCGCGAGCATATTATAGGAAATCGCCATATGATTTCTACGCCGTACGGCCGGCAGCCGCTGCTGTATGCCGACTGGACGGCCAGCGGCCGGCTGTATGAGCCAATTGAGCGCAGAATGCAGGAGAGCTTCGGCCCCTATGTCAGCAATCCGCATACTGATTCTAATACTACAGGGCTAACGATGACCCTGGCTTATAATGAAGCACGGCAGATCATCAGGGAGCATGTGAATGCCGGTCCCGGCGACGCTTTGCTCTTCTGCGGCAACGGCACTACAGGAGCGGTGAACAAGCTGCAGCGGATCATGGGCCTTAAGCTGCCGGAGTGGCTGCAGCAGAGCTACGTCTGTCCGCCGGAAGAACGCCCGGTCATCTTCATCAGTCATATGGAGCATCATTCCAATCTGTTGCCCTGGCAGGAAGGCATCGGCGATGTCATCACTGTTCCATCCGGACCGGGCGGGCTGGTTGACCTTGAGCAGTTAGAAGAGCTATTGATACGCTACCGGCACCGCCGCTTCAAGATCGGCTCCTTCACCGCCTGCTCCAATGTCACCGGCATTCAGACACCCTACCATCAGCTTGCTGCCGTCATGCACCGGCATGGCGGAGTTTGCTTTGTGGATTTTGCTGCGAACGCACCTTATGAGGAGATCAATATGCATCCTGCATCCCCGCTGGAGAAGCTGGATGCCATCTTCTTCTCTCCGCACAAATTCCTCGGCGGTCCCGGAACCGGCGGAGTGCTGCTGTTTGATACCGCGCTCAGCACAGGCAGCCTGCCGGATGAACCCGGCGGCGGCACTGTGGTATGGGTCAACCGCTGGGGCGGACGGCGCTATATCGCAGATGTGGAAGTACGCGAGGACGGAGGCACCCCCGGATTCCTGCAGGCCATCCGCACAGCCCTGTGCATCAGGCTGAAGGATCAGATGAACGGACCCGGACAATATATGGTGGCCCGGGAGCAGGAGCTGTGCCGGAAGCTGCTCTCGGAGCTTGCACAGATTCCAGACTGCTCCGTACTGGCAGGCGCTCAAACTGAGCGCCACGGGATCATCTCCTTCACCCTGAAGGAGATCCACTACAATCTCGCCGTCCGGCTTCTGAATGACCGCTTCGGCATTCAAGCACGCGGAGGCTGCTCCTGCGCCGGCCCGTACGGCCATCAGCTGCTCGGGCTGGACCCTGCGCATTCGCAGGCATTCATCCAGGCGATCCACGCCGGTGACCAGTCGCTGAAGCCGGGCTGGGTCCGCCTGTCCCTGCACCCGGTTATGACTGACCGGGAGGTGGAGCATATGGCCTTCGCTGTCCGCTCCATCGTCAGCCGCATCGACGAATGGAGCAGCGACTACCGCTATAGCTCTGCCACCAACAGCTGGCTTCACACCGGCGATACAGGGGAGACCGAGGGGGCTATACGCGAATTATTCTCTCTGTAGCGGTTTGCTGTTCACTTCCCGTTCCCGGGCCAGCCGGGCGAATCTGGACTCGATCGCCTTAACCCCCCAGAGTGACACTCCGATGAACAGCAGCACGTAGACAATCTCTCCCGGATGACGGATGAACCGGTCCACATCATTGCCGATGTAGGAGACCGCAAACACCATAATGGCTTTGCCGGCGCATAGGGCAATCAGGTAGGAACGAAGGCGCATGGAGGCAAGCCCTGCAGCCATGTTAATGACTACGAATGGGCCTACCGGAAACAGACTGAGCAGAAAAACATAGCTGAACCCGCTCTGGCGGACCCAGGTCATGCTTTTGGCGACCTTGGGCCGCTCCGCCCATTTACGCAGATAGCGGTGGCTGCCGATTTTACGGATAATCAGGAATGTAGTTACACAGCCGGCTACAAGACCGATCCAGGAATACAGGAACCCAAGCCATAACCCGTATACTGCCCCGTTAAGCCCTACAATCGCAATGGTCGGCAGCGGCGGCACGAATGATTTCATGAAGGTAAGGCCAACCCCGGGCAGCGGCCCAAGCGAGCGGTATTGCTCCAGTAGAGTCCGCAGCCGCTCCTCCGTCAGCCATGACATTATATCTAAAAAGAACATTTCTTCAGCTCTCCTCATTACATGGTGGAATAGTTCCCTATAATATAGGGCGGTGAGTATCAATTATACAATACTTTGCATCCGCCTGATGCTAAAACGTCAACTGACTGGACAAGCACGAGCTGCCGGGGATATGATGAATTCAACTAGTAACAGAGTCGGCGTGAACCTGGATTTACTCTTATTTTGTGAACAATCAGCCAGCCCGAAGTGAGGTCTTCATGAAAACATTTGATTATAGCCTGCTGGCCAAAAGAGTGCTTGCCCTGCTGTGCATCTGCCTGCTCGCAGCAGCCGCTCTGGTGCCCCTGCTGGACAAATCCCCTTCCGCCTGCTCCACCCGCCAGTCCGGGTGGGCGGATTTATCCGCCTGCACCTTCGATGATGCATCAGTCTTCCCGCTGGACGGAGAATGGGAGTTCTATTGGCAGCAGCTGCTGGACCCGCAGGACAACCGCTCTGGCAGCGCGGAAGCTCCGGCTTTTATGGCGGTTCCCGGATCTTGGGGCCCGGGTACAGAGGTTACCGGCTTCTCACGCTACGGGTATGCAACCTACCGCCTGATGCTCCAGCTTCCGCCGGATGTTCCTGCCTTTGCCCTTAAGGTGAACAACATCCGCAATGCCAGCCAGGTATTTGTGAACGGCGAGCTTCTGGGACACAGCGGAACACCGGGAGTGTCCCTTCAGAGTACGGAGCCGCGCAACAACCCGTATTCCTTCACTTTCAGCGCGAAGGATAATCAGGCTGAGATTCTTATTCACACTTCCAACTTCACCTATGCGAACGGAGGTATTGCCGAATCCATCCGGATCGGCACCCCCTCTTCCATCGGGGCGGTAGACCAGCGGAACAGTACTTACGATATATTGCTGGTGGCAGGTTTTGCTTTTATTGGCTTCTACTTTCTGGGGCAGGGATTCCAGCGCAAAGAGGACAACTCTTCGCTGCAGCTGGCTATGTACTGCTTCACAATCGCCCTATATATGCTGACGCACAGCGAGAAGCTGTTGTTTCAATATCTTCCTTCCATCTCTTATGAAGCGTTCAGCAAATTGCAGGTCATGTCCTGCGTGATCGGGTTCTATTTCGTATCCAGCTATACCTATTCCCTGTTTCCCGCACTCTATTCCCGGCTCTTCCGGCGGATCACCTTCGCCTATTCGCTCGGCTTCTGTATTATTGTGCTTATGAGCACGATTCTTATTTACTCGCGGATCGCAAGCATAATGCTGTTCTTCAGCTTCATTTCCGTCTGCTATACCTTCTATGTGATGGCCAAGGCAACGTGGCAGCGTGAGATCGGCTCCTATTATTTGCTCATCGGTGTTATTGCCGCGGTTATGTTCACCTTCTCTGTGGCCAGTAATCTGTTCCTGGGCACGGGACTCTATGCCATTCCGCCTGTATCCGGCCCGATCTTCATCCTTGCCGAGGGACTATTCCTGTCTGCACGCCATGCACATGCCTACCAGACAATTAAGCAGCTCTCCCTTCAGCTCGAACGCAAGGACAGAGACAAGGATGAGTTCCTGCTCAAGACTTCGATCGAGCTGCGCACCCCCCTGAATGCTATCATCAATATCTCATTGTCTATGTATGAGGGGGCAGGCGGGCCGCTTACCCCTTCACAGCGTGAGGATATGCGGCTGATCCTCGGAACCGGAAGACGGCTCGCCTTCCTGGTCCGGGATATTCTTGATTATGAACAGATCAAGCGGCAGCGCATCATCCTGCACTGGGGTGCCGTTGATCTTCAAGGCGTTGCGGAAATTGTAATTGAGGTCTTCCAGTTTCTGAACAAGAACGGCGAGATCCGCATCAAGAACCGCATTCCGCCGGGTGCATTTCTGGTCCAGGCCGATGAACAGCGCCTGATGCAGATCCTCTACAATCTGCTGGACAATGCGCTGAAATTCACCGATCGCGGCAGCGTGATTATCGAGGCCGTGCAGCTTGATGAATCCGTATCGGTTACGGTATCCGACACGGGCCGGGGAATTCCCCCGGAGCAGCTGGAGAGCATCTTCCGGGATTATGAACAGGTTAACGAAGCTGACTCGCTGGAAGCAGGCGGACTGGGTCTGGGACTGGCCATCACCCGCAAGCTTGTAGAATTGCATGGGGGAAGCATTTCCGTGTCCTCCACGTTTGGCCGCGGGAGCAGCTTCACCTTCACACTTCCCGTCCAGCAGGCCGGCGCCGCTGTTACGGAGGAACCGGAGGACCGTCAGCTGCTGCTTATGCCGGTGAAGGCACCGCCGGAAGCTACGGATGAGGATTGGAAGTACAGGACAATTCCCGTAATGCACTCCACCGCACAGGCAGGTCCGTATGCCCCCCGCATTCTGATTGTGGATGACGATTATGCCAACCTGAAGGCACTGACCAACCTGCTGTCTCTGGAGAATTATACAATCTCCAGTATGCGCAGCGGTAAGGATGCACTGGCTGTGCTTGCCGAAGATCGTGATTTCGACCTCTGCATCATCGATGTCATGATGCCGGGAATGTCAGGCCTGGAGCTGTGCAGGAGGATCCGCCAGACCTATACGCCTCTGGATCTGCCAATCCTGATGGCTACCGCCGGGCAGCAGCTTCACTTCAACGAAGCAGCATTCCGCGCCGGCGCTAACGACTTCATCCATAAGCCTTATGCCTGGAGTGATCTCAAGGGACGCGTCAATACGCTGGTACAGCTGAGAAGGTCGGTCTCCGACCGGTTAAGTTCAGAGATCGCCATGCTGCGTGCGCAGATCAAACCGCATTTTCTCTACAACGCCATTAATACAATCATCTGGATGAGCACGCGCGACAATGAGAAGACCCGGCATCTGCTATACGATTTGAGTCACTTTCTGCGCGGCAGCTTTGATTTCAGCAACCAGGAAACGGCAATCCCGTTTGATAAGGAGCTCGAACTGATCGAGGCCTATCTGTCGCTGGAGCAGGCCCGGTTCGGCAAGCGGCTCAATGCCCAGTACAATATTGAAGTTAGTGAATTTTCACTGCCGCCGCTGATTGTGCAGCCGATCGTGGAGAATGCTGTCCGCCACGGATTGATGGAGAAGATCGACGGCGGGACCGTACTCCTCTCCACCAGACAGGAAGGCAATGCGATCCTCATTACCGTCACCGATAACGGTAAAGGCATGAGCGATGAGCAGCTCTCTTCCTGGATGAAGGAGGACTACCATTCCCCGCATGGAGAAGGCACCGGGATCGGCCTGCGGAATATCAACCGGCGGCTGTTGACACAATTCGGCTATCCGCTTGTCATTACACGCGGGAGCAACGGAGGCATTGAGGTACTTATAACAATCCCATGGAAGGATGAAATCTCCTGAGTATATCTGTAATGGTTATTGATGATGAATGGCCGGCGCTGGAGCAGATGCGTGAGCTGCTGCTCCAGTGTGAGGGCATTTCCTCTGTTCTTGTATATGATAATCCGCGCGAAGCTTTTACGGCTGCCGTAGAACATAAGCCGGACATTCTATTTCTGGACATTCAGATGCCTGAGCTGTCCGGATTGGCTTTTGCCGAGAAGCTGCTGCCCTTCTCGCCGGATACGGATATCGTATTCGTGACGGCTTACCGGAATTATGCCGTTGAAGCCTTTGAGCTGTCGGCGGTGGATTATCTGCTGAAGCCCGTAGATCCCTCCCGCCTGCTCAAGACTTGGAACAAGCTTCTCTCCAAGCGTATATCGCCCGGTACAACCGGGACAAGAACTACGGCGGAAACATCCTTCCGCCTCCTGGGCGGTTATGAACTGTCCGGTCCGCAGGGGCCGGTGAAATGGAGCACTCATAAAGCGGAGGAGTTATTCGCCTATCTATGGATTCACAGACAGGGCAGCGTAAGCGTAATTCTGAATGATGTGTTTCCGCAATGGAACTATGAGAAGGGCAAGCAATATCTGCACACCACTGTCTATCAGATCCGCAAAACCTTAAAGAAGGCTGCGCTGGAGGACAGTATTGAGCTGACCTTCGACAGGGAGAACTACCGGCTGGAATCCAGGGGAATTGAAGGCGATACCGAGAGGTTCCTCGACGCAGCCACGCTGGCGCTGCAGAACAATCATCTGGAGGAGATGCGTGATGCTGCCGCCCAGTACAAAGGGGACCTGCTGCAATCGCTGGACAGCCTCTGGGTGTATTCCTCCCGCGATAAATACCGCCGGATCTACCTCAAGCTGCTGGAGCAGCTGGCCCTGGAGCTGATACAGTCCGGGCGTCATTATGAAGCTGAAGATTACGCCGTACGCCTGGCCGAGCTGGAGCCGCTGGATGAGAGTTATGCCCTGCAATTGATCTCCATTTATTACGAAATCGGCAAGCCCCTGAGGGCACAGCGCAAGTTCACCCAATTCAGAGACTCCTACAAAGCTGAGATGGGTGATGAACTGCCGGAATGGTTCCTGGAAGTGTACCTGAGTCTGGGTAAATAGGGGCTGAAGCCTGGCCTGCGGTTCCGCTATCTGCTACCACTGCGGGAAATCCGCTGATATAAAGCACACTAAAAAGCAGCTCCGGATTCCTGTCCGGGCTGCTTTTTAGCGCAAATATGTATATTTTGTGCAAATTATTTCGCTATTTTATGTCAAAGTTCGACGTTTATCAGTGTTTTATCAGTGACAATTGTTACCATTGTTCTTACACAGGTTGATTCAGGCACAGGATGCATGATTAGAGCTATGGAGGTTGTATAATGAACAAATGGCCCGGATTCAAAAAGGTTGTCAAAACCACCCGATTATTGCCGCTTATGATGTCGATGATTCGTGAAGTTACTGTAGATAATACGCCTCCTGCGATGTCCGTAGAGGTTACCACTGATAAAAGCTCCTATCTGCCCGGCGAGGAAGTAACCGTACTGGTTCTTTTGCGTGATTTCGCCCCCAATGACCAAGGATACAGTTACTTCAACTTTATTGTGCAGTATGATAGTCAGGTATTTGACAACGCCGAATACACGCAGCATTCTGTCTATACTGACGCAAGCTATACACCCGGCGATGAAGTGAGCAATATCTTTCAGTTTAATTTCCAGAATCCGGTTGACGGAAGCATCTATCTCGGAATGAACACCACCATGCGCGGAATCGATATTCAGGTCGAAGCGGCCAGTAAACTAAGCTGCATTCCGGCTGTAGACCAGACGCTTGTAACTTTCAAGCTGCGGGTCAGAGAACAGACACTAGCGTCCTCCTCGACCATCGGCCTTGCTAATGAATTCACCAGAATCAGAACTTCTGAAGCAGGCAACAGCTATTATCTATACTCGCCCGATGTCACTGAAATCACTCCCGCCCCTGTTGAAATTACCCGATCCCCGTCTGTATCTGTCTTCTCATCCTTAGAGTCAACCAACCGTCTGGCGTAGCAGAGGCCCCTTAAGATATCCATATCCGCTTCCAAGCACCTTACAAATTGGCAGCCGCCTATACTTCCTGTAGTATAACTGTATACATACTCAGGAAGCAGGTGGCTTATAATGCTGCATTCAGAAATTATAAATTTACGGGCAACGACCCTGGAAGATCTCGATTTTGTCCTGGATGCCGAAGGGGCAGAGCTAAACCGCCGGTTCATCGGCCAGTGGAGCAGGGAACAGCACACAGCAGCTTTGGATAACGGGGACATTATGCATCTGATTGTTCAAGACTCCGCCGGGGAACGGGCAGGGTACGTGATTCTCACGGGGATTCAGGACCGTAACCTCACGGTCTGTATCAAGCGGATTGTCATTCAGACCAAGGGCTGCGGCTATGGAAAAATGACGCTGAAGCTGCTGAGCAGCTGGGCCTTCACCCATACGGACACTCACCGGCTGTGGCTGGACGTCAAAGATCATAATGCCAGAGCACAGCATGTGTATGAGGGGGCCGGCTTCAAACTGGAAGGCACCCTGCGCGAGTGTGTACGGACTGAGGAAGGATTCGAATCGCTGCAGGTCATGTCTATGCTGCGGCATGAATACATATACGAATAGTTACAGCAAAACAGCCGGTCAGCCCACGTTCAGGAGCGATCCGGCTGTCTTTATTTTAGAATGCCGGAACTACCGCCACTCCATATTTGTCTTCAATAAACTTCTTGACGTCGGGACTGGTGAGTGCCGCATCCAGCTTCTTAATCTCGTCCCTGTTCTCATCCCCGCTGCGCACCACGATAATATTGGCATAAGGTGAATTGGCATCCTCACGGAACAGCGCCGACTCAGGATCTATCCCCGATTCAAGCACGATATTCGTGTTGATGACCGCACCATCCAGATCAGGAAGGGCCCGCGGCAGTGTAGCGGCGTCGGCTTCTACGAATTCGAAGTTATGCGGATTGTCAGCGATATCCTTCGGCGTGGCCTCATACGTGGTCAATCCGTCCTTCAGTTTAATCAATCCCTGCTGCTGCAGCAGGACAAGTGCCCGGTATTCATTAGAAGGGTTGTTCGGAATCCCGATCTTGGCCCCGTCCTTGAGCTCCTCCTTCGACTTCAGCTTCCCGGAGTAGAATCCAATCGGCTCCACATGCACCTTGGCAGTCACGGCAAAGTCGTAGCCCTTCTCTTCCTTAATCGAATCAAGATAAGGCACATGCTGAAAATAGTTCGCATCAATCTGCTTCTCCTGCAGTGCCGGATTCAGCTGGCCTTCATCGTCAAGTGTAACGATCTCCAGATTGATTCCCTCTTCCTTCAGCGCTGGTTTGATAAACTCCAGAATTTCGGCATGCGGAACGGCTGCCGCCCCCACCTTGAGTGTAATCTCTTTGCCTGCCTTGCCGTCCGAAGAACCCTCTGCCGCTGCTGCCCCGTCATTCCCCTTGTCAGAACCGCAGCCTGCGAGCACCCCCGCCAGAACAATCGCCAATGCGACCAGTACGCTGCTTGCTTGTTTCTTCACCCTAATCCCGCCTCTCGAACATATATATTTACAATCATTACTGCCTTAATAACAGCTATATTTCGTTGTTATACGAATGGATGCGATTTGAAAGTATAGCATGAACCTGAGATTCTTCCACTGAATGAAGCCATCGTTCATAACTGCGGCACTTGGACTTATCCGCTTTTACAGCGTTTCCTGTCGATAGACCCGGCAATATAATCACCGCTCCATTGCAGGACCTGGACGATTAGAATGATCAGCAGCACAGTCCCCAGAAGAACGTCCGTGCGGAAACGCTGGTATCCGAAACGGATCGCCAGGCTGCCCAGCCCTCCGGCACCTATGGCCCCGGCAACTGCCGTAAATTCCGTGATAGAGATTACAGCAATCGTAACCCCGCGTACCAGTGCAGGCAGCGCCTCGGGAACAATGACTTGTGTAATAATCGTTAAGGGATGGGCACCTACCGATTTGGCTGCTTCAATCTTTCCCGGCTCCACTTCCCGCAGCGCACTCTCGATAATTCTCCCCAGGAACGGAGCCGCCCCGATGGATAAGGATACAATCGCCGCTGTCGGGCCGAGCGAGGTTCCGACAATCAGCCGGGCCAGAGGCAGCAGCAGCACAATAAGAATAATAAACGGAATGGAGCGTATCCCGTTAATTGCCGTGCTGATCACCCTGTTCAGCCGGGGAACGGGAAGTACTCCCCCTTTCTCCGTGACCACCAGCGTTATACCCAGCAGCGCCCCCAGAATAAGGGCAAATACAGAAGACCAGGCCACCATATACAGCGTCTGCAGCAGGCCGCCCCACAGAAGCTCTACCATATCCTCTTTCATCGTAGAATGACCGCCTTTTCTGCTCCATTGGCATCCTTGTAGTAGTTGAATATATTCACAAACTGCTTAGCCGTCTCGCTCTCCGGACGGTAGAACAGCTGCTCAACCGGTCCGTTCTCCACGATCCGCCCGCCCTCGATAACAGCGGCATTGACACAGATATGGCGCAATACATCCATTTCATGCGTGATCAGCACGATGGTCAGATTCAGCTTCCGGTTGATCTCCTGCAGCAGCTCAAGGATCGAATACGTCGTCTGCGGATCAAGTGCCGAGGTGGCCTCATCGGAGAGGAGCACATCAGGCTGAGCGGCCAGCGCCCGGGCGATCCCCACCCGCTGCTTCTGGCCGCCGCTCAGCTGCGACGGGTATACATTAAGCTTATCGCTTAACCCGACGAGCTCCAGAATGTCATGCACGCGCTCACGGGTCTCCTGCTTGGAAAATCCTGCGACTCTAAGCGGAAAAGCGACATTTCCGTATACTGTCTTGGCCTCCAGCAGATTGAACTGCTGAAAGATCATCCCGATCCGGCGGCGGGCGAGCCGCAGCTCCTTGCCCTTAAGCTCTGTTATGTTCGTGCCCGCTACCTCCACGCTCCCGGAATCCGGCTGCTCCAGACGGTTGAGACAGCGGATCAGGGTAGACTTGCCGGCGCCGCTTGCACCGATAATTCCGAAGATCTCACCTTTCTTAATGCTC
Source organism: Paenibacillus borealis (assembly GCF_000758665.1). Classification (NCBI taxonomy): domain Bacteria; kingdom Bacillati; phylum Bacillota; class Bacilli; order Caryophanales; family Paenibacillaceae; genus Paenibacillus; species Paenibacillus borealis. The sequence goes on from NZ_CP009285.1 coordinate 7,767,416, forward strand.
AGATTAATATCCTGCAGAGCGGATACCTTGCCGTCCCGGGTAGCGTAGCTCTTGTTCAACTCTTTAACAACAATCATCCTGCCCCCTCCTCCCCTCATAACTCCGCCTGATAAGCTGCCCTCATATTCCTGCCCCGTTTAGCCATCAAAAAAGACCAAGCCAACGCCACTTCGGGCGGTCAGGCTTGATCTCCAGTCTGCTGGTCAATCAATTATTAATATTCCGATTAAATCCATGGGATTAATATAGACCAACCGTAAAAAACTGTCAATCCTAATCTTCGTACCTAATATATAAAAAGCCGCGATCCTAAGATCGCAGCCCCTATCCGTGATGCTGATTTACGTATGGGTTCCAATCGGAGACGCCGGCTTACTGCCGCCAAAAATCAGCGTCGTCACATGCTTGCGCGCGTCCGCCGTGAGCAGAAGCAGTTCTACCGGTTCTCCGGCCGGCTCACTAGGGATAAACCTAACCCTGGCGCCGTCCAGATCCTCGAAGATGCCGGTAACGGTATATCCCTGCAGCAGGAGGCTGTCGATCGCCTGCCGCTCTTGGTCGAACTCGTCGAATGCCGACATCTCAGATCACTCCCCCGCTGATTTCCGCTTTGGCCGGACGGGGCGCTTCCGCCTCGAAACGCTTGCGGTGCAAATATTGGCCCGCACCAGCTGTGCCGACGAACGCCTTGTCGCGGATAACGAATTCGCCGCGGCTAAGGACAGACACCGGCTCCCCCTTAACCTGCATCCCTTCAAAGGCATTATAATCCACGTTCATATGATGAGTCTCAGCGGAGAGCGTTCTTTCGACCGTAGGATCGAAGATGACAATATCTGCGTCACTGCCTACAGCAATTGTACCTTTCTGAGGGAACAGGCCGAACAGCTTGGCGCTGGAGGTGGAGATGATATCCACGAACTTATTCAGCGAGATGCGTCCCTTCTGCACACCCTCGGAGTAGAGGACGCTGAACCGGTCTTCGATGGTTGGTCCCCCGTTCGGGATCTTCGAGAAGTCACCAAGCCCGAGATCCTTCTGTCCCTTGAAGTTAAACGAGCATTGGTCAGAGCCGATGGTCTGCAGCGTTCCGCTCCAGAGGGCATCCCACAGCACATCCTGGTTCCACTGTTCGCGCAGCGGAGGAGACCAGACATACTTCGCACCCTCGAAATCCGGCTTCTCAAGCGCTGACTGGTCCAGCACCAGATACTGCGGGCAGGTCTCGCCGTAGACGCGCAGCCCTTTTTTGCGTGCTTCAGCGATCTTCCAGGCAGCTTCGGCGCAGGTGACATGCACCACATAGAGCTGCGAATCCGTCAGCTCGGTCAAATACGCCGCCCGGCCGGTAGCTTCGCCTTCCAGCTCGGGAGGCCGGGTCAGCGCATGATAGATCGGATCGGTATTGCCGGCGGCCAGCGCCTGATCCACCAGATACTCAATCACATCGCCGTTCTCGGCATGCACCATTACAAGTGCACCTTCGCGCTTCGCGGCCTGCAGCGTCTTGTACAGCACACCGTCATCAGCCTGGAAGGTGTTCTTGTAGGCCATGAATACCTTCAGCGAGGTGATGCCTTCCCTCTCAATAATCTGCGGCAGCTCACCAAGCACCTTGTCATTCAGCTCCGACACCATGAGGTGGAAGCTGTAGTCAATGACCGCTTTATCCTGCGATTTGTTATGCCAGGTGTCGACGGCCTGCTGCAGCGGCTGGCCCTTGGTGGTCAGGCAGAAGTCGATAACCGTTGTGGTTCCGCCATAGGCGGCGGCAATCGTGCCGGTCTCGAAGTCGTCAGCAGTGACGGTACCGCCAAAAGGCATATCCAGATGTGTATGCGGGTCAATCCCCCCAGGAAATACGTAACAGCCGGAAGCATCGACAATCTCTGCTCCCGGCGATTCAAGATTCAGGCCAATCCCGGTAATTACGCCTTCCTCAATCAGTACATCTCCTGTATAAGTATCCGCTGCTGTGACGATAATGCCGTTCTTGATGATCTTCTTCATCTTAACCCACCTCCGCTTCCGAATAAGAACCGTTTAAGCCGCTAATGACCTGATTGCGCTGATTCCAGGTCATCGGCGCCACACCGCTATCCAGTGCAACCATATCAATCGCACCGTCTGCCGGGCAGACAATGGAACATAAATTACAGCCTACGCAGTCTTCCTCACGCACCTGCAGAATCGCCTTACCCTCAGCATTCGTCAGCATATCGATACATTGATGCGAGGCGTCTTCACAGGCAATATGGCATTTATTGCAGTTGATGCAGTTATCCTCGTTAATCCGGGCAACCACTTTATAGTTAAGGTCGAGATCGCCCCAGTTGGAATACTTGGGCACCGATTTGCCGACCAGTTCCATCACTGAAGCCAGGCCCTTCTCATCCAGGTAATTATTCAGACCGTCAATCATCTCCTCCACGATCCGGAAGCCGTGATGCATAACCGCCGTACAGACCTGAATCCCGGTGGAGCCCATCAGCATGAACTCTACGACATCCTGCCAGGTGGAGATGCCTCCGATTCCGGAAATCGGAACACCGACTGCGCGGTCACGCGCACACTCCGCCACCATGCTGAGGGCAATCGGCTTCACCGCCGGGCCGCAGTAGCCGCCGTGCGCCCCCTGGCCGCCGACATTCGGAATCGTGTTCCAGCTGTGGATATCGACTCCGGCAAGGCTGTTGATCGTATTGATCAGGCTGATCGCATCCGCTCCGCCCTTGACGGCATGCCGGGCAACGACCGTGATGTCGGTGATATTCGGTGTCATCTTCACAATAACAGGCGTTGTCGCCACTTCCTTGACCCAGGCGGTCTGCGCCTGCACCAGATCAGGCTGCTGGCCGGAAGCTGCGCCCATTCCCCGCTCGGCCATACCGTGCGGACAGCCGAAGTTAAGCTCAAGGCCGTCTACACCGACCGCTTCGACGCGCTTGACAATTTCATGCCACTTTTCCTGCTTGGGCTCTACCATCAGGGAGGCGATAATCGTGTTGTTGGGGAATCTTTTCTTCGTCTCATAGATTTCCTTGAGGTTGACCTCCAGCGGACGGTCGGTAATGAGCTCGATATTATTGAAGCCCGCTACACGCTGCCCGCCAAAATGAACGGCGGCAAACCGCGAGGAGGTGTTAATGACCGGCTCGCCCAGCGTTTTCCACACCGCGCCTCCCCAGCCCGCTTCGAATGCACGCTGCACCTGATAGCCTGTATTGGTAGGCGGTGCCGAGGCCAGCCAGAACGGATTCGGTGACTTGATTCCTGCAAAATCAATACTGAGATCTGCCATAGTAAATCCCTCCCTGTCATATGAAATCTATACCGCAGAGCCAACCACACTATCCTGATGGCCCGACATTTGCTTCACAATCGCATAGGCGGCATCCTTGCCCTGCTGGGCGGCGGAGACGACCATCGCTTCACCTGCACCGGATCCGAAGACGATATCACCCGCGGCATAAATCTGCGGATCAGAGGTGCGGCCGGTCTTCCCGTCGATCTTCACTACACCCCGGTCATGCTCCAGGCCCAGCGCCTCAATCAGGTCAATCCGCCGCTTCTGCCCGATAGCCACGACCACCGCGTCCACGGGCAGGATGAATTCGGATCCCTCCACTGGCATTGGCGCGAGGCGGCCGTCCGGGCCGGCTTCGCCCGTCAGCTTCATCTGCACACATTCCAGCCCGGTCACATTGCCGAGCTCGTCCCCGACAATCCGCTTCGGCAGGGTCAGCCAGTTGAACTCCACACCTTCCTGCTTGGCGAATTCATATTCGAAGTCATACGCCGTCATCTCCGTGCGGGTCCGGCGGTAGACCATCTTCACATTCGCTGCGCCAAGCCGCACGGAGCAGGTGGCCGCATCGATAGCCGTGTTGCCTGCACCGATGACAGCAACGCGCTGGCCCATCAGCTCCAGGGTAGGGATGCCTGTCTTCGTAGTTTCTACCAGCTCTATCGCATCGTAGACACCGGACAGCTTCTCGCCTTCAATGCCCAGCGGAGGAACGTACCCCATGCCTGCAGCCAGCACAATGGCATCATATCCGGCCTTCAGCTCTTCTACAGAGATATCCACTCCTACCTTCATTCCGGTGCGGATTTCTACGCCAAGCTTCTCTACCTGCTCTACTTCCCACAGGGAGATGGACTGCGGCAGCCGGAACGAGACAATCCCGTGGGTATCCAGGCCCCCTGCCAGCTGCTTCGCTTCATAAATCACGACCTGGAAGCCCGCGCGTGCCAGCTCCCTGGCTGCGGACAGCCCTGCCGGACCGCCGCCGATCACGGCGGCTTTTTTGCCGTTTGGACTGCCAGCCTTGAATAACTGGACCCCGCTGCTGATAGCCCAGTCGGTGGCATAACGCTGCAGCAGGCCAATCTGAATCGGCGCCGAAGCATCATTCAGGACACAGGCGCCTTCGCACAGCTCCTCAGTCGGACATACCCGGGCGCAGCTGGCGCCTACCGGATTGGAATCCATAATGGTCTGCGCCGAGCCCTTCAGGTTATCGGTAGCGATTCTTTTGATGAAGGAAGGGATATTAATGCTGGTCGGACAGGCCTTAATACATGGCGCATCATAACAATACAGACAGCGGTTGGATTCCTCGATTGCACCTTTGCGGGTAAGTCCCGGCTCAGCCTCGGCAAAATTGCGCATGAACATATCAGGTGTGAATGTTAACGGTGAAGCATGCTCCATCGGTGATCCCTCCTTCTGTATGATAGCTTCCGCTTTCGAATCAGGTTTGTGTTATATAATATAACATTATTACGATGATTGCCTTAATATTTTACTTACTTATAAGGATTATTGTAGTAAAATGAACTCTAAGCCAACATCAACACTGATCCGTCTTCAATATTAAGTCATATTTCCTGACATTCTATATTCAAACTATAGTCAATTCATTTTTTCGTTACATTAGACACATTGTCTAATTTCAAAAGTCTATTTTTTACCTGTGAGAATGAATTGAGAATGGGGAAGCCGCAAAACGGGCTGCTAAGGCATACGTTCAACGAGGGGGAAGCTTATGGATTGGGAACTTGTATTTACGATCCGCGACGCGCTGAAGAGACCGCTGTTTGCGGAAGCTGAACTGATTGGAGGAAGAAACGGCCTGAACCGGGCGGTCCGCTGGGTACATGTGCTGGAGAGCCCAAGCTTCGACAGCCTGATTCACGGAGAAGAGATGATTCTGACCACGGGGATGAGCGCAAGCAGTGATTTAGCCGCTTCATTATCTTTTATGCAGAATTTGATCGATAAGAACGCCGCCTGTTTATGCATTGAGCTGGGTGCTTATTTCAGCTCGATTCCGCAGGAAATGATTGATCTGGCGGGCCATCATGACTTCCCGCTGATACAGTTCACCCGCACTGTGCGTTTCGTCGATATCACACTCGATCTGCATTCCCTCATCATCAACCGCCATCACCGCATGCTGCAGGAGCTGGAGAGCATCTCCCGAGAATTCCACCGTCTGACGCTGACTTCCCAGGGGACCCTTAAAGTACTGCAATTATTATGCAAAAGCACCCGCACACAGATTGTCTATATGCAGATTCAGGGTAAACCCCTGTTCTTCCCGGCTCTGCCGCCCGAGGAGCAACAGCCGCTGCTGAATTTCTTCGAGGCCTTCAGCGAAGAGATGGAGGGCGTCCAACCGGACGCCGCGCCGCATATCCGGGAATACGGCCATAAGACCATTGCCCTGAAACCAGTCGGAGCCTTGGACCAGACCTGGGCTTACATCCTGATGGTCTGCAATCATAAGCCGCAGGAATTCGACTGCCTGCTGCTGGACTCCGCCTCCCTGTCGATCGCGCAGGAGCTGCTGCGCACGCGGTATATGGAGGAACGCAAGCTTTTCTCCGAGAACCTGTGGGTGGATGAGCTCGTGGGCGGCCGCGGCCAGGATGATAACCGGATCAAAGGTCTGGTGGGCCCTGATTTCAACGTGGTTAACGAGCTGCCGTACCGCGTATGCCTGATCGAGATTGAGAACCCCCGCGATGTCAAATGGAACAGCTCGGAGAATGATTGGGAATCGATCACCTTCCACCTCTCCCTCATTCTGCGTTCGATCTTCGAGAAGTACTCCCTCCGTCCGCTGATTACACTCAAGAACAACCGGCTGACCGTCATCGCGCTGGATATCCAGTCCAAGCTGCCCGGCAAGCTGCGCCTGCAGCAGGCGCTCGATGCCCTGCAGCATATCCGCTCCGACGAGAAATTGAAGGACCTGCAGCTCGTTACCGGAGTCAGCAAGTCCCACAGAGGTCTGAAACATGCCCATGCCGGCTACCAGGAAGCCGTACAAGCGCTGTCTCTCTATTCTTGTTACCAGAAACCAGTCCTCTTCTATGAAGAGCTCGGCGTCTTCCAGCTGCTGCTGAACCTGAACGACGGCAAGACGCTGGAGAATTTCATCCGCAGCTATCTCGGCCCGCTGATTGACCACGATGAAGCCAAGGGCAGTGAGCTGATGCTGACGCTGCGCGTCTATCTCGACCACGACGGCTCGAAGCAGATTGCCGCCAGGAATCTGTTCATTGTACGGCAGTCACTCTACTACCGGCTGGACAAAATCACCGAGCTGCTCGGCGAGGACTTCATGCAGCCGGAGAACCGGATCTCAATCCAGGTGGCTCTGCGGGCCTACCAGTTCCTATACCCGGAGAAGTTCAGTCTGCCCAGCTCCCGTTCAGCACAGCTTTGAAGGTGTCGATGATGAACTGAATGTCCTCATCAGTAGAGGATAGAGGCGGAGCGAACGTGAGAACGTTGTTGAAGCCCGCTACTGTATCCCCGTTCTTGCCGATGATCAGCCCCTTGGATTTGCATTCAGCGATAATCCCCTTGACCACACTGAGGTCAGCAGGCTGTTTGCTGGCTTTATCCGCTACCAGCTCAATGCCTATCACCAGCCCGAAGCTGCGGATGTCGCCTACCAGCTTGTGATCCTGGAGACCAGCGAATTCACCGGCCAGCCTTTGGCCCAGAACGGCGGCGCGCTCCACCAGATTCTCCTGCTCCAGAATCTCCAGGTTGCGCAGCGCGAGCGCACAGGCGGCCGGATTGCCGCCGAAGGTATTCACATGACGGAAGTGGCCGTAGTCATCGCTGTTATCCTTGAAGGCTTCATAGATCTCCTTGCGCACCGCCGTGGCCGACAAAGGCAGATAGGCACTCGTCAGCCCCTTGGCCATCGTGACAATATCCGGCTTGATTCCGAAGTTGTGGTGGCCGAACTTACGGCCCGACCGTCCGAAGCCGCAGATCACTTCATCGATGATCAGCAGCACGCCGTGGGCGTTGCAAATCTCCTGCACCCGGTCCAGGTAGACCTGATGCGGCACAATGACGCCGCCGCCGGTAATGACCGGCTCCATAATCACAGCCGCAACTGACTCTACGCCCTCCCAGATAATCATATCCTCAATAGCCTGCGCACTTTGGAGATTAAACGCTTCTTCCGTCATGCCATCAGGACGGCGGTAGCTGTCAGGCGGAGCCACATGCAGGAATCCGCCGCCCAGCGGTTCATATTTGTATTTGCGCTGCGCCTGGCCGGTCGCTGACAGGGAGCCCATCGAGCTTCCGTGATATCCGCGGTAGCGGGCAATGAATTTATGGCGGTAAGGCTGGCCGGTCTGCTGCTGGTACTGGCGGGCGATTTTGAAGGCAGCTTCATTAGCTTCCGAGCCGCTGTTGGAGAAGAAGATGACATAATCGTCCTCCAGCCATTCGTTCAGCTTCTCCGCCAGTGCAATCGCCGGCATATGACTCTGTGTCAACGGGAAATAAGGCAGGGTCAGCAGCTGATTGTACGCCGCTTCCGCCAGCTCCTTGCGCCCGTATCCGACATTCACACACCATAGCCCGGACATCCCGTCCAGAAATTTGTTGCCATCGATATCTGTAACCCATGAACCGCTTGCGGATGCGGCTATCATTGGCGGGTTCTTCTCACTGTAGGGTGTAATATTATGCCATAAATACTGCTGATCCTTCTTGACCGCCAGTTCACTTTCTTTGCCCAGGCTCTGCACGGCACTCTCTCCTCTCGGAATCCCATTTGATATTTGAATGAATCATCTAATAACGCGCGGTGACCATTTTCTTGCGGGTGTAGAATTCAACACCGTCACGGCCATTGGCATGCAGATCGCCATAGAAGGACTTCTTGTAGCCCGAGAACGGGAAGAACGCCATCGGGGCAGGCACGCCCAGATTAACTCCCAGCATCCCGGCATCAATCTCTTCGCGGAATTCGCGGATCGCCTTGGCGCTGTCGGTATAGATACAGGCACCATTGGCAAAAGGCGACTCATTCGTGACGGCTATCGCCTCCGCCAGATCCTTAACCCGCACTACAGACAGCAGGGGCGCGAAGATTTCATCACGCCAGATCGTCATGCCTGTCTGCACATGGTCAAAGATCGTCGGGCCGAGGAAATAGCCGCCGCCTGCTGCCGCAGCGTCCTTCCTGCCGTCCCGCACCAGTTCAGCCTTCTCGGCAAGCCCTGTCTCGATGTAGGCAATCGTCCGGTCCTTGTTCGACTGCCGAATCACCGGCCCCAGGAACACGCCATCCTCCTTGCCGTCCCCGATCTTCAGCCCGTCAGCTGCCGCAGTCAGCCGGCTCACCAGCTCATCGGCAACCGTCTCATGCACCACGACTACGGAGCAGGCCATACAGCGCTCACCCGCCGAGCCGAAGGCGGCGGAAATGATATTCTTCACCGCGTTGTCTAGATCCGCATCAGGCAGCACGATCGAATGGTTCTTGGCTCCGGCCAGCGCCTGGACCCGCTTGCCATGCGCCGTGCCCTGCTTATATACATATTCCGCCACCGGCTGCGAGCCGACGAAGGAAATCGCCTTCACTTCTTCATGTTCCAGCAGACCGTTCACCACCTCATGTGCTCCGTGCACGACATTCAGCACACCCGGAGGGAAGCCCGCCTCTGCGAACAGCTCCGCCAGCCGGCCTACCAGGAGCGGTGTCCGCTCGGAGGGCTTCAGCACAAAGGTATTGCCGCAGGCAATCGCCAGCGGAAACATCCAGCAGGGCACCATCATCGGGAAGTTGAATGGGGCAATGCCGCCGATCACCCCCAGCGGGTAGCGGTACATCCCGGACTCAACACCTGTAGCGATGTCCGGCAGCTGACTGCCCATCATGAGTGTGGGAATGCCGGCGGCAAATTCCACACATTCGATGCCGCGCTGCACCTCGCCCAGCGCTTCCTCCAGGCTTTTGCCGTTCTCCAGCGTGATCAGCTCCGCCAGCTCATCCCAGTGCTGCACCAGCAGCTGCTGGTACTGGAAGAAATAGCGCGCCCGGCGCGGTACGGCTACTCTTTTCCAGGACTGATATGCTCCAGACGCCGCCTGGACCGCAGCATCCAATTCTTCGCGGCTGGAGATCGGCACATAAGCAATCACCTCACCCGTAGCCGGATTGAACACTTCCTCTTCCTGCCCGGATGAGGATTCTACCCAAGCGCCATTCACATAGTTCTTCACTTTACCGGCCTGCCCCACGAGCAGAGACATAGTCTGCACCTCTTTCCATATTCTGGGCTGTTAATTATAATAGATGACCGCCGTGCCCGGGCGGCCATCTATTATAGATATGAAAGAATTTTCGTTATTTTGCCGCCATCTCGACAATTTCGTTCGTATAGGCTGCATTCACATCAGATGCCGTCTTGATAACACCGAACTTGAGCGCAATATCAGCTGTCTGCTGGAATGCCGCTGCATCCGTATAACCCAGCTTGGAAGCATCGAAGCCCTCCGGCTGAATCAGCTTGGCAACTTCAGTCATCATCGTCAGCTGATGTTCGCGGGTTGTGCTGCCTTCTTCCGCAAGCTTCATTACGCTGTCTACTGCCGCTTCAGGATCGGCAATGGCATCAGCCCAGCCTTTCAGGGAAGCACGGACGAACTTGGCCGCCGTTTCTTTATTGGCTTCCAGCCATTCCTTGTTGGCAAACAGGTTGTCTTCGAGCATCGCCACACCTTCATCGTTCATGTCAATCACGTTCAGATCCTCTGCCTTGATACCCGATTCCAGCACCACCTGATATTCATTGTAGGTCATAGCCGATGCCGCATCGATCTCACCGCCGAGGAATTGGTCCATGGTGAAGCCCTGCTTGGTGAAGTTCAGATCCTTATTAGAATTCAGTTTGTATTTATCAAATAGTGCCAGAATTTCGAACTCGTTACCGCCCATCCAGTTGCCAACCTTCTTGCCCTTCAGGTCTGCCGGTGTACTGATTCCCGCATCCTTCTTGGATACCAGCACCAGGCCGCTCTTCTGGAAGATCTGGGCGATCTGCACCAGCGGCATTTCCTGCTCCTGGCTGGTCAGCAGACTCGCTACCCAGTCCACGCCGATGTCAGCGGAACCGCCGGCCACCTGCTGCTCAGGTACGATATCCGGCCCGCCGGGCAGAATCTCAACATTCAGCCCCTCCTCGGCATAATACCCTTTGTCCTGGGCCAGGAAGTATCCGGCGAACTGTGCCTGAGGCACCCACTTAAGCTGTAATTTCACTGTAACCGGATCAGCCGCCGGCGCTGTAGTTGCCGCCGCTTCCGGTGAAGCCGCAGCCGCATTGCCCGCTGTCGCCTCTGCCGCCGGAGCATTATTGTTGTTGCCGCCGCAGCCCGCCAGTAAAGAGATCACCATAATGACCGCCGCCATCATTAACCCGCCACGAAATTTTCTTTTTTTACCCTTCATCTTAGCAACTCCCCCTACCAAATTGAGTTTTGTAATCCGGCCAAACACAGCATGGTTGCCATCGTGGTGCTCTATGCATACGGTCATGCGTTGACAGCTTCTCTATATCCCGTCAGCGCAGAAGCCGGATGTAACAGGTGCAGGGTGTTACGGTTGTTGCAAGTGTTACGCACGCTGGGAGGGATGCCACTTGATGAATGCCTTCTCCAGCCGTTCCACGACCAGGTAAAAGATGACGCCGGCAATGGCTGCCAGCACTATACAGGACCAGCCCAGCGGCATTTTGGCCACCTTGATGGAGTTGGAGAGCAGATAACCAAGCCCCCGCGAGGAGAAGAAGAACTCCCCGACAATAGCCCCGATCATACTCGCCGTAGCATTGATCTTCAGTGCGGTGAATACATACGGCAAGCTGTTCTGAATCCGCAGATAGCGGAATACTGCCGGTTTGCCTGCCGCATAGGAATGCATCAGATCCAGCGCCAGCGGATCAACAGCCGCCATGCCCTTGTAGGCATTGATGGCCATGGCCGCCATCGTGGTCGCGGTAACAATAGCAGCCCGCGAGCCGATGCCGTCACCGAACCACAGGTTCATAATCGGAGCAAGCGCCACGATCGGCACCGCGTTCAGTGCAGCCACCATGGTCAGGCTTCCTCCGCCCCAGCGTGGCCAGGCCGTTGCGGCCAGAGCAATAAGGAAGCCGCAGGCTGAACCGATCAGCATGCCAAGGACAGCTTCAGTGAGGGTATATCCGGTATAAGAGAGCAGCAGGCTGAAGTTGTCCCGCATAGCTTCCGCTATTGCTGAGGGCAGCGGCAGCTGATATTTCTTCAGATCGAAGATTCTGTGAAATACTTGATATTCCCATAACAGCAGGAACAGCACCCCGGCAAAGAGGGGGAGAATGATTCCGGGATTCAGCCAGCGCAAGGGGCGGCGCGGACTCTCCGGCCTCCCCGGATCTGACGAAATACGGTTGTTAGCTGCCGGGATAGGAGCTGAATCCGCCTCTTTGCCGGCAGAAGCAATAAACGTTGCGTCTCGGACAGGACTGCTCTCCATCAGCGGCTCCCTCCTTTGGGACGGAATTCCGGCTGCCACGGCGCCACCAGACGTTCGGCCAGGCTCATCAGCCAATAGCTTGCCATGCCGAGCAGGGCTCCGACCAGCACGGTGGACCAGAACATATACGTATGAGAAGGGCCATAGTAGAGATTGCGAAGCATAATTACACCGATACCGTGCTGCGCACCCATCAGCTCAACGAGAATAGCACCCGTTACAGCCAGCGGTGCAGCAATCTTCAGGCCGCTGAACAGACCCGGCAGCGCTGCGGGGAAACGCAGCTTCCAGTATACAGCCCAAGGCTTCACGGCATAGGAATGCATCAGCTCCAGTGCGGATAGATCGACACTGCGCAGTCCGCGCAGCATATTAAGTGCCACCGGAAAAAAGGTAATGTACCCGGATATGATAATCCGCGACACCTGCTCGTCGCGTACAATGCCATAGATAATCGGCGCCAGCCCAAGGATGGGAATCATCTGCGAAGCGATGGCATAGGGGAAGGCAAGCTGTTCTATTGTCTTCGACAGGCTCATCAGCACTGCCAGAATGACCCCAGCCAGCGCTCCGATCAGAAATCCGACACCGGCGTTGCCGAAGGTGGCCCCTCCCTCTTTCAGGAGCGTCCCGCTATACTTCCAGAGGGTTGAGGCCACTTCATGGACATAGGGCAGCTTGGACTGGGCCAGCGGCGTCTTCGCTACATTAAGCAGCCACCATGAGACAGCCTCCCAGATTACCAGCAAACCAAAGATCCAGACGAACAGCGGCAGCACGCGCTCCCGCATAAACGCACTGTTCTGCTTCATGCCTACACCCCTTCGAAGCTGTCGCGGATGCGGGCGATCAGTTCAAAAAACTCCGGACTGTTTCTCATCTCCGCCGTACGCGGGCGCGGGAGCGGAATATCAACAATCGCCGACAATCTTCCGGGATGCGGAGATAGCACGAACACTCTGTCCGACAGGAAAATGGATTCCGGGATGCTGTGAGTGACGAATACGATCGTGCTCTGGACTTTGCTCCAGACGGAGAGAAGCTCTTCGTTCAGGCGTTCACGGGTAAATTCGTCCAGCGCAGAGAAGGGTTCATCCATGAGCAGAATTTCCGGCTCCATCGAGAGCGCTCTGGCGATGGCTACACGCTGCTGCATTCCTCCGCTCAGCTGCCAGGGGTACTTATCTGCGAAACCCTGCAGCCCTACGAGATCCAGCAGCTCCAGTGCTTTATCCTCACGGACCGATTTCTTAACGCCCATCAGCTCCAGCGGCAGCGTAATATTATGTTTGACCTTCCGCCAGTCGTACAGCACGGGACTCTGAAAGACAATCCCATACTTCTGCGCCAGCCGCGCTTCCTTTGCCGTCTTTCCGGCCACCATAATATTACCGGCAGTTGGTGTTATAAGATCTGCCATCAGTCTCAAGAGTGTAGTTTTACCGCATCCGGAGGGCCCCAGCAGGGACACGAACTCTCCTTTGGCAATATCAAGGCTTACCTGATGCAGCGCAAGCACGTCAGCCGTTTCCGTCTTATAACGCATCTCGACGCTCTCCAGCTGTATTTCAGGAATTTTTGTCGCTACTAATGACATTTCCAGCTCCCCCTTCATCCCTGAATCTATAATATGTTAAATAACATAACACATATGTTCGAAAAAAACGTCCTTTTCTTATCTCATGTTCGATTAACTAACATCTTACACTTTGCGCTACAGACCCACATTAGACAAATCGTAAAATGGACTCTGAGAAATTCCGTCACTTTGTCTAGGAGCCCGTTTGCATTGTTAATAATTAAGAATGGTACCGATAAAGATAGTATGTATTCTTTCGCTCCGCTGTCCGGATTCCCGGCAACTGTTATCTATGCAGATGTGTGATATCATTTAACTATATTTACTTTTATATAGGAGACTCTTAGCCAATGTTCAAAGCCTATTCCTACACATGGAGGCGCTATCCATGGAGTCCATGATTTCCAACTATATAGTCATCGTCTCTATTTCAGGTGTGCTGAGCGCATTACTCGCATTGTTCGCCTATTATAGGAAGACGGATTTTTCCGGACTAAAAGCATTTATTGTAAGCTCAGCTGCTTCGGCGATATATACTTTCGGGTTCGCGCTGGAACTCTCCGGCAACTCCCTGCAGGAAATAGGGCTATGGATTAAGGTGGAGTATCTCGGTATGCCTTACATAGCTCCCTCCAGTATGCTTATGATTATGCATTTTGTAGGTCTGGAACGGCTGATTTCCAAAAAACTGCTGACCGTCCTGTATTCCGTGCCCCTGATCTCTACCGTGCTCGTATGGACCAATGAGTCCCACCACCTGTTCTATCAGTCCATCCACTTCCGGGAAGGTGCACCCGCGCCTCTGGTGGATATCGTTATGGGCCCCTGGTATATCGTGCAGGGCAGCCTGACTTTCGGCTGCATGCTGGCCGGGATGTGCCTGATTCTCTGGCGGTGGAACCGGATGAAGCGGGCCTACCTCCGGCAGATGCTGATCATCTTCATCGGGCAGTTTCTGCCCGCACTGGGTGCGTTCCTCTATCTGATGGACGCGACCCCGTATGGCATGGACCCTGTGCCCGTAATCATGAGTGTAACGTCCACCCTGTATATATGGGCTATTCTCTCCCGGGGCATGCTTACCGCTGCGCCCATTGCCCGCGAGAATCTGTTCGAGAGCATGCGCGACGGCGTGCTCGTCATGGACCTCTCCGACAAGCTCGTGGACTATAACCGGGCGGCTGCGGAGATGCTGCAGGATCTGGATGCTTCTGCAATCGGCAGGCCGCTGGCCCAGCTGTTCCTTCCAGCCGGCAGGGAAGCGGTCGATTATGTGATGAATTCCAATCCCCGGGACAGCGAGGAGCAGGAGCTTGTCTGGAATACAGATGAGGGTGTCCGTTATTACCAGATCCGCTCCTCTCCGGTGCAGAAGCATGACGGGCATCTTGCCGGACGGATGATCATGCTCATTGATGTCACGGAACGCACGCTGCTCCAGGAGAAGCTGCTGCAGCTTGCCACCATCGACAGTCTTACCGGTATTTACAACCGGACGCATTTCATGGAACTGAGCCGGAGTCTGCTCGAGGAAGCGGCCGAACGGTCCGCCCCCTTTTCAATCATCCTGCTGGATATTGATTTCTTCAAAAGCATCAATGACCGGTACGGACATCAATATGGAGATATGGCCCTGCAGCATGTAGTGGCTGTGTGCAACCGGCATGTGCGGGAAGAGGATATCTTCGGCCGCTATGGAGGCGAGGAATTCGTCTTATGTCTGCCGGACACCCCTTTGAAACAGGCGGCAGTCATCTCGGAGAAGATCCGCGGGGATATCGAGCGGAGTGCTTTCTACACGCTGTCAGGCTCCATCAATGTAACGGCAAGCTTCGGCGTAGTGGAAGCATTCCGCAGTAACATATCGCTGGAAGAGCTGCTCTCCGAGGCTGATCACGCACTCTACACCTCCAAGCGGAACGGCCGCAATGCCGTCCACCTGTCCAGCGGGTCCGCTATAACGCATTTCAAGCCAGTATAATTTCATACACTGCCACAACAACCCCCGCGCCGGACAGAAAATCTGAGTATGGGGGTAGTTGTGGTTTATTTCAAATATTCATATCTGGTTTCAAGGGAGAGGTGATGTCGTGGATAAGTTAATGGAAGTATTAGAGGCCAAGAATGCGGTATATGTAATAATCCATCATGAAAGGCAGATCCGTACAGCGCAAGAAGGCGCCGAATTCTTCGGCATTGAGCCCGGTCAAACGGCACAGGCGTGCCGGCGTCCACACTCAAGCTTAATCCGCATGACTTGGAGAAGCTGAATCAAGTGATTGCTTTTCTGGAATAGTATTGGCTGCGGAGTATCACCTTGCGCCCTCCAGGAAATATTCCACACTCCGCAATAAACCCGGCGGCAGCTCCTCCAGCTGAAGATACGCCTTAAGCTCCAGCAGTACCCGTTCACGGTTATCTCCGAAGACATCCACGATCCGGGCAAGACGTTCCCAAGGGACCAGGTCTGCACGGAATTCCTGTTCCGTCATTGGTACTCCATGTGATTCTACAAGCAGGGCAGCCTTATAGCCGTAGATACGCTCCAGCAGCTTGAGGAATCCGGTACTGCTGTAACGGCGCGGCCCGCCATATACGGACGGTCCCAGTGCATCTCCCAGGAAGAGAACTTTATCTTCTATAACATGCAGCACGCAGGAATCGGCTGAATGATCACCGCCCACATGGCTTAGCTCACAAGTGACTCCGCCCAGATCTACTGTAATGCTTCCGTTAAATATAATATCCGGCGTAGACACGGTGATTACCCGCGGGGAGCCATATTCCAGGCGGATATGCTCTGCACTCCCCTCACTGATGGCCCCCTCCCGAACCAGGTGCTCCAGCTCTTCATCACTTCCGCTCAGCCCTCCGAGCCGGTTAAGTGCCTGCGCCGTTTCTTCATGCGCAATCACAGGGACGTTCCAGGCTGTCATCCCGAAGGAATGATCCCAATGCCAATGCGTCAATACCAGCAGATCAGGCTGACGCCAGCCCCTTCTTGCCAATTCTTGCCGGAACAGCTCCGCATGGGCCGGGGAATTCCCCGCATCCATCAGCAATGTCCGGCGTGAGCCGGTGACAGCCGCCAGGATCGGGCGGTCCGTGTCATGCTCCGCATGCATGATAAGAATATGCCGGCTTAGCTCCTGAAATTTATGTTCCATGCACAACTTCCTTTCCATTTTATATCTTAAGGGTAAGCAGAATAAAAGGCCTTCCGCCGGAGTATATCCTCTTCCTCTTTTGGTGATAACAGCACCATTAGCGGTTTTTCATTCACGGTAATTATTCTCCAATTCCTGTCTTTATGTTGCCTGAGTTTCAGGCATTAATCAAATGCTCTTGTTTGCTTTGACGGGTTTTCAGTTTAATAAGAGTTAGCCAGTGTTGGAACCGGCGCAGATTAGGCTGACAAGGAGGGCGTTCTATGATTAAGATCGGGCTTACCGGCTTCGGCGACCACGAGGAGCTGTATGGCAAAATCAAACCCGCCGACCGGCTTTCTGCATATAGCGCTTATTTTTCCATCGTTGAGATCGATAGTTCTTTCTATGCCGTACAGCCGGTCAAAAATTACGTGAAGTGGGTTAACCAGACGCCGGAGCAGTTCAAGTTCATCGTGAAGGCTTACCAGGGAATGACCGGACATCTCCGTAATAAAAAAAATTATTACGATACGCCGGAGGAGATGTACCGTGCTTTCCATACCTCCATCGCCCCTGTGCGTGCGGCAGGCAAGCTGGCTATGACGCTATTCCAATTCCCGCCCTGGTTCGACTGCACCAAGGACAATGTGGAATTCTTGCGCGAGATTAAGGAGAGAATGCTGGATGTACCTTCCGCCATCGAATTCCGCAACGATTCCTGGTACAGTCCTGAGCTGCGCAGCAGAACCCTGCAGTTCCTGGAGCAGGAGGGCTGGATTCATACGGTAGCCGATGAGCCGCAGGCTGGTTCAGGCTCAATCCCGATTGTACCTGTCGCTACTTCGCCGGATATCACCTATGTGCGGCTGCACGGCCGCAATACCGGAGGCTGGAACCAGAGCAGTCACCCTGATTGGCGCAAGCTGCGCTATCTATACCGTTACAGCACCGAAGAACTGATAGAGTGGCAGAGCCGTCTGCTTGAACTTGAGCAGAGCTGCCGTGAAATCTACGTAGTCTTCAATAATAATTCCGCCGGCGATGCTACCCCCAATGCGCAGGAGCTGCAGTCACTGCTTGGGATTGACGGCGGTTTGGCCCCGCGCCAGCTGGACTTATTCACCTGAGGTTCGGAGGTCTACATAAATCTCTTCCACTCCTTGCTGAAGCAACAAACCCAAGAATTATTCCATTCGTTTCACAACCACAAAGGAGGCTAACCAGGAATGAAGAGAAATCATACAATGATGCAATTTTTTGAATGGCATGTTGCCGCAGACGGAGAGCACTGGAAACGCCTCGCCCAAATGGCCCCTGAACTGAAGGCCGCCGGAATCGATTCCGTATGGGTCCCACCTGTAACCAAGGCTGTCTCCGCCGAAGATACCGGTTACGGCGTATACGATTTATATGATTTGGGCGAATTTGATCAAAAGGGTACCGTGCGCACGAAATACGGTACAAAGCAGGAGCTGGTCGATGCGATTGCCGAGTGTCTGAAGAACGGCATCGCCGTCTACGTGGATCTGGTCATGAATCATAAGGCCGGAGCGGATGAGACAGAGGTCTTTGAGGTCATCGAAGTTGATCCTAACGACCGTAATAAGGATATTTCCCAGCCATTTGAGATTGAAGGCTGGACCAAGTTTGATTTCCCGGGGCGCGGGGATGAATATTCCAGCTTCAAGTGGAACCATACCCACTTCAACGGCACGGATTTCGATGCCAAGGCAGGCCGGAACGGTGTATTCCGGATTGACGGCACGAATAAGGGCTGGAATCAGAACGTAGATGACGAATTCGGCAACTATGACTATCTGATGTTCGCCAACATTGATTACAGCAATGAAGACGTGAAGAACGAAATGCTGAACTGGGGCAAATGGCTGGTCGATACCCTGCAGTGCAGCGGCTACCGCCTGGATGCCATTAAGCATATCAACCATGAATTCATCAAGGAATTTGCGGCGGAGATGAAAAAGAAACGCGGCGAAGACTTCTACATTGTCGGCGAATTCTGGAACTCCAATCTGGAAGCCTGCCGCGAATTCCTGAACACAGTCGATTACCAGATTGATCTGTTCGATGTGTCGCTGCACTACAAGCTTTACTCGGCTGCGCTGGGGGGCAGGGATTTCGATCTGACGCATATCTTCGACGATACGCTGGTCCAGACGCATCCGGCCAATGCCGTCACCTTCGTCGACAACCATGACTCCCAGCCGCATGAGGCGCTGGAATCATGGGTCGGCGACTGGTTCAAGCAGAGCGCCTATGCCCTGATCCTGCTGCGGAGAGACGGATATCCCGTCGTCTTCTACGGGGACTATTACGGTATCGGCGGACCAGCCCCGGTGGAGGGCAAGAAGGACGCTATCGATCCTCTGCTCTGCGCCCGCTATAACAAAGCCTACGGTGAACAGGATGATTACTTCGACCATCCCAACACCATCGGCTGGATGCGGCGCGGCGTTCCGGAGATCGAAGGCTCCGGCTGCGCCGTAGTGATCTCGAACGGGGACAACGGAGAGAAGCGGATGTTCGCCGGCGAAGAGCGCGGCGGGGAAGTATGGGAGGATCTGACCGGTAACCGCCAGGAGACTGTCACGATCGGAGAAGACGGCTGGGCGGTATTCCCGGTTAATGGCGGAAGCGTCTCGGTCTGGGCTCTGCCTGATCCGGAGCCGGAGGACGATTGCGTGAAAGAGTGAAGAGTGCAGATGAAGAGTCCAGAGTGAAGAGTGAGTATTGGAGCTTGGCCAGCAATAGCCATATACGTCCATAACACAGCCCTCCTAACGGCAGAGTACGGGTTAAGCATATCCCTTCTCGCAGATTCTCTGCGAGAACCTACGGTATTGCTTGAGCCATCAGCTAGTCCGGCGGACTGAAAGTCCGCTATGAGCAAATCAGGCAGATTCATGCCAACCTGACCCGGTTTCCGTTGATTGACTGCTTGCAGCCAATTTCGGAAATGATTGAGTAAGCTACGGATTTCCAGTCCGAACAAAATTGCCCTAACGGGTGGATCAGGCTGAGTTGTGCGGTCTGTGCGGTCTGTGCGGTCTGTGCGGTCTGTGTGGTCTGTGCGGCTTGTGTGGCTTGTGTAAACTATAAAGGCCACTTAGTATTGCTGCTCCATTCAGACTGCTACTAAGGCAACCTTCTGGTGAAATCAGGGGCACTTTTGCTCCTCATTTCTTCCTTTGGCCCGCATCCGGCGAAATCAGGGGCACTTTTGCTCTTCATTTCTTCCTTTGGCCCGCATCCGGTGAAATCAGGGGCACTTTTGCTCCTCATTTCTTCCTTTTGCCCGCATCCAGTGAAATCAGGGGCACTTTTGCTCTTCATTTCTTTCTTTGACCCGCATCCGGCGAAATCAGGGGCACTAATGCTCTTCATTTCCACTTTGAGTTCACCCGACCGCTCACTTTCGGCGGGATTAGAGGGATTTATCCATTTGATTTTTCCATTTCGCCCACTTTCGGCGGGATTAGTGGGATTTATCCATTTGATTTCTTCAGACCGCCCACTTTCGGCGGGATTAGTGGGATTTATCCATTTGATTTTTCCATTTCGCCCACTTTCGGCGGGATTAGAGGGATTTATCCACTTGATTTCACCATACCGTCCACTTCCGGCGCGATCAATGGGATTTATCCCTTTAATTTTTCCATTTCGCCCGGTTTCTGGGGGATTCAGTTGGATTTCTGATACAAGAACACTTTCGTCCCTCAAGCGGATCTGCTCCAATTCCAAGAAACTTATCCAAGACATTAAGCACGTTTTATCGACTACAGACGGATATCATAATTTCCCAAACACACACAAATAAAAGAGGCGAATCCCGGCCGCAATGGCTGTGGAGTCACCTCTTTTATTTGATCTGTGCTGTTACGGATTAACGGCTGATGGTTGACTTCTCCCCGTCTGCCCAGACACCGGTATCACTGTTTAAAATACGGTCGATCGGATATACCTTCCACACTGCCGTCACTACAGCTGAGCATAGGATTGCCTTGGTCAGATCGCCCGGAATGAACGGCCACATCCCTGCGGTCAGAGCCTTGGACAGCGAGTCCATACCCAGGGAATGGGCTAGCCACCACACACCGCCCGGGTAGACAAGCAGCGCACCGAAAATAAAGTTGGCCGCAAGCAGCTTCACAAAAGTATATTTATCCTGCTTAATACGCTGGGCGAAGAAGCCGATCAGCCAGGCTACGAACGGCCAGGAGAATATATAGCCTGCGGTCGGGCCAGCCAGCACCGCGAGTCCGCCGCTTCCGCCCATCACCGGGAAGCCGGCAGCAGCAAGTCCGATCACGATCAGCACGGCGAGCGTGCCGTAGCGTGCTCCCAGGATGGAACCTGCCAGCATAACAGCCAGGGTCTGCATTGTAATAGGTACTGTGGAGAAAGGCAGCGAGATCTTCAAATAGCTCAGGGCTATCATGACTGCAGCGAATAATGCACTGAATATCAGGCCGCGGGTCGTCCATTTCTTCATTGCCGGGATTACCTCCCTTTTTTTAAGGATCACTATAACATCCCCCTCCGGATACATCAATCCTTAAATCTTTGTTATAATGGGTAGCGATTGTTGACTAGAGCTGTAAGGAAAGCGGGCATGAGGATGATCAGGGCGCATAATTTGACCTTGTCTTTACGGGATGGCCAGCACAGGCGCCCGGTACTGCAAGGGATTAGTATCCATATCGGGCGGGGAGAATGGGTTGCGCTCACAGGAGCCAACGGCTGCGGCAAAACCTCGCTGATCCGCACCTTCAACGGACTGAATACCCCGTCAGGAGGCAGTCTGTCCGTCGCCGGACTGGATCTGCGCTTGCCTCAGAACCGCGCGGCTGTGAAGCAGCATGTCCAACTGGTATTTCAGAACCCCGAGGCACAGACGGTTGGTTCTACGCCTTTTGAGGACATTGCTTTCGGGCTGGAGAACCGCGGTCTGGACCGGAGTCTGATGATTGCGCGAATCCATGATATTCTGCAGCAGGTAGGACTGGCCCACAAAGCAGAAGCGGATGTCGCCAGTCTGTCAGGCGGGGAACGCCAGCGCCTGGCTGTCGGCTGCTGCCTTGCACTGGAAGCCGGCATGATCATCTTCGATGAGGCCACCTCTATGCTGGACCCTGCGGGAAGACGGGATATTCTCGGGCTGGCCCGGGAATTATGGAAGAGCGGCACAACCGTGCTCTGGGTCACGCAGCGGATGGAGGAACTGGCCGAGAGTCCGCGCATTGCCGTTATGGGCGATGGCCAGCTGCTCTATGACGGCGATCCGCGCACCCTGTTCTACGCCTCGGAACTGCCGGATACGCTCGGCTGGACTCCATCCCCTGTAGTGCGCATCGGAAGACTGCTGCAGCGGCAGGGCTGGCCGCTCCATCTGCTCCCGCTGACCGAGCCGCAGCTGGAGGCGATGTTATGAGGATTGTGGCAGAGCATCTCTCCTTCCATTACGACGGCAGGTACGCAGTGCAGGATATCTCACTAAATATCCATGCAGGCACGCTGACAGTCCTCTGCGGAGTTAACGGAAGCGGCAAGTCCACCCTGCTGCGCCTGCTCGCCGGACTGGAGCAACCGTCGTCCGGCAGTATCATTCATGAAGATACGGAGCCCGCGGACCGCAAGGCCGGAGAAACCGTATCTATGGTATTTCAGCAGCCGGAAACCCAGCTGTTCGCGGACAGCGTATACAAGGATATCGAATACGGCCTGACACAGCGCGGTGTGCCTAAGGTGCAGCGGGACGGTATCATCCGCAGCGCCCTCGCCCAGACCGGGCTGCCTTATGACGAATACGCGGCACGTTCCCCCTTCCTGCTAAGCGGAGGCGAGAAACGGCGGGTCTGCCTTGCGGGAGCAATAGCCTCCCGGCCCGGGTTTCTCATTCTCGATGAGCCGACCGCAGGACTGGACCCGCAGGCGGCACAGTCGCTGCTGGAAATGGTACAGGAGCTGCGGCAGAGCGGCCTGACTCTAATCATCGGCACACATGATCTGGACAGCTTTCTGCCGGTTGCCGACGGGGTGATCGTGATGAAGCAGGGGGCTGTCCATTATGACGGCCCTGCTCCGGCGCTGACAGCCGATCCCAGTCTGCTGACCGGTGCCGGTCTCACGCCTCCGGCTTATGCCTCGATAGGCCGCAGGCTTGTGGAACGCGGCCTGCTTGAAGTATTGCCGGACACTCTGGAGGAGCTGCTGGCCGGACTGGGTGAGCATCCACTGCCCGTTCCGCAGTTTGTCAGCACTCCTGCGGACGCCCGCAGGGAGCCAGGCGAAGGACAACGAAGCGAGACGGAATCTCCCCCGCCAAGCGGAGCCGCACCGGGTCTATCGGACGCCACGCAAGGCCCGTCAAGCGAGGCCTTGGCTTCAATGATTCCTCAGGCAATTTACGGGGAGCCCGCAACATCTGAACCCTTATCAATCAAACAAGCCCCTGGCCAATCACGCTGGCAGGGACTGGACCCCCGGGTCAAATGGCTCGGGATGATTATCGGTTCATTGACCGTACTGGGCATGGATACCTTTCTCCCGCTGCTGCTGACCGCTGGCCTGCTGGCCGGGCTTACGGTTTCGGCCGGGATTTCCTGGCGGAGAGCCTTCCGCTTCTTCCGCCCGTTCCTCCTCATGTTTCTGTTCCTCTGGCTGCTGTCCGGGCTCAGCTGGAACTCGCCCGGCTTCAGCCTCGGGCCGCTCGGCTTCAGTTCTGCGGGACTTGAGCGCGGAGGGATCAGCGTGCTGCGGTTTCTGCTGCTGATCGTCCTCGGCTTCCTGTTCACCGAGACGACTACCGGCGCTCCGCTGCGCGAAGGGCTGGAATGGGGAATTGCTCCGCTGAGACATCTTGGAATCCGGACCCGCAACTGGTCGCTGGCTGTATCCGTGACCCTGCAGTTCGTGCCCTGGATTCTCGGCAAGTTGACACAGCTGCAGCTGGCGCTGAGTTCACGGGGCAGACGGGCCCGCGGACTGACGCGCTGGTCTCCGCGGCAGATTGCTTTGATTATCGTGCCGCTGCTGATTCTTGTCCTGGCCCTGGGCGACGAGCTGGCTACAGCCGTTGAATCGCGCGGGTATGATCCCGCTAAGCAGCGGACCCCAGTCTATCAGCTCGCCTGGAACAAACGCGATACATGGGTTGCGCTATGTATCCTGACGGCAGCGGGCCTGTTATGGTGGGTTTCCCGGATCAGCTAAGTGTATAGCTGAGCATGTATTCCGTATGCGGGCTGCCGGCCTCTATGCCCGGATCTTGGATAGTCCAGGTTCCGGCGATATCCAGCTCCCGGCAGGCCAGCTCGAAATTGCAGGCGGCAATGCCGATATCTATCCGCTGCATCTGGAACCCAAGCTTGTTACCGCTGTAATTAGGCGTATGCTGCAGATAGAAATGCACCATCTGCCGGTCTGGAGACAAGACAAGTCTCCAGGGCTGCTTGTTGGAGGCTGAAGGTCCGATCCGGACCATCTCGATGGGGACGGCCAGCTTTCCGGCGGCTTCCGGTGTCAGCTTTTTGCTGAAATCACTGTCGCAGAAGAGCTCCTGCCAAGGCTTCTTATTGTCAGCTCTGACCACATAACGCATCGTCGTATCCAGCAGGCGCTGCTTCTCCCGTGCGTAGCCAAGCGGCGTAATGCAGGGAATAATCTCCCCTTCGGCAAGCTCAAGCTCACGGGTGAAGGATTTGCGGTTGAAGGTTCCGCCAATCCAGCAGGTTCCAAGCCCCAGCCCGGTCGCAAAAAGAATCAGCTTCTGAAAAGTATATCCGAACTCCAGCAGTGCCAGCTTCTCATTACGCACGGAGCCTACCAGATAAGCCTGCGGATTCATAATGATCCCGTAAGCGCCCAGCTTCATACCCTTGCCTTCCCCCGCCCCGCCTTTGGCCCAGATCCATTCAATCCCCGATATCCCGCCAAAAGGACCGCGCAAATTCTCTTCCTTATCCAGGTACTCCATAATAGAGTTATGGGCTGCCGTATCAATCGGTGTGGTTTCATAAGTCCGTACAGACTTGCGTTTCTCCATAATTTCCATTACTGCATTCCCCATATCAGTCCGCCTCCTCAAATTATCCTGCAACCCTGCCCTGCCTGTTTCAGCATCCCCGTTACAGCTTCAAGCTTAAAAAGAGGGCTCTGCTAAGAACAGAAGCCCTCCTAAAATGATGCCTAGTCTATAGTTGACTGTTCTGCGGTCCGGTTACTGGTAAAATTAGTATCTCCCATTTCAGGGGAACCGTCCAGTTCTTATTCCTTATCTTCCGGATGACGGGACACCAGCCTGACCAGATCCAGCGTTAAGAGATAAAGGGGAAGTGAAGCAGGATACGCCAGATACCGCGGCTCCCACTGGGGACCGAATTTCTCCTTATACCGCCGCAGGCCGGAGAATCCGTACCAATGGCCGCCGCGTTCAAAGACCAGGCGGGCCACCTTCTCCTCACGCAGCGCTCCGGTATTCCGGCCGACGCTGGACAGCGGGGCATGCCCCAGATTAAAGCTGCGGAACCCCCGTGACTTCGCCCACTCCAGCAGACACAGGAACAAATAATCCATAGTCCCGTTTGGGGTATTCTTGCGGTGGCGCATGAGATCAATGGACACAGTCTTGTGTCCGTCATAGCCCGGGGCAATGGAGGCAAAAGCCAAAATATGCCCGTCAGCTGCGCGCAGCAGCGCCAGCGGGGCCAGCTGCAGATACGGCTTGCTGAACCAGCCCAGCGAATATCCTTTTTCCAGGCGTCCGCCCAGCCATTCCTCGGACAGTGCCCGGAGCTCCTGCAGCAGGTCAGGGGAATGTGTTGGCTCAGCAATCTCAAAGACATATCCCTCACGTTCAAACCGGCTTCTCACACTGCGCAGGTTGGCATTCCGGGGGCCGCTGACCTTGAAGTCCTCAAGCGGCACCAGTGCTTCCTCACCCAGCTTGAAGAACCGGTAGCCATGCTCGTGGTACACCGGAAGGTAGGCCGGTGTAGCCTGGTAGAACACTAAGGAGAGTCCATACAAATCCGCCGCCTGGCGGAACTCGCTGATTGCATCATTGGCCAGGCCCACCGGCCCCAGCGGATCGCCAAGTACCACCAGCTTGTCCCTCACTCTGGTAAAAGCGAATAATACTCTGCCCTCCCGGGCCCAGTAGAAGCTTTTGTCGCCCAGAAACAGCATATGGCTTAAGGCATTGCCCCAGCCTTCCGCCAGAAACTGCTCCAGCCGCGCCATATCCTTATCCGCGAAGAGCCCATCTGCCTTGCGCTGCGGCCTGAGGGCTGCAAGCATCGTCAGCAGCAGCCAGGAGAGGATCAGCCCGCCTGCAGCCGTAACCGCAACATTACTGTGCTGCCGCAGCCATTCCGGCCGGATCCCGGCAGGGAGATGCTTCAGGAAGCCGTGGTGCGAATAGCTCCCCAGCCAGTAATAACTGAGCGCTACAGCTGAGGTCAGGGCCAGCCACCATAGAATACTTCTGGTACTGAACGGTACACTGATCCGGTAGAACCGGGTCCGTGAGATCCAGAGGATCAAGGCTACCAGCAATAGGAACAGAGCTTCCTCATAATCGAATCCCTTTGTAAAGGCAAATACCGCTCCGCCGAAGAGCAGCAGACTGGTCCAGACATAGGCCCTGTAGACACGCAGGGAGATGCCCCGCGACAGCAGGATCAGCATGAAGCCGATCAGCACGGACAGATGATGCGAGATCTGCATGACCGGCAGGGACAACAGCTCCTCCGTGATCCGCAGCCGGTAGAGCAGCTCAGGCGTAGCTGCGGACAGCAGCAGAATCAGGCCGCTGGCCAGCACCAGCTTGCCGAGTGCCCAGACTCCCAGGTCACTGAGGAAGGTGTATTGGCCGGGCCAGCCCCATATTCTCTGCCATACTGTAACGGGAGTTTCGACTCTGTCTCCGCTGCGTTCAGTCCCCTTCTTACCAGGCAGGCCGATCTCCAGCGCTGCCAGCGCCAGTCCGATCAGCCAGGGCACAATATAATAGAATAATCTGTAGATGACGAGCACAGCCATAGCCTGATCGCTCCGGATTCCCAGCTGGGTAAGCCCAAGCAAGGCAATCAGGTCGAAGGCGCCGATGCCTCCGGGAGCCATGCTTAGAATGCCTGCAATGGCGGCAACGACATAAATACTGAAGACCGTAACAAACGGGGCACCTCCGAGCAGCTGACCGGCAATCATCCAGAAGGTCAGTCCGGCAAAAGCCCACTCCAGGAAGGAAGCTCCTACGGAAGCCGCTACCGTAAGCCATGAGGTTCTGCCCTGCCCCCGGTTAATCCACTTGGCGAACAGCGAGGAACGCTGGAGAATCACAAATAACGGCAAATAGAGGGCCATTCCCCACACCGCAAATACCAGCCAGCGATGTTCATGCAGAAGGGCATCCGCCGGAAGGAGTCCGGTAAGGGTGCCCCAGGAGAGCAGCGACAGCCCTGTAATCATCAGCGGTGACAGAAATACGATGGCCGGTGCCAGCACGGACGAAGGCACACCGTTCTTCTTGTAGAGCAGTGTCCGTAGGCCGGCTCCGGCCAGACCGGCAAAGCCGATCATGTTATTGAACGTATTAGCAATCCAGGCATAGCGGAAGGTGCTTAAGTAACTGGTCTGCAAGCGGAAATGCCCGCGGATTAAATAATCATAAGTACTCATGACCGCAACGGAGAGCAGGGAAATACCCAGCATCTGCAGAATGTCCGGCGCGGGGACTGCTTTTAATTCATGAATGATCTTCCCCAAATGAATCTGCTTCAGCTCATTCTGCCCTTCCCAATAGACAAGGCCGATAATCAGCAGCGGAAAAAGCGCCCTTACCGCCTTAATCCGGTAGATGGATAGAAGCAGCCGCACGAATCTGAAGCGTTCCAGTCTCTGTTTCATAGAATGCATGACTTCACCTGCCCTTACTGCTGAATTCATCCTTGTTGCCTGAATAATATTCAGCATTTTCCATAAAACCTATTATAGCAATATCAGCAGCAGATGACCCGTATAACGGTTATATGTTCACCAGAGTTAGACAGCCGGCAAAGTATAAATCACTGCAGACCCCGGAGAAACCGAAGGAAACTCTTAAAATTCCAGTAAGAGTTCGAAAGATGATTGATCCTCGAGTACAAAAAATAGGCACCCGGACTGCAATCAGTCCAGATGCCTATTTCTTACTGCACAAGGGTTACCATACCGCAATAGAGAACCAGTCACCACGGCAATGGCGGTTCTCTTCTCAGGCATGCTGTTCACTGGGGTTATACCCGAATGTCAAATCTTCCTTCGCTGTCAGTGGTTGCGGTAGCGATTTCCTGCGCAGATGCCGCTGCCAGCTTGCTGCTGTCAGCAGGCTTCTCCGGTGTTGCAGCTGCGCTTCCAGCCGAAGAGGCGCTGCTGGCGCTCTGTGACTTTTGGGCAATTTGCGCTTCGATCTGCTTGATCTGCTGCTCAAGCTGTTTGGTCTTGGTTTCCTTGGTCTTCTCGTCGTCTTTGCTGGAGCTCACCTTCTCAAGATCAGCTTCCAGCTTCGCCTTCTGCTTCTCAAGCGCAGCTGTATCCGTTGCACTGGAGGAAGTATACGTGGTAGATGTTGAAGCGGATACGGATGAAATATTCATACTTGTCCCTCCTTTCACCTATCCAATATATCTCTTTCACCCAAGCAGAACGTTAAAATGCGCTGAAAGTTTGCTGAATGTCTGTTACTTTACGACTTGCCCGGCTTCCGGTTAACCAGTGTTACGCTCAGCAGGATGATAACCAGCCCGGCAAGGGTATTCGCATAGACCGGCTCATGCAGGAAGATCACTCCCCATAACAGACCGAATACCGGCACGAGAAACGTGACGCTGACGGTCTTGACCGGGCCGACGCTGGCGATCAGCCGGAAATACAGCAGATAAGCCACCGAGGTACAGATCAGCGACAAACCGAGTACGGAATATACAGCGGCGGCAGACGGCAGATGATCCGGGGCAAAAATAACCGCCAGCGGCAGCAGCACCACGCTTGCCCCCAGCTGTTGTCCGGCAGCAAGCGCTAGCGGTGTGAGGCCGGAGCCTACACGTGAAGCGTACAATCCTCCGAATGCATAGGACAATGCGGCGCAGAGAGAGAAACCTGCAGACAAGAGTACTGTACTTGTGAGCGGCACCGGACTCCAGCCGACCAGAACAGCTACGCCGACTAAACCAAGGACCAGTCCGGCCGACTTGGCCAGGCCCGGCTTCTCCTGCCGGGTTCCCCAGACGGCAAGGGCCGCAAACATCGGAGTCGTGGTATTAAGGATTGCCGCCAGCGAAGCACTCAGATGCAGCTCAGCCATGCAGATCAGGGTGAACGGAAGCGCGGCATTAATGGCACCGAGCAGCAGGAACTGCTTCCAGTGCTTCAGGATGCCCAGCTTGCGCCGGGTCACAAACGCATAGAGCAGCAAGGCCGCTCCGGCAAGCGTAACACGCAGCTCGGTCGTGAAGACCGGTCCGAGCTCCGGAGAAGCGATCCGCATGAACAGGAAGGAGGCTCCCCAGGCGAAGGCAAGCAGCAGCAGTACCGAGAAATCCTTGCGGCTCATGGCTTGTCCGTCCTTCTGCAGAGCAGCGCATACGATAGAATGGACAGGGCGCCTGCTCCCGCAATGACCAGCGCCATCGGCACTGCAGAGCCGCTGCCGCCAAGTCCAACTAACGGTGCAGCACAGCTGCCCAGCAGCAAGGGGAGCAGACCCAGAAGCGCAGAGGCACTCCCTGCCGTTTCCCCCTGATCCTGCATGGCAAGCGAGAAGCTGGTTGTGCTCACAAGACCCACACTGGAGACCACAGCGAACAGGCAGACCAGAATCGGCAGCAGTCCGCCTCCGGCAAGGAGGGTAACCAGCAGCAGGACACCGCCGGATGTACAGAGCAGCAGGCCGCTAATCAGCAGCTTGCGCTCCCCGACTCTTCCCGACAACCGGCCGGCAATCTGCCCGGAGATAATAATGCCGAGCCCGTTAACAGCGAAGATCAGGCTGTACATTTGCGGCGATACCCCGTAAATAATCTGCAATACGAAGGAAGAACCGGATATATAAGCGAACATGGCTGCTGTAACAAAGCCCTGGGAGAGGGCATAGCCCATAAACTTGGCATTGCCGAGCAGGATACGGAAGGTGAGCAGCGTTCCTTTGAGTCCGCTTTTGATCCGGCGTTCTTTGGGCAATGTCTCCGGCAGACGCAGCAGAATAATGGCCGCAAAAAGCAGTCCGAACACAAACAATACTATAAACACGCCCTGCCAGGTGGTTACTCTCAGCAGCTGTCCCCCGATGACAGGAGCGAAGATCGGCCCCAGCCCGTTGACGATCATCAGCAACGAGAAGAACTTGGTTAATTCCGAGCCGCTGTACATATCACGGACCGCCGCCCGGGAGATGACCACACCCACCGATCCGGCCAGCCCCTGGATGAACCGCAGAAATACCAGCAGGCCGATAGAAGGACTGAACGCACAGAGCAGTGACGATAACGCGTAAATCACCATACCGATAAAGAGCGGAACACGGCGTCCATGCACATCGCTGAGCGGTCCGGCCACCAGCTGGCCCGAGGCCAGTCCCAGCAGGAAGAAGGTCAGGCTGAGCTGCACCATGGCCGGGCTGGTAGCGAAATGGGCGCTAAGCGCAGGCAGAGCAGGCAGATACATATCAATCGACAGAGGGCCAATCGTGGCGATGGCCCCCAGAATGACCGCCAGCTGCAGCCGCTGTTTCTTCGATGGCCCGCCCTCCGCAAGGCTTGAAATATGGTTTTGCTTAATCATGAATAGTGACGCAACCTTTCTCTTGGCACCCCTTTAAAAGACAGCAAATCTGTTTTGCTCAGGTCCGTTTTTTATTCTTCATACTACCTGATCGCAGCCTGAAAGTTCAATGCTTTTATGCATTAACGGGGAATAGAAGAGGGAAGCAAATGTATCGGACCTATACCTTTATATCGCAAATAACCGCCTGCAGGAACCGGCCAGCCGATCATATCACTGATCAGCAGCTCCTGCAGGCGGTTGTCTGTATCGTTATATTTATTGTCCGGAAACTGTGAGACTGGCCAGCCAGTCCCTGGCCGCTTCAGCTTCGGCGGTGCTCAAGCGGTGTCCCTGATTGCCCCAGTGCGAGGTGACTTCGGCTCCCGCGCCGCTCAGCAGGGATTCCAGCTCACGGGTCTCTTCAGAGCGGATAATCGGATCATTGGTCCCTGCCCCGATAAAGACCGGAACCCCCTGCAGCGACGGAATCGCAAGGCCCCGCAGCGGAACCATCGGATGCAGCAGGACCGCCGCGCGGAAGAGGCCTCCGTAGTGGAAGAGCAGGCTGCCTGCGATGTTCGCACCGTTGGAGTAACCCACAGCAACCAGATTGCCTGAATCGAATCCGTACTTCGCTGCAGCCTCATCCAGGAACTGCTTCACCTCGTGAGTGCGGAAGATCAGATCCTCCTCGTCGAATATTCCTTCAGCCAGCCGCCGGAAGAAGCGCGGCATGCCATTCTCCAGCACATTGCCGCGAATGCCCAGTACCGAAGCGCCGGGAGCCAGCAGCTCGGCCAGCGGCAGCAGATCATGCTCGTTGCCGCCTGTACCGTGGAATAACACCAGTGTCGGCAGCTTCAAATCGGTACCTTGATGGAATACATGAGTCATACTCATTTCTGCGTCACCCCGATTTCGCGGATTTCAAACGGGCTTAGGTTCTGTTCTATCACCGCACGCTGCGGCTCGAACCATGCCGGAAGCATCAGCTTCTGGCCCAGTGCATCCGGTGCTTCGTCACGGGCGAAGCCGGGAGGATCGGTCGCAATCTCGAACAGGATTCCGCCTTCCTCACGGAAGTAGATGGCATTGAAGTACTGGCGGTCCTGCACCGGAGTCGGCTGGTAGCCGTGGCTCTGTACGCGGCGGCCCCATTCCAGCTGCTCGGCATCATCTTTGGCGCGCCAGGCGATGTGATGGACGGTACCTGTGCCGCCAGCCCCCTGGGGAACCGGAGTAGCCTTCAGATCGATGATATTCCCGATATCACCGGCAGCTCTGTACCGGATGTAGCCGTCACCTTCAGCAATCCGCTCCATTCCCAGCGTACGGGAGAGGGTATCTGCTGTTTTGTCCGGTGCAGTGCTGTATAGGACAGCCCCTCCGAAGCCTTTGATCGCATGCTCTACGGGTACTCCGGCGAAGGACCAGGTGCTCAAGGCACCCTCTTCACGTTCCACCAGCTCAATCCGCAAACCGTCGAAGTCCGCGAAGGAGAGATAAGACTCGCCAATCCGGCTTGCCTTGGTAACCGGAATCTGATAAGCGGCCAGCCGCTGCTCCCAGAACCCGATGGAGCCTGCCGGCACAGCATAAGTGGTTACGCCCACCTGACCGCCGCCGATTCTTCCCTTGCGTCCGGTTGACCAAGGGAAGAAGGTAATAATGGTACCCGGCGCACCCTGCTCATTGCCGAAGTAGAGGTGGTAAACCTCAGGCGCGTCGAAGTTGATGGTTTTTTTGACAAGGCGCAGTCCAAGAATTCCGGCATAGAAATCAGCGTTACGCTGGGCGTCTCCTACAAAAGCGGTGATATGATGAATTCCTGCAGTTTGCATAGTCATAATAATTACCTCCTGAAATTGGGTGTGTTGTACAATCTGTTCTTTCGTAAAATGAGGATGCTATCTTGACGTCTGCCTGGCGTACCCGCTATTTTATTTAAAGAAAAGTGCATCAAGTGAAATCGAACCCGGACCCGCCAGTGCCACTCCGACCGCAACCACCAGCACCGTTAATGGAAACTCGATCCCGTTAGCCGTAGACCAGAATCCGTTAGGAGCATGGACTTTGACAATCGCGCCAAGCATGGTTGCGGCAATCAGCACAGCAGCCACCGGAGTCAGCAGACCAAGTGTGAACAGCAGGCCTCCGATCAGCTCCATCAGACCTGCCAATACTGCCATCCGTACGCCGGGCTTAATGCCGATCGACTCCATCCAGCCGCCTGTACCTTTGGGGCCGTAACCGCCGAACCAGCCGAACAGCTTCTGTGCACCATGCCCGATAAACGCTACACCAATTACCAATCTCATCAACAATAAACCTACACTAACCATTTTAAACACTCTCCATTCTCTCGATTTTAATTATCTTAACGTTAAGATATTGGCTAAAAAATTTTGGGTCCTGCTGATCTATATATAATTCGCCCGCCATTCGGGGACTTGGCATTTCATTGAATACCAATTCAGTATTACACTGTTAAATTTATGGACGGCCTGTGCCTGATCATCAATGCTCATCTTGCTGCTAAAGCTAAGCTAACAGTCAGCTATCGAGATCCAGCCGGCCGTTTCAGAAACCCGCTGTGCTATTCCCGGTCTTCTATACGCCCTTGCCCAGCTTCTTCAGCAGCTGAGTCGCCTGAGCCTTCTCTTCACTGTCCAGTCCGCCCATCAGGCTGTGTATGGAACTGACATGACGGGGGAAAATATCATCGAACAGCTCGCGCCCTGATTCCGTAATCTCGGCATAAGTTACACGGCGGTCGTCCTCGCATGGAACGCGCTTCAGCAATCCGCGCTTCTCCAGCTTATCGATGTTATAAGTGATGCTGCCGCTGGTGACCAGAATCTTCTCGCCAATCTGCTGTAGTGGAATCCGTGTTCTATGATACAGGACTTCCAGCACCATGAACTCCGCCGATGCCAGCCCGTGGCTCTTCATATCCTTCACCGCCTGATCCATCAAGCTCTTGTAAGCCTTGGATAGAACAACGAATAATTTCAGTGATGCCGCCTGCTCCTGATCGATTGTACTGTCAGTTGCTGTGCCTGCTGCGTTTGTTGTGCCTATTGTCTCCTTATTGCCGCTCATTATGTGCACCTCCTATCGTGTTCGCGTTTATCTTTAAGTTAATTATCTTTAAGTTAAGATAAATATACAGCATGCTGATTTTATTGTCAACTGATTAGGGGAAGATTTTTTAAATACCAGATTGTATATGGTGACTATATAGGAAGTTGTGTGAAAATAACACCAGGCCTGGGCTTAGGATGATTTAATTACAGTTCGACTAAACATCTGTTTCAGAAATTCCTTCAAATCAATCTAGATACAGCTTGAGTTCGCTTAATAAAGACAGGTTACAGCAAGGACTCGGTTTGACCTCACTCCCAAAACGGCGTATCCTTTTGGGTGCGAATATAAGGAAGCAGTTCATTACATATAAAGGAGGCAATACTGGGATGGGTTCAACGGAACTACCAGAATGGGAAGCCCGGGGCCGCGATACAGCGGAAGGGAATTCTGCTGTACTGGGTACAGCAGAGCAGGATTTAGCAGAACACGGTTCAGCCGTGCTGGATGGGGCGGTGCGGGACGCGTCCGGTAATGCTGCCCGGCTTATCCCACCGGGTGCTAATGTGCTGATCGTGACCGCTGTCGCGGCCGAGCGGGATGCCGTCCTGCTCGGCCTGCAGGGCAGCCGCAGGTTCCATGTCATCGCAGCGGGCGCCGGCACCGCTGCGGCTGCGGCGGGAACCGCCGCAGCTCTGGCAGCCGGTTCCTACGGCTGCGTCATCAGCGCCGGGATCGGCGGCGGCTTCCCCGGCCGGGCGCCCGTAGGCTCGCTGGTCGTCGCCAGCGAGATGCTTGACGCGGCCCTCGGCGCCGAGACGCCGGTGGGCTTCCGCAGCGCTGCCGAGCTCGGCTTCGGCAGCGTGTCCGTGCTTGCGCCGGGCGGCACGGTCCAGGCCCTTGCGGCCGCGCTGGCAGCGGCCGGGCTCACGGTAAGCACGGGCACCGTGCTTACCGTGTCGACCGCGACCGGCACCGCCGGGACGGCCGCGGAGCTTGCCGCGCGCCATCCGCAGGCGGCGGCGGAAGCGATGGAAGGCCACGGGGTCGCCGTGGCCGCCCAGGCGCTGGGGATCGCGGCGCTGGAGCTGCGCGCGATCTCGAACCCGGTCGGCCCGCGCGACCGGGCCGCGTGGAAGATCAAAGAAGCCCTGGACGCCCTCACAGCGGCAGCGGCTATTCTACTGGAGGTGCTGTAATGACAACCGAACTTCATATTGCTTTTTCTCCATGCCCCAATGATACCTTCGTATTTCATGCCTGGGCGCACGGGCTGGTGCCGGATGCTCCCAAGCTGGAGGTGACCTTTGCGGATATCGATATTACCAACGGGCTGGCTGCAGACGGCACCGGGCCGGAAGTGCTTAAGATTTCCTACGCCGCCCTTCCCTGGGTGCTGGAAAAGTACAAGCTGCTGCCTTGCGGCGGTGCGCTTGGACGGGGCTGCGGCCCGCTCGTGCTGACGCGCAAAGGCGCAGGCGCCATCAAACATCCGCGCGAGCTGTCCGGCCGCCGCATAGCCGTGCCGAGCGAGCGCTCCACCGCCTACCTGCTCTTCCGGCTGTGGGCCGCACAGCAGGTACCGGACGGCCCGGCCGAGATCGTCGTCATGCCCTTCGATGAGATCATGCCTGCTGTACAGAACGGCTTGATCGATGCCGGACTGGTTATTCATGAAGCACGCTTCACCTACCCTTCCTATAATCTTAACCTGCTGACTGATCTCGGCAGTTGGTGGGAAAGCGACACCGGCCTGCCTATTCCGCTCGGTGCAATTATCGCCCGCCGTGACCTGGATCACGAGGCCATTACCGGCTGGATCCGCAGTTCTTTGCAATATGCATGGGATCATCCGCTGGTCTGCCAGGAATATGTCCTAAGCCATGCCCAGGAGCTCTCCCCGGAAGTAGCCAAATCGCATATTGATCTCTACGTCAACGAGTTCACGATGAATCTGGGCGAGGACGGCTACGCGGCAATCTCTGCCCTGCTGACCCGTGCCGCTGCCGAAGGCCTTGTACCTGCTATTGATCCGGAATTGCTGCGCTAGCTTGGACTATTTATATTAAAAGAACAAACAAAACTCATATGGAGGCTGATTCCTATGATTCCAACAGGCAACAGCAAGGCCAATATTGACCGTTTCCTGGGATACCAGGACGAGTACGACCGTTACCGGCCCGAAGCGCCCCCGCTGGTTATTGAACTGCTGAGCAATTACCTGGGCCGCCGTCCGGCCGTGGTCGCTGATATAGGCTGCGGCACCGGTCTATCTACCTTCCTGTGGAAGGAAGCCGCCGAATCCGTGACCGGGGTGGAACCTAATCCCGATATGCTGAGCAAGGCAAAGGAGAAGCTGAACCGCCTGGAAAATGGCACGGAGGTGCTGTCTTTTGTGCAAGGCTTCTCCAATCAGCTTCCCTTCGCCTCAGAGAGTGTGGACATCATCACCTGCTCACAGTCATTCCATTGGATGGACCCGGACAGCACACTTCAGGAAATCTCCCGCTGCCTGCGTCCGGGTGGAGTGTTCGCGGCCTATGACTGCGATTGGCCTCTGGTACTGCACCCTTCTATTGAAGTCCGATACAATGGGCTGATTGCCACTTCAGACGCCCTGCTTACGGAGCTCCAGCCTGATTCCGATCAGGCCCGCAAATGGGACAAGGAAGGACATCTGGGCCGGATCAAAGCCAGCGGATGCTTCACTTACGCGAGAGAAATTGTTTTTCACAACACAGAAGCCTGCGATGCAGAGCGCTATATCGGATTGGCCCTCAGCCAAGGCGGGATACAGACTGTCCTGAAGCTTAGCCCGGCCTCACTTGAGCAAGAGATTGCTCAGTTCTCGGCAGAGGTTAAGAACTACTTCCGAGGCCGGACATTGCAGGTGCTGATTAGCTACCGGATGCGGGTCGGTGTGAAATAGGAGCTTTATCTTCTGCATTCTGGTCATACTCAAGCTTTTAACCTATACTTAATAACAGCGAGACGAAGAACGTCCCGGTTGCCCCCATTGGGGAAGCCGGGGCGTTTTCTATTTTTCCGGGGAGGTTGGAGCGTAATGATATTTGAAGAAGCGCATTTGAAATTTATCAACGGGCATCTGAGCAGCAGACCTGATGGAGAACGCCGGGCGCGCTTGGAGCGGGGGCTCAGGCATGCCGAGATCCTGTTTCTGAATAAAGTCTGGTGGCCGCTGCGGGGACATTTTGAAGGGCTGCATCCGGAATACGAGGTCATGGACTGGCGGGGAAGATCTTATTACGCAGATTTTGTCTGGCTGCCCGGATACGTAAAGCTGCTTATCGAGATCAAAGGGTATTCTTCCCATGTACGCGACATGGACCGTCAAAAATACTGCAATGAGCTAAACCGCGAAACGTTCCTGTATGCCATGGGCTATCATGTGATTTCATTCGCGTACGATGATGTTGAGCAGCGTCCTGAGCTTTGTATGACCCTGCTGCGAATGGTGCTGGGCAGATATCAGCCTGCTGATGCACCTGTATCCCGTGTGCAGCTTATGGAACAGGAGGTACTCCGGCTGCCATTCAACTCGCCCGGCCCATCCGTCCTCAGGATGTTAAGCAGCATTTCACCGTCGATTACAGAACTGCGGTCCGTACTCTACACAATCTGGCTGACAAAGGCTGGCTCCTTCCCGTCCCCACCAGCAATCAGGAACGGACCGCAAGGTATGAGCTGAGGACCGGTGTGCTGGAATACTTTAATTAGCTTGCCAGGTCAACATTCATGGGTAATCTGCAATCTGCAGCGGGGCCTGTGATCAACTGCTGTAACAGTAAGTGGAAAAAGGTACCTTAATTTATCGATTTCGTAGAATCGTGTGCAAGCAAGTGGAAAAACAGCATCTAATTCGGGTGATTTCAGCTACTTTGGGTGAAATGTAATCATTTAAGTGCTATTTATCCAACTGCTGTATTCGCAGGGTTTATTTGTTCATCAGCAAGTGGAGAAAATCCAACTAATACTGCCTCCTATAGCTTCAGTAGCGGGTGAGGGCCATACGATTCTTCAACAAGTCATGTCCCCCACCTGTGCTCAGGCCCTAGCCTCCGGCTTCGCTCTTCTAGCCCCCCTCCGGCCCTATCCCTCCAGCTTACTTCCCGCCCTCTTTCCGTCCTTATCCTTCCTGCTTCGTCCTTCCCGCCCTCCTTCAGGTCCTAGCTTTCCAGCCTCACCTTACTCCCCTCCCCTTCCAGCCATCCCGCTCCGCAGAAGCTCCCCCTACCCCCCCCCAGCAAAAAAACACCCGCATGCGAAACCTCCGCATGCGGGCACTCAATGACCAACAACCTACTTCTTATTCATCTTAAACTTCAGGAACAGCTCGTTATAATGGGCAAGCATCCGCTTGCCGAGGTTGTCGTAGACCTCCAGCCGGTCTGTGATCTCGGCGGGCGGGTAGAAGCGCTCGTCGCCGGAGATGTCCTCCGGCAGCAGATCCAGGGCAGGAACGTTCGGCGTAG
The DNA here is from genome assembly GCF_000758665.1 of Paenibacillus borealis. Lineage (NCBI taxonomy): Bacteria > Bacillati > Bacillota > Bacilli > Caryophanales > Paenibacillaceae > Paenibacillus > Paenibacillus borealis. The sequence continues at coordinate 7,805,385 of NZ_CP009285.1, forward strand.
AGTAGCCGACGTATTCCGTATTCTGCGCCGCCACATCCGGGCGGAGCATGAAGTTAATGAACTCATGGGCGCCTTCGATATTGGCTGCTCCGCGAGGAATGACCATGTTGTCGAACCATATGTTCGAGCCTTCCTCCGGCACAACGTAATCCAGCTTGTCGTTCTCATCCATAATCTCCGAAGCGTCACCGGACCAGACGATTCCGACAGCTGCCTCTTCGTTCGCCAGCAGCATCTTGATCTCGTCGCCGACGATCGCCTTCACATTCGGCGACAGCCGGTTCAGCTTGGCCAGCGCTTCCTGCAGATGCTCTTCATTCCTGTCATTGACGGAATAGTGCAGACTGTTCAGCGCCATGCCCATAACCTCGCGTGCTCCATCGACCAGGAAGATATTATTGTCCAGCCGCTTATCCCACAACGAATTCCAACTGCTGAAATCGATGCCCTCCGTCATCTCGGGGTTGTAGATGATACCTACCGTCCCCCAGAAATAAGGCACCGAATACAGGTTGCCGGGATCAAAGGACAGGTCCATGAATTTGGAACCGATATTGGCCAGATTCGGAAGCTTGCTGTGATCCAGCGGCAGCAGCAGGTTTTCTTCGCGCATTTTGGCAATCGCATAGTCGGAAGGGACCACGACATCGAAGACCGTACCGCCCTGCTCAACCTTGGTCAGCATCGCCTCATTGGAGTCAAAGGTCTGGTAGATCACCGTAATGCCGGTCTCCTCCTGGAACTGCTCCAGCAGCTCGGGATCGATGTAATCGCCCCAGTTATAGATCGTCAGCGTATTGCCGCCGGAATAGCCTTCGGCCGAGTTCAGCCGGGAGGCCAGGAACATCAGCCCGAATGCGACGATCAGAATCGCCAGAAACGTATTTACCAGCTGTTTCATCTAGGCACCCCCGCTTCTGCTACCTGTTCTGCAATATGCATAGCCGGGCGGCTCTTCCGCTGGTTAAGGTAGTAGTAGCCTATTACCAGCAGGATCGTGAAGAGGAAGATCAGTGTCGACAGTGCGTTAATCGACAATGAGACCCCTTGGCGCGCCCGGGAATAGATCTCAACGGACAGTGTGGAATATCCGTTACCTGTTACGAAGAAGGTTACTGCGAAATCATCCAGGGAATAGGTCAGGGCCATGAAGAATCCGCTGAAGATCCCCGGCTTGATGATCGGCAGAATCACCTTCGTCAGCACATCGCGGCGGGTAGCCCCAAGGTCACGGGCGGCGTCGGTCAGTGTCGGACTCATCTCCTGCAGATGCGGCAGGATCATGATAACGGCAATCGGAATGCTGAATGCCACATGCGAGAGCAGAACGGAGGTGAAGCCCAGCTTGATCCCGACAATCGTGAACAGGATCAGGAATGAGGCTCCGATAATTACATCCGGGCTGACAATCAGCACATTATTCAGCGAGAGCAGCGTATTCTTGGCCCGGCGGCTGCGGACATGCTGAATCGCCAGTGCCCCGATGATCGCAATCAGCGTTGCAATCGCCGAGGACAGCAACGCAATGACCAGTGTGTTAATCATAATAATCATCAGCCGGGTATCGGCCACGACTTCGCGGTAATAATCCAGCGTGAAGCCCTCGAATTCATGCATGGTGCCGCCGCTGTTGAACGAGTAGTACATCAGATAGAAAATCGGCGCGTACAGAACCAGGAAGACCAGCACCAGATATATATTTGCGATCCCGTTTTTATTTTTAATTTTGTTTCTATTCTTGCTCTTCACGCGCGTCCTCCTTTCCGCGAGCTGCCCGTAAGAATCATGAACAGCGCCATAATGGCGATCAGGAATACCGCTACCGTGGAGCCCATGCCCCAATCCTGTGTGACCAGGAAATGCTGCTCAATGGCGGTGCCGAGTGTAATCACCCGGTTGCCGGCAATCAGACGCGTAATCATAAACAGCGACAGCGCGGGAATGAATACCGCCATGCAGCCAGAGCGGACCCCGGAGATCGTGAGCGGAAATACAACCCGCCGGAATGTCGTCCAGCCGGAGGCGCCCAAATCACGCGCGGCATCCACCAGCGACAGATTCATCTCATCCAGTGCACTGAAGATCGGCAGTATCATGAATGGAATGAAAATATAGACAGATACAAACACAAAGCTGAAGCCTGTGAATAGGATCTGCTGCTCCCCGAGCCCCACCAGATCAAAGAAATTGTTGACCGGGCCGAAGGTGCCGAAGATACCGATGAAGGCATATGTCTTCAGCAGCAGATTGATCCATGTCGGCAGAATAATCAGCAGCAGCCACAGCTGCTTATGCTTCGTACGCGTCAGCAGATAGGCTGCCGGGTACGCCACCAAGAGTGAGAACAGCGTGATCAGGAAAGCATACCAGAAGGAATTCATCATCATTCTCATATATACCGGTGTGAAGAAATTGACGTAGTTATCCAGCGTCAGCTTTCCGTCCAGATCGAACAGGGAATAATAGATAACCAGCAGCACCGGTGCGATGACAAACAGCGCGATCCACAGGTAATACGGGATGAGATAATACGACTTGCCCTTACTCTTCATGGCTCTCCACCTCGCCGTAAGCCTCCAGACGTTTGTCGAACTCTTCCTCCGTTTCACCGAAGCGCATAACATGGATCGCCTCCGGATCAAAATACAGCCCGATTTCGCTGCCTACCTCCGCCTTGCGGGTGGAATGGACCAGCCATTCGTGGCCGGAACCGTCATAACAGCTGATCTCATAATGCACACCGCGGAACAGCTGGGAATCCACGCGCACCTTCAGTTTGCCCGCTTCTACGGTGGCAATCTCCAGATCCTCAGGGCGGATCACAATTTCCACCGATTCATTCGGTTTCAGACCGGCATCGACACACTCGAAGCGATGGCCGTTAAATTCAACCACATAGTCCTCAATCATTACGCCCGGCACGATGTTCGACTCGCCGATGAAATCCGCCACGAACCGGTTGATCGGCTCATCGTAGATATCGTTAGGCGTACCGCTCTGCTCAATCTTTCCGCCGTTCATGACGAAGATCCAGTCTGACATCGCCAGCGCCTCTTCCTGGTCATGGGTAACGAAAATGAAGGTGATGCCCAGCCGCTGCTGCATCTCTCGCAGAATATACTGCATCTCCGTGCGCAGCTTAAGGTCCAGTGCCGATAACGGCTCGTCCAGCAGCAGAACCTGCGGCTCGTTGACAATCGCGCGCGCAATCGCGACCCGCTGTCTTTGCCCCCCGGACATTTCATTAATGGCCCGCTGGTCATAGCCGACCAGATTGACGAAGCGCAGCGCCTCCTGCACCTTTTGATTAATGACATCCTTCTTAAGCTTCTTAATCCGCAGTCCGAAAGCCACATTCTCAAATACGTTCAGGTGCGGAAACAGCGCATAGTCCTGGAATACCGTATTAACCTGCCGTTCGTTGGCGGGAATGTGGTTGATGATTTTACCGTTCAGATAAATGGAACCTTCAGTCGGCTCGGCGAAGCCGGCGATGAGTCGCAGAATGGTCGTTTTCCCGCAGCCCGAGGGGCCCAGCAGAGTATAGAATTTACCGCGTTCAATTTCGAAGCTCACGCCTTTGAGTACAGCCTCTTCGTCGTCATATTGCTTGATAACCTGATCAAATGAAATAATAGTGCCTTCCGGGGTAGCTATAGCTAACAACCTCCCTTACCTTATGTAGTACAACCTATTTTACCCGCTTCTTGCGGGAGACAATCCATAAGCAGCATGCCCAGCGCGGATAAGCGACAATTCCTCCCCTGGTTCGACAGACTTCAATATATATAGCATAAAGGAATCATTCGATATATGCGATAGCTTACAATGTTAAATCCAGCACATAAACTTAACAAGTTCGTAAAAAATGGACCCGGCGGGGCCTGTTTTGAGGTGCTATAATGAAAACGGCTGAAAAACATAAAATTTTTCTTACATTTGCGAAAGAAGATGACTACCATGAACGAGGGGTTACAAGACCGCCTTGAGAAGTTCGGATTATCCCTTTATATGATACGTGTTACCCTTGCTGCATCACTATCCTGGCTCGCGGTACACAGCCTGTATGGCGACCGTTATCTGTACTTTGCGCCGCTTGCGGCGATTCTTATCACCCAGAGCAGTGTCAAAGCCTCCCTTGAAAAAGGGGCATACCGGCTGCTCGGTATTGTGCTAGGCGGAATCGCCAGCCTGGTCGTGGGCCGCTTCTTCGATGTTGGTGCGCTCTCGATCCTGCTGATGCTGCTGCTCGGCATAGGCGTAGCCACCGCCTGCCGGATTAATATCCAGGCCGTTTCACAGGTTGGCGTCACTTCCGTTCTGGCGCTCACCTTCTATCATGATGGGTACATCGTCTGGAGAGTCGCCGAGACCCTGATCGGCGTGCTGATTGCCTTAATCATAAATATGATTATCGTTCCGCCCAAGAGCTTCGTCAAGGTCAAGGACTTGGCACTGAAGGGCAGCCTGACACTGTCTGATGCCTTAACCGGTCTAACTTCCGGGGGACGGGATGCCGCACAGGCGCTGACCGCACTTAAGCTTTCCGGTGAACTGCTGGGCAAGAGTACGCAGCTGCAGAAGGAGCTGCACTTCACGCTCTCCCATTACCAGTGCCGCAAAGAGCTCGGTACGCTGTCACAGGCAACCTCCCATCTTAGCAGGGTGCATTCCTACGTCAAAGGCATTGCCGAGGAGATCTCTCTGCTGCCCGCCCATTATGCCGCAGCCGACTGGATGACAGAGGTGGTAACGGCAACGGCAGACTGCATTGCCTTATACGGCACCCGGACGCTGTCGGATGCGGAATGCGGACGTTCGCTCCCCGAGAGCCTGCGCCGCGCCCGTGATGTGCAGCTGGCCTGGTTCTCTGAGCTGCAGGGCCAATGCCCGCTCGCCGCATTCCGTGATCTTGGCGCGGTGTTCTCGCATCTGAACCGGATTCTTGAAGAGATCGAACGTGCCGATTATGCGGCAATCTCCGCCGCAGCTCAGCCGGCCAAGGCTACACCGGCGCGCGCTATACGCTTCATACAAAAAGGACTCTCCCACAAGCTATAAGCTGGGGAGCGTCCTTTTTTTTGGGTGGGGGCTAGTACAACATCAGAACTAAAGAAGTGATCCATTCAACAATTCATCAATTATGTGAAGTTCAGTTCTAAGTGAACGTTCAGTGATAGTTCTATTCTGTACAATTAAAAACAGCAAAAAGGATGGCTTTCCTCTAATAACTGTATTCTGTACAACTAAATTTGCCCTAATGAGTGAAACCCAATCTATATAGAGCAGTTTAGTTGTACGAAATACAACTAAATGGAGGATCAGTCGTAATTCAGAGGATTTAGTTGTACAAAGTGCAATTAAGCATACCGCTTACCGCATACCGCATGCACCGCAATCGGGGCACTGCGTAATTATTATAGCTTGCCTTCTTCCGGAATATCCAAAAACCCCCATGAGCAGCCTGGAATCTACACCGCTTATCAGGCATATCAAATCGCCCCGCAAGCAATACTTCTGCTTGCGGGGCGTTCGCGCGCTCCAACAGGAACCATCTTTCAATTCACAGGAAGATATCTCCAGCCCCCGTACGCCGTAATGTTCTCGGCTCCGGCGGCGGCATAGCCTTCGCAGATGAAGCCGGTCACTTCCCGGCCGTCTTCGAGCACCACCCGCCCCAGGCCCAGCGGAGCGGGTATGAGCGACGCGAATGCGCCCAGCGATGCCGCCGGCATCCGCCACAGCTCCAGCTCGACAGAGCCTCCGCCTGCCGCTTGTCTGAGCAAGCCGGGCTTCGGCGGCACCGTCTGGAGCTTGACCAGCTCATAGCACGGGGCCGTCCGCGCCTCCTGCCAGAACCGGGCGCCATGCTCCAGCATCTGCTTCTCCAGCGGGAAGCCGCGCATATGAAGACCGCAGACAGCCAGTGTCATCATACCGGGAGATGCCGCCTCGTCAGCAGCACCTTCCGGCGGACCGCTCTCTCCAAGAAGCTCTGCGCCCGCTCCGGCCAGCAGATGCTCGCTGTCCGCCAGCGCGAACATCGTGATGCCGAACGGCAGGCCCTCCGCCGCATCCCCGGCAGGAACCGCCACGGCTGACAGATCAAGCAGGTTGCAGTGGTTGGTATAGCGCCCCATATCGGAGTTGGCCCCTACCGGATTACCAGCAACCTGCTCCCGGGTCCAGGTTCCGCCGCAGGTCGGGAGCACCAGCACGGCATCCTTCAGCAGCAGCTCCGCTTCCCGCTTATAACGCTGCAGCAAGTGCATGGCCTGGAACAGGCTCGCGGCCGTATGGCGCCCGGCCGCCCCGGAAGACAAGATGGACTCCGTAACCGGCAGCACAGCTTCACGGTGATTCTCCACGAACTCACCCAGACCGGCCCAGCGCTCGGCTACCCAGGGACCCTCGTACAAGATAGCTGCCGCTTTGGAGAACAGCGTACAGTCCACCCGTTCAACCGGCAGCCCCAATGCCTGCACGGCTGCTTCGGCCCGCCCCCAGGCCTCCCGGTATTCTCCGGCATGGGGGCCATAGAACTCTGGCGGGGCTTCCGGAAGCAGCAGCTTCGCCGGAAGAGCGGCGGGCCCCAGCTTCACGGAACGCGACCAGGGGTCAGCTTCATCGAAGCCGCGCGCGGCGCGGTCCACCGCGAGGGCATCCTCCAGATTGTGCGCGAACACGGTGACGCAGTCCAGGCTGGCACAAGCGGGCACTACCCCGCGCACCGGCCAGGCGCCCAGGCTGGGCTTATAGCCGACCAGCCCGTTCAGCGCGGCAGGCACGCGGCCCGAGCCGGCGGTATCGGTGCCCAGGCTGAACACGGCCTGGCCGCGGGCGACGGCCACGGCTGATCCGGCGCTGGAGCCGCCGCTGATGTATTCCGGGCGCAGGGCGTTATGCGTCTCGCCATAAGGGCTGCGCACACCGACGAGACCGGTGGCGAACTGGTCCAGGTTGCTTTTGCCGACAGGGATCGCACCCGCAGCGACCAGCCTCGCGACTACCGCCGCATCGTGATCCGGCTGATAGGCGAATTCAGGACAAGCCGCCGTTGTAGGCAGCCCCTTCACATCGATGTTATCCTTCACCGCGAACGGGATTCCCCACAGCGGATGGCTCTGCGGGTCCATCCCTCTGAGCCTCTCAAGAAAGGGAAGGATATGCGCCTCGGCGGGCGGCTTAATCCAGATGTTCATTCCCTTGTCGCGTGCAGCGCGGCGGATGATCTCCCGGACCACCTCCTCCGGGTCCAGCGCACCGCTCAAATATTGCCCGCGCAGCCAGCCTGCGGTCAGCCTGGCGGGAAATTCAGTTGTTGCCGTCATGATGCTTCATCTCCTTCTCTGCGAATCCTGCGAATCCGTACGCATCCTGCGGCCGCTGCTCATCTCGTGCAGCTTAAGCGCAAGCTGCAGCTCCAGCATATCGTCACCGTCATTCTGGCTGAGTCCCAGCAGCTCACAGGCCCGTTCTATCCGGTAAGTGACCGTATTATAATGGGTGAACAGCTCGGCTGAGGTCCGTTTGATGTTGCGGTTGCACTTGAAATACAGCTGGAGCGTCTGCACGAGGGACACGCCATGCTTGCTGTCATACTCCAGCAGCGGAACGATGTACTGGTCCCTGTACCCGCTGATCTCCGCAAGCTCCGGCAAATGGTACAGCAGCCGGAAGACACCCAGCTTCCGGTAATCCACATAAGCCCCGCTGTAACCGCTGACCTCGCGGATACGGGCGATTTTGCGGGCGGACTCATAGCTGAAGCGCACCTGGTCGGGACCTTCCGCAAGATCTCCGATGCAGAAGGCGCAGCTCTGCTTGGCAAACACCCGGTTCATCTCAGCCAGCAGTCGTCCCAGGGTTTCCTCCAATGGAATATCCGGTTGCTCCGGAACCGTCAGAACCAATTCTCCTTCAAGGATCGTAAGCTTCACATGCTGAAGATCCCCCCGGGCCCGCACACGCTTCACCGCCTGCTGCAGCTGCTTAAGCTCCGGCTTCTCCTCCAGCCAGCCGACGGTTACGGCGCGCAGCGGGCGCTCAGGAAGCGGGCAGCCGCAGGCCTCGGCCCGCAGCTTCAAATCCTCGGCTGCGGCAATCCGCCCGCTGATCCAGTCCTGCAGGAACTGGTCCACATACTTCAGTTCAACCTCCCGGCGGGCACCGGCATTGATCATCTCCAGCCCGACCAGTACCCCCACCCGGTCAATGGTTAACTGATCTACAACCGCCAGCTCGCGGTTCCACTCCAGCAGCACCAGCAGGCATTGATCCACTCCCTTGTCATGGACGGACGATACATAGGCGCGGATCCGCCGCTCTCCCACCGTCAGGAAGGTAATCCCGAGACTGCCCTCCTGGCGCAGCTGCATCCATAACGGAAGCTGCTCTGCCAGCTCCAGCGCCTCTGCCTGCGGGGAACAGAGGACCTGATCGGTATCATCCAGCAGCACAACCGGATTATGCAGCATACCATCCAGCGTCAGCAGGAAATCCTCGATGCCGTCGCCATGCAGAAGCTGCTTGGACAGCTTCTGGAAGCGGCTCTGCAGCTGGGAGAGCTCCCTGGCCTCCTGCACAAGCACCCGTTCCATAATGTCACGTACAACGTCGGAGAAGGAGATAGCCGCCGGCAGCTCGAAGATCGGGAAATCAAGCTGATCCGCCAGCTCCAGCGCCCGTGCCGGAATTTCGTCGATATAACGCTTTGTCTTGATCCCAAGCGCGGATACGCCCTTCTGGTTCAGCTGGGGAATAATCTCGGTGATGAGCTCCGGCTGGCCGTGAAAGGGGAATCCGCTGGTAATCAGAAATTCTCCCGGACGGACCCAGTCAATCACATCGGGAACCTCCATCACATTGACACGGTTGATATAACGCCCAAGGCCTCCGGCTCCCGCCAGGACCACCGCTTCCTTCAGATCGGGAATCAGCAGAATATCGCTGCAGTTCAATCCGGTGATTACATTGCTGCCCATAGCTCCGCCGCCTTTACTTTAGCTTGGAAGAATACACATCCTCGATCAGAGTGGTGCCAAAAAAATGGTTCACAGGTACATTCGCCTCGGCCGGTACAAAAATACTGATCTGCTCAGACGGCGAATCACCCGCATTCGCAACGGAGTGGACTACACCCGCAGGTACATGGAAGGTATCCCCGGCCCGGTAGCTGTACCATTCACCCCCGCACAGCAGCTTGACCTCCCCCACAGTGATATGAATAATCTCCACCACATCATGATGGTGCGGTAATACCTGGCCGCCGACGCCCAGCTTCTCCCACAGAATCGAGCTCATCCGGATGCCCAGACGGTCCGCCTGCTCTGCCGAGACTATCTCCCGGTGATAGAGCTCAATATGATTCGGCATCAACTCCCATGTCATGTCCGCCGCTGTCAGCACTTCCGTTTCCTGTGTATGCATAATCCATTCCTCCATGATGTATAAGTTATAGGTATAGGTTGATAGAAAGCCCGCTATCTGCGGCGGAATACAGCCGCTACCGGCCCTCCGCCTTTTGGCCCCTGGTGCTCGCCTCCGCCGGATACGTAGATCATCGGATCGCCGCCGACATAGGCCAGTACACCGCCGACCACGGCCCGCGCATGCCGGGTATGATTGATATCCGAATCATCCAGCATGATATGGCGCCGTCCGCGGATGACCCCGTCCGGATCAGCCTCAGCTTTGGCCAGCACCTGCACCAGCTCCTCACCGGGATACCGGTCCAGCAGGCCCTGCAGCGCTGCGCCGTCAATAGCATCCTTCATGACTGCATGGTCGATGTGATACGGGCCTTCCGCAGACAGCGAATTGCCGAACACAATCACTTCGCAGTAGGCAAGCTCACTTCCGGCTGAAGTAGACGCCACAGCGCTGAATTTATCCCAGTTCACGCATATATCTGCTTCCGTTAAGGCTGAACGCTCCACTTCACCGAGCGCGGCAGCAGCCCCCAGTGCGGAGGCACCCCTGGAATATCCCATGGATTTATAGGTATCCTCTGTAACGAGCGATACCTGACGGCTGTGTGCGTCATACATCTGCTCTGCAGTGAGCAGCGGGCATTTAATCTGCACAAAATGCACATCCGCTTCCGAGGTAATTCCGGCATCCAGGACCGCCCGGGCCACGGCATCCGCCACAGCGTCCACCTGGCTGAGCCGGCCCAGCTCCTCCGGCCGGAAGATCCGTGTTCTGGCAGTACCGACCGCAAGTGACTTTAGACCGTCAGCATTTACGCCCGTCTCTGCCTGGCCGCTGCGGCTAATTACCGTGAAATGCGGGCTGAGCACACCTTCCGTCCCTCCGGACATTACATAGGATATTTCTGCAGGCCGCTGTTCCTGGGACACCCCGGCGAAGAATGCCTTCAGCGCCATAACGGCATAGCCCCGCGTGAAATCATTGACACAGCCGTTTCCCTCGGTCTTTCCCAGTACAGCTGCAACCTCTTCGGGCCGGAACAGCCCCTCTTCTATCGCCGCCTGCAAGCCGGACATGTCATTCGGTGCACCTGCAGGGATTCTGATCACCGAGCATTTCATCACAGATCATCACTCCTTGTCCAGAAAATAACCTTCTTCTCCAGCAGCCCGATACACCAGAACAGCAGCAGGCCGCACAGCGCCGAAGCAATAATGGCCGAGAACATCACCGGGGTGTCCATATGATAGGAGGAGACGAGCACCACATAACCCAGCCCCTTATTGGCCCCGACAAATTCGCCGACAATCGCTCCGACGATGGCAAGCGAGGTCGAGATTTTCAGTGCGGAGAAGATATAAGGCAGACTGGTTGGCAGCCGCAGCTTCCAGAAGATTTCGCTTTTGGTTCCTTTATAGGTGGAGAACAGCTCCCAGGCCTCGTATTCAATCGCCTTAAGACCTTTGACACTGTTCACCAGTATCGGGAAAAAGCAGATCAGCATCGAAGCGATGACCTTCGAGGTATATCCGGTCCCCAGCCACACGACAAGCAGCGGCGCCAGCGCAACCAGCGGTGTAGTCTTCAGGGCAATGGCGAGCGGGAACATCCCCTTCTCAATCGGCTTGGAATGAACAAAAATAACGGCAGTAATCAGGCCCAGTATGTTAGCGAGCATGAACCCGGTCAGGGATTCGCCCAGGGTAACCAGCGTATGGGACCACAGCGCACCGTCGATGGCCGAGACCACCTGGGTTGGGGAAGGCAGCAAATACATGGGAACCGACAGGAGCCGTACGGCCAGCTCCCACAGGATCAGGAAGCCGAGCGCAAAGGTGACCGGGTACAGGCTGTCCTTAAGTTTGGCTGTCATAGATGCTTCACCCGCTTTCTCAATTCCTTGACGGTCCGGTGGAATTCCGGCAGCTCTTCCATTCCCGCTTGACGCGGTGAAGGCAGCGGTACCGGAATAATATCGGTCACCCCGGCCGGCCGGGGTGACATCATCACCACCCGGTCCGACAGGAGCACAGATTCCTGAATCGAATGAGTAACCATGACAATGCTGCTGAGACTTGTCTCTGGACTCTCCCACAGGCGCAGCAGCTCAAAGTTCAGCTTCTCGCGGGTCAGTTCATCCAGCGCACCGAACGGCTCATCCATCAGCAGCACGGTCGGATCGGCGGCCAGGGCTCTGGCAATCGCCGCCCGCTGCTGCATTCCGCCGCTGAGCTGATGCGGGAAGTGGTTCTGGAAATCCTGCAGGCCGACCAGCCGCAGGGCGCTTTCCGCCTTTTCACGTGCTTCCTTCTTGCTGAATTTCTTCTTCGGGCCCAGCTCAAGGGGCAGCATGACATTCTGCAGGGCACTGAGCCATGGCATCAGGACAGGCTTTTGAAAGACCATGCCCAGCGACAGGTCCGGGGAGGAATATGCAACTTCCCCGCCTCCTTCCGGGCTTAGCAGCCGCAGCATCAGCCGCAGTGTTGTTGATTTCCCGCAGCCGCTCGGTCCGAGAATGGAGATGAATTCATTGCGGTATACGTCAAGACTGACATTATCAAGCACAGGCACATTGCCGAAGGAAAGCGAGCAATTGCGCAAGGAGAGCATCGTGTCCCGGGTACCGGGATTCTTCACAGGGGCGGAATCCATCTGTTCTTTCATCGCTGTTGTCATACCGGTTCCCTCCTTATTTCAAGTACTCATTGGTGAACAATGAGCCGATGTCCTGCTGCTTCTTCACAAAGCCCAGATCGATAAGATTCTGCTGCAGCGTCTCCCACGCCGCTTCGTCCATCGAGCCGAGCGGAAGCTTTTCCGGCTCAAGCAGCGGAATGCTGGCCTTCATCATGCTGACTTCATGCGCAAGATCAAGCTTTTCTCCATATTTCAGGCCGAATTCCGCCGCTTCCTCAGGGTGCTCCATCGCATAATCCCAGCCCTTCATGGAGGCCTGTACGAAACTCTGGACCATTTCCGGATCCTTCTCAATCACAGACTCCGTGGTAAACAGGGTGTCGGCATAGAAATTAATGCCATAGTCGTTCGGGTCGATAATATTGACTTCCTCGCCCTGCTCCTGCACAGCCAGCACCTCATTAATTACATATCCGGGCCATGCCTTGACCTGGCCGGTCAGCAGGGGGCTGAGATCATATTTGATCGGCATCTCTTCGATTTGCGAGGTTTCGATGCCTGCGCTTTTTTCCATAGCACGGAAGGTCAGCTCTTCATTGCCGCCGAGCTTGATGCCCACCTTTTGGCCGACAAGCTCTTCCATTGTGGTGATACCGGATTCTTTAAGCGTGAACATTACAAACGGGGTTTTGCGGTATATTGCAGATAACGCCTTAACCGGTACGCCTTTTTCTCTGGCGATGATGATCTGGTCAGCACCGGTTACCCCGAACTCCTCACTGCCCGAAGCGACCATCTGTACCGCCGGAAAATCCGAGCCTCCCGGCCGAATCTCCACATCCAGCCCCGCTTCCTTATAGAAGCCCTTTTCAACTGCGGTATAGAACCCGGCAAACTGCGCCTGATGAATCCACTTCAGCCTCAGAACAACCTTCTTAAGCTCACCGGAGCCTTCTGCCCCCTGTCCCTCAGCCTTGCCGGTATCCGAATTGTTGCCGCAGGCTGTAATGAGCAGCATTAGTGAAGTAAGCAGGATGAGCGCTTTGGTTCTGGACTTGTTCCACATGGTGATTCCCCCGTTATGATGTGATTTGGAATACTGGTCATTCGTAATTCGTAATTAGGATCTAGTAGTTAGAATTGCTCAAGCGCCTTCAGCACCGCTTGCGAATCACTCACACTGCCAAAGACACCGCCCTGCATTTTGACCATATTCAGCGCTGCCAGGTGATTGGCATAATCCGTAGCACCCGTGCAATCCTCCAGGATCAGGCATTCATAACCGCGGTCATTGGCTTCGCGCATCGTCGTGTGTACACAGACATCCGTCGTGATTCCGGTCAGAATCAGATGGGTAATCCCTTTATTCTTCAGTATCAAATCCAGGTCCGTAGCATAAAAGCTGCCTTTACCCGGCTTGTCGATAATGTGCTCGCCCGCTACAGGTGCCAGTTCATCAATGATCTGCCAGCCGCGCTCGCCCCGTACGAGAATCCGTCCCGCCGGTCCTTCCGAGCCGATCTCAGCGCCGATCTGTCTGCTCCGCCACCGTTTATTCGCCGGCAGATCGGACAGATCCGGCTTATGGCCTTCCCGGGTATGGATAACGGTGAATCCGTTAATTTCCCGGATGCGTGCCAGCAGCCGCCCAATCGGCTGAATGGCTCTGGCTGTTAATGAGAGGTCGTAGCCCATTCTCTCCACGTAACCGCCTTTGCCGCAGAAATCCGTCTGCATGTCGATAATCATCAGTGCCGTCTTCGCCGGATCAAGGACGCCGTCATAGGGCCAGGTGTAAGGTGCTGCTGTAATCTGCATGGTTCATGCTCCCCTTCCAGAATTCAATGCATGTATTTAATGTTATGTTTATTAACACTAATTTCTTATTTCCTGCTGTTTGTTAGATTATATTACAACAAATTTGCAATGTCTTCGTTTTTATTACGAAATAATATGCTAATTGTTTGTGTTTTTCTACATATATAACATAAACATTACATACAAACCCCGAATTAACTCCATTTATTTATTGAAAAAAGCCGCCCAACACAGGCAGCCTCAGCAGCAGTCCGTTCTCCAGATCAAAGATCCGGCTGTTCCGGCAGAGCAGACTCCTCCCATAAGCTGTAAGCGCTGGGAAACCAGTTTTTCAGGTAAGATAGAGCTGCACATTTCAAGATTATTAATAGATTGGCAGAATACAGTTGAAAAATAGCTCCTTAAGTACTAGAATTAAGCTTGTTTGCAGAAGTTCCTGCAGCCCAGGAACCAGTTATGACCTTTTTTGTCGATTGCGGTCGATTTAAAATGCCTCATGCTGAGTGTATATCATTGATCTATTTCTAAAGGCAAACTTCCTGAAAGGGTAGGACGCAAAGCAATGGGCCTAAGGACGCCGGGAATCCGCGTTTATGGTCGCCAGGCTGCCAATAGAGACCACGTAAGCCAGCTGTCACCGGGGGACCTCCCAGGCTTTATGATGCTCTTTTCTGTACGAATGCCATTGATTATACGAAAAAGCGAGGTTAAGACAATGCTGCAGCAATTCATCGAACCAACCCGATATGATTTCGTGGAATCCTTGATGCTTGAACGCACCGGCTTTCTGGATTCTTTCTCCGTAGAGGGCCAGCCTTCCGGCGGGACAGACGGAGATAAGAATGGAATCATCCTCGTGCAGAATAATCAGATTTTCATCACTCCCCCGCTCTCCGGCGGCAAACCGGCCCGGATCTCTGCTGTTCATCCCGTAGTGCTGAAGATTAACTGGAAGACCGTTACGGAGCCTACAGAGGTTACCTCAGCGGATTATATCACCTGGGAGATCTGCGAGAAGCCGCAGTATCAAATCACCGTTTCACCCGACAAGCTCAAAGTTCACTTCACCTTGTACCGTGCAGAGAAGTACGCCTGGAATCTGGTCAACTGCCCGGCTTCTTTCGAAGCCGCAGTGCGTGCCGAGCCTAACCGGGCGCTGCTGCTGTCCACGCTCACCATAGAACAGATTCTCTCTTCGCTGGATAACCGTTCAATTCTGCGTAATCTGAATATCCCGGCCTTATACGCCGAACTGAACAACCCTACATATCTCCCCGTCTGCATCGCAGAAGGGAGAGCCCCGCTGCCCGGTAAGGAATCCCGGATTCAGCTGTCGCTTCCGGAGCATACGCTCACAGGCAATGGTATGCTCCGGGAAGGCCGGACTGCGGAATCTGCAGATTCCTTAGATTATCTCCGGTTTCCGGGAGCACCCTTCGCCAGAGAAGGAGAGGTCTTTGCCCGCAAATTGCCGCCCGAAGAGGGAATTCCCGGATTCGACGTAGAGGGAGGAGTACTATCCCCCCCTCCACCGCAGGATATTTATTTCGCAGCCGGAGAACATGCACAGCTTCTTCCAAACGGTGACATTGCGGCTCTGCGTACGGGCAGACCCCGCATCTGCGGAGACTCCAGCTGTGTCATAACCTGCGATTTCCCTGCCGTATGCCTCATCACCAGGGAGATGGCAGCAACCGCCAGTGAGATTATGTTCGCAGGTGACATCGTCGTACCGGCGGATATTGAAGGCCCTATGCGGATTGAAGCGTTAGGGAATGTGTATGTCTACGGCAACGTCCGCCAATCTACAATTACGGCTACCGGCAGTATCTATATAAGCGGTCAGGTAACCGGCTGCAGCCTGTACACCGGACTTGCCGGAGTAGAGCAGCACCGCCTGCACCGCTTCTCCAGTCTGCTGCTGACAGAGGTTGCCGGACTGCGGGAAGCCGCCCGGCTGCTGGCCAAGAACGTAGAATCCCGCCAGCAATCCGTGAAGTACGGTCTGGTTGTTATGCTGCTGCTGGAGGATAAATACAGCCATATAGAGTGTCTGATCAGCGATCTTAAAACTGCGCTGCTATGCATGGACGGCTCTTCCCAGCCCGCTTCGGAGCAGCTTAAGCAGATGCTGGAGGTCTTTGCCCATCCGGGACAGTTCACTGAATTTATCACAGACAGTGTTCTGAACAGCTTCTCCAGACTGCTGCGCAATCTCTGTGAAGACATTGAGCTGCTCCAGGAGGAGTATGCTGTCATTAATATCGCCCGGTCGCATGACAGTATCCTGAATCCCGGCGGAGAACTGATCCTGCGGGACGCGGACGCAGAAACGGTCTAAGCCTGCTGTAATGTAACCCCTGACAAGTAAAAACGGCTGCCCCTCTTCTGAGGGAGCAGCCGTTTGTTTATTCTTTGCCCAGCCCGGGTACCGGGGGCTGCACGATCCGCCCGGCAGCCCGGCCCAGCCTGACATTTACCAGAATAATGCTGCTCACAATCAGCAGCATACCAATGACCAGATTCATCGTAATCTGTTCATGCAATAGAACGACACTTGAGCCGATGGAGATCAGCGGAATCAGAAAGGTGAAGGAGCCTACCTTGCCGGCTTCCCCTTCGTTGATCAGCTTGAAGTATACCATCCAGCCCAGAGCAATCACGAAGACCGCGATGAAGAGTGTATTCACTATAAAGGGAGGGCTCCAGGTAATATCCGCCCAGCTCTCTGAAGCCGAGCCTGCCGCCAGCAGGATTACTCCGCCGATCATGATCTGCATCGCGGTCATCCACAGCATATCTACTCTGGCTGCATTGCGTTTGGTGTACACCGTAGCCAGCGCCCAGCTGAGTGCACTGGCCAAGGCCAGCAGCACGCCTACAGGCGAAATACTTCCGGTTAATCCCCCAAGGCTTAATGAGGCTACCCCGAGGAAGCCGATGACCAGTCCGGCGATCTTAAGTCCATACATCCGCTCACCCAGCCAGATCCAGGCAAAGATCCCGAGCAGCACCGGCTGCAGGAATACAATAGCCGAGAATAATCCGGACGGCACGTACTGCAGGCCAATCGTCTGGAAGCCATAGTAGAAGACGATACTGAGGAAGGCCGACACCAGATAGACGGGCCAGAGCTGCCTGAAATTCAGCTGTTTCCGCTTAGGCAGAGCCGCGATGACCAGTATAATACCGGCAATGACTGTCCGGATTCCGGCGAACAGCAAGGGCGGAGCGTACGTTAAGGCAATTTTGGAGAGCGGCCAGTTAATGCCCCAGACAATAACCAGGAACACTAACAAGCCGATGGTTTGCTTCCGCTTCTGCATAAGTTCACCTCTTGTTATGATTTCTTCCCAAATGATACAATAGATTCAGTCATAATTGAAATGAATTATAATCATGAGGGGCATACCAGATTAGTTATGAACAACACTCAAATTCGCCTGTTTGTCTTAATTGCCGAAAGCCGCAGCTTCACCAAAGCCGGTCTTGCGCTGAATATGACCCAGCCCGCAGTCAGCCGGGCCATTTCCGCACTCGAAGCCGAGCTGGACGTGAAGCTGATGCTGCGCGACCGGCGCAGCGGACTGATGCTTACCGATATCGGCAAGCGGGTACTGGTCATCTGCCGCGGGATTCTCAGCGGCCTCGATAAGATTGACCAGGAGATTGCTGCCGAGAAAGGCCTGGAGAAGGGCCAGATCCGCATCGGCGCCTTTCCGGTCGCCGCTGCCTATTTTGTCCCGAAGATTATCAGTGCTATCACTGCCCGATACCCCGGAATTGAGATCAGCCTGTATGAGGGCTCCGTCGCCGAGGTGAAGGACTGGCTGGCCTCACGGTTCATTGATGTGGGTCTGATGATTCCCCCGGTCGAAGAATTCGCCTCCCTGCCGCTGTTCCGGGAGAAGCTCTATGCCGTATTGCCCGGCAGTCACCCGCTTCATCAGAAGCGGATCGTCTGTGTGAAGGATCTGGAAGCCGAGCCCATGCTGCTCTGCAGATCGGGCTACGAGCCTCCGGTAGTGGACTTATTTCACCGGGCAGGCAGCATGCTGAATGTGAAATACGAGGTCAACAGCTACATCACCGCACTGAATATGATCCAGGAGGGTCTCGCCGTCGGTGTGATGTCACAGCTCTCTCTCTTGTCGCTGCCGCCGAATGTCGTGGTCCGGGAGCTGTCGCCTGATGCTTACCGCGATATTCATATCGCAGTCCATTCTCTGGAGGAGACCTCCATTGCCGTACAATTATTTATCGATACTGCACTGCAGCTGTTCTCCGGTAATGAAGCCCCTCCGCCGTCTCCGGCTGTTGCCGGCCTAACTAACGATACCGATAAGGAGTGATTAACATGGAATATAAGCGTCTCGGAAATAGCGGCCTGCAGGTTTCTGCGCTGGGCCTTGGAACCAACTCGTTTGGCAAAAGGGCGGATCAGGAGACCTCGATCCGTATCATTCATGCCGCAATGGATCAGGGCATTAACTTCATCGATACCGCCAACATCTATGCCGGCTCGGAGTCGGAGAGGATTATCGGCCTCGCCCTGGAGGGCAGACGCCATGAAGCCGTCCTGGCTACCAAAGCCGGCCTGCCGAAGCATGACGGGCCAGACGGCAGCGGCTCTTCCCGCCGCCATCTGATGCAGGAGCTGGAAGGCAGCCTGCGGCGGCTGAAGACGGATCATGTGGATCTGTATCAGATCCACGCCTTCGATCCCTATACACCGCTGGAGGAAACGCTGCGCACCCTCGATGATATGATCTCATCGGGCAAAGTGCGTTATATCGGGGCTTCCAATTATGCCGCCTGGGAGCTGATGAAGGCGCTGGGCATCAGCGAAGCGCACAACTGGGCCAAATATGTCTCCATCCAGTGCAGCTATTCGCTTGCCGACCGCACACCTGAAGCAGAGCTGCTTCCGCTGTGTCTGGATCAGGGACTCGGCATCATCCCGTACTTCCCGCTTGCCGGCGGCATCCTCACCGGCAAATATGCCGGCAGCGGCAGTGCCCCTGCCGGTTCCAGAGCGGAAACCGATCCGAACTTCCGCCGCTTCCTTACCCCTGGACGCATCTCGCTCGGGGAACAGGTTAGTAGTATAGCGGAAGAGCTAGGGACTTCACCTGCAGCGCTGTCTCTGGCCTGGCTGATGAGCAGACCGGCCGTCTCCACGGTGATCGTCGGCGCCACCCGGGTAGAGCAGGTGGAGCATAACCTGCAGAGTCTCTCCGTCCAGCCGGATGCAGCAACGCTTGAGAAGCTGGACCAGGCCAGCGCCGCCTTCCGCAGCGGGGAGCCGTTCGCCGTCTACCGGCTGCCTTAACAGCGGCCAGCTGGACGCACCAAAGTGGGCCCATGGTATACCGTGGGCCCACTTTTTTTGCGTTACATAGACAAACCCCGCTTTAATCAACCATCAGACAAGTTACCGGCCCGCTGTGGGACTAGCAGAATACGGCATACATCAGATCCTCACACTTATCTTATTGCCGGCAGAATGAAGACCATGAAGTAAGCATTGCATACATAAGTGTTGTACGTTCTACAACTTTGATTCATAGATATCCCGGTGTGGCGGAGGATTGTTGTAAGAAATACAAGAATTGTTCCTGCTAAGCCGCATGGAGTAGGCGAAATACTGCCTTTTATACAACAATTATAGATTTGGGCCGGTTTAACGGGCAAAATGTTGTATTCCGTGCAGGATTTTAGAATAGTACCGGATCTCTGTCACCAATAGGAAGAATCCGAAAATATCTGGCAAGCGCGGTCATCCGGAGGTCTTGTAAGACACAGCACCGCAGGTTAGACAGTCAATGATTCTCTTTTACACCGCGGCAATAAAACGCTCCATGTCTTCCTGTACGGTGGTAATACCGCCGATGCCAAAGCTGTCTACCAGCACCTTAGCTACATTAGGTGACAGGAATGCCGGAAATGTTGGTCCGAGGTGAATGTTCTTCACGCCCAGATGCAGCAGCGCCAGCAGCACAATTACTGCCTTTTGTTCATACCAGGCAATATTATAGGCGATTGGAAGATCGTTGATATCCTCCAGGCCGAAGACTTCCTTCAGCTTCAGCGCTATAACCACTAGCGAATAGGAATCGTTGCACTGGCCTGCATCAAGCACGCGGGGAATTCCGCCGATGTCGCCAAGCGCCAGCTTATTATATTTGTATTTGGCACAGCCTGCGGTAAGAATCACCGTATCCTCAGGCAGCTCCGCCGCGAAGTCTGTATAATAGCTGCGGCTCTTCATCCGTCCGTCACAGCCGGCCATGACGAAGAACTGTTTGATTGCGCCGCTCTGGACGGCCCCGACTACCTGATCTGCCACATTCATGACCGCCGCATGGGCAAAGCCGCCGATAATTTCACCCGTCTCGATTTCTACCGGAGCACTGCAGCCTTTGGCCTGCTCAATCAGAGCCGAGAAGTCCTTCACCCCGTCCGCTCCCGCAGCAATATGCTGAATTCCCGGATAACCTGTGTTGCCTGTTGTGTACAACCGGTTCTTATAGCTCTCTTTAGGCGGTACGATGCAGTTCGTAGTCATCAGAACCGGGCCGCCAAAGCTGTCGAATTCTTCCGTCTGCTTCCACCAGGCGTTGCCGTAGTTGCCCACGAAGTGGCTGTACTTCTTGAAGGCCGGATAATAGTGGGCCGGCAGCATTTCACTGTGCGTGTATACATCGACTCCGGTACCCTCCGTCTGCTTCAGCAGCTCCTCCATATCCTTGAGGTCATGTCCGCTGATCAGAATGCCGGGGTTCGTGCCCACACCAATATTCACTTTGGTAATCTCCGGGCTGCCGTAAGCTGCCGTGTTCGCACGGTCAAGCAGTGCCATTACATCCACGCCGAACTTGCCGCATTCCAGGACCAGAGCAGTCAGCTCGCCCCCGCCCAGGTTGTCATCCAGCACGGCCGTCAGGCCTTTTTCCATAAAAGCATGTGCGCCTGCTTCGTAGAATCCCAACACCGCTGCATGCTCCATATAAGCTGCCATTCCCTTCAGACCATAGGTCAGCAGCTCACGCAGAGAGCGGATATCCTCATGCTCTGTAGCAAGCACACCTACGGTTGCCGCCTTGTGCATCAAATCTTCATCCGTAATAGCACTCCATAGGGCTGCATCATGTTCTGACAGATACGCGATCACTCCGGCATCCGCAATTCTGCTGCGCCAGTTATCCCGCAGGGCAAGCCCCTCCCGGATCTTGGCAGTGAAGTATTCCGGTACAAAATTAGCATTGGTAATCGTTGCGAATAAGCTCTCTATAATAAATTTCTCTGTTACCGGATCGGTAATACCCAGCTCACGGCCGCTGCGCGCGAAGACCGCAATACCTTTGAGCGTATACACCAGAAGATCCTGCAGATTGGCTACGTCACTGGTCTTGCCGCATACCCCCTGAATCGTACAACCCGTTCCCTTAGCTGCCTCCTGGCACTGAAAACAAAACATGTCGCTCATTACTCATTCACTCCTCATCATGAATTGGATAGCTGGACAGGACAGCTCGGCGTCCCGCCTTTACAGTTACCAGTAATTGTAGTAGACTTTCGTCTATCAATCGGTAACGGATGTTACCGATTATTATGAATTCGGAGGAAATATATGAAACCGGACCCTGCCGCGCTGCAAGCCTGCCTGCTGTTTCGCGGGAAATCCGCAGAAGAGATCGGACTGCTGCTGCCCACGCTGGCCTACACTGTCAGCACTTACCGCAAGAACGCTATAATTCTCGCTGAAGGCGATCCGGCGGACCGGCTTGGAATTCTGCTCTCCGGCCGGGTCGAGGTGCAGAAGACGCATTCCACCGGCAGCAGCGTTACCATCGCCCATCTTAAGGAAGGGCAGACCATCGGGGAGGCCGTGTTATTCCGCAAGGATAATGTAGCCCCCGCCACAGTAACAGCAACAGGGCCCTGCAAAGTAATGTTTATCGGCAAGCAGGAGCTGCTGAGAATATTCGCGGCGGACACGGATATCCTCACCCGCTTCATTGAGAATCTGTCCGAGCGGCTGGTGCTTGTTAACCGGAAGATTGAGAACCTGTCCGCCGGGCCGCTGCGGCGCCGGATCATAGACTTCCTGCTGGAGCAGGGCGCGCTGCAGGCCTCTGATACGCTGAAGCTCCCCTTCAGCCGCAAAGAATGGGCCGGGCATCTGAATACCGCCCGTCCCTCTCTGTCCCGTGAGCTTGGATTTCTGCGCGATCAGGGCTGGATTGAGTTCAAGGGCAGCGAAATCACGCTGCTGGACCGGAGCCGGATGAATGACTACCTTCTGAGTCTGCCCTCTTCAGCAGGCAACCTGTGAAGAACGCTCTGGTGCAGAGCAGAACAGACTCGGCTAGACTAAAATAGACGCACCACGCAAGCTGTTATATTCCGATAGATTCACCCTAGGAGGATGCATTCATGTTGCAGTTAACCGCACCCCATATCGACCAGCTGCTGGCAGAGCACAGAGAGTGGTTCAGCAGCGGAATAACGAGAACCCCCGCTTTCCGGCTGGAACAGCTGCGGAAGCTGAAGGACGCTATCAAACGCAGCGAGCCCCGGATTATCGCCGCCTTGAATAAGGATCTGCGTAAGAGTGAATTCGAGGCGTACGCCACCGAGATCGGCTTCACGCTGGATAGCATCGGCTATATGATGAAGCATCTCCGGCGCTGGATGAAGCCGGTTAAGGTAAGATCACCGCTGCATATGTTCCCGGCGAAGAGCAGCATTATAGCAGAGCCTTACGGGACCGCGCTCATCATCGGACCCTTCAATTATCCGTTCCAGCTGCTGATTGAGCCGCTGATCGGGGCCATTGCGGCCGGCAACTGCGCGGTACTGAAGCCTTCCGAGAGCACCCCGGCTATTTCGGCGGTCATTGAAGACATGATCCGGGAGACCTTTGATCCGGCATATATCCGGGTCGTACAGGGTGAGAAAGAAACGACGAATCTGCTCATTCATGCGAAATTTGATTATATTTTTTTCACCGGCAGCGTGCCTGTAGGCAGAATTGTCATGGAGGCGGCAGCGAAGAATCTGGTGCCTGTAACCCTTGAGCTGGGCGGTAAAAGTCCGGTCATTGTCGACAAGACCGCCAATCTGGAGGCCGCGGCCAAACGGATCGCGTGGGGCAAGCTGATCAATGTCGGGCAGACCTGTATCGCCCCGGACTACCTGCTGGTCCATAGAGATGTTGCAGCTGAATTGATCGAACGGATCAAACACAACATCACCGCATTCTACGGGACGGATATCCGCCATAACACGGACTACGGACGGATCGTGAATGAACGCCAGCTGCGGCGGATTGAAGCGATGCTTGAGCAGGACCGCGATAAGCTGATCCTGGGCGGCAGTGTCGTGCCGGAGGATCTGTACATCGAACCGGCCCTGATCTATCCGGCTTCCTGGAGCGATGCCTCGATGCAGGATGAGATCTTCGGGCCTGTCCTGCCGATTATGGAATACCGCCAGCTTGAGGAAGCTATCCGGAGTATCAACGATCATCCCAAGCCGCTCGCCCTCTATCTGTTCACTGAGGATAAGCAGATCGAGACGCAGGTAATGGACAGTGTTTCCTTCGGGGGCGGCTGTGTGAATGATACAATCACCCATGTAGCCAGCACCCATCTGCCGTTCGGCGGTGTGGGAAATTCCGGGATAGGCGGCTATCACGGCAAGCATAGCTTCGACCTCTTCTCCCACCGCAAGAGCATTGTTAAGCGAAGCACGCGGCTGGACTTCGGGATTGTCTACCCGCCTTACGGCAACAAGGTCAAGCTGGCGCGAAAGCTGCTGAAGTAGAGGATTAAGGAGACGGGATAGCTCCCTACCCCACTTTTGCGAAAGAAGAAAAAACAAAAAGGAAGCCTCCCTTGCTAAAAGGAGGTTTCCTTTTTGTTGTTATATTACATACCCATACTATAAACGGAGTACATTCCGTATACTTATTGCTTCAGCCCGCACGCCGTCCGGCAACCCAGCCCGCGACCTCTTTTTCCGGAATAGGCCTGCTGATATAATACCCCTGAATCTTGTCACAGCTAGTCCGCTCCAGAAAAGCCAGCTGCTCCGGTGTCTCCACCCCTTCTGCGGTAACATTCAGTCCCATATCATGGCCGATAGTCACAATGGAGCTGGCCAGCGACATATTGTTCGGGGTATCTATGCTGTCGATGAAGGACTTATCGATCTTCAGTGTGGTAATCGGCAGCTGCTTCAGATAGCTCAGTGAAGAGTAGCCCGTTCCGAAGTCGTCCAGCGCGATGCCGATGCCCTTATTCTTGAGCGCCTCCAGCTTGGAGCTGATGGCCTCGAACGATTCCATGAAGATCGACTCCGTAATCTCCAGCTCCAGATACTCCGGCGCAAGTCCGGTATCCCGCAGCACGGTAAGCACCATGTCCGTGAAATCATCCAGCATCAGCTGAATGACCGAGATGTTGACCGAAATATGGTACCCCTCGTACCCCTGGTTCTGCAGATCCTTGATGAACTGGCAGGCGGTGCGCAGCACCCATTCCCCGATAGGAACAATCAGCCGGCAATCCTCGGCAATCTTAATGAAGGACAACGGCGATACGAAGCCAAGCACCGGATTGTTCCAGCGGATCAAGGCCTCGAATCCCCAGATCTCATTCGAACCGATATCCACCAGCGGCTGATAATGCAGCGAGAGCTCGTTATTCGAGACCGCGTTTCTTAAATGCATCTCAATAATCATCCGCTCATCGAAATGCTGCTGCATCTCATGCCCGTAGATCACATAGATGCCTTTGCCCGCTTCCTTCGCTTTGTACATGGCAATATCGGCATTCTTCAGCAGTTCCTCTGCATTCAAGCCATTCTCCGGGTATTGGGCGATGCCGATACTGGTCGAGATATGTACGACACTGGCATTTAGCTGAAACGGCTCCTTGAAGCCCTGAACCAATGAATCCGCATAGCGGATCACCTCACCTGCCCCGTCTATATCCTTGAACAGGATCACAAATTCATCGCCGCCGAAACGGAAATGCTTACTGCGACCGTCGGACAGCTCCAGCAGCCGCTCACCGACCTTCACCAGCAGCTCATCGCCGAAGGTATGGCCCATCGAATCATTAATATATTTGAAATTATCAATATCCAGGAAGAACAGCGCAGCATGGCCGCCGGAATGCTCCTCAATAAATCTCTTCAGCTCTTCAGACAGCGACAGCCGGTTTGGCAGGCCGCTCAATACATCGTTATAGGCCAGCAGGCGGTACTTCTCTTCACTGGTGCGCAGCAGCGCCTGATTCTCCACCACCTTGTTATACTGCTCCAGCAGCTCATCCTGCAGCGCCGTCAGCTCCTCATAGGTAGACTCCAGCTCCTGATAGCTCATCTGCAGCTTGCTCTCATATCCTTTGCGGTCGGTGACATCGACCATTGATCCGGCAAACCTGATATATCCTCCGCTTGCATTCCGCAGCACCTTGCCCCGGGCCTGAAACCACTTGTAGTCCCCAGACTTGCTGCGCATCCGGTATTCAGCGTAGTAATAAGAAGAACGACCCTCCAGATGCTGGGTCCGCAGCCGGTCCTCCTGCTCGGCATCCTCAGGATGAATGATATCTCGCCAGCCGCCATGGCTCTCATTGATCTCATCCCGTTCATACCCCAGCAGCTCATACCAGCTGTCCGAGAAGTAATAGATCATCGTAGACATATCCACGTCCCAGATTACCGCATCCGCGCCATAGGTGGCGAGGCTGAAGCGTTCATTGCTTTTTTCCAGATTGCTTCTGATCCGTTTGACCAGCTGCACATAGAACAACAATACAAAGATAAAGATCAGCAGCACGGCAAAAGCGGCAATAATGCTAAGCACCAGCACTTTGTAAGTCTGATAGAAGGAGAACGGCTTGTTGATGATTTCGCTGCCCTCCGGCAGCTTGTCCAGCGGTACGCCAAAATGCTTAAGCTCGTTGTAGTCAAATACATTGCGCACATTGCTGTCGGTTACAACAGGGATATGATCCGCACTCTCACCCTGCAGGATGCGCAGCGCCAGATCCGCTGAGGTCTGTCCCTGCATTCTGCCGCTGATCAGACTGCCGCCAAAGGCACCGTGGTTCAGTCCAAAATCATAAATATGGTACACCGGAACACTGCTGCTCTTGCCCAGTTCACTAGAGAACCTGTCAAACTCAACAATTCTTCCGGTAGAGTCACTATAGTATGTAGTCATCAGTACGATACTGTCCGGAGACAGAGTGGATGCAGTAGCTTTTATCTGTTCACTGGAAAAGCGGTTCATAGGGAAGATCTCCAGCCCCAGGTTCAGCGCATTAATCTGATCCATGACCATTTTGCCGGTAGACAAACCGCTCTCCGAATTATCAAAAACAACATAAACCTTCTTCACGGAAGGGTTGATCTCCAGCGCCATTTGAATCGTACGGGTAGGATCAATCTTCTCAATAACGCCTGTGATGTTGTCAGGGTCCGAAATACCGGCCACACCCAGTTCATTGATACCGCTGAATATGATCGGAGCATCATCCAGAATCTCGCGGCGGTACTTCATCGCAAAGCTCAAGGCAGCATCATCTGTAGTTAGAACCGCATCAATATGGACATTCTGATACTTGAATTTGATCGTTTCGTAGAAGTGTTCGAGGTTCTCCTGATTGGGATACCGTTTCCAATCCATATACTCGGTATAGATTACAGGCAGAGCGGCTGCGCTCTTGAGGCGTTCTTCAATTCCGGCACTCTGTTCGTCGCTCCAGGCAAAGCCTTTCTGATAGGAATGCAGCACCAGCACATTCTGGGCGGGAAGTTCTTCGGCGTAGGTGTGTGTGCCTCCTGTCGTACACAGTAAGATAAACAGCGGCAAGAGCAAGCTTTTTAACAACCTGAGATGAATTTTATCTACACCCATTCGCACACTCCCGTTCATCTATCTCAAAGTCAGGTTCGATTATAAAACGAGGAATTTCGACATTATACTAAATACTAATTCGTTAAACCCACTTCCCATCCCTCTTTTGAGCGAAATAGCACCCCATTCTGCACTGGCCGGATTCAGCATGAAAGATAAGGATAATTTACTGCGTGAAGCAAATGAATTCTTATCTTTCAAATTTGCCGCTTTCCTATAATTATAGGGGGAAACCCTATTTTTATAAACAACAAATAGAGCGGAGCTGCGGCCTTTGTGGACAGGGAACAGCGCTCACGATAGAATGAATTTGCAATTGACTGTTTAGACAGGAGGCCATGCCATGCCGACCATCAAAGACGTTGCGCTGAAGGCTGGCGTATCGGCGACTACCGTATCCCGGGTATTGAACAACAGGGGGTACTTAAGTGAAGAATTGAAGCAGAAGGTGCAGCAGGCGATGGACGAGCTCAATTACCGCCCGAACGAACTGGCCCGCTCCCTCAGCCGCTCCAAATCGAACATTATCGGACTGATTATTCCGCATGTTTCCCTGCCCTTTTTCGGCGAATTGACCAGTCATATTGAAGAACATGCCTACCGTGAAGGCTACAAGCTGCTGCTCTGCAACTCGTGGCAGGACAAGCAGAAGGAACAGGAGTATATCAACATGCTGCGTTCAAGCCGGGTCGACGGCATTATTATGGGCAGCCATACGCTTGAAGTAGAAGATTACCGGCAGATGAACCTGCCTCTGGTTACCTTTGACCGGCAGATTTCGCCGGATATTCCTTATGTATGCTCAGACAATTACAACGGGGGCAAGCTGGCCACTATCCTGCTGATTCAAAAAGGCTGCCGCCGCCTGGCCCATATCGGCGGCCATCCCAAGCTGAATATCTTATCCCATCTCCGCTGCGTGGCCTTTGAGGAAACCGCTCGGCTGCACAGTGTCCGGTACGTTTCGCTGCACACGGATAACAACAGCTTCGACTTCGAAGCCTATGAGCAGCTGCTGGACCAGCTGTTCCGCGAGCATCCCGAGGTGGACGGAATCTTTGCCGGCAGTGACATCATAGCCGCCTGTGCCCTGAAGGCCTGCCAGATCAGAGGGCGGCGCGTTCCTGAAGATGTGCGGATTATCGGCTATGACGGCATCGCCCTCCGCAGCCTGCTGTATCCGGCCATCAGCTCTATCCGCCAGCCGATGGAGGCGATGGGCAAGCTGGCCGTCGATTTAATCCTGCGGCAGGTGCAGGGTGAACCCGTTGAGTCAGCATACATCCTGCCCGTGGAGCTGGAGGAGGGCGCTACGACGTAGGGGTAGATAGGGGGATAGGGATAGGGATAGACAGAGACAGAGACAGAGACATAGATAGAGATAGAGATAGAGATAGAGATAGAGATAGAGAGGCACAGATATAGGCATAGGTATAAGCATAGGCGCAGATATAAGCACAGGTGCAGATATAGACATAGGCACAGGGACAGACACAGGTACAGGGACAGACACAAGTACAGGCACAAAGTCACCCTAACGGGTGAATCAAGCTGGAGCTTATGCCGCTTATGCAGCCTATGCAGAATTTAAGGCCGCTACACTCACCTTGCTCTAGTCAGCATACATACGGGGTAGCCAGGGAAATCAAGGGCACTTCTGCCCCTCATTTCTTCCTTGGACGCGCATTGGGGGAAATCAAGGGCACTTTTGCCCCTCATTTCCTCCTTGGGCGCGCATCTGGCGAAATCAAGGGCACTTTTGCCCCTCATTTCCTCCTTGGGCGCGCATCTGGCGAAATCAAGGGCACCTTAGCCCCTCATTTCCTCATCACGCGGTGCGCGTATGGTAAAATCAGGTGCAATTATCGCTCTTGATCTCCTTCTTGAGCCTCCATCTGAGATGGGATTAGCGGGATTTATCCCTCTCATTCACTCATTCCGCCCACTTCCGGCGGAATCCGGAGGATGCCTGGATTTAGGGACATACTCTTGTCCCTCTCCTATACACTCAATAGTTGAAAGGAAGGGATGTTTCAATGCTAACGTCTACGATTACTGAGTTGCAATCGCTGCTGGCAGCAGTACCCGCTGCGTATAACCGTCTCACTCCAGAGGAAGCTGCCGCACCGCGTCCTGGAGGCAAATGGTCCTGTTTGCAACTACTCGGACATTTATGCGATTCGGCGATCAACAACCTTACGCGGTTTATCAAGGTCCAGTACGAACCTCAGCCCCTGCTGCTGACTTATTATGACCAGAATGAATGGATGACTGCCCAGCAGTATGCCTCGGCTCCGCATGATGAAATACTGACCCTGTGGATCAGCCTGAATCAGTCGATCCTGCGCGCAGTTTCGCGCCTGTCTGCGGAGCAGCTGGCACTCCTCTTACTACGCAACGACGGTACCATGGTCACCCTGCAATGGCTGGTTGAGGACTATCTGGATCACATGAAGCATCATCTGCGGCAAATGTTCCCGGACCAGGACTGGGTATAGCCGGCCCTCTTTTACCTCTTCTCGCATCAGCATCATGTACTGCGAAAAAGCAACTCTACACAACAAAGACGCCCGTGCTCAACCGCCTACTGCGGAGAACACGGGCGTCTAATATTCCTCTCAACTGCGCGGCGGAGCACCGCAGCATACTACGGTCCCTTCACTTGCCGTACAATACATCCATTCCATTACCGCAGCCAAACACTTATCTGCCGCTTATCCCGCATACAGCTCCAGCAGCTTCAAGGCACTAAGCTCCGAGGTGGAAGAGAGCACAAGATCCGCCGCGCCCAGCTGCTGCGCGCTGCCAATGCCCACGGCCTTCATGCCCGCCGCCTTAATCGCGACAACGCCTGCGGCCGCATCCTCCACGCCGATGCAGTTGCCCGGCGTAACACCGAGCAGCTCCGCCGCCTTGAGGAAGATCTCCGGGTCGGGCTTGCCCTTCCGGAGTTCAGCCGGGTCGGCTACCGCCTGGAACCAACGGGCTGCGCCGAGGCGCTCCAGAATCAGCGGCGCATTCAGGCTGGCCGAGGCCAGCCCCGCAGAGATTCCCCGCTCGCGCAGGGAATCTAGCAGCTCTGGAATACCCGGCAGCAGGTCCGCCGGGTTGATGCGCCCGATCATTTCCTTGTAATGATCGTTCTTCTTCTCCGCCAGCCGGAGCTTCTCGGCTTCAGGCAGCAGCGCAAGTCTGCTGCCCTCCAGCACAATCTCCAGCGATTCCATCCGGCTGACCCCCTTCAGCCGTTCATTCTTCTCCCGGCTGAAGGGGATGCCCAGCTCATCGGCGAGAGCTTGCCAAGCCAGATAATGATATTCGGCGGAGTCGGTAATGACGCCGTCCAGATCGAAGATTACCGCCTGAAGCTGGCCCGCAAGCTGGATCTTCACCGGCTCCTGCGGAAGCAGCCGCAGCAGCTGTTCCTTATGCCTGATCTCAAGACCCGTACCGGCCAGCAGCGTATATACGGCAACCTCACGATCAACGAATATATCCAGCAGTTGCCCGCGTACAGTGATCTTGAAGCGGTAGCTCTCCCACTGCTCCGGCAGGGCAGGATCAAAGCTCAGCTGCCCTTCATACAGCCGAAACCCTCCAAAACCGTTCACGATCGACATCCACGAGCCGGCCATCGCCGCCATATGCAGCCCGTCCTTGGCGTTGCGGTTAATGTCATCAAGATCCATCCGCACGGTGCGGTCGAAGTAGGCATATGCTCCGTTTAAATCGCCGATCTCAGCAGACATGATGCTGTGAATACAAGGCGACAGCGAGGAGTCGTGGGTGGTTAACGGCTCATAGTAATGATAGTTGCGTATTTTATCGGCCAGGCTGAACTTGTCTCCCAGCAGGAACATGGCCATCACAAAATCCGCCTGCTTCAACACCTGGTGGCGGTAGATCACGAGGGGGTGATAATTCAGCAGCAGCGGATACTTATCAGCCGGCGTGTTATCGAAATCCCATTTCTGCTTCGTCAGGAACGTGTCATCCTGGGCATAAATGCCGAGATCATTGTCAAAAGGAATGAACATCCTTCCGGCGGCTTCCTTCCAGCCCTCTGCTTCTTCCATGGATAGCCCTATGGCCAGCCGCAGGCGCTCATAGTCAGCAGGATATTCCTCCCGCAGAAGCAGGGCGGTCTCATAGGCATACATGAATTGGTCCTGAACCATGAGATTGGTGTAGGCATTGTTATTCACAATTGCCGTATATTCATCCGGTCCAGTCACGGCATCAATACAGAAGGCGCCTCCGCGCGCGGGGTTATAGTGACCGAGATCGGCCCAGAAGCGCGAGGTCTCAAACAGAATCTCCGCCCCTTGGGCAACCAGGAATTCCGTATCGCCCGTTGCCAGTACATACTGCTTAAGCCCGTAGGCAATATCAGCATTGATATGCGCCTGGGCGGTGCCTGCCGGGAAGTAGGCGGAGTTCTCTTCGCCGTCAATCGTCCGCCACGGGTACAGCGCCCCCTTCTGCGACATGACCTCCGCGCGTTCCCGCGCCTTGCCGAGCGTGGCATAGCGGAATTCCAGCAGCGCCCGGCTGACTTCAGGCTGGGTGAAGGTGAAGAACGGCAGCATGTACATCTCCGTATCCCAGAAGTAATGGCCTTCATAGCCTTCTCCGGTTAAGCCCTTGGCTCCGATATTCGTCGCACCGTCCCGGCCTACCGATTGCAGCAGCTGAAAAGCATTAAAGCGGATGCCCTGCTGCAGCGCCGGATCACCGTTGATTTCCACATCCGTATGTGCCCAGAAGCTGTCCAGGTACCCCTGCTGCTCCTCAGCCAGACCGGTGAACCCAAGCTCTCCGGCTATTTCCAATACCCCGGCACTCCGGTTATGCAGCTCCTCCTCCATGTAATCCTTGGAGGTGTGATACGTTATATATTTGGTGAGTCTCACGGTCTCACCGCTGCGTACCGCCGCGGCATAACATACCGATACCCGCTGCCCGATCAGCTGGTGGCTCATCTCGCGCCCGGACTTCGCCTGCAGCACATGGCTTACAGCGGTCAGCAGCGCAAACTGCGTATGCCGTGTCCGCTGCTTCATCCACAGCTTCCGGGTGGCAGCGTCATAGCCGGTATCCTCCAGCAGCAGGCTCGGTTCAGCACTGCCTGCCCCCAGCCGCGGGTCATCGGTGGCCTCCGGCTGCCGGATCTCGCCGTCCACAGCCGATTCAAACTTCAGCGTGCCGGAGAAGTTCAGCGCTGTCACTGCATAGTCGATGGCGGCCAGATGCTTGTGCGCAAGTGAAACCATCCGGCGGATCTGCAGCAGCACCCGGTGGCCGGCAGGGGATTCCCACTCCACCTCCCGGTGCAGAATACCGCTCTGCATATCCAGCCGGCGTTCATACCGGTGCACTGTTCCGTGGTCCAGCCGGAAATCATTTCCTTCAATGCTGAGCTCGATCATACGCGCATCGGTCACATTCAGCATCGCCTGATTCCGGGAAGGGAACCCGAAGGCCCCTTCGGGATAGACAATCGGCTCAGAATCGTAGAATCCGTTCAGATAGTTTCCGGCTACCGAAGTGCCCAACTTGCCATGATACCCTTCCTCGAAATTTCCGCGCATGCCGATATATCCGTTGCCGAGTGCGAACACGCTCTCGCTCCGCTGATTGTACTCATCCTCGTAGTGTTCCTCACCGAGACTCCACTCGCGGTAAGGATATAATGCCGGCGGATGTTCATAGGGCTTCATCTTCATCTCTATATTCTCCTCCTGATTGCGGACTTCTCCTGACCGCCGGGCAGGATACTCCGGGGACAGACCTCCGCTCTATACGTTGCCGCCTACAATGGCGGTAGTCATGCACATCCGGCATCTGCCGTTAAGACAAAAACTCAGCCTTTCACCGAGCCGCCCATCAGACCTCTGACGAAATACTTTTGCAGCAGGAAGAAGATCGCCAGCGGCATCAGCATCGAGATAAACGCAGCCGAAGTCAGCAGATGCCAGTCATTGCCGCGTGAGCCGACCAGATCGGCGATCTTCATCGACATCACCTGCACCGACGGCTGGTTGCCGATGAAGATCAGCGACACCAGATAATCATTCCACACCCAGAGGAACTGGAAGATTCCAATGGAGGCGAGCGCAGGTACAGAGAGCGGCAGAATCAGTCTGCTAAAAATGGTAAAGTGGCTGGCGCCGTCAATGAAGGCCGATTCAAACAGATCCTTCGGCAGCTGACTGATGAAGTTGTACATAAAGTACGTAACCAGCGGGAGGCCGAAGGCCGTGTGCGCCAGCCAGATGCCGAGATAACTGCCGTTCAGTCCCAGCGACGTGTAATCCTTCAGCACCGGAATCAGCGCAACCTGTATCGGAATGACCAGCATCGCGATAATGATGACGAACAGCGTCTTGCGTCCGGGGAAGCGTAACCAGGCGAAGGCGTATGCGGCAAAAGAGGCGATCAGCACCGGAATCACCGTAGCCGGAACGGCAATCGTCAGCGTATTCCAGAACGCCTGCGATAATCCGCTGCCCTTCTGCACCGTTTCACTTCCGTCGGCTTCCTTGAGTTTGTACTCCTTGCCGGACAGCACATTCTTATAATTATCGAGAGTCAGGTCAGGCGTAGCCTTCCAGCCCTGCTCCTGCACATTGACCGTGCGCGCTCTGCGGTTCTCCCACATCAGGCGGCTGTCATCCGCCTTCACGCCCGCCTTGAGCTGATCATCACTGTAGGTCTTGCCGTTCACCTCAATCGGCTGCCGCAGATCGACGTCCTTGGACAGCTGCAGCGTTTCGCCGGCCTTCCACTCCTGATGGGGGAATACCTTCCACCAGCCGGTCTGCAGAATATCCGCAGCCGGACGGAAGGAAGAAGCAAAGAGCCCGAACGTTGGCAGAATCCAGATGAAGCAGATGACGCCCAGTATCAGGTTAACAACGGTTTTGCTGCTTTTTCTTTTCTTTTTGCCGACCATTAGAATCCCCCCTGCTTGCGGAACTGCCGCAGATTAATAAGAATAACAGGCAATACCGCGATCAGGAGTACGATAGCCAGTGTTGAGCCGTAACCGAAGTTGCGGTACATGAAGAATTGCCGGTAGAACTGCGTCGCTACTACTTCTGTATCGTATTGACCACCCGTCATCACCATGACGACGTCAAATATTTTCAAGGTAAAGACAATAATGGTTGTGGTTACGGTCAGGATTGTCGAGGAGATAAACGGAATCATGATGCCGAAAAAGATCTTCACCTCACCGGCCCCGTCCACCCGTGCGGCTTCCAGAATATCATCGGGAACACCTTTGATCGCTGCTGAAAAGATAACCATGGCAAACCCCGTCTGCATCCAGATCAGGATAATAATGAGGAAGAAGTTATTCCAGGGCTGCAGCATACTCGTCCAGGCCTGCGGTTCGCCGCCGAAATAGGTTACGATCGCGTTCAGCAGTCCGATCTGCTCATCACCCGGCTGATAATAATAGACGAACTTCCAGATCACGCCTGCGGCTACAAAAGAAATGGCCATCGGCATGAAAATAATCGATTTGGCAATACGTTCATAACTGCTGCGGTCGGCAAGGATGGCAATCAGCAGCCCGAAGCATACACAGGCCAGCGTCCCTACGAATACCCAGAGCAGATTGTTGCGCAGTGCAGTGGCCATCAGATGATCGCTGAAGATCGCGGCATAGTTGCTGAGTCCGACGAACTTCTCTGAAGAAGCATTGAAGAAGCTTAAGTACAGGGTCCGCAGCGCAGGCAGAATTAACAGCCAGCCGAGGATAATCACCGCGGGTCCGACGAATACGTAGGGCAGCACTTTCCTGCGGATACGATCGGGATATTGCTCAACCGCCCAGGTCAAGGTGTAATAGATCAGATATACACCCAGCACGCCCCACAGCACGGCAAGCACCGCAGTCAGCAGCGGATTAAGCGTAGAATCGCGGAAAAACAAGAAAATCAGCCCGTTGATCACAATGTTGGCAAGCAGCACCCCCAGCGATAAAAGCACCGCCCGGCCGCTGATTCTCTGCTTGGCCTGCGTACCTGGGGCACCGGCCTCCGGCTTTATTTGTGCATCCATATCAGTTCCTCCTAATAAGTTTTGCGCAGCAAAACTCTCTACATAAGCATTCTTTAACAAAAAAAAGAGGGGCAGGATTCATCACTGCTGTCTGCCCCTCTTCATCATTTTTGCTCCTAAGTCCGTTTACACGTTTCTTAGTTGTTCCAGCCGGACTGGATTTGCTCCAGTGCCTGATCCAGAGTAGCCGTTCCGCTCACATAGTCGGTCATGCCTTTCCAGAACGTGCCCGCACCCACCTTACCCGGCATCAGGTCAGAGCCGTCAAACCGCAGAGTCGATGCATCCTGCACCAGCTGCGCCATCCGGCGGTCGGATTCGGATTGATACCAGTCCAGAGGGGCATCATTCATTGGAGCTACTACACCGCCGGATTGTACCCAGCTCTTGATCGATTCGCCGGTAGTGAAGAATTCCATTACTGCACGTACTTCAGGGCGGTCATTGAACATCGCGTAGATGTCGCCTGCTACCAGGACCGGCTTGCCGTATTGCTCATCAATCGGCGGGAGGTAGAACCAGTCATAATCTACATCAACCTTGGCTGTTTCCGGGAAGAAGCTGGTAATGAAGTTCCCCATCAAGTTGAACCAGGCTTTGGGAGGGTTCTCGAACATTGGTTTCGGAGCATCCCCGAAGGCCGTGGTTACGATGGATTTAGCGCCGCCGTATACATAATCCTTGTTCAGCCAGATTTTGGACATCACGTCTACTGCATTCTTCACTTCAGGAGAAGTGAACGGCAGTTCTCCGGCTACCCACTTGTCATAGTTCTCAGGAGTTGTGGTACGTAGCATAATGTTCTCTACCCAGTCGGTGGCTGCCCAGCCGGTAGCCGCGCCGCTCTCAATGCCGATCGCCCAGGCAGGATCGCCGTCTTTGGCAATTTGCTCTGTCAGCGCCATCATCTCATCCCAAGTCTGCGGAACCGTGTATCCGGCATCGTCAAATTGCTTCTTCGGATACCAGACCAGACTCTTCACATTACTGCGGTTCCAGATTCCGGCCATAATCTTGCCGTCTTTGCCGTCCATAGTGGACATATCCAGCCAGCTCTTATTGTAATTAGCTGTCAGCTTCTCCTGATCCAGCACACCGGTCAGATCGACCACCTTACCAGTCTTGGCAATGGAAGCCAGAAGTCCCGGCTGCGGGAAATCAGCGATATCCGGAGCGTTGCCGCCGTCGACACGGATGTTAATCGTAGCTTCGAATTCCTTAGAGCCTTCATATTGAATATCAATGCCGGTTTTTTCTTCGAACTCTTTAATGCTGCTCTCAAATTTCACCTGGTCGGCGTCTACAAACGGGCCGAACATGGTTACCTTAGTCCCTTTATATTCACCCTTCATCGCTAAGTCCAGCGGGCTTCCGGCAGCTGTAGCATCCGCATTATTTGTCGAATCCTGGTTGTTATCAGCTGGTGTTGCTGCCGGAGCCTCTGTTGCTGCCGGTGCATTCGTTGGTGCAGCATTATTATTATTCCCGCCGCATCCGCTGAGCATCATGGTGAAGGATAAGCACAGCACCATAGCGAGTGACAGTTTACGTCCTGGAGCCTTCTTCATTGTTTCATACATCCCCTTTAATTGTTTTTAGAGACTGCATTAGGTCAGCTTTATTCCCGGAATAAATACCGGATGAGCACTGGACCACCTCCTTGCAAAGCTTTTCAGAATACGATAATTTGTATGCAAAAATTGATTATTTCCTGGATCAGCATCACAAATATAGCGCTTACATTTTCCATAATATCACATGTTGTATGCGTTTCCAATACTGTAAAATCATATTTCCCACGTTTTATTTTTAATTTGTGGTATTCCTGCACCGCTCAGCTTCTGGCAACCGTATTTTCAGCGGATTTCCGTATAAACTAACCATAATAACTTACATTAATCTGCTGAATTTCTGTGAAAAGCTTTTCAAATTCAGATAAAGAACCCGCTCTGCCTTTCCATTACCCAGGCAGCAGCGCTTCAATCCCATCACAGGCAGGTTTCACTTCTCACGCGAGGATTCTCTTACAATCAGCTTATGCTCCATCTTTTCTTTCATGACAGCCACTGAGCCGGTCGTCAATAATTCATGCAGCTTCTCCGCAGCCCGGTAACCCAGCTGATAAATCGGCTGTGCGATCGTTGTCAGCTTCGGAATGAACATGCCGGACATCCGCAGATTGTCGAAACCGATCACTGACACCTGGCCCGGCACCAGAATATTGCGGTCCTTCAGATAAGAGATCGTTCCCATGGCAAACTCATCGGCCACGCAGAATACGGCGGTCAGCTCCGGATACTCACTGAACAGCTCATGCGATGCCTGATAGGCCTGTTCAAAGCGGTGATTGGCGTATTTAACCTTCTCCACATTGCGCTCCAGACCAAATTCCTTGAGCGCTCTGACGAATCCGGCAAAACGCGGCGGACCGGACACCGAATTATCATGATTGAAGCCGATCATTCCAATCTCCTGGTGCCCCAGCTCAATCAGGAATTTCACCGCATCATAAGCTGCCTTCTCATCATCGACCTCCACCGAAGCCACCTCATACTCATCAGAGTGGGAGGAGACCAGCACAAACGGAATTCTGCAGCCTACCAGCTTCTCGTAATACTCCGTGTACAACACGTCACTGGCAAATACGACTCCGTCCACCTGCTTCTCATGGAAGGTATCGATATAAGACAGCGTCCGCTCCTTGTCACGGTCTGTATTGCAGATCATCAGACTGTACCCGAGCTTAATGCAGGCATCCTGCATCCCCCGGATCACCCCTGCGAAATAGAGGTTCTCAATATCGGGAATGAGCAGCCCCAGTGTAAAAGACTTCTTGTAAATCAAACCGCGCGCAAACGCATTAGGCTGATACTTCAGCGCTTCTATGGCCTCCATCACCCGGCTGCGTTTACTCTCAACTACCGTGTCCGGCGCATTCATTACACGGGAAACCGTGCTGATAGATACACCAGCCATCTTGGCTACATCTCTAATTGTTGGCTTCATAGCTCTGACTTCCTTTTTTAGAAAAGCTTTTCAAAGCGATTATAGCAAGGCATCCGTAAATTGGCAATACCTTTATTATGCGCTTACATTTCATTTTATCCGGGAGGTATATCAGATGATTATTACCCGGAATTGTATTCCCCCGCTGCGGATTATGCTTATTCGGCTAATGGATAACGCGCCTTTCTTAAGCTCATCTGTCTATTTGAAAAGCTTCTCAATTAAACGCTATCTCTTACCTCTTACCCTTACGCCGCAGATTATTATGTAGCTTTAGCACATTAATCGCTACAGCTATATGGAGTGAACTTACGAATGTAGCGATAACTTGCTGAACAACGCTTGCTGTTGAGAGTAACGAGTCTGAAAGCTCAGCAGTTAAAACCGCCGAAAGACCGGATTCGCCGGGTGAAATGTATTCTGTACAACTAAAAACAGTGGTTAGTTCATTTTTAATAATTCCCGCAGCATAATGAGCGTTCGCTACAGTCGCACACAATACAATTATATAAACCGCACTTCAGACAACAACCATTCAAATTACCGGTCAGTCGCTGCGGACTGGCGTAATGCATCAATGCCTTACACATGATTCTTTTGCGGCAGAGTGGAGACTGCTTAGGAAGCACTGTAGACAGAAATGTTGTACGTTCTGCAACTTTGATTGATGGATAGCGGGGTGATCGGAAGGATTGTTGTATGAAATACAAGAATAATCCTGTTGAGCCGCTTGAAAAAGGTGAAATGTTGCCTTTTGTACAACAATTCTGGATTTGGGCCAGTATGTGGAGGAAAATGTTGTATTTTGGGCAGGATTTTATAATAAGTTACTGACTCTCTGCCACAGAAAGCGAATAAAACCGTGGAAATCCCTGCGGTAACAGTAGCCGCTTTGAAGATCAAATAAACAAAGAATGAAGGCTTAGTCAGTTTATGTTTGAAGGTTCATGTTGAAGGTTTATGTTGAAGGTTTATGCTGTAATCTTAAGTTCAGTCTATATAGAGCCTAGATAAGGTTATCGTCGCAGCCAGCCTGAGGATTCAAGCAATGAGCCCGGGGCTAATCCAGGAGAATACCGGCTCAACCTGCATAGATTGCTCATCTGGAATATCCCTCTCCTCTCCTCGTCTCTCCTCTATCCTCTCCCCTCCTCTCCACGCCTCTTCCTCTCCACGCCTCCCCTCACCGCTTACTTAAAGTGTGTAAATAATATTATTTCATGTTATAATTGGCGGGTAGATCAATCCATAGCTGCAAATACTGCTTACTGATGCTGAAGCATCCATTATAGGAGGGATTATGGTGAAGCAATTGCACGACATTCCGTTCTCCGTGCTGGATTTAGCCCCTATTCGCGAGGGCGGAACAGCCGCGGATTCATTTCATAACACACTTGATTTAGCACGTCATGCCGAAGAATGGGGATACCACCGTTACTGGCTGGCGGAGCATCACAATATGCCCGGCATTGCCAGCTCCGCTACGTCCCTTGTGATTGGACATGTAGCCGGCGGAACCAAGAGTATCCGCGTCGGCTCGGGAGGCATTATGCTCTCCAACCACGCACCGCTTGTTATCGCCGAGCAGTTCGGCACCCTGGAGTCCTTATATCCCGGGCGTATCGATCTTGGCCTCGGCCGGGCCCCCGGCTCCGACCAGGCAGCTGCCAGAGCGCTGCGCCGCGGTCTTGGCAGCGACGGCAGCGAATTCCCCGAGCAACTCAGCGAGCTCCGGGCTTATTTCGATGCTAACGGGGCGGGCGGCCGCCCGCTCGGTGTACGCGCAGTTCCCGGCGAAGGACTGAATATTCCGATCTGGCTGCTGGGCTCCAGCGGCTTCAGCGCCCAGCTTGCAGGCCAGCTCGGTCTTCCGTTTGCTTTTGCCAGCCACTTTGCACCGGATTACCTGCTGCCGGCACTGCATCTGTACCGCAGCAGCTTCAAGCCTTCTTCGGTGCTCGATAAGCCCCATGTCATGATCGGACTGGGAATAACCGCCGCAGATACGGTGGAGGAAGCGCGTAGACTGGCTACCTCCCAGCAGCAGCAATTCCTGAATATTATCCGCGGCCGTACCGGCAAGCTCCAGCCTCCGGTGGACAGCCTGGATGGTATCTGGACACCGCAGGAGAAGTCGATGCTGTTAAGCAAACAGCAATATTCCATTGCTGGAGATCCGTCTCTTATCAAAGAACGGCTGCTGGAGATTCTTGAGGAGACTGCTGCCGACGAGTGGATCATTGCTTCACAGATTTATGACCACTCCGCACGTCTGCACTCGTATAAGCTGGTATCTGAGCTGCTGCAGGAGAAATAAACCGATCCTGTCTATCAGACATACCTAGCCCATTTAACTACACACGGAAAACTCCGTAAATGTAGTTTAAATGGGCTATTTGTTTGTATGAAAACGCCACTGTTCTCTTCACTTGCAGATTAACAATCCATCGTTCTCTATAAAATACCGAATATTTATTGATATACGTAGAAATAATGAGTTAATAGCAGTATTCAGGAAATAATCTCTATTTTCACACAACAAACCGCCTTTTCTAACCGATTATAATCAATTTCACTGTTTTTAATTAGCTTGAATTTTGATTATACTGTAGTTATTCGTTATAACGAACAGACGCCGTTTTACGCTCCTCATAATCGTTCTAGCGGATACTATCGCCCTATTTCGTAGTGGTTCTCTGAAAAACCACTTTATTCGACAAAGCATGCGCAGGCAGGCATGAATCGTGGCGGATCGTGGCTGGAAACTGCAGAATTAGGCGGTTGTAGGATAAGAAATGCGGACTGTAAGCGGGCAGTGAACTAGAAATAGAGTAAAGATGACTTCCCAGAAGAGAGGGGCGGGAAAGTGAAGAAGAGCTATCGCGCGTCCTTGTTAGGCGCTTATATTCTAGTCGTGCTGGCAGGTGTTGTGTGGCATGCCGGAGGGGTCAGCGCTGAGGACACGATTAAGCTGACCGTAAATTCGCATACGACCAGCACTGCGACTATGAACAATATGCAGCCGGGAGATAACATGGCTTCAGATTATAAGATCATCAATGACGGAAATGACCCGTTTGACTACTCTGTAGACTTCAAATTCCTCTCCGGCGATGCTGAATTGTACGAT
Organism: Paenibacillus borealis; assembly: GCF_000758665.1. NCBI lineage: Bacteria > Bacillati > Bacillota > Bacilli > Caryophanales > Paenibacillaceae > Paenibacillus > Paenibacillus borealis. Next base: position 7,846,418 of record NZ_CP009285.1, read on the forward strand.
ATTCTGCAGATGACCCTGCAAAAAGAGGGAGTAATCATCTATTCAGGGGTAATGAGCGAGGCAGCAGGCCGGGTGACTATCGGCTCGCTTGAAGGAGCGGAGCAAGAGGCCATCCAGATGGATGTGCTGTTCCCGCCTGAAGCCGGCAATGAATTTCAGGGGAAGACAGTGAGTGTAGCCTTTGAATTCACTGCTACGGCAGAGCCTGCACCGACAGCTGAGCCCACGGCAACGCCGGTACCGTCAGAGACACCAGTCCCTACACCAGTCCCTACAGCTGAGCCTACGGCAACACCGACTGCCACGGTAACACCAGAGGAACCTGGCAGCACGCCGACAGCAACGCCAACAGCAACGCCAGCACCGACGGATCCACCATCCAGCACGGCACCTGTAGTTACACCATCTCCTTCTCCAACCGCTGCGGCAACACCGGCAGTTGATGAGGTGGCTGTAAGTGAAGCGCCGGTACCGCTGGGCGGCGGGGATAGCAGTGGCGGCAACAGCCCGTCTGCTACGCCAGATGCCGGAGCGGTCACTGCCGGCAGTACACCGGCGCCTTCACCGGAGGATGGGGTAAACCTTACGGATGACGAGCTTCCGCTCGCTGGTCCGGATGAGGACGGCAAGCTGCCGGATACCGCGGAACCTTGGTACAATCTGATTCTGGCCAGCATGGCCGTAGCTATTATCAGTCTGATTGCCATCCGCAAGCTGGGATCGAAGAAATAATATTTCACAGAAGGCTGGAGGAGAGAGTATGAAGAAGCATTCCGGTATATCCATGGCCGTGAAGCTAATCTTCATACTCTCTTTATGCGTCATGCTGTATTCCGCCGTCCAGATCTTCAAAGCGCCCGCAGAAGCCCGCGAAGCCCTGCAAACCTGGGAGAAAAAGAGGGAGGAAGCCCAGCTCCCCCCAGCAACAGAGGAAGAGACTCCGCTGCCTGACGGTATGATCAGCCCTCCTGCAGAACAAGGCGGTGCCAATCCCGCGTATACGGAGGGAGAGGTTATTGGAGAGATTTATTTTCCAAAGCTGGACAAACGGGTGGCTATTCTGGAAGGGACCGGACGGGCAGCTCTAAAAAAAGGGGCAGGGCATGACGAAGGGAGTGCAGCCATCGGCTCCCCCGGCAACAGCGTACTGGCAGGACACCGCGATACGGTGTTCCGGAGCCTCGGGAATCTGGAGGAGTCCGATATCATTGAGCTCGAGACGGCGGACGGGAAGTTCACCTATGAAATCACAGGGAGCAGGATTGTAGACGCAGAAGCACGGGGAGCGATTAAGGCAAGCGAACACCCCGTCCTTACCCTGATAACCTGCTATCCCTTCTCATATGTTGGTTCAGCTCCTGACCGTTATCTGCTCTCGGCTAAGCTGATTGCAAGCCAGCCGCTGGTACAGCAGCCGTAAACAGGCATTTCTCTCTTTGGAAGGCCGCACGGGGATGAGACCTCTGGCGGATCGTGATAATATAGACATACGAAGATAAAGAGGAGATGACCTGAATTGAAACAAGAGCTGATCAAACGTTTTATTTCCTATGCTGAAATGGATACCCAATCGAATGAGGATAGTGAGTCCTGCCCTTCCACCCCCGGCCAAATGGTGCTTGCCCATAAGCTGGTAGAGGAGCTGCAGGAGCTCGGACTGACGGAAGTTACAGTGGACGAGCATGGTTATGTCATGGCTTCACTTCCGGCCAACACGGACAAGGATGTTCCGGTGATCGGCTTCCTGGCCCATTTGGATACGGCGACCGATTTCACCGGCACGAATGTGAAGCCGCAGATTGTCGAGAACTATGACGGGAACGATATTGTGTTGAATGAGGCGCTGAACATCGTTCTGACTACGAAGAGCTTCCCGGAGCTGAGCGGCTACAAGGGGCATACGCTGATTACCACTGACGGCACTACCCTGCTGGGGGCAGATAACAAGGCAGGTATCGCGGAGATCGTTACGGCGATGGTGTATCTGCTCGCACATCCGGAGATCAAACACGGCAAGATCAGAGTCGCTTTTACCCCGGATGAAGAAATCGGACGCGGCCCGCATAAGTTCGACGTTGCGGCATTCGGCGCTTCCTATGCGTATACCGTAGATGGCGGTCCGCTCGGAGAGCTGGAATACGAGAGCTTCAATGCCGCTGCCGCCAAAATCAGCTTCCATGGGGTCAACGTGCATCCAGGTACCGCCAAGGGCAAGATGATCCACTCGTCCAAAATCGCCATGGCCTTCCACCTCCGGCTTCCTGCGGGTGAAGCGCCTGAATTCACGGATGGATATGAGGGCTTTTACCACCTGATCTCCATGCAGGGCAACGCCGAGCACAGCAAGCTGCAGTATATCATCCGTGACTTTGACCGCGAGAATTTCGAGAACCGCAAAGCCCATATCGCCGCCATTGTGGATGAATTCAAGTCTACTTACGGAGCAGACAATGTAGTGCTGGAGATGAATGACCAGTATTATAATATGCGTGAAAAAATCGAGCCGGTGCGCCAAATCGTTGATATCGCCCGGGAAGCGATGGAGGGTCTGGGAATTACGCCGGTGATCCGCCCGATCCGCGGGGGGACTGACGGCTCACAGCTGTCCTATATGGGACTGCCGACACCGAATATCTTCACCGGCGGCGAGAATTTCCACGGCAAATTTGAATATGCCTCTGCAGACGTAATGCTGAAGGCTGTTCAGGTTATCGTAGAGATCGCCCGTCTGGCTGAGCAACAAGCTTAAAGCCTCCTGCATAGCACAAATCCCCCCGGATAAAGCGCACCTCGCTTATTCGGGGCTATTTGTGCTGCGCGGCGCTTCTCCCGCAGAGTCTTCTCCCGCCCGGCCGCCGGCAGGCGGCTGCTCAGGTTCACATTGGGCCAGCACCTCCCTGTATCCTTCTCCCCAGTGCTTGATACTAAGCAGGCCGGATTCCAGGCCCCGGGCCCACTCCGTCAGAGAGTACTCCACTTTCTGGGGCACCTGAGGGTACACCTCACGATGAACCAGACCATCACGCTCCAGCTCCCGCAGCTGCATGGCCAGCATCCGCTGCGTAATTCCCGGACACAATCTGCGCAGTTCATTGAACCGCTTCGTACCGCTGATTAGATGGTAGAGCAGAACTCCTTTCCATTTACCGCCGATAACCTCAAGCGTCCGCTGAAAAGAATCCATTTCTCCCTCACGCCTCATCTCTTCCGCATCGCCTGAACTCCCGTTTCTCCCCTGTACATTCATATCTGCAAACTCCTCATTGTAGGATGCCCCGTTAATTAATACGATTGTATCATATATGTATTTCCACGTTTATGCCAATATGGCAAAAAACCTCTGGAGGCCTTAAATAAAGGCGCCCAGAGGTTATAGATATGTTATAGACGCAGACCAGCCGCCGTCTATATTTACTGCTTCACCGGCAGCCAGCCCGGCGTATGAATCAGTGCATTCCAGAGCGGGTCCGGGATAACAAGCTCAGCTTGAGCAGAAGGGTCCAGCTCAGTCTTAATCTCCTCTGCATGCCCTTCGGCAACCTTCTGAACCCAGTCCGGTTCAATCAGGAGCGGACGGCCCAGAGCGACCAGACTGATTCCGCTGTCCAGACTCTTCAGCGCATCAGCGGCAGTATAGAGCGAGCCTACTCCGATTACCGGAACCTTGCCTCCCGCACGCTCTACAATCTGCTCGATCCGCGGACGGCTGTCTTCCGTTCCCCGGCGCGGCAGCGACCACAGCTCCATCAGGGAAGCATGCAGATAATCAAGCCCTTCTCCTGTCAGCGCATCAATGAGCGCAAAGGTCTCAGCCATCGTAATTCCCGGAGTTTCCGGTTCTTCAGGCGAGAAACGGTACCCCACAAGGAATTCCCCTTGTGCATGCTGCTTCACAGCATCCTTGACACTGCGCAGAACAGCCAGCGGGAAGGCCAGGCGCTTCTGCAGATCGCCGCCCCAGCGGTCTTCACGTCTGTTGGAATGGGGGGAGAAGAACTGCTGCAGCAGATAGCCGTTGGCACCGTGAATTTCCACACCATCGAATCCGGCTTCGATCGCCCGGCGTGTAGCTTCTCCGAAATCAGCGATAATTCCGGTAATTTCTTCATCCGTCAGTGCGCGAGGAACCGGTCCTTGTCCGCCGCCCGGAAGCTCGGAAGGCACATCACTTGCGCTGACTGTCTGCCCGTCCGGCAGCTGCGCCGGAGGGCATTGGCGCCCGCCATGGAAGATCTGCAGAACCGCCTTCGCCCCTTCACCCTTAATGGCCTCGGCCAGCCCGCGCAGGCTCGGAATCAGCCCGTCATGGTCAGCACCGAATTCTCCAGGGAAGCCTTTCCCGCCGCGTGATACATATACACATGCGGTAATGACCATTCCAACACCTTTGGAACGGCGGATGTAGTACTCCACTTCCGGCCGGGACACGGTTCCATCCTCATTTGAGGAGAAATTAGTCATCGGCGCCATCACAACACGGTTCTTCAATTCAATGCCGTTCGCGAACTTGAACGACTCCAGCAGCAGGCTGTATTCTGTCTTCAGCATGATTATCCATCTCCTCCATTTGTCTATATCTATATGAACTTCATTTCATCGATCTGTCGCGGTCAGGATCATCCTTCCAAATAACGTTCTCCCCGTAATTCTTGCCCCAGTCATACATCATGCGCAGCACAGGCATCAGCGTATGCCCATATTCCGTCATAGAGTATTCTACTCTCGGCGGGACCTCAGCATACACCCGCCTGAATACCAGCTGATCTTCTTCCAGCTCACGCAGCTGATTGGTCAGCATCTTCTGGGTAATATGCGGAATCAGCTTCTTCAATTCACTGAAACGCTTGGTTCCTTCCAGACCCAGGTGCCACAATATGATAAGCTTCCATTTGCCGCCGATGACAGCAAGCGTAAGCTCCTTCTCGCAGTTGATTTCCTTCAGATTGATACGGTCTTTAATCTCAGTTGCCAATAGAAGTCCCTCCTTTCGTTCTTTAATATCATACTACAATACACCCGGGGACTGCACACCCGCCGGCAGACGCTCCCGGTGCAGACTCTATATACGCAAGCAGACCGCAGGCCAGCGGCCTGCGGTCTGTATACTGCATATGGGAATTATTACTATTCCTTGACCAGGCTTCCCTGCAGGCTGGCTGCACTGAAGTCCGGCTGGGCTTCAATCGTAGTGTCGCCTGCAGCTTTGGCTTTGTCCAGGGCCGCGTTATAACGTGTGTTCAGATCCTGAAGATCCTTGTCCAGATCTCCGCCGGTAAAAATATATCTGTTGAACACGTCCATCTTCTTCGTTCCTTCCAGACGTCCTTCGGTAGCTGTGAATGGAGTTGCCGGGTAGATTCCGTCAAACTTCGTCGGCAGGAAGTCCTCGATTCCCGGAATATCCGGAGCTTTCGCTGCGGCAGCAACGGAAGGAATAACAGAAACCCCGTATCCGCCTTCCTGGTAAGCGATCTGCACCTCATCGCTGTACATCCACTCGATAAACTTCCAGGCGGCTTCTTTCTGCCCGGAGTCTTTGCTCATCGCCAGATAACTGCCGGAGATGACCTGGCTGGCACCGTTCTGCTGGCCGTCTACGGTCGGAGGCAGTGCTGCCGCCCAGCGGATTTCCGTCGGGAATTGAGTTTTGTACACGCTAGGCTCAACAGAATGGTTGAAATACATCCCGATTTTACCTTGAGCGAACTGTGCCCGCAGCGGATCAATATCGAGCGATTCCGAACCCGGCATCATGCTGCCGTCCACTACGATCTGCCGCAGGGCTTCAAGCGTCTCCTTGTACATGCCGAAGTCGAACTTAGCAGTCTGGAAGTTGAAGCCTTCCGTTCCTTCTGTTTTACTGAGGGTTGTGATCGGATGGGCAATGCGCTCAAATCCGCTTCCGCTCTTGAAATTACCGGCGAAGCCGTATGCACCGCTGTCTTTACCCGCCTCAGTAATCTTCTTGGCATCCTCCACCATTTCCGCAAGTGTAGCTGGCGGCTCTGTAATCCCGGCCTTCTCGAACAGATCAACGTTATAGATCAGGCGCCAGAACTGGCCAATATTCGGCAGGGTGTAGATTTTGCCGTCAACCATATTCTTCTCATTAATGAGCACGCTCTCGAACCGGCTCTTCATTTCCGGCGTGATATAGCTGTCGAACGATTCCAGATAGCCTTTTTTGACCCAGGCCGGTACATTGCCTGTATCCACGCGCAGAATATCCGGCGCCTGTTTACTGGAGAAGGCGATATCCACCGACTGGGCGTAGTTGTCAGCCATCACTTTGAATTCAATATCTACATTAGGATTAAGCCCCTCGTACTCACTGATCTTCTGCTCAATGAAATCAGAATCATGACGGTCGATGGACCAGTAGACCAGCTTGGTTTGCTCGGCGGAGGTATCCCCGCCCTCCGCCTTTGTATTATTTGAAGCAGTTGACGAGGAGCATGCAGCCAGCGATCCTGCCAGCAGCAGCGAAGCACCTGCCAGCATCCATTGATTTCTTTTCATCTTGAAACCCTCCCTTTTCTTTGTGTAATCGCATTCATTTCATATAAAAATTATAGAATGACTGCGCGTTTGTAAGTGAAGGAGAAAACAACTATTCAGGGGAGACGAAATCACTGTTTCCGCGCTGTACCTCCGAAGTGTATTTGGAGCGGAAGTCGGTCGGCGTCATGCCGGTATATTTCTTGAACAGCTCAGTGAAATAAGGACGGTCCTCATAGCCCAGCGAGATGGCAATATCCTGAACCTGCATGCCCTCGAGCACCCGTTCCTTGGCCTTCTCCATTCTGCGGCTGATAATGTATTGGGCGAGTGTCATCCCCATTTCTTTCTTGAACAGATTGGAGAAATAGCTGGGGCTGAGATGAACCTCTCTCGCACAATCGGCAACCGCAAGGTTGCGGTGCAGGTTCTCATTGATGTAGGCGATGGCACGCTCCACCAGCACACGCGCATCACTGAACTGGCGGATCTGCACATAAGAGCAGCCCTGGCGGCAGAATTCACGGATCTGTCCCCGCAGCTCCTCGAATGAGGCGGAGGTATTCATATCTGCCAGCTTCTTCTCCAGCAGCTTGACCTCAGCGTCTGATGCTTTGTCAGAGAATACACGGTGGATCGAATGGGCCAGCTCCAGACACATCGTCTTGACGATCGCCGGATCGGGCAGCACGGGAGCACTTAGCCACTCACTCCAAATATTGTCCAGCTGCTCTTCCGCCTTAGCCAGATTAGCCGAACGCAGACAATAGAGCAGTTCTTTCTCCTTGTCAAAAGAGTATCTGGGCAGCGCGGCATCCCTCTCCGGTGATTCCACATAGCGGTATACGCTGTTCCCGCCGGTCAGGAACGTATTGGTCAGCGCAGACAGCGCCTGGGCGTAGGATACCGATAGCTGACCGGCCTCCTCCACTTCCCCGCCGAGTCCGATAGACACGGTCTGGTACGTATGCCGGCAGACGTTCTCCCGGCATTGCTCGGCCAGCTGCTCCGCATCAAGCTCCGCCGGGGGATTCATAACGATAATGAACTGATTGACATGCTCGCGGAACACGAGCCCTTGCGTATACCCGCCAATCGTTTCTTCCAGAATGTTCTGCACCGCGAAGCGGATCAGCTCAACCTCAGATATCCCCAGGGCAGCTGTACGCTCGGCAAAAAAATCGATCTCCGCCACCATTACACAAAAGTCGCGGCTGTTCATGGTAATCGCATAGAAATCCCACTGCTGGCTGCGGTGCTGCTGCCTGCTGCCGTAACGGATCAGGAGACGCATATACTCCTGACGCAGATAGGGCATACTCTCCCGCAGCTTCTGCTCCATCCCCCGCATCTGTTCAGCCTGCGAGCGTTCACGCTCCAGCACCTCTTTGGCCTTCAGAACAGATTCAAGCACCTGCGGCTTGGTAAAGGGCTTGACGATCAGGTCAAAAGCCCCGAGCTTCACCGCCTCCTGGGCATAAGAGAAATCCGAGTAGCCTGTCAGGAAGATCAGCTTGATCCCCGGCTGCTCCGCCAGAATCAGCCTCATCATCTCCAGCCCGTCCGTAAACGGCATCCGGATATCGGTCAGCACAATATCCGGACGGTGCTTGCGGATCTGCAGCAGTCCCTCTTCGCCGTTGGCCGCCGTTGCCGCGACGGCGATACCATGCTCCTCCCAGGGAATCCGCTGGGACAAGCCGCGGACCACAGCCGGAATATCATCTACAATACATATTTTTACAGGTTCAGCGTGGCTCAGGATAAACTCCACCTTCCATTGGAATTGAGAGGACAGCTTCAGTCTCTATGTGCGGGCGGCTGCGGAAGGTTAACGAGGCTTCCTTGCCGTAATATAACTGCAGACGGCTGCAGATATTGGACAGTGCATACCCTCCGCTGCCGGATGGCTCCTTCAGGCAGGCATTCAGCTTCTCCGCATCCATGCCCGACCCGTTGTCAGTGGCCCGGATCACGAGATGCTGCGCCTCTACGGCCGCGGAAATCGTAATCATACCTTCGCCCCGATGCTCTTTCAGCCCGTGGAGAATGGAATTCTCCACAAGGGGTTGAATAATAATTTTCAGGACAGGCAGCTCCAGCAGCTCCGCTCCCGCAGTTATCGTATATTCGAACATTCCCTCATAACACTGCTGCTGGAGGTTCAGATACTGGCGGACATGCTCCAGCTCCTTGCCCAGAGTTGTAATCTCCTGCCCGTTGTTCAGCCCCAGCTGGAACAGCGCGGATAATGAAATGACCATCTTCTTCACATCTTCATATTCATCCATTTCACATTTCCATAAGATTGTATTGAGCGTGTTATATAGAAAATGGGGTTCAATCTGCGCCTGCAGCGCTTTGATCTCCGCCTTCCGTTTTTCTTTCTCCGTATCTTTGACCTCAAGAATCAGCCCGCTGATCCGGTCCAGCATCTGGTTGAATTTGCGGCCCGCTTCCCCGATCTCATCCTGGAACGGACTCTGGAAGCGGGCGTCCAGATCCTCATGCTCCACCCGCGACATCGTCTTCTGCAGCTTCAGCAGCGGCCCGAGCAGCAGTGCCGAGAGGTATCTCGCCAGCAGCAGCGCGATAACAATGCACACGGCCATGATCATCAGCACCAGCCACTGAATGCTGCGCACAGGCTGAAGAAGCTCCTCCTTCGACTGGTAGCTGACCAGCCGCCAGTCCCCTGCATACCGCGAGTCCGCATAGCTGACCAGCATCGTCCCACCCCCTGCAGCATATTCGAAGTTACCGCTGTCCGCTTGAAGCAGCTTGTTCATAAATACCGCTGAGCGGGACCACTCCGGCCGCTCCTTATCTCCGAAGACACTGGCTCCGTCCTTGTTGATCAGCAGAAATTTGGCACTACCCAGGCTCGCCCCTCCGCTGACGGCATCCTCCAGAATATCCTCCTTAACATTAACGGTCAGGAAGACATCCGGCACATAGCTCTCCGTCAGCGGCTGCAGCAGCAGGGAGATTACATGATGATTGCCCGCGAACAGCTCGTCCTCATGGCTCTCCACCCAATTCGATTCGGGATTATCCTTGATCCGCTGATACAGCAAAGACTCCATAAATGGAGTCGCTGTTCTGCGCAGATTGCCGGCGGAGTAGAAATCCCCGTCCGGTGTACTGACCAGGATCGATTCAATGGAGTTCTCTGTCAGCTCCGCCTGTGTGAAGGGGCCCTGCAATAAGGAGAAGTTCGCAAAGAACCGGTCGGTATTATCCGCTTGTATATCCCGCATCGTCTGCTTATACGCTTCACTCAGCATCATGGTGGAGGACGCCACAATGATCTGCTTCAGCTTCTGGTCCAGTACGTTAACGGACTGGTTCAGCACATTGCGGTTCAGGTCGATGGAGTTGCGTTCCATGGCCCGCGAAGCAATCGAATAGGCCCACAGGCCGGTGACCGAGATACAAAAGACGGTCAGCCCGGTGAATGTCAGCCATATTCTTTTCTTCAGCGAGGTCCGGTACAGCCAGGCCTTCAGCATGATTACACATCCTTCGTTAAGACTGGCTGCCGGTGGAGCACCGCGTTAGCCTTAGCCCGCTTAGCCCTTCACGGAGCCCGCTGTCATCTGCATGAATGATTTGTTGGCAAAAATATAGACAATGATCATCGGCAGCATCGACAGGCATGCGCCGGCAAGCATTAATTGGGGCTGCGCCGCATCGCCGACACCATATTTCAACCCGGCCAGGCCTACGGTGAGCGTCTGTAATCCAGGCTGCGTCATCGTAAATACCAGCGGCAGAATGTATTCATTCCAGGCTCCGCGGAAGGTCCAGAGCGCTGTAACGCCGAGTGCCGGTGTCAGGAGCGGCAAGATAACACGAAAGTATACGCTATAGAAGTTGCAGCCGTCAATAAACGCCGCCTCATCCAGTTCCTTCGGGATTGCCCGCACAAAACCGATCAGCATGAAGAATGCAGTGGCATGACCGCTGATCAGGATGATGATGACGCCCCAGAGCGATTTTTGCAGATTCAGTGAGACCATGAGATCAAACTGTGGGCGCAGCACAACGGCACCGATGGAGATGAACAGGGTGCAGGACTGAATGACCACATACAGGCGTTTCCCGTAGAAATCCACCCTTGCTACCGCGTAGGCAGCCATCGTTCCTATCAATAAAGTCCCTAATGTCGTAAAGGTACTTATAAATACGCTGTTCCAGGTAAACCTTGCGAAATTAGCGGATGTCCAGGCCTGCGCATAGTTATCGAAGATCCATTCCTTCGGCAGCAGAGTAGTTCCTGTCGTCAGCTCCAGATTGGACTTAAGTGATCCGAAGAACGCCAATATGATGGGGAATAATGCAAACGCTGCTACGATCAGCAGGAAAATCCACAACAATATCCGGGACAGCAGCGCCTTGTTCTTTAATGAACGGCTGGTCTGCGCAGAAGCCATTTTCGTTTCCGCATGCATTGTGCTCACTGTTCATTCTCCTCTCTTTTAGTAGATATCATTCAGTTTCTTGGATACATAGAAGTAAATCAGGGTGATGATGCCGACGATAACCGCCGTAGCAAATCCGACCGCGCTGCCGTAACCGAACTGCTGGATGCTTGATCCTCCGCTGGATACCGGGAAGAACAATTTATAGAGATAGAGATACATGACTTCCGTCTTGCCGTAAGGCCCGCCTTCCGTAAGCACCATGATGCTCTCGTAGCCCTTCAGGGATACGGTAATCGCCAGCATGATGATCATCTGCAGCACAGGTCCCAGCATCGGCACGGTAATACTCCACATCTTGCGCAGCGGCCCGGCGCCGTCCAGGGAAGCAGCTTCATACAGATCCTCCGGGATATTCTGCAGCCCCGCGATAAAGAGCAGCATATAGTTGCCGACTGCGCCCCAGATCGCGATAATAATTGCCGTGACCAGGGCATGCTTGGCGCCCAGCCAGTCTATGGGAGCGGATACAATTCCGGCCCCCATCAGCAGCTGATTCACCATTCCGTTGTAGGAGTTGAAAATAACGTAGAACACAATCGCCATTACCGAAGCACTGATTACGGTAGGCAGGAAATAAATGGCCCGCAGCAGCTGGCGTCCCTTCAGGGCGCGGTTGAGCACTACAGCAAGCACAAAGGACAACGGGATCGTAATGATCAGTTTGCCACCAGCGTAGATGAAGGTGTTCACCACTGACTGCCAGAAATCCTTATCCCGGAACAGGCGCTCAAAGTTATCCAGGCCGATGAATAGCGGTGTACCAAAGCCCTGATAATCATAGAACATGTACTTCAATGCCCAAAAGACGGGATACACTCCAAAAATCAGCGTCAGAATCAAACTCGGTGCTACAAAGGTCCAGGCGTTTATCTGCCGTTTCGTTCCATTCATTGATTGTTCCTCCTGTCTATTCGGCTCGCGTTTCTTTCCTTAATCATAAGTCCCGCTGTGCAGACACAGTTAGGGAGAAAGCGACTGCACTAAGGGGGAGAAATTCACTTTTTCATGAAATCCGGCTTCATAGCCGGAGCCCTGCCTTGCGGGATGATTTCAGTTGCTTTGTCCCCTCTCCTTCCCCCGTTTACCCATCCCGGGTCCGCGTTCAGACCGCTATACTTTAAAGAAGAAAGTCAACTGAACTAACCAATTACAGGGAGGCTCAAATCTGCCAATGAATCCAGCATCTAACGACGTAGCCGGAGCACGCCCCTTCGGCTGTTATGAACATGGGCAACTGGAGAACATCCGCGCCAGAATATCGCTGTATCCTGCGGTTTCGCAAGAATACGGCAGGCAGCAGCAGCTGGCCGGGCAATTTGCCGCCCGTGAGGCGGCAGTTCCGCTTAGCGGGCTTGGCGCTTTCCGGGTGGAGCCGTTTGTCTTCAAGGTACCTGACGGTACTGCCTTTCTGAAGCTGGCCGTGCAGGTTCAGGGCCGGGGCGTTGCCCGGATCGGTGGCGTACGGCTGACGCATTCCCAGCTTGGCCTGCCGGTGGCGCTGATTAACGGCGACTTCCGCCAGGCGCTGAAGGGCTGGACGCAGGAGCCGGGAAGCGGCAGTAGAGTGGCGCTTGAACAGCTGGCCGGCGGCGGAAGCGGCCTGCAGCCCTCCGGTATAACTCCGGCTGGAGGTGAGCCGGAGGAAGAAGTGCGTTGTGTGCGGATCAGCAATGAGGCGGAGGATGGCATTACTGTGCTGCGGTACGAAGAACGCCTGCCGGTAACCGCAGGCGATTATTACGGCATCCAGACGGAGCTCAGCCTGGAAGCTCCGCTTGATAACGGCGGCATACGCACCGGGGTTACGTTTCTGGACGAAGACGGACTGCCGCTCGGGCCGGAGCAGCGCGGACCGCTTTTCAACCGGCCCACGCTGACCAACTGGGCCTATCTGCTGGAGGCTGCCGGTGCTGAGGGCAACCTGTATATGGTGAGCGGTGAAGATCATTATGCCGCCCGGGCGGGGCGCAAGCTGCAGTACATGCTGGCCGATATGAGGCAGGGCATGGATATCTTCCGCCGGGACGGCTGGCATGATGATGATACCTATGGCGCTGTGCATATCGGCCGGGGACTGGCCGCGGTCTCGGTCATCTATGACCAGATTGCCGGAAGCGGAGCGCTAACTGCCGGGGAAATAGAGGTGCTGCACTCTGATCTCCGCTATATTGCAGCGATGATGATGGACACTGCCTACTACCGGTTCGATCTGGAGACCTTCCCGGACGAGAAGGGCGGCAAACGCAGCAACTGGAATGCGGACCGGGCAACCGGGCTTGGGGTCTATGCGCTGCTCTTCCCGCAGGAGCCTGAGAGCGCCGGCTACCTGGAGCATGCCTGCTCCGTAGTAGACTGGCAGCTGGCGGAAGTAGTGGATCAGGAGGGGGCCTGGCCGGAGAATGTACGTTATCACGGCGCTGTTCTGCACCGGTACTTCCTGTTCTTCGTGCTGCTGAAGCGGCTTCAGGGTATGGATTATTTCAGGCACCCTAAGGTAAAAGCGATGTACCGCTTCCTGATCGGCATCGTGACCGCAGAGGATATCATTCAGGGCGGTCATGATGCCGGACCTGTTCTGCTGACGCCTGCCGTCGGTGATGCCAATGTACAGGAGAAATGGTTCCGCCTGCTCGGCTACGCGGCTCCATTCTATGCAGAGGAAGATCCGCATCTGTCAGCGGAAATGGTCTGGACCTGGAAGCACGGCGGCGCACCGGTCCAGGATACCGGAGCTTTCCCTCTGCCGCTGGTCGCACTGCTGTATTCGCAGCCGGATCTGCCGGAGCAGCAGCCCGCCCTCCACTCCGTCCATTATCCCGGCATCGGCTACGCCATCTTCCGCAGCGGGGAGCAGAACCTGCGGAACTATGCCATCTACGAGGCTTCGCCGCTGACCTATCACGCCCATCATGACGAAGGCCATTTCTCCATCTGGGCGGACGGGGTTCCGCTGACGCTTGATGCCGGAACCGGCGGTTATTACAACGGGGACCGGCACTGGTATGTATCAGGCGCGGCGCATAATATCGTCCAGTTTGCTGACGGTTCAGGCGGCTACGCTGACGGCCCGCTGCAAAGCGTCTGCCGGGAGGTCCTATTCACAGAGGAGCTGGATTATGCCAGAAGCCTGATCCCGGATACACTTGCTGGTGAGTACGAGCGGAATTTCCTGTATATCAAAGCAGGCTTTGACGCTTATCTGGTCTGGGACCGGATTGAGGGCGGGGCAGACAGCGTGTGGAATCTGCATACCCTGAGTACAGAGGCTGATATCTCGGGGCAGGGAATTGAGGCCGCAGCTCTAGGCGGCATGAGGCTGAGTGCGCATATTGCAGAACCGGTTAGTCCGGTCATCACTGCCGGAGAAGGTGCCGTAGGCGGTGCCTATCCGCTGGCGGCGCAGCAGCATTTCCGGGTGCACGGCAACGCGGGCGAAGACTATGTGGTGCTGCTGCATCCGCACACAGCAACAGCGCCCCTGCTGGGGCTGGAGCCGCTGCTGTGCGAAGACGCCGGCGGAGGCGTGCGGGTATATAAGATTTCCCGCGCAGACGGTGCATGGTGCGTTGCCGCCATCAACGGCTCAGGGCACACCCGCCGCGTCCGTATTCCCGGCGGCGTCCCGCTCCGGGTGCTCGGCACGGAGGGTGCGGAAGCCGCGATTGACGGCCATGCGGCGGAGGATATCCTGACCCTTGAGCCGGGAACGATCCAAATTGCCGTCCCGCAATAAGGAATTTCCCGATTGATCCGCTATTTGCGGCAGGGCTCCAGTAACTTCTATATAATCCTGCACGGAATACAACATTTCCCTGATAATATCTGCCCTAATCCAAAAGTGTTGTATAAAAGGCAGTATTTCGTCCCGTTCACGCGGCTTGGCACTACAACACCTACAAGGAGGAAGTAAACAATGAGTAATTTAGGAGTATGGGAACCGGCTGAGCCGGGCGTCAAACGCTGCATTCTGAATGCGGCAGCCAGTCTGATGATGATGGAGGTTCATTTCGAGGAAGGCGCTGAGGGCTATGAGCACAGCCATGTGCATGAGCAGATGAGCTACTGTCTGCGCGGCAGCTTCGTCTTCCGCATCGACGGCAAGGAATACGCCTTGTCGGCAGGCCAGAGCATAGATATTCCGCCTAACGCCAAGCATGGGGTAACCGCGCTTGAAGCTGATTCGGCGCTGCTTGATGTGTTCACACCGATCCGCGAGGATCTGCTTAAGCGGTAAGCTGATCCAGGTGCCTGACAGGCAGATTCCGCCTGCCACCTGCCATAATAGACAGTGCTGCTGCCAATTCCGGCAGCAGCATCAACATCAGCAGTGCCATCGCCTGGCACCCTTAAAATGCAGACAGCCTGCCCGGAAGTTCCGGACAGGCTGTCTTTACATTACGTTATTCCAGATTCGCATGTTTGCCGAACATCTTGCCGGTGGTCTGCCCCGTCTGCTCCATCATCCGCAGGATGACGGCATCGTAGAATACCAGCAGCGTCTGTTCAAACAAGGAGGCCATCGGCTGGATGGTGGCATAGCTCCCGCCAGTCTGATCCTTGGGCGAACCCGGCAGCTTGATTGTATAATCAGCGAGACGACCCAGTGACGAATCCGGGCTGATGGTCACAAGCACCACAGCCGCGCCGATAGCCTTGGCTTTCTCCGCCATGGACACCAGCCCCTTGGTCTCGCCGGAGCCGGAGCCCAGCACAAGCACATCGCCGGGGCCGATGCCCGGGGTTACCGTCTCCCCGACGACAAACGCAGCTTGCCCGGCTTGCATCAGCCGCATCGCGAATGCCCGGCCCATCAGGCCGGAGCGGCCGGCGCCGGCTACAAAGATCTGCCCGGAGCGCAGCAGCAGCTCCGCCATGGCCTCACCTTCTGCGGCGTCCAGCCCGGAGACCGAGCCCTGCAGCTCCTTCACAATTTCCCGTGCGTAATCCAGCGTATCCATAGCTGCTTAGGCCTGGCTTACAAGGCGCTTCATTTCTGCCGCAGCCGCTTTCTGATCCGCTTCGCCGGTAATACCGCCGCCCACGATTACCAAATCAGGATTCGCAGCAATTACTTCAGGCAGCGTGCTCAGCTTAATTCCGCCGGCAATCGCTGTTTTTGCTTTTGTAACCACACTCTTAATCGCTCTCAGATCCTCGAAGGAATTCTTGCCCTCTGCCTGATGATCATAACCGGAGTGCACACAGATATAATCAACGCCAAGTGCGTCCACTTCAGCCGCTCTGGCCTTCAGATCCTTCACGTTGATCAGATCAACCAGGATTTCCGCGCCTGTCTTCTTGGCTTCTTCCACCGCGCCGCGGATCGTTGAATCATCGGACACGCCAAGCACGGTAACAATTCCTGCTCCCGCTTCTACAGCTTTCATTACTTCATAGCCGCCCGCATCCATGATTTTGAGATCGGCCAGGACGGTCAGTGCCGGAAAAGCGTCCTTGATCGCTTTTACCGCATGCAACCCTTCATTAATAACAACCGGTGTTCCAATCTCCACGATATCTATAAATTCGGCCACTTCCGCAACAATAGCCTTGGCTCCCGCAATATCCACCAGATCAAGTGCAAGCTGTAATTTCATATGTTTAGAATCTCCTCGTCGTTAATATATTTTAGTAAGTGATGTACTAAGTTTAGGGATATACTGCCGATAAGGGAAGTAGGCACTTTATTGTGATGTAGTTACCTGAAGGATACTATTGGGCGGGGGCCGGGCTGTCCGCTGCGTCTTTTTGAAAACGAAGGTTGATTTTATTCAGGATTTTCTTAAATTTACTGCATTTTCACAAAAGCTGTGCTACCATACATTAGATTTACAAATTCTCCGGCGGCAATCCTATTTTAACTACAAGAAGGTGTAAGGTTTATTATGGAAGAAAGCAAACCCAAAGAGTTCAATTTAATTAAGCTGACCTGGCCGATTTTCCTCGAGCTGTTCCTGTTTATGCTCATGGGGAGTGTAGATACATTCATGATCAGCTCTGTATCCGATGATGCAGTCTCCGGTGTCGGGGCGGCCAATCAGATTATTGCCATAGCAATCCTCGTGCTCAGTGTCATCGGGAACGGTGCAGCAATTGTCGTGTCGCAGTATCTCGGCTCCAAGCAGCCCAAAGAAGCAGCCAAGGTAACCGGCAATGCCGTTACGCTAAATCTGGCAGTCGGGATTATTCTGAGCACCGTGCTGCTGCTGTTCGGAGGCACGCTGCTGACGGCACTGAATGTGCAGGGCGATATTCTCGTCTATGCCAAATCGTATATGCATATTGTCGGGGGCGGAATCTTCCTTCAGGCACTGCTGAACGCCCTGGCCACCACCATCCGGACGCACGGGTTCACGAAACAGACGATGGTAGTCTCTCTGCTGATGAATGTGATCCACGTCGGGGGCAATTACCTGCTGATCTTCGGACATTTCGGACTGCCGGCACTCGGTGTGGAAGGTGCAGCCATCTCAACGGTTGCCAGCCGTTTCATCTGTCTGATTCTGTTCTTCCTGCTGCTCTACCGGATTATGGAGGTGCGGGTCAAATGGACCTATTACATTCATCTCTCCAAAAAATACGTGCTGCAGATTCTCAAAATCGGTATCCCGTCCGCTTTTGAATCGGTGATCTATCAGTGCTGCCAGCTGGTCTTCACCTTATATATCACCTATCTGGGTGCTGAAGCCATGGCTACCCGCCAGTACGCGCTGAACATCTCCAGCTACATCTTCCTGTTCAGCGTCGCGGTCTCAATGGGCACCTCGATCATTGTAGGCCATCTCGTGGGTGCAAGAAGGCCCAAGGAAGCTTACTCGCGGGTGTTCTCCAGTGTGAAATGGGCGCTGCTGGTCACCGTAATTATGGACGCGGTTGTCATTCTATTCCGCGTGCCGCTGATGGGCCTGTTCACCGATAACCAGACGATTATAACCATGGGCGCCCAGGTCATCCTGCTCAGCTTCTTCCTTGAGACCGGACGCACCTGCAACCTGGTCATCATCAACTCGCTGCGCGCTTCCGGTGATGCCAAATTCCCGGTCTATATGGGCCTGATCTCCATGGTATGCATGAGCTTGCCGCTGGGCTATTTCCTGGTATTTACGCTTGATCTCGGTCTGGCCGGCGTCTGGCTGGCCACTGCGTTCGACGAATGGGTGCGGGCGGTTATCATGTACTTCCGCTGGAAGAGCAGAGCCTGGGAGAAGCACGGCCTGATCCAGCATGAGGCGGCAGAGCCGCTGAGTGCTGCGCCGGCGCATTAATCTGCAACAACAAATCGGCGGTTCACCCTGATCTCTGCGATTGGGGCGGGCCGCCTTTTGAATACTTAATCCTATTGATCTGGCAGGAAGGATGATGAAGACTATGACAACCAACCGGCACAAAGAAGAAGACGACCTTGCCCATTTCAGCGCAATGGCCCCACTATGGAGCAACAGCGAAGAGGATGTGTCCATGGCCGGGAAGGTCCTGCAGAGGCTTGGCATCCGCAGTGGCCAGAGCCTGCTGGATGTAGCTTCGGGTACCGGGGTCATCCCCGCAGCGCTCCATAAGCTGGAGATAACCCCCAGCCGCTACCTTGCGCTCGATATCTCAGCGGCCATGCTGCAAGAACTGCGCAAGAGCTTCCCGGATGCCGGGACCGCATGCGCGGATTTCGAGGAGCCATTCTCCGGCGGAATGCTTGCTCAGTATGTGCTGATCTATAACAGCATCCCCCATTTCTCCAATCTGGATATGCTGTTCGCCAATGCAGAGAGGAATCTGCAAGACGGAGGGACCTTCATGATTGCCCACTCCAGAACCCGCCAGGGCCTGCGGGAGCATCATGCACGAATCGGCCATACGAGTGAGCGTGAGCCGATCCCTGCGGATGCTGTGCTGGCCGCGCTTGCGGCCAAATACAATTTCGGACAGGCTGAATATAGCGATGGGGAATTCTTCTGCTTCTCCTGCCGCAGGAACGTCTGACTGCCCTAATTATCCGATTCGCAAATAAGGGATGCCCCGGCCGTGTAATCCGGCTAATTGGCATCCCTTAGTACTAAGGTTGTAAGCTTATCAGGTTCCTTTGGCTACAGCCTCTTTATGCTTGGCCGCGAACTGCTCTGGTGTAATCGCTTTGCCGAACAGCGCCTGAATCATATCCAGATGGACCTGGGCGGCGTTCGGCTTCATCTGGATATCAGCAAACAGGGTGATGCTGCTCGCATGGTTTAATTCATTCAGCAGATCAACATACAGCTGCGGCAGCTCTTCATTCGTGGTATCCACTTTGGTCGCCGGAATCACACCTGCACTGGTTACAGAGGCCTCTCCCCATTTGTATACGAAATATTCGACAAATGCCTTCGCTTCTTCCTTAACCTTGGAAGCTTCGGCTACGAACAGTCCGACACCCGGACCGCCAACCCAGCTGTTGATATTGCCCTTACCGCCTTCCACCGTCGGGAATTTGAAGAACCCTACTTTATCTTTGAAGTCTTGCGGGATCTCCGGATTGGTCGTGAAATTGGGAAGCTCCCAGGTACCCGTCAGATACATTGCCGCCTTCTCATTCAAGAATTCCGATTTGCCCTCATCATTGGATAGCCCGTTGAAACCGCTGTTAAATGTGTTCATATCCACCAGCGTCTGCACTTCAGCCGCAGCCCGGACCAGTCCGGGGTCATCGAAATAGCTTGTCCCCTTAGTCGCCCGCTTCAGCGTATCACTGCCGGCGATACGGTCAGCGAGATACATATACCATAGCGAGCCGGTCCAGCGGTCCTTGTTGCCAAGGGCAACCGGAGCCACGCCATGCTGGGATAACGTTCTTATCACTTGCTTGAATTCTTCATAAGTAGCAGGCACCTGGAGATTATATTTTGCAAAAATATCCTTGTTATAGTATATCGGCGAGATGTTCAGCTCAATCGGCAGTGCATAGGTCTTATTATCGACCACATAGGCTTCGGTAGTACCTGTTACGAATTTACCCTTTAGCCGGGTACCGTGCAGGATGTCATCCAGCGGAGCGAATAATCCGCCTTTTACATAAGGCTCCATGAAGCCTGCAGCCCAGGTTATCCCCACATCAGGCAGGTCATTTGAGGCAGAGAGCACCTTCAGCTTATTCTTGTACTGCTCATTCTCCAGCACGCCTTGCTGGATTACAATATTAGGATTCTCATTCTCGTATTCTTCAATGATCTGGCTAACCAGCTTATTCTGCTGAGCGGAGAGTCCAGCCGGCCATAAGTGCATCATATGAATCGTTATTTTTGGGGCCGAAGCATCGGTGGCTGCCGCCGCACTATTATTATCCCGCGTAAAGCTGCAGCCTGTCAGAACAAGGGCCAATGTAAGTGTCAGGAACAGACCCCTGGTTATGTTATTCCTCAGCATTGCTATAGCCTCCCATTTCACATCACGCGGCCTGATGTAATCGCTACCAATCAAATTCTAGCACCGTACCCGGAGGTATATAAGACCACACTTATTGGCTAAAATTCCACATTTAATGGATTTCCTGCGATCCGCCCTTCATCTTATGCCTATAGCGGCTTGGGCTTAACTGTTCCAGTGACTTGAACACCTTAATGAAATACTTATCCGTCCGGTAGCCCACACGCTCCCCGATCTCCCCTATAGACAGTGAGGTCTGGAGCAGTAATTCCTTAGCCCGCTGAATTCGCAGACGTGCCAAATATTCGCTGAAGGATACCCCGGCCTGCTCCTTGAACAACACGCTGAAATAGCTGGCATTCAGATGGATGAGTCCCGCTACCTCTGCCATCGTCAGCTGTTCATGCAGATGCTGCTCCACATAGGCGATCGCATCTTTGACCGGCTGTCCCATACCCGCCTGATCCGGGTCAATCTCCATCAGCTTGTGATCCACCAGCTTCTCCAGCTTCACGTGGCGCTGCTGCTCTTCCTCCCGCTTCAGCGCATCCTCAACCACGGACAACAGCTCGGACTTGTCCAGCGGCTTAAGCAGGTAGTTGACGGCCCCCAGCCGCATTGCCTGCTGCACATAATCAAATTCGGCATAGCCGGATATGACAATAATAACGGGCTTCCACGCCGAGTCCTGCAGTGAACGGATCAGGTCCAGTCCGCTGACTTCGGGCATGCGCACATCCGTAATCAGCAGATGGACCCGCTCCTGCCGTAGCCGCTCGCGCGCTTCAACCCCGTTGTCACAGGTCTCTACGGCATACCGGCCTGCCGCCCATACTTCCAGCGTCTGCTTAATTCCCTGCCGTGTTCTCGGTTCATCATCCACGATCAGAATCGTCCTATTGCTCAGGCTCATAGGTATATCCTCCATTGCTTGGAATTTCAAAAGTAATAACGGTCCCTTCGGATAACCTGCTCTCAATAATCAGACCCTCCGTCTTGACGCCTTCTTCCCCGTAATACAGCTTCAGCCGCCGCTGCACATTCACCAGGCCGACCCCGTTGCCCTTGGCGGAGATCGATGGGCCGCCCTCCAGTGTATTGCGCAGCGCCCGCAGCGTATCCTCATCCATACCAGGCCCATTGTCCGACACCTTCACCGAAGTCCACCCGTCGCGGGGTGAAGGAGTGATCGTAACCTCCACACTGCCGTTGCCGACGCGGCTCTCTACTCCATGAAGGATGGCATTCTCCACGATCGGCTGAATCAGCAGCTTGGGTACCGGAACAGCTGCCTCGCGCGGGTCCAGCACGATATCCCAGGACAGGCGCTCGCCCATCCGCATCTCCATGATTTTCAAATACCGCCTGATCTGTTCAACCTCTTCACTAAGCATAACCCACTCGTCTTTGTTATTGGGAGTGCCAATGATATAGCGGAACAGCCTGGACATTACTACGACCAATCCGGCTAATTCCTCCTCCCCCTTCTCTTCGAGCGACCAGTTAAAGGCTTCCAGGGTGTTGAACAGAAAATGAGGGTTAATCTGCGCCTGTAAGGCTTTGAGCTCGGTCCGGCTCTGTAATACTTCCTTCTCGTAGACGACCCGGATCAAATCATTCATATTGGCCACCATGCCGTTGTAGGTATAGTTCAGCTCCCTCAGCTCCATCGTGGATACCTTCTGCGAGTTGGGTGTCAGCACGCCTAAGCGCGATTTACGCATAGCCCGGATCAGATGAATAATCGGCCTTGTGATCATCGTCGACAGCAGAAAGGATATGATCAGGAAGAGCAGCGCTCCAAGCCCCCCTGACAGCAGCAGAACCGTCCGCAGCACGGATAAGCCTTTGGTGACATAACTGACCGGGGTCAGCACAAGCAGTGTCCAGTTGGTCTTATCCGAGCGTAGCTTAACCTGCACATACTCCTTGCCGTGGAAGCTTACCGTCTGATCCACGCTCTCCAGCAGCGGCAGCAGGTCGGCCTCCGGCGTTTCACTGCTGCCCAGAAGCCGGCCTTCATCATTCACCAGCAGTACGGACTCGCCTCCGTCACTGCCGGAGATCGGATCATCCAGCTGGAAGTAGCTGCGCTGGATACGCGCCATCAGATAACCCCCCCGCGAGAACCAGCGGTCCATCAGGCTGACCTGGCGGATCGCCAGCAGGCTCTGGCTGTCATGCGGATCGACGCCGATCCAGACCAGACGGCCTTTCTGAATATTTGCTTCACTGATATAAGGTTCGTTGATCCTTGTCCCCAGACTGCCATCCTTAATCGGGAAGAGCAGCCTGTAGTCGGCGGTGTACAGCTCAAGAGATCCTACGCTCGGCATATACGCCTGATAGCTGGAGATAATCTGCAGCAGCGACTGCCGCTGGTTGAATGACACTTCATTGCCGTTCAGCTCCTCCAGCAGCAGCTGCTGCACCGTAGGATGATTAGCCACCTGCTCCATCAGGCTGTCAATCTGGCCGATCAGCGCATTCAGCCGTCCGTTCGCCTGGACCGCCGTCTGCTGGATATGCCGCTCTGCATTATTTTTGAGTAGAACCGATACCCGGTCATATACAAACGCCCCTGAAACCAGAAGAATGATTAGCATAACCAGCACAAAGCCGATGAATATTTGATTGCGCAGCGTGTTGAGTTCTTTGAATCTCTGGAACATCGGAATTCCTTCTTTCCTTGGCAGCGTTTCCAACTCTATTCTCCAAAAGTCCCGGGGTTTGTCAAGAGAAATCGTTGCCTGGCGCCGGGCAGCAAAGAGCCCTTAAGCAGAGCTCCTTATTCCAGGAGCTGTTTAAGGGCTGCAGCAGAAGGGACTAAATGAACATCAGCGGAGGAGTGATCCACTCTCGATCCAAGGCTATCCACAGCAAGCCCAGGAGGACGGCGGTGATGCTGTACATCAACACCTTCCTGCGGGTGGGCTCCAGGTAAATATCAAGAATAACGATTATAATTGCTATAGCAGGTACTGCTACAATCAGGACTGGATGACGATATTTAATATTAACTGCATTCAAGATAACCATAACCAGGAGCAGAAGCCTAAGATATTTGTTCATAAATACACCACACCCTCGCCATTGAGACCTTTTTCCAATTATGTATTCTTCATCCTCACTCTAACTATCCCTTGATTCCCCGCTATTGTCAACCCGGAGGCCCATCCGCTGCCTGGGCAAAAAAAATAGCCCGTCCCCGGATGGGAACTGACTGCTATGGTGTTGGCGCTATAATCTGATTCTGTACAAAGCGTCGGGAAGTGGCAGTTTACCGGATGGTAATGCCCTTCTTGATCGCCTTCATGTCAAAATTCGTATTCACAAGCATAGGCAGTATCTTCATGCTTCTGGTCATCGGCGAGTTGCATTGCCAGCAGGTAGGGACATATTGGAAGGCGAAGTTGTCGCGCATCCACCCGGAGCAATCTTCCTTGGTGCAGGACCAAATGGCTGTGTCTTCTTGCGGAAGATCCTCCAGCGCTTTTTTACGAAAATACATAAGTACCCCTCCTAATAGCTTTGTTAGCACATACTTCCTGATGCGGTTCATACAAAGCCCGCTTCGGAAGGATATCCTTCGAATAAAGACATATTTCCAGCCCGCTAGGGCTGTTGTGGCAGGATGGTAGCTTGTTCTGGCCTGTTCAAAAAAAAAGCTGCCCTCAACTTGTGTTAAGGGCAGTCTATTTTTTAATACTACAGTTTTACAACGTTTTCGGCTTGTGGTCCACGAGCGCCTTGAGTTACGTTGAACTCAACGCGTTGGCCTTCGTCCAAAGATTTGAAGCCGTCGCCAGTGATTGCGGAGAAGTGTACGAATACGTCGCTTCCGCCTTCAACCTCGATAAAACCGAAACCTTTGTCTGCGTTGAACCATTTTACTGTACCTGTTTGCATGATATTACCTCCAAGTTTTATTTAACACATGTCCTTTTATTCCTACGTATTGTACGAACAAATAAAAATTCACACATTGGAAAAGGATTCATACGCACAAATGATAACCTTTTACAATATGTGAATTAAGGGTTAAATTTATGATTGACTTCATTGTAGCACACTAATTCTCTAAAAGCAAAGGATTACTTCAAAATAAAAATATCGTGCCGTGCGCACGGTGTCTCATGAGCACCGCGCGCACGGCAGCTATAGGGTTTCAGTCGATATATCCGGCCAGTCCCTTGTCCATCAAATAATCCATTTCAGCATCGAGAATAGTCTCTACAGTCAGCTCGTCCAGCTTAACATCGCGCTGCGCAGTAACATAATCGACCAAATCATCATTATCAATATCAACCTCGCCCTTGGCATTGGCCTTGGCTTTGTTGATGAAGGCCTGCTCGTGCTTCAGCACCAGCCGGATTACGGCCGGATCAACCTTCGTCTGTGCGGACAATACTTCCACCAGTTCCTGCTCATTCACTTCATTACTCATCTTCGTTAGTCAGCTCCTTGGCATTTATGCACAATGATTGTACCACAAGTCCCTTCAAGGCGCGCAGCCTCATCTCCACCAGGGAAGAGCAGGATACTCCGCGGACCCGGCTACTACAGTCTCTCCGATTCTCGGTGTAGCCAGCCGCACCCCTTTAGCTGCTGCCGCAGCTGCGACACGCTCGACCGGATCGGTCCAGTCATGCATCGACAGGGTGAAGGCTCCCCAATGAACCGGAATGAGCAGACCTCCCCGCACATCCAGATGTGCTTCAACCGTCTGTTCCGGCAGCATATGGATATCGGCCCAGCGCGGATCGTATTGGCCGCATTCCATCAGCGTGAGATCGAACGGACCATACTTGCGTCCAATTTCGGCAAAATGCGGCCCGTAACCGCTGTCCCCGCTGTAGAATACCTTCGTATTCTTCCCTTGGATCACCCAGGAGCACCATAGTGTAGTGTTGCGGTCCAGCAGACTCCGGCCGGAGAAATGCCGGGCCGGGGCGCTGGTGAAGGTCAGGCCTGCATACGCAAGCTCATCTCCCCAGTCATGCTCCCGGATTTTCTCTGCGCTTACCCCCCAGCGGCGCAGATGGGCACCGACACCGAGCGGCACAATGAACAGGCCCACCTTATCCTTCAGCTTGCGGATGGTGCCGTAGTCCAGATGATCATAATGATCATGGGAGAGCACAACAGCATCAATCTGCGGAAGCAGGGAAATCTCCAGCGGCAGCTGCCTGCTGTAGCGGCGGCCGCCGATGAACGGAAACGGAGACGGGGCGTTACCCAGCATAGGGTCCAGGAACAGTGTAACCCCGTCCATCTCCAGCAATACCGCAGAGTGGCCGAACCAGGTGACACGGGTCCCCGGGCTCTGCCCGATGGATGCAGGGAGCAGCGGCAGCGGCTGCAGGGGCTCTGCCGGTCTGGACCGCGGATTGCCCTTAATGAAATCCTTCAGAATGGACACGCCGCCTCCGCCGGCTCTCTCGCCGAAGAGTTCAGTCATCTGCGGATAAGCAAATTTGCCCTTGCTATAATTAAGCGAGCGGCTGTTCAGTGCCTTTTCCTGCTTCCCTGCCCTCCGCCCAAACGCCGGATAGAGGGTCATAAGCAGATACGCCGCTGCAACAAGTATCACCAGTATAGCTGCAATATCAATAACAATCAGAGTCATGCGGTAATCCTTCTTTCTGCCAGTTCATTTCTGCAGGCTCCAGCCCGGAATTTTGCGGATATCCCCATCCCAGATCTGCACCGTGCTCTTCACCGGAACGTTATCCGGAGAGGAGGCTGTATGAATATAACACGAATCAATGCCGATTGTTTCCGCTCCGGCAATATCCGTACGCGGATCGTTGCCGATCATAATCGCCGAACTTAGATCGGCACCATAGTTATCCGCTAAGTAGCGGTAAAAAAGCGGGTCAGGCTTGCTTATCCCGGCTTCGGAGGAAATGGCGACACCATGGAAAAAATGCAGAATGTTCAGCATGGTTAATTCCGCTTCAATGAAGGTCTTCTGGCCATTCGAGAGCAGATAGACCTTCTTGCCGCCCGACCGCAAGGTCCGGAGAATCTCCGGTACTCCGTCATAGAGCGCGATATGCTTCATGGATAAGGTCCGCAGCCATCTGACCGTCTCATGCAGCCAGGCCTGCCCGGGATTCCCCCCTAAGTCGCGGGCCACGGCACGGAAGACCTCTTCCATGACAAAATCGGGATAACGGCATTTCTGTGCAGCGGCTTGAAGCTGACGGTCACGCTCCGCAAGGAAACGGGACTCCAGCTCCGCCCCTGACGTGCGCAGCCCGTGATAACTGAAATGAAGGGCCAGCCGCTTCCATACCCCCGGATGCTCTTCATCGGTCTCAATATCAATTAATGTTCCATATAGATCGAAAATATAAGTCTGGTACATAGATCCGGCATCCCTCCCTATTTCGTCCGGCCCAGCTTACGGGCCACTATGAGAATAAGCAGCAGGGAGACCGCGATAATAATAAGGTTGAATCCCCACTCACTCTGGAACCATCCGCTTTGTGCCGGAGGCTCTGCTGCTGCTTCGGGTATAATATTCTCGGCACCCAGCGTGGCTGTGACCAGCTTGCCCCCTGCAATCTGGTCTTTGAAGTTAATAATATCATACTGCGGAGCGAGTGCCAGGGCATTGCCGTAGATCAGCGAATAAGACCCGGTCTCCTGCTCTCCTCCCGCAAAGACAAGCCGGTCCACCAGATATTCGGCCTTCAGGCCGGCAATGGAGATCGGGGCATCATCCAGATTATAAATCAGAATCCGCAGGGCGGAGGAAGAGGATGCGTTAAGCAGCCGGATGTCCGTCTGCGAAATCCGGGTATCCTTGAAATCGAGCCGGTACAGTTCCCCGCTGCCTGCCACTGGTATCCTTATACCTTCACTGTCATAGAGCTCATACCGCCGTGAGAAATTCCCGGTGCTGCCGAGCGTCAGCTTGGTAATTTTCAGCCGGTCCTTATTGCTGATGACGATCTCGGTCCGGTTTTCCGCCTGGCTGATCTCATACGGAGGTGTCTTCTGCCGCATGAATCCGGCCATCTTTACCTCTCGGCTGCTGTCCACCAGGGTCAGGCCGGGGAAATCCAGCCCCTCCGGATTGCTCTTTACCACGAGCCGGTAAAAGCTGAACTTGTAGCTGCCCTCCAGCTCAATGCTGTCCGCACTTAACCCATTCGTAGCGTATAAATCCCCTTTGGCCAGCGGCTCCCAGGCATTCCCGTCATAACCTCCCCACACCTCCACATGCTTCAGGAAAGACTCGTCCGGAAGCTCAAACACCAGCTTGTTTCCCTGAATATCCACATGCTCGGCAAGCGGTGTAATCCGGTAATCCAGCAGGGTGTCCGCCCCTTTGTCCGCCCGGTGAATCAGAATCGATGAATAGGCTGTGCTGCGCGCCTCCACCGTCTCCTCTCCACTCTCCAGATAATAAGGAACCGGCTCCCCGGTGCTGCCGGTAATACGCAGATCGCGCAAATCCTCTGCTGCCAAGGCGTATACGCCTTCATCCAGATATAGCTCATAATAAGGGGCCGGCTCAGGAATCCCGATGGCCCGCGAGACCTTCCACTGTCCGCTCTCAGCCTTCTCCGCCCAGCCGGACGCTGCCATGCCCTGTGCAGGATAGGCGGAGGTGAACAGCATCATTCCG
Source organism: Paenibacillus borealis (assembly GCF_000758665.1). Taxonomy (NCBI): domain Bacteria; kingdom Bacillati; phylum Bacillota; class Bacilli; order Caryophanales; family Paenibacillaceae; genus Paenibacillus; species Paenibacillus borealis. Next base: position 7,874,435 of record NZ_CP009285.1, read on the forward strand.
CCCAGCCCCGCGAGCAGCACTGCCGTTCTAGCTCTCCAGCCGGTCTTTCTCTGCGAGCGCATAAGCTTCCTCCATTCTGGCCGATATCCGCTGATAGAGATATGAAATCCCCAGCAGGCAGAGTCCGAAGCTGAAATAAGCAACGATCTTGCTGCCGGTGTTCAGCAGGGTCAGATCATAGAGCAGCAGCTTGCCGGTTGCCAGCAGCGACAGCCCCAGTCCGAGACGGCGGATGTACAGATACCGCTTGCGGAAGCCGTACATAATGAACAGCACCGAGAGCAGCAGGTAGACCAGACTGAAAGCCAGTCCGCCATCATGCAGCCGGATCTGCACCCCAAGGAAAGCAGTAATCATCACCAGCAGATAGATGCCCATAGCCACCGGAACCAGCTCTATGTTCTTGTAATCGCGCAGGAGCGTTGTCCGCAGCAGTCTTCCGCCGCTGAACCACACGAACAGATTGAAGAGGATAAGCAGGCCCAGCACCAGAAGATCTGCCCCGGAGCTTCCGGACCATCCGCCTTGCAGGCTGGGTATGCCGAGCGTGATGCCGATGCAGATAGCATAAGTGATCCCGTACATCAGCGTGACCATATAGCCGACCGCCGTATCATAGAGCACCTTAACCTTCGGAAGCACGTAGGCAAGGCCGGCCGTGAGCAAGGCTGCCAGCAGCAGCTTGTAGAACGCACTGTGTCCCATATCTTCCGGAACTGCCCGGTCGAACAGACGCAAGGCTTCATACACAAGATATACATAGAAATTCAGGATCGCAGCATATTTGAACCAGACTATAGCCTGCACCTCGGCAGGTGAGCTGCGGAGCAGGTTCTCCTCCCGGGAGTGGCGGACCGCATAGAACAAGGCTACAGTAGCCATCCCCGCAGTAATAAAGGTGTATTTCAGCTCAAAATACGGATTGCTGTAGCGGACCACAGGATTAAGCTCGGACACGCGCAGCAGCCCGTCGATGCCGAAGAACGTCCCCAGGCAGAGCAGGAGAATCCCCCAGCCCGAGCGTTCTACCTCCTTGAAACGGTACAGATGGCCGTAGACCGTCAATACCACCCCTTCCACCAGCCAGCCGATGGACCACCAGGCAGTCCCTAACTGGAACGGGATCATCAGTACGGCAAAGGTCAGAGAGGTGGCGTAGAAGAGCAGTCTGCTCTCCCGTTCCTGCGGCATCCGCTTCTCCAGCAGAACGCCAAGTCCCAGGTACATCAGACAGAAGAACAAGGCAAGCGCACCCTTGAATTCGCCCAGACCTGCATCCAGAAAAAGAATATACAATGTTGCACAGCTGATGGCCGTGTTGCAGCCGAGCAGGCAGAAATCCAGCCAGGCAAGCTTCGTCTTGTATTTGAACGGATACCAGAGCGTGATGCCCAGGTACATGGCGAAGGTCAGCACAGCGCAGAGCATACCTGCTGCACTGCTGTCTGAGAGATTAATCAGCAGCAGCATGGAGGGTATATTGAACAGGAAGCTGATGTAACTGACAATCACCCAGCGCTTGCGCAGGGAGATCAGCAGAATGAGCAGGTTCAGCACGAACAGATACCCCATCGCCACGTATACTGCGCTGCCTTCCAGCCCGAACGCCCCTATATAAGAGAACAGCGGCAGATAACCGCCGACAAGTCCCATGGAACAGATCGTCCGTGACTCATAACGCAGCGACAGCAGCACAGCGGATAGAGTGACCAGTACCGATAGACCGATCCCGGCCCATAAACCGATAATCTCCAATAAGAAGTAGCTGTAAAAGACCGAGCCGTAGAGTACGGACACTCCGCCTCCAATCAGACCCAATGCAAAAGCCCCTCTGCCTTTGCGGAACAGCCACTCGCCGCCCCCCAGCATGATGGCGCCCAGCAGAAAGAAGGCACTGCCCTTCATATAATCGTTGAACCAGGTGGAGTAACTGTATCTGAACCCGGCACCCACCGCCAGAATCAGCAGCAGAATTCCCAGACGGTTGATCCAGTTCAGCCCGATCTTCATTTCAATCCGGTTCTGCTTACGGCGGCGCAGCAGCGTCTCCTCACTGACTCCCTCCGCGGCAAAGGCATCCATATGGCTGTCAAGCGTTCCAGTCAGTGACTGCTCCGCCTCCCGCTGCCACTTTCTGCGCAGCAGAATGCTCTCGTTCAGCTTCCCTTGCACTGCTCCCAGCATGGCGGCAATCTGCGCCTGGTCTTGCCCGAGCCCGGCTTTGGCTCGTCTGAACGTAACCTCGATACGCTGCCTGGTCTCCAGCTCGAAGGAGGTCAGCCTGTCAAGGTAGGCATTGTTCTGCGAGGCAAAGTAAGTCTGCAGCTTCTGCCGCGATACCCGCAGAATGCCTAGCTTCTCGTCCAGAATCTGCTCCGTCAGTGCGGTCCGCAGCTCCGAGTTATCCTGCCGCAGTATAGAAGCCTGAATCTTGAGCTCCCTGAGAATGAGCTTATTCTCTTCATTCTCCTTCTTCAGCGCCTCGTTCTCATGAACCAAATCACTGCTCTCATACTCCTCAATCAAAGCCTGGTATTCTTTCAAAAGCCCGTCCTGCTGCTGTTGTACAGCCCTCAGCCGATCTCTGAAATCCTCCATAGCGCCCCCCAGTGCCTGCTATCAGCAATTGTTAATATTTTCATTTTACTATATATGCCCAGGTAATCCAGTGCAACATATTGAGCCCTGCCTGCGTTAGAGAGACAACACATATTCATCCTACTAACTTGACTAAAGGAGCTGTCCCATGAAAACTTCTCTAAGAACAAGCGCAGCACTATTGACGCTGTCGCTGGCCCTCACTACCGGAGTGGTCTCCGCTGCCCCTGCAGCAACAAACTCAAATCAGACCAAGGCTGCCCAGAGCAAAGCCGGCACCTCACTAAGCACGTATTCCATTGCCATTAACGGCGCAGCCATCACAGACACCGGCTTTCAGCCTTCCGGCACCAAAGAACCGCTGATTCCGCTGCGCACCGTCGCTGAGTCACTGGGCTTCAAGATTACCTGGAACACGGCAACCAAAGCTGTAGATTTGAATAAAGGAAATATATTTACAACCGTGAAGAGCGGGCAAGACCGATATGTGATCAATAAAATGTATACCTCACTTGGAACGGCACCGCTGACTAAGGCAGACAAGCTGTATGTTCCCGCATCCTTTGTAAGTGAGGTGCTGCATCAGACAGTTAGTGTGGAGGGGAAGAATATCGTGATCACTTCAGCCGCAGAGCATGTCCTTGAGACAGGTGTCATCACCGCCATCCGGAACTCCGGCAACACTTCCTCCATTCAGATCAAGGGTACCGGAACAGCCGGGATCGTACTGAATGTCAGCGGAGATACGGTATATGAGAAGGCCGACGGCACCAAGCTGGCTTTGGCCGATCTTCAGATCGGTATGACGGTAGAGGCCGAGCATGCAATGTTCGCCACCCTCAGCCTGCCGCCGCAAACCCCGGCTTACCGGATAACCGTCCAGGATACCAAGGTTCAGGCTGATGTGCTGGGTACGGAAGGCTCTCTTGAAGAGATTATCAAGGCCGAAGACAGCTCACTCAGCCTGCGCATCAAAGGCAATGCCCTCAGCGACCTGTCGCAAAGCGAGATCGTGCTTCGCCTGACGGACGATACGCTGCTGGTGAATGAGAGCGGAGAGGCTGTTGAGCAGTCTGCTCTGGTTCAAGGTAATACCGTTATCGGCTTCTACTCCCCTGTAATGACCCGGAGTCTGCCACCGATCGGAACCGCGCTCAAAGTCGTCGTGGAGACCGTACAGCCCTAAAGAATATTAATGATTACAGTTTCATTAAAAAGCCCCCGGCTTCTGCATCGGCAGAAACCGGGGGCTTTGCTGTATGTTGTCCGAACCCGGCTAACCCTTGACCGCCTGCCGCACAGCGGGCTGGCGGCCTAGGGTCACCCTGTTCTTGCCTTTAGCCTTGGATTGATACAGGGCTTCGTCCGCCTCGCGGTATAAATCCTCGAAGGTCACGTCGCTGCGCTCTGTGAAGGCGATGCCAATGCTGACGGTCAGCTGGATGCTGTACCCCTCTTCCAGCAGGACGACATGCTTGCCCATGGTAGCGCGGAAATTCTCCGCTTCCCTCAGGGCTTCGGCCTCGCTGCCGGCAAAGAAGCAGACCGCGAACTCCTCGCCCCCCACCCGGCCGGAAATTCCGTTATTCTGGTACACGTTCATAATCTTCCGGGACAAATCTACCAGTGCCTGATCACCGGCCAGATGTCCATATGTATCATTAATTAACTTGAAATCATCGATATCGAACAGCAGAAGCGCCATTCCCGCCCCGTGCTGCACAGAATAATTCTGCACCAGCCTCATGAAATGCCTGCGGTTGTACAGTCCGGTCAGATCATCAACCGTAGCCTGATGCAGCAGCTCGCGTTCATACCTCTTCTTCTCACTTAGATCACTGAAGACCATGAGCATGCCTGTGGTCTCTGCGCGGGTACGCTCCGTGGCAATGAGTGCGATGCCGAAGCAGGCACCATCCTTGCCGGAAGGCTCAATCTCGAACTGCCCTTCAATCCGCTTGGCATAATGGTCGGAGAGCTGGCCGTACCGCTTCAGCAGCAGATGTATGCTTCGGCCCCTCCAGGTTTCCGCCTTCTCCTCCAGCAGTTCGGAGAGCATCGCGTCCGCAGCTTCATTGACATCAATAATCTGGTCATAGCGGTCCGTCAGCACAATGCCGTCTTTCATATTCTCGAAGATCTTATTCTTGGCAAGCGGATACAAGGAGAGCCGCGGATCACGGAACAAAGACAGGTACGCAGCGACGATGGGCGGAAGATAGGTAAATGCGGTGAACCCGGTAATCGTAATTTTGAGCAGCGGAAGCAGAAAGACCGACAGTACAGGAATCAGCAGCCCGAACAGCAGCATCAGATTACGGCGGAAATAATATTTGGGAGCATTCAGGAGGGAGATCGCCAGCAAATAAACAGCATACAATCCAAACAGCTGGTCGTACGCGATAAGGGTCATGCTTAATACCGTAGGCTTCACGGCAATTCCCGTAATCCCTGCCACCGTTGCGAGGCCGACTTCACTGCGCATCAGATGATGATAGGAATCGGTAAAGATCAGCACAACGTCAAGCACAACCGGGATACAAAAGTAAATAAGCCTCTTGGCCAAACCCTCAGAGGAACGGGAAACATACTCTTTAATAACGACATAGGTAAAGATCGCACTCAAAAAAAGCGGGCCCTGCTGCAAATTCTTCCACCATAGCTTGACCTGAAAGGAATCCGACAGAATCTCTCCGGCCGTAGCCGCGAATATCAGGCTGACCAGCAGCATTAATATCCATAAGTAGCATCTTCCCGGGGTGTGGCGGTGCTTGAAAGAACCGATGCCCATGTAGAGACTTAGAACGCTGCCCATTACCAAATAATAAGGATAACCCTGCATCCACGGCATGTCATATTTCTCCTATTTTTGAGATAGCTTTGCCTTATTATATCCTACTCTTTCGTACAAATGAATCATTCTGTCAAAATATACTATCTGTACCCAAAGTACAATCATCCGCCTGCCGTTTCTATGGAGATGCCCGAAGGAGATGCCCGAACATACACGAAGACCCTACGGGCAGCCCGTAGAGCCTTCAAAAGGTGAGAAGCGAATTTATAATTATGCAGGGATCCAGTTGCTAGGGTGCTAAACCGGAGTAGAATCGGCGTAATCTCGATCTTCTCCGTCTTTTCAAGTAGTACATGGGTTAATCAACTACCTTTCGGAAAACACGCAGGCATGCCCTTCCAAACGTCAATTGATACCTTCCACTTCCCACCTAAGCATTAATACCCGCTATACAGGCCGCTTAAACAAGCGTATATAAACAAAGAGGACACTCCTTCACCATCTGCATGGATGCGGGAATATCCTCTATAGTAGGAATACCATTATTTCTTCTGAGCCAACCGTTGTTTGAACTTGTCAACACGGCCGCCAGTTTCGGTATCTCTTTGTTTACCTGTGTAGAACGGGTGGGATGCGGAGCTGGAGTCTACACGGATCACTGGATAAGTGTTGCCGTCTTCCCATTCCATCGTTTCACCGGAAGACTTGGTGGACGAGCTCAGGAATTTGTAGCCTACGCTTGCATCGAAGAAGATAACCTGGTTGAACTTAGGGTGTATGCCTTCTTTCATTGTAATAACCTCCTTTCCGTACTAATACAACTTCTATAGTATTATGAAGCCATCTCTTGGTCTATTTAATAATTCTGGTTAGACAAAGGGAGATGCGTAAATCTTCCGATTTTTACACGCCATACTATCATACGTGAAAGCGGGCCTGGAGTCAACCTTTTGAGCCGGAAATCGGAGACTTTGTCACCCTGCAAATCAGCATCCGAACCGGGCCGCTCCGCAACTCCCTTAGAGATGAACGTTAGAGCGATTTCACCATTCCGCCGTCGATAAGCAGGGACTGGCCGGTAATATAAGTGTTGGCAAAAGAACCGAGAAATACCGCAGCCTTACCGAACTCCTCCGGCGTCCCCGTTCTCCCAAGAGGAATGCCCTTCAGCGCCTCCGCCTGAACCTCTTCAAGGGAAGTTCCCACCGCTTCCGCACGTTTGCCGTCAAGCTGGAGGATCCGGTCTGTACCAATGCGTCCGGGTGCCAGACTGTTGATTAGAATGCCTTCGGGCGCAAGCTCTGTGGCCAGGCTCTTGTTCAGCGCGTTCACCCCTGCGCGGAACACATTCGAGAGAATCAGCCCCTGAATCGGCTGCTTGATCGAGACCGAGCTGATGCTGACAATCCGCCCTCCGCCAGCGCTGCGCATATGCGGCAGCGCCTCACGGATCAGGCGGACCGTACTCATCAGCGTAAGCTCGAAGCCGCCGCTCCAGTCCGCGTCGGCCATATCCCCGAAGCCGCCGCCCGGAGGCCCGCCGGCGTTCGTGACAAGCACGTCGAGGCCGCCTCCATATTCGGCGGCCGTCCGTACCGCCCGTACAATATCCTCCGGGCGGGTCACGTCCATGTCCACCACGGCAATCTCTTGCCCCGTGGCCTCCAGAATTGCCTGCCGCGCCGTTTCCAGCTGCGGCAGACTCCGGCTCGCGATGGTCACGCGCGCGCCCTCACGCGCATATTCCAGTGCGGTTGCCAGCCCCAGCCCTTTGCTGGCGGCGGATACTAGTACCGACTTTCCTCCAAGACCCAAATCCATAATGATGTCCTCCTGTCAGATTGGATTGAAACAAGAACCTCTAATCTGCATTATACATCGTATTCGAGCTGTTTTTTGGCTTGAACAATGAAATCCAGCGGGTTCTCAATCTTGTCGGCCTCGTACTCCACCGCACCGATCTTCAGACCCAGGTTCACTTTATACTTCCCGGAGAATTCGGTATCATTCAGATCCTGCAGCCGGAGCTTGATCCGCTCAATGACAATCTTGGCCCCTTCACGGTCCGTGAAGAGCAGAAGCCCCCAGGTGGCATCCTCCTTGTCCAGCAGATACAGCGCGTCATTGGTGCGGATACTGGACTGGCTGAGCTGGGAAACATCATAGATCGCTTCGGACAGCTGCTCCTCCGGAATCAGACGGCGGATCTCATTCCAGTATTTCACCTTGACGACAAGCAGTGTCAGCGGAATGTGATAACGTGTCGATATCCCGGTGAACAGGCTGGCATCCTTCTGAAACGAAATGCTGTTGCGCAGATCCGTGTTCTCATCCACCGTGGCGAGATTGGCCGTCCGCTTCTGCAGGCGCTCATTCTCGGCCTGCAGCTCACGGCTGCTGGAGGTGAAGACCCAGATGACGACTGTAATCAGCGGGGTCATAATCAGCCAGAAGTACGTATTTACGCCAATCGTTGCCCCTTCGGACACCGTCTGATAGACCACGAAGAAGCCGTAGCCGAAGATAAACGCCAGATTCAGCGTCAGTCCCGCAGTTACCGTGGTGAAATATGTGACCAGCGCAAGCAGGAAGGCCACATTCAGAATAATGATGTTCTGTATATAGTGATCGGGGGAGCCGGCAATGAACACGGTGCAGGCAAACATCAGGACCAGGAAGGCCAGAAACCCGAGATCGGAGATCAGGCTGCTGCGGTTACGTCTCACGCTTATCACCACGTTTCTTCATATGTTTGCGGAGCAGGAGAAGCAGCGATACTATGACCAGCGTGATGATGAGTACGGCCGCGACCACAAAGCCCAGAACGTCTGAACGCTCGATAATCTGCGCGATCGTTGAATCTTTTGCCGCACCGGAGAGGGTCTTGAAGCGGTAAGCATTAACCTGGCCGTCTTTGTCTGTAACTACACCGTCCCCGTATACCTTCCAGCGGTCTTTCTCGCTGGCAATCAGCTTCGAGGCCAGGTAATAGCTCTCGGGGCTGACCGCCGTAACCGCAAGCAGACCCCGTCCGCTCTCATAAGGTGAATCCAGCAGCTGAAGCGTTCCGATGCCGGCTCCGTACTGCTCTTCGATCGCTATTTTTTCATTGGACAGCAGGGTTGATCCGTCTTTGTTGTACTTGAAAAAAAGGCTGTCATTGTTGTCCCGGATTACCTTGTTGTTCTTATAGGTACCGATGGCAATGATATTATTGTCCTTCAGATTATCAGCAGCCACATCGTCGCTGTAATAATGGACATCCCCGGTATTGCCTCCGGCGTATTGGCCGAGCATGTTGAAGATATTGCCCAGGCTCTGATAGGAATAATCATCCATCTCCTGCGGCAGAACAACCGCCACACGGTTGAAGATGCCGTCGCGCAGGAACGGGTACGGATAGTTACTCAGCAGCAGCTCTGTGCGGTCCTTGGTATTCAGGCGCATCATGGATTCCTTGCTGATATAGGCCCAGGGCATCTGCTCCGTATTAGGTGTGCAGATGGTATTCGCCATCTCCAGATCAAAAGCTACCGTGACGGAGAAATTGCCGGAAATGTTCAGGCTCTGCGGCACATCCAGATTCAGCACATCACCGTTGGCCAGTTCCTTCGTCAGCTTCTTGCTGCCGACCGGCGTATTGTTGATGCTTACCGTTACCAGCGAGCGCTCAAAATCCAGATTCCCCGCATAGCGCAAATCGAGACTGATTTTGCCGTCATCCGCTATTGAGCGGTTGGACGGCAGCGAAACGAAATAAGTCTGCTCCTGATGGTTCGGTCCGTTCAGCTTATCCCCGGTCTCCGTGAACGTAACATTCGAGCTGATGGATGGCGCCGGGTCTGCTACACCGGTAGCATCATCCACAAGCTTCAAGTCGCTGCTGATCTGGCTCATCAGCTCCCCGCTGGCCATGAAGCGTCCGGCCTTGATCAGCAGGCTCTCATCCTTGGAGGTAACGATCAGCACCGGCGAGGAATCCTTGTTCACCAGCTGGATCACGGCATGGGTGCCGAGATCGGCCGTGGTGCTCACGAGATTCTTCAAGCTGGCCGGGAGATGATCATACATCGCTACAAGCACCACTGCATGCTTGTCCGCAATGGTATCCTCGCGGTAGGGCAGCAAAGGAATCGTCTTGTCGTTCAGCGTATTGCCTTTGGCGAAGCCTGACAGGGCGTACGTCGCGCTCTCCAGCTCAGAACCGCTGGCATTCTCCGGTACCGCGAGCAGGCTTTCCCCTTTTTTTACCGTATCCATGCCCGAGAACCTGGCACTGAAATCCGCAATTCCGCCCGTAATCACTTTAGGCGTATACTTTACGGCAATATTGGAGGTATTGAACAGATGCAGCCAGCTGTCCTGCGTATTATCTACACTGCAGAGCTGATAGTCATCCGTACCCGTCTTCAGATTGCCCTGAATGGTTAGCGTGTTGCTGCCTTGCTTAAGGAAGCCTTTGGGTGCCGTAATGCTCAGGCTCTGCTCCCCGTTATTCTCACCAGATGGTCTGAAGGAGTGGAACGGAATACCGTTAAGCGACAGCGTCACACTTGACTGCTGATCCGCATTGATCTGTGATACCTGATAATGCAGATTAATCATCACCGCATCGATGTTCCAGTAATCCATGACCGTGAAATACTGCTGCTGGGAGCTTGTGCCCGAGAGAGAGATCTCGCTGCCTGTAAATGAAGTCTCGTATGTCATCTTGGCGCCACCGGGAAGCACTGCTGCTGCCAGTGCCGCAGGAATGTGAACCAGGAAAAGGGAGAGGCAAATCAGCCCTATCAATATCTGTTTTTTCATCATGTTCCGAATCTCCTGTATCGCTTATTTCTTCTCCTCCGGCACTTAATAGCGCTCGGTTTTGTACCACTTGGCTTCCCGTTTGAAAATGACGTCTTTGAAGTAGTTATATAGTCCGTAAGCGGCGACCACCATCCATAGCTGACAGTACGAAACATACATCAGCAGAATGATCCACAGGTTGGACAGGCTCATCTCGCCTTTCTCCGTCGTCAGTGTAACGAAGATCCCGACTACAAACAGAACAATGGCGAGCAGCCACAGGAAGCTGCTGAGTCCGGCAATGGTCGTATGAACATACCCCATCGCATGGAGAACGAGCAGAACATCAGAGGTGACCAGCGAGATCAGGAGCAGGAAATAAATCGAGACATAATAGAGGATATCGAAGCGGATCTTCGCTGCCTGTCTGTCGAAGAGGAGCGGAAGATTCTTCACAATGACATAGATATTCCCCTTCGCCCAGCGTGTCCGCTGCTTGAACCAGACCTTCACCGTCTGCGGCTCCTGCTCCCAGGTGACCGACTTGGGCTGGAACTTGATCCGGTATCCCATCATATAAATGCGGAAGCTAATCTCTGTATCCTCAGCAATTGCCTTGACATCCCAGCCGCCGATACTCTCTACAATCGACCTGCGCATAATGAAATTCGTTCCCGGAATCGTACAGAGCTTGAACAGCTTCCAGCGCCCGGCTTGAGCCATCCATTGAAACGACAGGGTCTCAATATTAATAAACCGGGTCAGCAGGCTTGCATCACGGTTACGGGTTCTGAACTTGCCGATCACCGCTCCCAGTGTGGAGTCATTCATGATCTCCGCTACAAGATACCGCAAAGCTGTGCGTTCCGGTGTATTGTCGGCATCGTAGATAGCAATGAGCTCCCCCCTGCTGCGGGTGAAGCCAATGTTCAGCGCATTGGATTTGCCTTTGCCGCCGGTAACTGCATCGGTATTGATGATGATCAGATTACGCTGCGGGTTCCTCCGCTGGATATCACCCAGCAGCTCCGCGCTGTTGTCTGAAGAATTATCGTTGATGACGATGATCTCATACCGGTCATGCGGATAATCCAGCGCCAGCAGGGATTCAACGGTTTTGCTGATGACCACGCCCTCGTTATGTGCAGGGACCATGATCGTGACCATCGGATACTCACCTTTGATCTCCGGCACTGCCTTATTTTCAGTTTCAATATAGTACAGGTATCCCGCTATAATCAGCGCTACATTCACCAGCAGCAGTGACCAGATGCAGATCACCGCAATGACCATCAGCACGTCTGAGACCGTCATATTATTCTCCTAATGTTGTTTGATTTTTCCGGATTCCCTTATTTCAAATATTTCCTCCGGTACAGCCTGTAACCGATCGTAAGCAGCCCTCCGAACAAGAGCAGTGCAATCAGGATCACAATAATAAAAAACTGGTTCTGCACGCTGAAAAGCCTGTTGAAGCTTGTAGCCTGCTCCTCCTGATACTGGTAATCAGCTATGACTGCCTGCGGGGTATAGTCCACATTCAGATTGTTGCCGTTGATGTGAATTACCCCATCCGCTGCTTCGATGGTGTTGATATCTGTAGCAACGTTATGGACTTCCCGTTTATAATCGGCAAATGTATACCACTCCTCACCCAGACTCTGCATCAGGTTATCGAGTGCAGCCTCATCCTCAGGCAAGTCGACCGTAACCGCCGCATTCAGCGGAAGCTCCGGCATCGCCTTGCCGGTCCTGCTGATCCCCTGCAGGAATTCCAGCGGCAGACTGTACAAGGTGGACGGGAAGACCGCCGAAGTGTCCATCTGTTCCATATATCGGGCTTCTTCATCCGCGTAGAGTACCGCCGAGTCGAAGAAGCCCATGCCCGCCGTGGAATACTCCTTGTCATACGTCCAGTAACCTTCTGCAGCCATACCCAGCGGGGCTACACCGCCCTCTACCAGCACATTGATGAAGTTGTTCATCTTCGCATGCAGACTGCGGTCACTAAGACTGATCGGCGGTCTGACCGCCGGAGCATTAACTACAATGCTGCCGTTGCGGGACTGCACAGCTCTCAGGGCTTCCAGATACCGCTTCATCGCCGGAAAGTCGGTGTTGCCGAACACCGGCCGGACACTGGCGATGAATGGAATTCCGCTCTGATACAGCTTGTCTGCCGTCTTCTCGAGCAGACTCAGATCAGAGAAGGGGTAGATTTCTTTGAGCACCAGATACGTACGGGGCTGGGCGGAGGATTTCAGCCAATCCTTCAATACATAAGCCGCAGCCATGCTGCTTAAATCCCCCTGCTTCAGATAGGGCACATAAGCAATTTCGCCGCTGCTTACCGCATAAGGCACTTTCGCCCCGCCGTCTTCAAAAGACCATTCCCCATACGTACGGTCGCCCTGTGAAGCAGCGATATACGGCATTTCTTCCACTTCCAGCGGCATGCCGGTGAACCTGCCGATGGAGAGGCTTGCGCTTGCTCCATGCCATACCTCTGTCTTCAGCTGCAAAGCCTGCTGTACCCGGGCCGGCGGCTGGTATCCGACGTACATCACAGACCCTTTATAGCCGGCTGCGTCCTGCAGATAAGCACTATTCGTAATCTTCAGCTCCGCACTGTTCACGACGGTGATTATGCCGGAGTAGGTAGACATGCTGCCTTGCTCATAATCGGATATATTCTTAAGCGTAACCTGTGTACTGTAGGCGGCGAGCAGCCGCTGCAGCTCTGCCACATTCCCTTCCTTCCCCGTACCTTTTGCCAGGCTGTCATACAGCAGCAGAATATGCTGCGCGGCGGCGGAAGCTGCCGGGGCGGCGGAAGCTGCCGGGGCGGGCAGCAGAAGATTCCCTGCCAGCAGCAGCAGCAGAATGATGATCCCCCCGCGCTTCAAATGCTCACCCCATTGTTCAGGGCTGCATAATCCTGGGCCGGCACGGAAGGCGGTGCAGCCGGCATGGATTTCCGGGATGAGATTCCGCGGCCAATAACGCTGGCTATGGCCTGGAAAGTGATCAGGTCAAAAGCTAAGGTGAACAGGAATTCATGCTTTGCAATATCGGCATCGCCTGCTCCGATAATGGAGACTACAATGCCGGACAATCCGACAAGCATTGTGGCCAGAATCACGAACAGCCGCTGCATTCCCCGGTAGTCCCGCGCCCGGACTGCTGCTACGAAGGAAGGCATATAGACACCTGTAATCACAGCCATCCAGAGGAGGATGAAGGCAAAGGTGCGGGGAGCCAGTTTCTCCTTCAGCGTACTGTACACAGTGAAGAAATGGCTCTGCGCCCGAAACTCCTTGCCTGCCGATTTTTCATAGTTTCCCATGGCAGCCGGCTTGATTGTATAGGCGCTTTCGGCAGCCGTGTCGAGAATCGAGCCCAACTGGTCCGGATGCGTAACATAATATTTCAGGATGGAGACAAAACCGTATTGGCTGTAGAAATCCTTCTCCAGCAAATCGGATTTCACATCCACTGTCCCGTATTGGTCATAATAGGTATTCTCTTTGAGGATCGCGTACTGTTCATTGATCCCGAAGGATTGAAGCGCAGTCTCCGGATTCTCTGATTCCATCAGCACCCCGCGCGTCATGGCATGATACTGGTTAATATTTACGAACTCTTTGGAGATATTAAGATAGGTGGCAATACCGGCGAACATCATCAGAGCGGCGGACAGAAGCGTGATCCAGCGGAACAGCTTATCCCGGCGGATCCAGAAAAGGGAGACAGAGAGCAGGGAAATCACCATGCCCACCGGAGCATTTTGCTGCTTGGAGGTCGTTAGTATCAGCGTGCTGACCAGAAGGACCGCCAGCATGGCGTAATCGTTGTATCTTTTGCGGTACAGCAGCAGCCATGAGGCAAACACCAGGATCATTGTGACCATTACCAGGCTTTCGCCGAAGAAAGAATTGAAATAAGCGGTATACCCCGTGTCCCCGAAGACAACTATCGCCAGAACCGCAACAACCATCCCCCGCTTCCGGGACATTTTGAACGTGACGGCTTCAATAAGAAGGTAGACAGCAGCCACATACAGGAGCGTATAAATCGCGGCCTGAAAGCGGATATCGAACACTTCCTTGCTGAATATCAGCTTATTGACGAGCAGCGCCAGCTTGATAAACAGCGACTGGGAGGAGACCAGCATCGAGCTGTTCTCGTTATAGTATTGGTAGATTCCAAACTGCTTCACGAAATACCCGAAATACTGGCTGTCATAATCCGGGAGGTTGAAGTATAGTCCGTTGCTATAAATAATCCGGAAAAAGTCACCGTTATCCGCCATTCCCACATAAGGCGCAGTAAAGAGAGCAATGACTGTTATGAGCAATACGCCAAAAGCCGCGGCAAACGCCGGGGTAATCCGAAGGCTTGCAAGCATTATGCTGGGCCGGATTGATGTTTTCACTGGGTTGTCTATCATACGGATTCACCTTCGTTACTATTGTTGTTGGTTGGAATAGGAATAAGCGAGGAGTGCCATCAGGTTGTCAAAAGAATACGCCTGGCCGGCAGCCTCATCACCGAATCCGCCATACAGCGGACTTGCAGCATTCACGGCTCTGAATTCATTCATCCGTTCAATACTGGCCGCATACAGAGACTGATCTCTCAGCACAGCGCCAATCATGGCCGTGAGTGCATAAATCGCCGTAGAACGGATATCATTCGTCCGCTGGCCGTCACGTGTGTACTGCCCGTACAGCGTTCCAGACGCAACCTGCTCTTTGATATAGCGGATACTCGCCGGCTTCTGCCGGTTGCTCTCGGCCAAATGAAGAATGGTAAGCAAAGATTCTACTGTGTTGATATGTTCGGAACTGTACTGGCCTGTCTTGTAATCAAATCTTGTCTCATAGAACGGGAAAGAGTCGGACAAATATCCGTCTTCCAGAATACCGCTCATATTATTCAACAATATACCGCTTAATTCGCTAGGTATCGACAATTTTCGCAACACACTCAGATCAATATAACACAAAGTTACGAACCCGTTGGTTGTTTTGAAAATATTGTCATAAAAATCATACATATATCCATCTTTTACATTATTATCATAGAATCTCCGGCCATATTTATCGGCTGCTTCCGTATACTCCGGCTGATTAAATGCCTGTCCTGCTTCATACAGCGCGCCGATCAGCCGCAGATCGTCTACCGCTGCATTGACGGTGTATTGCTTCTGTTGCTTAGGACTGAACCTGTAGCTGAAGCCGCCCTCCATATCGAAGGTATCGCGGGCCAGCGTCCACTGCTTGTCAAACCTCTCCTGATCGCCGTTAAGCACGGCCGCCCTCATCATAAGGGATGCGGATTCGCTTAGAATCTCATGGCCTGTAGCCATCTCCGCCGCTTCACCGGTCTCCTGCCAATTCGTGTATACCCCGTAGGGTCCAGTAAGCTGCGTATCTATGAATTTCAGTAATTGCTGTTCTTCAGCCGCCGTGTCAAGCATCGGCTCATCCGGCCTGATTGTTCCCGTAGGAGTAACCGCAGAAGAAGGCACTGGCCGGGCCTGATTACCGCTGCATGAGGTTAAGAGGAGCAGCGATATCCCCAGAGCAGCAGCCTTGCTAAACGTGCTTCCCAATTCATCACATCCTTAGAAGACAATTCTTAATATCAGCCATAATAATATAACGGTAATTTATGTCACATTATTTACTATTTTATCAAACAATATGTGTCTAATTTATAGATAATCCCATTATTTCAAATAAAAGCAGGGCTGCTTGGATCAAAATGACCCCAACAGCCCTGCTTGTGTTTACAGTATATACTTTAGCCTGTTTTAATTCTCCGGTAAGTCACCTCATCGGCAACAATATAGAGTCTGGCATCTCCCGGAATCGGCTGCTCCAGCTTGCGGTTAATACCAAGGTCGCCACGGTCGGACAGCAGGGTTGCCCCCTGACGCAGCAGATCCTGAAAGGCGTCTCCATAGGTATTCCAGGCACGGCTGCGCGGAATCTCATAGATATCATCGCCGTGCTGGCGGCTGAGCAGCTGGGTAATTACTTCGGAATTACCTTCCTGCAGGGCAGATCTTACCGCGAGTCTGGAGATGGCATCATGGGAGAGCACGAACTCGTTCACCTGAACATGCTTGAAGTTCTGAATGTTCTTCTCCTGCATGATTTCTACGGTGGTATGTACTTGCGGGGCGATCCGTTCAATGCTGGAGGCAATCAGCAGCGTCTTGCCGTCGCTCAGCGAGGCCTCGTCTATGCGGGTATCGCCGAACACGATCGCGGCTCTGGCGCTCCCGATGTTCGCCTTCAGCAGGATATCGTCACTGGAGGCATCACCGTTAATGAAGTGAACCTGCTCCAGCTGTTCCAGCGGATGGCGGCCGTTCTCATCGATAATTACGATCTTGCAACTCCCGTCATAACACAGAATTTCATCCACAGCCGCCTGCGTTTTGCGGTTCCAGTTAATCAGTACGACATGATTATGTCCGTGAAAGCTCAAGGTTCCGGCTCCTCTCCTGCGCTGCATCTCTCCCATGGCGTCGATAATCTTACCGATGACCAGACTGAGCAGACCGATGCCAAAGATATATAAGAATATCGTAAATACCTTGCCAGTGACTGTAGTAGCGAAATAGTCGCCGTAGCCTACGGTAGCCATTGTGGTCATCACCCAATAAAAGGCGTTGAACCAGCTGTGAAAAGTGTCCGGCTCCAGCAGGAAGGCAGTGGATGCACTCAGAATGATAAAGGCCAGGATGATCAGACCTATAGACTTCTTTTTCAAATGAAGCAGCTTACCGGAAATTCGGATTAGAAAATGCAACGCTCATCCCTGCTTTCGGGTAGACAGCTTAAGCAGGCAGAGCGGCTGCCGCTTGAACATTCCAAGCTTGGCAGCTGTCCGCTTGCCCGGCCGGTCTACTAAATAATCAGGCTGCTGACCGCAAACGCTGTTCCGATGAATACCA
This sequence comes from Paenibacillus borealis, assembly GCF_000758665.1. Taxonomy (NCBI): domain Bacteria; kingdom Bacillati; phylum Bacillota; class Bacilli; order Caryophanales; family Paenibacillaceae; genus Paenibacillus; species Paenibacillus borealis. The sequence continues at coordinate 7,891,588 of NZ_CP009285.1, forward strand.
TGCAGAGTGTTACGCCTACTGCAACATTCCCTTTCTGCAGCTGTTCCGAAATCCGGAAGCCGGGCGTGAACAGCTCAAAGATCCAGTAGGACGCAACCAGACACACATAACCTACAGCGAACCAGAGCATCATGAACCAGATGGAGGTATTCGTATATGCCGCTACGCCGAGAATGATCGCCGTGGCCAGAAACTTGCCGCCAAAGGCCAGCGATACAGCGACGTTCCCCTTCTTCAGCTCCTCCATATCCTTAAAAGGAGTCATCAGGGTGAATATAACCATACCCAGTACCTGAAGCAGAACAATGGTCAGAATACTAACCACCAGATTAATAACGATCGTCAATTAGCCCACCCCCGGAATTTCGCATAGGCCGAATCATAGTCGGCGAAATCATGTACTTCCTCCAGCACGACGGAGGCTGTCTTTTGTTTCTCCAGCGCTGTATAGCGCTTGTCATCAATCGGCTGCTTGATCCGGTTGCCGGAAGGCAGCTCGAGTACGGCAAAGTTTCTGGTTTTATCCTGATACTGGGTTTTGTACACCCCGACAAGATCCACATCCGTCGTGATGGATACCTTCAGATTCGCCAGATCCTCCGTTGCCGTCTTCTGTTCACCGTATGATTTGAGCGTGGTCCAGGAGGACAACCGGATATCGTTCTTCTGATCGGCATCCGTCACCAGCTCCGCGTCCATGAACTGCAGTGTCCATACGGTGTCGCCTGTAGCATAATTCCCGTCGTTCGGCAGCAGCTCATTATCCGGCAGTACCGTCATGTCACTGCCGATCAGATCGCCCACCTTGCCTTCGACCACCCGGTAATCCCATGGCACCCGAGACACGCTGTCGGTCGTTTCGGTATCGGTATGGAACACACTGTTGCTGTTTCCCGAGCATGCGCTTAGCAGCATAACTGCCAGAAGCAGCATTGCGGCCAGCGCCCCGCCCCGGAATCTTCGTCCAGCGGCATGCCCCTCTCTACCCTTGTTCATCTTCAAGCCCCCTCACTCCTAGCGCGATAAAATGACTGGCATTGCCTGTAATCGGTCCGCCGGCCCGGCCGAGCAGCCCACAGGGCGTTCCGTTAATCACGAACATGCCGGTCAGCAGGTGAAGCTCACCTTCCGCCGTCATAATCCGGGCCATTTCGGCTCTTTTCTGATAGACCACAGGGAACAGCTGGCTGCTGTCATAGCCTTCTTCATCCTCTATTTCAAGCGTACCGCTGTCATCGAAAATCCGCACGGACCCGCCTTCCCGTCCGAATACGGACTTGGACACAAAGCTCTCGGAGAACACCGCCTTATTGTACGTAGGCAGGATGTAGCGGGAGATTACCTGGCGTTCCTCTTCACTGAACAGCAGGCCCAGCTCATACATCCCCCATACGGCAGCAATCAGCCCCTTGGATTGCAGGATGATACTGTGCGGACCGTTGAACAGCTGGAGCTTCCCGGTCTCGATGGCGTAGGCCAGGGCGTCACCGCCTTCATCCACAGCCATCCACTCCTTCGGATAGAGTGCGAACATCCGCTCAATAATCCGGTCCTCCCCGTCCTTCACTGTACCCTCATCAATCCAAAGGTCCAGACAATCAACGCAGCGGATATCCAGCCCGCTATGTGCTGCCAGTGCATCTATCGTTCCGGTGTCCTCCTGATGGCTGCCGTAGGCAACACAGGCTGCCGTATCCGGCCGTTCCACACCCCAGGCCGCGGCAAGCTGCTGCTTCATTGCGGCATTAGGACTCCCGATGCCCGCCTCCGCGCAGATCCACGGCGTGGCAATAGAGGCCTCCACATAGCCGGTCGGCGTATCCGCATTCAGCTCCAGCAGCTTAATAGTCCCGTCTCCGGCTACAGCAAAGTCAAATCGGGCATACCGGCTGATCAGCCCCGGCTCAGGCATTGGGCAGTCGTCGAGCATCTGCCACAGCACCGGGGGAATTCCCAGCAGATCATACAAGTCATGTTTGAGATGAACATAGCGGACCGCCTTATCCAGAACCATCCACAGTCCTGAAGAGGCTTTTTTCAACTCCTGATAGGTCTCTCCACGCATCACAGCTATCGCATCCAGCCAATATTCCTCTTCCTCCAGGTCAGCCCAGGTGAAACCGAGTTTATGCAGCTGCTGTACCCGGGGCGCCCGCTCCAGAGCGGACTGATCCAGAAATTCGAAAACGCTCTCTGCCGGGATCATCCGCCGAAGCCGCTCTTGCTTGAGCTTTTGCCGGAGCTTTTACTTGAGCTGGATTTCGAAGTGGACGAGCTTGATTTGTTAGAGCCCAGCCCGCTGGAGGTGCCGCCGATTCCGCCTGATTTCGAAGAGGTATTTCTTCTGGTGATGGAGCCGGTGGATGAAGTTGAGGTCTTCGGTTTCACCACAGAGCCGGCTACCGGCTTATTCTGGAAGCTGCCGCTGCTGTAGGTTGGCGGCTTATAGGCAGTCCGTGTGCCTCCGTAATACGTCGGCCGGTCATTGTACCAGCCTCTTGAAGAGTAGAACGAACCGCTGTTGAACAGCATGTGGTACAGGAGCACATCATCCCAGCCGAATCCTGAGTTATAACCGCCGTAGTTGTTGATTACTGTTGTTCCGCCTGATGTTACCGCGCCCTGCCCTTCCTGGACAGTCTCTTCCTGGTTCTCATCCGGATAGGGGATATTCCAGTCTACATTCTTATCGAAATAATTCTTAACTTCCTCGGTAGACCAGGATACCAGCTTGGGTTCATCGCCTGTAGTGCCGGTGCTCCCGCTGGCACCGGCGCCTCCGGGAATAAATAACGCATTGGCCAGCAAGGCAATGCCGAGCGAGGTCGACAACACGCGGATCGGCTTGCCGTCAGGGGTGAACAGCCTGCTTACAACTGGTTCTTTAACATTTTCGTCTTTTGCCAACTTGGGCCCTCCTTTCCTGATATTGTTCTTTAACCTTCGGTACGCATCGGAACCAGCAGAAGCTCAAGCTTCCCTTCGTCCACATTCAGCCTGCCCTCTACAGCCTCGAACTCGCGGCCGCCTACGACAATATAATTGACATGCTCCAGAGCTGTAATCATGTTCATGCTCCAGACGCGCTCTTCAATAATCTGCAGCTCGCCTTCGGGCATCTTCTCAAACAGGATGACATTCATTCCATTGTCCACCTTATACCAATCCTCTCTGAATACACTTATGCTTCTGATACGCTGCCGCTGTTATTTCGTTTCAACTCCCGCAGCCTGGAAGATCTGTACCATAATACGATGCTTAATGAACATATACTCACCGCAAACAGCAGGACATACACATGCTTGTAAGCGGCAGCAGGAGCCAGGTTCCGCTGTGCATGCAGCAGCAGGCCGAGAGCGGCAACGGAAACGGAGCCGCCGAAGAACTGAATCAGCTGCAGCAGTCCCATGCCGGAGCCGATCCATTGGCGGGGAAGAATGCGCGATGCCTCATTGTTCAAGGAGGCCATGGTCGCCGAGAACGACGGCGAGAAGCACAGATATCCCGCGAGCAGAATGAACGGGGACACCGACAGATTCATGGCAAAGACGGCCAGGACAGCGGCCAGCACTCCATGACCGATAAGCAGAAACCGGAGGTTGCCGTAGCGGTCAATCCAGTGGCCGACATAGCGGGTCAGAAAGGCGGACAGAATCGCTCCCGGTGCGATGAACAGGCCGATGCTCAGCGCCGATTCATGGAACAGTCCTGCCAGGGCAAGCGGCATGAGGAACAGATTGCCGAGGTTCAGCACCAGAATGCAGAACCCGACAGCCGTCAGCTTCAGATACCCGGGCATGCGCAGCAGCCGGGGGTTAATGAAGGAGTTCTCCGCTTTGGACAGATGGCGGGCATGAATAAGCAGCGACACCACACTTATAGCGAGCCACAGGTAGGACTGGCTGGTGACCGCCAGCAGCAGGCTGCCTGCGTTAAGAACCGTCAGGCCCGCCCCCGTCACGTCAAAAGCAGAGGGCTGGGGCTGTTCCTTCGGCAGCAAATGCAGCAGCACAGGCAGAACAATCAGCACAAGGCAGGTGATGGCGAACAAGCCGTTCCAGCCGAAATACTGGCTGATCAGACCGCCGATAATCGGCCCGAGCCCGAACGCCATCGCGCTGCCTGCGGAGATCATGGCGATAGCTGCGCCGCGTCTCCCGACAGGAACATAGCGGCTGGCCAGCACAAGTCCGAGTCCCGCCATGACCCCGGCTCCTGCAGACTGCAGAATCCGGGTTAACAGCAGGATGCTGAAGCTGTGCGCGAATAATCCGCAGACGGAGGCCAGACCCAGCGTCGTCAGGCCAATGGTCAGCAGTCTGCGGATCGGCACCAGATCAGACAGCCGGCTGTAGATCACAGTCGACAGGGCATAACCGATGGAATAGCTCGATATGACCCACGAACCCAGGTCGGCTGATATGTGCAGATCCTGAATAATCGTGGGCAGCGATACATTAAACATTGTGGTGTTCATTACAACGATAAACAGGCAAAAGGTCCACAGGGGCATTACAACTTTGTCGTTCATTACTCCATCCCTATCTATATTATCTGTTCAGGCTCAACTAAATTCTATGCCTAACAAATTATAATGGCAATGTGATCAGGAGGAGTGCCCCCGCTGATTTATAGCACCTTTTGGACCCAGCTGTCTATGACCTGATCCGGCCGGATGCCTAAATCCCGCTGCAGCAGTTCCTTATATTTATCATAGTGTTTCCTAAACCCGATGAAATCTCCCAGGTCGGCGTAACTTCTCAGCACAAGCCGGCAGATCTGATCGGAATACGGGTCTGCTGCCTGAAGAACCAGCAGCCTGTCCAGGGCCTGCCGGGGACGTCCTGAGGATAATTCATATTCAGCCGAATGCAGCGACATGCGGATAAAGCGGATCTGCAATTCCTTGCTGCGCGTCTCCGCCCAGTCATAATGATGCTCTTCAAGATAATCTCCGCGGTACAGCCCCAGCACCTCTTCTCTGCGCGCCCATTCCGCTTCCGACTCCACAGGGGTACTGCAGTATCCCTGCTCGAATTCTTCCAGATCGAGCAGCACATTCTCTTTGGTCAGCCTGTACCGCTCCTGCGAGAATTCAACCTGCACCTCCATATCCCAGGCCTTGAGCAGTTTACGGATATGGTACACCGTCGTATGCAGGTTGGTTACTGCTTTCTCCGGTTGGAATTCCGGCCACACCCAATCCACAATGGTATCCTTAAGAATCCATTGTCCGCGGTTATGCAGCAGCAGGGCAAACACTTCCTGCGCTTTGCTTGTTCTCCACTGCATCTTGCGCCCCGGCTCTGTGCTGTCTATAAACTCCAGCCGTTTGAAGCAGAGGATCGATAGCTGCTTGACGGCAGCCGCAGGCTCCGGGAGCGTCTCAACAGGCGCTTCATTCTGCTCTCTGCGGATCTCCAGGCGTTCGAGCGTCTTGCTCAGGCGCTGGGAGGTCACCGGCTTCAGCAGATAGTCGGCTGCGTTCAGTTCGAAAGCTTCAATAGCATACTCGCTGTATGCTGTAATATAGACAATCCGGGTGCTCCGGTCCATACCGGCAATATATTCGCCGGCTTCCAGCCCGTTCATCTCCGGCATTCCGATATCCAGGAAGACGACATCCGCCTTCTCGTGCTCCAGATGCTCCAGTCCCCGCCTTGCCGACGTATACTTCCCGGTAATCTCCAGACGCCCGTCTTTCAATAGCAGGCGTTCCAGATGCTGCAGTGCAGGCTTTTCATCATCAATTAGTATGGCTTTCATGGAAGGACTCACCTCATGTTCATCGTTCTCGAGTTGTCGCTTATCTGGGAATTGTATACGATATAGCCGTCCCCTGGCCGGGTACACTGTCAATATTCAAGCCTGTTCCGTACATTTTGAGCAGCCGCCGCTGAATATTCCGGAGTCCGATGCCGCCCTCGGTCCGCTCTTCCGACAGGATCTCCTCAATCCGCTGCGAAGACATCCCGACCCCATTATCCTTGACGGAAACAACCAGCTGGCCGGGCAGCAGTTTGACCGACAGCTGTACCGTCCCGCCTGCCTCCTTCTGCATCAGCCCGTGATTGACAGCATTCTCTACAATCGGCTGAATGCTCAGCGGCGGAACCAGTCCCATAATATCGTCCGGCACATCGAACTCGATATTCAGCCGCTCGTCAAACCGCGCCTGCTCGAGGGCAAGATAGGATTGAACCAGCCCCAGCTCCTTCTCAATCGAAACGGTCTGCCCCCGGTTCTGGAAGTCAAAGCTGCTCCGCAGGTATTGGCTGAGATCCAGCAGCAGATCTGTCGCCTTGTCCGGGTCTACCGGACATACCGAGATAATCGCATTGAGCGCATTATACAGGAAATGCGGTTTGATCTGCGCCTGCAGAAAGGCAATCTCCGCCTGCACGGATATCCGGACAGACTTGCGCATATCGAGCAGTGTCTGCACACGCGCCTTGAACTCGCGCAGCTCCACCGGCTTGCTCAGATAATCATTGGCTCCGGCCTCGAACGCAGCCTGGATATCCTCCGGACGGCTGCTCGCCATCAGCACCAGAATCGGCAGCTCCGACAAGACAAAGCGTTCACGGATCGTTTTGCATAATAACAGTCCGGGCATTTCCGGCATCACCCAGTCTGCAATGACAAGATCGAGTTCAGGGTACTGCTGTATTTTAATTATAGCTTCGGCCCCGCTGCTGGCCGTGATTACCGAATGGTTCTCCAGCTGCAGCACATTAACCAGCACCTGGAGGTTGACAGGATCATCATCCACAACCAGAATGAAGCAGCATTCCGCAGGCGGCGGCAGGACAGGCTCCTCTCCCGGCAGCTCTACCGCCGCTGCCGTCTCCCAGCCGGTAATTTCCTGATACTCCTGCTCCAGCAGAGCTTTGCTGCTCCGCAGGATAGGTTGGGTGAAGCGGAAGACGGAACCTTGCCCCAGCTCCGACTGCACCTCAATCTCTCCCCCGGACAGCTCAACCAGCCTCTGCGTAATGCTGAGACCCAGGCCGTTCTCCCGGTAGGCTTTCTGGGCAGCCGGTCCGCTTGGATCATAGGCATCGAAGATGGACAGCAAACGCTCAGGAGCAATCCCTAGCCCCGTATCCGTAATAATAATGGCAACATACTCTTCTTTAACCTCTGCAGACAGCGTTATCACGCCCTGAGGCGTATAATTTACTGCATTTGCCAATAAATTGTGAAGAATTTGGGCAAGGCGCTGTTCATCAGCCTCCAGCAGGGGAAGATCCCCGGGCAGATCCAGGCGAAATTCAAGGTTGGTGTTACCGTATACCTGGCGCGTCACCTCCATGACGGAGGCGGCTGCGGTGCGAAGATCCACCGCCTGCCGGCGCAGAAACAGCGAGCCGTGATTCAGCTTCGCAAAGTCAGACATATCATTGATTAAGGCAGACAGCCGCTTGCCCGTCGAGACAATCATAAGCAGCTGCTCGTTCTGGGGAATACTTACCGAACCTGCAGCACCCTGCGCCAGTGTCTGAGCCATGTTGACCATTCCCTGCAGCGGCTTGCGGAGCTCATGGGAAGTATCGGAGATGAAATCGTCCTTCAAGCCATCGAGCGTCTGCAGTCTGCGTGACAGCTGCCCCACCTCAAGGAAGGAGGATGCATATTGCCGGGTCATAACGATCGCCTGAACGAACCCGAACAGGACAATTTCGTAAGAAATCACGTAATAATTGAAGGCCATTGTAGTGAAGCTGACCAGATAGCAAATAATAACGACGCTGAGGCTCTCAATACTGACCATCATCAGGAACATATTCTTCGGATTCCGTCTTGTTCCCTGAACCATAGAGTAGAGCACAAAGCCAATACTTACCGAGCCCCAGGTCAGCAGCAGGCCTTCAAGGTAGCTGAACTGATATGCCGGCATGAATATAGAAATCAGCAGCAGCATGCACGTAATCACCTTAGACGCCTTGATGACCGTAATAGACATCGGGTAATTCACGGAATTGGCGACATAGCGCACCAGATAATAGTAGACCAGCGTGGAAGAAGCCAGCTGCAGCTTGAGTACAATTTCATAGGGAAGCCCGGGAAGCCCGGCTGAGATCAATTTCTCGCCGTGGGTCAGAATGTAGACAAAGGCTGCCATGCAGAATAGTCCCAGATACAAGGTGACCCCCCGGCTCTCTCTTACCTTGGAGAACATGAGCAGGAATAAGGAAAGAATAATAAATCCGAACAATGCCCCCCCGTCTACAAACAGCGCAAATTCGCGGTGCTTCAGAATAGAGGCCTGATCACCGATGACAATCGGCTGAACGATACCGCCGGAGGAGTAGCTGTAATTCGCCACCTGTACAATAATCTCCATGGAATCTCCGGTCACCGAAGCAAACCCCATATAGGGTATATTATTCTGCCTCCCCTCAGAGGCCGGGGGAGCAGGGTTACCGCTGTTGCCAATCTCCTGCCCGTTCACAAAGACCCGGCTTGCCGTACGGATATTGCTGGTGCGCAGACCGTACACTGCGGCTTCCCCATGGGCAATCCTGGCCTGCAGACGGTAAGTGGCATACCCTTTGGCTGCGGGTTGTCCGGTTCCGGATATATAAGGGTTCCATTTCCCGGGAACCTGAATCATGCCGGATAGGGCAGGCACGTTCCGGCCCTTCTGCCCCGGATGGAAATCAGCAGGTGACAGTAACGCGCCGCGGTACAGCTCCCATTCCCCATTCAGCTTCACAACACCGTCTTTGCGGAAGTCCCAGCTGTGCAGATCGATCATACCTTGCCGGGCTTGCGGCATTTCGCGGTCTGTATGAAGAGTCTGGAGGATAGAGATCAACGGAATGATTAACACCAGCATCAGACTGCCGAGAATATTCAGCCAATATTTTTTCATGCCCTCTGCCATTCCCTTCTGGCTGTCATTGTATAAATTATACATTAAGTTCTGATTATTTAAGCGAATCAAAAAAAGCCGATTCCCATTTATTTCGGAATCGGCCGCTTATCTTATTAGATTAAAATATTAGGAATATTTTACTTCACTTCCGGAGCTGCAACTGCGGAAGCTGTGCTCTCCTGGGTCTTCGACAAAAAGATATTGAGAATAATAGCTGTCAGAGACCCGGATACGATCCCGTTCTGCAGCAGCATTCTGGCGAATTCCGGCAGCTGGTCGAACATGGAAGGCAGCACAGCAGAGCCGAGGCCGACAGCAATACTGCAGGCGGCAATCAGCAGATTGCCGTCCTTACGCAGGTCAACATCCGACAGAATCGACATGCCGGATGCGGCAACCGATCCGAACATAACGATCATCGCCCCGCCAAGCACCGCATTCGGCACGACCGTGGTCAGCGCTGCCAGCTTCGGCAGCAGACCGAGCACGATCATAATTCCGCCGGCGGCAAAAATAACATTGCGCGTCTTCACCTTGGTCAGGGACAACAATCCGACATTCTGGGAGAAAGCTGTATAAGGGAAGGCATTGAACAGTCCGCCCAGCATAATGGCAAGCCCTTCAGAACGCAGGCCGTTGACGATCTGCTTCTGTTCCACCTGCTGGTCCGTCGCCTTGCCCACCGCAAAGTACACACCTGTTGATTCCACCATAGACACAATATTAACGATAATCATCGTGAAGATAGCCGTAATGCTGAACTGCGGCCAGCCGAAGTAGAATGGCTGGGCGATGCTGACCCATGAGGCCGTAGTCACTGTAGAGAAATGAACGATACCCATGGCATAGCCGATTACAGTTCCGACAACCAGACCGACCAGCACGGATACGGATCGCAGGAAGCCTGTAGTCAGGCGGTTAACCGCCAGAATCACAAGCAGGGTGATTAGCGCCAGCAGCAGATTGCGGGGCTGGCCGAAATCTGCGCTGCCCTGTCCGCCCGCCACATTATTCATCGCTACCGGGATCAGCGAGAGTCCGATAATAGTTACTACTGAGCCGGTTACTACGGTAGGGAAGAATTTCAGCAGCTTTCCGTACACCGGGGCAGCCAATACAACGAACAGCCCGGAGATAATAATAGCTCCGTACGCCGTCGCCAGATTAGAGCCTGAAGCGATAGCGATAATCGGGCTTACTGCGGTAAAGGTACAGCCGAGGACAACGGGAAGCCCGCTTCCGAAATACTTGCTGCCCATAATCTGCAGCAGTGTCGCCAGTCCGCAGGTGAACAGATCAGCTGCGATTAAGTAAGCCATCTGCGTTCCATTCAGGTTCAGTGCCCCGCCGACCACCAGCGGTACAATTACAGCTCCGGCATACATGGCCAGCACATGCTGAAGCCCGAGGGCGAATACCTTCTGTTTGCTTAACATCCTGCACTCTCCTTCATTAATTCTTCCGGACGGGCATTGCCGGTGCCGGTATTATCTATAAAGTGAACTTCCCCCGGAGACATCGAGGCAATCCGCGCCAGGGCATGTACCGGAATTCCGCGCTGCTCCAGCAGGCTGCGCCCTTCCTGGAAGCTCTTCTCAATGACACAGCCGACTCCCATCAGCTGCGCCCCGGACTCTTCCACGATATCGCATAGGCCTACAAGCGCTGCACCGGTAGCCAGAAAGTCATCGACAATCAGCACTTTGTCGTCAGGTCCGAGGTACTTCTGCGATATGCTGATCAGGTAGTCTTCCTGACGGGTGAAGGAATGCACCGGTGCCGAGTAGACCGCCTCGGATAGGGTGACCGCCTTCTTTTTCTTGGCATAAATAAACGGCACTCCCAGAGCAATTCCCGCAGCCATGGCGAACTGGATGCCGCTGGCCTCCACTGTCAGCACCTTGGTAATGGGCTGATCCCCGAAGATGGTTTGGAATTCCCGTCCGATTTGCAGCGCAAGCTCCGTGTCCACCTGATGGTTCAGAAAAGAGTCTACCTTCAGCACAGTGTCCGATAGAATCAAGCCTTCTTGTCTGATACGTTCCTCCAGTACTTTCATTACAGCGATTCTTCCTCCTTTAAAATAAAAAAGACAGATCCCCTTGAGTGTTTCTCTCAAGTGAATCTGTCCTTCTGGGTTTTTGTCCCTTAGTGGTGTAACACATAGTCGTGTCCGCATCGCTTGGACCAGTCCTTCCCCTGCCGCAGCAGAAGAAACGGAACCCTAGATGCGCTATTTCACTCATAGTCGGATAATTACAGTGGTTATCCGGTAGAAACTTATGGGCCATATTCCCAAGATTATATGAGGTATTATGATAAGCCTGTTTTACAAACCTTTGTATATCTTACACGCTCTGTACGGTCCTTACAAGCAAAATTTTAAGTATATTTGCTGCGGGTTTCAATGAGTTTTCATGAAATACAGCCGGCTTTCATTAATTCCCCCTGCTCACTGGGCACCCGCTTGTTTATGGGGCGGCAGCGCCCGTATTCCTCACGCTTCCTGCCTGCGTGCATTAATGATAAGGAAAACCTATGCAGGGAGGCATGATACGGATGACTAAGCAAAAGGACAGGATAACCGTTATTATTCAAAAAGGGAAGCGGCGGATTGTTACCCGCACCCCTCTGGCCGGCATCGGCCGGCTGGTGTTCGTGATCAATAATCAATATACCAATGCAGCCAATACTACACAGATCGCCAGCGGGGCCGGCCGGAGCAGCGCAGCGGGCAGCAATGCAGCCATCGCCTCGCCCTACACCTTCCAGCAGGAGAGTGTCGGAGCCGGGGGGACGGCTGCAAATATAGGCAGCAAGGGCAATCAAGGCAGTAAGGGACAGCGGCGCAGACGACATCACGCCCCCCTGATTCATCCGCACGGCGGGGGGAAGGAGATTGTCATCGTCGTGAACAACCAGACAGTGAAGCTGCCGGGGGGCAGCAGAAGCTCCTCCGCCACCCAGATCGGCAGCGGCAGCGGGACCTACAGCTCAGGCGGAACCAATGCCGCCATAGAGAGTCCCGGATCCAAGCAGCAGCAGGCAGTCGGGGGCGGTGCAGGCGCTCATGCCGCGAACCGGGCCGCTGCACGGCGGCGGCAGGGCGGCAGAAGGCGTCGCTGATGTAAGCCGCCGGGATTGATAATCATGCATACACTGGAAATAAACACCGGAAACCTTGTAAAATTCAGGTTTTTCGGTGTTTTCTCTGTGTCCTCTATATCGCCCGACCTCTATTAAAAGTATACTTATATATATATTTAGTAGTACTAACTGAACAAAGGCGGCGAACTATGAGGATTAAACAACAGGTTTGGTTAGCAACATTAATTTCTATACTGCTGATGGGCAGTATGATTATTATATCTTCACTTTATTTGGAAGGCATTCCGCGGATCTTCATTAATGGATTAGGCGGGGGCGGCATTCTGATCGGAATCGGCCTCATCTTCAGTATCCAGCGGAATATAGACCACGGATTGGACCGGATCACGAATATCTCGCGGGATATCGCTGAAGGCACTCTAAACCCCGCAGCTGCGGCTACTGTGCGCAAAGATGAGTTCGGGCTGCTGGCGTCTTCGTTCTACAAGCTCGCTGCCGATCTTCATCACAGAACCGCCGAAGAACGTGAACTGCGGCTGAAAGCGGAGGAGCAGGCCTGGATCAACACGCAAGTGTCAGAGATGGCTCTGCAGCTTCAGGGCTCAGTGCATCTGCAGACGGCAGCGCGTGTATTTATCGGCAGGCTGGCTGCCGCTGTGGGCGGAAGCTACGGAGCCGTATATTTGAAGCAGGGAGGCCAGCTGAACTTCGCGGCCGGCTATGCCTTTGACGAATCGGCAGGCCGCCGGGAGCCCATTCAGCTGGGCAGCGGACTGGTCGGACAATGCGCCCTGGATCAGCAGGTAATCGTGCTGCAGGATCTTCCGGAGCATTATATCAAAGTCCACTCCGCGCTGGGGGAGGCTTCCCCTTCTTCGCTAATCGTGGTCCCGATCATGCATGAGCAGGAAGTGGTCGCTGTAATGGAGCTGGCAGCGTTGCACCCGTTCGGTTATAAGGAGCACCAGGTTATCGAGCGGGCTGGCCAGAACATGGGTGTACTGGTTAATACTTTGGCCGGTGTCGCGAGAATTGAAGAGCTGCTGAGCGAAACCCGGCTGCAGAAGGAAGAGCTGGAAGCGCAGACCGAAGAACTGACGGCACAAACCCAGGAGCTGGAGGCCCAGACCGAAGAGCTTATGGCCCAAACCGAGGAACTGCGGATGCAGACCGATCAGCTGCAGGATCAGAGGGAAGAGCTGAAGATGCAGGCGGAGAGCCTGCTGACCTCCAATGAACAGCTGCAGACACAGATGGAGCTGACTGAAGAACAAAAAGCTGAAATTGAAACCCAGGCCGATGAGCTGCGGCAGCAGACGGAAGAGCTGTATGCCTCCAATCTGGAGCTGCAGCAGCAAATGGAGATTACCAGCCGGCAAACAACAGAGATCAAGGCACAAGCTGATGAATTGTCTGCCGCCAACCGCGACATGCAGAAGCAGCTTCAGCTTACAGAACGCCAAAAAGTCGAGATCGCTGATCAGGCCGAAGAGCTTCAGGCACAAACGAACGAACTGCTGGACCAGAAGGAAGAACTCCAGGCACAAACGGAAGAACTTCAGGCACAGACGGATGAGCTTCAGGCGCAAGCCGATGAGCTTCTCAGCCAAAAGGAAGAACTCGCTGCCTCAAATGACCAGTTACAGCTTCAAGTCCGGCTTACCGAGCAGCAGAAGGAAGAAATCCAGGCGCAGGCCCAGGAAATCTTCATGGCTGCCCAGTATAAATCGGAATTCCTCGCCAATGTATCGCATGAACTGCGCACACCGCTGAACAGCCTACTGATCCTCTCGCAGATTCTTGCCGAGAACAAGGAAGGCAATCTTGAGAAGAAACAGCTGGAATATGTGCATACCATCTTCTCGGCAGGCAAGGATCTCCTGCAGTTGATCGACGAGATTCTCGATCTGGCCAAGCTGGAGGTTGGCAAAATGACCCCTATTGTCGAGCCGGTTGCTGTGCAGGACCTCAGCAATCATATCTTCCGCCACTTTGAACAGCAGGCGAAGAAAAAGAATCTCCGGTTCGATGTCCATTCGGACAGCCGGCTGCCTGACCATCTGATGACGGATGGCCACAGACTGCAGCAGATCATGAATAATCTGTTGTCCAATGCTATAAAGTTTACACCGGAGCAAGGCTCTGTATCTCTGTCCATCCGCACCAGCGGCGAAGAAGCCGTCTTCTCCGTCAGCGATACCGGCATCGGCATTGCCGCCTCCAAGCTGGAGAGCATCTTCGAGGCGTTCCAGCAGGCGGATGGAACCACCAGCCGCAAGTACGGCGGCACCGGGCTCGGCCTCACGATCTGCCGCGAGCTGGCCACCCTGCTGGGCGGAAGAATTGAAGTGGATTCCGTAGAAGGCAAAGGCAGCACCTTCTCCCTGATCATTCCCGCGGTTGAGCCGGGAGAAGACGCCCTGACGCTGGCTGCCGCTACCTTTGCGGCAGCAGACGCTGCGGATATGCCGGTTTCCGAGGCTGGCCGCCGGGAGAATCCGGCCTTCCGGGAATCGTTCGTTCCCGATATTTCCATCTCTAATCCGAAACTGCTGCAATATGCGGAGATGGAGGATGACCGCGGCAATCTGCTCAGCGGCGACACCCTTCTGCTGATTATTGAAGAGGACGCCGAGTTCGCCGCCATGCTGCTGCAGCTGGCGCGCAGCCGGGGCTTCAAAGCGATCGTCGCCTTCCAGGGCGATCAGGGTCTGGCATTGGCACATGCTTATAAGCCCGACGCCATCCTGCTGGACCTGCATCTTCCCGTTCTGGACGGCTGGTCAATTATCAGCCGGCTGAAGAGCCGGCCGGAGCTGCGCCATATTCCGGTGCATGTCATCTCGACAGCCGAGGAGAATCAGCAGAGCCTGGCGATGGGGGCGTTGTCCTTCTGGAAGAAGCCAAGTGATTATGCCGAGCTGGAAGCAGCCTTCCTGCAGATTGAGACGTATATCCGCCGCCCGGTGAAGAGCCTGCTGATCGTCGAAGATAACAAGGTTCTGCGCAGCAGCCTTGTTGAATTCATCGCCCATCCCGATGTAAACATTATTGCAGTCGGCACAGGCAGGGAAGCGATGGAGCATCTGGCCAGTCATCATTTTGACTGTATGGTACTGGACCTAGGCCTGTCAGATATCTCCGGATTTGATCTTCTGGAGCAGGTCAAAACCAACCGCAAGCTGCAAACCCTGCCGGTCATAATCTATACAGGCAAGGATCTCAGCAAAACAGACGAGCAGCGCCTCAAGCACTACGCCGAGAGCATTGTCATCAAGAACGTACGCTCTATGGAACGGCTCTACGATGATACGGCCTTATACCTGCACCGCAAGCATGCTGACCTGCCTCTGGACAAGCAGCGCCTGATCGAAAATCTGCATAATCCGGAATCAGCCTTTGCCGGAAAAAGCATTCTGCTTGTGGATGATGATATGCGTAATATTTTTGCGTTATCCAGTGTGCTGGAAGGTTATAATATGGAGATCAGCTTTGCCCAGAACGGTAAAGAAGCCCTGGAGCATCTGGAAACCCACCCGGGCGTTGAGCTCGTATTCATGGATATTATGATGCCGGAGATGGATGGTTACGAGACCATGAAGCATATCCGGCTTAGACCGGAGTACGACCAGCTGGTGATTATCGCATTGACCGCCCGCGCCCTGGACGAAGACCGGGTCAAATGTCTGCAGGCCGGAGCGAACGATTATATATCCAAACCGATAAATACGACACAGCTGGTGAGTGTGCTGAAATTATGGTTGATTCAGTAGGAGGAATTATGGAGTACCCTATTAATATTTTACTTGTCGATGACCGGCCGGACGAGCTCCTGTCCATGCAGGCTTTGCTGGCTGACACCCCCTATCAGCTGATTGGTGCAACCTCCGGTATGGAGGCCCTGAAATGTCTGCTGGAGCAGGAGTTCGCCCTGATTATAATGGATGTGCTCATGCCGGACATGGATGGATTCGAAACGGCGAAGCGGATCAAAGCGCGTCAAAAGTCACGTGACATCCCGATTATATTCCTGACCGCGCTGACTTCCGAGCTTGAGAACTATATGATGGCCTATTCAGCCGGAGCTATAGATTTCCTGACCAAGCCGTTCCATCCGATCGTGCTCAAGAGCAAAATTGACGGCTTCGTCCGCCTCTACCAGACCCGCAAGGAGCTGCAGCTTAAATCCCAGGAGCTGGAGGCGGCGAATAGTGTCCTGACCGAACTGAAGGACACTGCCGAAGTCGCTCTGCGGATCAAAAGCGGCTTCCTCGCCATGATGAGCCATGAAATCCGCACACCGCTGAACGGGATTATTGCCATGTCAGATGTACTGCGAACCTCTGAGCTAGCCCCAGACGACCTGGAAATGGCCGAAATCATTCATACGAGCGGCCACGCGCTGGTGTCGGTCATTAATCATATTCTGGACTTCACCAAGATCGAATCCGGCAAAATGGAGCTGGATTATGAGCTGTTCAACCTCCACTCCTGCATCAAGGAAACCGTTGATTTATTCCGGGCACTGGCCAAGGAACGCAGCCTGGCTCTGGACACCTTCATTGATCCAGCCATTCCCGCGCTGCTCGTTGGCGATCCTAACCGTCTGCGCCAGGTACTGAACAACCTGATCGGCAATGCGATTAAGTTCACGTACTCCGGCGGCGTCAAGGTGGGGGTTCATCTCCGGCAGGCGATGGATACGGTAATGGAGCTTGAGTTCATTATCGAAGATACCGGCATCGGTATTCCTGAGGACAAAATGAACTACCTGTTCCAGCCATTCACCCAGATCGGTGCTACGATCAACCGTAAGTTCGGGGGAACCGGACTCGGGCTGTCCATCTGCAAAATGCTGGTCGATCTGATGGGCGGAACAATCTACGCCAAGCCGGATGCTGAGCAAGGGGCCGTCTTTATCTTCACGATTCAGGTCAGTGAAGGACAACCGGATTAGTGTCCCTGAGCATAGCGCCTGGAGTCCAGGCATACACAAAGAACCGCAAGTCTCTCCGGGAGACTTGCGGTTCTTTGTGTATGCTCATAGGGCTGCTGCGCCTTATTCCACGCCGCCGGGCAGCAGCTCTACCTTCTTGTTATTCAGCACATTGTCCTCAAGCACGGCAAATTTATCGCCATACTCCTTGATGATATGCTGTTCTCCCCACGCGCATAAGGAATCCAGGATAGACCCGAGCGTCCGTCCGTATTCGCTCAGCTCATATTCCACTTTGGGCGGAACCTGATTGTAGCTGATCCGGTTGACAATGCCGTCCTGCTCCAGCTCCCGGAGCTGCTGGGTCAGCATTTTCTGCGTAATATTCGGCATATGGCGCTTCAGGTCGCTTGTCCGTAGCTTGCCATGCGTGAGGTGACAGAGGATAACGCATTTCCACTTCCCCCCGATGACCTCAAGCGTAGCCTCGACCGAAATATTATATTTTTTAGCCATTAGTATGCCTCCTGTATGCTCACTATATAATCCCTCTATGTGTAGCCTAGCGGGTAGTTTATGGGTACTTTTTGGTACCTATAGTACTTGAAAGTACGTACTATCCATTTTCGTATCTGTAATCCATAATAGCACTTACCGGCCGGTGATTACCATAGTAGGAGTGAAGAACATGTCTCTGGACAAAAAAAGAAGCACCCTCGCGCTGCTGGCTCTGGCGATCAGCGCCTTTGCGATAGGAACAACCGAGTTTATCAGCGTCGGGCTGCTGCCGCTCATTGCTGATGACCTGAATATATCCGTGACCACCGCCGGATTAACCGTAACTCTGTACGCGCTTGGCGTAACCTTCGGTGCGCCTGTGCTAACCTCGCTGACCACAAGAGTCTCCCGCAAAACACTGCTGCTCCTGCTGATGCTCGTATTCATCGCCGGCAATAGTCTTGCCGCCGCTGCTGGCGGAATTGGCACTCTGCTGGTTGCCAGGGTGATATCCGCCCTCTCTCATGGGCTGTTCATGTCGATCGCCTCCACCATCGCTGCCGATCTGGTGCCCGAGAACCGCAGGGCCAGCGCCATTTCCATTATGTTCACCGGCCTTACAGTAGCTACAGTTACCGGCGTGCCGATCGGCACCTTCCTCGGACAGCAGCTGGGCTGGCGGGCCGCCTTCATCGCCATTGTGGCGACCGGCATCCTCGCACTGATCGCCAATCTGATCCTGGTGCCCGCCGGACTGCGCAAGGGGACCCGCACGCCGCTGCGCGAGCAGGTCAAGCTGGTGACGAACGGCCGGCTGCTGCTGGCTTTTGCCATCACAGCACTGGGCTACGGCGGAACGTTCGTCGTCTTCACCTATCTCTCCCCGCTGCTGCATGAGATCAGCGGCTTCCAGGAGAAGACGGTCGCTGTGATCCTGCTCGTCTATGGCATCGCCATTGCCATCGGCAATGTGATCGGCGGCAAAGCGGCGAACCACAAGCCGATGAACGCCTTATTCTATATGTTCGCCCTGCAGGCCGCTGTGCTGCTGGTCTTCACCTTCACGGCACCATTCAAGACCGCTGCCCTGATCACCATCTTCTTCATGGGGCTGCTCGCCTTCATGAACGTCCCCGGGCTGCAGGTCTATGTAGTCATGCTGGCGGACCGGTTCGCGCCGAGTGCCCGCGATGTCGCCTCCGCCGTCAACATTGCCGCCTTCAACGCAGGCATTGCCATCGGAGCCTACCTCGGCGGCCTGGTCACCGATCATATGGGACTGATCCACACGGCCTGGGTGGGCGCAGTCATGGTCTTCGGGGCCGTTCTGCTCACGGCCTGGAGCCGGGCGCTGGAGAACAGGGACGAGCGTACGCAGCGGGCGGAAGCTGCTTAAGCTTAATTGCTGTGTACGCGCAAATGGCAGTGTGCGCAGTCAAGCGGTATGTTTCAAAAAATCCTGCCCAAATTACAACATTGCCCTCTTTATTCCGGCCATATTTCAAGATTGTTGTATAAAAGGCAACATTTCTCATCTTCTAAGCGGCTTAGCGGAGAAATTCTTGTATTTCGTACAACAATCCTTCAGAACATACAAATATTCAGGAATCAAAGCTGCACTACGTACAACATTTTGCCCGTACAGTGTGAAATTAAAGTCTTCATTCTGTCATCATCGAATCAGATCTGCGGATTGAATGTTCCGTTTGTCTAATTATTATCTTAACTTTAACTACACTATCCCTTCAGGAGGTCATTGGATATGGCACAGCATTTACAAGATAGAACAATACTTCAGGGCGGCGTGAGTATGCCATGGGTTGGACTCGGAGTTTTTCAGGTAGAGGACGGCGACGGGCTGGTGCATGCGGTGAAGTCCGCAATTGCTCACGGCTACCGCAGTATTGATACAGCCGCAGTCTATGCCAACGAACGCGGGGTGGGGCAAGCGGTCAAGGAAGCTATGGCCGGGAACAAGCTGGCCCGCGAAGAGCTGTTCATAACCTCCAAGGTCTGGAATGCAGACCTTGGTTATGAAGAGACCCTTGCCGCTTACGAGGCCAGTCTTGAGAAGCTGGGTCTAGAATATTTGGATCTGTATCTCATTCACTGGCCGGTGAATGGCAAATACAAGGAGTCCTGGAGAGCGCTCGAAGCCCTCTATAAAGCGGGCCGTGTCAAAGCCATCGGCGTCAGCAATTTCCAGATTCATCATCTGGAGGATATCCTCCAGGATGCGGAGATCAAACCGATGGTCAATCAGGTTGAGCTGCATCCTTATCTGTCCCAGCAGCCGCTGCGGAGCTTCGCTAAGACGCATGGCATCCAGATCGAAGCATGGGCTCCGCTGATGCAGGGCAAGCTGCTGGATCAGCCGGTGCTAACGGAAATCGCCGCCAGCCACGGCAAGTCCGTTGCCCAGATCATCCTGCGCTGGGATCTGCAGCATGGGATCGTCACCATTCCGAAATCAACCAAAGAGCAGCGGATCATCGAGAATGCCTCCCTGTTTGATTTCGAGCTGAGCAGCGCCGATATGGAGCGCATTGACAGCCTCAATCGTGATCAGCGGACCGGTCCCGATCCCGACAATTTCGATTTCTAAGCGGTTGGCGTTCCGCCTAGTGTCCAACCTGATGTGCAGCCTGCTGAACATCTGCCAATAGAAGAAGCTCCCGCCTTCACCTCTGAAGACGGGAGCTTCTTTGCTACCCGCCCACCACAGCAATCAGCACCGGAAGAGCCAGGAAGGACGCCAGCGTAGTCCAGACAATACAGCGCGAGACCAGCGAAGGCGAGCTGCCGAAGCGTTCGGCCAGCACCACGGAATTGACGGCTACCGGCATCGACGCCAGAATCAGGAGCACCGAGAACAAGGTGCCTGTAATATTCAGCGCGAGCAGCACAAGCGCGGCCAGCAGCGGAGCCAGCAGCAGCCGGACGGTCAGCCCAGTCCAGAAAGCAAGCTGCACGTTGCGCTCCGTATGCGCAACCTGGACCTTCACCATCTGCGCGCCGAGGATCGCCAGCACTACCGGCGAGTAGGCTCCTGCAGCCATTGATACGCCCGAAGCCAGCTCATGCGGCATATGCAGGCCGAGCGCCCGCAGCAATAGGGCCAGAATGGCCGCATAGATGGCCGGCAGCGAGAAGACCGACTTCACGGCGCTGCGCACCGAGAACTGAGATCTGGCGGCAAAATACACGCCGATCGTATTCACAATCACCATCTGGGCGATGACATAGACCGATGCCTTGTCCAGGCCCAGCTGGCCGAAGGCCAGCAGCACCAGCGGCAGACCGTAATTGACGCTGTTCGTGAAGGTGGAGATGAGCGTCAGGCCGGCGGCTTCCGGCGGAGCCAGCTTCAGGATTTTGCCGATCAGGGTAGCCAACCCCCATAAGAGAAACAGATTCAGCAGCGAGAATGCGAGCGTCTTATAGACATCATCGAAGGAGATTTCCGCCGTAGCGAGCGTATCCAGAATAATCGCCGGACTGAGAAAATACAGGTACAGCGTCAGCAGGGGCTTCGTGTCGAGATTCTTATAACGTCCGAGCAGCGCCCCGGCGGCCACCGGAATGGACAGCGGCACAATAACCTCTACAAGTGTCGATAGCACAGTCTGAATCACAAGCCAGGACCCCTCTGTTCTTTAGTTACTCCTACTATAACCTTTGGGGTAAGGAACGTCTAAGACCCAGAATCAATATCCTTAATAGAAACTGCCTATGGTCCCCGCTCCGACTCATTTATTTAATTATCAGCCATAACTTCCCTAAGGATAGTATTGTGCTATGATAGGTGACAATCGTTATTTCCACAGGAGGCTGACTTAGCATGGACATTCTGGAACCTCTTACACTGACCCGTGGCACCCCCGGCGAACCTTGCCCTATTGCCAAAACCCTGGAACTGATTGGAAGTAAATGGACATTCCTGATTATCCGCGATCTGCTGATTGGGGGCACCTTGCGCTTCAGCGATTTGCTCCGTTCACTTGAAGGGATCAGTCCGAAGACCCTCGCGCTGCGGCTCAGGGAACTGGAATCTCATGACATCCTGGAACGTACTGTGTACCCTGAAGTCCCGCCACGGGTGGAATATACGCTGACGGAGAAGGGACTCAAGCTGGAGGGTATTTTTATTGAACTCAAAAGGTACGGGCTCGCGCTCTAAAAATATCTTTAGGCTCCAGCCGCCCTCTATAAGAAACTATCCTTCCGGTAACTATATGTCAGCAATGTAACTACTTCCCTAAGGGAAGTTTATAGAGCTATACTCTCCTCACAGAGCTTCAACAAGATACTTTCGAGGAGGAAATTATATGTTAGCCGGACAGAAGATCGTTATTATCGGAGGGAGTTCAGGAATTGGCCTTGAAACGGCAAAACTTGCTGCTGCCGAAGGCGCTGAGATCATCATCGCCAGCCGTTCCGCTCATAAGCTGGAGCAGGCGAGAGCGAAGCTCGGTACTGAGGCTAAGGTGAGCACCTATACGCTGGATATCACAGATGAGGCTCAGATGCAGGCGTTCTTCGCAGAGCTGGATGACATTGATCATCTGGTCGTGACTGCGGCCGAGACCAGCGGAGGCGCTTTCCTGTCTACAGCAACAAGCGCCGCCCGTCAGCTGATGGATAATAAATTCTGGGGCCAGTATTATGCCGCCAAATATGCTGCCCCGAAGCTTCGTCCTGCCGGATCGGTCACGCTGTTCTCCGGGATCGTTGCCTTCAAATCCATGACCGGCTCCTCCATGCTGGGTGTGGTCAATGCCGCCGTCACCAATCTGGCCCGGACGCTGGCTCTTGAGCTGGCTCCGCTGCGGGTAAATGCCGTCTCGCCAGGCATCATCGACACTCCTTCCCGCGCCGGGATGGCGGAAGAGGCGCGGACCAGCTTCTATAGCGGCTTAGCTGCCAAACTGCCGGCACAGCGCGTAGGAACCGCTGCGGATGTCGCCCAGGGAGTACTTTATCTCATGCATAACAGCTTCGTCACCGGCACAGTACTCCATATAGAAGGGGGCCACAGCCTTATCTAAGCCACTGCAAGTGGAAACGTGAAATAGTAGCATATAAATTCTTATCTTTAAACAAAAAATCCTGTACCCTTATTAAAGCAGGGTACAGGATCTAAGAATTACAGCATTTTAATCTCAAGCAGCTCATATTTGATGACGCCCATCGGGGCATTGACGCTGATAATGTCGCCCACTTTTTTGCCGATCAGCTCTTTGCCGAGCGGACTTTCGTAAGAAATCTTGTTGTCCAGCACATCTGCCTCTGCGGGACCTACCACTCTATATTCAATCTTTTCGGAGTATTCCACATCATTCAGAATGACGATGCAGCCTACGCTGACTGTGCTCAGATCCATATTGCTGGAATCTACAATCTGCGCCTTGATCAGCATCTTCTCCAGAATCATGATCCGTGTCTCCATGAAGGATTGATCTTCCTTCGCGGAGTGGTATTCGCTGTTCTCTTTCAAATCGCCGTAGCTGATCGCCAGCTTAAGCCGGGCTGCAAGCTCCTTGCGCCCTGCTCCCTTAAGTTCTCTCAGTTCATCCTCGAGCTTGGCTAACCCTTCTTTCGTCAAAAACACTTCGTCATTGTTGGACATGTTTACAACTCCTATTTGTGCCTGCTTTACTGTATTCTACCCCATTTCAGGCGGAGTTGTAAAAAGAATGGGCTGCAGCATCCATAAGCTTAGCTGTTCGCCTTCTGCTTCCCGGTCCCGGCCTGCAACACAGCTGCTGCTGCAGCTTTGCCATTTCCGCCTCTCAGCAGAAAGGTCAGCGGAATCGCCAGCAGGCCAACCACCGTAGCGATCAGAAAAATATCCTGTACGCCCAGGGTCATTCCCTGCGCCTTGATCAGCGCACCTGCCGCAGAAGCTCCGCCGCTGAGTTCCTTCTGATGGGCCAGCGATCTGGAAGCGAGCAAGGAGCTGAACACTGCAATGGACAACGCGCCTGTAGCCTGACGTACCCAGTTCGTTACGGAAGAAGCATGCCCTGTAATCTGCTTGGGTACAGCTGACATCCCGGCATTCGTCACCGGCATGAAGGCCAGGGCAATGCCGACATTGCGCAGAGCCATTAATAAGGCTACACGGGTATGCGTAACGGCCAGCGTAAGATGGCTAAGCTCCCAGGTTGAAGCGCTCAGCAGCAGAATGCCGCTGAGAATAAGCCAGAACGGACCAATCCGCGAATACAGCTTGCCGACAACCGGCGACATCACAGCCATCACGATCGAGCCGGGCAGCAGCACCAGCGCTGTCTTCAGCGGTGTGGACTGCTGGATATCCTGCAGGAAGACCGGAATCAGGAAGGTCCCGGAATATAAGGCAATGGTAATGATACAGTTAATAATCAGACTGTAGGTGAACCGGTTCTGCTTGAATACCTTGAGGTTCAGCAGCGGCTCCTGCAGTGACAGCTCCCGGCGGATGAAGTAGGTTAAGGCCGCTGCACCAATCAGCAGCAGGGATAAGGTCTTCCAGGAGGTCCAGCCCCAGGCATTCCCCTTATTGAAGGCCAGAATAATAAAGGCGCTGCTCAGAATCACGGTTGAAAATCCCGGCAGATCGAAGCTTCTGCTGCTGGCGGTTTGACGCTGGAACGGCAGGCATTTCAGTGCTACCACAATCGCGATGATGCCGATCGGCAGATTGATCATGAACAGCGATTTCCAGCCGAAGTACCCGGTGAGCCAGCCGCCGAGCGTTGGCCCGAAGGCCGGAGCCAGCATCGAGGACAGGCTCCAGAGACTCATGGCGAAAGCCTGCTTCTCCTTTTCGATAAACTGATAAATCATCGTCATCGTCGTCGGGATAATCAGCCCGCCGAATATTCCCTGCACAATCCGGAAGATAATCAGGGAATGAATGCTCCAGGCAATCGTACACAGTCCCGAGAATAAAGTGAAACCCGACAGGGCAAACACATAGAGATATTTATAGCTCCACTTGTCGCCGAAGTACCCTACGACCGGAGCAATTACGCCGGTAGCCAGCAGATAACCCGTAATCATCCATTGCACGGTGCTGATCTCTGCATGGAAGTCTTTCAGAAAGACCGGGAACGCCACGTTAATCGTTGTCGTACTGAGAATGGCCATGAAATTACCGAAAAAGATGGCCAGAATAATAAGCCAGAATGATGAATTTTTTGCCGTCTGAGTACTCAAATATGCTCTCTCCTCTGCACTGCCACCACTAAGAAACATTAGGTTTCACCCCAATGTAGGTGTATGATACAATCACTTTAATATATGTGTATTATACAACTATATGTTTTAAAGTCAATGTGACTTATTTCATTTTTGTTTCATAATTCTTTCATAAATAACCGTCAGCTTTCGCTTAGGGCTGTATTTTCACTTATAATATGGAGACACATAAGGGTAGACCTTAAGAATTACTCAATCATAAAGGACGGATACTAACTATGGCTGAAGAACAGACTGATAAGAACCTCGAAACCCTGAACCATGAGCTGATTACGCTAATCCGCCTCGGTTCGCTGGATAAAAAGCATGGCGGACTGGACCGCTCCTCCTACACCCTGCTCCACCATCTGTCGAACCACGATAAGGTAGGCGTTAAAGCGCTCGCCGAAGAATTCGGCCTCGATACCTCTACCATCAGCAGGCAGACGAGCGTTCTTGAGGCGAAGGATTATGTGGTAAAGGTGCCTGATCCGCAGGATGGAAGATCGAGCTATTTTCAGATTACCGCGCTGGGTGCGCAGACGTTTGCCGAGGCCCGGGACATCCGGCTGCAGCGCTATGAGCAGATTTTTGAAGACTGGTCTCCCGGGGATTGCCAGACCTTCAGCGGACTGCTGGCCCGGCTCAACCGTAAACTGCAGCAAAAGCCAGACTAAGGATTGACGAATAATGACGAAACTGGTAGATTGAATTAATCATACAATTTAACTCGGAATTATATTTTAGCCAAAGGGGCTGGTCTGCATGAATTTTATCTTCTTTTCCCCGCATTTCCCTAAGAACAGCGCTGATTTCTGTACCCAGCTGCAGCAGCAGGGGGCGACGGTGCTCGGGATTGGCGATGCCGAATATGACCAGCTGGAGGACAAGCTGACGTCGGCACTGACAGAGTATTATAAGGTAAGTAATCTGGAGAACTACGAGGAGATCCTGCGGGCCGTCGGCTTTTTCACCTATAAATACGGTAAGATTGACCGCTTCGAGTCGCTGAACGAATACTGGCTGGAGCAGGATGCCGCCATCCGGACGGATTTCAACATTTACGGCACCAAGTCCGATTTCGTCTCCAACCTGAAGCAGAAATCCAAGATGAAAGAGTTCTTCCATAAAAGCGGTGTAAGCACCGTACAGTTCTCCACCGGGACTACGCGCGAAAGCGTGGAGAGCTTCATCCAAAGCGCCGGCTTCCCGCTGGTGGTTAAGCCCGATCTCGGCTCCGGTGCCAGCAATACTTACAAGATCAATAATGAAGAGGAGCTGCAGCACTTTTTTGACACTAAGCCGGAGGATGTAGCCTTTATTATTGAGGAATTCATTGATGGAGTCATCCTCACCTATGACGGGCTGGTCGATATTGACGGCAATGTGCGGTTCGCGGTCAGCCACCTGTTCGAGAATAGTGTCATGGAGGTCGTTAACACAGATAACCACCTCTACTATTTCTGTCTGAGAGATATCAGCCCCGAGGTAGAAGAGGCCGGGAAGAATATTCTGAAGGCTTTTGACATCCGGGAACGGTTCTTCCATATCGAGCTGTTCAAATCGCACAAGGATGGCCGGATCATAGCCCTGGAAGTAAATATGCGGCCGCCGGGCGCCTGGATGACCGATGCCATTAACTTCGCATACGATGTGGATGTCTATAAAGAATGGGCCAGCATGATCGTACACAATGAGGTCGGCGGTCCATACGAAGGCAAATACTACACTGGCTATGCCAGCCGCAAGAATCATAAGCATTACGCTCACAGCCACGAGGACATCTACCGCACATTCGGCGGGCAGATTGTGAACTATGCCGAGATCGAAGAGGTATTCAGCCGAGCGATGGGTAACAGTGCTTATCAGTTCCGTTCTCCCGAGCTTTCGGAGGTTAGGGACATCAGAGGTTATATTCACCAAGAAGAGGGATAGGATGTGTTAACGGATGAGGATAAGCTACCATAAGGAGTACAGCCACAACCTGGGCAGAGATATGGAATATAAAATATACGGCCACGCCGGCAAACCGATGCTCGTCTTCCCCACGTCGCTTGGACGCTTTTATCAATATGAGGATTCGGGCATGATTGACACGCTCTCCTCCTTCATTGAAGCGGGCAAGCTGCAGATATGGACCTGCGACAGTATTGATGAAGAGACCTTCTTCTCCACTCACTGGAATAACGAGGACCGGGTGCACCGTCATGAGCAGTATGATAAATATATCGCACATGAGCTGATTCCCGGCCTCCTCCACCAGAGCAAGCAGAACAACGGCGGGACCGATCAGCGCATTCTGATCTCAGGCTGCTCTATGGGCGCTTATTACAGTGCCAGCTTCTTTTTCCGTTATCCGCAATATTTCGATACCCTAATCGCCCTGAGCGGCGTCTATTCCACCTATTATTTCTTCGGCGACTATATGAGTGAGAATATCTATCTGAATTCACCGCTGCATTACCTGCCGGGACTGACGGATGATTACTATCTTAACCAGTACCGTAACAGCAATATCATCGTCTGCGTGGGACAAGGCGCGTATGAGGATGAGATGCTTCACGAGACCCGCCTGCTTCAGGATGTGCTTGGACGCAAGGGAATTCCCGCACGGATCGACTACTGGGGACATGATGCCGGTCATGACTGGCCATGGTGGAACAAGCAGATTCATTATTATGTGGAAGGCTGCTTATAGAGCTTCATTATGAAAATAGCGCAAAAAAAAAGGGAACTGCTTAACTCAGCAGTTCCCTTCCAGCATTTACAGCTCTTTCTTATTCAGGCAAATGCTCTGAACAGAATAGAACCAGCGCTGCTTCCTCGTCTTCTTCCATATCGAAATCGAGAACCTTGCCTGACGATGTTTCCTGCAGATCGTAGCTGACAATGCTTGTCTGCTCTTCTTCCACTTTCACAATTACGCGGGCCGAAACACCGTTCTCTACGTATAGTTCATCATCTTCCGGCACATCCAGGTTAATGACGAACTCATATCGCTTGCCGCTTAGTATTCCAAAAGGATCTCTTACGTTCTCCACGGTGTAGCTTGTAAATGTCAACACGTCGCATTCCTCATTTCTCAAATCACTGCCAGATTATTGTATCACAAGTCGAAACGGCTTGCTGTCCTTTCAAAAAGAACGGTGCGAAGTGAACCCGTCACCCGCACCGTTCTTATGATAACTATCTGCAGCTAAATCTATCCGGTAACTGCGCTGCTTGCACCCTCTGCTTGGCCTTTGGTCTTCTTGATCTGCTTACTGCGCAGCTGTCCGCAGGCCGCATCAATATCGACTCCATGCTCCAGACGGGTACTGACGCTGACTCCCTGTTTCTTCAGTGTGTCGAAGAACGCGCGTACCGACTCCCGCTCGCTCCGCTGGTACTGGCTGTGCTCATCCACCGGATTATACGGAATCAGATTCACATTCGCCAGCTGGCGCCGGTCTCCGATTAACTCGGCCAGCTCCAAGGCGTGCTCCTCGCGGTCATTGATATCCTTCAGCAGGATATACTCCAGGGTAATTCTCCGGTTGGTCTTCTCCAGGTAGTAATCAATCGCAGGCATTAATTTCTCTATAGGAATGGCACGGTTAATCTTCATGATCTGTGTCCGCAGCTCATTATTCGGCGCATGCAGGGAGATCGCCAGGTTGACCTGCATATTCGCGTCGGCGAATTCCCTGATCTTGTCAGCCAGACCGCTGGTGGATACCGTAATGCCTTTGCCGGCAATCGCCAGGCCCTTATGATCCTTGATCGTAACCAGGAAGTTCAGCAGGTGCCGGAAATTATCGAACGGCTCGCCGATGCCCATTACAACTACATGACTGACCCTTTGCCCGAGGCCGGCCTGATCCAGGTAATGCTGGACCTTCATTATCTGCTCGACAATCTCACCGCTGGTGAGATCGCGGCTCTTCGCCAGCAGGCCGCTCGCACAGAAGCTGCAGCCGATATTGCAGCCGACCTGAGTGGTGACGCAGACGGATAATCCGTATTTCTGCCGCATCAGCACCGTTTCAATCAGGTTGCCGTCCTGCAGGCGGAACAGGAATTTGACGGTGCCGTCAGCCGACTCCTGCTTCACATGCTCTTCCATGGTCTGAAAGACATAATGCTCTTCCAGCAGCTGCACACAATCGGGGTTCATCCCCGTCATTTCTGCAAAGCTGGTAACCCGCTTGCGGTATAGCCATTCCCAGACAGCGGATGCACGGGATTTCTTGTGCCCATGCTCCAGCAGCCAGGCTGTCAACTGTTCCAAAGTCAATCCATAAATGGATTCTTTATTCATTTCATATCCTCTTTTCAAAACTTTAAAGTTCAATCAATCTATTCTACCTTGCGGGGACATTAGCAACAACAATAACTTATTGTCTCAAATTTTGTTTATTAAAACAAGAGGAAACACTGCGGATTCCGCGTCTTTTCCGTGCACAAAAGCAGAAAAGCGCATCCCTCCATCAGGGATACGCTTACCTGTTTTATTTGAAGACGGCGAACTTTAACCCCTGTGCCTGAAGATACTCGATGATCTCAGGAAGCGCCTCGACCGTAACTGCCTTTTCGTGCAGCAGATAGATTCCGCCGGACGGGTCTGTCTTATGGAAGTACCGGAGGACCTGCTGGGCATTGTCCGCCTTCCAGTCCTCGGGATCACGGTTCCAGAGCAGCAGCTTCATATGCTGACGGCCCGCCTCCGCGGCCAGTTCATCATTAACCGCACCATAAGGGGGACGGAAGACCGTTACCGCAGACTTCATGTTCGACTCCAGCTCCCGGCTGGCCCGCTCCAGATTGCCCCGGTTCTCCTCACTGCTGTTCCGTGTCAGATCACTATGGTCCCAGGAGTGGCTGCCCACCGGCATGCCGTGCTCATCGGCATAGCTGACCTCGGCCGGATGGCGGCTGGCATTCTGTCCGATAAACAGAAAGTTCGCCGCTACTCCATACTCATGCAGGATATCTACTATCTGCCGTGTATACTGCGAGGGTCCATCGTCGAAGGTTAGAGCCACATAACCATGGGGCAGGCTGTATTCATAGCTGCTCCCGTTCAGTTCAATCTCTTCAACCTGCAGCGCCACAGCGTCTGGAACAGCTGCAGGGGATGGTACAGGAGCTGCTCCAGGGGCTACTTCAGGAGCTGCTACAGAGGCTGGTTCCGGAGATGCTTCCGGAATTGCCGGGACTTCGCTGCTCTGGTAAGCTGCCGTTTGAATACCCGGCTCAGCATTAACGAGACGGCTGTTAACTTCTGTAACTACCGCCGCCTGAACAGAATCCTCATGGGCTTCCGCGCTGTTGCTGAACAGCTTGCCGTCCATGCGCAGCAGGAACAACGCGATGAGACAGCTGAACAGAACACCCCGCAGCAGTACTGCCCGGGCAGGCCGGTGGCTGGTTCTGCGCTTCGGCTGTCCAGGCCCAGGCTGCAGCAATTCCAGTGCCGGGACCTGGACAGCGGATTCGGTTGCAGGTGGAGGGAGTTCCTCTTGCCTCGCTTTAGCCAGCTGCGTGGCATACTCCTCGGAGCAGGCATAATACAGCGTTTCGCTGAAGTTCTTATTCATTTTGATCAGGGAACTGAAGAAACTGCGGCGGAAGGGATCCCATTTGGGATAGAGAGACAAACGCACCCGCTGCCCCTCGAAAGGGCCAAGCAAGCTCAATTGCAGATATGTATATTCATCGATGATAAGTATTTGGCGGGCGGAGCCGCTGCTGTGGGTTAAACCTACCTCCATCTGATAGACGCCCTGCCTCTGCTCAAGGGACAGCAGCTCTACCATCCGAGCAGTGTTCGCCGGGTGTACGGGCATAACTCCTATGTATCTCCGTTGCTATCGTTACGCTCTGCCGGTGGAGTGCTTCCGCCAAAGGGTACTGTCATGCGGTTGGTGAAATCGCTGATCATGCTGGAGAGGTAGGTTTTCTCCTGCCGGACCGTGTCGTATTTCTGTTTCAGATGACTGTTCTCTGTCTCCAGGCGCCCAATCTTCTCTTCCAGCTCATTCATCCGCTTCAGCTTCTCGGAGATGGCATCGTTATGCTTTTGTACAAGATTGGCATATTTCTGTTGCTCCAGATCAATGGTGCTCTTGAGCTCATCCATTTCTCCGGACAGGGTCGTGTGCAGCTCACGGTAATCCTCCAGCACCTGATCCACCTTCAGATTCTTCTCCACCAGCTTATGCTCGAGCTCCAGGATGCTTTTCTCCCGCTCTTCAATTACCTTGTTCAGGTTCTTGAGATCCCGGCCTAACCTCTCCACATGGCTGCTGGAATGATTCAGCCGGTCCTGCAGCTCATGGTTGTTCGTTTCAGCATGCGCTCTTGCCTGAATCATCTGCTCTACTGCGAAGACAAGATCCAGCGACTTTTTGTCCAGTTGCGCTTTGCCGACAGACACGAGGCCGGGGGCACTGTCAGCCTTCTCATAACTGTCGCTGTCCTCAGGTGGAAGTTCGTCCAGTTGAACCTTTTGAACCATACCCGGCTTAACAGGTTTATCCTGGGTATCTTTCTTCTTAAAAAACGGAGCCGCCATCTATATAATCACCTCATTATAAATGTCAAAATATGTCGAGCATGTACGAGTTTATTATAGTTGATTTAGCGGATGCGTTAGTGAGCCTTAGTATCTAACTTTACTAAATGTATCCAAAGGCCCAGATCACGCTGAACAGAAGTTATCCGGCTAATTATAGGATGAATGGCCTATGCCATTTGCACTGTTCATTCATGAAAAAGAGGAATGTCTTCTCATATACAGCAACAAAAAAAGCGCAGCCCTCTAGGACCACGCTTCTTCATCCAAACGTTTATTTGTACAGTACTTTCTCCACATTGTATTTCGCCTTAAGCTTGTTCACAATGTAAGTTTCATAAATCTCTCTGTCGACCGGGTCTTCCACGAGGCAGACTTCAATCTTGGTAACCTCGTCGCGGTGAGGCTTCATGACGGATACATTATCCTCGAAATGCTTCTTAATCCGCGGTCTCAGCTTACGCGCCTTGCCTACAAACAGCAGCTCATCCTTGTCATTGTAGAACATGAAGATGCCGCCGGCTTCGCGGGTAATCAGGTGGAAATCCGTAAATCCGTAAATATGGCTGAGCACAGGGTTCTCCTGCTTAAAAATAGTAACTTCCGGTGCCGGAATGGTAATGCTGATCATTAAGCTTCACTTCCTCATTGTATATAGAAATAAATATTATCACAGATTGGGAACCCTGACTATTTCTATCTTCTGCAGATAACCTGTGTTTTATGAGGGGGAGTTACACTTATTTGGCTGCCCGATTCTGGAGGGAATGAATCGTTGCTGTTATCCCCTGTTCAAAAGACGTGGCCGGAACCGGCCCGACTACCCGCTCGTATTTCGCACCGCTGAGCCGCAGCGGCTCCTTCGTCAAATAAAGCATCTCGACGATTTCCTTCATCACTGGAACAAACAGGCCAAGCAGTGACAAGCCTGCTGCACCCACGGGGATGACCAGTTTAGAGCTTCCGGCGGCTTCACGGGCAATACGGATGATCTCTTTGCCGGATATGACGCCAGCGCCCGGGATGTTCCAGTTCTGCCCGTATGCCTCCTCGCGGAGGGCAAGCTCTACCATCATCACTGCGGCATCCGGCAGATAGACATATTCGCGCGGAACGTTCATATTGCCGATGAATATCCCGGGTTTACCGGCTGCAACCGCTTCTAGTGTCGACCCGAGGTAAGAGGCTTCATTGGCGGTAGGTCCATAATAATCGGGCAGCCGGACAATCATTCCCTTCGTGCCGCTCCAGCGCGGGCTGAAGAACATCCGCTCGAATTCCAGCTTCACTTTTCCTTTGCGGGTATGCGGATTCTTCGGATGTTCCTCGTCCACCGGCTGCTCATTAACCCGTCTGCCATACGGATAGATCCCGTCTACAGCAACTACTCTCGCCCCCAGCCGGTTCGCCGCCTCCATTACAGCTTCACCCATCGGCAGCAGCTTCGCGGCCATTTCG
Organism: Paenibacillus borealis; assembly: GCF_000758665.1. Taxonomy (NCBI): domain Bacteria; kingdom Bacillati; phylum Bacillota; class Bacilli; order Caryophanales; family Paenibacillaceae; genus Paenibacillus; species Paenibacillus borealis. The sequence goes on from NZ_CP009285.1 coordinate 7,924,249, forward strand.
TGATACGGCACCGATGCACTGTGAAAAATAACATCCGCCCCCCTTGCTGCCTTATAAATATCATCTGCACGGAACACATCTCCAGTCTCGAGGCTCAGCCCTGCCGGCCTGCCCAGCTTGGCCGCGAGCTGTTCCAGCTTCGGCATGGAGCGCCCAAAGGCGACGGTTTCGATCCCTCTTCGGAGCAGCTCCGCAATAATTACCGTCCCTGTTCCTCCGGTTGCTCCCAGTACAATCGCTTTGTTTATCATTTGAATGCCTCCTCATAAAGTTGAATTGATAAGATTGAATTTTTAGTGATTGATCACTAACTAAATAATAAAAATTAATTACATATATCTGAATTTAAGCTGGTATCTAAAATCCTGCACGAAATACAACATTCCCCCCATGAAATCGGGCTAAATTGAAAATTGTTGCACAAAAGGCAACATTTCATCTGATTCAAGCGGCTACGCAGAGCAAATCATGTATTTCATACAACAATAATTACGAACACCCCAGTATTTATGAATCCAAGTTGTAATATTTGCAACATTATCTATTCCTGTCTACTTACCTGTGCACATCATAAAAAAGATGGATGCGGACCACTCTTTAGCTCCGTTCCTTGCTAGTTCCTTGCTTGTTCTTTGCTTGTTCTTTGCTTGTTCTTTGCTTGTTCCTTACTAATTCTTTGCTAGTTCTCCATTGCGCTATTTGGTTATTGATCAGTCACTACTTATACCGGAAAAATGATGATCCAGATGGATCGGGGATTAAGCGGCTGGATCTTACATGTCGTTCTTACCTGTTGCTCTGAATTTCGCTTAATCTACCTACCGCGCCCGATGCACCGTTAGTTCCGATTATTCTTCCGCCCGCCCCGCGATGCTTAGAGATGCTTCGGCTTCAGCTCCGGCATTCCCAGCGTCAGGGCAATATTGCAGAGCATCCCATTAGCCATAAAGGTACTCACCTCTACCTCAGGATGCGCAAACCCTGCTGCCGAGAACTTGCCCTCCATGAGGCGGGTTACCTCCAGCATTCCAGCCTGCATCGATTGGCGGATGGCTTCGTCGCGTATACCGATCGCTTGCACCTGCAGAATAATCTCGTTCGGATGGGTCTCCATTAATTGCTCGTATACCTGAATGGCTTCCGTAAGCAGATGGTCCGCAGGAGCCTGAAGCCCCGAGAAGGTGCGGAGAATCCGTTCAAACGCACGCTCCAGCGCAGCAACGAACAATTCCTCTTTATTCTTAAACAGCTTGAAGATATACGGCTGGGATATTCCCACCTTCTCCGCTACTTGCGCGGTTGTTGCCCGGTAATAGCCAAGTTCTGCAAACACAACCACGGCCGCCTCCAGAATCTGCTCCCTGCGGTTCACCGGAACGGCCTCATCTCCTTTGGAACGGGTAGTGCCGGATTGCTTGTTCATAATAAGTCTCCCTTTCAGCCGGAATGATTGATGGATTACCGGTTGTTGTCTCATGGTTATTGATCAATCACTCTCTTGATTAGCAGTATATACTTTACTCTTTAAATAATCAACCTGTCTGCCGGAAAAATAATAACCCCCGCCGGTGTGACTCCGGCGGGGATATACAGCCGGGTACTATTCCAGCTATTATGTACAGCCTGTTATTGCTCCGGCGGTTACGTACTGCCCATTATTACATTCTCCGCCGGACCGGGTTAATTAGGATGATGGAAAGGACATGTCAATGCTTCGGCAGCGCCATCTAGTGCAGACTCTGGCGCCTGTTCAGACGTCCCCTCGTGTAACGGGGCAGAGCCGCCGGATTCACCGGATAGACCCGCTGCTCCGTCTGTCATGCCGGCGTACGCCTTCTTCTGGTAGATGAAGCGCGGACTGAGATGCAGATCCCGCAAGGTATTGTCATTCCAGATCGGCGTGGAGGACGGTGACATTGGAGGGATCAGCCAGCCCCATTTGCCTGATACTTCGCGCCCCTGCCGCTTCTCCTGTTCCTGGAAGCGGACGAACTGATCCGCCGCTGTATGATGATCCACAATGCTGACACCGGCCTGCTTGAAGGAATGCAGTACAGCGCGGTTCAGCTCCAGCAGCGCACGGTCTTTCCACAACGATGTGTTCGTTGAACGGTCTAAGCCCAGCAGATCAGCCACTGCCGGCAGGCGGTTATAGCGTCCTGTATCCCCCAGATTGCGGGAGCCGATTTCTGTTTCCATATACCAGCCGTTGAAGGGCGCCGCCGGGTAACGGATGCCGCCGATCTCCAGGCACATATCCGAGACAATCGGAACGGAGTACCAGCGCAGGGCCAGCTCTGTGAACCGTCCGATCTCCGGATGACTGAGCGGAATCTCCTGCACGAGTCCAGACGGGATAGGGAACCAGCGGGGTTCCTCCTCACCAATGCTAATGACAAGCGGCAGAATATCGAAATCCCCGCCTGTGCCCTGCCAGCCCAGCTTCCGGCAGACCGCAGTGAACTCATCCGAGGCCGGATCACCGGCACGCGGCTGCTCCCCGTCCCCGGGATAGCCGGCATAACGGATGAGCTGATGGTTCCAGATCCGGATAGCTCTATCCGCACTTTCCCCACTGTGGAACACGGTGATGACCGGACGGATCCGGCCGCCATTATTCGCATGCTCCACATGCCGTAATAGCGCCCCGGCTACCTCCTCTACGGTCTCTGCCCCTCGGGCATCAATCACTTCAAGCGAATGCCAGAACAACCGTCCGATACAGCGGCTGTTATGACGCCAGGCCATCCTTGCCCCATGAGCCAACTCTTCCTCCGTATGCTTATATGTACCAGTGAGACTTACCTCTTCGCGTATACCCGCAAGACGCTGGTCCCGCTCACTCTCTGACTTCTCCAGTTCCTGATAACTTGCAGTGATGAAGGATTCCGCCTGCCGGATTAATTCATCCATGTTGTGTTGCTGATCTATATGGTTCATTTCGTTCACTCCCTGGTTCTGGTAAAATATTGTTGATCAACTCCGCCATTGGAGCGGATAACTACATGCTGAGGTGATGAGGTTGAGCAAATTCGGAATGTACGCGAAATTCACCGCTAAACCGGGTGAAAGGGAAGCTCTGGCTGCCATCCTGCTGGAAGCCGCAGCGGCGGCTGAGCCTGTCCAGGAATGCGAGCTGTATATCGTGAACCTCTCGGAATCAGAGCCTGACATCCTCTGGGTGACGGAAGTATGGAGCAGTGCCGAAGCGCATGCTGCTTCACTTGCCCTGGAAGCTACCCGCGCCACGATCCAGCGGGCCATGCCGCTGATTGCCGGAGTCGAGCCGGTCAAGCTAATACCTGCGGGCGGCAAAGGGCTGGTGTTCGGCTCAGCTGCCCAGTAGGCTGCTCATTGCTTATATCTTCTCTGAAATAGAGGCAAGGAGTATCGCCCAAGGGCTGCACTCCTTGCCTCTTCATCATGATGCTCCGCCCTGCCGCTAGCCGCGCCGCGTCCATATGCAGTTCCGCTTCGCATAGGAAACTTATTTCTGTTCCAGCTCTGCTAGCCTGGCGATAATCCGTCTTTTGCGGTATAGCATGCGCGCAGCCTCCGTCACATCCTCCAGCGTCTTCCGGTTGAGATACGCGCCAAAGAACATACCTGCGACCGGAACCGTCTGGAGCAGCTTTTTCCAGCCCCAATTGTCACGGTATACCATAACTACCTCTTTCCAGCCCTGAATCTTCGAGACCGCCGCATTCGTTCCGGCAATGATGTTGCCATCCCCGCCCGCCTGCAAATTCAGCTCCCGCAGAATCGTCCGCTTGCCGACAATATCGGAGGATGCGAATTGCATCACCTTCACAGTGAAGATCCGTTCCGCCTTATCCGTCGGATCGTAACCATAGCATAAGCCTATCTCCTGGATAGCCTTCAATGAAAGGCCGAGCACAGCCGGAATATCGGCGGCAAGCGTGAAAATTCCGCCGAAGCCGGTTGTTGCCCCTTGGGCAGTAGCCGTATTCCGGCTCCTTTCTGAGAGCCGGAGCGCTGCCGCGTCCATTACGGCCAGCGGATATGGCCCGGTGCCTGTGCCTCCGGCCGCCACGCTTGCCTCCCCGATCAGCGTGCCTACCTTACGCCCGGCAACCAGATAATTGCCGCCGTTCTGAATGTAGCTGCCCAGCTCATCCAGCAGCCTGCCTACCTTCTCATGAATAATCTTCGGCGTGATTTTATCAAGCAGCTTAAACGGCAGGCGGGTAACCCGGTCCCAGATCATTAGCTTATTCTGCTCCTTCTCCCACCTGGCAATCCCCGCAAGCTCGGCACGCAGCGCCTCCGGTGTCTCCAGAGGTACCCGTGAATCAGTAGTATCCTGCATATTTATGCCTCCCTTGAATGGTGATCTTGTCATTGTTGTTACGTCTTAGTTGTAATACTACGTTTCATTCTCCTGATCCGGTTCAACTAAGTTATATATGTGCCTGATACCTTATAACCCTATTCACTCCATATGATTGCACAAGTTTGCAGGAAGTGGCGCTGAATCAGATAAATAGCAAACAGGCATTCCCGGATCATATCCGGAAATGCCTGTTGCAGCGGGTCACGCTGGCTGTGCCCGGCTTTAGCTCTGGGCCTTGCCTTCCGGGGCGTCCAGCGAAGCGAGTCTGCGTTTCTCTTCGGCCAGCCTCTCTTCAGCCAAGTCTACCCCGTGTCCGCCGACTGATCCCTCGGGAGCATGGCGGACGGCTTCTTCCGCATGCTCCAGGCTGTTCTCCGCCTGGTCAATCATCTGCTCCGTCGGATGGCTTAACGCCTGCGTTACCGAGTTGTGCAGCTTGGTCACAGAATCCTGCGCCTGATCCACCGTGCTGTTCGTCCGCAGACTGGATTCGTAATGCTTCATAAGTATACTTCCCCCCTCAATCACGGTTTCTGTTCTTCTCTAGGATGGATTGGGGGCGGGAATCTTATACAAGAATCCTGACAGCCGGTCAGCTTGGGCTGATATCTGCAGGTTGTGCTGAACAATAACGGCGCTGGTGTCCACAACACCGCCAGAACGTATGAGATTACCTAAATAACGTCCCTGGTGTCCATAAGCGCATATTGGCGGCGATGGACTGTGACATGAGACTATAACATAAATTAACAGAGAGAGCTTGAGTCCAGGGCAGGCGGCAGTATCCGGGGCTTTGCGGGCAGCCGCCGCGAACCTTGAGCGGCGGCTATATCAGAAACATGGCGGTGAGGGTCATCGCCGCCAGACCCAGCAGGACCGGCTTCAGGTTGCGCCGGGCCAGCTCGAAGGGGCTGACGCCGCAGATCGCCGCGGCGGGAATGAGCGCCCACGGGATCAGGGTGCCGCCGCCGACCCAGATGGCGGCTACCTGCCCAAGGGCGGTCAGGGTCGCCGCGCCGGAATGGATCGCGGCGGCGAACAGCCCGGCAATCGAGCCGGCCAGCGAGATGCCGGAGAAGCCGGAGCCGTCGAGACCGGTGATCGCGCCGATCACCGTCAGCGTTACGGCTCCCACGGCGCCATTAAGCGGCACGTGATCCGCCAGGGCAACGCCCAGGTCGTTCACGATGCCGTGCGAGCCGTCCGGCAGCACCTGGCCGAACAGCTCGGTGAAGGCCGAGTCGCCAAGATAGAAGAAGGCGGCGATCGGGATGACTGGTCCAAAGACCTTGAAGCCGAATATGAATCCTTCAATGAGATAGGCCGTAATTTTCTCCAGCCCCTGTCCCTGGCTGCGGTGGGCCAGCAGGGTGATGACAATCAGGATCAGCACGGCGGTTCCGCCGACCAGTGCTGTAGCGTCACCGCCTTGCAGATGCAGCACAAACATGGCGATCACGTCCAGGAGAAAGAGCAGCGGAATGGCGATAGCCAGCCCTCTACGAAGGCCGTCACTCATAACTACGAGCCCGTCATTGCCCGTCCCCGCTGCAGACAGCGGCCCTGCCGTGCCTTGGGCAGTGACCAGACCGTCTCTCCACGTTCCATTCTTCTGGTCTCTGCGCATCATCCAGAAGGCAGAGACCGTGGTCACAACTCCCATCACGATGACCAGCGGAATGCTTGCCTGCATGACACTGGATACCGGAAGACCGGCAGCATCCGCAGTCAGCTTCGGTGCTCCCTGGATAATATAATCGCCGGAGAGGGCGATTCCGTGCCCGAACAGATTCATTGCCATCGCCGCACCAAGTGCGGGCAGCCCCACCCGGACAGCCACAGGCAGCAGAACTGCCCCGACCAGCGCCACCGCAGGGGAAGGCCAGAAGAAGAAAGAGGTCACCATCATGATCAGCCCGATCCCCCAATAGGCCATCGCAGGTGTGCGCAGAAACCGGGTGAGCGGGGATACCATCGTCTCGTTGATGCCTGTAATAATCAGAATCCGGCTCATCGCCACAATAATGGAGATGATCATAATGGTGCCAAGCAGCTCTTTGGTAGCATATACGAAGGAGTTGAAGATTCCCGACACCGATCCGCTGAGTGTAGCCGTTGCCAGCAGCCCCAGCGCCAAAATCCCGGTCACGCAGATCATTGTCGTATCACGCCGCCGGATCAGCAGCGCCAGAATGAATACAATGAACACTAAATAAACCCAATGAATCGCCGTAAGCTGAATCCCCATTATCCTGTGCCCCCTTCCCACTTACTTATAGCAAGTAGGTGCTATATGCTATGCAGGCCCATAGGCTGTTGTTCGTACCAAAAAAAGATCTCAGCCTCCGCGTTACCTGCGGATTCTGAGATCAATGTTGTTGACTGTTTCCCTATTAAGACTGCCGGTTCGCCCTCCGCGCCCGGATGAAGGCCAGCTGCTGCAGCCTGTCCTGGGTAGAGCTTCCTCCGCTCCAAAGACCAGGCTGACCGGCAGGGAGCTCGCTGCTCTTCCCTGCTGCTTCCGGCGAAGGGGCAGCAAGTGACAGGGTACGAGTGCCATCCCTGTAAATGATCAGGCTATGCTCAGCAGAGAGGTGATCTTTGGCTACATACTCATCGATGTAACCGTCTATTTTTCTCCGGATCACTGGATCTTTGCTCATCTGCTGCAGGATGTTCGGAGCAATCACAATCTCCCGTACATCCCGGACTCCCTTGCCGGCACTGTCCGCACTCTTGCTTCCGTCTTTGGATACCGCTGTGATCCGGACGGACAAGCCATATTTCTTCCTTAATCTGCGGGCCTGATCTTCAATGGCCGCTGCGACAGCTGCCAGCGTCTCCGAAAAGCTAAGCACAGACGGCTCTGCAGACGCATGGGCCTCCTGCTGCGGTGAACGGGTCAGCGAAGCCGCATTGATTCGGGATATGGGAATATACATCGGACATTCCTCTTCTCCAATAAAAAGTCCAGGCTACCTCTTTATCGGCGAAAAGGAGGAGATTGCTTAAATTGCGCTACTCTGTACCCAGTGCGCCCGCTGCCGCATCCTCACCGCCAAGCCGGCCGGAGGTGAAGGAATATCCCAGTCCGACGCCGTTACCAACATAAGTATCGTTAAAGAGTACGCCTTCGGACTCTACGCCCACGGCATATAACCCCTTGATAGGCACACGTTTGTCATTGAGCACCTGGAACTTGGTATTTACCAGCAGACCGCCTACCGAACAGAGATTGTTGATCTCGGAAATAATGGCATAATACGGGCCGCTTTCGCCCATCGGAAGCAGATATTCCTTCGCTTTGCCGAACTCAGTATCGATGCCGGTCTTCGCCGCTTCCTGATACAGCTTAAAGTCAGCAGCAAATACCGCAGCGTCCATGCCCGCATTTGTTGCCAGTTCCGCGATGGTATTGCCCTTGAAGCCGTCACCGTTTGCAACCATGGACTCGAAGACTTTGTCTGCATCCTTCCAGGGCTGGTCCAGCGTGAATTTATCGGCAAAAGAGGCATAGAACTCCGGCGGCATTCCCGGCAGGCCCGGTGCTTTCAAACCGTTCATTCCCTTAGTCTTGAGGGCATCAATCTGCGCCTGCGAGAGAATAACCAGATGGTAGGCTCCGTTAAAAGCACTGGTATTCGCCGCTGCTACTGCGGTAAGGGTTGCCGCCTCATCCCGGAATCTCGCCCCGGAAGGGCCGACATTCATCAGGGTTGGCAGGTAGGACAGCATCAGCGGATAGCTGGCCTCGAACGGCTCATACTCTGCCTTCAGCTTCTCTGTTGCTCTGGCCAGCGTCTGATGAAGCATTTGTCCGCCAAAGTTATCAGGAACCTTCGCTCCAATATCCCAGGACATTTGCAGCCCCTCGCCGATATTCTGTCCAAGTCCGCCATTGACGCCTTCGAAGCCAAAGGCTTCCTTGACCATCTCTTTATTGCCGGCATAACCGCCGGTAGCCATGACAATGCTTTTGCCGGTGATCTCAAGCACAGTTCCATCGGCCTTCTCGGCAACCACTCCGGTAACTTCCCCATTGCTGCCAGTGATCAGCTTCTGGGCTGTTGTCTCTGTGATTACCTGTCCGCCGCCCTTTTCCACGGATTCTGCAAGCATCGCCTTCAGCAGATCCTGGCGGGTATCATAGGCCGGAAGCATATGCAGCTGTTCTCCGCCGAAGTTAAGGAAGGTGGTGGTATAGCCCTTGCCTGTCAGCCAGTCATAGGTTTCACCCGACTTCGTCACGTACTGGCGGATTGCCGCTGCGTCTACTCTCCAGTGATTATTAACGATCCAGTCGGCAATCTCCTTCTCCACTTCCACTTTAAGCCCGCTGCTGACAGCAGCTGAGGAGTTGTAGAACTTACCTGCCCAGGACAGATTGCTTGCTCCGCCAATCGTAGCTGTTTTCTCAATAAGAATGACCTTTGCGCCTTTATCCGCTGCCGAGACTGCTGCAGATACGCCGGATGCGCCTGCACCTACGACAACAACATCCGCGGACAGCTGCTCTGTCTTGCCTTCTCCGGATTTAACTACTGTCTTAGATTTAAAAGCTTCCACGTTGCCGCCCGCCTGCTTCACCGCATCTTCGACGGCTGCCAGAATCGCTGTGCTGGACTCCGAAGCACCGCTTACTGCATCAATGGCCAGGGTCTGGCCTGCAATGATCTCTTCCTTGATCTTATTGATAGCCTCCACCCCGATTCCGGCCGTTTCGTTCTGGCTAACCACCTGGATATCCGTGATTACGGATTCGGCGTCGAGTGTAACTTCAACCTGAATCTTGCCGTCTTTGCCGTCAGCTTCCGCTTTATAGGTTCCCGCTTTAAACGTTGCCGGTACCGCACTGTTATCCGCAGGCTGCGTAGCCTCCGGTGATGCTGAAGGCTGCTCTGACACGGCCGGATCGGCTGAATTATTGCCGCTGCAGCCGCTGATGATCGACAGGACCAGGATCAGGCATACAATTACTTTTAACAATGGTTGTGCTGCTTGCTTATGCATTATTTCTCCCCCTGTGTGGTTAGTGCAGCCCTGGTTCTCTATCTCTAAGGGCCGTTGACTACGCACAGAGTGTAAACCTTGGTACAGCACCAAGGTCAATGAAATATATGTGAAATATTTCTCATAGTATAGAAACGGACGTTTCCGCTTGTTTTACCGGAATATTGATCTCCAGATATGTTTTATTCCCGCTATTCGTGCGCTCTGTGAACAGAATTTTGCCGCTGATATCCCCACAGACCGTATAATTCTGCGCGTCCGCATAGTCCAGCATGAATTGGAAAGACTCCCGTTCGAGATATTCCTCATAGGTGCTGACAATCACTGCAGAGATGCAGGCTGCCGGCTCCAGATACTCCACGCTGTCATTCAGGCAGACCTCAAGCTTCCGCTGATCCTCCGCCAGCAGGGCAAGTCCCCAGCTGTAATCCAGCTCTCCGGTTCCATAGATGCACTCTGAATTCTCAATCCGGAAGGAATAAAAGGTAAAAGGCAACAGCTCCATCCACGCCTGTACAGTTCTTTTGAGACCATCCTTCTGCAGCAAATGGTTCTTGTCCGTCTGCTGGATCCGGTACATGCCCGGCACCTGCCTGATCTTACAGGTATAAAAGGATTCACTGATCCGCCCAAGCTCGGCATGAATCTCCTGAATCTTGTTCAGCAGCAGCGTGCTGCGGCGTATCTCTTCTTCCAGCTGCATTCCGGCAGCAGCTATCGACTCCATCACTTGTTCGGATGGTGCGTCTCTAATCAGTCCGGCTACATCCTGAAGCGGTATCTGCATGCTCCGGTACCATCTGCTCGACAATAAATTCCGTGCGTCCAGATCATTGAAATACCGGTAATTGTTATGATGATCCTTCACCGGCCGGACAATATCATGTTTCTCATATAAACGCAGTGTATCCGCCGTCACCCCAAGAATAGACGCAAATTCACCTATAGAATATTTCATCAGCAGCCCCCCAGCTTCCTTGATCCCATGCTTTCATGTGTTTCATGATAGAGGGTTTAGCCGGGAGACTTTGTGGATTATGTCACACGGGTGCTACTGCGCCTTGCCTTCGCTCAGCATCGCCATCGTCTTATCCAACCGCCGCTGCCGCGTTTCTGCCGTCTTGGCATCTTCAATGGAGAGGACGAACCGCCGTTTATTCGTGTAGGACAGCCCGTCCCAGAACTGCTTCGCTCCGGCATTCTGCTCCAGCTCCGCGGCCAGGTCAGCCGGTACTTCCACTTCACGCGGCCGGGTATCCAGCACAAGCTCTACTTCGATCTCATCACCGGCACTGATACCGGCGCCCTTGCGGTGCTCCGCACTGAGCGGAATCATAAACTGCCCGCCCATCGTCGCCACCGTGCTGGAGTAGCTATATTCACCGATCATTACCTTCACCGCCGGCTTCTTGCTTGTCCCGAGTTCTGCTACCGCCTCCGCAGGAACAGGGATCCCTGTTGCCGTCTTGCCGCCCAGTATAACGGTTGTCCGGAATTTCATGCTCATTTCCTCCTGGATAGGCGCTTAGCCATTTTTCTTCCCATTGTAGTGCAAGGAATGGTGCTTTTCCAGTCGCCGGTGACGGCGGCATGGTTTATACTTAAAGGTACTGAAGAATGTGACGAACGGAGGCGGCTGCCATGCCCGCGAATCTAACAGAAAAGGTAGCGGACCTCCCTTTATCCCCGGGCGTGTATCTGATGAAGGACAGTCTCGGCCATATCATCTATGTCGGTAAAGCGAAGCAGCTGAGGAAGCGGGTCCAGTCTTATTTCTACAATAACAAAGGACATTCGCCCAAGGTGAAGCAGCTCGTCAAGCATATCCGCGATCTGGAATACAGGCTGACCGATACGGAATTCGAAGCCTTCATGCTGGAATGCCAGCTGATCAAAGAAATCAAGCCGATGTATAACCGCAAAATGAAAAATCCGCTCGCCTACAGCTATATTTCCATCGTGGACACTGCGCCGTACCGGCAGATTGAGATCGGCTATGAGCCCAGCACCCAGGCCAATAGTCTGTCCTATGGTCCTTATACCAGCCGCAGCACCGTGGAAAGAGCTGTGCAGGGCATTAAGGAATCGCAGAGAATCCTCTGCAGCAGCCCCCATTCCCGGACCACCCGCTGTCTCAACCATTCGCTGGGCTTATGCATCGGCATGTGCGGGGGCGGTGAGGCTTTGAAGCGGTATGAGGAGATTGTGGGGCAGATCATTTCGCTGCTGAACGGGAGCGGCAATTCTATCATAGACGGACTGGAAGCCCGGATGGAGGAGGCTGCGCTGCGGTTTGATTTCGAAGCGGCTGCCAAGTACCGTGATTACCTCGGGGCGGTCCACTCGCTGCTGCACAAGGAGCAGGTGATCGGCTTCACCGGGGAGAACAAGAATATTATCGTGCTGGAGCAGGTGGACGGGCAGTCCCACAAGCTGATTCTGATCAAGGGCAGCGTGATTCTCTACCGTACCCGCCTGGCAACCGGAGCGCTGGACTGCGGACAGCTTACTGAAGTGATTACTGCGGCAGCACAAGAGCATTTCCGCATCAGCAGCCTGGTTGCGGCTGCAGAAGAAATGAGCCGCCACAAGATCGACGAGGCCCAGATTATCTACAGTTATCTGAAGAGCAGCTCCGGCAACTATCTGCTGGTTCCGCCGGAGTGGCTGGAGGATACAGGTACGGCTAAGCTGGAAGAAGGGATCAACGGGCTGATCGGTAGCGCATTATAGCGGGGAGATACCGGCTCTCCAGATGATACAGGAAAAGACCGTTAACCTAGTCGCTGCAACAATAAATCTCTGCAACAATAACCCGGGATCTCTGCACACAAGCAGCGGTCCCGGGTTCTAATAAGATGAGCTTACGGCTGCAGCCTTCCTCTGCTCGAAGGTCGCAGGCAGTCCTGACTTTATAGGTTACACTTGCGCAGCAGGACGGATCACGATCTTGTTCACATCGATATTATCCGGCTGTTCAATCGCGTAGGCAATGGCATGCGCTGCTGCATCCGGTGTCATCGCCAGCTTATCACGGACGGCGGCATGCTGATCTCTCACTACCGGGTCTGTCACACTTTAGCCGGGAGTATGTGCGCATGTTCGGGCGTCCTCCCATGAACGATGTTAAGCATCTGCGTAATATCTTAAATGTTCATATGGATGAATGAATAGGTGAACTGGGAGCTATCTGGCGGCGTCGGTTAATCAGATACACATTGTCTCAGCAGATTGTTCAAGAAATATGAGGGCTTGAGTAACCCTATTACGGTATATGCCGTATGCTTAATTGCACTTTGTACAACTAAATCTTCTGGTTTTATACCAATTATCTGTTTAGTTGTATTTCGTACAATTAAACGGCCCTTGTACCTTGAATCTCACCGATTCGGGCTGATTTAGTTGTACAGACTGCAGTTATAAGAGGCAAGCAACCCTTTTCGCTGTTTTTAATTGTACAAAATACAACTATTATTAAATTTCACTTGGAACTGAATACATCAATAACTGCATTGTTGGGTGAACTCACTTCTTTAATTATGAACTAGCTGGTGCTGCTCTTGGTTCTATTATGCAAGCTTTTTAACGACAGGAATCCAGACTTCCATTTCATACGTGTTATTGCCCCGGTCATACGTCATTTCAAACTCAGGACCCTCTGTGGCTTCGTAATTTGAGCCAGGGAACCATTCTCCCCAGATACGCTTCCACAAATCATGGATATTACTCTCTCCATCAGGGTAGACGCCTGTTGAGAATATTGCGTAGGTTTGCGGAGGAATCTGCAGCTGTTCAAACCCTTCCGGCAAACCGCTTGCGGGTACAAAATATCCGATCATATACGAAGACTTATCACCTTGCTTGTTATACATTACCGCATGAATTTGGCCGTTCTCCCCCAGTCCTGCGGCAGCACGAATCCGGTCAACGTCTCCGCCAGCAATACACCGGGTCCAGAAAGCAGGGATTTCAATAAACGGATTCTCGCCATCAGCATTGATTACAGTGGATACGCCAAACATTTCAACAGCTTGCTTTTCCTCGATTTTATAGTTCACTTCTACATCTCCCCGAATCGAAATATGAAAGGATAACCGGGGATAAGCCTTGAGTGATACGCCTTTGTCGCGCGCTGACATTGGCATTACACCATGCATTTTTTTGAACGCTCTGGAGAAGGCTTCAGGCGATTCGTAGCCATACTTCATAGCGATGTCGATAATCTTGGTTCCGCTTTGCTGCAGCTCAAAGGCTGCAAGAGTCATCCTTCTGCGCCGGATATACTCTGAGAGCGGCACTTCGGTTATGAACGAGAACATCCGCTGAAAATGGTACGTTGAGCAGCAGGCAATCCTGGCCGCCTGATTGAAATCAATCACATCCGTCAGATGGTTTTCTACATATTCCATTGCGTTATTCATGCGATCCAGCCAATCCATACCAGTCCCTCCTTTCAAGTCTGATTATAGGGGAGGATGAGACAGGAAACCTTGCAATCCGTGCACCGAAATATCATGTTCGCTATTGCTTCTACAGAATCCTCTAACCGGAGAATTTCATTGCAGCCGGGCGAATCTCTGCTCCGTCTTCTCCAGATACCTTACCCGCTCCTCCAGGCTGCGGTCTGACATGCCGGTGTAATTATACCAGCGGAGATTCTTGCGTATACCCATCTTGCGGAAGGTGCCTCTGAACAGAATTTTGGTGACCGGATTGCCGAAGATCCAGCGGTACACGAAATCAGGCGTATTCATTACAGTTAGCAGAGTGACGCCCGTAATCTTCGGCAGCAGGCATTTAAACGGCCGTCCCGGTTTGATTTCCTCGTATACAATCCCCTTCGCGAACACCTTATCGAGGAAGCCTTTGGTAAGAGCGGGCATGGACTCCCACCAGATTGGGAACAGGAAGATAATATGATCCGCCGCCATAAGACGCTGCTGGTAATTGATGACCAGAGGATCTTCACTTTTCTTTTGCCTCCAGGAAGCCAGCTCTTCCATTGACATGACCGGATTGAATCTGTCCTGATGCAGATCTATAAGGTCAATCTCATGCCCTTTGGCGGCAAGTCCCCGCATTACTGAGGCTAGCAGTGCTGCACAGTAGCTCCGCTGATGCGGGACATTTCCCGACGCTGCTGCACCATACGGGTGATCAAAAACGATTAACACTTTCATGGATTCCCTCCTCACCATATATTGTTTCTCGGAAATTAAATTATATCTTAAGAAACAATATACTCTTTAGGTTTCCCTTTCGTCAATATTATTTCCAGGAAACTTTATTTATGTGCTCTATCTTGTTAGAATGAGCTTAAGATGAACTTATGAGGAGACCGGACCGTGACCCATTCTTACGATGATTCAGCCCATAAGGATGTACTGATACACAAGCTGATGGAGACTATCCCCAAATTGCATAAGCGATTTCAGGCCGAGGATGATGAAGAGAAAGAATGGATGCTCCAGCACTGCAGCAATCCCCTTGTTATCGAGTTCCTTCAGGAGTCCACAGTGATGATGCTTCATGTCATCGATGCAATTGGTCAGCTGGAGCCAGTGAACGGCACTTCGATTTCCAGGCAATTTGGAATCCCTAAAGGCAGCGTATCCAAGATCACCCGGAAATTAGTTGCACAGGAAATCATCTGCACCGAATCTCTGCCGGACAACAAGAAAGAGATCCTCTTCCTCACTACACCGCTGGGCAAAGAAATATTCGAGCTGCATCGTGCGCTGCACAGGCAGATGGATAAAGGAATTCACCGTTTCCTGCAGAGATATAACGAAGAGGAATTGTTGTTTCTGATCAAGGGTTTCGAGGACACTCTGCAAGCGTCCTGGGTGAATCCGGAATCTGGCGGAGAGGAAGAGCATGCGGAGTCCGGGGAGCATCCGGGGTCCATGGAAGACGAGGAAATAAGGCAGATTACAGCTATGCTTAAGCAGCTGGATACCCGCAGCCTTAAGAAAGCCAAGACGATTCTGCGGGATGTGTTTTTCACCTCTTTTGATGCGTAGGAGATTCCCTGAGGAACCTGTTACTGATATTTAAACCTCCAAGCGTAAGGCTTGGGGGTTATTTGCCGTATCGTTCAGAAATTTAACCGGCAATGTCACAATATGAGCGGATGGTTCGTTGTACAGAGCATAAAGGATCGGACGAAGAAGCAGCTATTGCTGATCAGCTGCGCAAGCAGGCCGAAGCAGCGGGCAGAAACTACGGATTCACGGCTTATGTAGATGAACAAGTGAATTTTACCGCAGACAAAACAGTTGTCAACGGCACTGAAATGATCTACACCAAGTATAGAGGCGGAAATAGCCTAACGTGGTCAGCAGCGGTTCCCGGCAGTGGGGACACCTATCAATACCAGATCGACGAGATGAGCGGACAATTTCTAAGCAAAGAAGCACTGATTGCCATCGCCAAGCCGTTTCTGTATTAAAAGAATACGAATTCTCCTGCCCAGATGAACCTTAAGGCTTTATTCGGGCAGGCTCTTCCTGCTCACTCCGAACCGTCAGTAATCCTCTCCCAAACATAGCTGGTATACACCGCTTCAAATCCCAGCCTCTTATAGAATTCCATTGTTGACCCTACGTAAGCAGATTTCGCACCGTACGCGGCAATCCGCCAGAGCCCTTCTGTAATAACGGCTCTGGCCAATCCCTGCTTACGCGCAGCCGGTATAGTCCCGACAGGCTCCAGAATACCATGCCGATTCTTCCCGTCGTACCATAGTGTACAGAAGGAGACGACTTCGCCGGATAGATCCACAACGGAGAGATCCAGCTCCGGCCGGTAATCGGGAGCCTGCTTCATCCGCTCAAAAGCCAGAGGGACCGAGTGATCACCGGCCTCCTCAAAGTAACCGAAGGCCTTGGCGTGAGCCAGCGCCTTGGCTTCGCTTGAGACATCCGTTCCGGACAGAATCCGGTACCCGGGGGGAAGATCAACCGGCCCCAGATTCCCCAAAGACAGAACCGACATCGAATCATTCCACTCCAGTTGGCTGTAACCCCTCGAATAAGCAATCGATTCACGAACAGAGTCACCCGCCGGAATCCGCAGACGGATAATCCGCCGCCCCTTCTCCTGCACCGCTAAGCTGCTCTCCGCGAAATTGAACATTTCTTCATATACTGCAGCCGGTAAAGGAACCCGTATTTGGAAAAAGGCTTCTCCCCGCTCTTCCCCCTCCGAGTTAACCACCCCGGCGATTGTTCCGGCTTCATCCACCCAAACCCCTACGGTGTCCTCCCAGGAGTCGTATGTATCATGCATCGTGTGGCTCACCGCTCTGCAGAAGTTCCATCTGTCGATCAGCCAGTTCCCCAGCTTAGCCGTTTCGCAAAAGCTGGCTACAAGCATGTCACGGACCTTGATGAAATCATCCGCTCTGTAATTGCGAAATTTCACGTTCATAGTTCCACCGCCTTTGTAGTAAATGATCTGTTCGGGCATGAACGGCCTAAGATCCTTACTAATCTTACCAGCGTCTGGAATCACTGGGTATGCAGCAAATGTTTATAGAAAAACTTTACCACCGCGCAGCCCGCTGAATGATGTCATAATACCTAATGGGCGTTCCCCATCCCGACAACTCTTAGCAGGAGGCCTAATATATGAATATTTTTATCATCCATTCGGAAGAAGACCAGTACGGCAACAGCAAAGAGAATATCTTTATAGCATTCGGTGAACACCGGAGCTACTTGGGGAGCGCTTTTGCCTATCCGGCAATCAATCATCACCAGACTCCGGATACCCCTTATCTGATTTATATTAGTGTAGATCCCGCCGATCATTCAGATCAATTATTGAAGCAGGAGGTTAGCCAGCGGCTCTTTGACAGAGTACTTGCAAGGGCTAAAGAGCTGCGGAGACTGCGGCCGGATCTAACCGCCCGAATATACGCCGGATTTGAAGCGGATCAGGAGAAACTGAGCTTTTATATGCGTAACGGGTTTGAGTCCAATGACAGCGTTGTTATGGAGGCTCCCATTCCGGATAGCTTCACATATACCTTGCCGGATGATATAGAAGTTACACAGGTGAACCTTAATTCTGACAAAGAGACTATGGAGTACAAGGAGCGGTATGATGAGATCTTTGTTACGCCGCTGAATCTGGAGGCACTTGCAGAACAAGGAAGGTACCCCTATTTCCACAACCTCTCGTTCCTACAAGAAGGCAAATTGCTGGGAGGCTGTACCTTTTTCGCGAAGGACAACTGCGGTTATATTGAAACGGTATATGTGGTGCCCGAAGCCCGCGGAACCGGGATCGCCAGGGCGATTATGAATTACATGTTTGATTATTTCTTAACCCATAGGATGGACGCAGTAAGACTGGAGGTCTGGCAACTCAATACCCGCGCAGCCGGGCTTTACAGATCCTTGGGATTCATTGAAGTGGAGACAACAACAATGTTCCCGGGGATGATCTTATAACCACAGCTGCATTGCCATCAATACACCGCCTGCGGCTCAAACTGTCCAGTCCCTTTTAACGTATAGTCAAAAAACTGCAGAACCAGCGCATTCATCGTCTCAATGCAGTAATACTTATCGATATCGGCCCGCCCGCCCTGCAGCATATTCGCAAGAACCGGGGAGAACAGCGGGAGATCGGTTAGGCTTAAATGCCTGGCTCCTTGAAAATGAACGGTATACGCATCCTTGAAGTTTGGATTATCCAGCCCGTTCGCCGCGTAAGCCGAGTTCTTCCCGAGCTGTTTCCACACATCGTCTGTATAAATGTTCAGCAGCGGTACGTGATAAGGTTCATCTTTTGCCGCCAGATCATTAATCTCAGGGTTATACACAAGCTCATTGAAGAAGGGGGCATCCAGATTCACAACAGCATCCACATCGCTGCGCTCGCGGCCGAGCGCCACACTTGCCGCACCGCCCATGGAGTGGCCGAATACGCCAATGTGCCCAGTATCGATCAGCTGATATACAGGGTCCTGGTCACTTACGGCCTTATCCAGGATCGTGCCGATTACAAAATTCATATCCCCGGTCCGCAGCTTCATCCATTTTTGCGTAAGGCCGTACAGCTCTTCCATGGTGTAAATCCCATCTTTGTTGGAATCGTTAACCTCCCGCATATAATCTGCATTAACCATAGTGATCCTCCCTTCCACGCTCCGTGTATAAAAAGAATGGTAAGGATGATCGATGGACACCACTACATAGCCGTGACTGGCCAGCTCCGTAAAGGTTGAAGTGTTGCTTTCCCTGACCCCGTATGCCCCATGAGAAAAGACCACTAGCGGATAGGTTCCCCCGGCATTGTCCGGATACCAGAACTCCACATTCACAAACCGGTTCTCCCCTGTATCCGTAAATTCTTCAATCCGGTTAGGGTCCGTATACGTGTAAGCAGCGGTTCTTACTTCATATTCCCCTGTCACTTCAGGTACACGGTACTGCGGGAATAGAACGGGCGGTATAAGTGCGATTAGCAGTGCTACAGCGGTTATAATGATTTTCCACACCCTGGTTGAACGTTTGGGCTTACGGGGCTTCGCCTTACTCCGGATAAGATCAATCGAACCTTTCAGCGCAAACATGAACAGCAGTGCCGCCAGCAGTACCCAGCTGAAGCTCCAATCAATAACGGGGGACAGTGTCAGTATAACGAATACGATAAACAGGGTAATTCTAATCCAGCTTTTGAGCTTGCCTGGGCTGTGCATAGGGGGATTCTCCTCTTCCAGTTAAGTTATGACCTCATCATAAAAAACTGCGAAAAGGGTGTATATAGATTTGCGGTAAGCTGTAGCTACAGGGCAATAAGATGCAAAATAACCCCACAAAGCGGGGCACGCAAGGGCTTCGGGATTATTCGTGATTTTCTTGCTTAACGGCCTTAAGTCTCTCGTTAATCTGATCTGCTTCCTTCTTATCCTTCTCATAGGACAGTACGCGGACAATGGCATACACCACGGCGATTTGGAGGGCAAGAAGAAGTGCGCCGGACACATCGTTTACAACTCCGATCAGGCTGGCAAGGCCAATCAACAGAATCTCTAGCAGGAGAAAATGAATAACGATTCGGACACGCATGGCCCGCTCGCTTATCTCATGTGGAGTGTACCAAAGGATTCCCGTTAATGCCCCAAGCAGGGAGAAGCCCATAATCGTATAGATCGATATCAGGTCAAATGCGAGCTCCGGGATATAAATCTGCCGCAGCACCGTAATGATAATGATGATGGATGCGAAGATGACCAGAAAGTCGCGGATGATGTCTTTGGCAATTTCAGATAGCTTCATGCTCTGATCCCCCCTTATAATCCAAGTCTTTGTTTGAGTGCGGGCACATACTGCCTTGAGATTACTACACGTTCCCCGTTATCAAGCAAAGCTGTGAACCGGCCGCTGAGGGACGGATGCACACTGGCAATCTTGGCGATATTCAGAATCGTGGATTTGGAGGCGCGGAAACAGTTCTTGTCTCTGCACAGCTCCTCAAGCTCATACAGCTTCTGCTTCACTTCATGCACCTGATTCTCGCTGTAGACGAATACTTTGCCGTCCACGCCCTCGAAATAATAGACATCACTGAGCTTGATGCGGCTGAGCCGGTCCTCCTGATAACCCAGTATGATAAGGGTCTCTGTCTTGAGCTTATTTACGATTTCAGAGATCTCTTCATCGACTTCATGGCACCGGATACGGATCTCCTCTTCCTGCTCCCTGCTGATTTCCTCGATAGAAATTTTGATAGGATCACCTACAATCGTTCAGATTCAATTCCCGCTGCCTGTTTCATCCTCATGATAAGGGAACGGATTCACGGCTACAAGGGAAAAGAATACACAAAAAGCTGCCCTCCGGTTTGACCGGTCGGACAGCCTTGTATGAAACGGGGACCTGCCAGGGATGATGCCTGCCAGTCCTTATTTTAGAGCATTCGCCTGCCTATCATGATACCGTCCTCTGGGTACGACCAGCGGAGAGCCCGAGACCGGGTCTGCGATTACCGTGCAATCCAGCCCGAAGATCTCTTTGACCCGCGTGCTTGTAATCACCTCTGCAGGCGTACCGGCAGCGACAAGCTTACCCGTATGAAGCGCAAAAATATGGTCAGCATACCGTGCGGACAGGTTGATATCATGCAGCACCATTACAATCGTGGTTCCGTGCTTGCGGTTCAGGTCGGTGAGCAGATCAAGAATCTCGACCTGATAGGTAATATCCAGGAAGGTCGTCGGTTCATCGAGAAACAGGATGTCCGTCTGCTGGGCCAGAGCCATGGCGATCCAGACACGCTGCTGCTGGCCGCCCGAGAGCTCGTCGATGTTATGATTGGCAAATTCGGTGATATTCATAATCTCCATCGCCTCGGCAACGGCCTCATAATCCTTCCTGGACCAT
The DNA here is from genome assembly GCF_000758665.1 of Paenibacillus borealis. NCBI lineage: Bacteria > Bacillati > Bacillota > Bacilli > Caryophanales > Paenibacillaceae > Paenibacillus > Paenibacillus borealis. The sequence continues at coordinate 7,945,009 of NZ_CP009285.1, forward strand.
CCGCCAAGGAGGGACTGATGCGGAAATCTGCCGCGCCCAACCAGATCGGCCACTGAGATCCCTTCCGGAACAATGGGGGATTGCGGCAGCAGCCCGATGACCCGGGCCAGGGCTTTGGCCGGAATGGAGGAGATGGGCTTGCCGTCAAGCGTGACCCGGCCCGAGCTATGCTTGATAAGTCTGGCCATGGTTTTGAGCAGAGTCGACTTGCCGCAGCCATTGGAGCCGATAATCACGCTTATTTTATGATCGGGAATCACAAGGTCCACCCCGTGAATAACCGTCTTGTTCTCATAACCCGCTACGACCTGTTCAGCCCCAAACACATGTGCCTTGTTCATTATAACTCTCCCTTTCGATTCATGCGGATTAACAGGAAGATCAAATAAGGCGCTCCGAGTAATCCGGTAATGATGCCTACAGGGAATCTGTACTCAAAAGCAAATTGTCCGATCAGATCGGACACCAGCACCAAATTAACTCCGACAAGGCCTGCCGGAAGGAGATTCGAGGAACCCGTTCCGACCAGTCTTTTGGCAATCGGCCCCGACAGGAAGGAGACAAACGCAATCGGTCCTGTTGTAGCTGTCGCAATCGCAACCATGCAGACGGAACTGACAATCAGGGCAATTCTTGTCTTATCTGTGCTTACACCAAGCGAGGTAGCCGATTGCTCTCCCAGCTCCAGGATACTCAGATGCTTGCCCAGCAGCATGATGATAGGCGTACAGATCATTACGATGATCACCAGCGGCGGTAATTCGCGCATCTGCGAGCCGTTGAGACTGCCGGTAAGCCATCTGATAGCCGAGGGAACGTCTTTCTCGGAGCTAATCAGCAGCAGATAGGAGATTACAGCATCCAGCATAGCCTGTAAGCCTATTCCGATTAGAATTAACCGCCCGATGGAGAAGGTCTTCCCCCTGGATAGTACATAAATCAGCAGCACCGTGGCCAGACCGGCAATTACCGAAGCCAGCGATATAACCGCTCCGCTTGCGTGAAGCATAACGATACAGTACACAGCCGCCGCGCTTGATCCGGACGTAATCCCGATCACATTGGGGTTCGCAAGCGGGTTGCGCAGCATCGTCTGGAAGGTGTACCCGGCAATGCCAAAGGCAAACCCGGCGAACAGACCCGCCAGCATGCGCGGCAGCCGGATGATATTAACGGCGAAAGAGACTCCCTTGAGCTCCTCGCCGGAGAGCGCCCGGATTACATCTGCCACCGGATAGATCGTGTTCCCGAGCAGAAGCATCGCGCAGCACAGAATAAGTGCAAGTACTGCGAGAAGGCTGGTCACCAGTATGCCCCGGCGTTGTCTGCGGCGTCTGCCTGCCATAATATATTCAATCGTCTGAATTGTCATAATGACCGCACTTTCGATTTCATCGCTAATAGAATTAAGATCGGTGCTCCAACAAACGCTGTAACTACACCGACTTCAAGCTCCCCGGGGCTTCCAATAAGCCTGCCGCCTACATCCGATATCGTCAGAATAATAGCTCCGGTAACCGCTGACATCGGGATAAGGAAGCGCAGGTCCGATCCGAGGATAAGACGTATGACGTGAGTCGATAACAAGCCGATGAAGCCGATCGGCCCGGCCAGAGCCGTAACTGCACCGCATAACAGAACACCTGCAAGCGCCGCAATCAGCCGCAGTGTGCCTGTGCGCACACCCAGTCCCGTCGCGACATCATCTCCCAGTGCCAGCGCATTCAGGGCCGGAGCTGTAATGAACGCGATCAGCATGCCGACGAGCAGGAACGGGATAAATGTCGTGATGCCGCTCCAGGTTCCCGCGCCTACGCTCCCCACCTGCCAGAAACGGAACTGGTCCATGACATAAGAACGCGGAATCATTATGGCTGTGACCAGCGAAGATAAGGCTGCGCTTATGGCAGCACCCGCCAGAACGAGCTTAATGGGCGTGGCTCCGCCACGTCCCATTGAGCCGATTCCGAATACGAATACAGCAGTAATCGCAGCTCCGGCCAGAGCTAACCATATATACTGGTTTGCGGAGCTGATGTTCAAGAACGCAATTCCGCAAACCACGAACAACGATGCCCCCGTGTTCACTCCCAGTATGCTCGGATCGGCAATCGGGTTGCGGGTAACCGCCTGCATCAGCGCTCCCGATACTCCGAGTGCCCCGCCGCACATTAAACTGAATACCGTCCGGGAAATCCGCTTGCGGACCACATTTGCCCCGTAGCTGTCCACCTCCGGGTGAAATAAACCGTCGATCAGTTCATTCCACCCCACGTGACGCGCTCCCAGTACCAGCGAGGCTATCACGCACATGACAAGCAATACCAGGCAACTCATCAGCACCAGAGTAAAGTTCTTCGGGATATGCAATTTTAGCTGTTTATCGTCCGAAACCGGTGAACTATTCATTTATTTTATCAATAGCTCCTCCAATTAAGGCAAGGTATTCATCAATCGTGTAAGCAATGGACAGCGGGTTAGGCGTTCCGGCAGCTACCAGCGGTGTATCACTGTCGATGAAGGCAACTGAACCTCTCTCGATCGCAGGAATTTTGCCCAGCAGCGAATCCGCCTGGAGCGTCTTAAGCAATTCGTCATTACCATAGCCAACGATAAGATCAGCGTCATACAGGGCTTCTACATTCTCTGCGCTCAAGCTCAAAGAGTAGCTGGTAGGGTCAGTGATCTGGGAGGTAATGCTTTCTGGATAAACCATTCCCATCTCATACAAGAACGAGACACGGGAGTCTACAGGCGTATAAATATGCAGTTTGGACAGATCCTCAGCGGAGAAGTTAACCCAAACCACTTTTTTACCATCAATCTGCGGATACTTGCTTACTTTCTCGTTAACCATGGCTTCCGTATCCTTGATCAGCTGTTCTCCTTCTGCCTTCATGCCCATACCTTCTGAGTTCAACAGTACCTGCTCACGCCAAGTGGTTGCCCAAGGAGCGGTCGGATAAGCGACTACCGGAGCGATCTGGCTAAGCGTATCATAGTCTTCCTGCGTGATCCCGGAGTATGCGGCAAGAATGACATCCGGGTCTGCATCGGAGATGGCCTCGAAATCAAGACCGTCGGTATCCTGGAAAACATTCGGATCGGTTACATTAAGCTCCTTCAGCTTATCTGCTGTCCAAGGCAACAGTCCGCTGCCGTCCTGAACGCCGAAGTTCGCTGCCGAGAAGCCTACAGGAACAACTCCAAGCGCGAGAGCCACATCATGGTTCGCCCATTGAATAGTCACTACACGTTCAGGCTTACTCTCAATAACAGCTTCGCCAAGCGCATGCTTGATCGTAATCGGATACTGGACTGCTTCCTGGGAGGCTGGTGCTTCTGTAGCAGCCGCTTCAGCAGTTGCCGCAGCTGTTGCAGCCGGTGATGGTGAAGCTGCCGAATTGGACTCCTGATTGGAGCATCCAACCAGCGCTATAGTAAGAGCGAATGGAATTAATAATGTTTTCAAAGAGAACCTTCTTGTTGTGTTCATGTGTGTGGACCCTTCCTTATCTTATAATGTTTTTTTTGTTCTGCTGCTGCTGACTAACCGGCGGAATAACCCCTCATCTCCAGAAACATTGTGCAACTTTATACGATAATGAGAATCATTATCGATAAATATATAATTGCTTGGACAGGTTGTCAATGTAAAAAATGGATTCCGCACGCAAAAAAACCGCAAGCGGAACACCTGAGCGGCGCCTGCTTGCGGGTAACTTTACGGATAGGCAGATGGTCGAATTGCCTTACCTTACAACTTTTTAGTCAGCGTAATGGAATGATCGGCTTGTCCCCATTGCACATTCCAGCCCAGCAGCTCCGTAATGAAGCGGAGCGGAACGACCGTCCGGTTGTCGGAGTTCACAAATACTTTGGCGCCAACAGATTTTCTCATCCCGTTGACCTCCATGAAGTCTTTGTTCATCCAGAATACCAGTGTGTCACTGCCTGCTGTAATCGTGACCTGCTGCGCCGCTTTATCCCATTTCACTTCAGCCCCGATGCCCTCGCTCAGGTAACGAAGCGGAATGTAGGTCATGCCGCTCCAGATGAAGGGCTCTGTATCCATTTGGGTTACAGTGCCATTAATGTTCAGGACACCGCTGCCTACCTTCATCCAGACCTTGGTCATTGCTGCTGGATCTGTTGTGGCAGGTGCAGCAGCTTCCTGGAACTTGTCGTTATACTGCGTTACAATCGCATTGCCCAGCGCTTGTCCGACACTGAACATGGTCTTATAGCCCTCGCGGTTCGTCTGATAAGAAGCGGTGTAATCTCCGGCTGCATACTGTGTAAGCACCTGCTGCACCTGATTCTCATGTGCTGTTAGCGCGGCTTGACCCGCAGCCTCCGGCAGGTTGCCTGCGGTTGCCGAATCAAGGAACGCGGCGAATTCAGTAGTGAATCCGGCGATACGCGCCTCTACTGCCGCTTGGGCTGCTGCATCCTTATTTTTGACTGCCGATACAAAATCAGCTTGCGCATTGACATGGTTCGTCACCCAGATTTGCCCGAATGCCGCTGCACCTTCTGCACCATAGATGGAGGCAATCGCTGCTTTGAAGTCAGCCGTGTTCATGGCTTCTGCCCGGATCAGCGCGTCTGAAGCAGCTCTTCCCTCGTATTGCTCCTGCATTTGCAGAACCGACAGGGCGAAATGCTCGCCGGCCAATTGATTGAGCGCGGATCTCAGATCAGCTGCTTTGGTATCGGCCTTGGTGCTTTCGAATTTGGCAGGCATCTGGGCAACGATTGCGCCCGATAATGCCTTACTGATGCCGAACATTTCAGCGTAGCCCTTGCGATATGCCTCATAAGCGCCTAGGTAATCGCCTGCTGCATAATCTTCGAATACTTCCTGTACATGATCCTCATGACTGCGGATGACTTGCTTCGCTGCGGCTGCCGGAAGCTTGCCTTCTGTGGCCGTGCCGAGGAAATTACCGAATTCGTCTACAAAGCCGCTTACTTTATCCTCCGCAGTTTTCATTGCGGCTGCATCCTTGTTCTTGGTTGCCTTCACTAAATCATCTGTGTACTGATTATGGGCGCGGAAGATTCTCTCGAATTCAGCTGCGCCTGCATCGCCGTACAGCGAAGCAATAGCCGGCTGCATATCAAGTGCGTTCTGATCAAGCGCTTTGTAGGCAGCAGCCGCATCCGTTGTCCCGTCATATGCTTTGGTCATTGCCGTTACCGCCAGGGTGAAATGCTCGGAGAGCAAATAATCCAGTCCTGCTCTAAGTTCAGCCGCCGGTGTGTTCACCGATGCTTTCACTGCTGTAGCTGCCGGTTCTGCTGCACCTGCAATTGCCGGCATCAATAAGGTCATGCTTAACATGGGAACGATCCATTTCTTCATTGTCATCTCGCTTCACTCCTTAGGTTAGTGTTATGAGTGTTACGGGGGCAGTTCAGGTATGGATCACTATAGGATCAAAAAAAATCCCCACCCGCTGTAATCAGCAAGTGGGGATGCTTTTGAAAATAAGGCGTCAGAGGCTGCTATGCCGGATAGGAAATCAGGCCAGCAGCTGGCGTACACCTTCACTAAGCGGTGTGAGCGGACGGTTCAGCAGCTTCTCCAGATCGCTGCTCTCGATATTCAGTGCGCCGTCGCGGATCGCGCCCTGAATGGCAACTACAATCGGCAGCGCCGCTTCCGGCACGCCTGCGCCGGCCATGATCTTCGCGTAAGTAGCGTCATCTACCTGCTGCACGTTAACCTCTTGACCCAGAACCTCACCAACCACGGCTGCCAGTTCAGCCTGGGTGAGCGGTTTGCCGGACAATTCGTAGATGACATTCTCACGGCCTTCAGCAGCCAGAACGGCGGCTGCCGCCTGGGCATAATCACTGCGTGTGGCCCAGCCAACCTTGCCGTCTTCCGCTGAGGTCAGCCAAGGTGCACCGGCTTTCACTGCCTGAATGGAGCCAACTTCATTCTCCAGATACCAGTTATTGCGCAGGAAGGCATAAGGAATGCCGGATTCGCGGATAAACTCTTCAGTAGCACGGTGTACCGGTGCCAGAAACAGGGAGCTGTTATCGGCGTCGCCTACGCTGGTATAGATAATGAAACCCACACCTGCACGGACCGCTGCGTCCACAGCCGCCTTGTGCTGGCGGATACGTGTATCATTGTCACCGTCTGCGGAGATAATCAGCAGGCGCTCTACTCCGGCAAAGGCTGCATCCAGGGTCTCCGGCTGATCGAAATCGCCATGACGGACATCCACGCCTTGTGCCTTCAGCTTCTCTGCCTTCTCCGGGTTTCTGACACTGGCTATAATATTCTCTGCCGGTACGGTCTTCAGTAATGTCTCTGCTACGATGGAACCAAATTGACCTGTTGCTCCTGTTAATGCAATTTTCATCTCAATTCCTCCATTGTGGGTGTCTTTTATTTGAATATCAGCTGTTATTTCCGTAAGCATAGGTGAATATCTATCCTGTAACCATTGTAGTTACAAGTAGGCGCAATGTCAAATGGATTGTTTCATCAGCTGAAGACAGCATGGAATGTGCATAACGCTGAATGGTTAGCTTTCCCCTATCATGCTATTCTTAATAGACAAATTCCCCTTCAGAAAGGTTCTGCATAATGGAGAAACTAAGTGACAGCATCTATAAACGTTATGTTCCGGGATTGACTCCGGAGTCTGAATTCACTGGTGAGGCCTGCCAGCTCATCTTCCAATCCGGTAAGCTGCTCATTACGGAGCCTCCCTCTGCTCCCGGCATCCCTATGGCCCGCTCCCTTGAAGAGCTGGCGGTCACGCCGCTGCGCATACTCTACCTGGGCACCTTCGCGGGTCTCCCCTGCTATGCTTCAGAAGTAAGTGCAGAAACTCCCGAACCGCCTGGCCTTGCTTTCCGTCCGTTGCGCTCCTTATATGGGTTGCTGGAGGAAGATCTGTTCCATCTTGCCGGCAAAGCGCTGCAGCTGCTGGTCTGGGACGGCAATCACCGGTTCTGCGGCCGTTGCGGAACCGAAACCGCCCACTCTCTGACGGAACGGTCCCGGATCTGCCCGCAGTGCGGTCTGGTTAGTTACCCACAGCTTGCGCCTGCCGTCATTACAGCTATCCTGAAGGACAATCAGATTCTGCTCGCCCATGCTCCGCATTTCCAGAACGGGATGTACGGGCTGATTGCCGGCTTTGTCGAGCCGGGTGAAACTCTGGAGGACTGTGTGCGGCGTGAGACTATGGAAGAGGTTGGTCTTAAGGTCAAGAATATAACCTATTTCGGCAGCCAGCAGTGGCCTTTTCCCAATTCCCTGATGGTTGGCTTCCTTGCAGAATATGAGAGCGGAGAAATAACAGTGGACGGCGAAGAGCTTGACCATGCCGCATGGTTCCCTATGGATCAATTACCCGTTATTCCGCCGCCGGTCAGCATCGCCCGCAAAATCATCGACTGGGTCTTAGAGCAGCAATCTGAGTCAGGTGCAGATACAGAGAAGGAAGTATAGAAGGACCAGATTCAGCCTACCGTCTTGAAATAGCGGTAAATCTGCTCCAGCTTGCGGCTGTGCTTGCCCTTCGGGCTCTCCATACTGCCGAACTCGAAGAACTTCACCTTGCGGATGCCAACGAAATTGAACAGGGCTTTGCGCATCAGCGCCTTGTGTGAGTTATTCAGCCACAGCAGCGGATAATGGGCCGGCCCCTTCATGCTGGAGATGCAGATGACGCTCTTCCCCTTAAGCAGCCCCTCCGGCAGAAGTCCGCCCTTATCGCGGTACGCGAAGCCCGAAGCAAACATCCGGTCAATGTAGCCCATCAGCATCGCCGGCGGTCTTCCCCACCAGATCGGATAGACCAGCACAATCTGATCGGCCCACAGCAGCTGCTGCCTGTATTCCTCAAGCTCCGGTTCACGGTACATATCCCGTCTGCGTTTATTCTCATTAAACACCAGCACCGGATCAAATCCGGCCTCATACAAATCAAGGACTTTGACTTCCGTAACCTTCGCATTCTCCTTGCTGCCGCGCAGCACCTCCTGCAGAAATGCATAGCTGAGACTGCGGTGGTTCGGATGTGTATAGATAATGAGTGTATTCATCAGTCGTATTCCCCTTTTGTTATCATTTGATAACAAAAAGATAACACGTAAGTAATTTAGTTGTCAAATGACAATTGTTTTTTGATAATCTATTTGCTATGGTTTCATCTGAGGTGATCTTATGGATAATAACCATCTGTTCCAGAAATTCGTAGCCTTCAGTGCTGCCGTCCATCAAATAACGAATGATATAACCAAAGATGTGAAATCAGAGGGCTTAACCCCGCTGCAATATAAAATTCTCGAATACATCGCCGTCAGCCAGCCAGTCACACTCAGCGAAATCAGCGACTGCATGCAGATGTCGATGCCCAACACGAGCCGTGAGCTGAAGAAGCTCAGCGAAAAGGGCGTCTGTGCCCGCATTACCGACCCGGATGACCGCCGTAAGCAGGGCATCACGCTCTCTGCGGCAGGCGAAGCGCTGATGAATGAATCGTTTCAGCAGATCGCCGTCCGGTTCGAGCAGCGCATTCAGGATACAACAGCTGAAGAACGCAAAGAGATCGAGCGGGCGCTCGATCTTTTGCAGCAGAAGGTATTTTATTAAGCTGTTACAAAGTCTGTCTCCATTTCACCATTCCTTATTTCACAGCAACGCCCTTCGCCGGAATCTCTGCGGGGGCTTCCTTGCGTTTGATGAAGAAGGCCAGGATCAGCGCGGCAACTGCAGCACCTGTGGTTACCATGGAGGCCACATTCATCCCGTGAATTAAACTGTGGACATCACTGGTTTGCTTCAGCCCGCCCCCGCTATAAGTCATTATAGTTACAAGCAATGCTGTTCCGATGGATCCGGCGACGGTCCGCAGTGTGGTGTTAACCGGAATCCCGTGCCGGATCAGGGCAGGCGGCAATGAATTCATCCCGCTGGTAATGACCGGCAGCAGGGTTAGGCTGACGCCGACCATCCGCAGAGAGTAGCCGATCATCAAAAACGTATACGAGGTATGCTCGGTTAAATTAGAGAACAGTACAGCCGAGATTACCGTCAGGCTAAGTCCGGTGATGACCAGCATCCGGGCACCCATTTTATCGAAAAGCTTGCCGGCTATAGGTGACATTATACAAATGAGAACCGCACCGGGCAGCAGCATGAGACCCGATTTCAGCGCGGTATAGCCAAGCATGGTCTGCATATAGATAGGCAGCAGCAGCTGGGCGCTCAGCATGATAATCATCAGGATCATACTGATTACTGTAGCCATAGTGAAAGCAGGGCTGGTGAATACCCGCAGCTCCAGCAAAGGATTCTCCATAGTCAATTGCCGCCAGACGAACAGGCCAAGCGCAATGAATCCGATCGCCAGGGATATCAGAACCTCTGTGCTATCCCATCCTCTGCTCCCGGAGACGCTGAATCCATATAATATGCCGCCGAATCCAAGCGAGGATAGCGTCATGGATAGCGCATCCACCTTGCTTTTGACCTGCGGGGTAACGTTCTTAACGAGGAATACCCCAACAAGGGTAAGCAGCAGCGAGCAAGGAAACAGAATATAGAACAACAATCGCCAGGAATGATCCTCTACAAGCCATCCGTTCAGTACAGGTCCGATGGCCGGAGCGAAATTAACCGCAAGTCCGATCATCCCCATCGTGAACCCCCGTTTGGCCACCGGAATCAGGATGAAGGTCAACGTCTGCACCAGCGGAGCCATGATGCCCACTCCGACTGCCTGCACTATTCTTCCGGTGAGCAGCAGGCCGAAGTTCGGTGAGACCGCACACAGAAGCGTTCCCGCCGTCAGCATGCCCATGGCAAAGACAAAGACCTGCTTGGTTGTAAACCTCTGAATCAGAAAAGCCGTGACCGGAACCACAATGCCTGTAACCAGGGCAAATGCTGTTGTCAGCCATTGCGCCGTACTTGTTGAGAGGCGGAAATCCCCCATAATGTTAGGCAATGCTGTATTCAGTGAAGATTGATTCAGCAGCCCCACCATTGCCCCGATAATTAAGATAGCCATGACTAGAATGGTTCCCTTTGGCACTTTCTCCATGTCTGTTTCCCTCCATTGTTAAAAATATAAGAATCCGCCTGATTTAAGTTTGGTCGGCATACCGCCACCAGGCGAGCGTGCCTATGATGCCAACAGCGCCGGTGAGATAAGGAAGCATCCGGCTCAGCAGCTCTAAATGTGACTTCTCCTCCCCCGAAGCGCCGCTGAGTAATCCGGGAACGGCCCATGGAATATATTCCACAATGCCCAGGGCCCCGCCAAACTGGGCAACCACAATGGTCAGCAGGACCACGCCCAGCGGAGTCAGATAGCCGCGGCCGACACAAGCCATCCACGCTACAGGAATACTGAGGCAGATCACCATCAGACAGATCCGTGCGTATCCGCTGAAGCCCTGAACAATGGCGTCCAGGCTCCAGCCGTCCAAGCGGACAAGCCAGGCGGTCAGGCAGCCGGCCATAAACACAAGCAGCGCCAGCACTGCGCACAGGACGGCCGCAACGATCAGCTTGGCAGCCGCCACCCCGTACCGGGACAGCGGCAGGGCCAACAGATCCTTAACAGTGCGGTCGGAATATTCCCGGCCGAAGATCCAGCTGAACACAAACCCGAATCCGATAAGCCCCCCCATGGATATCACAACACCCAGCTCTTTCAGGAGTCCTGCCATATTGATCTCACCCTCAAAGCTGCTCTGGGAGCCAATCGTTCCTGAGAAGACCAGCCCGATCATTACCGGCACCATTATGCTGGACACCAGTGAAATCCAGAACAGCCTGGAGCGGCGAAGCTTCAAGACTTCCACCCACAGGGCCGATTTCCATCGATTCATCCTTTCATTCCTCCTCCTTCAGACTCAATCATTCTAAGAAAATAAGCCTCCAAATCCTCTTCCTCCACCTGAATCAGCGTGGGCGGCATATCCGCATACACCAGCAGCTTGGAGACGTGATCAGGGTTTGCTATGGCGCGTTCATCCCGAAGCAGCAGCGTTTCCTCTCCCGCCTGCTGAACAGCATAGCCGGCCTGGAGCAGCCTGCTCCGGGCGCTTGCAGAGTCGCGGGTCTGAACCAGCAGACGTCTTCGGAGCAGATGCTGCAGATCCTTCACATCCGTCTCCTGCAGCAGCCGGCCCTGATGCACGATGCCAATCCGTGTCGTCAGCCTGGAGACCTCGCCGAGAATATGGCTGGAGATAAAAATCGTTACGCCGTGGTTGAGTGCAAGCTCCCGGAGCAGCTCACGCACCTCTACAATCCCGGCCGGATCAAGCCCATTCGTCGGCTCATCCAGAATCAGCACCTGCGGATGATGCAGCATGGCCTTGGCAAGACCCAGCCGCTGCCCGTTGCCGAGGGAGAGCGTCCCGGCCTTGCGGTCGCGGTAAGCGGTAAGCTGGAGCTTATCGATGATGCTGTCAATTGCCCTGCGGTCTGCGATACCCCGCAGCCTGCGGATAATCTCCAGATTCTCGCGGACGGTAAGCTCTGGATAGGAGTAGGGCATCTCGACCATGTAGCCTATATTGGCCCACAGCTTATGGCTGCCGGCATCCACCCGCTGTCCGAACACATAGGAGGACCCGGAATCGGGGCGGATCATGCCCAGCAGCATACGGATGGTTGTCGTTTTACCGGCACCGTTCAGTCCCAGGAATCCGTAAATTTCACCCTGGTTCACCTCCAGCGACAGTCCATTCACAGCATGATTGCTGCCAAAATGCTTGGTTAATTGTTCAGTCTGAATCATTGCGCTCATAACCATCACTCCTGCTTTTTATTTAAAACTAACTAGTTGTTTATATTTTGTCCAAAAAAACAGCCGCCTCTTACAGCAAAGACGGCTCCATTACGCCATGGATGATAAACTGCGAGATCTGCCGGGTGGTCCGCTCTCGCATCTGCGGGGAATCCAGCTTACCGAGCAGCTGCTCAAACCGTGAAGACGACTGCAGGGTAGCTGTAGTCACATTTATAATCAGAATAGGGAACAACGCCGGGTCCAAATCCTGACGGAGAATTCCGTTCTTCTGCGCTGCTAAGGCTAACTCATGCATCTGAGTAGCATCGTCCGGACGATAGGTGATCTGATTCCAGGTCTTCCAGTCTTCAGCGGCCTCCCAGAACAGAATTCTCAGGTAACTCCGGTGCTCCAGAAGGAAGGATACCGTCTCCCGGGTCATCGATTCCAGGAAGCTCCTAAACGCCGCAGGGTCTGTTACAAGCTTCTCATTCTTCAGTAATTCATTAATGAACGAGCCTGTAATCTGTTCGCCGATCTGGTCCGCACGTTTGACCACTTCTGTATATAGTCCCAATTTGTCGCCATAATACTGATAAATCAGGCTTTTATTGTACCCGGACGCCTTCGCAATGACATCAATCCGTGCCGCTGAATAACCAAGCTCGGCAAAGATCTTCTCGGCCGCATCAAGAATAATCCCTCTGGTCCGGACAGCATCGTAAATTTTGGGACTTCGTTTACTTTCTGCGGATGCTATACTTGCCACCTCCATTTATAACTAACTGGTTAGATTTTATGATGAATCCCGGCGGAAGTCAAGCGCGAATCATTGGGGCCTGGTCCAATCTTCTTGGCTCGTCCTTCCTTCCAACAATTGGCACAGAACCATTTCGCCCTGGCAACGTCCAATGTATAGAGTTAAATCTATCCATAAGGTGATGAATCCATGACAGCAAGAAGAACTGCGCTGCTCTCCCTGCTCGGGCTGACCCTGTTAGCCTCAGCCTCAGTCCATGCAGAAGCAGCCGCTACCCCTAAACCTATCTCCATCTATCTTGACGGCCAGCAGCTTCAGCCCGAAGCCCGGCCGCTTAACATCAGCGGTACAGTGCTGGTACCCATGCGCAATCTGTTTGAAGCCCAGGGAGCCGGGCTATCCTGGAATAATACGAGCAAGACTGTGACGGCCACCAAAGGCGGCACCACGCTGACCTACACTCTAGGTTCGGCCACTGCCCGGCTGAACGGGCAACCGATTGCCCTGAGCGTACCGGGCCAGCTGTCGCAGGGCTACAGCATGATCCCCCTGCGCTTCGTAAGTGAAGCACTGGGCAGCACCGTTACCTGGGATGCAGCAACCGGTTCCGTCTTCATCTCTTCGGCCGCAGCCTATAATACCTCGGTCACTTGGGGCGTGAATCTGCGCAGCTCCCCGGATTCGGACAGCGAAGCCAACACGCTGGCCCTGCTGCCCGCAGGCAGCAAAGTCCAAGTTATCCGCGAAGTGAATGCCCTCTGGCTGGAAGTGCAGACGGAGGATCATGTAACCGGATATCTGTCCTCCAAGCCGAAATATACGGATTACAAAAGCGGCTCACTGCTGCAGAAGCAGGGGGAGGCGCTGATTGCCTACGGGAAGAAATACCTGAATGCACCTTATGTATTCGGGGCTTCACCGGATCAGACGGATACGTTCGACTGCTCGTCTTTTGTGAAACGGGTATTTGCGGACACGCTGTCGGTTGAGCTTCCCCGTGTCTCTTATGATCAGGCGCTGGAAGGCACAGAGGTTGGAGTGGACGAGCTCCGCACAGGAGATCTGCTGTTCTTCAGCGCCCGGGGGATTGATATTGGACATGTGGCTATCTATGCCGGAAATAATCAGATGCTGCATACCTATTCCAAAGAGCTGGGTGTACATATCGAGGCGTTCGACAGCCAGTGGAAGAAACGTTTCGTGACCGCCCGCAGAATGTTATAACGTTAAGCACGTTCTTACTCCTCTACCAGGGCAGTGCGCTGGAATCCATGCTATGCGTGACACGGTTCCGGCCCTGCTCTTTGGAGGTGTAGAGCGCCTGATCCGCTTTTCTCAGCAGAGTTGCCTCATTATCCGTTCCTGCAAATGTAGCAATACCCACACTTGCCGTAATGCCGCCGGGAATACGCGATCCCCATGCCGCTTGGGCAATTTCATGACGCAGGTTGTCCGCAATCAGTATGGACTCCTGGGTATTAATATCCGGAAGAATGAGCACGAACTCTTCACCGCCATATCTGGCCGCAATATCCTGCTCCCGGCAATGATGGCTGAGGATACTCCCCATTTGCTCCAGCACATCATCCCCTGCCTGATGTCCCAGCGTATCGTTTACCTTCTTGAAGTGGTCTATATCGAGGATCAGCAGCGAAAATAAACGTCCCTGTTCCCTATACCCTCTGATATGCTCCTCCAGGGTTTCCTGGAAATACCGCCTATTCTTCAGTCCGGTAAGCTTGTCTGTAGTGGAGCGTTCAACCAGAATGGCATTCAGCTCCAGCAGTTCCGCCTGCTTCTGCCCAATCTCGGCATGAAGCTGCTTCAGCTCGGCTAGCGTCTGCTCTTTCTCCCAGTATGCTTCCTCTATCTGCTTCTTGGCTGACCGCAGCTCCCGCTCATAGTCCATGCGCTTGCTCATCTGAACCAGTGCACAGTCAATAACCTCTACGCCCTCATTCTCATAACGCCTGCCGTTCAGGATGTACGGAATGGACTGGCCGCTTCTGTCCTTCAGACTGATGAACAGCTCATCCACATGCCCGTGCAAATTAATATTAGGATAAAAATACGAATGGAAAACAAGCTGGTTGGCTTTCGACATAATCGATTCCAAATGCTTGTGCTCCAGCTCCTCCCGCTGATAGCCCGTCATATCGAGGAAGGTCTGGTTCATCTCCGTGATCATACCCTCATGTGTAATGGAAATATACCCGCAAGGGGCATATTCCAGCCGTTTATCCATGTTCCTGTACCCTCTCCATACCTTGTAATGACTTCAATCCATTTGCAGGTATTCGTTAATCATCGTAATGGTCTCTTCCGGGTGGCTGATATGCGGATAATGACCCTTGGCTTCCAGCAGCCGGAAGGTACTGTTGCTTAAATGCTTATGGAGGTATTCCCCAACCTCTATCGGGACAATACTGTCATCCGAGCATTGCAGAATCAGTGTGGGAACGGTTGACTTCGCCAGCTCGGCCCGGTGATCAGACAAGAATGTAACCTCGGCAAATTCCCTGGCAATGACCGGGTCCCCGGAAATAAAAGTCCGCTCCAGATCCTTCGTAAGCTCAGGCAGCTCAGGATTCTTCATCGCCAGCGGTGCCATGAAGCTGGCCCAGCCGGAGAAATTCATCTCCATCATTTCCAGCAGCTCGGTGATATCGCTCCGCTCAAATCCGCCGACATACCCCTCACCGTCGTTCAGATAACAGGGGGAAGGGCCGATCATAATCATTTTGCGGAAATGTTCCGGCCGTTCAATCGCAGCAAGCATTCCGATCATCGAGCTGACAGAGTGGCCTACAAATATAACATCGGTCAGCTGCAGTGAATCCATAACATCAAGCACGTCCTGCACATAGCCGCCGAAGCTGCTATACTTCTCTCCGCTGTACGCTGAAAGATCCGAATTGCCCGAACCTACATAATCAAAAAGCACCAGGCGGTACTTCTTCTCAAAAGCAGGCGTTATAAATTGCCACATGCTCTGGTCACAGCCGAACCCATGGGCCAAAACGAGGGTCTGCTCCCCTTCACCGATAACTTTTACCTTGTTGCGTACAATAACCTCTTTCATGCTCACTTGCTCCTCTTATTTAACACGTTCCCTCCATTCTGAGGGGCGCCTATGCAAAGATCAAGCAATCATTATGTGACTCCACTTCTCAAGGTGTCCATTGATCATGAACAATCCCTACCAGCTTATGATTATCACCGTTTGTCTCAAAAACAAGATAGAGGCTGCGCCAGTCCATCCCTTCCTCAGCCAAGTCCAGCCCGCCGATGTAATATTCGACGATATCATGGTTCGCTTCCGGATACACTTCTTTGAGATTTCCGGAGTTCTGCTCCTTACCCAGCTCCTTATTCACCGCAATTCCGGCATCCTGCTCAAAGTCAGCATCATAGATATACCACTTGTAGTAATCTGCAAAAGTCAGCTCAATGACCTCACCCGAACCTTCGAACACCCGCCACACCTGTTTCGCAGGATCTTCCATTAGTTTCTCCACCTCATCTCTGGTGAATACAAGGTCATTCTCTGTATCCACGTAGGCGAAGGGTGAAAACCTGATTCCCCGGCCGGGATGTGCCCACACGGCAAGCTGATCCATATCCTTCTCCTTAAGTGCGGTCATTACAGCTGCCGCGGCCTCCAGAATGTCGGGCGACTGTCCTTCTTCGGATGGTGCTGATGGTGCTGGGCCCTCCGCTTCTTCTTGCTGCACTTGCGATTGGACCGGTGTTTGAATGGGTGTCTGTAGCGGAGTCTGCTGCGGCAGCTCTGCGGGGGAGGCCTCTGGAGTGGACTGCGGTGTTTCCTGGGTCTGCTGTGGTTCCTGCGAAGGCGCTGGTGATGCCTCCGGTGTCCCGCTGCAGGCGGTGAGACATAACATAGCCGCCATTAGGGCAGCACAACCGATGTATCTTATCATTGGATAAGATCCCTCCTACAAATTTTGTGCGCATCAGTTTTTGGACAATGGGGGCCCGCCTGCTCCGGACGTCTGTACTACTTCCTTCCCCTTTCGATAGAGGAATGAATCCTGTATCTGCTGCCCGGAGCGGGAACAGCCATGGGCTTGGAAGAAATGGGGGGCGATAATCCATTGTCAGCAAGAAATAAAGGACCGGAATCTGCTGCCCGCTGGGGTTCAGGTACCGGTCCTTTCTGTTCTATGCTTTGCGGACAAACTCCGACTTCAGCTTCATTGCGCCAAACCCGTCAATTTTACAATCGATATCATGGTCGCCTTCCACCAGCCGGATGTTCTTCACCTTAGTGCCTATCTTCAGAACGGATGAGCTGCCTTTTACCTTGAGGTCTTTAATCACCGTTATGGTGTCCCCGTCAGCCAGAACATTGCCGTTCGAATCCTTAACCACCTTCTGGTCCCCGTTGCTTGCATTCTCTGCGTTCAGAGACCACTCATGTCCGCATTCCGGGCATACCAGAAGCACTCCGTCCTCATAGGTGTACACGGAACTGCACTGCGGGCAGTTTGGTAATTCATTCATTATTTCTTTTCTCCATTTCTGCTTGAGCACTTTTTTGGGATAATCCTGCTTAATTTTAGCACACCGCTTGATAGTCAGCGACAATTATATCATTATCTAATTAGATATTTATCTAATATAGAGCCGGTGATTATTATTATCCAGTTAGAAGCAGTTTCGGATCCCTTGTCTCCGGAAAGCCTTCAGATTCAAGCCTCGATCCTTAACTCCCAGCCTGCCTTCAACCTCATGGTGGAGCATAAAGCTTACCTCGATCCGCTGGAGATCCTTGAAGACAATAGGAAGAACCTCGATATGGGAGAAAAGATGCTGTACATCAAGCTCCATAACGAATACGCCGGGCTGATCACCTACCTTCCCGATTACAGCCTGGATCATCATCCCTGGATCGGACTCCTCGTTATTCACAAGCAATATAGCCGGCAGGGTATCGGGAAGACTGCAGTCCATGAACTGGAGCGGATGTTTAAGCAGCAGGGCTTACATACGGTCAGGCTGGCTGTTCAGCTGGAGAATAAGGCAGGGGAAGCATTCTGGACTGGGAACGGCTATGTCCGGATCAGAAGCGCCATAGATAACCACAATAATGAAGTTGATGTCTACGGGAAGCAGTTTAATTAAAAAGCGGATGTGGTAATAACTAAGATGTAGCTTGTTCCGGTACAAATGATCTTAAGAGGAGTGGGTATGGGCATGAAAGAATCTGATCGGATCAGTGATCGCCCCGCAAGCGATGACGAATATTCCAGCCTGGCCGCTGAAGCCGTAGACGCGATCGAGGATCTGTCCGGGGTTCATCCGGGATACCGCTGCGCGCATGCCAGGGGAACCTGCTGCCGCGCTTTCTTCCGGCCAAGCGGCCTGGGCATGGAATTCACTACCGCTGCGCATCTTCAGGAGCAGCAGGTGGACGCAGTGGTCCGTTTCTCGGGCAGCTCCACCGATCCGGCGCTGGCGGATCTTCTCTCTCCGGCCAAAGGTATGGCTGTCCAGTTCATCCTGCCGGATGGCGGTGTCACGAATCTGGTCGGAGTGACGATACCTGTCTTCTTTGCCCGCACCCCCGAGTCATTCATAGATATTGTCCGTACGGCACACCGCGCACAGGCTGGCACGCTCGGGACCCTGGAGCTGATCAAGGAGATCATGGCCCATTTCAGCGAGAGCAAGACGAGCCTGCTGGCCGTGAAACGGCTCAAGCCGCCTGCCAGCTACGCGGAGAGCTATTATTTCTGCATTCATGCTTATCTTATGGTGGATTCAGAGGGACGGAAGCTGCCTGTGAAGTTCGAGTGGATTCCCGAAACGGGAGTGCGTACGCTATCGGCCGAGGATGCGGCGCAGCAGCCGGACAATTATCTGGAGGATGAGCTGGAGCTGCGCTTCAAGGATGAGTCGGCCATCTTCCAGCTTGCTGCTGTTCTCGGTGAGGAAGGGGACCCCACGGATGACCCCACCCGCGCTTGGCCTGAGGACCGCCGGAGAATCGATCTCGGGCGGCTGCATATTTCGGAGATTATCCCGGAACCGGAGGGGCTGGTAATGGACCCCACCGCCATCACGCCCGGGATACTGCTGTCGGACGATCCGATTCTTAATTTCCGCAGTGCAGTCTATGCCGATTCCCATCATAGACGAAGTCAAGGAAGATGATCCCGGCCGGAAGCCCCGGCAGCGGATATCCGGGTTCAAAAAAAAGCGCCAAAGGGACATTTTGCTGCCCTTTGGCGCTTTTGATTCAAGGGTTAGGCTTGAATGGGTAATGGATATTAATCCAGATATACAGAGAGGAGTGCAGTATGCAGCAGGCTATGATTATCATTAACCCTGCGTCCGGCAAAGCAGACGCGCGGGACTATATCCGCAGCGCGGAAGAAGTTCTGCAAAGCGCAGGCTATCAGGTTAAGACCCATGAAACCGCCGGGGAGGGGGATGCAACTGCGTTCTGCCTGCAGGCATGCAGTGAAGGCTATGATCTGGTGGTGGCCATCGGCGGAGACGGCACCCTTCACGAGACCATGAATGGACTTGCCGATCAGGAGCACCGCCCTGCGCTGGGGATCGTGCCCATGGGAACGGTCAATGACTTCGCCCGTGCCTTGCAGATTCCGCTAAATCCTGCAGATGCCATCCGGACGCTCTCTTCCTCGCGTACCCAAAGAGTCGATATGGGCCGGCTGAACGACCGGCTGTTCGTCAATGTGGTGGCTGCAGGTTCACTCGCCGGCTCGCTCTCTTCCGTTACCTCCGAAGACAAGACCAGGCTCGGTTTCCTGGCCTATCTGAAAGAAGGCATCAAAGAGCTGGCCAGCAACAGCGCGCACGCTCTGACCATTACGCATGACGGGGAGGTCTGGGAGGGCTCCTCGCCGCTTTTTATCGCGGCACTCACGAATTCAGTAGGCGGATTCGAGAAGCTTGCACCCGGTGCTGCTGTAGATGACGGGCTGATCCACTGCTTCATCGTCAAAGATCTCCATCTGCTGAACACCGTTACGGTCAGTATCTCTTTATTGCTCGGCAACCTGAGAAATCATAAAGATGTTATTTATTTCACGGCCAGAGAGGTTTCGGTCCACTCTGCCGAGCCGGTGAAGACCAATGCCGACGGTGAAGAAGGACCTCCGCTGCCGATCCGGCTACGCACGATTCCGCGTCACATCCGGGTCATTGTGCCGGAGCAGTGACGGAGCAGTGACGGGTCAGCCGGTTCCGGAAACTGCTCTGTTCCAATTCTCAGCTAATCCCGTGCAGATCACTGAAATCCTCATTCAGCGTCCACTCCAGACGCCGCACCCATTCACGCTGCACCTCTTTGGGGGCAATCCGCAGACGGTGCAGCACATTCCACACTTTATATAAGCTGGCTGCCTTTAATTGCTGCGGTGAGAATACCAGCGGATTGCTTGACAGGTAGCCCCGGACGAAGGCTGCATTCAGCTTCAGGGCCTGCCCGGGATAATGCAGCTTCGTGAACCAGCAGACCCAGGCCACATCACTCAGCGGACCGCCCCATTCGGCCCATTCCCAGTCCAGCACATGAAGTGCACCTTCCTCTTCACAGAGTATGTTATGTACCCCGAAATCCCCATGTGTCAGCACCCACGGCTGGTCTTGGGCATCGGCAGCAGATAGAAGCTGGAGCGAATACCTGCTCAAGGAGCCGGGTACGAATTCTAATTTCTTAATCATCTGGCTAAGTGCGGATCTGTTGCTCCGCCGTATCCCTTGCTCCTGCTGATTATACGGCTGCGAATGAATCTGGGAAGCCAGTAAGTGGCCCATTCTGCTGTATATTTGTTCCGCTCTTGCCCAGTCTCCTGCATCAAGAACGGACTGTGCGCTTATGCCAGGCATGCAGTCCATCACTATAATCCGCATCCCTTCCATCTCTGACACCTCATGGATGGACGGTGTATCACAGCTTCCCTGCACCAGCTTCATGACCTGAATCTCATTGAGCGTGTCTTCATTGGACAGATTCGTTACTTTGGCTACAAGCGGAGGCTCCGCCCCCGCCATCAGATAGGCGAAATTTGTATACCCTCCTGTAAGCCGCTCCAACCGGCAGGCATATCTTGCTTCCAGCGCTCTGATGATATTAGCATTCATGATATGAAATCCCTCTCTTTTCCCTTCAGTAGACATTAATCCAAGAATATCACATGCTCCAGTTTATTACAGATTAAGGTGTTCTGCACAAGATGGCCCCCATAGGCAGGGGATTCTGGGCCAGTATGCAGATCACCCCATATATTTGCAGCAGAAACAGACCTGCAAGTAACCTTACGGGTCTGTTCGGGATGCTTCTTATCGCCTCGGCAGTGCTGCCGCAGATTTGTTACTGCTGAAGCGTGCTGTAGAGTTTGTGAATCACGACCATCTGGCCGATATGATAGGCATTATGAGTTGCCGCATTGCTGATGATTTCCCACCATGCAGCCGGTTCGGGGAATCCCTTCACCTGTTCCTCAAGTTTCTCTTCAGACAGCAGGGTCTGCCATTGGAGCAGGGTCTGCAGCAGGCTTCCCCGCAGTTCGCTGAATGCAATACCCTCCGGGACCACAAAGCTGCGGTTGTTATCACCAATCGGAGGGACATCCACCCGCCCTTCCCGGTACCTGATCTGCCAGGTCTCATTCCAGTACAGCAAATGACGGGTGAGCTCAGCAATACTGCTCACGTCCGCTCCCGGCTTCCAGAAAGCTTCTTCCTCTGTAACCGCCTCTACCGCCTGAATGAACGGAAGATGCCAGCTGGGATCATTGGCATTAGCCAATAATTGACTGGCAAGCACATCCTTGGCATGAACCATGCTTCCACTCTCCTTTTCTTACTGAAAGTACCACATTCCGGACAATATAAGCCAGGTAGGGTTCAACTATAATTAAAGTCCTCTTCCCTTAATGGGAACGAGGACTTTCTCTACATCCCTGATGGATGGTAATCGCTTAATTTGCCATAATAGATCAGTTCCAGCCGGTCACTCTGCCGGAAATCATCCGGGGTCACGAGTGCAGGCAGCTTGTTCCACAGCTTAATTCCCGAGCGCTCCAGAATCTCGGCCACAAACTGCGAGCAGAAGTAGGAGTTGCTGAATTCAACCGGCTCCTTCAGGGCGATGCCGATTACACCGAGGATATTATAGAGATACTTCTGGCGGCTGCGGATGAAGACCTGCAGAACCCGCTTCATTTTCTCCACCTCGCGGTCTGTGACCTGAAGCTCGTAGATGACGCAGGTTGTACCCGGATACTTGCTGTATGTACCTGTACGGATATCCTCCTTCACGAACCCGCCGTTCAGCGGGTTGGCCGGATGCTTCCGCCCGAAGCTGTACAGCTCTGACAGCTCCCGGTTAAACGAGATGGAGGCATGATTATACGGAGCCTTGGTGTAGCCCTGGATCAGCCTCGTAAAAAGCGTACCTGTATTGGTGAGCAGGATATAGACCGAAGAATCAGCTGACATTGCAAATTTCCCCTTATAGTCTGTTATATAGGCCTTCTGTGGCAGTGATCCGGTAACTCTGTGGAATCCTGCACATAATACAACATTATCCTCAATAAATGGGATCAAATCGGAAAATGTTGTACAAAAGGCAGCATTTCGCCTTCTCCAAGCGGCTTAGCGGGAATATTCTTGTATTTCATACAACAATCTTCCCGTACACCCGGCTATCCATGATTCAGAGTTGTAGAACGTACAACATTTATATCTGCAGTGCCTACTAAGAAGTCTCCAAACAGCACAACGAATCAAGTGTAAGCTTCAAAATAAGCTGGACACTCTGTTTATTCTAACATAAAATTCCTTTATTGAAATTCCACCCCGAGATAAGTTGGTGATTGCTGATGAACCGCTCGTTATTTACGCTCGTGCTTATTTTTGCAGCTTTATCGGTCATACACTTATTGTATCTTGCTGTCAGCAGACTGCAGAAGGACAAGGACTATACCGGAATCGGCTTCCGGATCAAAACCTGGTGGGGCATGCTGTTCATCTTCTGCCTGGCTACCCTGTCCAATTCCGTCGTCTCCCTGCTGTCTTTGATGGTGCTGGCCTTCTTCGCCCTCAAAGAGTATTTCTCCATGATCCGGACAAGAAAAGCGGACCGCAGGCTGTTCCTGTGGGCGTACCTGTCCATTCCGCTGCAGTTCTACTGGGTCTATATCGAGTGGTACGGGATGTTCATTGTCTTCATTCCGGTCTATGTGTTCCTGCTGCTGCCGCTTCCGCGGCTGATCAACAAAGGCACCCTCGGCTTCCTGCGCAGTGTCAGCGCCACCCAGTGGGGACTCATGCTCATGGTCTTCGGGCTAAGCCACCTGGCCTACTTCCAATTTGCGTCACCGGAGTATGGGGCCGGTCTTGTCCTGTTCCTGGTCGTGCTGACCCAGCTCAATGATGCCGTTCACTATCTGGCCTCGATCTATTTCGGCAAACACAAAATCGTTCCCACCTCCAACCCCTACCTGACCTGGGAAGGATTCGCCTGCGCGTTCGTTGTGACTACAGCGGTCTCCTATCTGATCTATCCGCACCTCACACCGCTGAACCCGGCCTTCGGGTATCTCTCCGGCATGCTGATCAGCCTCAGCGGCTTCTTCGGCAGCCTGACCGTATCTGTGCTCAAGCGCGATCTGCTGATCGGCGATGATGATAAATTCGCTGCGCTGAAGAAAAGCTACCTCAGCCGCATAGACAGCCTTACCTATACCGCCCCCGTGTTCTTTCATGTCATCCGGTACTTTTTCGACTTCATGTAGTCGCCCAGACACAAAAACAGAGACTATCCGCTAATGGATAGTCTCTGTTGTGCTGCCCGGCTTAATTCGTGCTTGTGCCCGCATCAGCAGGAGCTGTTGTACCCGCATCCGCCGGCTTCGTTGTACCTGCGTCAGCTGGCTTCGTCGTACCTGCATCTGCCGGCTTCGTGGTTCCCGCATCGGCAGGTCTCGTGGTGCCCGCATCCGCAGGAGCTGTTGTGCCTGCATCCGCTGGCTTGGTAGTTCCTGCGTCTGCTGGCTTCGTGGTGCCCGCATCCGCAGGTCTCGTGGTGCCGGCGTCAGCTGGCGGTGTACCGCCTTGACCGTTGCCTCTGCCGCCTCCGCCGCCGAATCCGCCTCCACCGCCGCCAGGGCCACCCATGCTGCTTGGGGCGGTGGTTATACCGGATTCATTGACCCAGGTTACACTGCTGGTGATATCAAAGGTCACGAATTCGGTGCCTCCGCTGTATTCGCCATCCGTATATAATCCGTCTACGGCTGTTCCGGTAGCGCTGCCTCCGGTATAGACGGTGTACGAGCCCTCTTTCAGCTCAGGGGAGCTAACAACTACGGTCTGGAAGCTCTTCGATGGAGTGAAGGTCAGGATGGTATTGCCATCAGCGTCTTCCAGGTGAACCATGGTACCAGCCTGCTGAGTTTCTGTGAAGCTCATGCCTACCGAATACTGGCTGGATTCTTCACCAGGAGCCTGTGCCATACCGGAAGCGCCTGCTGCCACCAGATATCCGCCCGTCATGTTGAAGGTTCCGTCATAATCCAGTGCGCCGTTGCCCGAGTTCTCAGGTCCATTCACAATTGCGGTTCCGCCGGTCATGGTGATGGACCCGTTCGAATCCAGACCGTCGCCTGCTGCATCCACGGTCAGGGTTCCGCCGCTGATGGTCAGCATATTGCTTCCGGTGCCGGCAGTGAATTGATCCTGTGCCTGCGTTCCCCCAGCAGCCGCATTGTCATCGTTGCCTCCGGCCACATTCACGCCGTCATCCGTCGCGACTACATGAATCTCACCGCCGGATACGGTAATGTTTCCTCCTTCAATCCCTTCATAGCTCTTGGTAATATTGATCGTTCCGCCGGACAGGGAGGTCAGGGAATCCGCATGGATCCCGTCATCGCCTGCGGCAATTTCGAATTGTCCGTCTGTGATGGAGACATTGCTGTTGCTGTGCACCGCGTCATCTGCGGAATCAATCGTGAAGCTTCCGCCGTTCAAGGTGAGGTCTCCGCCTGCTTTCAGCCCCTTGGCGCTGGTCGATTCAGTCTCAGTGGTGGCAGTGGCATCTGTGCTGGCAGCTGCAGGCTGGTCAGTTGCTGCCGCTGCATCCATTGCCGGCGGGGTACCTCCTGCGGCTGCCTGATCCCCAGAAGTCTCTGTTCCCGGACGTTGGCCGCCGAAGCCACCGCCGCCCATATCCATGCCCATGCCGCCTTCGCCGGCCTTCACTTCAGCATTTACACTGCCGCCGCCGGTTACCAGCGTGTAGGTTCCGCCGTCGATTACAGCCGCCGTCTCGGCTTGAATGCCGTCATTGCCTGCGGTAATATCGAAGGTTCCCGCTGCTATAGCGATGAAGCCTTTGTCCGTATCCTCGTCGTTGGTCGATTTAATGCCATCGCCCTCTGCGTTGATCGTAATTGTGCCGTCCTGTACAGCGATCAGGTCTTTGCCGACGATACCATCATCCGCTGCCTTCACTTCAATCGTACCGGACATGATCTTCAGATCGTCTTTGCTTGAAATACCATCGTTGTAGTTGCCGGTTACCGTCAGCTTGCCGGTACCGTTAATGGTCAGATCGGCTTTACTGAAGATGGCCGCGCCTGGTTCATCGGTAGCCGCATCTGCGAACACATAAGCAGCTCCGTCAGTCACACTGTTCTCAGTGCCTTCCTGCAGGGTGATCACAACTTTGCCGGCTTCCTTGATGTAGACCGGAGCACTGTCACTATCCGTCAGCTGAGCGCCGTTCAGCACCAGCCGTACGGTTCCTTTCGCCTGCTCGTCTACAATAATCTGGCCGTCACTGAGCGTGCCGCTGAGTACATAAGTCCCTGCTTCCGTAATCGTTACCGTTCCGTCCGCAGCTGTGGCACCGGCGCCATCCACAGTAGCGCTCGTTCCGGCTAGTGTAACCGCAGTCGAATCCGCCTCCGTCCAGGCCGTCTCAGCATCATCTTCATCAAATGATACCAGATCCGCCAGCTTCACACTTGCCAGCTGTACTGCGGCAGACGTACTGC
Source organism: Paenibacillus borealis (assembly GCF_000758665.1). Taxonomy (NCBI): domain Bacteria; kingdom Bacillati; phylum Bacillota; class Bacilli; order Caryophanales; family Paenibacillaceae; genus Paenibacillus; species Paenibacillus borealis. Next base: position 7,970,610 of record NZ_CP009285.1, read on the forward strand.
TCTGCTCTGCTGTTACCGCTGTATCTGCGTTGTTACTTGCAGCGTTTTGCGTAGCGGCGTTTGTGCTGCAAGCCGACATGACTGCGGCGCATAACAGTACCAGTCCTATTTTACTGCCTAAGATTAAGTTCTTCATATGTCATCGTTCCCTTCTGGTCTAGCATTAATAGTCATTCATGACCGGAGCCATGGTCAGTGAGAGGTCAAGGTTACCGTTGCGTGTGCGGATCGCGTCAAGCAATTCCTTCTGGCTCGTGTGCTCATCAATCGTTACGGCATAGACCAGTTCATACAGGCTGCCAAGTTCAGTGGTTCTGATTTTCTTAAGCTCGTAAGCCACATTGAATTTATTGAAAACTTCCGCGAAAGCTTCCTCATAACCCAGATTCTCGGGAATGGTCACTTTCAGTGTCTTTTGCACCGACTTTCTGAGACCGAAGCCTGTACGGTTAAGCACGACCATCAGTACGCAGAGGATAATGGTGAAGAGCACCGCATATCCGAATGATCCTACCCCGCAGGCCAGGCCGGAGGCCATGGTGAACAGGACGAAGGTGATATCCTTCGGATCGCCGGGTGCGCTTCTGAAGCGGATGATGGAGAAGGCGCCGGCAAGGCTGAAGGCCCGGGCCACGTTGCTGCCGATGAGCAGGATAATGATAGCCACAATGACTGGCAGCAGGACCATCGTGAGCGTGAAGCTCTGTGAATATCCGGCAGGGTTCGTCTTCATGTAGGTGTAGCTGATGAGCCCGCCAAGTACAATCGAGATCAATATGGTTAAAATAGCATTAGTGAAGGTTAGCTCCGTTGTAGTCAGGGCTGCGGAGAAAATCGAATCAAGCATATAGGACACTCTCTCTTTCTGCTTTGCTGTTCTTCAGCATTTTTTTATATTCATTGCCGTATTTGGAGAAGCTGGTGCGGTACATCTGGTGTTCGGAGAGCATTTTGGCCAGCCAGACCGGTATCGTCTTCTCCGCCTTCACTTCCATCAGCCATTGACCCGGCTCCAGCAGCTCCTCGCCGTATACGCCGTGCTCCATCTTCAGATCGTACCGCCGGCAGCGGATATTCGTATCGAAGGTGATGCGCAGATCGCGGTTGTTTTTGCAGAACATCGCTTTGCGGTCATAGGACAGGTACAGCTTCGGCTGCAGATCATAGCGGGTCAGCATGTACTTGATTTCTTCAATCACCTGCTTGTTCATGTAGCTCTTGAATTCAGGCTCGATGCCGCTGGCGACGAAATCATAGGCTTCATTCAGCTTGAGCGAGGTTCTTCTCTTGTTCACCAGGCCGAACACCTTTTTCTTAATTTCCAGATAGACCTTGGTGTCGCCGGTAGGAATGCCATATGCTCTGATGCGAAGCTTCTCCTTGTATTTCGGCTTGGCCAGGCTGCTGCGGATCAGGGAATCATGTGGTGTGTCATAATACAGGTTGGTGATGGAATAGTACTCATGCTGTTTGTTGTACTCATCGGGTTCCATGTATTCGAGCAGTTCGTTATAGAGCTTCAGGTAGGATTCAGTGTCGAACAGGTATTTGTTCTCGTAACGGTTGAATACTTCAATAGCCATATGGGTTCAGATCCTTTCGGGTGGTGTAATGGAGACTGCCTTTATCTGTTGTTTCGTGTGCCTCGCTTGCTTATGAATGTATCTTAGCCCCCGAACCTTTAATGAATCTTAAATGGCTTTACACTGCGCTGACTTTTTTACACAGGGATAACACTTCTGAATTTATCTTCTATATAAGTGCCCTGGAACGATTGGAATTTCATCCGATGATTTCGCTCGTCTGAATACCTCCGGCAGCACCTGATCAGCAGTACAGTTAAGGTTGATTAAAGGTAATCTTGCTATAATGACTTAAGCAGCAAGTACATTACTTATGAAGAGGATGAACCATCCCATGAGAATATTAATCGTAGAAGACGAGATCCATCTGGCGGAAGCCTTGACCCAAATATTGAAGAAGCACAATTACTCGGTGGACGCCGTCCATGACGGCAGATCAGGTCTCGATTATGCACAGAGCGGGATCTATGACCTGCTGCTGCTCGATATTATGATGCCGGAGATGGATGGAATCAGCGTGCTGAAGGAGCTGCGGAAAGAAGGAATCTCCACGCCGGTGATCATGCTGACGGCCAAAGGCGAGATTACCGATATGGTGACGGGACTGGACTACGGAGCGGATGATTATATTGCGAAGCCGTTCTCCTCGGAGGAGCTGCTGGCCAGAATACGGGCCGCCCTGCGGCGCAAAGGGGAAGTGATTCCTGAGGATGGCTTGAAGTTCGGAGATATTGAGCTGAATACGGCGAATCCGAAGCTGACGGTCAAGGGCAAGGAAATCAAGCTGAACCTTAAGGAAACCGAGCTGCTGGAGCTGCTGATCCTAAGGAAGCAGGCCGTAACCTCCAAGGAGCAGATTATTGAGAAGCTGTGGGGGTTCGATTCCGAAGCGGAGCATAATAACGTGGAGGTCTATATTTCTTTTTTGCGCAAAAAGCTTACCTTCCTGAATTCCGAGGTGCGCATCAGCACGATTAGAGGCGTGGGTTATGTATTAGAGGTGAATGCTTAATGTTCAATAAACTCAGAAACCGGTTCCTGATTGTTAATCTGGCTACCATCTCCATCATGATGCTGCTCGCCTTCGCCACGATCTATATCATCATGTACGTCAATGTGCAGAATGATATTAATATGGCGCTGCACCGGATTGCGGACAATGAGCAGAAGGGACCCGGCGGCGCACAAGGAGGGCCCCGCGGTGCAGCAGACGGCGGCAGTATGCCCATGGATAAAGGGCCAATTGATGCTTACCAGCCTGACCGTTCCGTCTCGTTCACCATACAGACCGATGCAAACGGTACGCTGATCAGCAAGGACTCCAAATTCACGATGGATGATGACTTCTATACTGCTGCGCTTAAGGAAGCCCTTAGCAACGGCAAGGACATTGGCAGGTTCACCCTTGACGGCAGCCGCTGGATCTTCATGGTTAAGCATACGGGGGATAAGGAACAGGTCGTCTTCATGGACATCTCTTCCCAGCAGAAGATCCTGACCAACCTCATCTACACCTTCACGGCCGTCGGCCTGCTGATGCTGATCATTCTCTACTTCACCAGCCGGTTTTTCGCCAACCGTTCGATTGCGCCAGTCCGGGAGGCCTTCGACAAGCAAAAGCAGTTCATCGCCGATGCCTCGCATGAGCTGAAGACGCCGCTGACGATCATCAACACCAACGCGGATGTACTCCTGTCCAACAGTGACGATACGATCCGCAATCAGGCGAAGTGGCTGCAGTATATCAAGTCGGAGACCGAGCGCATGACCCGGCTGACCAACGACCTGCTGTACCTGACAGAGATGGACGATTCCCGGACTGGAATGATCCACAGCAAGTTCAATATGAGCGATGCGGTAGAGAATATTATTCTGACCATGGAGGCTGTTATCTTCGAGAAGAATATCTCCTTCGACTACAACATCGAACCGGAGCTTACCGTGCTGGGGAACAGCGAACAGATTAAGCAAGTGGTGATGATTCTGCTGGACAACGCAGTGAAATATACGAATCCTAAGGGCGCTGTAACCATCTCACTCAAAAAGCAAAATAACGATGTCCTCCTCTCCGTCTCGAATACCGGGGAAGGCATCGCTGCCGAGCATCTGACGCGGATCTTTGACCGCTTTTACCGTACGGACACTTCCAGAGCGCGCAAGCAGGGCGGCTACGGCCTGGGTCTGGCTATCGCCAAGTCGATTGTGGATCAGCATAAAGGGAAGATTTACGCGAAGAGTGTGGCCGGAGAGTCAACGACGTTCTATGTGCAGCTGCCTTGAGGGTTGCGTAAAGCATACCCATCTTATATTCCCAATAATTCAGCCTCTCCCTTACCGGAAGAGGCTGAATTACTGACTATCTCTAAAGATAAGGGTTTCTTGTTAATCCCGCTGCCGGCATTATACGTTCATCTGCTGCTTCAGCCCCATTGCTGCGGCCCGGTTCTTCAGTCATGCGTTCCTCTTTCTTCTGCAATACAATCGTGAATTCACCTAATCCGGGAACGTAGATCCGGGCTTCAGAATTCACTTGGTCCATACCAGACAACTGGCTCATGAGGTCTTCTGCCGAGTTTATTTCCATCCTATCCTTCACCCCCTGCGGTAAGATGATGAACGCCTACGGATTGATACCGACGGAGAACGGACGCGCACCAACCGGAATAACGCTAATTACAGCCTGGGTGACCCCATCAATAACCGATACCGTGTTATCATCCTGATTAGTAATATAGATGCGGTTCGTCAATGGATTGGCGCCTGCACCATTAGGGTTATTCCCCACCGGAATGGTAGTAATCACCGTATTGGTTAATCCGCCAATCACCGATACATTGTCGTCATCCCGGTTTGGTACATAGATGGCATTGGTAGAGATGTTCACTCCCGGCTCAGCCGGAGTCGTGCCGACAGGCACGTTGGTGATCACCGTATTGGTCGCTCCATCAATGACGGAAACGGTGTTGCTGGTGAAGTTCGAGACATAAATCCGGTTCGTCAAGGGATCAACAGCCAAACGGAACGGGTTCACCTGCACGGGAATCTGTGTAATAACCGTATTCGTAGCCCCATCAATGACGGTAACAATATCCGAGTTGAATTCAGCTACATAAATAGTATTGGTTAATGAATTCACGCCGATTCCCGTGGGAAAAGGAGAACCCCCGGCGGGAATAATGGTAGTCACCACAGTGTTGGTTAATCCGTCAATGACAGTGACTGTATTATCATTAAAATTCGCCACATAGATGGCATTGGTAGCCGTATTGACCGCGACTCCGCCTGCTCCATCCCCCGCAGGAACGGTGGCCAGCACCGTATTGGTCACTCCGTCGATAACGGATACATTATCGCTGTTCAAATTAGCAACATAGATGCGGTTGGTTAACGGGTTCACCGCTACACCTGCAGGATTCACACCTACAGGGATGACTGCAATCACCGCACCTGTAACACCGTTGATGACAGAAACATCATTGCTGTTGAAATTGGCAACATAGATACGGTTGACGGAGCCTGTGACTCCCCCCTCTTCAGCACCCAGCAGCTCGGCTGAGACAAGACGGTGGGCGGTAACCAGCTGCCCGGCTGAATTCTTACCCCACACGGAGGTTTCCGTCTGCAATTCAGCAAGACCTTCCGTTGTAAATACAAACTCATAGGCATCCAGATTGGCAAAATAATTTCTTGTGATCACTTCGTCTGGGGAAACCGTAATAAGCTCGCTTACATACAGCGTCCTTGTGAGGGTTAGATTGTACCCTTGGATCAGAATAGCGGACTGATTCACCGCGTCCCGGTTATCGATCTTTACCGTCACCTGCATAGTAGGCCTGACACCGCTCACTTCATTATTTTCAATAGGCCCTGTTGACAGAATAGCCATTCTAGCGATTCCTCCTTTTAATCAGAGATTTAAAAAACTACCAGTCTCTCATAAGATATGTAAGAACTGGAGTCCGGATTGGACTATACTATAGCTAGAATTAAATTATGGCTCGACTGCCCATTTATCCAGGAAAGGTGTGATCCTATGCATTCTATTGGCCCTAACCCAAACGAGGTCCATCCCAATCCCCATATCAGGCAGATCCGTTTCATCAAAAATACAATCACACGCCCCAACATTATTGCGGGAGATTTCTCCTACTATGATGATCCTGACGAATCGGTATCCTTCGAGAGCCGGGTTACCCATCATTATGAGTTCATCGGGGACAAGCTGATCATCGGCAAATTCTGCGCCATCGCCTGCGGCACCGAATTCATTATGAATGGGGCCAACCACCGGATGGGCTCAGTGACCACCTACCCCTTCAATATTATGGGCGGCGGCTGGGAGCAGGCGACGCCTGAGCTGGCGGATCTGCCCTACAAAGGCGATACCGTCATCGGAAGCGATGTCTGGATCGGCCAGAATGCTACGATCATGCCGGGCGTGACGATTGGCGACGGGGCGATCATCGCCGCTAATGCTACTGTCACCAAGGATGTTCCCGCGTACCATATCGCCGGGGGCAATCCGGCCCGGATTCTGCGGCAGCGCTTCAGCGATGAACTGATCCGGCGGCTGCTGGAGCTGAAGTGGTGGGACTGGAGCCCGGAGAAGATCACGGCGAATCTTGAGGTGCTATGCAGCAGTGATCCGGAGCGGATCAGAAGTCTTGAGGGGGAGGTCTGAAGGGCGTGAAGCTCCCGGATTCCCGGCACTGGTAACTCATGAAATAGAATCGTAAGCCACCAAGGGGTGTCTCAACAGCCGGATAACGGGTGTTTGAGACACCCCTTATTGTTTAGCAGGACCTAGGTATTCTCAAGATGTTGAAAATTTGGCATCTTGATAAATTTTCTGGCATTCTCTGGAGCGGGAACGGTGAATACAGTGAGTGTGAGCGCTTGGTAAGCGCTTTAATAAAAATTAGGAGGAACAGATAAATATGATTGTGTGAAGGTGATGAACTGTAATGCGCATGGCTAATTACCAATAAATCAGGTGCTCAACCCGAGGAGGAATTCACTTTTTATGCTGAAAAAAGTTGTCTCTGCCGTCTCCGTCCTTGCGATTGCATTAAGTATTTCTGCGGTTAACCCTGCCGTCACCGAAGCAGCCCCGATAAGTGAGGCGAATTCAACCATTTTTGGACCAAATGTGTACGTATTTGACCCCACGATGGCCGCCGCGGATATCCAGAATATCACCTCATCCGTGTTCAGCTCTCTGGAATCGAGTGAATTCAGCAGCGACAGAAAGGCGTTTCTGTTCAAGCCGGGGTCGTATAACTTAAATTTCAACGTAGGCTTCTATACTCAAGTGTCCGGTCTCGGCCAAAATCCAAACGATGTTAACATTAACGGCGGACTCAATATTAATGCGGATTGGGATAACGGGAATGCGACAAGAAATTTCTGGCGGAGTATCGAGAACCTGTCCATCACGCCTTCCGGGGGCACCACCCAAATCGCCGTTTCTCAGGCAGCCCCGCTCCGCAGACTGCATATCAAAGGCAATCTGGATTTGTTCGATTTTGATGCAAACTGGAATGCGGGCTGGGCCAGCGGAGGATTTCTTGCCGATTCCATCGTGGATAACACCGTTGTTCCCGCTTCACAGCAGCAGTGGTTCTCACGGAACAGCCAGTGGGGAAGCTGGGCGAACGGCGTGTGGAACATGGTATTTGTGGGAGTCACCACTCCTCCGGCCGGTCAGTTTCCAGATCCGCCTTATACTGTAGTAGACAGAACTCCCGTCATACGCGAGAAGCCGTATCTGTATATTAACGGTGCAGGGCAATATCAGGTATTTGTGCCTTCACTGCAAAGCAATACGCAGGGTGTCAGCTGGGCAAACGGCCAAACCCCGGGACAGCCGATTTCCATCGATCAATTCTATATTGCCCGGCCGGAAACTTCGAGCGCAGCGGATATAAATACCGCTCTTAGTCAAGGCAAGCACCTGCTGTTCACGCCAGGAATCTACCATTTAAGCGATACGATCAGGATAACGAATGCCAATACCGTCGTACTTGGTATCGGTATCCCCACATTAGTACCGGACAACGGAAAAACGGCAATCTCAGTCAATGACGTGGATGGAGTGAAAATAGCAGGCCTTACGATTGATGCCGGACCGGTTAATTCTCCTTCTCTGCTCGAAGTTGGAGCAGGCGCAAGTACCTTGAGTCATGCAGGTAATCCGACATCGCTTCATGATATCACCCTTAGAACCGGTGGAGCATCGGCAGGCAGAAATGATACCGGTCTTAAGATCAACAGTAATGACGTCATCGCAGATCAGCTCTGGATCTGGCGCGCAGATCACGGGGCAGGTGCAGGCTGGACATCTAACGTCTCCAAGAACGGTCTTATTGTAAACGGTAACAATGTGACCATCTATGGTTTATTTAATGAACACCATAATGAATACCAGACTTTATGGAACGGCAACGGCGGCCGTGTGTATTTCTATCAATCGGAAATCCCTTATGATGTTCCGAATCAAGCAGCCTGGATGAGCAAGAATGGCAGCGTAAATGGCTATGCCTCTTATAAAGTGGCGGACAATGTAACCAGCCATGAGGCATGGGGGCTCGGTGTATATTCCTATTTCAGGGATGCAGCCGTCAAGCTCGAAAGTGCGATCGAGGTTCCCAACGTTCCCGGTGTGAAGATTCATCATGCTACAACCATATGGCTGTCGGGTACGGCTGGCAGCGAAATCACTCATATCATCAATAACACGGGCGGTAGAGTCTACGCCAATTCTCCGGCCACAGCGATGAGGCAGACCCTCCCGGAATTTGCTGGGACCGGAACTGCCGATACCCAGGCGCCAAGCACGCCGGCGAATTTGACGGCGGCAGCGGCCTCCAGCAGCAGCATTAACCTGAACTGGACTGCAGCAACCGATAATGTCGGCGTCATAGGCTATGAGATTTACCGCGGGGGCGCGCTTGCGGGAACTACAGCAACGACTTCGTATAGTGACACTGGATTGACAGCCGCAACAGCCTACAGCTATACGGTAAAAGCGAAGGATGCGGCCGGCAATCTGTCTGCCGCGAGTAATACGGCTACGGCCACAACGCAGGCAGGAGCAGCAGCGGCGCTGGACCGCTCAGGCTGGACAGCAACTTCTTCGCCTACCAGCGGAGATGTGCCGGCCAACCTGCTGGATGGAAGCATGTCTACGCGCTGGAGCACCGGAACGGCGATGGTGCCGGGGCAGTCATTCACCGTGGATATGAAAGCGGTGAAGAGCTTTAAGAAGATTGTGATGGATTCTACAGGCAGTGACGGGGACTATCCACGCGGATACGAGGTGTACGTCTCGAATGATGGAAGCAATTGGGGAAGCGCAGTAGTGACCGGCAGCGGCAGTGGTCCGGTCGTAACGGCAACGTTTGCGGTTCAGAGCGCGAGATATATCAAAGTGGTTCAGACGGGTAATGCAACAAGCTGGTGGTCTATACGGGAAGTGAATTTGTATAACTAGCTAAGAGGAGCGTTCCTACGTTTTAATTAAAAAGGCCATCCCGGAGTCATCGCGAAAGTGATGATGGACGGGGTGAGCCGCTGAACACAGAAACGGCTGTCCGGGACCGATTGCTCGCGTCCTGGACAGCCATTTCTTCTGCTATTTAGTTCAGTGTGATGCCTTATCCTCGCCAGCGCCCAGTCTAACCCGCATCTCCGCATACGCCTCCGGGGTGCCGACATCATCGATCGTCCCCTCCGTATAATAGGCCCGCATCTCCTGGCGGGAATGCAGCCACTCCGGGAAATAACTCGGTGCATCCGGGTTGCCTCCCTCGGCAAGATAGCGGGAAATCAGCGGCAGCGTAGACCGCTTATAAATATAGAGGGCAAACACGCCGATGTTCGAACGCGGCTCCTGCGGCTTCTCTTCCAGCGACAGAACCCGCATCTCTGCGTCCAGCTCCGCAACGCCAACACTGCGAAGCTCTGCGGGATCGTCCACCGTACGGACCAGAATGCAGTCCCTGTCCATTTTATAAAAATAGTTCAAATACCCTTCAAGGCCGAATCCGAGCACATTGTCCCCTGCCAGAACCAGCAGATCATCCTGCAGCTGTTCCCGCTCCAGCACATATTGGATATCGCCAATCGCCCCTAAACGTCCCTCCGGAGAGGATGTACCATCGTTCAGAATACGGATCGGCTTCTCCCCCTGATACTGCTGATGCCACTGCCCAAAAGCATGAAAGAAACGGTCATTCGTCACAATCAGAATCTCCGTGATGTCCTCCAGCACCTCCAGGCGGTCAATCAGCAGATCCAGAATCGTTCGGCTTCCTTGAACCGGCAGCAGCGGCTTCGGTGTGTCTTTGGTTAACGGATACAGGCGGGTCGCATACCCCGCAGCCAAGATTAATGCTATCATCCCTGTTCGCTCCTCTGCCCGGTGAATAGGTTCCTCTACTATGGTCTGGACGCTGCAAACAAGGATTGGGCCAATAAAACCATTGTTTGCTTGTATACGCTATGGGCTGCTTCGACATCACCAAGGAACCCGCCCATATACAGGTGGATTACGCCGTGCAGGGATGACCATATGCTGCCGACAAGGGTCCCCGTCTCTATCTGGTTCGAAATCTGTCCCTGCTGCTGGGCAGTGCTGATTAGAATCAACAAACGACTTATGGCTGTCATCGTTCCCTGCATACTCTCCGCATCCGGCTTGAACTCGGCAAAAGCTCCACCAAACATCAGCTTATAATAGCTGGTATTGTCCTGCCCGAACTGCCAGAAGGCTTCGCCCAAGTCCAGCAAATGCTGCAAAAGATCAGAGGACGGCGGCACTTCTTCAAAACGCCGGGCGAGCAGTTTGCAGCCCTCCAGATACAATTGCTGGGCCAGACCTTCTTTATTGACAAACAAGCTGTAGATGATCTTGGTTGAACAGCCCATCTTTTGCGATACTCTGCGCACAGTAACAGCCTCTGGACCTTCTTCCTGCAGAATGGCTGCGGCCGCATCAACCACAAGCTTGCGGAGATTTTCCGTATTTTGCAGACGGGCTTCCTGATATGTTTTTAATGCCCGCCCCGTGGATGGTGCGGACTTGTCTTCGTTACTGATAAGGATCACCTTCATTCGGTTATCATGTTATTAACCAGCAACAAGGTTACTGGGCTTCTAACAGGAATTCTAATCATTTGCAGAAAGGTTGTCAATTGATCCATTAGGCTGAAAAAAAGATTTGACACATATGTATCCAAAGGGATACTATGATTCATATCGGAAACACTGTTACCGGAATGACACATGCCTTGATGGCATTTGTGATTTTTTTGGATGATTGGTAACATTGTTCCCAAACAAAAACATTGTATTGAAAGGAGCAAAACTCATGAATATTAAAGGGAAATGGTCGCTAATCACTGGCGCCTCTTCGGGAATCGGCGAGCAATTCGCCAGACAATTGGCAAAGGAAGGCAGTCATTTGGTGCTGGTAGCCAGGTCTCAAGGCAGACTCGATACGCTCGCAGCCGAATTGACGCAAGGCTATGGAATTCAGTGCCAGGTTATTCCCCAGGACCTATCCGCCCCGGGTGCTGCCGGAGAGCTGTATCAGAAGTGCCGGCAGCTGGGCCTGAACATTGATCTGCTGGTTAACAATGCGGGTTTTGCCACTCACGGTCTGTTTGAGCAAGTCTCTGGTGAGCGCCAGCATGAAGAAATCATGCTCAATGTCGCCGCTGTAGTGGATATGACTCATTTATTCCTTCCGGGGATGCTTAACCGGCGGGCTGGCGCAGTTATCAATGTTTCCTCTACCGCAGGCTTTCAGCCGCTCCCTTATATGGCCGTCTACGGGGCGACCAAAGCATTTGTCTTATCCTTTACCGATGCCCTTTGGTGGGAGAATCGGGACCGGGGCGTTCAATTCTTCACCCTGTGCCCGGGCTCGACGGAGACGAATTTCTTCAATGTCGTTGGTACCGAGGATGCCTCTGTCGGCGCGAAGGATTCGCCGGAACGTGTAGTGGCAATTACACTGCGCGCTATGAAAAAAGGGAAACAGTACGTTGTTCCCGGATTCCGGAATTATCTGGGTGCGCAAATCTCCCGTTTCATGACCCGCAGACAAGGCCTGCGGCTGGTTGGGAACATGCTTCGCCCCCATAAACAATAAGGGTGTTTTATACTGTCCGCTGCCACCTGCAGGCATCCCAAACAGCCGCCCACTCCGGCAGGAGGGGCAGCTATTGGGATTGGAGGCATCTTCTCTTTTACCACCGAACGCTACATGCGCGAATGATAAGCGATACCGTCGATCTGGACCTTGAGTCCATCCGGGCCGCCAACATGCGCGAACTCGGTGGAGATGGTTTTGCGTGCCGGATATTTGCCTTGGAATCTGCGCTTGAACACTTCTTCCATAACCGGAATATCCCATACATCCCGCAGCAGAATATCCACCTTCACCACATCCGCCAGCGTAAGCCCCGCCTGTCCCAGACGGTTGCTCATATCATTCAGTGCACCTTCCACCTGCTCTTCCACCGTTCCGCCCACATTGCCCACACAGAAGCTGAGGAAAATAAAATCCCCGGCTTCCACAAAACCCGAGTACGCGTATTCCGTGTTCACATCATGTCTGATGATTTCGCCCATCCTTGTCCAAGTCTCCTTACCGGTTGAGATAAGATCAGTATAACGGGGGAAACCGGACAGCTGTGTGTCGTGGTTTAGTAGGATAATTATGGTAATATTAGAATGAACGAAAAAAGATTGTTCCTGAAATGGAGGAGAACCATGAAGCGATTTCTTAGATCCAAATCTTTTCTGATCACATCAATTCTGTTCAGCCTACTGTTCATTGTGAATCTGACTGCAACTCCTGACAGCACCGCTACAGATACTGTATGGAGTATCTTTAAGTCAATATTAGCAGGGTTAATAAGCGGATTTTTGATTGGCGGGCTGATCTTTCTTGTGCAGAAGAAGAGAACGGTCTGAATCTAGACATACGCATACGGTAGCTTAAGAAGCTCCACAACAACCTGTCCCAGACACTCTGCCAGTACCTCATGATACGTCCGGTCCTCTTCTACACAACAGTCAATTTCCTTAAGAAAAAAACTACCAACTGCATTTCAACGCAAGGACAATTACAACCTACTGCAGAAGTCAGTGTCCTATAGCAACAAAAAAAACCATCAAGCATAAGTGGGGCTGGTTAAATGGATAACCTGTGGATAAGTTGTTTATAAAGTGTCTTAAATTCAAAAATTTTCATTATAGAGTATTGCCTTGAGGCATTTTTGGGTATATATTTAATGTATCAGAAGCCCTGTCTTCTCCGAACGCTTAAGTTCCACTTAGGCCAATTATGTAGGAGAGATGGGGTTTATTTTTTATATTCAGGAGCAATTCTGTGTTCATTAGGAATAAATAACCAATGTCTATATGGATGGTTCCACCTGTCTTCAATATTCTTGTATCCAGTTGAAATACCAATATTAAAATTAGGGTATATCTGACGTATTCTATTGTTTATATGTTTGTATACTTTCTCTTTCGCGACGGTTCTTTTCCCCCTCCTTTTTTCCCCTTCTGGAATAACTTTATGGAAGTCATTCAATCTAAAGTACATAGAACCAAGAACCACATCCATATACTGCATTAAAACATGATTATGTGACTTGACTTCTGTGATATCCTCTTTTTTTATTTTTATTTTTGCCTCTGTAAACTCCTTCATCAATTGGATTTTTTCAATATAGTCTTTGAATTCAGAAGCATCTTTCGGAGAGACAGGCAGTTCGTCAAAGTAAATACGTAGTGACAATTCCTCTAAACTAGTCGGATTAGAATACCTTAATCCAAATGCATGCTTGAAAAATTGGTAGTATAACATTTGATATTCTTTGGCCCTCTGCTCAACTGAAAGATTTATTGCCTCAAAATAGTTCTGTGTAAACATTATTCTAATTTTAACAAAGTCGTCTTTTATAAGATCGAATAATGTATCCATTAAAGCAATGTACTTTTCTAAATACTGCAATGTGACCTTTTGCCACTTAACTTCTCCATTAAAGCCCAATTCACGTTTCCTTGTTTCTAAGATTTCAGTCACCCATTGGTAATCTTGAGATCGAACTAAGGCGCCTCCATAAAAATTTCCAAATCTAGGTCCTTCATCATTTGATTCATCCATATAGATAATATATTGCACCTTAGATTCCTCCTACTGACTATATGCTCAACATTATACTATATTTTGGAATGTATGTTATAAACAATAAAGCCTTTCAGCCGAATCTAGTAGGCAATTATTACCGCATAGTCAACACCGTCCTTGTACTTCATAAGCCTCTCAGGCTTCTGTCCTAATTCCCTCCATTGAAATCTTAATCCCGCATGCGTCCATTGATCAGAAGCATACACCAGTGTTTAATGCAGTTTATCCTCTCCCCCCAGTTCAGTTACCTCTGAACGAACCTGACCGCATTCAGAGGTAACTTTTTTGCATTTTTTCCTACCAGTTATTCCCCGCCCCCGATACCGTAAAGCCCGACGAAGTATTCAGGAACTTGCCGGAAGGCGCACCCGTAATCGTATTACTGTTGAACACAGACGCCCCGGTAGCGGAGCCTTGGATATACACGCCATAAGTCCCGGCGTTGATAATGTTGTTCGAAGCATAGGTCACGGAGATGTTCGGTGCCGGTTCTTCGATGAAGATCCCGGAGTAGGTGCTGTCCTGGATGGTGTTGCCGGATACTGTGACATTGAGATTCTGGGCTTTGCCGCTGTTGTTCAGCCAGTAGGCCCAGATCGCGCCGATCTGGTAGCCGTAATCACGGTGAGCCGATCCTGTACGTAGCAGCATATTGTTCTGAATAGTCAGGGTTCCGGTCATCGACGGAGGATTGAAGTTGGTTCCGAAGGAGATGCCTCCGCCCGTGCGAACGGTATCGGTGAGCAGGTTGCCAATGACCTTGTTGTCTTTACCGCCGTAAATGGCGATATTGTTCGCCAGGGTAGGAATCTGGACAGTGTTGTAGCTGAAGGTATTGTTGGTATCGAGATACGTATCTGACCACATGGCCATGCCGTCGTCGCCGCTGTTGCGGATGGAGTTGTTGGTAACGATGGTGTTCGAGGTGCCTCGGTGGAGATTGACACCGTCTGCCCACACATTCCGTACCCGGGAGTTTGAAATAGCAGCACCTGTCGTCTGGTTGGTCAACCAGAAGCCGACTTTGGCGTGCTCGATCCAGAGATTGGTGAGCGCCGAGTTGGTGGCAATGCCCTCCACTCCGGTTACACCGTAATAGTCATCGCGGATGATGTCGTTCGCACTGATCTTGAAATCGGTGAGCGTGACATTGCCGCCCTTCAGATAGATACCCGCGTAGTTACCGGAGAGCGTAGAATACCAGATGCCTGCGCCTTTCATGGAAACTCCGCTGTCCAGATACAGTCTTGTGCCTGTAGAGTCATAAGCGGCACCTCTGGTGCCGTTGTTGAGGGTGAAGGTGCCCGCCGGAATCCATACGCCCTTATAGGTTCCGCCGGAGTTCTTCACCGCAGTAATGGCACTGTTGATAGCTGTAGTATCATCCGCTCCGTCATTCGCTACTGCTCCATAGTTCGCAATCGATACATAGCCGGTTGGCATCGTTAATGCCGCCGGGATCGCTTCAGTTTCAATCAAGTCTACGGTTACACTTGCGGTAGAGCTGTAGTTCAGGTTAGAAGCATTCCGCTGCAGCCTGATAACGGTTCCTGCCGGATAAGACTTATCCAGCATGACTGAAACCTCGTCATACATATGGGCCGGGGTTGTGGAGACCGTATTCGGGTTGTTGGACCAGATAGTGCTTCCGCCCTCCGTGCCCCATTCCCCATAGTTCCAGCTATATTTGGAAGTGAGATTAACGTCCTTGAACAAGGTGCCGCCGATGTACATGCTGATTGCTGAATCAATCCCTGTGCCGGCAGCATTATCCGGAATGGAATAGCGCAACGTTACGCCTTGGGCTGGCTTCGCGAGTGTAATCTGCACATACTGCCCGGCAGATGTCAGTTTGACTGCTTTGCGGCCTGAAGCTTCGGAAGCCAGATTGCCCTGCACTGTGGATGACCCAATAAGCGCCCCGGTATAGGCGGCATTCTCAGCCTCGTAAGTGTCGTACGGCATAGTTGCGCCATATGAACCCGGAGAAGGCGTTGGCGTAGGCACCGGTGTCGGAGTTGGAGGCGGTGTTGCCGCCAGATTGATTTTATCCAGATTCACATTACCGGTGTCGGTGGTGTCGTATTTGTACATGATGGTATTGCTGCCCGCATTCAAAACCAGCGTATCCAGCTTAGTGGACCAGGTGTTCCAATCCGCTGTAGCCGCGAGTGAAGTCTGGCGGATCTTGGTTCCATTTACATAGATGCTTAAGGTCTGGGCTGCTGCCGAGCCATTGGCATATCGCACAGTTACGTCATAGCTCGCGGCACTTGGTGCGGTCACTGTGAATTTCACAGAGGCATTGCCCTTGTTGATATCGATGAAGCCGCCCACGAAGCCGCTGCCGCTATACCCGGCATGGTCAGCCGCTATTACTGCTCCGCCGGCCAGAGCAGCTGCCTCCGCTTCATAGGTTCCTGCTGGTGCCGCAGTTGGTGTCACGGTTGCTGTCGGCGATGCAGTTGGCGATGCTGTCGGTACCGGTGTCGGTGTCGCAGTTGGTGCTGGCGATGCTGTTGGGGTAGCTGTCGGCGCAACGGTTGGCGTTGCGGTAGGGACTGGTGATGCTGTTGGTGCCGCTCCCGATCCATAGACCTCGAATTCCGCCGCCTGCCCTGCCGATGCGCCCGAATTAGCAGTGAAGCTGACCCGTACATATCTTGCCGAAGCTGCGGCGAATGCAATACTGACCGTGTTGTTCGAGACCGGATTGAAGGTATAGGTCTGTGAAGCAGCAAGCGTATTGTAAGCCGTGTTATTCGTGCTTCCTGCAATGGACAACGTCTGCGTTCTGCTCCCCCAGGATGCCGGAAGCTTCAGAACTACTGCCCCCACATTCTGTGCGCTGCCAAGATCTACCGTCAATGTATTGGGGTAGGAGCCTGCCGCACCTTCGTAATAGCTTAAACTGTTGCCATCTACTGCACCCGCCGCAGGGAAGCCGGAGAAGGTATTATTGGCTGTAATGGATTGCCCGAGTGCCAGATTCGTGCCTAAGGCAGCATCTATACTGACATTATCCAGGTTCACATTGCCCGTATCCGCTGCATCAAATTTATAGCTTATCGTGTTGCCGCCGGAATTCAGTGATACGTTCTCTGTTTCCGTAGCCCACGTATTCCAGTCAGAGGTGGCCGGAAGTGAAATCTGTCTGAGCTTCGTGCCGTTAATATACAGGCTCAAGGTTTGAGGCGCACCTGAACCATTAGCATATCTTAGCAGGGTTGTATAGTTGCCCGACGAGGAAACGTTTACACTAAATTGAACGGATACATTGCCTCTATTGTTATCTGTGTATCCGCCGACGAAACCGGTTCCGGTATAGCCCGTGTGATCCGCAGCTGTAACTGCACCGCCGGTCAGCGTTGCCGCTTCTGCCTCATAGATCTGTGCCGCAGCAGATGCGACATTGACCAGCGGAACTGGAACCGCCAGTAAAGCCAGAATAAGCAAGTAAGCCGCGAGCTTGTGAAGCTTGAACCTTTTTAGCATGTAATTACCTCCATTGTAAAATGAACTTGCAACTGAGACAGAAGAGAAGTGGTTGCCTCACCTTCCATCGTTCACTCTATGATGTATGCGCTCCATTAAGACGTATGGGAGTAGCTGCAGAGGCAAGCAGGAGAAATTCAGGGCAATTGCACATCGGCCAAAAGAATCCGGAATCACCGAGGCATACGTCTAGTCCATTCCACACTAGCCCTCATACGTTATACAGAAGCCCGAGTGGTTATGTATAAACCTGACCGGCAGAAGGTGGGATAACGTGAATAAGTCGGATGCAAATAAGCACAGAAAGCTGAAGCTGCAGCAATTCAAACGAAAACGGATCAAGCTTCCGCTCTACAGCACTACAACCTACAAATACAAAAGATATCTGAAAAAAAGTAGGATGCTAAGAGGGAAACGAAGTGCTAAAGGAGATTCTGCCTCCCAAAACGCTAAGTGCCCGCCAAGCGTGACAGCCGCTTCACCGGGCGTAATGAGTATGATGGAACTCATGCAAAACATGGCTGCAATGGGGATGCAGGGAGCCACTGGCGCTGTAGGACTCATGGGCAGTATAGGCGTTATGGGCGCAACGGGCGCAATGGGCAGCATCGGACTTAGTGGCAGCATTGGAGCCATGGGCGCAACCGGGGCGACCGGCGCCATGGGCAGCATCGGGCTCATGGGCTCGATTGGAGCTATGGGCAGCATCGGGCTCATGGGCAATATTGGCGCCATGGGCGCAACCGGAGCGACGGGCGCGATGGGCAGCATCGGGCTCATGGGCAATATTGGCGCCATGGGCGCAACCGGAGCGACGGGCGCGATGGGCAGCATCGGGCTCATGGGGGCGACCGGAGCGACCGGTTCGATGGGCAGCATCGGGCTCATGGGCTCGATTGGCCTCATGGGGGCGACCGGAGCGACCGGTCCGATGGGCAGCATCGGGCTTATGGGCTCGATGGGCCTCATGGGCGTAACCGGAGCAACCGGGGCGACCGGAGCTACAGGGACAATGGGACTCATGGGCTCGATGGGACTTATGGGCTCGATGGGGGCTATGGGTGAGATGGGCCTCATGGGGGCTATGGGCTTAATGGGCTTGATGGGTGTAACCGGAGTGACCGGAGCTACTGGGGCTACTGGGGCGATGGGTCTTATGGGTTTACCGGGAGCTGCCGGGCCACCCGGGGCTACCGGTGCGACCGGTGCGACCGGTGCGACCGGTGCGACCGGGGCGATGGGCCTTATGGGCTTGCCGGGAAATGCCGGACCGCCCGGAGCTACTGGCGCTACCGGGGATACTGGTGCGGCCGGAGCCACTGGTGCGACCGGATCCACTGGTGCGACCGGACCGGCAGGTGCAACGGGTTCAACGGGTATAACGGGTGCAGGCTCAGGATTCATCGAGACGCTGAAAATCGGGGATCTCAACACCCAGATCCCATTTAATGCCGGGGGCGGCAACAATCAGGCCATCGGAGCGCTCGCATTCAGCGGATCACAAATAACGATTAACAGACTTGCAGCATATGTTACACAATTAGGCTCTACAGGTGTGTTCCAGATGGCTGTCCTGCAGCCCACCAGCTCTTCCCAGTCTACTGTTATTGGAGTAACCACAGTAGCAACCACTTTACAAGCTGGAATATTCATTCTGCCGCTGACGGCACCTCTGACGTTATCGGGGAATATTACGTATCAGCTTGCTGTCTACAACCAGGTTAACGGCTCCAACCTCGGAGGCCGGAGCACAGGCACCTCCGGGCTGGCAGCACCGCCGATCAATTTCAGATCACAGAACCTCACGGGATTTACAACAGGCCAGTCTATCAATACGAGCGATTCTATCCTACTGTCGCCTTGGCTGGCGGGACTCGCTTAATACTTCCTTGCCTGCGGTAAAATAAAACTGGGACTGTCCTATAAATCGGCAGTCCCCGTTTCTATATGCCGGTCAAGCGCCCCGGCTAATCCAGCTCCGCACGCGAGAATAGATCCCGGATCAATACGTCGTCCTCGCAAGCCCGCTTGAATGCGGAGGCGAAGGCTACGACCGCAGCTCCATCGGAGGAATACGCGCAGAACATACCGGCCTCCGGGTCAAACCGGATAATTCCGGCCAGTTCAGGCATCTGTTCCTCAAGGAACACCGCAGCCAGAGAGCCCCAGTCATATCCATTGCCTTCGAATCCCTCTTCTTCCCGCGCAGCAAACACTTCGGCCTTGTAGCTGCCCGCGTTCAGAATCACGGATTTCCCGCCATTATCCTGCTCTACTATAATAAAAGGCTTAACATCCACAGCTTCCGTGGCTTCCGCCTCTCTCAGCTTCTCAAGCAATTGTTCCTCTGCTATATCCGTGAACCGCAGCGCTCCCTCACTCTCCACGATCATTCCCTGCCGCAACCGTTCATCCAGCCAGTCGGAGATGAAGCCCGAGGCGTATCCGCCTGTGCTGAATTCTCCGCCGAACGCGATTATTTTCGAATAGTCCTCAAGATATTGGTCACGGCTGGTCTGCGGATAGGCGCTGGTGTACAGCCAGAACTCCAGATCATACATCAGGGTCGAGCGTTCGTCCGCATGAAGAGAGAAGTGGCCCTTCTCCTCAACAATGGCGGTGCAGATGCTGCGGATGATCCCCTCTATGTTATTCACTCCGGCAGCCTTATCGCACAGCTCCTGAAGCAGCGGAGAGAACTCTCCGGTGGCCACCTTCCGCAGATCGTCCTGCTTATCTTCCTCAGATGTATCATAGACCTCCTCGCTCACCAGACCGCGGATGAAGGCCTCATAATCCTTGGCCAGGAATGTGATCTCATAGTTGTTCTCCTGGTCCACATGAATAACCTCGGGTTCTCCCTCCGGGCCGCAGTAGCGGTAATCCAGCATCACCACATCGTGGCCTGCAGAAGGACAGTCCCCAATGACCACTCCAATATCCGGATACCCCCACTCCTCGATCATGAACGGGCTGCCCAGATCACCGCAGAGGGCGTAGCTTTTGTCCCGGCCGATACCGGCAATTCCCGAGATTGCGATATGATCTTCAGCCCAGGAGGTGGATTCCTCCACCGGGAAGCAGGTATTGCGGGGAATCCCGCCGTTCTGCTGCTTCATCATTGCGATGTAAGAGGACGGCAGCTTATAGCCCAGCTCCTGCTCCACAGAAGCAATCAAATCGTCATCGGGCGGCGCCGATACATACTCCTTCCGGGCATAGTCGCTGTCCTCCCAGAAATCCGAACAATATTCGATAAAAGCGCCAAGATCTCTTCCGCCCGCATCCCCCTGTGCAGTAGAGGCACGCAGAGCTGCGGCGCGCCTTGCCTGCTCCCGCTTCTCCCGGTGCGCGCCGCTCCGGCTCCACTTCAGCAGCATTACGGTATCCCCGTCTCCGGGCTCTAATTCATCAGCACGCTCAAACGCATGGATTGCCTGTTGATACTGCTTCAAATAGTAATAGGAATACCCTATGCGAAAATGCCACAGCGGATCATTCCCGCCATCCCCCGCAATACT
This sequence comes from Paenibacillus borealis, assembly GCF_000758665.1. Taxonomy (NCBI): domain Bacteria; kingdom Bacillati; phylum Bacillota; class Bacilli; order Caryophanales; family Paenibacillaceae; genus Paenibacillus; species Paenibacillus borealis. Next base: position 7,991,417 of record NZ_CP009285.1, read on the forward strand.
GAGCAGCTGCTCCAATGCCTCCCCGTAATGTTCCAGGTTGTTGTAGGCTCTGGCCAACTGGCTAATAGTCTCATAATCTCTTTCATCCGGCGGAATCTCCTGAATGCGGTCCACAATCTGCTGATACTCATTTTCTTCATGCCAGCGTTTCAGCTGTGCCAGCAACTCCTCATCCATGCCTCTGCCTCCCCATTGTGACACTGCAAATAAGCCCGTACCCGATCGCTGCCGGACTGCTTGCAGTCAGTTAAATCGCTATTACCCATTCACCCTGAATGGACAGGTCTAAACATAGGTTTGGGATATACCCCAAATATATAAATGCGTATTTTCAAAAAAGAGGCCATCCCCCGCCAACATCCGGCAAGGAACAGCCTCTTCGTATTATCACTCTCAGTACACTTATCTGCTCCGCTGCCTGTCCGGTTACTGAATCGCTTGCAGATGCTCCTCGAGACGGTCCCAGGTTTCGGTAATTCCCTGCTCCATCCCCATATCCATGACCGTCTTGAGCGCTTCTGCGGAATCGTATTTCGACCGGCTTACCAGCTTCGTACGGCCACCATCGTAATCTTCGAAGAGCATCGTAACCAGCGTGGACGGCATGCCTTCGGTTTCATTACCTTCGGCATCCGAGAAGTAATCGGTATAGACAAAACTCTCACCGTCGGTGATCTCATGGTAGACCGCTTTGCCCCAGGATTCCATGCCGAAGAAATCGCCCTGCTTCTCATCCACACATTTCATACAGTAATGCCAGACGCCGCCCGGACGAAAATCAACGCTGCAGAAGGGAACAATCCAGCCGCGCGGGCCCCACCACTGCTTCAGATGCTCAGCCTCGGAGAATACTTTGAATACAAGCTCACGCGGTGCATCGAATACACGTTCAAGAACCAGTTCAAGACCTTCTACTCTCGAAATCATTTTGCTGGACATTGCTAATCCCTCCCGATAATCATGAATTGTCTTTGGATTGCAGCTTCTGGAGATAGTCATCCAGATTGTCGAAGCGTTCACTCCACAGCTTACGGTAGGCTTCCAGCCAAGTATCCAATGCCTCCAGCGGCTCTGTACGCAGCCTGTAATTCCGGCGGTTCGCCGCCGCCTCTACCTCAACCAGTCCGGCTTCCAGCAGTACGCGCAAATGCTTCGAAGCCTGAGGCTGCCGCAGCTCCAGACGCTCAGCAATATCGCCTACGCTCAGCGGCCCGTCCTTCAGAATCTCTACCATCCGCAGGCGGGTGGGCTCGGCAAGTGCGCTAAATGTCGTTGTGTCCATCATTCCGATGTTCCTTTAGTAAAGCTTGTATTATTTATTGGTGTTGTACACTTACAATATACCCGAAAAGGAATATTCTCGTCAAGGAATATTATAATTCATTCTGCTAAATCAGTTTTATTGATTCGTTGAATAGACCTTAGCACTCAGCTCTGCTGCAGATTCATAATCCTCCGCCGGCGCAATAATTTGCAGATTCTTACTCATACCGCCGCCCGCTTCCGGACCGGTGGGCTCGTAGAGAAGAATCTTAACACTGTCAAAGCTGCCTTTTTTCCAAATGGAGCCGAAAGCAAACCCGCTGGGCTTCCAATCATAATAGGTAATGTTTCCCCAGCCATTTCTTATCTCAGGATAGAACACGATATCGGACATCTCATACTTGCTGTAATCATATTTCTCAACTGTGATACGCCCATGGAACACCTGATTGCGGAATAAAGGCCGGTGAAGGCTGCCTTTAATATGTACCGTAGTTCTTTGCGCGGATGATGCGTCGCCGGTTCTGAATTCAACCGCCGGATAGCTGGTGTCAATCACTTTGGGGAAGCTATACATAGCGCAAAAAAGAATGCCTCCGATTAGCAGCAGTATGGTGAAAATCAGCACTTTCCTCTTCATACATAACTTCCCCCTCAGCTCTTCAATCCATACCGATACCGTAAGTTACGCCGGTTAAAGTCAGCTTATGACCCTATGAATCCCAGTGTCACAGTTGTACCTTGTCCCGGCGCGCTGTGGATGGAGATGGTGCCGCCATAACGCTCCATGATTGCCTTGGCAATGGCCAGTCCCAGGCCCGATCCCCCCTGCGAGCGGTTGCGTGAAGCCTCCGTACGGTAGAAGCGCTCGAAGATATGCGGCAGCTGCTCAGCGGATATTCCGATTCCAGTATCGGCTACGGTCAGGATCACCTTACCGTCATCCGAACGGGAATGCCCGATCGTTACCGCTCCGCCTTCAGGCGTATACTTCAGTGCATTCTCTACGATGTTGCGGAGCACCTGATAGCAGGCGCTGCCAGGCATCCGGATGGGCAGCGCCTGTTCACCGGAGCCGCCGTCATAAACAAGCTCCACTCCCGGATTGACATGAATAGTCTGAGGCAGCAGTTCGTTCAGCACAGACTTCAGATTGCAGGCTTCTTCTCCGCCCTCCTGGGCCAGCGCCTCTGCCTCTGCTTCCGCAAGCAGAAGCAGCTGGGAGATCAGCTGCTTCATCCTCCGCGTCTCATCCATCATGAACGCCAGCGACTCATCCAGCACCTCAGGTGACTGCTTGCCCCAGCGCTGGATCATATGCGTGTGGCCTTCAATAATGGCCAGCGGTGTCTTGAGCTCATGGGAGGCATCGGCAATGAAGCGGCGCTGCTGGTCGAAGGAAACCTCCAGCTTATGAAGGAATCCGTTGAAGGTCTCTCCCAACTGCTGCAGCTCATCCTGGGCGGCAGGGACATGCAGCCGCCGGGACAAGCTGTTCGTTCCGATGCTGCGCACCTCGCCAATCATGCTGCGGATCGGCTTCAGCGCCGAACGGGAGACGATTCCCCCTGCAAGCACAGCCATTCCGGCAGCCAGCAGCAGCCCCAGCAGCAGCAGTCTGCCCACCTCCTTCTCGGCGGTGGCGCTGCGTGATTGCCCGCTGTCCGTAAGCTGCAGCCGGACAAGGCCATATACGGGCAAGGACAGCTCCTTCTCTGCGCTGTAGACATCAGAGCCGGGCGCCGGTTCGCCTTCGCCCGCTTCTGCGAGCACACGCCCGCGTGCATCCAGCATTTGCAGAACCTGGCCTTTATCCAGCTCAGGGGCAAACACTGAGAAATCCGGCTTCAAAAAAGCAGCTGCACCGCTTCCTTTGCCCAAACCAGGCTGAAGCAGGGACGGCAGGAATTCCACCTCACCGACCCGCAGCTCAAACTGTCTAAGCTTGGCATCCAGCAGCCGGGTCTCCTGGCTGTCGGTCCAATGTTTGAAGGTAATATAGACAAATCCGCTGACTACCGCCGCAACGGCCAAGGCAGTGAGCGCAATCGAAGCACTGACTTTACGGGAGAACGTCCATGGCTTCATTCGCTCACCTCAGTCTCTCAGAATATAGCCGCTGCCACGGACCGTATGGATCAGCTTTTCGCAGTAGCCTTCATCCACCTTCATGCGCACATACCGGATATAGACATCCACCACATTCGTCTCCCCTTCATACGAGTAGCCCCAGACCAGGTTCAGCAGTGCCTCACGGTTCATCAGCCGGTTCTTATGGACCAGCAGGCAGTGCAGCAGCTCGAATTCACGCTGTGAGCATTCAATCTCGCGCCCGGCGCGGCTGACCCGGTGCGCAGCCCTGTCCAGTATCAAATCCTTAGCGTGCAGGACTTCATCCCCGGCTTCTGCGGCATGCAGCCTGCGCTGCAGGGAACGCATGCGGGCCAGCAGCTCTTCGATGGCGAAGGGCTTCGGCACATAATCATCCGCCCCGGTGTCCAGTCCCCGGACCCGGTCACTCACCGTATCTCTGGCAGTCAGCATAATTATCGGGGTCTGCTTGACCGCCCGTACCCGCTTGCATACTTCAATTCCGCTCATGCCCGGCAGATTCAAATCAAGCAGAATGATGTCAAAATGCTCCCCCAGCGCTTGCTCGGCACCCGTAAGGCCATCGCACGCAACCGTAATGTCATAACCTTCATAGGACAGCTCCAGCTCCAGCAGGCGGATCATGGCAGGCTCATCCTCAATCACCAATACGCGTTCCTTCAACCTCTCGTCCACCTCTTCACAAGATCAGTTCTGCATTAGCGATAACCCGGCCATAGATTTGGCACGGATCTGATACGTACCTGCGCCCAGCTTCCCGCTGGCCCGGTGATTCTTCACTGTCAGCGGGAAGTCCGTTTCGATCTCTTCAAAAGCGGATTCCGCATCGACCACGACTCCCGCATTCCCCGGCCAGGCCAGCTCTACGTTCCCTACCGCTGTAGTTACCTTCCAGTCTCCGCCGACCTTCCGGCTCTTCACATGAATGTTCCCGGCTACGGTAACCGCTTCTACAGCAGCGAGCGCATCCTTCACCGACAAATTTCCGTTTGTGGCCTTCAGGGTCAAGGCTCCCGCAATCTGCTCTGCCTTCACGTTGCCGTTGGTAAGTGTGACCTCTACGCGGTCCTTCGCTTCAGAGACCTGCACATTGCCATTCACCGTATGTAATTTGAGCGCATTGCCTATGCCGGAAGCAGATATATTTCCGTTCACAGCCGCTAACTCAATTCTACCTGTACTAGAAACTTTTGACAAAGAAAGATTGCCGTTCTCCGTCTCTGCCTGAAGCCCGGCCTTCATGCCCTGCGGCAGTGTAACCGTCAGCTCAAGGCTTGGATATCGCCAATTGCCATAAGACTCGCTGTAGGTTCTAATCTCCAGATCAGCCCCTTTGCTTACCTTCATCCCCGCCTTGTCTGCTACGGCCTTCGCCTCATCCGCGGTTGCCTGATGGACGGTCACGGTCATATGGACCTCAATCTCCTTGACATTGCCCTGCTTAATTTCGATGGTTCCGTTCGTGTTGGCAATAGAGACACTTTGCGTGCCGGCCGGCAAGCTGACGCGGGTAATGCCTTTGTCAAAAGAATATCCCGCCCCCGTCTTCTTCCCCGCTGTCTGCAGAGAGACTGCAGCCGCCGGAGCTGACACCGAAGCCTGTGCTGGCGCAGATTCAAAGTCCGCCTCGGACAACGGCCGCGCACCGGCAGTCCCTTCATTTGCTATGCCTGTGTACACTAATACCGCCGCCAGTGAAGCGCTTGTGATTGCCTGTTTCCACGTCATTCTCATAATCTCTCTCCTCCAGTTCATGTGATTACCCTTAGGGTAAACCATCCTTGATGAGAAAGACTTTGCAGGGAGATTAGAGTTTGATGAGAAAAAAACAGCCGGGAACCCTCCCGGCTGTTCTTCGAAATACATTAGGTTCCCGCCAATATCGGCATTGCGGAATTCAGCTGCTACCCCTGCTTAATCGGCGCTGCCAGAATGATCTGTCCCCGCGGGGCATCTCCCCCGTCATCCGGCTCCAGCGTAATTGCCACGGTATCGTAGGCCTTCGGATCAAACGAATAATACAGTGCCCCGTTTCCGTCCTGTGAGATGAAGGTGCCCGCATTCTGCGGCGTATCCCCTTTGATCAGCCATACCTGATAGACCTCTGTGCCTGTAAGCTCCGGCAGATCCTCTGCCTGGATTACGAGGTGGGTCCCGGATGTGTCAGTGACAATGGTCGCTACACCCTTGGCCGAAACAGCCTCTCCCGCCGGGCTAAGCGCCACCGTCTCATTCACCTTAAGCCCCTGCAGGGGCCCGGTGCCGGAGGCAATCTGCCGCTGCAGCTGGTCTACATCCCCGCGCAGCTGGCCGGTATAGACAATCAGCAGCAGCACGGCCACAGCCAGCCCGAGGCTTAAGTAACCCCAGAAGCGGGTTTTTCTAGGCTTAGGAATTCTCGCCTTGGGCAGGCCCTGTTCTATAGGTGCCACCTTAACGGACTCGCGCTCAATGGTGCGTTCTGCCGCAGGCTGAATATAAGGGCTGGCCTTCGGCGGAGCAGCCGGTGTACTCAACTTTTCCGACTCTAATACCCGTGATAATATGCGTTCCTTCATTCCGGAAGGCGGCTCTGCAGGCTCTGAAGCGAGAGGAAGATGGTCCAGTACCTGCCGGTATTCACTTACCAGCTCCCTGCATTCACTGCAGGCTTCTGCATGGGCAGCGAACTGCGCTGTCTCTTCTGCCGTCAGTGCGCCCAGAACATATAATTCGGCCAGTTCACAGAGATCATCCTTATGTTCACTCATGCGCATGATCCCTCCTTCCCCAGTGCCGTAATGATTTGTGCAGCTGCTTCATTGCCAATCGGACCCTTCCTTTGACCGTCCCCAGCGGAATTGCCGCAAGGTTCGCTACTTCCTGCTGGGTATAGCCCTGATAATAAATCATATCCATCACCTGCTGCTGATCCCGACTGAGCCCCAGCAGCGCGTCCCGGATCTGTTCCCCGGCCATCTGCAGCTCAACGAGATCCTCGGTGAGCGCTGTATGGTCCTGAATCATATCCAGATTCCCGGAGTCTGCGGAGTGCTGCGGCAGCCTGGAGCTGCGTTTGCGGAGATGATCAATCGCCAGGTTGCGGGTAACCGCGAACATCCAGGTGAGCAGCTTGCCCCTGCCGAAATCAATCTGATCCGCATTCTTCCATACCCTCAGGAACAGTTCCTGCATTACTTCTTCGGCGGCCATCGAATCCTTCACGATCTGGTAAGCAAAACTATAGATTACCCGTTCATATCGGTCATAGAGCAGTTCGAGGGCATTCGAGTCTTTCTGTGCAATAAGCAGAATTAACTGCTTATCGTCAGCTGTGTCATTCAATTGCCATCCCCCATTCAACAAAAATTCAGGACCCCGGCGCTCCAGCGCTGGACTTCCTGCGTTTCACTGAGTATAACCGCTTTGCACAAGCGGCTCAACTTTGAATGAAAGATCATGCACTCCGGAATTGAAGCCGGCCCGGCTTCCATATATGATAGCTATATCATATCCGCAAAGGGAGGATTCATTTCCGTGGCCGTACTTATTAATGAACAGATCAAAGCCGCCGAGGTCGAGCTCACCGGGCTGAAGGGCCAGAAGCTCGGCACCGTATCCAGAAACGAAGCACTGGCTATGGCCAGATCCGCAGGAGCCGATCTGGTCTGCACCTCGCTGATGAGCAGCCCGCCGCCCTGCAGCCTGGTCGCCAAGGGCAAAGGCAAAGCAGCTGCGCAAGCGGCCCGCAAGGGTGATACCAGCCGCCCGCAAAGCGGCGGAGGCGGCAATGAGAAGGTGAAGGAGCTGCGCTTCACCGCCCATATTGAAGAGCATGACTACGACACGAAGGTGCGCCAGGCGGACAAGCATCTGCGCTCCGGCAAGCCGGTGCAGCTGGTCGTGAAGTCCTCCGGTGCGAAGGAAGCGGCGGCCGCGAAGGCAGTCCTGGAGCGGCTGCTGGCAGATCTGAAGGAGGCCGGAAGCAAAACCACCGGAATTCAGACCAGCGGCAAAGGCGCACAGGTGCGGGTAAATCCGCGTACGTAATATTGCTTTGAAGCAAGTGGAAAAAGGTATCTTAATTTACCTATTTCTGAGGGATGGACCGAAGCAAGTGGAAAAACAACATCTACTATTGTTAGGTTTAGCTACTTTGGGTGAAAAGTGAGGATTTAAGTGCTGTTTTTCCAACTGTTATTTGAGCAGGGTTCTATCGTTCATCAGCAAGTGGACAATATCCAACTATTTCCGGTCCTTATAGCATCCGAGCTTGTCCCGTTCGTTCTCTCTAGTCCGAAGCATATACATTCTTATCTATTAAGTGGAAACGGCTTTGCCGTCCTTTTACAGGACGGCAAAGCCGTTATTCTTGAACCCTAACTTCTTCCACTCATCTTCCCCCGCACGGCCGCTCATCTTCTACTCGTCTTCCGTACATCTCCCGCTCATCCTAGGGTTATCTTCAACTGCAAAGCCGCCCAGCAAACCGCTCCTTAGTCAGCACATGCAGCAGCTCACCGTTGCAGTCCTCATAATCGCCGGTTAGCCCGGCCAGCTCACGTTCAAACCGGAAGTCCAGCTTCCGGAACACCCCGAGTGACGCTGTGTTCCGCGGATCTGCCTTGGCATATAACCGGTCCAGCCCGATTACATTGAAGGCATAAGCCGTGAGCGCCCGGGCGGCCTCGGTAGCATACCCCAGGCCCCAATGCTCACGCCCGATCAGATAATACAGCTCGGTATCCGGTGCGCTGAAATCCAGCACACCGAGGCCGCACCAGCCGATCAGCTGTCCGGTTGCCTTGCTGCAAACCGCGAACGAATATTTGAACGGCAGCTCAAACGGCGTATGATAGCTGAACATCAGCCAGCGGAACAAGCCCTCATACTCATGCAGCGGCATGACCTCCATATGCATGAAGGTCAGCACCTCAGGATTCTGCATCAGCGCGAACGAAGCACTCAGATCAGTTTCAATATAGGGACGGATGATTAAACGCTCTGTTTCGAGCCTCATCCTGGATAACGTCGGATTCATTACGGTTAGCCTCACTTTCAACTCCTGGATGTACCCCAGCATAGTACAGGCCGAAGAAGGTTCACAAGGTAAAAGATAATTTAATCCGTTTGCCCCCTGCCGCTATTCCACAGCGTTCTGAAGGCATCGCAGCCTTGGATCAGGGAATCGAAATCCCCCTCCCCTACCAGCTTCCCCTGCTCCATCACCAGAATGTGGTCTACTCTGCTGATGAAATTCAGCCGGTGCGCGATAATAATGACCGTCTTGTTCCTGAACTCCGTAAACACCGTTCCCATCAGGCTTTTCTCCGTAATATTATCCAGCGCCGAGACCGGTTCATCGAGGATGATCAGATTCCGCTTCTGGAGGACCGCCCGGGCAAAAGCCAGCCGTTGCCGCTCACCGCCTGACAGCTTCAGGCCGCGCTCACCCACCATTGTCTCCAGCTTCTCCGGCAGCTCCAGCACCTTATCCTTCAGATTCACCTTGTCCAGAATCGCATACAGCTCGTCATCCGGCACCTCCTGGTCAAACACCATATTTCCCCTGATCGTGGTATCGAATATCGGACTATCCTGCGACAGATAAGAGATATGATCATAGTAGCTGTTCAGACTCAGCTCATCGATATCCGTGCCGTCCACCAGCAGCTTGCCGCCGCTTTTCTTCAGCAGGCCCGTAATCAGCTTAATGACCGTCGATTTTCCGCTTCCGCTTAAGCCAACCAGTGCGACCGAGGTTCCGCGCGCGATAGAGAAGGACAGCCGGTCCAGCACCTGAACCTCCCCGTAGCCGAAGGACACCTCCCTGAATTCAAGATCGCCCTGCAGCCGGGCCACCGCCTTCCCCTTCTCCAGATTGGCGTCCTCCCGGGCATTCAGGAATTCCTCAAACCGCTGATAGGTCACCCTGTTCAGCTTGTAGCCGACGAATAACACGTTGAAGATGGCAATCGGCGCGTAGATTTTCTCAATGAACATGAACAAGGCAACCATAACCCCGACCGAGGCCTGCCCGGAGATCACATTCTTCACTCCATAGAGCAGGACAATCACTTTAATGACCGTAATGAACAATTCGAATAAGGCAAAAAAAGCCTCATGGATCATCTGCAGCTGAGCGCTTTTGCGAATAATCTGCCGTGCAGTATCATTCAATCTGCTGATTTCCTGCGCATACTTCTTATTGGTCCGGAACACAACCAGCTCCATGAATCCGCGGATCGAATAGCGGGACATGGCCTCCTGCTCCTTGAGCACAGACGCTTTAATCCGGTAGAGATATTTCAGCAGCACATTCGTGATCACGAAGATCACCACATACCCGCCCGCAATCACCAGCATGATTCTGAGGTCATAATAGCTGATGAAGAACAAGCTGAAGAGGATGGTAGGCAGCAGCTCGTGCAGTGTCCCCAGAATAAAAGTAAACAGAATGCTGTTCCCGGCCGCGGCGCCGTTCTCAATTACCTTGATCATCTGGCCTGTGCCCATATTCTGATAGGCGGTATAATCCATTCTGGAGATTTTGGACAAGGCCAGGATCTTTAGTCTTTCCGTGATGCTGTTCGACAGATGGGCGCCCGGATATTCATCCGCATAATTCAGAATTACATTCGCACCCAGCAGCGCCCCGTAGATGATAATCCAATGTGTGATTTCGCGGATTCCCGTCCCGTCCACTGCCTGATCGAGAATCTTCTGAAAGACCACTATGCCCAGACTGCTTAAGAACTGAATGGCGAAGCCAAGAATGATATACAGAGCAACCCACCCTTTGAGGTGGACAAGACATTTCCGCAGCATATTTACAATCCCCAATCTTGAAATGAGTATAAAAAAAGCCGGGACACGCTTCGCCACCCAACGCGAATGAACCACCTGCATATGCGGTGTGGTCTGTACGTTGAATAACGCAGTGTCCCGGCTCTAAAAATGAATGCCCAGGCACCGTCCAAGGTTATAGTTATCATGTGATCAAAAAGGCAGACTGCCCCCTTGATGGCTGGTACGCGTTCAACCCAGCCCGATAACTACTTCCTTGCGACAGTACGGTATGGCATCCATTTCACCCCGATTGTAAGATTGTATTTTATTGTAAGCTCCAGCCTGCCCTGCGGTCAACCCGCAGAGAAGCCTCTACTCCAACACCCGGCGCAGCCAGGCCACCGATTGTTCCATATACCCCAGCTGATCCACAGCATCGAAATGCTCGATAGCCAGCGTATCTGCGTATCCCTCTGCCTTCAGCAGCCGGAGCACCTCGGCAATCTTGATACAGCCTGATCCTACAGGGGAAGGATACAGCGGAATTCCGCTTGCGCTGATTCTGGGCTCTCCGCCGCGGTCCTCCAGCGACCGGTCCTTGCAGTGGATATGGATTGTCCGGTCCTTCAGCTTCGCGAACGCTTCCAGTTCATCCTCGCCGCGGTAGATGAAGTTCCCGGTGTCGAAGGTAATCGACAGCTTAGGCACCTGCTCCAGGAACCAGAGCAGCTCGTCCGCCGACGAGAACGGCGCCCGGATATCGTCGAAGTCCTCCATCGTCACACGGATGCCCTTACGCTCCGCGTAATCACAAATGGCATTCAGCGCCGCAGCCATGCTCTGAAGAGCCTGGCCCCGCGCCTCCGGGCTGGCCGTTTCTTCGATGAAACCCGGAATGACCAGCACTTTACCGGCTTCCAAGTAGGCCGCCGTATCAATGAATGCATACCCCGGCTCGGGGGCAGGCTGATTGCCGAAGTCAAAAAAAGCATACATCGACGCCACGGAGATCCCCGCTGCATCCAGCCTTTTTTTCATCGCCTCAGTACCGGTCAGCGCCTCTTCCAGATCAAGCTCTACCCCATCAATGCCATAGGCATGCACTTTGTCCAGTACATCCGTAAGCGGCACGCCGCTCTGCTCGCTTGCCTTCACAATATGATTGTAAAAAACCGACAGCTTCAAGCTCTCCAGCCCCTCTCAGCCTAGCGCTTAGTATCCTCTGCATCCTCCGGTTCAACTTCAGAGTCCGATTCTTCATCCGAATCCTCCGGCTCATCAGAACCGTCCTGCACGCCCGCTTCATTCCGGCTCCACTCCAGGAACTCAATGATGTCCTCATCTTCAGGGTCCAGCTTATGAGCCTTCTCGAAGGCCTTGATCGCCTCATCGTACTGGTCCAGATAATAATGGGCGTAACCGACACGGAAATGCCACAGCGGATCTTTTTTGCCTTTATCGGCGGTCTTGTTGAACCATTTAAGCGCTTCTTTATAACGCCCCAGATTATTGAGCGCCCGGCCCAGATGAACCGCCAACTCATCATCAATCAGCGGTGTCGGCACCTCTTTGATGCGGGATACGATTTGTTCGAACTCGTCTTCCTCATGCCAAGCGTTCAGTTGATCAATTAATTCTTGTCTCATTACAAATAGCCTCCCGGTTAATATATCCATTCCTCTAACAATTACTTTATCATTTTCACAGAGAGTTTCCCACTGTTGCCCTGCCTGCTTCATGTCGGGATGGCAATCTCGAAGGTGGTTCCCTTTCCTTTTTCACTTCTGACCTCGATAACTCCCTTAACTTTGTTGATCGCGCTGTAGGCCATAAGCATCCCCAGACCTGTGCCTTCTTCTTTGGTGGAGTAGTACGGTTTGCCCAGCCGTGAGATTTCATCCTTCGTCATCCCGATGCCGGTGTCCCGGATGCTGATAATAATATTCTGCTTTCTTTCGGAGATATCAATGGACAGAACGCCGTCTTCCATTCCCTTCATCGCTTCGATCCCGTTTTTGTACAGATTAATCAGACATTGCTGCATCAGATTCCGGTCATAATGGGTGCTGAGTGAGTTGTTGAAGCTGAACTCGACCGCTACCTTATGGATTGTGGCATACGGCATGATGACATTCTTGGTATACTCACACTCGGCCTGCAGGTTGGAATAGACCATATTCTCCGCCTGCGGCTTGGCAAAAGAGAGATAATCGCTGATGATCTTCTCCGCCCGGTTCAGCTCCAGCAGCGACAGTTCAATATACCCCTTCTCTTCGGGCGTAAGCGTCTTCGATTTGTTCAGCAGCTGGAGGAACCCGCTCGTCACCGTTAACGGATTCCGCATCTCATGGGAGACGCTGGCCGCCAGCTCGCTAACCACATTAAGCCGCTCCGACTGCATAATCCGGTCACGATTCTTGAGATTGGTAATGATCTGCTCCAGCAGAATCATTAAGACGGCCATCACGGCTGCATGAGTGGTTAAAGCATAGAAGGTTAGCATCCAGAACTGCATATCCAGTGACTCCATAACCACGCTCAGCACAATCAGATAACAGCCCATCGTAAGTACGGCAATTACGGTTGCCCAGCTGATCCGTGTCTTGGGCTTCGAACGGATAAAACTTGCGCTTAATGATGGGACAATGATCAGCACAGCTGTTGAAAAAAGAAACGAGTGGATCGTTCCCTCTCCGCCTATGTAGAAACGGTATACGTTTAGTATGAGATAGAGCGGAAGAACATTTTTGTATCCTCCATACAAAGCTGCGATTATAAACGGAACATAACGCAGGTCAAAGATGAATCCTGTCTCCAGCGTGATCGGCTTGGCGATACACAGGATCATAGTTATAGCTGTGAGCAGCACAAGAATCTTCCGGTTATAGGCATGCGGCCTATTCTCGAAGAAGATCAGGAAGATCAGTACCGGAAACAGCATAAACAGGAAATTGAGAAGTAACGTCTCAAGCAAAGTTAACTTCCTTTCGGCTTTAATACTAGTATGGTCTACGCGTTTGTGCTCTGTGCACTATATTTAGAACATTACGCTAAACTAATATTATAAGTAAAGCTAAACCGGATTACTATAATAAGCTTCTGCAATTTTTCCAATAGATTACCACATGTTATTAACTCTGATATAATCAATTCACATGCCACATAACCGCATTTCAGGGGAGGAATCATTATGGCTTTTACCATTAATAATCTGAAGGACAACCCTAATGTTGTAATCAAAGAACAGCTTGGCGGATTCTCGGTCATTGAATATAAGGAGGATCTGAGCAGCACCTCCATGCTGGAAGCCCAGGCCAACTTCTTCATGAGCAAGAGCAATATGCGCAACAAGCAGCTGATGATTGAGCTTCATAATAGCGAGGTTATGCTGAGCGCAGGCGCTATGCAGTATATGATCGGCAATATCGAAATGACGTCGGGTGTCAAAGGTGTCGGCGGCCTGATGCGCAATATTATATCCAGTGCAGCAACAGGCACGAGTGCTATCAAACCGCTCTATAAAGGCACCGGGACGATTATGCTCGAAACCACCTACAAGTATCTCTGGCTGATTGACGTCGACAATGACCATATCGTGATTGATGACGGCATGTTCCTGGCCTGCGAGTCCACGCTGGAAATTGCCGTCGCTGCACGTAAGAATGTATCCTCTGCCGTACTCGGCGGAGAAGGACTGTTTAACCTGAGCGCACGGGGTAAAGGGATTATCGCCCTCGAAGCTCCGATTCCATCGGAGGAAGCCGTGGTGGTCGAGCTGCAGAATGATGTGCTTAAGGTAGATGGTAATTTCGCGTTGATGTGGTCGAACTCGCTTGATTTTACCGTAGAGAAATCCGGGAAAACCCGCATGGGCTCTGCCGTTTCCGGCGAAGGCCTGGTCAATGTATACCGGGGAACCGGTATGGTCTGGCTGGCACCGCTCATGAATTACAAGAACAGCCTGTTTCAGGCTGCACCTACCTCCTGATTCTGACGCCACTTGAGGCAATGCTCCATCCAACCTAAATTCATCTAAAGGACGGGCCATCCGTATGTCTATTCAAGCTGTATTATTTGATTTCGACGGAACACTCGCAGATACGCTGCCGTTATCCTTCCATGCGTTCCAGGCCGTATTTCAGCAATACGATCATAGAGAAGTCACCCGCGATGAACTTATCGCCATGTTTGGCCCCACCGAGGAAGACATCATTGGGGGCAATTTCGCCGACCCGTCTTCGGTTCCGCAAGCTATAGAAGATTATTATGCGTTATATAAGCAGGGACATTTCGAGGAATTTCAGAATGATGGGCACATTGTAGAATTACTTCAAGCGTTGAAGTCGCAAGGCATGAAGCTTGGAGTCATTACCGGCAAAAGCAGACGGGCCTATCAGATATCGGCCGGGGCGCTGGATCTGGATCGCTTCTTCGATATCTCCATTACCGGAGATGATGTCGTTAAGCCCAAGCCTGATCCCGAAGGCATTCTCTCCGCGCTGCGTACACTTGGCATTGATTCATCCCATGCTGTATTCGTAGGGGACAGTAATGCCGATATTCTCGCGGGCAAGGCTGCCGGACTGCCGACCTACGGTGTCCGCTGGCTGTCTACCTTCCAAAGCCAGGCCTACGATGTTTCGCCGGATGGCGTGTTTGAGAGTGTTGATGAGTTCCGGCAGCTTCTCCGGTTAAATAACATCATTCCAATGACTTTCAACTCCAGGCAGCAGGCGGCGGACATTACTGCACTGGAGCAGCTGTGCAGCGATGCCGATTCGGCCCAATTAAGTGCGGACCTTGAACATCTCGTCAAAGAAGATGGCGACCATGCCCTGCTCTGCTATCGCGGAAATCAGCTCATAGGTTTGCTAAGCTGGTTTGCATCCGAAGGCGATTATGCACAGATTAATGCCATGGTCCATCCGGATTACCGCCGTGAGGGTGTATTCCGCAGTCTTGTGCAGCGCGCCAAGGAAGATATCGCACCTCTCGCCGTACACAGGCTCAGCTACAGAGTTCCCAGCAGCTCGCAGGCAGGACTCCGTGCGGCACAGGCTACCGGTGCTGATTTTGAACGGTCAGAATACTCGATGTTGTACGCCCATACGGAGTCCAGAGGCCCGGTTCCGGCAGATGTACATCTGCTCCCTTCCTTGCCGGAGGACTTCGAATTCATGGTCTCCTGCTCGTCCCAGGCCTTCGGAGACTCCGAAGACTCCACCCGCGAGTATTTCCTGCAAACGAATGAACCGGAGCGTATAACCTATATTGCCTGGGCGGGCGGCCAGCGGATCGGCCTGATCCGGGTGAATTACGTGAATGAGGCAACAGCGTTTATCCATAATTTCTGCATACTGCCCGCCTGTCAGGGCCAAGGATACGGCGGGAAGGTGCTCCGGCAGACTGTTGATTTCCTGTTGCAGAAGAACTATTCTTCTATCCGTCTAGGGGTTGTCACCGAGAATAAACGGGCTTTGGATCTTTACCTCGGCGCCGGATTTAAGATTAATTCAGAGTATAAATATTACAGCGGCAGCCTGGCGTGAACACGGATTAAGAAGGAGCTGTATATGCCCATTACTGAGAGTATTCCCTGGACCATAGCCCTTCTCATTCTGCTGTCGGCAGTCTGGATTGTGCTCGTAAGCTGGAAGAACGGAATATCGCCGATGCCCGCCTCCAGGACAGTAAGGGCGGCAGTAGCCGGGGAGGTGAACCGTATCCCGGGATACGCCAATATTCTGGAGGCGGGGTCGGGCTGGGGAACGCTGGGCCTGGAAGTCATCCGCCGCTGCCCCGGCAAACGGCTGACCGGCATAGAGAACTCAAGTATCCCCTTGTGGTTCTCACAGCTATTTGCGGTAGTATGCACACGATTTCTGCCAGTGAAGGGCGAACGGGAGCGGCTGCGGGGCAAGATTATTTTCAGGCGGGGCGATATGTATAAGAGCAGCTTCGGCGATGCCGATATTGTGCTCTGTTACTTGTTCCCCGGAGCCATGGAACGGCTTGCTCCCAAGCTCAGGCAGGAGCTGCCGCCAGGTGCAGCTGTGATCAGTGTCTGCTTCGCGCTGCCGGACAAGCAGCCTGTCCGCATCATCACCTGCCCGGACCGGCTGCGCACGAAGGTGTATGTCTACAGCTTCTGAATATTATCAGCGTTAGGAACTGCAAATAGCCCAAAAGCTGCCGCTGCCTTGGGCCATTTCGATTGATCGCGTATTCTAGGACTTCCCCTTGTCCGCTAACTGCTCCTGTGCCAGACGGACCATCTCGCGGACCATGGAGCCGCCGATTCTGCCGCCAATCTGCCCTGCCGATTCCGTAGTCAGCTTACCGTTGTTCCCCGCCTGCAGCGGGATACCGAGCTCCTTCGCCACCTCGTATTTCACATCGTCCGGATGATTCGGATCTACTTGATATCCTTCTTGTCTCATGACCTCTGCTTTGAAGGTCTGCATGCTCTGAGCTGACCCGGGCACCGCGTATTTCCTGTTTCTTCTCGCCATTTCCGCTACACTCCCTCTGCTGTCTTTATTCTAAGTTGCCCCGGAGTGTATGTGATTATCCCGCCTTAAGACTGCATCCCGTCTTCAATCCGCTTCATGAAGTCTTCCACCGCGCTATAACCGAGCTGCTTGAGATACCAGTTGTTCGCCGCAGCTTCGATCAGTCCGGCCACATCACGCCCCGGCTGAAGCTGAACCTCGATATGCGGGATTTGAACGCCGAGATATTCCGTGAACTGGGGAACCAGCTCCAGCTCATTATTGAGTGAATTCTCCTGCCACGGTGCCAGCTCGATATCCAGTACAATCCGCGTCTCATCCTGAAAGGCCCTGCGCCCGTACTGGCGCACGACATTGATCAGGCCGATGCTGCGCAGCGCCAGGAACTCACGGGTCGTCTCATTATGTGTCCCGAGCAGCGTCGCCGGTCCCAGCTTCTTGAGCACCACAATATCATCGGCCACGAACCGGTGGCCCCGTCTGATGAGCGTATGCGCCGTTTCGCTTTTGCCGATCCCGGACTTGCCCCGAAGCAGAATTCCGATGCCCGACACGTTAACACACACCCCGTGAATTGACAGCTCCGGCGCCAGCGTCTTCACCAGAAAGCTGTCCAGCTTGGCAATAAACTCTGTCGTTACCTCTGGTGTCCGCAGCAGCGGAATGCCCTCCTGATTACAGTATAAGGTGAGATAAGGGATCTCTTGCTGGCCGCTCGTTACAATGAAGCAAGGCGGATGATATTTGACGATATTGCCGATATGCAGCATGCGTTCTTCTACACTCAGCGTCAATAAATAGTTAATCTCCTTGCGGCCGAGCACCTGTACCCGTGCCATCGGAAAGAAATCGAAATAACCGACAAACTCAAGCCCGGGTCTGTGCGTCCGTGGACGGGTAATGACGCGGTCCATGCGTTCTGCCCCTGCCAGCACTTCCAAATGAAACTTGTCCGTAAGATTCTGAACGGTGATAGATTTCATATTGTTCTCCTCCCAACCATTTTCTTCCGATAGATTCATTTAAAAATCTTGTAATCTGCACACGCTAATTATATATTAAAATCAATATATAAGACCTTTGACCCAGAAAAATCAATAAAACACTAAATATATCAAGAAGGTGTAGTATATTGGCCTTGGAGTCATGGATTGATCTGATGATGTGCTTCGTCTTGTTTCTTCTGTTTATATACATATTTACTTCGGTTACAATTACAAATTTGCACAAGGTCTACCTGGGTTTTCATTTCTCCATGATGATCTGGCCCTACTGCCAGTTTGCCATCCGGACCGTGGATGATCCCGTCTATCAGCTATTCTATGTGAAACTCGCGTTTGTCGATGCCTCCCTGCTGACGACGGGCTGGATCTTCTTCACCATTCTGCTCTCAGGACAATCGCAATTCCTTAACCGCAAAATATTAATCGCCCTGCTTGTTCCGGCATTCCTGTCGTCGCTGGCTGTGGTGCTGAATCCGAACGGCTGGTTTGTTCTCCCGGTAAACGGCGGATATGTGGAGCGGATCTACGGGCCTATTTTCTGGATTAACATGTCTATTCTCATCCTTCATGCCATCGTATCCCTATATATCATTTATGTAGCTCTGGTCTCCGACCAGGCGCCCCGAATCAAGAATCAGATCATGTATATGTTAAAAGGGATTGTTGCCGTATGTGCCTTCCTGATGCTCGATGTGTTCCTGAATGTAATCCTGGACGATTATCTGCCGGTTATTCCGGGCTTTACTTCGCTGGGCATAGTCGTGTCGGCTACATTCTTCGTGATTACCATTCACCAGGATAAGGTGTTTGATATTGTAACTATCGCCCACCAGGATATTATCAATACGATGGAGTACGGAATCCTTGTCCTCGACGATCAAGAACAGGTGGTCGAAATCAACCAGGCTCTGCTTCCCCAGATCCGGCTGAATCCCGGAGAGAGGTTCGATATGGCCCGCCACCTGCCCGGCGGCAACATCGTGAAGACCGAACAGTTCCTGCAAACCTACATTGACCATCCGCTTGAGGTAACCGAGACAGAACTAATGTATCCCGCACTCCAAATGTACATCAGCATTCATGCTGCACCGATTATGGTGAGCGGTGTGAGGGTGGGCCGGATTGTCACCTTCCAGAATATAACCGAGCTTCGGCGCCTCATTGATGAGACGAACCAGCAGAACACCATTCTGCAGGAGCGCAACTCCGCCTTAATCAAAGTCCAGGAAGAGCTGTTCCAGACGAACGCCAAGCTCCGGAAGATGGCCATCACCGACAGCCTGACCGGCTGCTTCAACCGCCATTATCTCATGCAGCAGCTGGAGAATGAATTAATGAAGGACCGGGATCCCAGGGTCCCTTCGACCATTATACTGATCGACATCGATTATTTCAAAATGGTCAATGACCGCTACGGCCACCTGGCCGGAGATGAGGTCATTTGCAGTACGGTGGAGGTCCTGCAGCGTAATCTGCGCCACTCCGATATTCTGTCCCGTTATGGCGGCGAGGAGTTCCTTATCTACCTGCCCGATACGGAAGAGGATGAGGCGTATGAGCTGGCAGAACAGCTTAAATCGAGCATTGAGTCCAACCAAATCAGAATTGATAATATAGACGAGCCTATATCCATCACCATCAGCATAGGACTGCTCAGCATCGGGGAATTCAAGGTCTCCCCGCCCATGAGTACAACGACTTACTTGAACGATTTGTTCAGATCGGCAGACAAAGCCTTGTACGCAGCCAAGCATCAGGGCCGCAATCAGATTGTTTCTGCGAGAAAATAGCAAATGCACGTAAGCCACCCGGCTCAGGAACCCGGGTGGCTTAACTTTTGTCCGGCGGCTGTCCGCTACTGCAACTTTAATTATAGCTAAGCTTTCTCTATACATCCGGTTTCGCCAAGCAGGATAATGAATAACAGCTAGAACTATCCGTCAAAAGGGGTTCCCGCAGATGAACTATGATTATCTTATCCGTGAGATTAACCGCTCCTACCCGCTTCGTATCGAGCAGATCCGGCTTCACCGGGAGATGATCGGCGGGGTGTATTTCGCAGAGGGCGGAGGTAACCGTTATGTTCTCAAAATATACCGCAGCTTCAAAACAGCCGATGCTCTGCAGTCCGTTCGCATTCTTGATTATTTACAGGAATGTTCCTATCCTGCGGTTACTGTTCTGCGGACCGCCGGGCAGGAGAGCCACATCCTTCTTGAGGCTCAGGATGGCTTGCACGCAGCTATACTCTACGATTATGTGGAGGGAGATAACCCTGAAGGCAAAGCTCAAGCGGGGTCTATCGGGCAACAAACCGGCGAGCTGCATCAGCTCATGCAGGGCTACCCGGATGAACTGATCCACCGTACAAAAACCGAATACATCGGTGACTATCTCTCCATTATGCGCGAAATGGACTGTGATTCCCAGTCCGTTGCTGCGCTCGAACACTATGGCAATGAACTATGGATCCGTATGTCAGAGCTGCCCAGACACTTTTGTCACGGCGATCTGCATACAGGCAACATAATTAGGGACAGCCGCGGGCAATACGTTCTTATGGACTTCGATGACGCCTCAGGGGATTATCCGGCCATGGATGTTGCCTATATGTCTGATGACACTCACTTTAATCAATTTCACGAGTCCATGTATGATGATACCCGGCGTCTGTTTGAGCAGTTCTATTCCGGATATAGTAAGGTACGGACCTTGAATGACAAGGAGTGCTCAGCCGTATTTGATTTCATTGCGGTAAGGCATTATCAGATCATCTCCAGAATTGTCCGCTGCCAGGGCTTGCAGTCGGTATCCAAGGCGTTCTGCGATGAGCAGTATGGCTGGCTTATGAAATGGCGGGAGCTTTGTCTGAGTAGACCACAATAGACCGGAATTTCGGATGAATTCAAACCTGCTGTAACCTTTTTGCAGGACGGCACGTCTAAGATCACAAATAAACCACAAACTACTCTATGAGGTGACTGGCAATGAAAAATACATTCAAGATCATTACTATATCTGCAGCTGCTGCACTGGCGCTCAGCTTCGCGGGACAACAGTTCGCTTCCGCAGCAGCCTTCAAGGATATTAACAATGTGCAGGACAAAGAGAAGATCATCGCCTTGCAGAATAGCGGCCTGATCAAAGGCATCAGCCAAGACCTGTTCGGCCCGAATATCAGTATCTCGGAGGCTGAAGGCGTGCAGATGATCGTAAATGCACTTGACCTGAACCTGGATCTGATCCGGTTCGTGAAAGAGCCGCACGCGTCCGACTATTTCAAGAATGCCAATGATTCCGCCTGGTACGCTGAAGCGCTCATTATTGCCGGTGTCCACGGGCTGGATCTGCCCGCTGACCTGAAGCCAAACCAGAAGTTAACACGTGAAGAATTCACGCATCAGCTCATTGATGCGATCGAAGCCAGCGGCCAGCTGCCGATGATTAAGCCGGTTGTTATTGATTATAAGGACCAGGATCAGGTCAAGGCCGAGTATTCCGGTTCGATCCAGCGCGCCTTGAACTACGGTGTTCTGAAGCTGGACGCCAATGGCAAGCTTAACCCTAAGCAGGAAATTACCCGGGCTGAAGCAGCTGTAGCGATCAGCAATGCACTGGCGTACCTGAAGGCACATCCGGCACCAGCTGAGGCAAGCGAGACACTCACTGCCGAAGAGGCCGTTCAGCTGATCAGGGAAGCCGCAGGTCCGGAAGCAGATCTGCAGATCAAGATTGATCCGGCTGCCAGCATGTCCCGCGAATCGTTCACCTACCTGCTGGTGCATACCCTCCAGACCAGCGGCCAGCTGCCGCTGCTTAATCTGATTCCGGTGGAGATCAAGGATAATGACAAGATCAATATCCTGAACTCGGGAGCCATTCAGACGGCGATTGCCTTGAAGATCGTGAAGCTGGATGCTGACGGCAAGTTCAATCCGCAGGCTGGAATTACCCGTACAGACGCGGCCGCTATGGTCAGCCAGGTTCAGGAGATCCTGAAACGGGCTGCTGCGAATCAATAATACCCGGAACATTCCCATTGTCCGCCAGCTATAATCAGCTCAAAAAGCACAAGTCAGTGGCTTGTGCTTTTTGGCATGTGCTATGATCGACGCCGGGGAACGCTGTCAGTGATAGAGTTACAGCATTAGAATCATCAGGTCCTCATCCAGATATTCATCCCCAACCTTCATCGCCTTCGGCTCTGTGCCATAGCAGATGAATCCAAGAGATTCGTACAGCCCTTTGGCAGATAGATTATTTGAGGTTACCGTTAAATTCAGAATTTCGAGCCCCGGCAACAGCCGCGCACGGGCAATCAGCTCCACCATTAAACGGCGCCCCACCCCCTGCTTACGGACATCCGAATCCACATATACTGAATATATATTAGCTTTATGATCAATTTTAGGCCTGCTCTCCCGGAAAAAAGTAACGATGCCCACCAGCTTCTCCCCGTCATCAAACGCTCCCAGCGTGAAATTATTCTCCGAGGGCTCAAGCCTGATACGGGTGGTCACTATGGATAATTTCTTCTCTGATTCATAGGAGCTGAGATAGACTTCCGGATGCCGCCGCAGCGCCTGCAGACGAAGCCCGCGGTAAATCTCCGCATCGGCGGATGTCAGTGTTCTTATATACAAAGGGATGGCCTCCTCAAAGGGTTTATGGATTAAAAATTGACAAACTTGCAGAATTTGGCTATATTTAGACGTGTAAAATTATATTTTAAACAACTTAATTTATTCGTTAGTTTGTCCTACATATTTTCGTTAGTTGGTCCTACATATTTATGAAAAGAGGGATTTACTGTGATGATTGTGAGTTCAATACTCGTGGCGTTAGTTGCGCTGGAGCATGTGTATATTCTAGTACTGGAAATGTTCCTGTGGACTACCCCGCGGGCGCAAAAGTCGTTCGGAACGACCCCGCAGTTCGCCCGGGAGACGAAATCGCTTGCTGCCAACCAGGGATTGTATAACGGCTTCCTGGCTGCCGGTTTAGTCTGGAGCCTGCTTCATCCGAATGATACCTTCGGTGTTCAGCTTCAATTGTTCTTCCTGATCTGTGTTGCGGTTGCAGCCATCTATGGCGGCATCACTGCCAAGAAATCAATTCTTTTGGTTCAGGGCCTCCCGGCCTTCATTGCTCTCATTACCGTTGTTCTGGCGAATCTGTAAAGCTTGCCGAAGGCTCAGGCAGTCTGCCTCTATTATATTAGATGGGGTTCACTGTGAGAATAGATAATCAGGGGTAATTTTCTTTGAGGGTAATGGCTTCAAAGGAATAATGATGTATGTAAGACCAGACAGCCATGTCCTGGTCTTTTTGTTGCCTGCAGGGGCGGCCTGCCGCTCTCCCCTCACAGCTTCTGCGCGAACTGGTTCAGCTGCCCGGACATCGTCCGGATCTCCTCAATGAAGCTGGAGATTTCATTCGTTGAAGCGGCCTGCTCTTGCCCGACTGACGCAATCTGATGGATCGATTGGCTGATCTGTTTCATCGCGGCTTGGATCTCCCCCAGGGTATCCCGGATCCGCTGCGCGGACTGCTCGGTTTCCTTCGAGAATTTGCGGATTTCCTTCGCTACAACGTCGAATCCCCGGCCCTTGTCCCCGGCGTGGGCGGCTTCAATGGCTGCATTAATCCCGAGCAGATTCGTCTGGTCGGCGACCTTCCTGAGGACAGTCAGCACTTCATCGCTTTTTTTGACACTTTCAGCGGTCGTTTCTGACTGGAGCAGCAGCTTCTGCGAGAAATCGGCAAGCAGGCCCGAGCCCTCTGCCACATGCCCGATCCGGGCATTCGCCTGATTCAGAGAGACAGAGATCTGATCGGCGATCTCGCGCAGCTCGGTCTGTCTGCGGACCTGGATGCAGATCGCCCCGCAGACCCTTCCATTCTCTTCGTGTACCGGAAGGACAGTGCCGACGAATTCATACCCGTAATAGTCCTTAGGGACATTAGCCTTTGAGAATTCATCATTTTTCAGTGCATGGTACAGGGGTTCGTCTGCGAGAATAATCTGCCCTGCCCGGATCCCCAGATCAATCGAAACACCAGGGAAATAAGCGATGAACTTCTCCGTGTCACAGACAGCAATAGATACATCATAGGGAAAAGCAGCCTTCAGGATCGGCGCCAGGTTCACTATATCTTCAAGGGAGCGGACAATGTTCTTCATGGATGCGGGTTCTCCTTTATTAAATCGCTTCACTGCACAGTAATATCTAGATTAAGGTTCGACATTTTCTGATGACTATCTTTTGTTCAAAACTTTATATTTAAAATTTAATCATACCCTCTTAACTTAAGTCAATGAAGCCCTGCAGGCAGATTAGTACAATATAACTGCAATCATTAATTCATTGGGGGTTATGCTGATGTCTGCTGCAGTGGCTCGAACCGGGGGAATCTCACTCATTGTAATGGCGGTTGCCGCCGCGCTCTCGTACGGATATGTTCATGGAAGTCTGGTGGTGGATGGGGATGCCGCTGCGACCTTCGCCAATCTTCAGGCCTCTCCGTTGCTGTTCAGAGCCGGGATTCTGGGCTGGGTACTCATCATGGCCTGTGACGTGGCAGCGGCCTGGGCCTTATATCTGGTAATGAAGCCTGTGCATCCGGGACTGTCCCTGCTGGGGGCATGGCTGCGCCTGGCTTATACGGCAGTATTGGGAATTGCTGTTTCCAGTCTGATCGTAGTCTCACTTCTTACAGACAACAGGGAACTTACGCTTACCGGCTTTACACGAGGGGAAGCTCAGGCGGAGGTGATGCTTATTCTTCAAGCTTTTGAAGCGGTATGGTCGGCTGGTTTAATTCTATTCGGGGGACATCTGCTGATTATAGGTGTACTGGCGGTTAATTCGCAGAATGTTCCGAAGCCCGTCAGTGTGCTGCTGCTGCTGGCAGGCTTCGGCTATATTGTGGTCCATCTGTGCGGCATACTTGTGCCCGGGTATGAGGAAGCCCTCCAAATCATCAAATGGGTGTTCATGCTGCCGATGACCGCAGGAGAGCTGGGGCTTGGCATCTGGCTGCTGTTCAAAGTCCCGGCTGTGCGTGTTCGCGTTCAAGCCGCTTCTTAATCCGGCTGAGCGATTCCGGTGTCATCCCGAGATAACTGGCCAGCTGATGCTGGGGGACGCGGCTGATCAATCCTGGTCTCCTATGCAGCAGTGCCTTCAGGCGGTCTTCGGGGGATGCCGCAATGAAAGCGGCGAATTCCGCCTGCACCTGCCCGAAATTCTCCTCGATCATCCGGCGTGTCATCAGCTCCAGCTGCGTATGTCTGGCGTACATGTCCTGCTCGGTATCCAGTGCACCGACTACCAGCACGCAGTTCTCCAGACAAGTCAGGCTGTATTCGGAAGAGGCCTCCTGCTTATGAGCATTGAAGATGGCAATCGCCTGCTCTTCTGTGTAGAAGTTGGAGGTAATGTCACGGCCTGCAACGTCAACGCTGTGCTGCCGCACGCATCCCCGCAGCACGAAATAGCATTTGCCCGGAACCTCCCCCTGTCTAAGCAGAACGGTTCCCTTGCTGTATTCCTCAACAAGAATCTCATCCAGAATAGCCTGCTGCTCTCCTTCACTGAGGGAGGTTAGCCGGGTCATATATTGGAGTAACAGCTGCTTCACGTTCCGCACATCCTTTATTGGCACTCGGGCTTATTTACTCCCTATTCTACTACAGCTGGCTGCCCTCCGGGTTGCTCACAGCAGAATAGCCGCCGGTACTAGTATCCTGATCACTCTTCTCCTTCTTACTTCTCATGGAATACAAGATGAACAACAGGATGAACCAGAGCGGGGTGAACAGCAGCGCCGGACGGGTCTCCTCTGCGAACAGCATAATGACCAGAATGGCGGCAAACAACGTCAATACCGCATAATTGATGACCGGTGTGAACGGTGCTTTGAATGTGGACGCGGCATGTAAGTCCGGGCGGTTCTTCTTATACTTGATATGACATACGAGCACAACACCCCACACCCAGATGAAGCAAATGGCGCTGATCGTTGTAACGATGCCGAAAGCCTGACCCGGAATAAGCTTGCTGAGCAGCGCCCCGGCCGAGATCACAAGCGTTGAGATAAATAAAGAGTTCGCAGGCACATGATTTCTGTTCAGTTTGCCGAGCTGCGGGGAGGCCTGATCCCTTCTGCTCAGATTATAGAGAATCCGGCTCGTGGAGAACATCCCGCTGTTGCAGGCGGAAGCCGCTGAGGTTAGGACGACGAAATTAATAATCCCCGCAGCAACCGGAATCCCGACCAGACTGAAGGTTCGCACAAAAGGACTTTCAGCCGCACTGAGCTGGGTCCACGGGTTAATGCACAGCAGGACGAAGAGCGCGCCTACATAGAAGAAGAGAATCCGCAGAGGAATCTTGTTAATTGCCGACGGAATATTTTTCTCCGGATCTGCTGTTTCTGCTGCCGAGACACCCACAAGCTCCACACCGACATAAGCGAACACAACCATCTGGAAGGAAAATAAGAAGCCTTTAACACCGTTCGGGAATACGCCCCCGTGCTCCCAGAGATTGCGGACCGTTACCGAGCCTGCATCTGTCTTGAATCCGATGACCAGCAGAATAATCCCCAGACCGATTAAGGCAAGAATCGTGACGACTTTGATTAGCGCAAACCAGAATTCGAGTTCGCCGAAGCTTTTGACTGTTAACAGATTGAGTCCTAACAGAATAATCAGGCAGATGACGGCCGGTACCCACTGCGGGATATCGAACCAGTACTGCACATAGACGCCCACCGCAATCACATCCGCCATCGCCGTCATAATCCAGCAGAACCAGTAGGTCCAGCCCGTAATGAATGCAGCCCGCGGCCCCAGATAGTCTTCAGCAATGTCTGTAAAAGATTGATATCCCGCTTTGGAGAGCAGCAGCTCACCCAGCGCCCTCATCACAAAAAATACGGATATCCCTACAAGTAAATACGTGATCATAATGGACGGGCCGGCCTGCTGAATCGCTTTGCCTGATCCCAGGAATAACCCTGTACCAATCGTGCCGCCGATGGCGATAAGCTGTACATGCCGGTTAGCCAAATCTCTCTTTAATTCTGTCTGTGCCATTGCCTTTTCCCCCTTAATGTGTACAACGCTTTGCTGCCAAGAAACACAAAAAGAGATTGGATATCATCCAATCTCCCGGTTCATAAGAATATCAAAATAAGCTACCTGCCCCGCTGATCGTAATTAATCAGCATGACAAATACAAATTCCGTACTCTTCTGTCCTTTTGCCTGAGATTGTGAACCCTTCGGCGCTGCGGAACTCCGCAGTCTCTCCAGAAGCTGCTCCTGCTATAGTGTGATCCATAGCAATCATAGCTCGTGTGATGTATTAAATTGGTGAAGCGTTAATGCATTCTGATATTCTAACATATTACTCGGCATGTGAGTATTGAACAGTGATAAAAGTCTCCTGCATTATATGTCCGCCTAGGAGTGTCTGTATGCGCCCCTGCACTGCAGCGTCATAAATGTTGTACGTATTGCAACTCGGATGCGCAGAACCTCGGGTGTTCGGGAGGATTGTTGTATGAAATACAAGAATTTCCCCGCTAAACCGCATGCAGGAAGAGAAATGCTGCCTTTTGTACAACAATATTGGATTTGGGCCGATATGCCGGGGGAATTGTTGTATTATGTGCAAAAAAAGCGGACAGGCAATAGCCTATCCGCTCATTTGATACGATATTATTCCGCTATTTACTTAATGATTACATAATCCAGGCCAACCAGCTTGGCATAGGTAACGATCTGATCTGTAGTCAGATTGAGGGATACCACGGTGTGGTGGCCGCCGCCGTTCTCGATCCACGCTTTAATTCCATCCTGGAAGTTAGGCTTCACCTGCCAGAGCACTCGTGCCACTGGAAGGTTCGGAGCAGGAACCGTCGGCTCAAAGGCAGTAACTTCGTTAATCAGCAGCTTGTAATGAGTGCCGAAGTCAGCCATCGATACAACGACGCCTTCGCCCGCTTTGCCGTCGAATACGAGACGGGCCGGATCTTCACGGTCGCCAATACCCAGCGGAGACACAAGCACCTTCGGCTTGTTGCTTGCCAGGCTCGGGTCAACCTCAAGCATGTGGGACTGCAGAATCGCTTCCTGGCCGGCAGCCATTTCATAGGTGTAATCTTCCATGAATCCGGTGTTCAGGTTATGGCTCATCACTTTCATCAGGCGGTCCAGGGCTGCTGTCTTCCAGTCCCCTTCGCCGGCGAAGCCGTAGCCTTGTGCCATCAGACGCTGAACCGCCAAACCCGGAAGCTGCTTCATGCCGTGCAGGTCTTCAAAGTTCGAAGTGAAGGCATTGTAATTTCCGGCATCAAGGAAGCGTTTAAGGGCGATTTCGTAGCTGGCCTGCACCTTCACGCTGGCTTCCCATGCTTCCTTGCTGTATGAACCGTAATCGAAGTCATACAGCTCTGCATATTCGGCGAACAGCGCATCAATTTCTTCTTCCTTCACTTCGTTCACGTACGCAACCAGGTCGCCGATGCCGAAGTAATCCACTGTCCAGCCGAACTGAATTTGGGCTTCTACCTTGTCGCCTTCGGTAACCCCAACGTTACGCATGTTGTCGCCGAAGCGGGCCACTTTGATGTTGAAGCTTTCGTTATAAGCTACGGCAACGTCCATCCACTCGGCAATTTGCTTCTGGACTTCAGCACGTTCCCAGTACCCTACTACCACTTTATTCTGTTTCTTCAAGCGGGCATTGATGAAGCCATATTCACGGTCGCCATGGGCAGCCTGATTCAGGTTCATGAAGTCCATATCAAGTGTTGCCCAAGGAATGCTCTCATTGTACTGAGTAGCCAGGTGCAGAAGCGGCTTTTGCAGCAGCTTCGTTCCGCGGATCCACATTTTGGCCGGGGAGAAGGTATGCATCCAGGTGATCACACCGGCAACCTCGTCACGGTAGTTGACTTCTTTCATAATCGAAGTGATTGTGTCTGCGCTGACAGCCAGGTCCTGCAGCACCAGCGGATACGGCAGCACACCGCTGTTATTGAGGGCATCCGTCATTTCCTGCGCATGAGCTTTAACTTCACCGAGGGCTTCTTCTCCGTACAGATGCTGTGATCCTACAACAAACCAGAATTGCTTAGCGCTTACTGTTGACATATTCGTTCATCCTCTTCTCTTGGATATTATAGTATGGGTATTATTTCTGGCCGTAATAGGCGCCTGCACCATGCTTGCGCAGATAATGTTTATCCAGAATCCGCTGCGGCAATTCTTCAGCGAAATGGTTCAGCTCGCGGGCAAAATGGTTCATCTTGGACACTTCCTCCAGCACCACGCTGTTCATCACTGCATCATGGGCATTCTTTCCCCAGGTGAACGGGCCGTGGCCTTTCAGCAAAACCGCCGGAACCGCCATAATATCAATGCCCCGCTGCTCAAAGGTCTCAATGATCACATGCCCGGTTTCCGCTTCATAACCACGGTCAACCTCCTCCTGCGTCAGGAAGCGGGTACACGGTACAGAGCCATAGAAGGTATCGGCATGTGTCGTGCCCATGACGGGAACATCAAGCCCGGCCTGCGCCCAGATGGTTGCCCAGGTCGAATGCGTGTGCACGATACCGCCGATCTCCGGATAATGCTTATACAATACCGCGTGAGTCGGTGTATCCGAAGAAGGTCTCATTTCCCCTTCAACTACGTTGCCGTCGAAATCCACAACGACCATATCGCTTGGCTTCATCTTGTCATAGCTGACGCCGCTCGGCTTGATGACGAACAGACCGCTTGCGCGGTCCACCGCACTCACATTGCCCCAGGTGTATTTGATGAGTCCTTGCTTAGGCAGATCCAGATTGGCCTCGAATACCTCTTCTTTCAGTTGCTCTAACATAAATTAACCCCTCCCGTTCTCTACCAGATGATCTACAGCAGCCTGCTCGATCGCAATTCCTGCAGTGTAACGTTCCATGAACAGCTCGAAGCCCTTAACATCTGCTTCATCCGGATGAATGACTTGCCCTTCAACATCCTTGAATACCTTGTGATCGAGGAAATCGTCGAGACGCTCCTGCTGCTCTTTGTTCTGCATGTATGCAGCCAGAATTGCCATCCCCCATGCGCCGCCTTCTCCGGCTGTTGCCATGACAGAGACAGGGACGTTCATTGCAGCGGCCACGATTTTTTGCCCGACAACAGGAGTTTTGAACAGCCCGCCGTGAGCCAGAATGCTGTCGATGGATACCTGTTCTTGCTTGGTCAGAATATCCATTCCGATCTTCAGTGCGCCAAAAGCGGAGAATAAATGCGTCCGCATGAAGTTGGCCAGATTGAAGCGGCTCTCCGGTGAACGCACAAACAATGGCCGGCCCTTCTCGATCCCGGTGATATTCTCACCCGAGAAATACCCGTAGCTCAGCAGACCTCCGCCATCAGCATCCGCCTCCAGTGCCTTATTGAACAGGACACTAAACAACTGGCCGGGGTCAGACTTAAAGCCCATCGCCTCCGAGAATTCACGGAACAAGCCGACCCAGGCATTGATGTCGCTGGAACAGTTGTTGGCATGAACCATGCCGACCGGACTGCCGTCTGGAGTCGTTACCATATCAATCTCCGGATATACGGCTGTAAGATCCTTCTCAAGTACGATCATTGCAAACACGGAAGTGCCTACAGAGATGTTACCGGTCCGTTTGCGGACACTGTTCGTAGCCACCATTCCTGTTCCGGCGTCGCCTTCCGGAGGACACAGCGGAATACCCGGCTGCAGGTCCCCGGACGCATCCAGAATTAACGCACCCGCTTCGGTTAATAGCCCTGCCTGCTCACCCGCAGTATAAACTTTAGGAAGAATATCTTTCAGCTTCCAAGGGTAGCCCTTGTCTGCAATGAGTTCATCAAATTGTGCAACCATCGCTGCATTGTAATCCTGCGTAGCCTCATCTATCGGGAAAACACCTGAAGCATCGCCGATCCCGATCGCCTTGCTGCCGGTCAGCAGCCAGTGAATATACCCGCCCAGCGTCGTTACGAACTCCGCCTGAGGCACATGCTCTTCCCCGTTCAGTATCGCCTGATACAGGTGCGCTATGCTCCAGCGTTCAGGAATGTTGAATTGGAATATATCCGTCAATTCTTTGGCCGCAGCACCGGTTGTTGCATTACGCCAGGTCCGGAATGGAACCAGCAGCCCGCCTGCGCTGTCAAAAGCCATATATCCGTGCATCATTGCCGAGAACCCGATAGAACCAACGGTCGTAAGCGTAACACCGTATTTCTGCTGGACTTCCTGCTTCAGTTCACGGTAAGCCTCCTGCAGGCCCTTGATAATGTCTGTCAAATGATACGTCCAGTACCCGCCTTCAAGCAGATTCTCCCACTCGAAGCTTCCGGATGCAATTGTCCCGAAACGCTGATCAATCAGTACTGCCTTGATACGTGTGGATCCAAATTCGATACCCAGTGCAGTTTCTCCCTTAAGTATCGCTTGCCCGATGTTCTGATCCATGCCCACGTTACTCCTCTCTGAACCAAACTGTTATAATAGAAATGGAA
Organism: Paenibacillus borealis; assembly: GCF_000758665.1. Taxonomy (NCBI): domain Bacteria; kingdom Bacillati; phylum Bacillota; class Bacilli; order Caryophanales; family Paenibacillaceae; genus Paenibacillus; species Paenibacillus borealis. The sequence continues at coordinate 8,022,642 of NZ_CP009285.1, forward strand.
AGAAGGCGCTTCCTTTATTAACAGACTTAGTATATTTTTTGTTCGTACATTTGTCAACATTATACACAAGATATACCTACATATTTTACAATGATCCATTCATATTTGCCCGGAAAAGCTGGTACATAGTAGACATCGGATTATAATAACGATATATTCATACTATAATGTGTACGTACAACTATTGCGGACATGTGGATTCGCATATGAACAACCATGAAAGAAGTGAGCCGTATGAAGACCAAATACCAGATCATTTTTGATGATATAAAAAGCAATATACTATCAGGAACGTATAGCGTGGGTGAACAAATCCCTACAGAATTGGCCTTGCAGGATACGTATGGCGTTAGCCGGCAGACTGTCCGGAAGGCTATCTTAGAGCTGTCCAATGAGGGCTTCCTAAGAAGCGAGAAAGGCTCGGGCACCTATGTAAGCAACCAGTTCCGCTCCAAATCAGGAGGGAATCCCAATAATAAAACCATCGGTGTCATCACGACCTACCTCTCAGATTACATCTTCCCTTCCATCATCCGCGGGATCGAGAGCAGACTCAACGAGGATAACTATTCACTGCTGCTCGCCAGTACCAATAACGATGTCGCCCAAGAGAAGAAGGCGCTGGAAATGATGCTGTCCTTCGGTGTCGAAGGTCTCATTATTGAGCCTACGAAGAGCAATCTGTACAATCCGAATATCGCCTACTACCTGTCGTTCAAAGAACAGGATGTCCCATTCATCATGATCAATGCTTATTACGAGGAACTGGAGGTACCCTTCTTCTGCCTCGATGATGTGCAGTCCAGTTATCTGGCGACCAAAGAGCTAATTTCGAAGGGCCACACCCAGATCGGTATTATCGCCAAAATGGATGACCTGCAAGGCAAGTACCGCATGAAGGGCTATATCAAAGCGCTCGGCGAAGCCAAATTACGCTTCCATCCTGAGCAGGTGCTGTCCTTCGATACCGAGTCTAAGCAGGCCCTGTCAGAGAACTTGAAGCAATTCCTGACCGATAACAGAGAGGTATTAACGGCTATTGTCTGCTATAACGATGAGGTTGGCCTGGAAGTCGTAAATGTGTGCAGGCAGCTGGACATATCGATCCCGGATGATTTATCAATCATCGGCCAGGATAATTCTTATATCGCCAAGAATGCAGGCATCAAGCTCACTACCCTAACTCATCCGCAGGAACAAATGGGCCGTGACGCCGCCGAATGGGTCATTAAGAAGCTGCAGGGGAAAAAGGATCTGCGGAACAGCACCTACTATCAGCCTGTGCTGATTGAGGGAGAGACGGTTAGGGTGCTGGATTAGCAGAATTTTCAAAAAAAATTCACAAAGCAGTTCACCTATCCCCCTTTCTAACATACCTTGAAGAAACCACTGGAAAGGGGACAAATCAATGTATCTGCTCTGGGTTTTGATTATCGGCGGAATTATCGGCTGGCTAAGCGGCAATCTGATTGGACGGGACGTTCCAGGGGGCGTGCTGGGGAATATCATTGCCGGCTTTGTCGGCTCCTGGCTGGGTACAGAGCTGCTTGGGCCAAGGGGACCAGTTGTTGGCGGATTTCATATCATTCCGGCCATCGTTGGATCAATCATTGCCTTACTGATATTCTTTGCACTGGCCCGCGGCGGCGCATTCCGCAGACGTTAGGATCCGGCTAGCTCCATCTGCTGGTTGTAGACAAATCCCCCCTGTAACAATAGGCGCAAGCGAATGGAACAACCCTGATTCTCTTTATGAGGACCGGGGTTGTTTTATTTTTTTTCCTGAAAAATAACTTTTTGTATCCTTCATCCATCTAATTATACAGAGGGCCCTCAAGGAGGAAGAATGATTTGCTGGAAAACGAACTGGATATCAGAAAGGCACAGAGAGGCGACCACGAGGCGTTCACCCGTCTGTTCAGGCAGCTGGAAGCACAGCTGTATCGTGTAGCCAAGACCATTCTGGTACAAGATGAAGATTGCGCGGATGCTCTTCAGGAGACGACACTGAAGGTATACAAAGGACTCACCAGCCTTAAACAGCCCAAGTTCTTCAAGACCTGGGTCATACGCATCCTGATTAATGAATGCAATCAGCTGCTCCGGATGCGGGAGCGGACGGTGACTGTGGCAGAAGTTCCTGAAGAAACGGACGTCTCCTATGTTCATTTTGATAATTCAGGGGCCGTGGACCTGCAGAGCTGTATTAACCGGCTGGACGAATCCCTGCGGCTTGCGATCGTGCTTTTCTATTATGAGGATTTATCCATCAAGCAGATTGCGGGTGTGCTTGGCATCTCGGAAGGAGCGGTCAGGGCACGCCTTCACCGCGCACGCCGGTTGTTATTCGAACAGATTCAGCCTGTGCGGGAGGAAGGTCTTGCCAATGAACAATAACTATTTAGATAAACAGCTCAGGGAGCTTGGACAAGCTGCGCCACAGGAGCTTCCCCCTTCACTGCGGGCGCGGCAGGATGCGGTCTATGCAACACTGGCCTCCAGCGTCCAGGATTCTGCGGAATCCAGAAAGAACAGAAAGCTCTATCCCGGAATTTCAGCTGCAGCTGCCGCCCTAGTGCTGGGCGTGATGCTGACAGCGGCCTATCCGCCGGAGCTGGCCCATGCGCTGAAGCAGCTTCCGTGGGTAGGGGGCATTTTTGAACGGGCCGATGATTTGGGGCTGCAGGCCGCCGTACGGCTGGGTCTGATCTCCCGCCCGGATAGCAGGGATACCCATGAGGGCATCACTTTATCCGCTGAAGAGGCCGTATTTGACGGCAGCCGCCTGGCCTTCTCGGTGAAGCGTGAGGGAGACGGGCTGGACAGCAAGCTGACCGGAGTGACGGTGGGGCCAGATGGAAAGGTCTTTCAAGAGAAAGGGACGATAACCTCTGCTGAAGTATTGATCGACGGGGCTTCACTGGAGGAATTCTCAGAGGGGCTTTGGGCAGTTATGCCCTTACTGAGCTGGACGGAGGGGACGGAGAGCAACACAGCTATTTTTAAACTGGTGGATCCTTCGACTCTAAGCATCTCTGCCAAGCCTTTCCCTGAGCACTTTGTACTAACCGCAACCATCGGCTTGGAAGGAATAGAAGAACCGTTTGTTCTCCGTATTCCTGCCCGCAAGGCAACACAGAATATCATCGACAAGCCTGATCTGCGTGCACAAGCCGGTGGATGGAGCCTGATGCTGAACAAGCTGGAGTACAGTCCGCTTACGACCCGCCTGTCCCTCCTGCTTGAACAAGAAACTGAGGAAGACAGTCCGGCTATGGATCTAATAGGCTTTGAAGTTACGGATGAACAGGGACAGATACTGAAAGTTATCTCGCAAAAAGCGTCCCCGGCTTCCGCTAGATCACGCAACGTGGATTTGCTTACAGAGCCATTCGGCAAGCGCCCGAATCTGCTCACCATCCGGGCCTATCTGAATGAATTCGCAGATCCGGAGCGTAACAGCGGAGCCTTCAAGACTGACAGCTCCGGAGAGCCGGTGAAGCATTATATCGACGGGCTGGAAATGAACGTGCGGGTCCAATAAGAACTTAGGAGATGAATATAATGAATACAAAGACAATGAAATTATCTGTAATCGTAAGCGCCGCTGTAGCCCTAGGAGCGCTGGGGATGCCGGCTGCAACCCAGGGGGCATCCGCCCGGACTGCCACCAACCAACCGGCCGCTGAAACGGTTCTGAATCTGCCGCAGGCCACGGCTTCGCATGATAAGGTTACTCTGCAAGGCAACGCGCAGTTTGACGGGAATTATATCAGAGTCAATCTGAGCCGCGAAGGGGTCCTGTATTCCGGCGCTCTGGCAGGAATAACCCTGAATGATAAAGGTGAGCCCTATCTGGCCGAAGGAACCATTATCGGGGTAGATGCAACGATAACCCAGTCTGGAGGCATTGAGCTGAAGTCACCGCGCTGGATCAATGACGGGGATCCCAACAAGGCCGTTATTGTATTGCAGACCGCCTCCTTAAACGAAGAACAGAAGGCTAGCCTGGCTGCTTCCGCTGAGTTGAGCGTTGCCGTGAAGCTGAATGGTGTACAGGAAGCGTATATCCTGAAGTTCCCCCTCAAGCAGACAGGAGTGCTGCGTAATATTCAGCCGCCTGCTCCGAGGGCAGACAGCCAACTTCAGATCAATACTACCCGGGTCACTGCCGGAGCAGCCTCTGTGCGCATTGCACTGACGGTTACAGGGGAGAGCGCACAAGCGCAAGCTGTAGGTTATGACATTTATGATAATCTGGGGAATCCGCTGAGCCTTATCGCCAGGGAATCGGCTGCAGCTGCCGGGGATGCTATTACTGAAGACCTGCTGATCGGGTCACCCCGCCCTGACGCACAATATCTGATTATCAGACCCTATCAGGCGGCATTCGCGAAGGGCAGCTCCGGAGCCTATAAACTGGACGCCCAAGGGAAGGTAATCAAAGATTACAACAAGCAGCTGGAGATCAAAATCCCGCTTAAATAACCATCACCAAATACACTATAACTGATGAACCAATACAAGGGGATTGCCAGTCCGGCCGCAGAGCTGGGGGCAATCCCCTTCTTGGTGGAACGTAACGCCACTTACTCTCATTACACAACTCTCTCCGTCAGGTCCCCGGTTAAATATACCTTCTCTTATACATTAAAGTAATCTGGCCTGCTATGTATTCCGCGCTGTACTCCGTGCCCTCCTTAATCCACCACATAATAATCCCCAGCAGTGAAGCAATAATAATATCCACCGAGGCTGCTTCCCTTGCGGCGCTTATATTTCTGGCGTTCCGCCGTTTTTCGATCGTATTCTTGAGCAGGCTGCTCAAATGGTCCGCGAAGCCCTTATGCTCTACCAATACAGCAAGAACCTTCCGGTATTCATAGAAATAATTCAGGAATATTACCAGCTGCTCCTGTTCGTTACTGCTCTTCACTTGTAATAACGGCTCTACCTTGTTAGACAGCTCATCAAAAATCTCATGAACCAGCTGGCGCAGCAGATCGTTAATATCCTCATAATGTAAATAAAATGTTGCCCGGTTCAATTCAGCACGGCTGGCAATTTTTTTGACGGTCAATTGAGCAATCTCCCCATTTTCGGCCAACAATGAAAAAACAGCATCCTTCAGCATCTTTTTCGAGCGGATGGTTCGCGGGTCAACCCTTTTGAATTCTGACATATCATCCCTCTGATTTGTTTATTTGGCACTTCATCAACGCATTACATCATTCTGTCGATTAGTCGACATTTCCACCGAAATTGCAAATAGGATTAACGTTTAAATCCTGATATGATTCATTTTATTGACACTGTGTCGAAAAAGCAATGAAGAGAGGCTTACGCTATGCAGGCAGAATCCAAGAAAATAAACAAAGGGCTTTTACTGACCATCTTAATCTTTGGCTGTTTCTTATCTACACTCAATCAGACGTTATTAAATGTCGCCTTAAGCAGTCTGATGGATGTATTCGATGTCACGGCAACCACCGTACAATGGATTTCTACAGGCTTTATGCTGGTCAACGGGATATTGATTCCGGTCACTGCCTATTTAATGAAACGTTTCACAACACGGCAGTTATTTCTGAGCGCCATGTTGTTCCTGTTAATCGGCTCTATAACTTGTGCGGCGGCACCAAGCTTTAGCGTGCTCTTGATCGGGCGGATGATCCAGGCCGCCGGTGCAGGCATTATCATGCCGCTCCTGATGAGTGTGGTGCTCGCTATCTTCCCGGTTGAGAAACGCGGCAGTGCAATGGGGCTGCTCGGGCTGGCGATGATCTTCGCTCCTGCTATTGGTCCGACGCTTTCGGGGTTTATTGTAGAGTATCACTCCTGGCGCTGGTTATTTATCGGTCTCATTCCGCTTGTCCTCATGGTTATCGTGCTGGCCTTCAAGTATCTGGTGAATGTATCGGAAACATCCAAGTCGAAGCTTGATGTGGTAAGTGTTCTTTTATCGACAATCGGCTTCGGCCTCATTCTGTACGGCTTCAGCAGTGCAGGCAGTAAGGGCTGGAGCGATGCGGTGGTGATCCTGACTCTGGCGGCTGGAGCCTCTGTAACGGCCCTATTCTGTATCCGGCAAATCAAGTCCGATGATCCGCTGCTGAACCTGGCCGTCTTCAAGAATAAAGTCTTCACCTTAACCTCCCTTATTAACGTATTAATTACCATGATGATGTACGCGGATATGATCCTGCTGCCTATTTATCTGCAGAAGGGCCGCGGTTTCACCCCTTTTGATGCAGGACTGCTATTATTGCCGGGCGCACTTGTAAATGCGTTCATGTCACCTGTCACCGGCAAATTGTATGACCGTTTCGGTGCGAAGCCGCTGTTCATCATTGGCCTGCTGTTTATTATTCCGGCGATGTGGGCGGTTACCGATTTATCGCAATCCACCACGTATACGTATCTGATGATTCGTACCATTGGTCTGCGGATCGGCTTAAGCTTCATTACCATGCCGCTTAATACAGCCGGACTCAACGCGCTGCCAAGGCAGCTGGGCACGCATGGGACCGCCGTGAATAATACCGTCCGCCAAATTGCCGGAGCCATTGGTACGGCTGTCGTTATTACGATCTATACCGTGCAGGCAACAAGTCATGCGGCAACCGTGATGCACAGCAACCCTTCTACTACACCTGAACTTCTCAAATCCCTTGCATCGATGCTGGGGGCGAGTGACGCCTACTACTTCATGATGATTCTAGCTGCCGCTGCGTTTGTTATTACCTTATTCATGCCGGCTAAGAGCAAGATGATGCCGGAGAAGAAGGCTGCTGGATCCAGCAAGGAAGGAGCCCCTTTGTAACAGGGGCTGTGAACACAACAAATAGAGAAGCACCAGTAAATTCAATCCTCTTCCCAATTCCTGCGGTACAAGCGGGAAGCATGTTGCAGCGTATTCTCCGTATAGTGGTCGTTCTCAGCCACCAGACCCGCCACCTTGTCCCGGAAAGCTGCCTCCGGCAGCTCTTTGTCCAGAATCACCTCATACACCGACTGTAATTCCGTTAGAGTGAACAGCTCTGGCATAAGGTGCAGTGCAATATCAGTGTCATTCGTCTGCTTCCGCAGCCGTTCGATCGCATAGGCAATGATTTTGGCATGATCAAACGCGAGTCCCTCATTCGACTGGATGGAGTACACGGTGGACTTAGCGGTCCGCTTGGCCGTTACCGTCCGGTTGATCACTGCCGTCAGCTCCTCCTCTTCGCTGCTAAGCTTAAGCTCGCAGGTCCATGTTCTGATGTATCCTTCTTCCAGCAGCTCTTTGTGCTCCCGCAGAAGCCGGTAGCCTACCGTGAACCAGGCCGCATCATCGGCATCGTCCCCCGCTTGCAGCCGGATCCGGCTGCTGTCAATCAGGGCCATATAGCTGCTGCTCATCACCCAGGTACGGGGGTCGCGGCCGGGATCGGTAACGGTATAGAGCTGCTCCAAGTGTACGTCAGCAACTCCGGTCTCCTCGTACAGCTCCCGCGCGGCCGCCTGCTCTCCGGTCTCGTCCGGCTGGATGAAACCGCCCGGCAGCGCCCATTTCCCCAGGCAGGGATGCCCTCCCCGGCGGATAAGCAGGATGCGCAGCTCTTTTTCAGCAAGCTTGCCGTAGTCATCTGACCCCCTGTCCGTTACGGTGAAAACCACCATATCCGCCGCCACCGAAGGCCGCTCATAATCCCCTGCCCGGTATTGCTCCAGAAATTCACGTTCTGTAAGTCCATTACGATCTAATAATTCCAAGCGTCTCCGCCTCCCGGATTCTTTGTTCTAGTGCTGCAGCTCTCCGAAATAATTCCCATAAGGCTTGAACTTTGCAAGTACATCGTCTACCTTACGCATGCGTTCCTCCAGTGTTCCCCTAAGCGTAATGTAGGGAATCCGCCGCTCCTTCAAATCTGCTATGATCTGCTTGTGAAAAACATGCCGTTTCTGGTCCCCGCTGCGGTCCCACGTATCGTCATAAGGAATATCGTCGTCGCACAGGAAAAACAGGTCGTACCGCTGTGCATTCTCCAAGGCCAGCCGGGTTAGCAGCTCCGGAGCCCGGCCGTGGTAATCCAGGGCGTACATATAAGTGGTAATCGCATTCGTATCGACAAACAGATACCGGTCTGCTGTAAGGAGCGCCTGTTCCTCCCGCTTGATATGGCCCACGGCAATGTCGTCAAAAGCCTCTATGCCGATCCGGCGGTCCACCTGATGCTCCGTCCAGTAATCCCGACCATACTCGCTGGCAAAAGCCGTCCAATACTGTTTCGCCAGCGCTTCAGTAATCGTAGACTTGCCGGTAGACATCGCCCCTACAAACACGACCTTCGTAATTAGATCCCGGTATACGATGCCGCTTACATAGTCCCGGTATTTATAAGGATCAGAGCGGACCATGGTAGCTGATACCGGCACCTGCTGACGCGCTTCATCCACCCGCCGGTCTATGGCGCCCAGGGCCATGCTCATATGCTTGCCATAGAACTCGCTGGAGTAAAAGTGGGTCACCTGCTCGCCCTTCAGCAGCCCCAGAATATACTGCTCTTCCCGGATCTCATGCTCCCGGTCATCGGAGTACCCATCCGGACCATCCCACGCTTCAATTACCCGCACCGATGAAGGATACAGCCTGCGTATCCAGTTCGCCCGGATATGCAGCGGAACCGGCGAGACGGACGTTTCATAGATCACCACGATCAATTCATCGACCTCCTGCAGCGCCGTGTCGATCATGAGCTGATGCCCTTTATGCAGCGGAGCGAACTTCCCGAGGGTTAATCCAAGTGTCTTCATGCCAGCGCCTCCTTAGCCCCTTTGTGCCAGTTATAGTAGCCGTATACAGCGTTAATCAGATAGGCACTCCACATAACAATCATCAGCGGTCCCTCACTGCTGCCATCCAGCATCCGGATCACCCACAGTGCCACCGTGAACATATTCAGCACAATGTAGACCAGCCACTGCTCCTTGAATCTCCGCACCATCAGAATCGTAGCTACTACGGATAATACAGTTGTTATGGCATCGATGTAAGGCGAATTCTGCTCCGGGATGAACGACAGGCTATACCCCAGCAGCAGCGCCCCGGAAATACAGACCGCTATCGTGAGCAGTATGCCTTTGGCCTCCATTTGGCGCATGGACAGCTTGCCGCTCTGCATATTCTTCTTCCACATATAGAAGCCTACAACATTCATCGGTACGAAGAATAGCAGATTCAGCATAACCTCTCCGAATAATCCGTTAATATAGGCCAGATAGGCGTAGCCGAAGGTATTATACATTCCAAAAACATAACTCAATAGCTTCCCCTTCGCCGTAAGCACCACGCACAGCACCCCGGTGATAAAGACGGTGAATCCGAACAAGGAATCCTTCGACAGGAACGTGAACACCACCCCGGTCAAAGTGAACAAAACCAGCCAGGCGACTTCAAACCCCTTCCAGCTCCCCGCGTACTTTTTCACGATGCATCCCCTCCGTTTATTCCTGATCGTAATTACTTATTAACGTTATGATAATTACATTTTGTTAATATCAAGATAACAGAAGCTACGTCAGGATGCAAGCCCAATTCACCTCTCGTCAAAAAAGAAATAGACCACCCTCCTGTTTGGATAGCGGCCTGTTTTGCAATGATTCTCCAAGCTGATTCTCTCAGGTATTCTTTACAGCAATACCCTGTTCTCCAGTATGTTTTTCAGACTAATATGCGACTTGGAAGGGCCGAACTTAATAAGCGAATCCTGAAATTCAGCAAGCTCTTCAATCGATTCAGTCTGCACCTTAATGAGATAATTATATTCTCCACTGATGCGGAATAAATCTGTTACTTCAATAGCCTCCCGGCAAAAGTCAGTGAGCTCCTGGCAGTGCTCTGTCTTCAATAGAACAAAGGTTGTCGTCCCCCGGTTCAGCTCCCGCAGATTAAACGTAGTGATATAGCCCGAAATGATGTTCTTTTCTTCCAGCTTAATAATTCTCTCTTTCACGGAGGGCTGCGACATGGCCACCTCTTTGCTGATTTGGGCTATGGATATCCGCGCGTTGTACTGAAGTAAGCTCATGATTTTCTTATCGATGTCATCCATATAATTATCCATCCTGATTGCCCCCTCATTTAATAAACCAAAACGTCTAAAATATCTCAGATTTAAAGTCTATATTACTATAAATCCCTTGTTATTCACATGTATTTCAAGCTTTGTTATACCTATAATGAAGCTATATCAGATAAGGGGGCGGCAATTAAATGGGCGTAAAAGGTCTGGCGCATGTAGCGATCCAAGCTAGAGATTATACAGCGACTATTGCATTTTATACTGAGGTTCTGGGATTTAAGCGGGGGCATCACTGGAGTTTACCCTTGTTTCATATTGAAGAAGCTTCAATGCTGATTTCACCGGACCATAGAACATGCCTTGAGATTTTTGATAACGAGGCGGTCATTCCGGCTCAAGGGAAGAAAGCAGCATCTGAAGATGAGATCGCCCACGGAGCGTTATTGCATTTGGCTTTCTATGTGGATAATGTGGAGGAAATATATCAAATAGCCCTTGCTCACGGAGCAAGGACTTTCGTAGCACCGGATACCCTTTCACTTGGTGAACCGCCGCTGCTGGTGAAGAACGCACTCATTCATAGTCCCAACGGGGAAATTATCGAATTTATTGAAGAGGTTGATTTTGACGTTTCCGGATTTAACCATACTACAGAAAAGCCCCGTCCCTAAAGGGACGGAGCCTGCTCCGTTTTGCAGCCATCGCTCAAATCACTTGATCTCTATCCCGTACCAGCCATCCGCCAGTTTATCCAGCTTGTATTTAACAGGCTCCTCACTATAAGCCTTCTCGGCCAGATCCTGACTGTCACAATACACGATATGATAGGTGTTGCCGTGCTCGCCTTCCCAGTCAAACACGAACCTTATGAGGCTCTTCCCGTCCTGTCTGTTGTATCTCACAAAGTTCAGCTTGTCTTCTGACAACGCTATAATCTGCCCTACCTTGCCCTGCAGGCTCTCATTTGCACCATCAAGGAACTGATGGCCCACAGCATTGCCGTTATTCGAATAGATAAAGGTATTTCCTATATCACTCCGGTTATCCAGGCTGGCCATCAGAAGCTCGGTCTCCTCTTTTACAGCCGCAAACAGCTCGCGGTGATCCCTGTAAATATCATATTTCGCGCTGGAATGGTTATATTTAATGATCACCCCTAACGCCACAATTATCACTGCAGCTGCAATGCCCATAAAGACGATTCTAGTGCGGCCCATAGCTTCACCTGCCTGACCTTTTCAGAATGAGACGCTTTGAATTAGTTAACAGAACCGCTGAAATACAGCTCGTAATCAATCGTTGTAATGAACGGCACATATTTTCCGTTGAAACGGTCGTAGTGCTGCAGCGTGAACCAATCGACAAATCCCGGCCAATTAATCTCATCATCAGCGTCCAGGCCGAAATGATCATAGAAATGGAATACCAGCTTCCCGCTGAACTGGTCCCCGGCAATCTTGAAGTCCTTAATGGTAATATTATTGCCATGGAACGCGTGAATCGCCAGAGATAACGCCAGATTGGTCTTCTCCGTAAACACCGGATACGGGCTGTGTGAGAATCCGCCCACGTAATCATAAACAACTTCCTTGTCCGCAGTTGGGTCATACTCCAGCTTAGACAGGTCGCCATTACTATTGTGCAGCTCCTGGACCACGAAATCACGGATTAATTGCACATAATTCTGGGTACTGGAGTCACTTATGACTGCGTTATCCAGCTTGCTGTTATGATATTTGATATATTTGTCCGTATTGAAGGTGTCACCATCGGAAACCGATGTACCTTCATTATTGCGGTTATCGTATCTGAACGTCGAGATCATATCGCTCAGAACGGAGCTCATATCGTCACTCGCACCGGTTCTACCGACGGAGAATAGGAACGCCATTTCGCCCCAGATCATGGCTTCCGGCGTAATCCTGGCCACAGAGAACACCGGACCCAGCTTGAATAATTCACTATAGGTGTAGTCATTGAACGTCAGGTCATCCGATACGGTATAATCTCCTCGCGGAGCATCCTTGAGTACCCCTTCTCTGTGATCTGACTGAAGGATTATTGCCTCATTAACATCTGGAGTCAGCCTTCTGGGATCCACCGCGTCGTACAATCCATCGCCGTCCGTGTCTGTCAGATTAGGATTAGAATACATATAGGCATAGACCTTATCGCCGGCTTTCAGAATGCGGACCTCTTCACCATCCTTGAGCCCGTCGCCATCGCTGTCCGCATCCAGGTAGTTCACTCTGACCACCGCACCGCCTGTACCGAGACGCAACCGGCCGGCCTGCATTTCTTTTTCGTGATAATCACTAATGCCATCCATGTCTGTATCTTTGTATAAGTCCGAGGTCTCGGCGATCGTGTCGAAGATCCCGTATAAATGATCGGCGTTGCTCGCATGATAGTAGCTGCCGCCGGTGCCTTGCGCCATGTTTGTCAGGACACTCGTCGATACACTGCTGCCGAGTCCCACCGTATAAATAACGATTTGATTATCAGCGGCCTGCTTGGTCAGCGATGTATTGTAAGTGCCGTCCCCATCCGTAAGCATAATAATATACTTCAGGACATCTGTTCTGCCGCTGGCGGTGAACAAATTAAGCGCACTTGCAATTCCGCTAGTCAGGCTCGTTCCGCCGTTACTGTCAATCTTCCCTGCGGCTGTATTCAAAGCTGCCTTATCAGAGGTGAAAGCGGATAATACCTTGGCGGTGTCGTCAAAATCAACTATAGCCCCCCGGTCACTTCCTGTCAGCAGGTTGATGAACTGTCTGGTTACGCTGGTTCTCACATTGCTTCCATCATTGCTCGACATGCTGCCCGAGGAGTCGATGACGAAGACAATGTCCATCCCCGAATACTGCTCTTCTCCCTCATCATACAGGAACTTATACTGCCATACAGTATCGTATACGGTTTTGTTTAATAAAATGTACTTTGAAAAGTGTGCGGTCTCGGCCGAAACCACATTCCCCGTAACCTTCTGATTGGGCAGCTCTTCAAATAACTGCGCAGCTTCATTGAAATAGTAGATCCGCGGGACGAAGTTCGCTGTATTCAACAAGCTATCATCGAGTTCGAAGGAAATCGTCGCCTTCTCAAAGGCTCCGTTTATTGAGAAATTGTAGCCTTGATCGATATAGCCGGGGATTGTTGTATCATTAAGAATGCCGTCTTCAACAGGATTTACAGATAAACTGCCCACCTGTTCCGCGCTGACCCCTTCAACGGTAACGCTGGGAACTGCCTTGGCATCCGCATCTTCAACCGCAACCGTTCTTGAGAACTTCGCTTCGGTCACGAGCGGATTGCTTCCGATCTTCACCTCCCAGGCGTCCGACAGCCCGTCGCCATCGGTGTCCGCCTTCAGGGGGTCCGTCTGGTACGTCTGAACCTCTTCGCCGTCCGAAAGACCATCACCGTCCGTATCCGCGCTGATCAGACTCGTTTGATAGGACAATTCTTCCAGGTTGGTTAATCCGTCGTTATCGCTGTCCTCGTCCCCATCCAGAATTCCGTCCTGATTACTGTCCAGTTCCAGCGGATTCAGCTTCAATACGATAATCTCATCCCGGTCGCTTAATCCGTCTCCATCAGTATCTTTACTGGTAACCGAGAGACCATAATGTTCTTCGTAATAATCGCTAATTCCGTCACCGTCACTGTCTAGCTCCCGGTCAATCCCTAGGTTATCCAGATTATTCTCGTCGAAATTGACGATGATATACTCTTTGGCAACCTCAGAACCATCACTTAACTGCGCGCTTAGCTTCAGCAGATTATAGCCAACACCCAGCCCTATGCCTTCCACGGACCAGGCCTCACTTACAGGAATAGATCCTTGCTGCAAGACTGTTTTATTCTTATCAGAAGTCTGGTAGGTAAAGGTCTTGATGCGTGATGTCCCTCCCAGTGTTCCCGACAGCTTGTCCAGCTTCGTTCTCAGGAAGTAGTAGTCGCCGTCTGCACTGTTCTGAAGTTCTAAACCGCCCGTATCCAGCTGCACGGAGACTTCCTCCGGTTCAGGTACATCCTGCTTGAGCGCAATCTGCGTCAGCTCATAGCCCGCAGGCTCATTGAGTACATTTCCCGGATTCCCGGAAAACCCGAGTGTCAGCGTCTCCCCCGGCTGAATGTTGGCGTTGTAGCCCGCATTATGTATGACGTAATGATTACCGGTATGCCCGGTGATTTCGGCCGTCCAGAACCGTTCCAGATTCCCCTCGTAATCAAAACTCAGCTTCCAGTCCTCAATTGTGGTCTGCGATATATTCTTAATTGCGATTTCACCGTTAAAAGCGCTTCCCCAATCACTCGTCACTTTGAAGCTTGTTTCATAGTCCCCGGCCGGCACGATCTGTTCGCTGCCTTGCATATCAAACGCTGACGGCAGGACCAGTTCCCCGTCACACTTCGCCGTGAAGCCAAAATTCACGCTGCTGCCCGCAGGTATGTCTTGATTGCTCCCTGCATTCTTGATGACATAAGCACCATTCTCATAGGCCTGCACAATCCCGTTCCAGATATTAGTGATTTCATAGGGCTGGCTGAAGTCCAGCGACCAATTCTCAATCGTCCGGTCGCCCGTATTCCTGATGGTGACATCCGCGTTGAAGGCCCCCTCCCATTTGGACGAAATGGTGTAGATTACCTCATAACCCTCTCCCGTGTAGACCGTTTCTTGCTGGCCGCCCGTTGAGTCCTCTTGAGCCAGGGCAGGCTTGAGCGGAATAGAAGATAATACCAATACTAGAATTACTAATAGAGCAAAGCTTCGTTTCATAATCCTTTTCCTGAACATCGCTACCGTTCCTCCTCGTATTATTACAAATAATAGTTCGAAAAATGATGTAATGTCATGGAGTATTATGAATCTATAATATTTGCAAATAGAGGATTAGGCAACAACAATTGGAAGAAAAGTAGAAGAACGACAAAACCATAATACCCTATTCTGAATATAACCCTCCGCTTCAGCCATAATAATACAAGCCATTTCAAACGCACACATAAAGGAGCAGATGAATTTGAAAAACAAATGGCTGCTGGCGTTAACATTGGTGCTTGCACTCACCTTGACGCAGGCAGCAGGGCCCGTACAGGCACAGGCAGGCGGCAAGCAAGAAGCTGTTGTTTGCTTCAGCCCCAAGATGGTTCAGCTGAAAAGCGATATGCAGAAGGTATGGATTGACCATACCATATGGACGCGGAGCTATATTGTCAGTGCCATCTCTAATAACCCGGACCAGAAGGACGTACTCAATCGGCTGCTGAGAAACCAGCAGGACATAGGCGATGTATTCAAACCGTATTACGGAGAGGCCGCCGGCAATAAGCTTGCGGAGCTGTTGAAAGAGCATATTGGGATTGCAGGCAAGATTGTAGCAGCCGCCAAAGCGGGCAATCAGGCTGAAGTGAAGAAGCTGCAGGCCGATTGGCATAAGAATGCCGATGATATTGCAACTTTTTTAAGCGCATTGAATCCGAACTGGCCGTTTAAAGTGGTACAGGAGATGCTGTATGAGCACCTCCAGTTAGTTACAGACATTGTGCTGAACTGTCTAAATGGAGACTGGGAGGCCGATATTGCCGCAACCGACAAGAACGAGATCCATATGATTCATTTAGCGGATGTTCTGTCATCAGGCATTATCAAGCAGTTCCCGGAGAAGTTTTAGGGGATTGTAATAAAAAGCGTATGTAAGACAGCTTTTCATAATCGCCCGGGAGGGGGTTGTGGAAAGCTTTTTTAATGGGAATGAAGGTCTGGCTTTAAATAAAATCCAAAGCTTTCATACATCGGTTTAGCCATATCAGACGAATGCAGCAGGCTAAATATCCCCAAGAAGTGTATCCAGCTGGTCCCAATGCTCCGCAGTATAAATCATTTCTTCGGCAAAGCGGACAGGGACACTGCTCGACGATTCGAGCGCCGGCTTAATCCACCAAAGTGATTCAATACACCACACGTACTTGACTGCCTTCAAAAGCGAGCCCGGCGGCAGCGGCTGTACACTACGGTAGCCTTCAGCGAAAGCAGCAACCGCATCCCTGCGGAATCCGCTCCCGCCGAGCGTACCGGAAAGGACCGCCCGCCCGAGATCGAGCGCCGGAAACGAGTAGCGTGCCCGGTCGAAATCAACGATGGCTGCCAGCGCATCTCCTTCGAACAGCAGGTTGTCCGCCCACAGATCAAGGTGGGCCCAGCCCGCTGTCAGAGGTGTAAAATCATCATCTCCAAGTGAATCCGCAACCGCCTTCTGTAACTGCAACGCGCTCCGGACACGCCCGGACGAGCTGCGCGCTGCCTCCCAGCTTACCTCCCAGGTGCGCTCCATCTCCTCGCGCGACAACTGCCAGGCCGGTTCACCCGCCGGGACTGTTGCTCCGACCCCTGATGCACCTGCGGAATCCCAGACGGTATGCATATCGGCGGCAGCCCGTCCGAGTGAATGCATCGCCTGCTCACCGATCATACCGGCAGGTACCATCACGCCCGGACAGCATGTCATGACGGACATGTACCTTCCGCACGGCAGGATGTGCATGCAGCGCCCTTCCATCGTCAGCGGCTCAGGACACGGTCCTCCCGACTGATACCACAGAAGCTGCTGCTGCAGCGCATGCTCAATCTTGCTGCGAAACTCCGGATCATCCATCTTAAACCGCCCGGGGTGATAGCATTTCACGAACAGCCGTCCCTTATTCGTCCCGATAATCCACTTCTCGTTCATTAGCCCGCGATTCACACGCCCGGCAGACAGCAGCTCAACCGATAGATGCTTCTTCAGCCAGCCTGCGATCTCGCCAATTAATTGGTCCTCAGTCGTCAGCAGCATTCTAAGCCAACCCTTCTCTAATCAGACTCTCCTATTCATGATTCTATCTCAACAATGTCAATATTTCTCTGACAGAATTATCAACAAAGGCCCGTTCAGGCCGGGATTTCATGAACACTGTAAGTCCAATTAATGATATGACCAGGGTCTGCGCCAGACTCTTCGCGTTAATCCCGGGATCAAGCTCACCTGAACGCAACCCCCGTTCAATCGTTTCCTGGAAGATTACCGAGAGATACATCTGATGTTCTCTGGTCAGAATTGCGAATTTCTCATCATGCGGTGCAAGCTCCACCATCGAGTTGAGACAGAAGCATCCCCAGTTCGGGTCTTTCCCATATTCCTGTGCCACTAGATTCTCAAAAAAACTGCGAAATGCCTCTTTAACAGAAGAATTAGTCTGGAGCTTACCCCGGATGGAGGCCGCGTGAGCACTCGTATATTTGCGCAGCGCAGCTTCAAATAGACCCTTTTTATCTCCAAAGGCGGAGTATAGGCTGGGGCGCTGAATGCCCATTCTTGAAGTCAGATCGCTTAAGGAGGTAGCTTCGAACCCTTTTTCCCAGAATAGCTGCATCGCTGCATCCAATACCTTGTCTTCCTCAAATTCACGTTGCCGGGCCATCGGAACCCCTCTTTTCATATCGATCAGTATATTATGATTTTATGTTTATCACGCTATTAAGTCAATGTATTGACAATTATATTTGTTTGTAGTTATATTTATCGAGACATATTTTATACCGATCAGTATTTTATTATCCGATCCGTTATACATTCTTTTAAGGAGGCGTCTCTTTGGGAAAGGTAGTTGAACAACCGCTTATAGCATCCGAATCGGCTCCAGCATCTCCGATGTCCCGGAGTGTTGCACTCTTATTTGCCATCGCCTGCGGACTGGCAGTCGCCAATATTTATTACGCGCAGCCCCTGCTGGACGCTATCTCGCAAGAATTCGGGATTACTCATTCCTCCGTCGGCCTCGTTATCACCATCACTCAAGTCTGTTACGCGCTTGGATTGCTGTTGCTGGTGCCCCTCGGCGATTTATTGAACCGGCGCTGGCTGATCGCCGGACAGATGCTGGTATCCGTGCTGGCGTTGATTGTAGTTGGCACCGCCCCTACCAGCCGGATATTATTCATAGCCATAGCTGCCGTTGGATTGCTTGCCGTAGTCACACAGACACTGGTTGCCTTCGCGGCAACTTTGGCAGCCCCGGCAGAGCGCGGACGTACCGTGGGCGTGGTAACCAGTGGAATCGTAATTGGGATTCTGCTCGCACGGACATTCGCCGGTGTATTGACGGATATAGCCGGCTGGCGCTCCGTCTACCTGGTCTCTGCGGGATTAACACTAATTATGGCTGGAGTATTGTTTCGGGTACTGCCCAAGGATGAGCCCTCAAGAGAATCCTTATCCTACCTGCAGCTGCTGCATTCGTTGTTCCAGCTGTTCGCACAGGAACGGATCCTGCGCATCCGCGCTGTGCTGGCCCTGCTGATTTTTACCGCGTTCAGTATATTATGGACTTCCCTGGTGCTGCCGCTCAGCGCTCCGCCGCTGTCTCTATCCCATACTTCAATCGGCGCTTTTGGACTTGCCGGTGCAGCGGGAGCGTTAGCAGCAGCGCAGGCAGGCCGTCTTGCCGACCGGGGTCTGGGGCAGAGGACTACAGGTGTGGCATTAATACTGTTGCTTCTGTCATGGCTGCCCATAAGTTATACGGAGCATTCGCTTCCTGCGCTAATCATCGGCATTATCCTGCTCGATCTGGCAGTACAAGCCGTGCATGTTACTAACCAGAGCATGATTCTTACGGTACGCCCTGAGGCACGCAGCAGGCTTACCGCCGGGTATATGATTTTCTATTCCATAGGCAGCGCCACCGGGTCCATCGCATCCACCAGCATCTATGCTTACTTTGGCTGGAGCGGAGTATGCTTGTTAGGCGCAATCGTCAGTGCCCTGGCACTGCTATTCTGGGCATTGACCCGCCGCCTTAAATAATAAATATAAGGCCGCCCTCACAGGCGGCTCACGGTTTTCTTATATTCGTTGCTTTGCGCAGACTAATTAAGTTTCTTCACTTCGATCACCTTGCTGCTAAACTGGTACGTTACAGTGACATTCTCTATAATCTCCGTATCCTGATAGGCCAGGGAACCCTGAAACTCCAAGGTGTCATTGTCCTTCCACACGATATGATCCGCATAGCTGTAATTCTCATAATCCGGGCGGATCCATGTGTCTATTTCTTGCTCCGCCCCATATTTGACTCTTGCGGATTCGACTAACTCCGGGCTGGTTCTTCCTGCTTCCACATTGATGATCTGCACAAATTCACTTTTATTAGAGCAGGTGACGACCGCAACTAACCTCTTATCGGGTGAAGGAATAATATCTGTGATGTACAGAGAGGGTGCAGAGAAGCTTGAATATTCCTCCAGCTTATTGTCTTTGATCCTCCATAGGACATTCTGACTTCCATAATCCGAATAATGATTAAATAACGTAAATAACATACTGCCGTCTGCCAGTTTAACAATATACGGACTCCGGTAACTTTGTGAGAGAATATCTATGGCAAAAGCAGCCGCATCGGCGATTTTGGGATTCTCATTCCGTGCAAACGGCTGAAGTTTCTGTAAAGCCTTTGCTCTTAAGCTTGGATCATTGAAGCCTTCCACAAGCCGGTTAATAGCAATATATACATGTTCTTCATTATCACTTGTGAGGGCCTGCAGAAATTTCATCCCGTCATACTTGGGAACGGGCAGTAACTCCATGTCTTCAGCTCTCAGATAACGGATATACGGCTCTGCGTTCTGATTCTTATAATATTCGGTTGCTAATAGAGCAGAAGCGGTTGAACTATAGAGTACAAGACATGCAACCAAAGCAACCCATTTCTTAGAAAAGCCTTTTTTCTTGTTCACTGTCCCGCTCTGCCCGGCTGCTTCAATTAAATCCTCATCAATAAGTCCGATCTCCCGGTATAACTCTTCTCTTTTCACAGGTGAACTCCCCCCTTGGCTAAATGAACTCTGAGCTTATTTCTTGTCCTGAAAAGAATGGACTTCACTTTACTGCTGCTCATCTGAAATCTCATAGCAAGATCCTCTATAGAATCCGAATACCAGTACCTTCTGATAAATATATTTCGGGCTTGCTCATCGATGTCATACAGAAATTCATTGATCAAGCTTACGGTTTCACCTGCTTCGTACTCTGTTTCTACAGTCTCCGGTGAAGCTATGCATCCTTCCAGTTCGGTTAGAATGGCTTCAAACTGACGGTTACGTTTCTTGGCTGTATTATAACTATGTCTATCAAGCGCTATATTACGGGTGATTCTTCCTACAAAAACAGATAGCTTCCTGGGCATCGTTGGCGGAATTGTATTCCACGCAGCCAAATATGTATCATTCTCACATTCATCAATATCTGAGATATTGGAAAGGATGTTTCGGGCAATCACTCTGCAGTAAGCCCCGTATTTATTCTTAGTTTCTACAATGGCCTGCTGTGAACGCTGTAAGTATAGGTGGACTATTCCCTGATCTTCCATCTGTCATTCTCCTTTTAATCTCTTATCTATACAGTAGGGAATTGTTGGAACGGGTTGCACTTATATTATAATTTCCACAGAAAAAATCCCAGCGCATAAGAAGTATCCCTCTTATCAGCCAGGATTAAGATATGATCCATAGGTTGTAGCCTCTTTAGGACAATCCATGATAATAGTAACCGCTTTCACAGCCTCACATACGGAGTTATTCCTTACTATAATCCTGGTCCATGAAGAAAGGAGCGTGGCAGGCCCACTCTCCAGGGATACAATTATACTGTGCTGCATGAAATGCACCAGCTTCCTGGAGAGAGCAAGAATAGTCGTAATACCACTTTGCTTAGCGAATCAGCACTACCTTTGTCACCTGTGCAGGGAGCCGCCAAATAACAACGAATTACCATAGAAAGACCACTACACTGGAGGGATTGAAATGGAAATTCTCAAAACAAAGGAAGCCGCGGAACTGCTGTCCGTTAGCCTGACTACGATCAAACGCTGGGCGGCCATGTTCCCTGATTTCTTTCCAAAGGACCGATTTGGACATTATACCTTCTCGGAGCAGCAGATCAGCCAGCTCAATCATATTAAAGACCGTATTAATCAGGGCGAAGCACTGGAAGGCATAAATCTGTATCTCGCGAACGACAAGCTGACAACGGGCCCGCTGCAAGAGAATCCAAGTCTGGGTACAGACGGTGACGCTATGAATGAAATATGGTCCCGGATCGAGTATATTGAACACGCACTGGATCAAAAGGCCAGCGAGGTAGTTTCGGTGCAGCTGCTCCAGCAGCGTGCAGAGCTTGAGGATATGCGTATAATGATTAAGCAATTATCCGCTTCACTGGAAACGATACAGAAGCCAAACAGCACCTCCCGCTCCCCGTATGAAGAGCTTCTTCCGGCTGCCGCTGGCAGGCTGACGTCTCCGCCAAGAAAGCGCGGCGGTCTATTACGCTCTTTTTTCCCATTCCTATAGGCCCGCCTCTTCACACAAAAAAGGTGCGACAAGCCCGGTTTATCACCAGACGCTCGCCGCACCTTCACTCTCTAGCTTAAATTAAGGCGTTGAAATGGCCTTCCGAGTCCACCGTCGCCGTCCGGGGATCGGTGAGACCGCTACCCTTGAAGCCTCCCGTTCCTTCATTGCGCCAGAGGGGGAGGTGATCCTGAAGCGGAGATGCCGGTACGAAATTGGCAGGGGTGCTGCTTCCGCTCTTCAGTACGAGCTGGGACTCCAGCAGCCGGATTTGCCGCTGCAGCTGCTCCCGCCGGTAGGGAGTCTGCATCTCACTTCCCTGCGCCGCATTCACTTTATCCAGTTCCATCATCAGCCGGTTACGCTGTTTCTCCAGGGAACTGACATCACTCTGTGTACCGCCATAGGCCGCAATGGGCTGTACGGAGCTGATGCCTGATACTGTCTGTGCCGCCATGATCTTTCCCTCCGTTTCCTTGGCTCCTGCTCCAAATTCAGCCAAATTCGTAAGTTCTAATCATCTTTATTACCCCGCGTGCCCCGTTATGACAACATCAAATCCGCAACTGGACAATAATCGTCGTATAGTCTCAGCCGGCCGCTTGTTTCGGCCCTACCAAAGACCCACCGGAGGCTGGCTAAAGTCCCTTCAGAGCCCCTTACTCGTCCTTCAACCGCCGCACATACAGAACAACCGACACAACCGTTAATACAACCGTCCATGCCAAAATAATGAGAAGGGGTTTCAAGACATCTCCCGTTGTATGTCCTGTATCGCTTAGACCCAGCAAATGCACAAGCTGGCTGCTTGGCATGTAATCCAGCACCTTGAAGACCGGGTAATCCTTGGCCAGTACTGCTCCCCAGGGTGCACCGGTGAATATGAACGCCACCGGGAGTATAGATAATGAGGCTTCAAGCACTGTCTTGGAGAATAAACCGCAGATCGTCCCGGCTGCTGTGTATAGAATAATCGACAGAATGATTGCTGCCGTAAACGTTCCTATATTAGCCGGCTCATAGCCCAAGATATACGTAGAAATAGCCAGAACAACAGCGGACATGACAAAGACCAGGCTGCTTTTACCGATCAGAACATCCAGGGTCGTGGCCGGAGTCAGCATTAATGACCTTAAAGTGTTACGCTCTTTCTCCTCAGCGATCAAGCAGGCTTGTGCCATACTCGTCAGGATCACTAACGATGTATTCAGAAGAAAACCGATCGCTCCAGGTAAGGCTGAGCCTGCACTTCGAAAAAGAAATGCGAAGAGTATGGGAAATACCAGAATAATCGAGATCGCATAATTGCGTGAGAACTCTTTGTAATCCTTCACAAATATCGCCCGGGCCCGTTTGAATGAGATACTCATAGCAGCTCACTTCCTGTCATTTTAATGAAAATATCACCCAGACTGGGCTCTTTCGTCTCGATCCGGTCAATGAGCCCCCGCTTCATCCAATCCGCGATTTGATCAGCTGTCTCCCCGCCAATCGGGAGCTCATGGACTTCCCCATTGGTTAAGTCAACACTAACTGCATTCTTCCGGTGCTGCCGTTTAAGCTCCTTCGGTGAGCCGATGGTTTGGATTTGTCCCTGATACAGTATCGCTACCCGGTTGCACATCAATTCTGCTTCAGCCATATCATGCGTAGTCAGAAAAATCGTTGTCCCTCTAGCGTTCAGGTAGCGCAGGCCTTTATAAATATGTGCGGAGTTTACCGGGTCCAAAGCCGAGGTAGGTTCATCTAAGAATAATAATTCCGGCTCATGGATAATTGCGCAGGCCAGCGTAACACGCTGACGCATCCCCTTCGATAAGAGATTTACTTTCTTTTTGCGCTCGCCGCTTAAGTTCACAAACTGCAGCACCTTATCGACCGCAGATTTGGGAAGATCATATAACTTACGGTACAGCTCCAGATTCTCCTCAACCGACAATCGCTCATAGAGGCCGCTGTTATCCGTCAGAATGCCGAAGCGCATCTTCTGGGCAGACTGCCGCATCCTATCCGCCGGCTCGTTAAATACACTTGCCTGTCCGCTTGTCGGATTCAACTGTGCCGTTAGAATCTTGATCAATGTAGTTTTGCCTGAGCCGCTTGGGCCGAGGAACCCAAAAATTTCTCCCTTAGGTATAGAAAAAGATACATCTGTTAGCGCATCCTTTGGTCCAAATCTCTTACGGATACGTTCTACCTGGATCACATCCATGAACCCCACATCCTTAGCGTTGATGGCATAAATATATAAAGAATACGTGCTTCCTGCCATCAAAACCCGCCGAAATGTAGCTGTAACCGGCTGAACGGTACCATTTAAATCTTCAGCAGTGCCTTTAATTCCTGCAATTTGGAACGGGATAACGGAACCACGGCATCCTGGCCTGTGTTTAACCGCAGGCTGTAGCTATTCTTCGTCCAGGTAATAATCTCTCTGACCTTTTGCAGATTAACGATGTAGGAGCGGTGGCATCTGAAGAACCCGAAATTCAATAATCTCTGCTCCAGCTCGGTCAGCGTCAGAGCACAGTCGTAATTCTCCCCGCCCACATGAACAAGAATCGAACCCTCTACACTTTCTATAAAATCGATCTCAGGCGGATTAAATAAAATCACCTTGTCGTTTCGTTTGGTAGAGATCTTCTGCAGGGTGATATTGGGCTCGTCCTGTTTCTGTACCTCCTGCTTGTCCTCTTCAGAGTCCCGGATATCGAGCGGGTGAAATCCGGACTCGTTCAACCGGTAAATGACATCACAGGAAATCAGGGCATCCTCTAAATTCGAAGTTAGGATTATAATCTGCTTGTCTGCCGACAGGTCATCCAGAATCCGTTTGAATTGACGGCGGTCCTGCTCTTCCAGATAAAAGTACGGTTCCTCCAGGACAAGTGCAGGCTGATGTGCAAAAAAGACACGCAGCAGGGTCACATACATCCTTTTTGATGAGCTTAGATCCTTGATTCTTACTTTCCGTTCTTCTCTTAAAGCAAAATACTCGAGGAGTGAAGCGATACGCTCATGCCTCTCCGATACATGAATTAAAAATGTGATTAGCTCCTCCACCGTTAAACGCATGTACTCGCCTTGCTGCACCCGAAATAAATGAAACCCGGCATACTCCGCTAATTGATTCATTACAAGCTGCTTTCGTTTCAAGTCCGTTATAATGCCAACCGGCTGGCCCGGTATCATATCAAATTCAATCTTCGGCAGAAATAATTCCCCGCCTTCATACATGGGTTGAAATTGCATGCCGTCCTCCTGCTCAGTACACTCTAGGATATATACGCCAATTATATATAAGTACCACAACAAAGAGAACAGCCCTTATGCTGTTCTCTTACGCTGTCTGCCTTATTAGAAGCAGGTGAACGAGCTGACCCGGTTCAGATCAATGCCGAAGTACGTCCAGAAGAAACCGGTCCATCTAAACCCTGCAATTGAACTGCGTCCGACGAATATCGGGAAGAACCAGAATTGCTCACCGTTGTTCAGCCAAATGTAAGTGTTGCGGAACAGGCATCGTCTGATTCCCCCGGCGTCGATGGCGAATGTGGTAGCCGGCATTTGCGGTACGAATTGCGGTGGAGGGGCTGTCGGCGCTTGAACGCCTCCCGGTCCGCCTCCCGGAGGTCCCGGAGTCCCCGGAAATCCTCCGGGACCTCCACCTGGAAACCCAGGTCCTCCAGGTCCTCCCGGAACCCCCGGAAATCCGCCGCCGGTTCCCGGTGTTGGCAAAAATCCCATATGTGATCGCTCCCTTTCAAGTGAGTAGGCATAATCATCATATGCATTCGCGGAGAGGGTGCTTGGGCGGATGCCCATAGTAACATGCGCCTGACGTAATTTCAGACTTCACACAGAATAACCCCACAACTATCAAAAAAGAGCCGCACCCTCAGCGGGTGCAGCTCCTTATCCGTCATTCAGTCTTCAAGCTCCGTATATATTTGAAAGGTCACGCCGAATTTATCCGTTACATCACCAAACCCCGGACTGAAGGGTTCTTCTTTAAACGGCATATTGACCTGACCCTCCTGCCGCAAGGCTTCATAGATCCGCTTGGATTCTTCTACATCATTCGTTGTAATGCAGATAGTAACCCGTTTCCCGGTTTCGACAGGTGAACCGCCTGGAGCATCGGATAACATAAGCTCCGTACCTCCAACCTTTAGCTTGGCGTGTGCTACAAGACTCCTCAGATCGTCCGTGAATGTGCCCGGCATGTCCGGCATGTCACCGTAAGTCATCATAGAGAGGACTTGTGCGCCGATGGCTTGTTCATAGAACTGAATGGCTTCCTTTACCCGGCCCTCCAAAGTAATGTAAGGGGTAAGTTTTACCGTCATAAGATTGTTCCTCCTTGAGTTTGGATTGAACCCGCATTTGTGATTCATTAGTATAGACGATAAGGCCGCCGCAAACTCATCGGTCGATTGAAAAATTCTGCCTCGCCTCCAAATCTGCCGGTAATCCAAATCGCAGAAATAACTCAGGATCAATGAAATGATGGATATGAGTGATCTTTCCCTGTTTCAGCTCCGGAATATGAATGCTCCACGGAACTAAACGCCCATCCGGTCCGGCGGGTACATACTGGGCAAAAGCGGGGCAATCCCCATTAGCCTGGACCAGCAGCAATCTGGAGCCCAAACAATGGCTGCGTGTAATAGTGTAGAATGACGACAGATTAGAGCTGCCGCGAACCCACATCGTAAATGGCGGCATCGACAAGCTGCCGTTCTCGTGGAATAAGGCCAACAATGCATCAATATCATACTGTTCGAAGGCTTCCATATAACTTGCAAGCACTTGTTGATCTGCCTGGGCATCTCCCCCTTGTAACTCCTCGGACCGGAGATTGGAGCGGGCGATACCCGACCGGGCCCGTTGCACAGCACTGTTGACGGCTGCCGTGGTCATTCCCATCGCATGTGCTGCCTCGTTAGCCGACCACCGGAAGACATCAAGCAGGATCAGTACAGCGCGTTGCCGGGGCGGCAGTATTTGCAGGATTGCAATAAAGGATAACCGGACGGTCTCCCTGCTGACCACGATGTTGGCCGGGTCGGTAGCATTATCGGGGGCCGGCCATATCCAGGAATTCCGGGGCAAGCTGTCACTGGGCTCCTTAATAATAGCCGCGGGTTCAGAGAGATCCATCGGAAGTGCCCGCCGCTTGGCATTCCTCAGCCTGTCCAAGCAAACATTAGTGGCAATCCGGTACACCCAAGACTTACGCGAAGAATCCTGCCTGATCTGGTCCCAGCTCTGCCAGGCGCGGAGCAAGGTATCCTGCACAGCATCCTCTGCTTCAAAGATGGACCCCATCATCCGGTAACAATATCCGGTTAGTTCAGAGCGCAGCTCCTCAAGCATGTCTATTCCATGCTTTTGGCTCATATTACGTTTCCTCCTTTGGGGTCGGTTAGAGTTGCCGGAAGCGGATGCTGCTACTCGGCGGCTTCCGCCAGCCAGGCTTGCATAGCCGGAGAATCTGCATGGTTCAAGCGCAGGGCGATTTCAGTATTGATCTTGTCCGGCGGTATGACCTCGACAAGGACGCATATGGACTCCCGCGGTTGATTCAAGGTAAAAACACCTTGATCATCGAGCATTTTCATAGCCAGCTCCATCGCCTTCAGCCTCATATCAAACTCGCGGTTACCCTCGTCCTCTTCAAGCTCCCAGATGGAAGGGCGCTCCATAAACAATTGTTTGATGCCGCCAAAGTTCTCATCCCCGTAGCAACAATAGGGTGAATCGGCGTAGGACCATTTGATGAGCTCCGCAATCGTTGCTTCCGGCGCGCCGCTTTCTTCTCCTTGTCTGGCTGCTTCCCGCTCCAAAGCCTCCCATGACCAGGCGGAGAGACTTGGCGCATGTCCCTCGCCGGTAGTATATAGCGTACAGTAATAGTAACGTTCACCATTTTCAAAAAGAGTCCGAAAAGACGTTCTGGCAGCATCGGCAATCGCTAACGCCAGCGACTCCATTTCTTGCATCGGCTTCATGACATGACTCTCCTTTCCGTTAGCCGGGCAGCACCCAGATGATCAGTTATTGTCTGCAACCGCTTCGCACCCATTCGACAAGAGCCACTGCTCCATAACGGCAAACGCCTGCTCTGCATCCTGTTCATAGAAGACGGCCACCTCTTGCTGGTAGGCATAATTTAATCGTACATAGCCGCCCAGCTGCCTATAGAACAGGAAGCAGGCATAGGCATTCTCAATGGACAAATCCGGCGGAAATTCCTTTTGGCATAATTCGGCCAGTCCGGGCAGCGTAAGCAGTCCCTGCCCTTGGGGCAAACGCAGAAAGTGATGGCTCCGGGTACCCGTCCACGGTTCATAATAGACGGGCTCCTCCTTGCTTCTCCCATACACCTGGCGATATATTTCGTCCAGCACCAAGGCGTACATCGCTTCATCTTCCGGCTCCCGTGCCTGCAGGGAAATCGCCTCTACACGTTCCGCGTGCCGGGGCAGCCAGAGCAGACCGGCCATCCGGGGATGCACGGCCAGAAAATCACCATCCACCGTTGTGCCTATAACAATACACTCGCCAATCTGCTCTTCAGTAATGGGACTCTCTTCGTCATGCTCCCATAACCCGTACTCCGCAAAAGGCTTAAGCACCTCCGCATCCGGAAACTGGACATTCATCCACCCTCTATAAGTCCCTTCACCGAATCGCTGCAAGAACCGAAGGTAGGCTGGTGGATACACAGTAGCAGCTTCCTTCGCAAGCACCTGGTTCTGGCCCTCAGACAGCGGTTTAGGCCGGGATACGATGTACATAAATACTTCCCCCTTTATTGATAACCCAGTGCCGCTAAGGATTGTTGTATTTCCCGGTCTGCTTTACTTTTGAACGTTGCAAACTCTACGGAGGATAATGAACCCGGAAGTTTCTGATGGATAAAGGAATCATAATCTATCGCTGTTCCGAGAATGCGAAGGGTGTTCAGCGAAGGCAGCTGGTCCATTCCCGCCAGACGGGTTAAGCCCTTACAATTCCGGATCGACAGCTCCTCCAGTGCCTTCATTTCCTGGTCAAAGCTGATTTCCTGCAGCTGGATTTGATCCTCAATCACAAGTCTATTCAGACCTTGAAAGGCCGTAATATTGGACAGGTCATGAAAGCCCCGGACCCGGGTGATCTCCAGATTCCCGATGGTATTCTCTTCAATTTCCTGAATATGCTCCCGGCCTCCAAGCAGAATGCGCAGATGCTCCAGCTTCCTCAGCCGGTTAACGAAATGCAAAGGCAGCTTGCTGACCGAATGCAGCGCGAGATAATTCAAGTCCTCCAGATGACCTATAGCATCAAGATTTTTAACCTTGCCCCCTACATGAAGCTCTTCCAGATCAGAGTACTCTTTGAAATGTTGGAGGTTGAGCATCTTTTTATCCGACATAATGGTTAATTTATTCAGAGTGCGCAACGTATCAAGCCCCAGAATTTCCGGGTTCTCCAGCTCGTATATGCCTATACTTAGACTGCGCAGGTGCTCCAAGTGGTCCAAGGCATCGGTGCGATGGGCCTGAGTGAGGCTATCGAGGTGCAGCATTTTGACATTAGGGACCCGCAAGAGCGTATGACAATCAAAAGACAGCGAATAGTGGGCATAGAAGCGAACTCCGAAATTCTCATCCCAGCGCGCACAAAGCTCATCCACTTCTTCCAAGATGGAGCCATAGAACTCGGGGTGAGAGAACTGTACAATGACCTGGTTACCTTCGCGCAAATCCTGCTCCATCTGTATCCGGTCCAGCGTAGCCGGATTATTGATCAGAATCCGTTTTTTCCATATTTTCCGCATTCGGGAATCCTCCTGTTTACCACAGCTCATCTATCTTCAAAATTCATATTTCTTGAAGCGTTCTCCGAGCGTTTCTTCGTACGGGACCCACTCCCAATCGCACCATAAAGACATGCCTGTGAGCTCTGACAGCTTATCTACGGCTTGTTCCGGGCTTGTAATCCCAATAAAGCCGTCAAAATCCTCATGGCGGATATTCAGCGTCCGCTGCAAGTAGTCATCATTGATATGCTCTTCCCCGAGTTGTTCATATTCATCCCTCGTCCACTGCTCACAAAAGATCCTTTCAGCCTGAATGTTCCCATTCTCGAACAACGACAACTCGAATATCTCCTCATTTATATATCCGGCAGTCATCACTGGCTCTTGGGTAAGCAGGGACAGCGTTCTGCCGATCTCCTTCACCGTACCCCATACAAAATAGTCGTGAAGCACGCTGATCCAGTTCTCATTGCTTTTGCTTACGTACATGACAACCTTGCTCTCCGGAGCTCTGTCATTTGACTTGCCTAACACTGAAGCATGCCCTTCGCTTAGCTCCCTTAAAGCTTCGACAGTCTTCTCAAGATTGTTCGACTTGATATGCAAATTTGCAAATGATCTCCCCACGGGGTGAACCCCTCCTTCGTTTTCCTCAGCTGTTCAGTAATCGCGCGCTGCATCGAACCAACGCTGGGCCATCTCCTCTGTTATAGGCTGGCCAATTCGATGTTCAGACTGGCTGAGCTGCCATACCGCTTCGCTAAGGTCTTCCCGTTCTGTGGTTTCGATGCCTTTGAGGGTATTGAAGCGTACGGTAAAAGCAGTAATGGCAGCCTCTGCATCGTCAAAGTTGCGGGCCTTCGCTAACGCTGCCTGGGCAGCGCTGTAAGCTTCGTTAGCCAGCTTAGCCAGACGTTTAGGCCAGGACGAGAACGGGCGGCCATACTCGGCCGTCCACCACTCCGGCTTTCGCAATTGGCTCACCGAAGCATGCTCGGTCCACGGGCGGGTGTTAGCGCGTGCTTTCATTTGCTGCCTGAGGCGCTTGCCCGCAATCTCTTCCACATTGTAGGCGATAAATCTTTCGAGCTGCGGCCAGGCATCCAGAGGCGGCAAATCTCCCAAATCAGGCATGAAACGCAGCTCCAGATTTCTTAACCGGACATGACGGGCCAACAGGTCCAGGCCGCAGAAGTTCCCCCACAAGCTCAGTGAGGCAAGGTTCGGGAACCGGTCCAGACACTCCAGCGAGATGGGCTGCCCCAGCGGCGCATTCTGTAGCGTCAGGCTTGTCACTTGGTGCAATTCACCCAGGCCAGGCAGCAGGAACGGAGCATCATTCCTGCGCCGGCTGGTATGTGGCGCCAGTGTCAGAGAAGATGGTACACCGCCCGTGGCCGACAAGTGTGATAGATTACCGGACACACTCAGGCGGAAATCCCGCTCCGGAAGCCGCAGGCTCAGGTGACCCCCGGACGGGTCCAGCTCGATATGCAAGCCATGAATAATAGACTGGCTGGCATCTGCTGCCATGTCTGCAGACAGGATTGGCGCCCACGTCAGCTCTTCAATTGGACGTTTCCGCGCCCAGTCAAAGAAGCCCGTATTATCTCCTGTATAGTGTAGAAATCGCGGCCAGGGCGAGCCGGCCGGCGTGGCGAAAGGATCGAACACAGTCCAATCGATCTGCGCATCAGGCTCAACATGAAGATCTGCTTTCTTTCCCAATAACGCAGGTCCAATGGAAAGGCTGCCCACGCCGGGTTGAATGGCAAGAGTATGACTGCGGGGCCCTGACAGATCGATGGGATAACGGCCAACTTCTCTAACAGACCCAGCAGGAGGACGTGCTTGGTTATCACCATTCATAGAAATTATCCTCGATCAATTCCTCGAAAGAGTCTGCTAATAGCTTGCTCTCCCCGCTATCGTGATAACAGATGGTAACCTTCCCTGCCGGATCAATGAGTATCGGATCGCCGGAGCCATCCATGGAAATAACATAACAGGTTGCTAGAAGCTCTGCAAAAGGATGGTTCTTAAATTGCTCCCGGAACCCAAGCGTCAAATCAACAACGGTTTCGTTCCCGAGGCTAGAGCCATTCGAAAATGCATGTATTGCAAGACCTGCATATGCTCCCCCAAACATTTTGATAAAGTCTATGTAGTCCTCATGAAAGCTTACATTCAGCTGCTGCTGTGCCTTAACGATTTCCTCTGGGCTCGCCGGAATGCCTAGTAGTGTTCTATTATCCTCCCGGTGGAGAAAAACTTCCAATCGCTTCATTAACGCATCCTTCATAGATAATCTCCTTCCAGCCACAGGTAAGATTCGCGCCTCTGGCTACAGTCATACTAATTATATAAACTGTATGGCGCTCTTTTCACCTTTTTTGGCAAAGGCAGCATTATTACGTATAATCGCCATAAGAGCTATGCATCAGAGGAGGATCTATGTTGAACAAGAAGTCACTCATTGCAAGATGGAACGATGACCAGCTTAATGAAGTGAACCGGCTACTCGCCGCTGTTACAGGCAAACCTAATCTGCATCAAAAAGACCGCTCTTTTCCATCCTCCCCCTATGGACAAAATGAGGCTGGGCTTGAGGATTACCGGGGAGTTACCCTGACGGAGACCATACAATACCTGACAGTAGAGGGTGCCGATCTGTCTTATGCACGTTTCGATGACTCTGCAAGCTTGAACACCTCAACCTTTACAAATTGTTGCTTTGATGGAGTCAAACTGGATAGCAGATATGTGACTCACACCTTCAGCCACTGTTCTTTCCGGGGAGCCAAGCTGAATAATGCCAGGATCAGCAAGGAGTTTAATGATTGCGATTTTACAGGCTGCAACTTAAGTAAAGTGATAGCGAACGATGTATCGTTCACACGCTGCCGTTTTGCCAACGCTAACTTTCGCGGCGCCTTATTGTTGTATTGCCGGTTCGAGGAATGCAGCTTTGATGGAGCTTTCTTTCAGGACGGCTCGGTAGCCGGAAGCCGCTTTACGGGAGAGACAGGCCTGCTCCCTGTTTGGGGCAATACGATACTGGACAATGTCACAATCTATGAATGATGTCTGCTGGATCACTTATCTATCCTAATGGCCTCAATATTAAGCAAAACGCTACTGACAACGAAATGTCAGCAGCGTTTCAGCATTTTTTCGGCTTCCTCGTAAATCCTATTCCGCAACGACTCTGGTTCCACCACGCTTACATTCGCTCCCCAGCTCAGCACCCATTGTACCAAATCGGCCGGCTGGCGAACGCGTAAGATCACATCCAATCCTTCTTGATGCTCTTCCATATCCTCTATGAAATGATTGTTTGATTTCTTCACTTTATCCGCCACGTCATAATCGAATCGAAGGTGAACTCTCAGATGCCGGTCATCTGAAGGCTGATATTCACTTAAGTTAAAATCGGCCGGCCGTTCGAATCGCTCTTCCAATTCGGCAAGCCCAGTCATCCGGGATACATGGAAATGGCGAATGGCCTGCCGCAGATCGCAGTAGGCCACAAGCATCCACGATCCTTCTACCAGTACAAGACCATAGGGCGCAACGGTACGCTCACTATGGTGATCCCCCATAGAATCCGTGATTCCTTTTGAATAATGAAATCTGATCTTTCGCTCCTCTAATATCGCCAGACGGATCTTTTCGAAATACTTCCTTTCTTTTGACCGTGTAACCGGTTTGCCGGGAGCAAGCAGACGCAGCGCCTGGCGTATACGGGAGGTCTCATTGCGGACGCTCTCCGATAGAATGGCCTCGATTTTCCTGCGGGCAGACTTAGCTCTGGCACAATAATCATCATCAAATCGCTGCTCGATAAAGTCCGTTCCTATAAGCAAAGTCACGGCTTCTTCTACCGTGAAGCTGACCGGCGGCAGGAAATAGCCTTCCATTAAGGAGTACCCCATACCAGGGGCGCCTATAATCGGCACGCCGGCTTCGCTAAGCGCCTGAATGTCCCGATAAATGGTCCGCACACTCGTTTCAAACAGGCTCGCCAAATCTTCAGCCCGGACAACTCGCCTGCCTTGCAGCTCCAGCACAATGGCTAATAAGCGGTCGGTTTTATTCATTGGCTCCCCCTTTTTTTATTACGGCTAAGTTGTTAATAAATCTTCTTCAGCAGCCCAATTACTTCATCCAGGGTGAGGCCAAAGGATCTGTAGTACGAGGTGTCGCTCTCCATTTGCTTCAGGACCATTTCGTTGCGTATCCGCAGCATCTCCTCCTGCGAGAATTCGGCTACAAAACAGCCTTTACCTGTTACCGTATTGATCAGACCGCTCCGCTCAAGCTCTTCCCAGGCTTTCTTCACGGTGATGACACTGACATTCAGCTCCAGGGCTGCCTGCCGGATGGGCGGAAGACAATAACCGCTTTCCAGCTCGCCTTTCAGGATTTGTGCGCTGATCTGTTCGTACAGCTGCTGATAAATCGGTTTCTCGGATGTATTCGAGATCGTTACATTCATAATATCTCCACTTTCAGGAATCTCTTTACGGCAATCTTATAGGCAATTAGCGTACATGCAATGAAAATGATAATACCCGCGATCAGAATGGATAGCTGCAGCGCCGTATTATCCGTCCCGGAGCCATAGAAAATATTATTTACCCAAGAATTTTGGATTCCCAACCATTGAGCCCCTCCGGCAAATAGTATGGCAGCCGTGGTGGATGCGGTCGTTGCCGCGCCATACTTATACGACGTCTTGTAGTACATAGATATAAATAGGATGTTGAAGATCGCCAGCATGATGAAGCATAATCCCCAAAACCCCATATGCGGCGGATAAAAGATGTAATTCAGATGAGGGTACAGGCGAAACGTAAATATACTGAAGATCATCGCGATGACAAGATGCATAAGCTCAAGAATAACCACCACGGTTATCCGGGACTTTACGATGTCTGTTTTGGTCACGGGCATCATCGTACTAAACATCAGATCATTCTGACTCTTGAATCCGCCAAACATGTTCGGTACCGTTAAGAAGCAGAAATACAGCGGGACGAGAAAATAGACCCAGCCGGGGATAAGCATTAAGCCGCCTAAAATAAAGGGTAATGCGAAGAACCAGGGGTTTACGCCTAATTTCAAATCCTTCATCACCAAATTATACATATACAGCCTCCTTTTTCGCAAAGTAGATCATGATTTCATCTAGGCTCGGCGTGGTTGCCCTCAGGCTGGAGGATGGATCAATGTCTTTGGTATGAATCAGTCCGGTAAAGCCGAACGAGTTGATTTTGTAGGAAATCAACTGCTCCTTCACTTCGCCCAACTGGGCTTCGCTGCCGCTGAGCAAACGGTAGGATTCCTTTAATTCGTTTTTCTCGGAGCTGGCAATAATTCGCCCTTGTTCAATGAAGGTTATATAATCCGCACATCGTTCTAAGTCGGAGGTAATATGCGTAGAGAAAAGAATGCTGATCTCGCCGCCAATGATGAGCTCCTGAAAGATATCGAGCAGATCGTCTCTTGATACAGGATCGAGTCCGCTGGTCGGTTCATCCAGGATGAGCAGCTTTGCGCCATGCGATAGAGCAAGGGCCAAGCTGTACTTTACCTTCATCCCTCTTGACAGCTCCGCTATTTTCTTATTCTCGTCCAGCTTGAATCTCTTGAGATAATTGTAGTAAGTTTCATCATTCCAATGCTTATAGAACTTCTTGGTGATATCGGTCAGCGTCTTGATCTTGCTGCGTGTATAGAAATCAATATCACCGAATGCGCATCCAATTTCCTGCTTCAATTCAATTTCGTGTTCAGCGATGCTCTTGCCAAGAATGTATACCTCGCCGCTATCGGCTTGAACCATGTTCAAGATCGATTTGATTGTGGTCGTTTTTCCGGCGCCATTGGCCCCGATGAAACCCATAATGTAGCCCTTCTCCAATTGAAAAGATACATCCTTGATCTGAAATTGCGGATATCTTTTATTTAAATTCCGGATATCTAATGCCAGCATACCATACCTCCTCAGGAAATTGTGTATTCCGTGTATACACAATGTATCACGAGGTTTTGACAAAAGTCAATCAGTACATAGCACAGAACTGCCTGAGGACTGGCTTATGCGGCGTGAACCGGGGATGTATCCTTCTGCTTGCGCCGAAAGAACGGCTTACCTTTCGACCACTGGATGAACGGCCGCTCTATGGCATAATAAGAAATTACCGCTGCCGCATACGAGATTACGATGACGGTTACACTGATGCCGAGCCAGCGCCATACGTCCCTAACCCCGGAATGGTGATAATCCTCTATTCCGTACTTCTCGATTAACGTAATGAACAGATAGTGCCAAATATACAGGCCGAACGAAATCTTCGCGGTAAACCGGAAAAAACGGTTATCCAGTAAGCGCCCGACGATCACGCTGAACGGTGCCGACAGCAGCACGATTCCGAACAAAATGGCATAAGCCGGGAAGTAATAGGGCTGGTGCTGGAGGCTGAAGTCAAATTCGCCCTGGTGGCGCATACGCCAGATCAGCAAACCGGCAAGACCCAAAGCGGCAGCACCGGCTACATCGAACACCCCGAGCTTACGCAGCCGCTCCACCCTAGCACCAAGCTGCATAATTGCAGTCGTTATGCCTGCGGCCAGGATGCCGATCGAGAAATGGCCGAAGAATCCGACCGGATTGTAATTCGGCATCCAGAATTTCGCACCGCCAATCTGACCATATTGCCAGCCCCGGCCCTGCTGGCTTGGCGTAAACCACTGATGAATGAGAGCGTTTGCGGCTAGCAAGAGTCCAAACGTGACAATCCAGAACAAGACCGCTTTGCCGAACGAACGCCGCTTGCTGAGCACAAACAATACAGCCATAAACAAAGGCATAAGCATGTAGCTGAACACCTCGAAGCTGATCGACCAGAACGGCCCGTTCAAATCGGACGGAAAAAACGTTGTGTAGTGGAAGCCTGACGTAAACGTGAAGCCTGTAATGATTCGCCGCCACAAGAACTCCGTAGGAATGTCCAGCCTCCATACGAGCAACAGACAGACCAGGAAGGAAGCATAGAAGCCGGGCATAATTCTTGCAGCACGGCGCACTGCATACGTCCGGATAGATGGATACGGCTCTTTATTTAAGTAAGCGCTCCAGAAGGGGAACGACAGCAAAAAACCGCTTAACAGGAAAAACAAGCTGACCCCGCTGTTTCCAAGCAAAAAAACCGACTGCACTTCTTGAACCCAAGACTTTTGTGCGGGCATCGCCAGCTTTTGTGACAGATGATGCAGGATGACGGACAGGCAAGCGATCGCACGAATACCATCCGCTCCTGCTAAGCGGGTACGGCCTAACTGAATATTTGACATCAGCTACATTCCCTCTTTCCCTCAAATAAACATGGATTCCAGGCACTCATATCTTTCCATAAATTATAGAAAAATCCTTCAACGGTTCTAGAGAAAATTAAGCGCACAAAAAAAGAACCTTCCTCACCGGGAAAGTTCTCAGGCTGTTCTTATGAATGCTTTACCTTAATTTGCTGCACAGGCTCCCCTGGTCCATTAGTCAGACCGAGCGATGCTGCTGCCGAAGCATGAATTTCGTTCAATACCGCTGTGTTTGCCGATAGGGATATGCCGTAGGAAGGAATCATTCGTTTGATCTTCGGCTCCCAGGCCTCAATATGCTGCGGGAAGCATTTGCTGAGGACCTCCAGCATGACCGAAACGGCGGTAGAAGCCCCCGGAGAAGCGCCGAGCAGTGCGGCTATGGAGCCATCGGCGCTGCTGATCACCTCCGTGCCAAATTGAAGCGTACCTTTGCCGGCAGCCGTATCTTTAATAATCTGCACCCGCTGGCCCGCCACCACCAGCTCCCAATCCTCGGTTTTCGCTTCCGGAACAAATTCCCGCAAAGCTTCCATCCGCTGCTCTTTGGACAGCATGACCTGCCCGATCAAATATTTGGTCAATTGCATATTCTTTGCGCCTGCCGCCAGCATCGTGACGAGATTATCCGGCTTAACGGAGGTTATCAGATCAAACATCGAACCGAACTTCAGGAATTTGGGCGAGAAGCCGGCAAACGGTCCGAAGAAAAGCGATTCCTGCTTGTCGATCACCCTTGTATCCAGATGCGGAACAGACATGGGAGGCGCACCCACCGCTGCTTTACCGTATACTTTGGCATGATGCTGCGCCACAATCTCCGGCTTCCGGCACACCATAAATAGTCCGCTTACCGGGAATCCGCCAATCCCTCTGCCCTCCGGAATACCGGATTTCTGCAGCAGATGCAGGCTCCCGCCTCCGCCCCCGATGAAGACGAATTTCGCTGTATGGCGCTCAGCAGCGCCGTTAGCATTACGTACCTTGAGTTCCCAGGACCCGTCCTTAGTGCGCTTAAGGTCCTCAACCTGATGGTTGAACCGGATATCGACGTTGTTGCTCTGCAAGTGGCCGAACAGGCTGCGTGTCAAAGCGCCAAAGTTAACATCCGTTCCCGATTCCATTCGGGTGGCCGCCACCGGCTGGCCGAGTGTCCGGTTCTTCATCATAAGCGGCATCCATTTCATCAGCTGCGCCGGATCAGCGGAGAATTCCATGCCTTGAAACAGCGGATGCCTTGAAAGCGCTTCAAATCTTTTTTGTAAAAAGGTTACGTCTGTCTGTCCTTCTACAAAGCTCATATGTGGTACGGGTACGATAAATTCCTGCGGATCTTGTATTCGTCTGCTGTTCACCAGATAAGACCAGAATTGCTTCGAGAACTGAAACTCCTCATTCACCTTAATAGCCTTGCTAATATCGATAGATCCATCCGGCTGCTCCGTGGTGTAATTAAGCTCGCATAATGAAGAATGCCCCGTTCCCGCATTGTTCCATTCATTGGAGCTCTCCTCCCCGGCACCAGCGCGCCGCTCAAACACAGTGATTCTCCAATCAGGCACTAGTTCCTTAAGCAGTGAACCAAGTGTTGCACTCATGATTCCGGCACCAATTAAAATCACGTCTGTTTTGGTTTGTTGGTTGCTCATATTCTACCGTCCTTCTACCCTACGATTTGCAGGAAGGATGCAGGCACTCCTGCTTTGGCACGCTTGACTTAGCCACATACCTGCTTGGGATCAATCCTGATCTTAGTGTATCACTATTGAATATAAATTTTAAGATTTATCTAATATTTTATGAAAACAATGTTTATGGAAAAGCTATGAATTACTTATAATCATTTAAGGGTCCTTCATCCATTATAACCTCTACCATATTTGAAGGTCCCATCCTGAGACTAGGCCTAAACTCTGAATTCGGTCTGCTGTAAAGCTCCAACGGGCTTATAATAACGCCAGCTGGCGTATTATGAAGTATTCCCGGCACACAGGTGTAAATCGTATCATTATTATTTGCATTCTTGGCGGTTATCGTAACGGAGGTGCCATTATGATTATCAATACTCATGGACACCTTATATCTGTAGAATGAGCCGGTTCCATTGGATTGAGCGGAATAAACCACAGGCACAACTGCAAGAATATCATCTTTTAATCTTAATTTGATAACCTCTGTCTTCGTTGATTGGCTGCTTCTCCCGACATCGCCCGTATGTTCCACTGTACCGTTACCATAATTTTTGAGAGGAGGTGTTCCTTCCGCCCCAAACATAGCTACATCAATCTGCTTACCATTCTTTGTGTAGACTAAAGCATAGATATCATAATCCGTCCCCGTCTTCCAAGAGACAGTAGCCGTAATTTCTGGTGTTTTATCAATAATAACGGGCTTTTGCCCTTTATCGAGGTTTATCTTACCCTTTACCTTTTCAAGGTTTATGGATGACTTCGTGTATTGATTATCTTTATTATCAGGAATTGCTATCGCCGCGGGAGCAGGTTCAGGGGCAGATTCAGGTTCAACCTCAACACCATAATTTTTACATAACCCTTCAAGCCCGGAATCAAATCCGCGCCAGATTGATTTTGCTTTTGTCTGCCCATTCCTTAGGTATAATTCCAATACTACGACTCCATTTTCGTTGGTGAAGCTGGATGGTGATAACTGAATCATCGTATTGCCGGTGCTTATCTCTGCTGTTAGATTCTTTACATTCGAAAATCCGGTGTTATTATCCTCTGTCAGAGTTATAGCTATCTTAGTAATACCTTCAGGGACTTTACCCATGTCGAAATTCATTTTATGAACTTTTGTATTGCCTATTGTCTCGGATGGTACAAGAGTAGCTACACCTGACGAACTTGCGGGTTGATTATAAAAGATGATTCCGCTATCCCCTTGTACCTTGTCGGAATCCGTTAACAGGAATGCTGTTAAAGATATATCGATTAAAGCAGAGATTTCATGGCTAATCGTAACACTGCCTTTGGCGGTACTTAAGGTTATATTGGCTCCCATCTGAAGAAATTGATTCACTTCAGTCACTCCATTCTATTAATGGTTTGTATTCAAGTTGACTATCTAATATATTACCACAAGATGGAAATCAAAATTCCTTGATAACTATCCGCGCAAGCCTCATTAGCTTATTTACCAAAAAAACGGCTGGCCAGGTTCCCCTGATCCAGCCGTTTTTCGATTATTTTAATATTACATTATCGATCAGTACTGCCGTATCGAAGACACTGTCACCTTGATCCCAAACATGGAACCGGAGGACAATGGAGCCCTTGCCGGCAAATTGGCTTACATCAAATTGTACATGCTTCCAATTCGTCATGTAGGCTGTGTCATCCCCGCCGTAGAAATCAATCGCTACCTTGTTCTCATCAATCCAATAGGCCGTGGATTCATTAATCGATTCAGTGCCGACAATAACGGACTCACTGCCGTAGACACTGGAGGTTACTGTATTCCCGCCATTCAAGTGAGAGGTAATGAGGGAAGCCGTGTTGATGTATACACTGGAAGTTACCGTTGCTCTGAACGTATCATTGTATTTGGTTCCAACGTATTCCTTAGGCTCCTCAGAAATGAAATTGTAATCAAACGATAGGGTTGTTGCTCCCTCCGGAACAATGAAGCTTTGCTCGATATAACTATCCGAATTGTAGTCATACCCTCCCTGATCATTGTTTTCAAACCCAAGACCTGTGCTTATAATAGCCATGTAGTTCCCCTCTGTCGGCTTAAGCGGCCCCAGCTTGGAGATTACCCGGACATCGCCGTTTCCATTCCAGCCGGTCCAATTCCCGTTTTCAAAGGTTCCGTTGATGATTCCTTCGGTCTTAGTGCCAATGCTGCTTCCTTTCATGACGAATGCTGCCAGCCCGTCGTT
This sequence comes from Paenibacillus borealis, assembly GCF_000758665.1. NCBI lineage: Bacteria > Bacillati > Bacillota > Bacilli > Caryophanales > Paenibacillaceae > Paenibacillus > Paenibacillus borealis. Next base: position 8,063,195 of record NZ_CP009285.1, read on the forward strand.
TGCTCCATGGGCAGCCACTGCTGCCTGGAAGGCTTCTTCGGTTGTCATGTTATCATCGTTTAAGGCGGTGAATACGGATGTAGCAATTGCCTGATCATAAGCAAGCTTTACATAACCGGTATATCCATAATAAGTGCTGGCACCATTGTTGATGAAGGCATCTGCCATAGAATCGTTGTATGCGCTGCGGCAGCTGCCATTATATACGATGGTGTCAGGAAGCATATCGTTGTAACGTGTAATAAAAGAAGGTGTAATAGCATAATAACCGGATATAATAGCCAGTCTTCCCTTTTTCAAGTCCAGCTCATATGCCTTTTTATTCTCGTTTGTTGCCTTTTCTCCTGTCAGGAACATCACTTGCGGTCCGGCATATTTGAAATCAATGCCGTATTTATTATGGAGTTTCTGGAGCACTATTTCATCATAGTAAGTATCTCCGTGGCTATCCAAGACTACAACTCCATACTGATTCAGTCCTTTAAAGAAGTTAACGCCCGCTGCGGTGTCCTTTACTCTTTCCACAAGGAAAGGGTAACTCGACTGGTCGAAGCTATGATATACAGCATCATAAACGGTCGAAGATGGAAGTGTGCCAGAAAACGGAGAAATCACAGCAACCCGCTGGCTTCCTATAGTGGCTACGGTTTGTTCCACGTCTTGCGTTAACGCTTCAGCCGTCAATGCATTACTGGACGCAGCCTCTTCTACAGTGTTGCTTAACCCTTTGGTATTCTCAGGAGCAGCGGATATCCCCCCTAGAATTCCGTTGTCCAGCAGATACCAGATACTTCCTCCCTCACCCGAAACCCCGGCATGCTCTACTTCGTCTTGAGTTTGAAGCCAAGCCACCGTTTCTTCCTTGGCTTGTTGCAGATTACCATATGAAGCAGCCAGTTGATCCAGCTTACTCTGTGTATTATTCTCAATGACAACCGTTTGTGCAAGCTGTTCATCCGTAAGATGCTTCAGTACAGATAATTTAAAGACTGCACTGCTTGGCACATCTCCAGCAAACGCCTGCAGATTTATGTAGCCCTCCGTACTTTCGTTCAATACTGCTTTGCCACTGTAAAGTCCGTCTGCCGCAAGACTGTCTCCATGGACTTCCAATCCATCATCGTATAGCGGGCTAATCTGCGAAATCACTTTGCCGCTGTCATCTACCTGGTAGACACTAGCGATTACCGTTTCTGCCGCATTAATCGATGAGCGGAATATAACTTCTGTGGACTCTTCCACATAAATGGCATCTGTACTCTCCCCCTCCACCACAACCTGGAGCGTGTTTGCCGGTGCCGGAATAGCCGGTGTCGGCGTCGGGGTGGGTGTCGGTGTCGGAGTTGGTGTCACCGGTGCCGGGGTTACTGGTTCAGGCGTCGCTGGCACTGGGGTTGCCGATGCCGGCGTTCCCGGAGCCGGTACTGTCACAGACGTCCCACGGTCAGTTGGTACCGGGGTGACAGCAGGGGTGACAGCAGGGGTAACCTCAGGATTCTTGCCCTTATTCGTCTCTTCAGCAAGAAGCTGTTTGGATTTCTCGACATATACTGACTTATTGGTTGTGAACTCATAAGCCAGACGAGCCAGAGCCTGGCGCTCCGCACGTTCTTTCGGTTTGAATTTCAGCGTGCCGTCACTGCCTTGGACTCCGTTAATGAAACCATTTTTGAAGGCAAGGGATACTTGCGCTTTTGCCCATTCGGACACCTCTGAGATATCCGACAGCTTGCTGTCAACCGGAAGCTTCTTCGCCGTTTCATCCAATTCGAATGCCCGGATGAAAAATACGACCAGCTCCTCACGGGTGACATTTGAATTCGGACTGAAGGTAGTCGCCGATGTACCCTCCGTGATGCCAGCCTTTACCAATGCACCTACATAACCGCGATACCAGCTGTTCGCAGCAATGTCTTTAAACGGTGCAGCTTGATCACCATTTACTTCCAGCCCGAGCGACAGGACTATGATTTTTGCCAGTTCGGCGCGTGACATAGCCTTGTTCGGTTTAAAAGAGTTATCTTCATATCCTGAGATAATTCCCGCTTCCGATAATGATTGAATCTCCTTTTGTGCATAAGAGCCTGTGATGTCCTTGAACTGCACAACCGCACCAAACACCATATTTGGCGTAAGGGTGCTTAATAACAGGGCAAACACAATCATCAGACTGAGTTTACGGCGTGCTGCTTGGAATAACATTGTTTCTTCCCCCTTCTCTCTCTAAGATATCAATGAACATTGTCGTCCTACCGAGTCCCAAGGATGGTATATTACACCATAATTCGACAACTTCTTGATTCTACAATAGGACCAGGACAATTTACAATATTTATTGGTATAAAAAAATTTATATATTTGTAGAGAGAAATTGAAATGTAAAAAATAGACCATCAAGCATAAGCTTGATAGCCTAAGTATTCTACAGATGCACCAGTGTGCGATATTGCTATGCTTCGTGCGACCTCTCGAACAAATTTCTCCTTACGGTGAAATAAAACTTGGTCCGTATACCTCAAACTCATAGATTCTTGCCGCAGAGTTCGTGGTTTGTGTAGGCACCGTTACGTTCAGCTTAATATATCGAGCCGATACTACTGTTATATTGTCTACCGTAGTACCAATTGTATTGTTGGTTACGTTAACCACCTTGTTCCAGTTCGTACCATCGGTGCTGACCTGGATATTATAAGCCTTCGTGTTATATGAGGGAGTCTCACCGCCTTCCGCTGCATGCTTGATGACAAATTGGTTTACTTGCTTCACGGAGCCGAGGTCAATCTGCAGCCAGCGGTTGCCGGACTTGGAGCACCATTTGCTATCATTGATGACGCTGCCTTCCACGGCTTGGGCTGCAGTCTGCGAGGCGTTGCACGTGCTGTCAACCGTCGCGGGTTTATTTAATGCTAAATTTGGAGGACTCACTATTATCGTGTACGTAACCTTATTCGTTCCAGATTTCGGGGTTACGATGATCTTCATGCCCGTCTCTAGCGTCGTCGCCTTCGTTATTCCGTCTGCATTGTAAATTTCGAACGTTGCATTCGCCGCCGGTGTAATCGCGGCCTTCAACGCAGCTAGATTGATGCCACTCCCGACAGTGATCGTCTCATTCGCCGTCCCGCCGGCACTTACTGTGCCGACCGCCGAGGTCAATGTAGCCGCGCTGCACAGCATGTTTGCTCCCGTAGCCACCCATTTTGCATACAGCGTTAGGTCTCTAGTGATTAGATCTGACCCAGTATAGGCTTGCGTCAGCGCAATGTCGTAGTACCAGCCTTCGAAGCTGTAGCACTCCTTCACCGGAGTATACTGAAACATCACTCTACCTCCGGACGCCGACACAAACTGTGGGGCAATCGCTGAGCCTCCGTTCGTGTCATAAGTCACGACCAGCTGGGTGGGGTTGCCCCCTTGATCGCCTCCGGCAATTGCAGGAGCTCCTATAGCCATTAACGAAACAATGATAACTATCACCATCAAGTAACCTCTTATCTTCGCCGCAATCCTTTTGTTTCCCTGACTAAGCCCTGAACCTTCCATCATTCGTTCCCCTTTCATCCACCCTAATGATTACGGGCTTTCACACCATTCATAAGGGTATTCACACAAACGCGGAAGAATGCATGTTTAACGCGGATCTAGAACAGTATTTTTAGACAAATTTCAGACAAATAACGGATTTCAGACTTTAGCAAACACCATTCATTGATGATATGATTAGTATGAAACATCATACTGATGCAGATTCATCATCTAAGGAGAGATTAGGATGCAGCATAAAAAAGAAAATAGTCATGGATTCGGGCACGGCAAAGTGCTGGGAACAACCTCAATGGGCGAGAGAGGACAAGTTGTTATTCCTAGAGAAGCAAGGGAAGAGCTTGATATCAAGCCAGGTGAGAAATTCATCGTTTTCGGAAATAAGCGCAAGGGCGCTGTCATTCTGGTCAAAGCCGAAATGTTCAACAAATTTGCGGATTTCTTCATGAGCGCTTCGAGAAAGTTTGAAAGCATGGCCCAGGCGATCTTTGATAAAAACACTACTATTCCAGAAGATGAAGTTGATGATCATGAACCTGTGGCAGCTGAAAAAAGACCTGAGGTAGATGAAAAAGAATGAGCGAATTCTTTAAATTAATGAAGGATGTCCGGTTCAGAAGAACCATGCGGATGATTTTTAAGTTCGCCTGGGATTTCTGGTGGCTGAGCAAGCAAAAGTATTTTATACCGGGACGGCGCTTAGAAGCGAAGACAAAAGCCTTGTATCGAAAACAGGCAGCGTATTTTACGAAGACCGCCATGGATATGGGTGGGTTAATTATCAAGCTTGGGCAGCATGTGAGTGCGCAGGTGGATATTTTGCCGAAGGAAGTTATTGATGAACTGTCAAAGCTGCAGGATTCGGTAGAATTCGTTGATTTTTCCGAGATTAAGCACAAGGTTGAGAGTGAACTCGGAAGATCCATTAGCGAGATTTTTGCTGAGTTTAGTACGACTCCCATCGCGGCGGCTTCCTTGGGGCAGGTACACCGGGCGACATTACGAACAGGTGAAGCAGTCGCAGTGAAAGTGATGCGTCCCGGGGTCGAGGACATTATCGCCATTGATTGGAAATCCATTCAGGTTGCTATTTCGTTATTGAAACGCCAGACGAAGATTACAGACTTCATGGATCTTGATGCGGTGTATGATGAGTTTCACGATACCGTTATGGACGAGCTCGATTATGAGCAAGAGGGGCGGAATGCAGAAGAATTCCAGCTGCAGTTTATCCATCGGGATGATATCGTTGTTCCAGGCATTCATTGGTCCTATACCACTTCGAAAGTGTTAACCATGGAGTTTCTGGAAGGTGTGAAAATCAACGATTTTGCCCAGCTGGATGCCTGGGGTGTGGACCGGACCAAATTAGCGACATCGCTGATCGAAATTTTCGTAGAGCAGATTCTATTAGAAGGCTTCTTTCACGCAGACCCGCACCCGGGTAATGTTCTCGTCCAGCCTGACGGCACCATAGCCTTAATCGATTTTGGAATGGTCGGACGAATTGCCGGGGATATGAAGACGCAAATGGTAGCACTGCTAATGGCGGTGTATCTAAAAGATGCTCACGGTGCCATCGATGCCCTTACCCGTTTGAGATTTTTAAGACGGAATGTAGATCTAGAGGTATTCGCAAGGAATCTTACGTTATTGTTTGAGCAAATCAACGGGGATACGTTTGACCTTAGCTTCGTGACATCAGGTGACAATGTTGAAGAGTTACGTGATTTCCTCTATTCTCAGCCTTTTCAGTTACCGGCAAATACAACATTTTTGGGAAAAGCCATAGGCACGGTGTATGGGCTTTGTACCGGACTGGACCCCGAGCTTGATTTGATTGGGACCGTTAAGCCTTATGTCGAAGAGGTTGTGCGTAGGGATCTGCGGGGAAATGTCTTTTCCAACGTTGTAGATGAAGGCAAGAGCATTCTCAAAGGAATCCTTCCTACGACCAAGAAGTTCATATCTGCAGTCGATAAAATGGATAGCGGAAATCTGCGGGTGAAGCTATCGAGCTCCTTCGAGCAAAAATTGATTGAGACTCAGAACAAGAATACACAGCGGATTATTGCAACAATCATTGGGGCGGTATCCCTTCTGACTGCGGCAAACCTGTGGAATGAAGTGAGTCATATCGTTTCTTATGGGTTGGGCACATTGGGGCTGCTCATTATGCTTAGCCAACTCAAAACGAGAGGACGCCGCCGTGCCGAAAGACATGCAAGGCAAATGAACGCCATGCGTGAGCGTAGCAGATTGGAAACGCCGAAGTCTAAGCCAAGAAAATCTGGCGTATGAATGCAATGTCGACCGATCTTACATTTCCATGATTGAGGTTGGCAGAAACGAGCCTTCCGTCACGAAAATATAGAGTATGAGAAAGCGCAGGAAAACGAGTGAACGTAAATAAGAGCGGGGCATGAAGCTGTTAGCTTATGTTCCGCTCTTATCGTTATTTCGTCAAACAATAGAGCTCCGCAATCGGCGTATGTCCCGGACCGGCGGCAGCCCAAACATCCGTGCATATTCCCTGCTAAAATGGGACGGGCTCTCGTACCCGACCTGAAACGCAGCCTCCGCCGCATCGATCGATCCAGAGAAGAGTAGCCGGCGCGCCTCTTGTAATCGGATTTGCTTTTGAAACTGGATCGGACTCATCCCTGTGACTTCCTTAAAATAATCGTACAAAGACGAAGTGCTCATACGGGCCTCCGCCGCCAATTCCTCTACGCGCAGGGGCTGGGCAAATTCGCGATTAAGCTTCTCAACGACCCCTGCAATTCGCTGTGCATGGCTTCCGATAACTGCAAATTGTTTCAAAGATGCGCTGTTGTCATTCTGAAGCACCCTGTAAATGATCTCCTGCATGGCATAAGGCGCAAGCACCGGGATATCCCGCGGTGTTTCGACTAGTTTCAGAAGCCGCAGCACCGCATCCAGAAGCGTATCGTTCACCCGGCTTACCTTCAACCCCCGGCTGGTCTCATTTCCTGCTTGAATGGCATCGGCGGAAGCCTGAATGACACCAAGAATCTGGTTCATATCAAAAAGGATCTGAAGGCTCAAATACGGTGTTTCATTCGAGGCCTCCACCACTTGTCCTGTAATCGGTAAATGTACCGAAGCGGTTAAATAGCTGCTCGGGCCATACTGATACACCTCTTTTCCCAGCATGACCAACTTGGAACCCTGCGCCACGACGCAAAGGGAAGGCTCATAGACAGAGTATACCGGCTCGGATAACCGGGAAGAACGAATCAAGCGCAAACCGTGAATTTCCGTATTATATGTCCCGTCCCCCGGTGTGAACTTCTCGATGATCTGCAGCATTTCTCTCCTTTGTTTCTCGAACCATTCATCCATCCTCTTCTCCCCCTTTTTATCCATAAGATAAACTTAACTTTATCCTCATCTGGAGAATTAGGCAATCATTATGTATGATCCGGCTACCGCCTTGCTTCCCGAAAGAACGATAATGAATCATGTCAGCAATGCGATACAAGGTACGGAAGTGCTGACCGCAGGAAACGAGTGACAGGGCAGAATACAGTCCAGCATTTACAAATGGAAGGAGAACATTCAATGAATACTCAAAACGAACAATCCCATCCCTATCTCGGCATGTGGGTGACAAAAGACGGTTATATCCGGCATGAGTTGCTGCCGAACGGGCGGTATGACGAAGCACGTGGAAAACGGAAGAGCGCTTATCAAGGCAGATATACCATCGTAGGCGACCATATCGAATATATGGATGACACAGGGTTTACAGCGGACGGCGATTTCCGCGATTCGGTGCTCTACCACGCAGGCATGGTTCTCTACTATGAAAAATAGCGGAAAGTAGTCATTTTCATTATGGCGTTAATTTAAATCAAAAGGAGAATTGTGCAATGTCCGAAATCAATGGCAAAGTAGTTATGATTACAGGAGCAAGTAGTGGGATTGGCGAAGCAACGGCGAAGCTTCTCGCCAGCCGGGGAGCCCATGTCGTCATTGGGGCCAGACGCGTGGACAGATTGGAAGCTCTGGCATCCCTCATTGAAGCCGAAGGTGGCTCCGTCGCTTATCAACAGTTGGACGTTACAAATATCGGTCAGATGCAGGCAATCATCCGCTTGGCACAGAGCCGGTTTGGTCGTGTTGATGTGGTAGTGAACAACGCCGGTGTGATGCCTCTCTCTCCTTTGGAAGCTTTGAAGGTTGAGGAATGGAACCGAATGATCGATGTCAATATCCGTGGGGTTCTCCACGGCATTGCTGCGGGTCTCCCCGTTATGAAAGAGCAACAATCCGGTCACATAATTAATGTGGCTTCCATCGGAGCCTACGCGGTCACGCCGACGGCAGCGGTATATTGTGCGACCAAATACGCCGTTCGCGCCATCACGGAAGGTTTACGACAGGAGGTTGGTAATAGCATCCGGGTAACGCTCGTTTCTCCCGGTGTGACGGAATCCGAGCTCGCTGAGAGCATTTCAGACGACGAAGCCAAGGAAATGATGAAAACGTACCGGCGTGATGCCCTCCCGGCTACCGCCATAGCCCGTGCCATCGCTTATGCGATAGAGCAGCCGGCAGACGTTGACGTGAACGAGCTGATTGTCCGGCCTACAGCCCAGCTTGCCTGACGCTATCATTGCCCCCTCAACCACTCCAAAGCGGTTGAGGGGGATTCTTCTATTGACGATTCATTCGAAAGCCGCCTACAGGAGATGATCGGAACGTTGTTCAGAAATAGGATGGATTCCTTTATCCAAAGGATAAAACTAAGAGCGCAGCCTATCAGCGGGATGACGGCTGAGATTGCACCATCATGATTTCAGGCCTTCGCCAATTTCTGAATACCGCGCTGCCATACTTCGCGGACCGATAACGTATCTGAAATATGGGTCGTCGGATCGCCGTCAACCCACACCAAGTCAGCTCTTGCCCCTTCCACAATACGACCGCGGTCATCCAAGCCGAAGCGGCGAGCCGTCTTCGAAGTTGCTGACTGAAGGGCTTCTACAGGTGTGAATCCCGCTTCCACCAATAGCTGCATTTCATGGTGTACACTTACTCCATGGGCAAGTCCGCCAAGCGTTGGTACCGGTACAGAGACATCCGTACCTACCAGAATGTCTACACCTGCGTGGTGAAGGTCCATTACGTTCCGATAGTTGTCCTCCATACTGCCTTGCGGGTAGGTATTGAAGCTGGCATTCAGAGTATCAATCCATTCCGGACTAAGCTTGGAACTCACACGCGGATCTTCCGCTATTTCCGAAGCGGGTTTACCGATAATTGAGGAGTTCAAGACGAGACATGGCGTAACAAAAGCACCCGCCTCCGCAATCATTCTCACCAGTTCCGGAGTCGTTTCAGGTCGGTCGATGAATAAGTGAGCGAGTCCCTCGACTCCAACCTCTATCGCTTGCCGGGAGGATTCCGCAGTCAATACATGGGCAATCGCAATCTTGTGATGCCGATGCGCTTCCTCTACAGCCGCTCTCAGAATGTCCTGGCTTAAGACCGGCAGTCCAGGCGCTGCTAATACGGTTCCTTCTTCGATCATAATCTTGATATAGTCAGCTCCATCTCTAACTTGATCACCCACGAATGTTATAGCTTCGTCCGGGGTTGATAACGAAGGAGCCTCTCCATGATCATGTGCATGAGCGGCCAACAGGGCATTCCGATCTTCTTCACTCATCTTCTCCAATTCCTTCAGTACAAAATCAGGAATTTCTCCGTCTCCAGGCATGAGTTCATCCGGATGACCACCGGGAGGTGTGACCCCCATCCCTGCAGATCGTACATCGGCAATATCCTCGATCCCTTTCAATTGTGTCTCGCGGCCATTTTTCGTGAATCCGCCCATCATTTCTAGTTCTGTCGTAACTCCGAATTGCAGAGCGTCCCGCAGGCCTTCCACGGAAGTGTGAACATGCGCATCGATCAGACCGGGAAGCAAAGTCCCTCCTTCAGCATCGATAATGATCGCATCTTCGGGAATCTCACCGCCCACCGATATAATCTTCTCGCCTTCGATCAGGACCGTTTCGGCTCCAATCACTTTCTCGCCGTCAAAAATTCTTGCATTGGTAATTGCAGTAATCATTGCGTTTCCCTCCAGTATGATATGAATGTAATCTTTATAGATAGAACTATAATAGTTAGAAATCTAACTGTCAATATGTAATCTGTTAGAATGTATTATTGTGTAATTGACAGTTAGATGAAAGGACATTATGATTTTCTTAAAGTTAGAATTCTAAGTATAGAAAGGGAACTGTGTGCATTATGACAGAACATGTTTCGCTTACCCCCTATTCGGATTTAATCCGATCCATTGGAATGAAGATTAGAAGCATGGCGAACGCCCGATTGTCGGAGCTGGGCCTGAACGCTCAGCAGGGGCAAATGATGGGCTATATTTTTGAACATCAAGACAAAGGGGTGATCCAGAAGGATCTGGCTGAACATTTCAACCGGAAGGGTGCCACCATCACCAGTATGCTTCAAGGGCTGGAGAAAAAGGGATACATCAAGCGGGTGATTCCGGAAGATAATGAGCGCCAGAAAAAAATATATTTATTGAAAAAAGGGAGCGACCTCGTTGAAGAATTCAACACCATATTCATGGAAGTCGAAAAGAGCATTACCCAAGGCCTTACCGAAGCAGAAAGTGAGTCCCTCAAGAAATTACTAATTAAAGTAAAGGTCACCATGTAGTAGCGGTCATGGATGCTAAGGTCAAGTTGAGCCAGCACAAAGATGCGGTGGAATATTTCCTCTAACTTCGTGCAGTTGATGCTGGCCAGCTTACCACTTTCCTCCTTGAATTGCTGAAAGAAGCAATGCTCCAGTTCAACTAAGTTAACCCTTGAGCCTTTCCAGTGTTACCATAGCCCGAAACCCATCGGAACAGTTAACTTCCTAAACCCGTCCTTTCGACTGCTCTCGGACCAGGGAGAGGAATGCTTCCGCTGCCGGCGACAACGTCTCCTGCTGCCGGATACAGACGGCAATTGGATTCAGCAGCGAAGCGCCTTTGACCATCACACGGCCCACTTCTCCGCGTTCCACATTGTCCCTTACAGCCAGGGAGGAGATAAAGATGGCTCCGTAGCCCGCTATGACGGCCCGAACCATCTCGTTCACCCCGTTAAATTGCAGACCGACCTTGGGAGGATTCACGTTCAAGGCCCGGCACAAGGAGAAAAGACGCTCCCGGGTAGAGCTTCCCTCTTCACGCAGAATGAAGGGAACCCTCATCATTTCCGATAATGTAATTTCCTTCCCGGCATAAGGATGGTTTTTGGGTACAATAAACCAGAGCTCGTCCTCCAGAAGCTCCTCCCATTCGATGCCCGGTTGCTCCTCCCAGCCGCCTCCGTAGACGGCTACCTCCGCATCATACTGCAGTAGCCCCTCCACCGCTTCCTTGGAGTTGGCCGTGGTCAAGACCACCTCCACAGAAGGATGCTCCTGCTTGAAGAGAGCAAGCCATTCCGGCAGCAGCAGATTGGCTGGCAGATAGGTGGCGACGATCCGCAGGATACCGCTGAACCCGGCCTTGTATTCCCGGACCACTTCATCCAGCTCCCGCTCGAGCGCAAACAGCCGTTTGGCGTGGCTGGCCAGCATTAGGCCCGCATCGGTCAATAAAATGCCACGCCCCTTGGAGACCAACAGCTGGATACCCAGCTCCTTCTCCAGGTTTCGTATTTGGGCAGTAACCGCAGGCTGGCTGATCCGCAGCTCCTCCGCGGCGCGGGTGACTCCGCCTTTTTCGGCGATGGTGTGGAATATTTTAAGAGCATGAAGATTCATAAGAGGACCTGCCTTCTACATCAAAATTGATGAATAGCGAAAATATATATATTTTTCTGATGAATCGTTATGCTTTATTGTATGGGTTAGAGAAAGTTTTCACAAGAGGTCAATGTTAAATATAAGGAGAGAAAAGTCATGTGCAAAACTAAAATCGTCTGCACCATCGGTCCCTCCAGCGACAGCCCCGAAATGCTCCGGAAGATGATCCAAGCCGGTATGAACGTCGCCCGCCTGAACTTCGCCCACGGAGAGCTGGATGAGCATGCGGAGCGCATCCGCCGCATCCGGGAAGCAGCCAAGGAGCTGAACCAATACGTTGCCGTCCTGCTCGACATCAAAGGTCCGGAAATCCGCATCGGCAAAATGGCCTCGGACTATGCGGAGCTGGTACCGGGTGAAGCCGTGGTTCTGACCACCGAGGAAGTGCTCGGCACCAAGGACCGCATTCAAGTCACCTACAAGCAGCTGCCCCAAGATGTGAAGCCCGGCAGCATCATCCTGATCGATGACGGTCTGGTCCGATTGGAGGTCGTAAAGACCGAAGGCACCGAGATCACCTGCCTCATCAAGAACGGCGGCAAGCTGAAGCAGCGCAAGGGCGTCAACGTTCCCGGCGTCAAAACCAGCCTTCCCGGTGTAACAGAGAAGGACATCCGGCATATTAAGTTCGGCATTGAGCAGAGCATCGATATCATCGCCCAATCCTTCGTCCGCAAAGCCGAAGACATTCTCGAAATCAAACGTATTCTCAACGAGCACAAGGCCGGCCATATCCAAGTCATCGCCAAGATCGAAAATGACGAGGGCGTGGAGAACCTGGACGCCATTCTGAGCGTAGCCGACGGCCTGATGGTTGCCCGTGGCGATCTGGGCGTAGACCTGCCGGTGGAGGACGTGCCGCTGGTTCAGAAAGACATGATCAGGAAGTGCAACCTGGCCGGTAAACCAGTCATCACCGCCACCCACATGCTGGAGTCCATGCAGATCAACCCGCGTCCGACCCGTGCAGAAGCAGGCGATGTCGCCAACGCCATCTTCGACGGCACCGATTCCGTCATGCTGTCCGGTGAATCGGCCGCAGGCAAGTACCCGCTGGAGTCCGTCGAGACCATGGCCCGCATCGCCGCCCGCGCCGAGTCTGTCCTGGGGCGCTACGGCCGCTACAGCTTTGAGGGTGAAGAGGCTTCCAGTGACGTAACCGGATCCATCGGCGAAGCCGTTGCCCGCACCGCTCTCATGCTCTCTGCCAAGGCCATTCTCGCCCTGACCGAGAGCGGCTTTACCGCCCGGATGATCGCCAAGCACAAGCCGGCTGCACCGGTCATCGCCATATCCACCAAGGAGAGTGTGCTGTACGCCTTGTCCTTGACCTGGGGGGTAACCCCGCTGCTCCGCAGCGAGTCCGCTTCCAGCACTGATGCAGCCGTAGCAGCCGCCGTTGAACTGGCCAAGTCGGCCGGTTACGTACAAGATGGCGACCTGGTGGTCATCACCGCCGGTGTCCCTGCAGGCTGCACCGGAACCACCAATCTGCTGCGGGTTCACCAAGTAGGCGAAGCGCTCTAAAAAGTAAAACATCCGTGGCAGGAGCCTATCGCACCTGCTACGGATGTTTTTGGTTTACCCTGCGTCCCTATGCGGGCTTGTCGGTGATCCTCTACCGTTGTTTGAATTGTCATTGAATACATCAAAAGGAATTCGTTCTGTTAGGTCACAGCCACTTACCTTAATTAGAGCGTCTCAACCAACTTCCGAATCTTTGAGCGGGAAATTAAATATAAAGGACCCATTGTTTCAATTTTGCCGTCCTTTACTCGTATAGCGCTCTCCTGTTCTGCCGCATAAACATCAATCTCTTCAGACAAGGGGAACAGGTAGCCTTGAACAAACGTGGCGTAGCCCCGTTTAGAATGAGATTCATAGGCAAAATCATCAAAGCCAATACCATCATAAATAGTACTTGTTTCAACTTCATGGCCCGTGTCATTCAAGCTTAACCATTGAGCAGACATGTTTAGCGCACCTGCGCTGGCACCCAGTATAACGGCATTGCTGTTCTTAATAACATCCGCTAATTCATAAGCCGCCAAGAAATCCTTCTGCAAAACAGGATACCCGCCGCATAAAAAAATGACAGAAGCGTTCTGAATGAAGCGCCGGGCATCTTCCTTCTGCATGCGGTAATCAATGAAATGATATTCCTCAAAAATAATATTAGCCTGATTCAGCCATGTCCATTCAGAAATATCATCCAAGTTAATTTGCTCATCTGTGTAAACAGACGGGTCAGCGCTAATCATAACAAGCGATTGTCTGTCTTGGATATCCTCCTGCAAACAATGGACCAGCTTCTCTGGAAAAAATTTGTTAAACCAACTGAAATAGTAGTGAGTACTCAAACTTAATTACCTCCATATGTATTATTTCTAGCGCACTTCTTAATTAGCCTCATTAAAGCGGTTTAATTTAGCTTCAGCCGTCAGCATGGCGCCGTTAAGAATAAGATTATTTCCGTCATTCCGGACCCTTGTTCTGAAATACAGGCTGCGCACGAAATTTTTCCCGTTTACTCTGGCGATTCTCTGCGCGCGCGTATCCGGCCATTCCGTACACTTCGACAAGCTATGAATCCAGTCGGCAATCTCCTGCTGCGGAAGCAGTGCTTCGCTAATCATCGTGTCCACAATGCTGGCCATGCGCTCGTCTTCCTCCTCGTCAAAAATCCGGGCACCGTTATGCAGCATCCTTGTAATCGCCCCCAGTACCTCGTGCCGCAACACATTATCGCTTTCCGGACAGCGGATCAGCTCCTCGAGGGCATCTGCCCCGTGAGCCGCGGCATGAGCCCAGCCTTCAACTGCCAGATAACCGCGCAGGTCCTTCTCCTTCCGGTAGTAGCGAAGCAGCGAATGCTTTAGATGCTGGAACTCATTTGGAGTCAAGAATGAATTATCCCTGTGCCGCTGTACAATAAGAGCGATAGGCAGAACCGCAAACGCCCTGGTGAGTACGCTGTGATCGCCCTCGCTTCCAATCCGATAGAACAAATGCCGGTCATCCATCAGGACAGCCAAAAGTTGCCGCATTTCCTCACAGGAGAACTTATTATCGCGCTTCAGCCATATGTGAAAAGTGGAATAGATATGCTCACGAAGCTCCGGCTCCGGGTCGCCGATATGCCGCAGCATCAGACAGGTAAAGTCTTGTAACCTTTCTCCCTCACGCAGGATATAGCGTTCCTCCTCCAATCTTTCCAGCTTCCGTATCAGTTCTGTTCGTGTGTCCTCCGTACCCCATTCATTGCAATCATCGTGCACAATGCCGGCTTTCATTTAGTCGCTTCACTCCTAGCCTAGTTATAGCGGGCGTTATTCATTCCTCCCGTCGATATCCCCACTATAAAACACAATGACTGACACCAGGGCGTCAGTCATTGTAGGATAGAAGCATATTTTGCATATATTGCTGCAGCTCCGCCCGTAATTCACGAGGCTCCAGCAGCTCGCACTCCTTGCCGAAGCTTAGAATGAATTTCAGCAGGCCCTCCTCATAAGGAAATGTATCCCTAACGAGATAGAAGCCATCTTCACCCCGGCTTATCTTCTCTTTCTGAAAATACTCGGTAAGCCGTTCGCCAATTCGCGAAGTGAATCTGAGCACAACCTGTATGTCCCGCTGCGAATAACTGTGCTCAATGACCTCGGCGATCCGGTCATCGGGCAGCTCTCTTCGGGCAAAAGGCGGTCCCTGCTTCAGTTGCTTGATCCGCACGAGCTTGAATCTGCGGTAGTCCTCTCTGACCCGGCAAAAGCCTATCACATACCAATGGCCGTGGCGAAAGTCAATCCAGCTTGGCTCCACCGTTCGCTCCAGGTATTCCATATCCCGGTTGATATAGTCAAACACCAGCACTCTGTTATCCGTGATGGCCTTGCTTATGATCCCTATGTACTCTTTAATTTCCTGCTCCATGCTGAAATGGGACATATCCAGAGTCAGTTTGTGCTTACCTTGCTCCTGCTTATAGGTATGTTCAACCTTTAGCATGATGTCATTAAAAGCTTCGTTCCTGCCAAACAAGCCGTGTAAATTCTTCATTACAGCTACAAACGTATGAGCTTCATCCTGGTTTAAAAAGAGGCCGCTTATATTATAGCTGTCCATAATATAGTATCCTCCGCCTTTGCCGCTGGACGCTGCAACCGGTATGCCGGCTTCTCCTATTTTTTCGATATCCCGATAGATCGTCCGTAAGGATACCTCGAAATGCTCGGCAAGCTCCTTGCCCGTTACTGTGCCTTTACCGGAGATGATCAGCAGCATGGAGAGCAATCGGTCGACTCGCATGATTATTTGTGACGCTAAAGTAACGTCTCCTCCTCTGGGTGGAATTCATTGTCAGACATATTCGTCTGAGTAGTCACTTTCTCCTTCATACGCCTCTACGGTGTCTTTATCCACTTTTCTATATTTATTTTGCAAACAGTCTTGCATGTTGTCTCATCTGTTGTTTTGAACAAGCATACTGTTAAAGAGCCAGCGAAAGTTCCAGCTGAAATACTGGGGCAGATGCCAATCCTCATAGCCTTTTAATACCCCTTGTTCCAGCCAGTAAGACTCTGATTTCCCGCTTTTTACAGCTCCAGAAACATAAGTGATCGTTTTCTCCAAAAAGCGTGTGACATCCGTGATTCCATCTGAATTAGATATATCCCCGTGTCCCGGAACGACAGTATCAACCTTGAGGTCTTTTTGAATCCGTTTAAGGATGCGTACCCAAGCGTATGGATTACCGTAGGGTATGACCGGAATGGTCTTAGTCGATATTAAATCACCAGCAATCAAAGTTTGCTCTTCTGGAACGTACACAACAGCATCACTTAAAGAATGACCGCCTCCGTAAGATAAAACTTCAATTGTTCGCTTTGTTCCTTGAATAACGAGTTTATCTTCAAAAGTTATCGTGGGGATCACCCTGCAAAGGGAAGGGATGGTATCATACAGGGCTCGCTGTACGGAAAGATCATAGTCGATTTCAGTTAGCATGTGGGGATCTCTTTGCTGTGAACGTACATGATTTAGGCTAGTTATTAACTTTTGAATGTTTTGCTGCATGAGATCAATATTCACTTCACCCATATCAGACAGCAAATCTCTTGTCCAAACGGTAGATATAAATTCGCTTTTCATAAATTCCTGATTGCCGTTGACATGATCTCCATGAAAATGTGTATTCACTACATATTTGACCGGTTTGTTGGTTAATTGTTCAGCAGTATGACGTAACAAAGCACCAGAATGCGGCAGGTTGGTTGTATCCACTACAACGGTTAAATCCCCAAGATCAATAATTGCTGCATTCCCAAGAGAACCGCTGCCTGGAACCGAAATAGCACCCCAGATACCTTCCGATGCTTGTTGAATCGTGAAATATTCGTTGTTCATTGTTACACCCCTTTAGTGTTTGTTCCTGTATTTTAATTAGTAAAGTTAACTTACAAGTTAGAGTCAACTGGAAGTCAAGAGATTTTTCAGGGTATAATATTTTTCAATACCAGCATTAAAAAGGAGGGACAGAAATCGGATGCTTACGATAAGTCAAGTGTCAGAAAAAACGGGATTAACTCCTTATACGATTCGTTATTATGAAAAAATCGGGGTACTACATGAACCCAAGCGTAGTAATGGAGGGGCACGTGTCTACAAAGAAAGCGAGGTTTCCTACATTCAATGTCTAAATAAATTAAAAAAATTAGGCTTATCGCTTGAGGAGATTACGGAATTTACTCGTGAGGGCTGTGTAATGGATAAAATTCAACAAGGGGAGAATCCCTCTAATTATAATCCTACCTTAAAAGCGCGGATTGAAATCCTTGAGAAGCATCTGATGGGACTGGAATCCAGGCGGCAAGAAATTGATTACATGATTTCTCTCGCCGAAGAGAAACTTACCCTATACCAGGAACTTACGAAAGAAGACATAGTAAATACTAGATAATAGCGGCGTGTATAGCCTTCATCCCTGAAGTACAGAGACAACAATCGCTCAAACTCAGCGTTAAAGGCCGTTTTCATACTTTTGTTATTGCTATTCTTAACCGCAGGTTTCCGCTTGCCAGTACTGCTATGGCATGCTCATAAGCCATGCTTTCGTAAATCAGCGCTGCCAGGTTCGCACGAACAGCCGTATTTGCTGAAAGTTAATGAGGCCGCTGCAGGAAATGCAGCGGCCTCTGGCAAGCAGAAGATGGTATTTTTCTGAAAAAATAATATTATAGCTGTCCATAATATAGCATTCTCCGCACTTTCCGCTGGACGAGAGGCAATCGGTATGCCGGCTTCGCTTATTTTTTCGATATCCCGGTAGATCGTCTGCGGATCGCTCTCACAGACCCTTATGAGGTACGCTTCAAAGGGTATGTGCTTTTTTTCGGAGGTACCTTTTTCATCACGTGTTTGCTCTTTTTTCTGACCAGCTGCAGTTTCTTCTTTCTCAATTGCAGTGCTTTTTTCTTCTTTACATGTAGACGCTTGATCAGTTTTATCAGTTTTATCCGCTTTATAAGACGATATTTGGCGCGGATCATTCTTTTCTTTCTCAGTCTGCGTATTATCCGTAACCGTAACGATCTGCGGCGTTTCCGTCTATGCCGCTTTACGGGAATATTCTCCGGGGCCGGGTTGGCCTGCTCCTGCTCAGAAACTGGCGCTGGTGTAAATTCTCTGGCCCAGGGAGTCATGGCAAGGAATTTATTGTATAGCGGTGCTGCGGGTGAGTCTGTCTCCCACCATTTGCTGTCTCCGGCGAAATGAACAATTTTATTATCTACATCGAGTTCGCTATGAGCGAACGTATTAAAGCGCTGATCCATTTGCAAATAGTTAGAGCTATAAACGGCATTCAGAACATCCTGATCCGGCATGGTCATCATTGGAAAATTACGCAAGAAATCTAGCATTTCTCCATACCAATTCTGTTTATTGCGGATATTGTTCAGTTGAAACAGAATGACCCCTGAGTTAAAATACAGCTCCGCACTTAGCCCAAGTGAGGTAAAGTACTCAAGCAAGTTTTCGCCCTGGTCCAGCACTGCGCCCAAATAGTGTTCTCCCAGGTCGATGCTCCACAATTCGTTAATATCCATATTGACCAAAATGTCGCAGTCCAGATAAATTACCCTGTCAGCCTGAATAAAATTCGGAAGCAGCAAACGGTACATACTGGCCATAGTCCAATATTCAATTTTATGAACGCCGGCTGCAACTTCAATCATATCCCCAGGAAGTGTAACATGATAAAAAAAGATGTTGTGATGAAATACAGCCACCAACTGGGTGAGCTTTAACTTGTTCTCTTCACTTAAGGAATCGTCATGCACAATGTGCACATTGATCGTTTGCTGGGTATTGAAAAAAATCGATGCAAGAACAACACCCGCATGCGCCGTATAGCTTCCGTCTTTATC
The DNA here is from genome assembly GCF_000758665.1 of Paenibacillus borealis. NCBI lineage: Bacteria > Bacillati > Bacillota > Bacilli > Caryophanales > Paenibacillaceae > Paenibacillus > Paenibacillus borealis. Next base: position 8,082,028 of record NZ_CP009285.1, read on the forward strand.
GTTGATCGTCAAAACCAGCTCAATCATTCTCAAGGACCACCTACCCTTAAAAGTATACTTCTGCATAGTCGTATGCATTTGACTACTTTAAGTGTATGTTTACCCCAGTGACTGGATTGGACCCTTCCCCAGTAAGCAGCCGATTTATTTTGAAATATTCGGCAAGTCAGGATTGTATCTTGTAACCGTTGCGCGATCTCCCAGGATATGACGGGCCGGCTGCTCTTGAATTTCTTGTTCAGCTAGATGAACATGTGATCCAAAAACACTTCCCTCCGCATGAACATGGGACAATCGCACCCGATCCGTCAAAATGCTATTGGTCAGAATACAATCTTCGACGACGCTATCCGGACCAATATACACATGAGGTCCAATTACGCTGTTCGTTACGCGGGCGGTCGGATCAACCCTAACCGGAGGTATCCACTGAACGAAATTAATGCCGGAAGGCACCACAAAGTTCTTGGGATCTTGATCCATCTTGTAGCGGTTCGCTTCAAGCCAGCGCTCATGGGTCCCGATATCAAAAAATGGTGCGGTCGTTACGCTGTACGCAACATGCCCGCCTTCCGAAACCAACATTTGAATCGCATCCGTTAGCTCGTATTCTCCCCGTGGAGAAGGTGTAATTCTCTCAATTGCCGGCCAGATGGCTGCAGTCAAAGCATACACACCGACAATAGCCAAATTGGATTTGGGATAGCGGGGTTTCTCTTCCAGACTGACAATTTGCCCATCTTTGATCACGGCAACACCAAATTGACGGGGGTCCTCGACCCGCTGAAGCAGTATTGAAGCCGCAGATTTATCTGCGTCCAGTGATCGAATCAATGGCTCTAAATCACCCTCATACAAATTATCGCCCAGCATCAATAAAAAAGGGGAATCCGCCACAAAAGACTGCGCGCTTTTGACTGCATCCGCCAGTCCCTTAGCTTCTTTTTGCAGTAGAAAGGTTAAAGAGGCGTTCCACTGCCCCCCATCCCCGATCATTTCCCGGATCTCTCCTTGCGAATGGTTCACTACGATTCCAATATCGGTAATTCCGGCCGCAACAAGTTCGTTAATGATTGAGACAAGAATAAACTCCCCGTTAACAGGCAGCATGCACTTTGGTTTGGTATAAGTCGAAGGCTGCAGTCTCGTCCCCCGGCCGGCACACAAGATTAGTCCTTTCATGAACGTCCCCCCTACTCATTAACTTTGCAAACTGCGAGATTTGATGCAAATGAGCTCTATATATTTTATGCACAAGCTATGAGAGAGCTTGGGTATATATTAAGCAGCAATAACCTATTAAATTATGATCCGGAAGTCATATGTAAATGCATATCTACTAGCAGCTTTTTCCTTTTAAGTATCCTGTAAAAATGGCGGCACTGGGGCCGCCTCTACTTTGAACGTATTGGCTTTAGAGTACCACAACCAAACAGGCTGGCAAGCGGAGCTGGGAATTGTGTATTTTGCGCCTCCGGCAGGAAGAGGATCAACTCCGCCGCGCTCGGCTATTCCTAGTGCTTCTTCCAGTGAGCGTGCGGCGGAGTCGTATATACCAAAAAGTCTCCAGCTATAACTGGAGACTTACAAAAGCATCGCCGTAGATCCTTATTTTTACGCAATAGGAGTACCATTAGGTAGATCAGTATCCGGCTTTAAAAGAATAACATCTCCTTTTTCCGGGACTCCTCCCAACACTAATACTTCCGATTTGAATCCCGCAATGCGCCGGGGAGGGAAATTGATGATTCCTATAATTTGCTTCCCTACAATTTCCTCAACCTTGTAACGCTTAGTTATTTGTGCACTTGAGGATTTCATCCCGATCTCCGGTCCAAAATCAATCTTAAGCTTTATCGCAGGGATCTTTGCTTCTTCAAAAAACTCCGTTTCCTTAATCGTTCCGACACGAATATCCAGTGCTGCAAAATCATCTATCGTTGCCAACGTTTTGCCTCCTCTACTAAATTTTTTGTTTTACTGCGCTGGACGGAATGGCTGCAGGAGCCGAATCCCTTCCTCAATGGATCCCTCCATCAGTTCTAAGAGCTGGGGCACCAGTTCCTGCATCCGGGGGGCGCTCAGGTGCCGGTCGAGGGCACCCCGGTTCACCCAGCGCTCGTAGATGATGAAGGTGCCAGGCTGGCCTTCCACCTCGTGAGCCTCGTAGTCAATGTTGCCGGGGTCATTGCGCGACGGGGTGACAGCAGCAGTCATGAATGCCTTCATCTCGGCTTCTCTCCCTGCCTTAGCTCTCGCCTCCCAGAGTACAGTAACGTAAGGGTCCTTTGTATCGTTCATGCTAATTCCTCCTAATTTATAAAGACTTCTTATCTTGACGAACCACATCTAAACGAAGGGTTTGGTATTCACCCAAAGCTTTTGTTATCGAATGCGGATACTGTGTAATGGAGTCCATAATGGCAACCGTATCATTAAGTGAGTCATTAAAGCCTGCGCCGGTCATTGGTGACATGGTATGAGCTGCATCGCCGATCATGGCTATTCTTCCTTTTGACAATATATTAGGGATGTATTCATTAACAGGTGCCCCGATTAAACTGCGGTCCTTAATCGCGATTTGCAAAATTGCATCATCTTCCTTATTCCAGTTTGCTTGGCTGGTTTGTGACAGTTCCTCCAGCAGCGAATCCGGAATAGCTTCACCGTATAAGGAATGCTGGGCAATCCCGCCCTTTAATACACCTAATTCAGACAGCAATTGATTATGCGAATTATCAAACCAGCAGAAGCCAATCCATCGCTGGCCAGGATTGGTTCCCCCTTCTATTCCTGGCATCACCGCAGTTGTCAATGTACCGGCAGCACTATTGTTGAAATAAGCACTCGAAAGCTGCCGTTTTTTCCAGTCTTTCTTTGGCAGCAGTTCTTCGTCCACCTTCCCTACCCAAACCAGATAGCCAGTATAATCTGCAAATGGTCTATCGGGGTTCAGATAGCGGCGGACAATACTGCGATATCCATCTGCGCCAATCAAAAAGTCACCTTTGAACGTCTGCCCCTCTTCACTGGTAGCCCAAGCAGATGATTCATTTTGCCCAACACTAACAATTCGTGTATTGTGCTGTAGGGTAATACCGGATTCTTTAGCAACCGCATTGCGCAAACGTTCTTGAATGGCTGACCAGGCTTCAACATTGTTGTTACCATTGGATGCCAATTGTCTTAATTCTTGTTCAATTTTACTATTGCTATAAGGCTTTGTTTGTAAACGAATAAAAGCACCATTTCTTAATGATGAATCTGCACGTTCTAGAATGGTAACTGTGTAACCAGAACGAGATAACGCAAGCCCCATCATTAGACCGCCTAAAGATCCGCCTACAATAATGGCATGTTCTAACTTGTTTTGTGGCATATTTCATTCCCCCGTTACTGCAGTTTCATCTGGCTGCGGAGCATCCGGTCGAGGACTTTGTCCGGGAGAATACGGACCAGCCGGGTCAGCAGTGCCGAATCACGACCAGCCGTATAGCGGGTGTGTGGTTTTCTTGCGTGGATTGCGCGTGAAATCACTGCTGCCACCTTCTCAGGGCGGATACCGTCCTTTGCCCACGCTTCAGCCTGAGCCTTCACGGCGTCAAACAGACGATCATGGCGCCGGTGCTGGTCCGGGGTCATCAACCTGGCCAGCCGCTCCGCTGTTGTAATTCCTTGCTCCGACAGGCCAGTGCTGACACCACCCGGAGTGATCATGATAACCTTGATTCCAAACGAGGACATCTCCCTGCGAAGGCTGTCATTAATCGCTTCCATCGCATACTTCGCAGCTGAGTATATTCCGAATCCAGGCATGGAGACCTTGCCGCCAACGGAGCCGATATTGACCACGCGTCCGCCGCTGTTCAATAAGGCCGGGGTGAGCGCCTGAATAACCGCGACCTGTCCGATCACGCTGACTTCAATCTGACGGCGCAATTCATCAAGCGGAACCATTTCGAGAGGCGCATTAACAGCGATGCCGGCATTGTTAACCACTGCCCGCAAAGGGCGGCCAAGCGGATCTTGCTCCACCCGTTCGGCCAGCGCCTTAAGTGTGCCGGTATGGGTAACATCGACGATCACCGGCTCGATATTGTTGCGTTTGATTTGGTCAGCGTCTTCCTGACGGCGAACACCCGCCAATACGTGAAATCCTTCAGCGGCGAGCTTCTCTGCGGTAGCCCTGCCGATGCCGCTGGACGTACCTGTGACGACGACCAGTTCTTGAGTATGAAGTGACATCGTACCCCTCCTGAGTTTGATAAGATATGGTTCGCTGTATAGCACCGCTATACAAACATTATAGCGCCGCTATACGAAGTTGTCTATAGCGGTGCTATACATTTTTTCGAAGTGTTATCCTGCGGCCTGGACATTGGTTTGGCGGGCGTTGCGTGATGCACTCGGCGCACACGAAGTACCCTGGCAAAACATAAAAAAATCGCCATCCTCCTGGAGGTCCAGGTTGGATAGGCGATCTTTTTTATACGTCTTCTAAATTAGGGCTTTGCCTGAACTCTCCAGGCTCTGTCAAAATGATCTGCATTACGCTTTCCCGGATAAGATCAACAACGTCGGGTTGGGGCGGGGGTGACTTACGAAACTGGGCCGTCACATACAGCCAAGCGGCCGTATTGGCGGAAGCCCAGACCAGATCTGCGGCTGCTTGAGCGGACACAGCCAGTTTGCCTTCGGCGGCGACTCTCTGAACATTTTGCACTAGTGCTTGATGCGAATGTTCTGCCGCCTCGATATGAGCGCCCTCGAGCAACCGCCCCATCATCGCCGCATAAATCCGGGGACGGGCAGCCGCGAAGCGGACATAGTCATCCCATCCTTGGCGAAGAGCCGTCTCTGGAATGGTCGACTCTACTGCGGCAATCTTGCTTTCAAACAACTGTTTGAACGCTTCCACTATAGCTGCACTCAGGAGTCCATCGGCACTGCCGAAATGGTGGTAGAGTGTAGGAGCCGTAACCTGCGCGATCGCAGTTACGGCCCGCGTCGAAAATTGGGCTCCGCCCTCCTCCTCAAGTACCTTAAGAGCAGCCGCCAATATTTTGTCATATGTGTTCATACGTCTATTATAGCAGTGCTATACTCGTATGTCCATGACGAAGGTTGTATGCCTGAACTGTGAGATGGGCTTCAACCTCCCTCTTTCTGCTTTACCACTAAAACCAGAAGCATAAATTCTGTACACGGAATACCCCAATCGCAGAGTCTGCCGTCCGGGCATTTATGTACGCCATAATCTGACCGCCTGCCGCTGTTGGATTCGCTCCCGCCATCATATCGCCAGAACCATCCCTTTCGCTGCCTACACAATCTCTTTATTAAAATGTCCTCTTGTGTCTGTTTCCTGATTAAAGACAGCATTATTCATTGAGCCATTTAATTTGCCTGACGCCATATTAATGACTTTCACAACCTGCTCTTTGGATTCAACTGTGAAGTTTAATCTGAGCGCCTCAATTCCTTGGATATCTTGTAGCTCATCCAACAGATTAAGCGTCTTCCCGTTAAGGAGAGTCGTTGTACAATCATCATGGGAAATGATAGGGAACGTTCCGTGCTCATCTTTTAACTCATAGCTCTTCGTTTTGCAAATTCTGCATTGATTCATTTTTTTCATCGGACAATATTTTGTAAACATTAAGGGAGCCCTGCCATATACAATCATTTCCAGTGCAGGATAGCCATCATTTTCTTTAACATAGGCATTCATTAAATCTTCAATTTGGCTCTTATTCAATTCATAAGATAAAGTGACTCGTTTTGCACCTAATTTATATAATTCATAGCAACTAGTGGCATTAATAACATTTAGAGAATAGTCCGTAACAAACGGATTAGTTTCTTTATAGTGATAAATTCCGCCATATCCTCCGATTAGCAGCTGCCCTTCTTGTTCCTTATAATCATTCTGATTTCTTCTCACAACGTTTTCAAAATAGATTTCCTTAATTCCACAGCTCACGCAAGCATCGTACTGTTCCTTAGTCGTTACAGAGGCCGTAAGGTATGGTTTTACAGGGGCAAAGCTTATTTTTTCTCTTGCTTCCAAAGCCTTGGTTCTTTTCTGCTGGCTGTTAAGCTTTAAGTCATACAAGCCCAGTACAATATCTCTTCTTGCTGCATTCAACAGTTTAGCTGGAATAAATGCATTGCATTCCTCATACTCGACATGATTAAGTTCGAATATCGTATCATTTAATCTTGAGAATTGCTTGATTACCTGGTCTTTTGTTGTTGGATTATTAATGGCTTCGCCCAGTATTTCCTCGCTTTCATAGGAATAATTAAAGCCTAAGCCTTCCGCATCTATGACAAGCTTTGAATCTGGACATGCATATACTCTAATATCGAGGTTAAACCGCTTAAATTCTTTTTCCAGTGATGCTTCTAATTCTTTGTTATAGAAATAATCCTTCGTTTTATATACTACATCTCCCTTAGACATCTTTTCTTTGATTTTGATATAGCAGACATCCTCTGCTTTGTTGATTAATTCGCCATCTTTATCGTACAGTTTGGCAACCGTTAGATTAACATCTTCATTGTTGTGACTGATTCGAATGGTATCGTTCTGATTTAAAGGACGTGTAAGGGTTATTTCATACGTGTCTTTAATAACCTTGCTGATTGTTCCAATTTCATAACCAAAGTTATTAGGTTTTAAGATGTTTGTAATATTTCTCCTGTCTTCGTGAAACAAATACCCTTTAGTAAATGTCCGATTGAATGTTTTTTTCAGATTTTCTTTGTCTTCTTCTGTTATTTTATGATCTAAGGCCTTGCGATATTTGGATACAACATTAGCAACATACGTAGGCGCCTTCATTCGGCCTTCTATTTTTAAAGAATCGATTTCTTTTAAATCATGGATATAATCGATGGTGTTTAAGTCCTTAGTAGATAGAATATAGCTTTTCCCTAAAGATGTATCTGTTGTCTTATCGATTAGTTCATACTCCTTACGGCATGAACCCACACATCTTCCGCGATTTGCGCATCGATTGCCGAGCAATCCTGACATTAGACAATTTCCCGAATAAGATACACATAAAGCACCGTGAACGAAAATTTCTAAAGGGATTTCAGCTATTCTTTTGATCTCTTTTACTTTTTCAATCTTGACCTCACGGGACAGAACAACTCTTTTAGCACCAAGTTCTTTAAATAATAAAGTTCCGTCTAAATCGTCGATTCCCATTTGAGTTGAACAATGTGCTTCCATATCAACAAAGTTTTTAACGATATAATCGAAAGCAATCAGGTCCTGGACAATAATGCCATCCACACCGATTTCATTTAATTCCTGTACCTGCACTTTCATCTCTTCAACTTCGTTTTCGAAAACGATGGTATTCATGGCAACATAGATTTTAACGTTCCTCAGGTGCGCATACGTAACAGCCTCTTTTAACGTTTCTAAATCAAAATTAGATGAGTATGCACGTGCACCAAACTTTTGCATTCCTAAGTATATTGCATCACAACCATTAGAAATTGCAGCTTTTAAAGCTTCCATATTTCCTGCTGGAGCTAATAATTCAGTCATTTTTTCCTCCTATGACCCATAAATTGTACGCTAGTTAAAGCGATATTTCTTTTTTAAAGATTTTTTTGTTACGCCTCAAACTTCAGACTATTTCCATTAATCATAAAATAAGAACTATACTTAAGCTGCAGCAAAACGCACAAGCCACTGGCTTGTGCGTTTGTTTTAAATGACCTCATTTGCTCTGAGGGACGTATCTCATAATAATTCTTTAAGTACATTTTTCGCGACGCGTATCTTCTCATCATTAGCGTCACGAAGCATACCTACAATATCCTGAATATCGCTCTCAGCTGAGGTAACCATAAACTCTTCATTCTGATACGCAAACAGCTGAACTAAATTAACTTCAAGCGATTCCGCTATCTTATGTAAATTCAATAAAGAAACGTTCTTCTCACCACGCTCAATCTGCCCTATGTATGAAAAATGAAATCCGCCTTTCTCCCCAAGCGCCTCCTGAGACAAGCCCCGCTCTTTCCGAAGAGCACGAATCCGGGTTCCTACGAGCTTCAGTATTTCCTTATCCATCACGGTGTTCACCCCTTAATTAACGCCTGAACCTCGTTCACCTGCTCCACCGTTGCCCAATCGCGCAACGATTCAAAGAGCGCCAGACTTCTAGTAGAATGACTGTCGTTCCCCGACCGATAGGCCAGCCTCACTGCTTGCAGTATCTGCTCCAGTGCTTCCACCATTCTTCCCGCCCTCTTATAGTACAGCGCCAATTGATAACTGAAGCGATAAAAGTGTACTAGATTGCCCTCATCCTCATATGTGCAGAATTCAGCCGTATGCTCCGCGAACATTATCAGCAACTCGTCCACATCCAGCCCATACCGCAGCGCAGCCTGCAGAATCACATCCAATCCGGGCAGTACTTCTTCTGGATTCTCTCGCAGAAAGGCAGTATAAGAATTCAGAACCCCCACCCGGCCAGACAGAAGCTCGAGTGCATATCTGTTTGCTTGTGCCAGAAATCTGAATTCCTCTACAACTTCCAGCCCGTCCTCACCTAGATCCTCCAACCATCCCAACTCGGCATACTTATCTATGTATGCCCGTGCTTCCTCATAGTTCTCTTTTGTTTGATAAGCCATCCCCCGAGTCAGATAACTGAATCCGTAATAATAGACCAGTGGATGCTCTAGCCCAATTGTCAAAATCGGTGAAGATTTAGCCTTCCGATACTGCTGTTCCTGATACAAGTACTGCACACATTCATACAGAATCTCCGATGTCTCAATGACTTTGTCCCACTTCTCCAAGCGGCAAGCCATCTCTATCATCTCCACAATAACATCAAGGTTGAGTGATTTTAGAAAGGATGGGCGCACGGGTAGGGCCTCCTTTAGACTGTAAGAATATTTTTAATTAGATGAAGGTACATTATCTGTGCGGCATGTTTTGGGCTGAGCAACTTTGAATCATAGAGAAACTACAGGGAAGTGCAGAAGAGGCCCGAAATATGTATATATTTTACTTTTTGTTGAATACTTTATCTGTCACGACCATTATATCAGATTGATAATGGACTTAAAAGGGGTTATTTTCCTTGAGCGATCCGTCCAACATCATTAAGCAGATAATCGGAAAAACCGTTAAAGCTATACGTATCAAACAAGGTCTAAGCCAAGAAGATCTGGCCCATGAATGCAATGTCGACCGATCCTATATTTCCATGATTGAGGTTGGCAGAAATGAGCCCTCCGTCACGAAAATATTTGATCTCTGTAAGGGACTGAAAATCAAACCATCTGATTTTTTCAAGCTGATTGAGATAGAGTATGAGAAAGTGCAAGAGAACGAGTGAACGTAAATAAGAGCGGGGCATAAAGCTGTTAGCTTATGTTCCGCTCTTATTGTTATTAAGGGAATTAAAGAGGCTTCATAGACATTGGCGTCCTACTTGTTTTAACGGTAAATACACATCGTTCCTGCCAGAGTGTGACATACCCTGCCCTTGTAGTGATGATGTGGATACAGGATCCTGCAGGTTTTTCTTCAAAAACTTCCCCCTACTTGTGATAAGGTTCACCGCGCTAACTGAAGCGGCAAGTTTTCAATTGCACCAAAAAAGCTCACCACAAAATGAATCAAATTTACGGCTTTAAAACAAAGCCCTGTCCACATACCGGAAGGGCTTCATGTAACCTAATTATGGTTTAATAACTTCATATAGTACTGCGTGGTGCTCGAATTGTATAGGGAAGGATCTATTGCTAAATGAATCATAGTGTATATCAATCCTCTAAATCACTTGGAGTTTCTAGAAAAAGGTCCATGTTCGGACATAATTCAAAACCATCTCTCCCTATTCCTAATATGCGATCAAATGTTACCTGTGATATCGCCGTTTGGGGTAAATCATAGTTACGTTTGAATGAATTTATTGTCCAGTTAGACGTAACCGAACGTTCACCCATTCTTTGCAAACTTGAAATGACAATATTTGCAGCATGTTGTTTGGTGATTTTGTTTTCCTGGTAATAACGCGTCGCATCCCCAACAGCACGATAAATCAAACTTTGAACTTGTCCGGTTGAGAAATGGTTTAACAAATCATCCAACACCGCCGTTGTCTTCTCTCCAATAGTAAAAGGAAACCCTACTTTCTCTAGACGATATAATAAATATTGCTTAATTTCTTCAAGCGAAATCTCCCTCCAGATTGCATAACAAAACTCGGGATCTTGTTTGAAATATGAAGGGGTAGGATTTATCAGTGATTCAATTGCAGCATCAACATTCACGTAATAATAAACCTTATAAACATAATAAACGTTAGGAAAATCAGAATCGTCCTTAAATGCTGAAATGGGTGACTGCGGATGGACACAAATGATGTTTTTATTTGCTAAGCTACGCACTATTTCTTTGGTTAAATCCAGTGTTGGAGATAATTGATCCATATAAGAATCCACAGGAAGTATTATTGATAAATTTTCATCAACTCCAACACGAAGTAGCGCGGCTAAGTATACTTGATCGCGGAGAGATATTTCCCCAAGTAACTTAGGCTTCTGTCGGTCAAATTTATAGTATTGATTTATCTTGTCTCGTTTTTCTTGCTCTTGTTGAAGTTTGGTCAGCGATCTCCTTTTCACACAGTTGTTACAATTGCAATCAACGTTATCTTGATGTCCGCAATTCGGACATTTTGAAGCTGTTTTTAGATATGAAGACCTAGATTTCCATAGAGTTATAAGTGGGACTTGGCAATAAAAACAAATTGTCTTTTCTTGCTGTGGTGGAAATAATTTATATAGCTCATTAGGTCTAGCATTAATTTCATATTCATTGATTAACAATGTAGTCTTTTCGCCTTCATAATAACGAGTAATTAATCGTTGAATTTGTTTTTCGTTTAAATGTGAGAGCATGTAGGGTCGCTCCTTAAGACTTTTATATTAAATGTACCCCTCATCAACGAATTTCGTCAATAAATTACAATGCTTTACTTTTGTAGTGGAAATTTTCACAATATACACTAAGTCGATTGAAGATTCGAAAATAAAGAAAAATATTACTCAAGCAACCGTCACTTCAGCCCTGTTATCTTCCCAATTCGCATCACACTCGTGAATTGACCATTTGTTTATGAATCTCAGTGAAATATGGATAGCTAAACTCTAAATGCATAACCCTAATTTAATTACTTCTCAACTAGTTCCCTCTGTGCGTCACCACCCTCACCATTCTAACGTACACCGCGACTAGTTGTAGAATCCGTGCATAAACCTCTCCCAAACTTTCCAAGAAAACTTCCCATTAAATTAAATGCGCATTATTTATGCGCTTTTTATCGTTTAATAATATTGACACGCACTTTTTATGCGCATTATAATATTAATAATAAATTATATCTAAAAGGAAAGTGATTCTATGAAAAAGCAAAATATTTGTACGTTCTGGGGTATTGTCAGAATGAATTCCGTTATTTTTCCTGACATTCCTAACTGTGAAATCAGCTTCCCTGACGAGGGGGATCTAACTCCAGTTGTTCAACAAGCTTTATCAGAAAGATTGCTCGAACTTGAATTAAATGGAGAACAAATACCACCAGCAACAGATGTTAAAGTGTTGCTAGATCAATATCCGGGCTCATCCCTGGTATCTTTCACTGTTTATTTAGCTACTCTGCGGGATGCAAAAGAACATAAGTCGATCCGGAAAAATGTTACCATAGACAAATGGTTGGCTGATGCTGCTGACGAACAAGGAATAAACTTTTCGCAAGTACTTCAGGAAGGAATTCGTCGTGTACTTGGCTTAGAGGAGTCTCAGCCTTTTAAAGTATTAGACCTCGGGACTATGCGTAGGAAAACTGGTAAAACAGTAAACGAGGTTTCGCTCGAAACAAGAATTCCCGTTCGACAACTAGAAGGACTAGAAGATGGACGCCGTCGAATAAACGAAAAGGAAATTACGCTGATTGCAAAGGCATTTGGTTGCTCGGAGAGTGAATTGATCGGCGCTCCATCTCCCTATCATCCTCTTGATGTGGAGTCGATGACGGATGCAATTCGAAAATACGGTTCTTTTGACGGGGCTTACGGGAGTTCGAATTTCCGACTGGAGGTCTTTATCTCTTTAATGAATGACATTTGGAAATGGTTCTGCCAAAGCGAAGAAGGAAAGCATTACTTAGGACATGGGAAATCACTAGATCCACAAGAGTATGTCACTCGTTTTAAAAAACACATGCTTCGTTCGATCATGTATGATATTAGACATGGTGCCTGGTATAATACGAATAATTTCCCCTTTACTATTTTTGGTTTCAATTCCCCTTCCACTTGTTGGGTAGAACTGTACGATCAGGACGAGGTAACAGATGATCTGTTTACGGTTGTACTTGAGAACGTATCCGGCACTAGCGTTACAAATGCTTGTGAGTATTACATTCCAGCTATCGTAAAGCAAATTTTGGAGCATAAACAAATTAGCATATTGGAACAGGATAAGAGAAAAAGCGGGTTTAAATATCCAAATATCAGGTTTTTAGAACGAATTTGGAATTTTGGGAAAGAGGAGTATACTCATATACGCATTCGGAAGGACGGAAGTCCAGAATGGTCTTCAGGTTCACTACCACTAGCTGAGATTAGAGATCGTGAAGAGTCGCGGTCTTATCGGCGAATTATAAGGGCACAGGACCTTCCTAAGCCATTTATTAAGGGCAAGGGTGATGATCGCTGTCAAAATGATAAAACTGGAAGTTGTTCTGTTGTTGATAATGTCGTTCCAGACTATTTAAACGGATGCAAAAAATGCAGAGATATTGCCCGTACCTGGAAGGCGCGGGAATGGTTACTAACCAAATTATCGGATAACGAAATAAGGAAGATGGTGCCTCACAATTTTGCAAAAGAGTACCCAGATCTGTATCGATATATAAAACAAAATTTTGCTGAAGATAGCGAGGAACAGGCAGAGGGTTTAGTTTATTGGATTCAAGAATATGGAGCCTACCGATCACGCCAAGCTTCCCCTATTCATGTTTCCGAGGAAGGTTATCAAGATGGACGACATCGAACAAAAATTGCTCAAATTTTGGATATGACTATACCCGTTATCTGGCATACCACTGATCGAATGAATTTAGAATTGATTGAGTAGATTTATCACAGGCAAGTCATATGAAAAGGACACTCAATCGCAGTGTCCTTTTCATAAACCAAATTATTTTCTTCTCACACTCAAACCTGAGTTTGGCTTCGGTATGGCCTTAAACTTGCTTTCCGGGTCTCTGAGAGTTGATAGAAGTTTCGCGGCATCTACAGGTTGTCCCAGCAATGCTTGTGATTCTGGCCTAGGATCGTTAACTTCTTTAGCACGATAAATCTCTAATTGACCTTCTTTTTCTTCAATCACACGTGCACAAAGACCTCTAATATAGTATGTGTTAAACTCGCCTTCAGCCAGGGTCTCATTCGCCGTGTGAGGGACATCCTTTTCAATATATCCTACTCCACGTGGCTTCTTTGCTAATTCTTTTGCAGCCATGTACTCTCTTAACTTCCGAGCAAAATCCTCATCGTCTCCGTTTTGAGCATATTCCTTTAATAATTCTGGATAAACTGTCTTACCTGTTTCTGTAAGCCTTCCACTAAGATATAATTTACCTTTTTGCAAGTCATAATCAATTTCCTTTATCATGTACTCTCTTGTAATTGGGTCTAAATTCTCAAGGTATAATGCCATTGTATCCTCTCCTTCAATTAATAATTAACCTGGAACACTCACCACAACAAATCTTCTAGCACTGACAATTATCCTGTTGAACGAGGAAAACTATCTAAAGCTAATTTAGTAAGGGTAAGGCGTGAATATTTCTGCTTTTGTATCAAGAAACCCTCTCTTACGTAGTTCAGCTATCTCGTATCTTGCCGTCTCATCGGCTAGCGACCTTAACAAGCCTATCCTTTCAACTCCGTCCAGAGTATATAACTTTGGAGGTGTAGTCGGATTGATTCTATATACGTTATTATACGTATGGTTTTCTGCTAACAGGGTAGCAATTCCATAGGAACTTGATGACTGTGAGCGCATAAAGACTTCAATAAGCCCCATTTTCCAATCAGCTACCCCTAGGTTTTCTTTTTCTAAATTAATATCAAAAGGCTCTTCAGTACAACCCAAGCTCAAAACTCGCAGTTCTTCTGGCTTCCATTTTAACACTCCAACAGCTTCAACCGTAGCAAGTCCAATTGGGTTGTTAGCAAATACTCCCCCATCCACAAGCGGTACGCCGCTTTCCGTTCTAAAAGTTTGAAAGTATAGTGGAGCCGCAGCAGTTGCCAGGGCTGCTTCTACCGCGCTTTTCTTCCAATCTAACTCAAACCTAGGATGATGTCTTGTTTTGTAAATTCGAACAATGCCTTTTTGAATATTAAATGATGGGATAACCAATCTCACACGACTATCACCAATAACGCTATTTCCGAATAATTCATCCAATGCACCTTTGAGGACTTTTGCATCATATTTTGTGTCGAACAACATATCTGCATAACCAGTAGTCACCTTTCGGGCTAGCCTAGCCAAATATCCTTGTTTTTTGGGTTGAAAGATACTCGGGCCATAGCTCTGGTAAAAATTGAGGATTTCTTCAGCCGAAAAGCCAAGTCCAAGCCCAAGTGCTATAATCCCCCCTGTTGAAGTTCCTACTATTAAATCAAAAAAATCAGCTATCGGTTGACCTAATTGCCCTTCTATTTCGGCTAGCAGTGCAACTGGGAAGACACCTTTGATTCCTCCGCCATCGATTGTCAATATTCTTTTCATTTGCGCCCCCGCACTGTCTCATAATACTTGTAGCAATAATTCAATTCATACTCAAACTCCCTAGGTGTCTGGAACCCTTGAATTTTTTTAAGAATAGGAGCATGACATTTTCTAATTATTGCTCCTCCTCCACATGGACAAGGTAAGTGACCCTTCACTTTTTCATATGCCAATAAATACAAGAAATTTAATACTAAAATCGATTCAGTAACTTCAAATAACTCCATATAGTATTTCATTATTCCTTTAGCACCATGTTCAAGTTCACCGTAAGGCAACACACTCTTTTGAGATAAGTGCTTATGTGTATATAGATAGGGAACTAGAAGATTTTCGACAAATCCAACTAGTGTTGGATCTGCCGAAAATTTCTCTTTTATTGCCAACGGTGCACCTAAACATAATGTTCCATCTGAAAATGTATGGAATGTTCTAGGAATCTCCCCCTTTAATTCACGAGCTTTTGGAGCGGAATTAGGATAATTAGCATTTAGCTCAATCTCCACCGTATATGCCACATCCATAATCTCATTATCTTGATATTGTGCGCAGAAGCGCAGTTCTCCTCGAACGAAATGTTTATCTTTCTCAAAATCAAGGACAACATTAGGGTATCGTTCCCGCAGTTTTCTGAAATGCTCCTGCACAATATGACCATTCACTGCTAGTTACCCCATGGTTTATTAGGAGCCGAAATTTGTACTAATGGCGGGGAGATAACAGCTGCACTTGTCGGTAATCCTAGAGTCCTAGCTGCATTTATAGAAACCTCACCAAAAGTTGTCTCATACCCTTTTACAATCTTTCCAACATCATTGGTCCCAATAATCTCAACAATGTCTTCCTTGACCCAACTGGCCCATTGGAAAAATGCTCGAGCCTTTTGATTATTATTTTCATGCCAACGATCTGCAAAATTCTCGTTTGGATTAACAGGATTCGGTATGACCCAGGTTCCATCGTCTTTTCTGGTAATTAATGATTGTGTTTGAAGGGATTTATTCAGGCTGTAATCGGAAGATAGCAAGGCGGATAACATATCAAACTGATTTACTATGTTTCTAAGAGCTAATAAAACAGTAGGCTCACCATTGTAGAGTTTGGCTGCCAAAGTAGTAATAATCATTGAGATAGGTCTGTCTAGAGCCATGGGGTGATTTATAAAACGGACATCACGATGTCGCTTTAAGATTTGGATTGCTCGTTGTAGGGGAGTCTTGAGAAGTGCTTCGGGAACTTCATCAATACTGGCGTATATTTCCCGATTAGTTTCAAAGAGATTTCGTTTCTGAACGGATTTAACTATATCTAAAGCTGGTTTGTTAATATCATCAAACCAATCAGCATACCCACTTGGATTACTGCAATACCAGTCATATGTTCTATTCTTATTCTTATGGGTAATAGCAATAGCCTTTTGGGCTATTCGCGGATCAATAAGATGGTTTCTTAATGCGGCCTCTTCAGGAGTTGCCGGTAGAACATCCAGATGGAAACCCACTCCCTCCTCTTCGGCATAAAGCAAAGTCCAGCAGCGCCTTCCCTCTTCATCAAGCATCTTTCTGTACTTTTCATGTTCCGTAATTCTCGTTCCAACAATCTGCTTCAGATCTTCTGGAGTCATGCTATCCTTGGAAATCTGAAACTCGCTCACTAAATCAATATCATAATCAGCGTCCTGTCCGTTTTTAATCGGTCTCACGACAGTTCCAAGCCTAAAAGAACCTTGGGGGTAAAAATGTATATCCTCAACACCCTCGAAATCCCCCTCAGCAATCCAACTACTAACAGCAGTATATCTTTCAACAGCTTGCTTATACTTTGTAGGAGAAATGTCTAACCGAGAAGCAATACCATCTAATAAAGAGGATACTTTGGACTCAATCTCTATTGTCATACGCAACCCATCCCTCTATAATTTTTTTGAAAATAAGAAGGATATCCGTCATTCATGACGTATACATAGGTATAGCCACCACAGCTTTACATATGAGGTATGGAAATTCTCCATACTGATATCTTCTTCATGCTCAGAAAAACTCCAAGCATATTTCATTCTGAAATGAAGAACACCAACCCTTAAAGACAAACCAAGTGTACCACCACTTAGGTTTGTCTTTTTATTTCTCTCTCAATACGCATCACCTCACCTGAAGAAATTAGCACTCAAAATAAAGAGTGCTAATTTCTTCTATTATACTTCATTCTTAGATTTATATACAAGCATTATGGGAGCATAAGTTCCCCTAAAATCAAGAACACGGATTGTATCATTTCGAGTCGGAAGACTAAATCTCATGAATTGATTAATGCCTTCATTTTTACCCTTGGATGTAGATCATCATTTGTATCAAAAAAAGCTTGTAGAAGCCTGTTACATATCGTTACGACTATAAGTGGGGCATCCCCTATTATATAGTCGTAATAATGGTGTAATTACAGGCTCCTACGAGCTCTTGTCAAGAAATTCAGGTTTTTGAAGTATCTTATCCTGTTAATCTCCAATTTTGTAGCAGTATCTTATTTGCTAACATTTTTAACTCATTGAGATGGTGGAGGAGATGATCCCTGACTAATCCAGTTAGTTGGAATGACTTACAAAATCCTGATGTTTACACACTGCTCCGACTGTGCGATAGCTAACGATAATCTGCATAAAATAGTCTGAGAATAATACATAAATCCAAAAAAATTTTCTTAGGACTCTTTTAATTAGAACTAATAAATTCAACAAATCTCTTGTATTTGCTTTTTTTGTTCAGATTAAATTCAATTCCCATTTGTCTGAGTTCATTCATTATATAATCACATTCTCTCTCAGTATTAACACCTTCAACTTCAATTTCAAATGATTCATTTCCACCTGGAAAAAGAGAATGATCTAGCTCTATAGTATATTCATTAAATAGCTTTAATTTCTTACGTTCATTTCGAATAGAACCTAAAAGAGATATTTCTTCTGCATTAATAATACTACTTATATTTACTGGGTTTTCAGTAATTCCCTCTAATATTTCAGAAGGGTTTTCCTTATAGTATTCAAAATCCCTCTCGGAGATAGATCTTTCAATTTCTGTGGATGAAACAAACTGGCTTTCAGTTTTAGATTTTGTTTTCATACATAGCAGCCAATTTTTTTCCTCATTTCGTATTCGTAATGTAATACCTGCCTTCTCTAGTTTAAAATCACAAGTATCAAAATAATAATTAGTCTGTCGTATTACATCGGGTTGTTGATTTACTCGATTGAGTATTTTTTTGTAAGAATCTTGTTCTAGCAAAAGTTTTAGTTCCTTCTCTACAGTTGCCACGATATCATCTCCTTAGTTTATTACGATCAGATTTTAAAAATTCATTCAAATATCTAATATAATTATATCTAAATCTAGTTCTCACTGTTCTTTATTTTTGTTAAAATGGGTAAAACATTCAGTGCAGCGTATTCCTTAAATTCCCCTGCATTCTCTCTATCTAAGCTGTATACTCTTAAAATTCGCAGTCCGTTATTTAAAGATTTAATTATTTGTGAACCTTCTTTGATTTTTTGAGAAGAGACAACATAAAATCCCTTGCTGGATTTTTCCAACAACTGAGCACCAGAATCCACGTCTTTTAGTGGGAATCTTTCATCCCTATACTCCTTAAATTTAGATTCACCGAATTTTCTCTTCATTTCTTCAAAACTTTTAGAGAATTGTTCGCTTAGAGAAGTGACTTTATTTTTCTCATCGATAAATTCTTCGAATTCATATACTCTTTTCCATAGATTTCTATCTTTAATATCTTGAAGAGCAGTTTTTCTTTCTTCTCCTAGTTCTCCAAGTAAGTGGTTAACAAACTGTTCGTCACTTAGTGATATATATAGATCTTCAAAATCTCGAGACGTTAGCTCCCTTTTAGACCAAGTTTTATAATTTAAGTCTTTTTCCTCAGTTACAAAATTAAGCATAGCTCGGCATGCTTCATTGGTTTTATGACCGTAGACTTGTATATACATTTCATATCTTGCTTGCAAAAAATTTTCAATTGCATGTAGTCCACTTTGTTTGAGACCCATCCTTATCTTCCCTTGACTATGTGCATAAGCTAGCATAGATTTTAACACTCTTGACTCTGAGTAATCACCGTAAGGAACTCCTGCAAAATAACTATCACGTTTAAGATAATCCATACGATCACAATCAATTGGTGCACTCGCTACAATGTCATTTAATAAAGGGAGGACATCAAATTCTTTATCAAAAATAGTAATTAACCGCTCTCCTAATTGTAACTCTGGCTTGAGTATAGTAAGAATATTGTAAATTTGATTTTTTGTAATTCCCTCAATTGTATTCAATACCTTATATGTAAAGTAAGACGATACATGCTCATGTTCAATTCTAATATCAGTTTTTCCTTTTTCACTCTGCTTTTTATAATATTTGCCCAATAGAATCTCAATCCGGTTAACAAAATCCTCATCAATACCAATACACTCATCGCTACGTAGAATTATCATAAACTCATCTACATTTGGAGCAAAAGCATCAAATAAGTGCGACAAAGGGCCATGTCCAATATCATGTAAAAGCGCAGCTAAACGTAATTCTATAAAAGTTTGTTTTAATGAATCCTCGCTTTCAAGAAGTAGGTTACATAAATCAATCCCAACCCCGATTTCAAGAGTTTCGTCAAAATTTTCTTGACTCTTCACAATATCCGAACGATATTGTGCAATATATCCATTTTCTAGTATTGAAACTAGCATCTTATGAGCATAGTTCATTACTCCAATAGAATGCTCAAATCTTGTATGTTTAGCTGAGGGAAATACCTTATATAAAAATGAATTTTGTCTAATATGATGCAACCTTTTAAATAATGGGTTCTCAATCACCCTCATCTCATTCATAGTTAAACGTATCACTCCATGTATTGGATCGTTTATACTCCTTACCAAATCAAGTTCTCTAAAAATCTCCATATAAATAACCTCCCATTCAAGCTAAACTATTGTAAACATTACAATATTTACAATGGATATTATTATTCTATTACATCTTTGAGTTCTTTTAAATCTATATTTGTCCGATTATCTATTCAGTTAAAATATTGAATTGATTTAGTTTCCCATATCGCATACCTTGTAGTACAAATAAACTCGCAGAAGCCTGTTTACACATCATATCGACCGGAGTGAAGCCTACCCTGCTCCTATAGTCGATATGCTGTAAATAATGGCTCCTGCGAGTTTTTCTTCAAAAAACTTGCCCCTACTTGTGATACGGTTCCCCCCGATTAATCTTCACCGCTCGATAAATCTGCTCCACCAGCACCAGCCGCATGAGCTGATGGGGCAGCGTCATGCGGCCGAAGCTCATGCGCTGCTGGGCGCGGCGCATTACCTCATCGGAGAGCCCGTGGCTGCCTCCGATGACGAAGACGACATGACTCGTCCCGTAGGTGCCGAGCCGGTCGATCTCAGCTGCAAGCTCTTCCGAGCTCCAGAGCTTGCCGTCGATCGCGAGCGCAATAACATGCGCCTCGCTCTTGATATGCGCTAGGATACGCTCGCCCTCACGCACCTTCACCTGAACAACCTCCGCATCGCTGAGGTTGTCAGGTGCCTTCTCATCCGCCACCTCAATCATCTGAAACTTGAGGTATGGCGTCAGCCGCTTGGCATATTCTGCGATGCCGCTGACCAAATACTTTTCCTTCAATTTCCCTACGCCGATAATCTGAATAAACATGTCTTCCTCCTGTGGGTTATGCTTCTATAAACCTGTACCATTCGCTGAAATTCCGCCGCTCAATCATCGTTAGTTCATTATTTAAACAGCAAAAGGACGTATCCGCTACGTCCTTTCCGCTTCAACTCATCCTCTATGTTATCTCATATTTTCGCTCTTCCCGCTACTCCCTCTAACCCTGGTCCTCCGCCATTTCTCCCTGCTCGCCAAAACCTTCGGCCTGCCCCGAACTCTCGTAAGCCTGCAGTACCGAATCCAGCAATCCCGGGAACCGCTCGTCCAGGTCCGCTGTCCGCAGCGACAAAATGCGCTGCGTGCCTTGTGCCCGCGTATTGATGACCCCCGCTTCGCGCAGCGTCCGGGAATGATGGGTCAGGGTGGACTTGGCAATCGGCACCTTGAAGCTGTTGCAGGCCTGCTCGCCATGCTTGCGGATTTCCGACACGACATATAGACGGACCGGGTCGCTAAGCGCATATAATACGGAGGCGAGCTGAATGTCTTTACGATCCGGATGAAAGAGCTGCTTCATATCTAAGACTCCTTTGGAGTACAGAATTGTACTTAATCTTCTATGATTTCTTCTATCTATCCTCTAAATATATAGATTAAACTTCAAAATCTACACTTTAATAGATGTTGTGAATATAAATGTTGTACATTTTGCAACTTTGGTTCATAGATAGTTACCTGTTCGGGAGGATTGTTGCACTAAATACAACAATAATCCGGAAAAGCCGCTTGAAACAGGTGAAATCCTGCATTTCTTACAACAATATAGCATTTGGGCCGATTTTATGAGAGAAATGTTGTATTCTGTGCAGGATTTCAGGTTAAGTTGCCTGACCATTACCCCGGAAAGCCGTTATATTGAGAACTCCTTAGCAACAGTAGCCTCAGGACGTCCAACAAGTTCTTCAGTTCAATCTATATAATTGCATTTTACATCAGCCCATGCTATATTTCAATTGTTCGTAAGTAATCGAACTATAAAATAAAAATATTTAGTTTTTTATTTTAAATAAGTCCAATAACAAAGGAGTGGCCCTTAAATGACCTCATTACATACCTCTGAGGACAGTACAAACGATTCAACCGCTGCTCCGCAGGCGGCTCTTCCGCGCGAAGGACTGCTGACTCTGCTATTCAGCGTTGCTGTGGTTCTCGTCATTATGAATACAGCGATGTTCAATCTGGCGCTGCCTGATGTGACCGAGACCTTCGGCATCACAGCAGCATCCGCCTCCTGGATTGTTACCGGATATTCCATCATGTTCTCTATTGCCTCAATCACATACAGCCGGCTCTCTGACTTCCTGCCAATCCGACGGCTGCTGGTTATCGGGCTGCTTACGCTAGGGCTTGCTGCTGTGGCCGGTTTCTTTAGCACCAACTTTATCTTCCTGCTTATTGTGCGCATTCTGCAGGCGTCCGGTGCAGGTGCAGTGATGTCTCTGTCACTCGTCCTGTTCACCCGCTATGTCCCGCAGGCCCGCCGCGGCAAAGCAATGGCGACGATCATGTCCGCCGTCTCACTGGGACTGGGCCTCGGTCCGGTAGCAGGCGGTTCCATCGTTGAGTATCTCGGCTGGACCTGGCTGTTCGCGGTAACCGCAGCGATCCTGCTCCTGGTCCCGCTATTCCTGATCCTGCTGCCTAAGGAAGTTCCTACCCGCGGCTCCTTCGACATCCTGGGCGGAGTGTTCCTCGGTGTCGGCACCACCGGTCTGCTGCTGTTCCTGACCAGCGGACTGTGGGTTGCCCTGATCGCCGGCATTGTAGCAATTGCCTTGTTTGTCGGCCGCATCCGCACCACTCCTGATCCATTCGTGATGCCGGCGCTATTCCGTAACCGGTCCTATCTCGTGCTGGCCCTGGTTGGTGTCGCCTCCTACCTGTGCAGCTTCGCCACCTTGTTCCTGCTGCCGCAGATTCTGGTTCACCGCTTCGGCTTCAGCGCCAGCCATGCCGGACTTGTAATCTTCCCCGGCTCGCTGCTAGCGATCTTCGTCTCGCGCACCGTGGGGCGGATCATTGACCGCTACGGCAATGCCGGAATTCTGCGCCTGGCACCGTTCCTGGTACTGGCCGCGACCGTACTGTTCGCCTTGTTCGCCGGGCGGTCGTGGGTTGCTGTCATGCTCGTCTATATGATTATGAGTCTCTCGTTCACCGTACTGTCCAGCAGCGTATCGAACGAAATCTCGCGCATTCTGCCTGCTTCGCAGATTGGCTCCGGAATGGGGCTGTTCCAGCTGCTGCAGTTCTTCAGCGGAGCCTTCAGCGTGGCGATGGCCGCAAGCGCTCTGGAATGGCAACGTGGTCTACCGCTCCAGACGGCTTACTCCAACATCTACTGGGGATTGTCCATTGCGGCAATCGTCGCGATTGTATCAGCCTTTATATATGGGCGCAGCAGCCAGAGCAGCTCGCTGGCCGAAATGGCGGAAGCAGCAGACGCCTAACATTAAGTAATGTTTATGCCAGAAAGCCCAAACACCCCGCAGCCATCCACGGCTGCAGGGTGTTTTTTCTAATCTCAGCAGTCCTCAGACCACCAGATATTCCGCATTCTGCTCGCATTCCGCACATTTCGCTGGCGGGTCCCAGTCCGAGAACTCCGTCTCCTTCAGATCCACTACATCGGGTGCATCCTCGTATTCGTCCACAAATTTGTCGATGGCCAGCTCTACGTGTTCCTTACACACTACATACATTCAATCAAGCATCCCTTTCTGTGCCGCTTCGGTGTATACTTCTACTACTGTTCTACCACATTTCCCGGCAAAAAGGAACCTTCCGCAGCGCAAAATCCACGCCTTATTCCCGCCCCGTAAACTTATCAATATCCCCGGCAATCAGCCCGAGCGCATCCTGCCAGAATGCCAGTGAATGTACATCGATATCCATCAGCTTTGCCGCATCCGTAATACTCCGGGTACTGGTCGCTGAGAGGAACTGCTCATAGCGTTCTACGAAGGCCCCGCCCCGCTTCTTGTACTGCGCATACAGCCCTTTGGAGAACAATAATCCGAAGGAATACGGGAAATTCAAGAACTCATTACCCGCCATATAATACCCGGCTTTGCTGATCCACTGGTAAGGATGAATCGAGCCCGGCAGCACACTCTCACCGTAAGCCGCATGCATGGATTCCAGCATCAGCGCGTTCAGCTCCTCCACAGACAGAGCACCGGATTTCCTGCGGGCATATAACCCGCTCTCGAAGCCATACCGGGCATAGAAATCAACAATATAATACCCGGCATCCGTGAGACTCCGCTCCAGTATGGCAGCCGCTTCACCCGCAGGCAGAGACTGAAGCAACTCCACATGAATAAGACTCTCGCAAAAAATCGACGCCGTCTCGGCAATCGGAACCGGATATTCCGTGTTAACCATCGTTTCCTCGCTGAGGCGGCTGCTGTGGTACGCATGACCGATCTCGTGGGCCAGCACGCTCACATCTATATAATTGCCATTGAAGCTGGTAATGATCCGGCTCTCCCCAACCGGGAAAATATCAACGCACATCCCGAAGTTGCCTTTACCGCTCCGTGGCTCGGCATCGATCCAGCGCTGCTCAAACACCTTACGGGCGAACGCGCCAAGCTCCGGGCTGAACCTGCTGAAGCCGGCAATAATCATCGCCTGGGCCTCAGCATAAGTGATGGGCTCCGCAGCAGCTTCCGCCGTCCCGACAGGCGCAAAAACATCACAAAACGGCAGCCCTCCAGCATGCCCCAGCAATGCCGCCTTTTTGGCATAATAGCGCTGAAAGTCCGGCAGACTCTCTTCAATGGCCTGAAGCATTACCTGAAGTGTCTCCTGATCCATCCGCGATGCTTCCAGCACTTTATGCAGTGGTGAAGCATATCCTCTCAGCTCATAGACGGCCGCAGCCTCCCCGGTTACGGCATTAATGCAGGCTGCACTCTGCTCCGCTACCCTGCGGCAGGCCTCATGCTCCGCTTCTGCCGCCGCCCGGCGTACCGCAGGATCGGGATCATAGGCGAGATTGCGCAGCTCGGCAAGCGACACACTCCGGCTCAGCCCGTCCAGCTCCGCCTCGACTCGCAAGGTAGACAGCGTCTGCATGTACAGCCGCTCCCACGCCTTGGACCCCGTCGCCTGCATCCGGGCAATCACCGCTTCGCCTTCCTCGCTGAGTAAATGCTCGGATTTACTCTTAAGCTCCCGCAAGTAGAAGCCGTGCTGCTCCAGATAAACGCTGGACCCGATACTCCGCTCCAGTTCATCCGTGCTTACCTTAGCCAGCCACTTGCTGAAGCTGACCAAGGCTTCACCCGCACCATATGTGACCTCCTCCAGCTCATCCATCAGATTAACGGCCTCCATATTACTGCTGTCTGCACTGAACCTTAATTCCGCGTAGCTGAACAAGCGGAGATATATATGTTGATAAGCATTATATTGTCTCAGGAACTCTTCCATCACACCCGCAGCATCCTGCCCGCTATTCATCTGCGAGGCTGACCATGTATTCAGCTCCACGGCAAGTGTCTCCACCAGCCTGCGGTCCTGCTGAAATTGCTCCGACTGGAAGGAGGGATAGATCCGGTCCAGATCCCATGTTAATTGCATTTTCTAACATCCCCTTATCTATAGTCGCAGGAACAATTCATCCTCACATGCTTCCACCCCGTCCGCCATAATCCTTGCTGCAAAATCCACTTCAGTATATCACGCCTGCCAAATTAGAAGTCCATGGAAATATTAGATATAATCAACTGTACCAAGCCATAACCGATTTCCGGAAAGGAGCACCGCATGGTCAACCAGTCGATCACCGAAGGGGTTATACGTACACGTTCGAAGCTGCGCAGAGAGTTGCTGATTTCTATTTTTGATGAGTTCGATGGCAGCATCATGGCTCTATCCCCTGACCGAAGAACCGAGAAATACAGCAAAATGGCGCAAAGCGCCTTTTCCTTCTACCGGGGGAGCGCTTATCTGTTCTATTTTGACACGACAAGGCAGTACTTCCCTTACCACAGTTCACCTAGCCGCCCTACCTGGATTCAAGGGGACCTGCATTTCGAGAACTTCGGCGCTTTCCGCAATGAAGACGGAGAGATTGTGTATGATGTGAATGATTTTGACGAGGGGTATGTCGGCTCTTATCTGTACGATCTGCTGCGGATGGCAGTCAGTATTGCGCTTGTCGGCAGACAGCTCGGGCTGGGACAGACAGATCAGCTTAAGCTGATCCGGAGTTATGCGGAGGCTTATTACCGTCAAATTCACCGCTTCTGTGATAGTAAAGACAATCCCGGTAATTTCGTCCTGGATGAGGATATGGCCAAAGGCCCCATCAAGAAGCTGCTCCGCAAGCTGGAGAAACGCCGGCAGAGTCATTTCCTGGAGAAGGTCACCGCACAGATGCAGACCAGCCGGGTATTCCTCGAGACCTCGGAGCTGCTGATTCCCGGAGCTGCCGAGCAGGCACAGCTGGAGCTGGCCTGGAGCTTCTATACGCAGACGGTGGTTACGCGCAGCCTGAACGAGGAGCATTTCCGGATCAAGGACATTGCGGTCAAACGCGGCTCGGGAACGGCTTCCATCGGACTGGACCGCTATTATATTCTTATTGAAGGCGGCATGGAGCAGGCCGGTACTGACGACACTGTACTCGAGGTCAAAGAAGTCCGTGTTCCCGTTCCCGCCTATTTCCTGCCTTACTCGGACTCATTCTGGCAATCCTTCGCCCATCAGGGCAAACGTGTATCCGCGACCCAGCAGGCGATGCACCACCAGGCTGATCCCTACCTCGGCTTCTTAACGGTAGACGGCCGGGAGTTCTATGTCAGGGAGCGCTCCCCGTACAAAAAAAGTCTGAAGCTGGAGAATATCGCAGACATGGACGAGCTGACCGTAGTTATCCAGCAGATGGGCAGCCTGACCGCCAAAATGCATGCCCGCGCCGATGCCGATGTCGACAAGGGTATTCTCGACTATCACAGTGAGCAGGAGATCGCCAAGGCCATGGGTCCCGATTCTGATGCCTTTGCCCGTTATATCGCAGAATGGGCTTACGGCTATGCCGGGCAGGTAGAGAAAGACTATGCCATGTTCGCGGATTGGGTGTCGGAGCAGTACGGTATATAACGGGCGGGTACTACCCCAGATTAAGCGTAGTGAATTCTACTTTGGACAATCGCTCGCTGAAGCGCAACAGATATCAGATATCAGATATCCCGCTTTCGGTACATCTGTTGCGCTTAACTGCACTTCGTACAATTAAAAGTTCTATTTTCCGCCCCCGGACTCCGTTTAATTGTATTCTGTACACTTAATCGGCCTTATAAGGACCACATTAACGAATTCGGGCAGTTTTAGTTGTATGAAATACAGTTATAGTCTGCAAGTATAACTAATCGCCGTTTTTAATTGCACATTATGCAGCTATCCCAACCTCAAAGAAGCTCTCTCTACCCGAACCCGGGCGGAAAGAGCTTCTTTGTATGTCAATATTATTTCTCAGCCGCCGCATTCATGAGTTGGCTCGGCCGGTCCAGCTCATACAGCTTGCGGTAACGCGGTTCCCGCTCCATCAGCTCCGCATGGGTGCCGCGCATCTCCACCAGGCCATTCTCCATGAAAATCACCTCGTCCATCTGCTCCGCACCCACCAGATGATGGGTAACCCAGATCAGCGTCTTGCCCGCCATCGCCTCGAACATGGTGGCCAGCAGCTCGCGCTCCGTGCGCGGATCAAGGCCTACCGTCGGCTCATCGAGCACAACGACCGGCGTATTCTGCAGCAGAATACGGGCCAGAGCGATCCGCTGGCGCTCTCCGCCGGAGAAGCGCTGCCCTGCTTCGCGTACCGGAGTGTTGTAGCCCTCCGGCAGCGAAGAGATCAATGGATCCAGCTTCGCCAGGGCTGCCGCCTGCTTAACCGCTGCCTCCGAAGCCCCCGGGTCCCCGAGCCGGATATTGTTCGCCACCGTAGTGTCGAACAGATGCGGGCTCTGGTTCAGCACGGCGATGAGCTGCGGAATCTGCTCACCGTAAGCCGCAGCGTCAATTCCGTTAATCGTGGCGGAGCCGATGGTAGGCGTGATTACGCCTTGCACCATCTTGAGCAGCGTCGATTTACCGGCTCCGCTGCGGCCGATCACGGCAACCTTCC
The DNA here is from genome assembly GCF_000758665.1 of Paenibacillus borealis. Lineage (NCBI taxonomy): Bacteria > Bacillati > Bacillota > Bacilli > Caryophanales > Paenibacillaceae > Paenibacillus > Paenibacillus borealis. The sequence goes on from NZ_CP009285.1 coordinate 8,109,776, forward strand.
GGCCCTGCGGCAGGTCCAGCACCATATTCTGCACTGACCAGTCGTCTCCCGCCGCATAGCGGTAGCCCGCCGACTTCAGTTCAATATGGGCCTGCCCGCTGGCCTGGATAGCCTGCACAGCAGCGGCAGCCTTCGCCTTGGCTTCTGCATTCTTGGCTGCTTCGGCCGCAAGCGGCACAGCTCCCTCCGCTGCTCCCACCCCCTCCAAGCGCTCCAGTGAATTCCGGTATTGCGGAATTTTCTCGACGGCCTCGGATACAGGCAGGAAAGCATCTGCTACCGGGAAGACGACCAATACGAACGCGGCAATCAGCGTTCCGGCAATCGCTCCATCGGCATACTGTCCGCCTGCCCAGTAGAGCAGGGACAGCACGCCAAGCCCGACAACGGCTTGGCCGATGAACATGCGCAGCCGCGCCCAGCGCCGCAGCGCACCGTCTGTGCGGGCGACGGTCTGCTCGTCGGCCTCATAGGTGTCGACGAACTGGCTCTGCCGTCCGCTGATGACCCAGTCGCCCAGACCCAGCACGGCATCGGTCAGCTTCTGATACAGCCGGTTGCGCTCCTGCTTCACCTGACGCTGACGTTTCTGGGTGAACAGCAGGGAGATCAGCGGCAATACGGCCACCAGAATCAGCATGTATAAGCCCATAAGCAGGGCAAACGCCAGATCAAACGTGCCGAGCGAAATAACGGCTACCGCATAGATCAGGAGTGCGATGATGCTCGGGAAGACCGTGCGGAGATATACATTCTGCAGATATTCGATATCATCCGCGAGCATGCCGAGAATATCCCCGGTCCGGAAGCGCGAGGACAGGAACAACGCCTGCGGCTCCAGAATGTTGTAGAGCCGGATGCGCATCTTCGAGAGAATGCGCAGAATCGTGTCATGTCCTACGAGCCGCTCCACATAGTGAATGACGGCCCGGCTTGTCCCGAACGTGCGCACGCCGACAATCGGCACATAGATCATCAGTATATTTTCCGGCGGAATCGATGCCTTCGAGATCAGGAACCCCGAGGTATACATCAGGGACGATGCCGAGAAGATCGTCAGTGCGCCCAGTGCAATAATCAGCACGAACCGCCAGAAGTAGGCAGAGTAATAGGGAGCAAACCATCCTTCACGTTTCAATGGATTCCCTCCAATTGACTTTGAATAAGCCCGTAGTAGGCACCCTTGCGGGCGGTCAGTTCGCTATGTGTGCCGATTTCGGCAACGCGTCCCTGCTGCATGACGACAATCAGATCCATGTCGGTCATCCAGTGCAGGCGGTGCGTAGCCAGGAATACCAGCTTGCCTGCGAACAGCGGCAGCATCGTTTCCTTCAACTCATATTCTGTCTCAATGTCCAAGTGAGCCGTCGGCTCATCCAGAAGCATAACCGGGCGGCTGCTCAAGAGCGCACGGGCCAGTGCCACACGCTGCTCTTGTCCGCCGCTGAGCGAACGTCCGCCGCCGCCGATCATTTCATCCAGGCCGCCAGGCAGCGAGGATATCAGCTTCGATAGTCCGGCGGACTCCAGTGCAGCCGCAACAGCTTCCTGCGTAGCCTCCGGATAATAGAACCGCACATTGTCAGCCAATGTGCCGCTGAAGATGTAAGGACGCTGCGGAATATAAGCGGTCTGCTTGCGCCAGTCCTCATCCGTAAGCGCACTGACCCCATTTCCGTTAATTGTGATGTTACCGGAGGTCGGATGAAGGAAGCCGCCCAGGATATCCACGAGCGTAGACTTGCCTGCTCCGCTCTCCCCGATAATTCCGATCTTGGCATATCCCTTGAATTCGAGATTCACCTCTTCAAGCGAGGAGGCACCGTCGTCTTCATATTTCACGCTGACTCCATTAAGCCGTAAACTGCTGTTATTGTTCCACGTGAAAAACGCTCCAGGTGCCTTGCCATCTTGTATAGCTTCCTGTCCCCCCGGCTCCAGCAGCTTCGCCTGCACGGTCTCACGGTCAATGATGCTCTTCATTGCTTCTCCGGCTTCCTTGCCGTCGAGTGTGGCATGGAAGTCCGCACCCACCAGCCGCACCGGCAAGAAATATTCCGGAGCCAGTATAAGGATTGTTAAGCCTGTAACCAGTGTCATCTGCTCATTAACCAGCCGCAGACCGAGGCTTACTGCCACCGAAGCCACCGACAGCATGGTGAAGAAGTCCATGGCGAATGAAGACAGGAACGCCACGCGCAGCGTACGCATCGTGGCCGAACGGTAGCGGTCGCTGACCGTAGCAATACTCTCGCTATGGCTGCGGCTGCGCCCAAGGAATTTCAGCGTTTCCAGACCGCGCAGCGAATCCACGAAATGATTGGAAAGCGTACGGTAGGACTTCAGCTGGCGGTCCATTTGCTTGCGGGCCGTCATGCCGATCAGAATCATGAAGACAATGATGATCGGCATGGTTAAGGTAAGAATGACACCGCTGGACGTATCCTCGGTGTACACATAGACAAGCAGCAGGGCCGGTGTTACCGCCATGCCGACCATCCGCGGAATAATCAGTTCCAGGTAGGTGCGGAACTTGGTTACTCCTTCAAGCACAAGTGTGACCACATTCCCGGTTCCCCGGTCCCCTACCAGCCTCGGTCCCAGCTGGAACAGCTTATCCATCATTTGTCTCCGCATGCTGCTGCCGGTAGCTTCCGCGAAGCGGTAAGCTGTGCGGCTCATCAGCATGGCACAGGCATGGCGCACGAGAAATGCAAGAAGGAACAAGAGCGATTTAGCCCCTTGTTCCTTCAGCGGTTCTCCCGCAAACAGCGCAGAGACAACTTCGGCCAGCGATTTCGCCAGCAGAAGAATGGACAGGCTTTGCACCAGGGTAAGGAAGCCGACAATCAGAAAGACAGGCTTTACTCCTTTGTACCCAAGCAAATTTTTATCCATTAGTATTCAAGATGCTCCTTCTCGTGAACCCGTTTGTGGAAGATGAAATAACTCCAGATCTGATAGCCCAGCACGAATGGCAGCAGCGTCAGGGCAACGATCGTCATTACCTTCAGTGAATAGTGGCCGGAAGCCGCATTCGTAATCGTCAGGTTGAACGCCTGATCCAGCGAGCTGATCATCACCCGCGGGAACAGTCCGATGAAGATCGAAGCTACCGACAGCGCCATTACCGCTCCGGTCATTCCGAAGGCATAACCATCCTTCTTCTTAGTCATGAAATATCCGGCGAGCAGATAAGCAACTACGCCCAGAACAACTACAATCCATAGCAGTGTTCCGCGTTTATCGAAGATATCCGTCATGGTGTACGTCATAATAACGAAGGCTACCAGCAGCGCTGCCAGCGGGATCAGCAGTTTCTGGGCCAGCTTGCGTGCCCGTTCCTGCAAGTCTCCAAGGGTACGGAGCGTGGTGAACATCAGTCCATGTACCAGACACAGCAGGACTACTGTAATTCCCGCTACAACTGTATAGGCATTAACGATATCGAAGAAACCGGCATACATCTGCATATCCCCGTCAATCGGCAAGCCTTTGATGAAGCTGGCAAACACCACAGCCAGCAGGAACGGCGGCAGGAAGCTGCCGAAGAAGATGCAGACATCCCAGGTTTTCTGCCATACCTTCGAATCACGTTTACCTCTGAATTCAAAGGCAACACCGCGGGCAATCAGCGCCAGCAGGGCGAACACAAACGGGATATAGAATCCGCTGAAGAGCGTCGCGTACCAATGCGGGAATGCGGCAAACATTGCGCCCGCCCCCGTAATCAGCCATACTTCATTCGCATCCCAGAACGGACCGATGGAATTAATCAGCACCCGGCGCTCTGTATCATTCTTGGCGAGAATCTGAGTCTCCATCCCTACGCCGAAGTCAAAGCCTTCAAGGAAGAAGAATCCGACAAACAGCACTGCAATCAGCAGAAACCACAATTCATTAAGAGAAAGCATGGGTTGATTCCTCCTTGTTATACGGATCGTGGGATTCGCCGTGGTCGTTATCCATAGCATAAGGCCCTTTTTTGATAACTTTGATGAACAGGCCAATCAGCACTGCACCCAGTATGGCATAAATTGCGGTAAATGAAATCACTGAGAATAACACCTGTCCGCTCGTAATATTAGGTGATACACTGTCTTCTGTAGTCATTAGTCCGAATACCGTCCATGGCTGACGCCCCATCTCCGTCATAATCCAGCCCGAAGTGTTGGCAATCGGCGGGAGCAGCAGCCCCCAGAACATGAACCGCATGAACCAGGTATTCGGTTTGTCCATCTTTTTGCGCCACATGAGATAGATGGCATACACGCCAAGCGCGATCATCAGTGAGCCTGCAGCCACCATAATCCGGAAGCTCCAGAACGTTGTTTTGACAGGTGGGATATAGTCTCCCGGTCCATATGCCTGCTCATATTCCGCCTGCAGCTGATTCATCCCTTTCACTTCACCGGAGAATTTACTGTAGGACAGGAAGCTTAGCAGATAGGGAACCTGAATTTCATTGCTGTTGGTTTTGTTATCCGTGTCAATATTGGCAAAGATCGTCCATGGTGCCGGGTCGCCGCTCTCACCCCAGAGTGCTTCGGAGGCGGCCATCTTCATCGGCTGGGTCTCTACCAGATACTGTGCCTGGGCATGACCTGCAACAGCTACGCCGAATGAAGAGATAATACCAACAATGGCTGCGATTTCGAACGATTTCCGGAAAAAAGGAACGTCCTGCTTCTTGAGTAATTTATAAGCACTGATCCCCGTTACCAGGAATGCGCCTGTAGCGTATGCAGCGAGTACTGTATGCGGAAACTCCACCAGCAGCTGCCCGTTCGTGATCAGTGCGAAGATATCATTCATTTCCGCCCGCCCGTTATTCACCTGGAAGCCTACCGGATGCTGCATGAACGAGTTCGCCAGCAGAATCCAGAATGCCGACAGCATCGTTCCGAGTGCTACCAGCCAGATGGAGACGAGATGGACCTTCTTGGATACCTTATCCCAGCCGAAGATCCAGATTCCGATGAACGTGGACTCCAGGAAGAATGCGAGCAAGGCTTCAATAGCCAGCGGGGCTCCAAAAACATCGCCGACGAAGCGTGAATAGTCAGACCAGTTCATTCCGAACTGGAACTCCTGCAATATCCCTGTCACTACGCCTACTGCGAAGTTAATGAGGAACAGCTTCCCCCAGAACTGCGCCATTCTTTTGTACTCTTCATTGCCTTTTCTAACGTACATGGTCTCCATAATAGCAATTAAGAGCGCTAGTCCGATCGATACCGGCACAAAGAAATAATGAAAAATCGTCGTCGACGCAAATTGTATACGCGACAGCATTACTGTATCCATATTTCTCCCCTTCCTTCTCCCCATTCGATATGTCTATTCTGTCAAATTTCCAGGGCCTTAAGTGTGATAATTATCACATTATACACCCTGTTTCAGCATGAAAATCAATAAATTTGTGACAAATATCACAATATTACATAAAGAAAGCAAAAAAAATAAGACGGTTTCGCCGTCTTGAATTTGTTCATCATTTATAGTTGTCTTGGTTCATAAAGGCATTGGTTTAGGTAATGGAAATACCTTTCTTAAGCGATTTGAGATCGCCATTCGAATTAAGCAATTGCGGCAGCATCTTCATGCTACGAACCATGGGGGAATGACAGAGACGGCAAGAAGGCGCATGCTCAAATGCGAAATTATCCCTCATCCATCCGTTACATCCATCGTTGGTACAGGCCCATATTGCGGTATTTTCTTCCGGTACTTCCTCCAAAGGCTTCTTCCGGTAGTTCATTGCCGTTCCTCCCTTCCTTTATGTTACAAGCTCAGTAACGATAAAAAAAGACCGTCCCAACTTTCACAAGCGGGGACGGCACCTTCTATTAATTACAGTTTTACAACGTTTTCGGCTTGTGGTCCGCGGTTGCCTTGAACAACGTTGAATTCAACGCGTTGGCCTTCGTCCAAAGTTTTGAAGCCGTCGCCAGTGATTGCGCTGAAGTGAACGAATACGTCGCTTCCGCCTTCAACTTCGATGAAACCGAATCCTTTTTCTGCGTTGAACCATTTAACTGTACCTGTTTGCATGTGTGTTACCTCCACAAATTTAAATTAATATGTTCTTTTTATCTTCAGACAAAGAAAAAATTCACACATTGAGAAAGGTTGTAATTCATTTGACAGCCCTTTTCAATGCGAGAATTAGGTATCAATTGTATGAATAATTTCATGTTACCACACCTTTATAACAAAGGCAAGCTGTCCTATCCGAATTTCTCCGTTTTTTCCCTTATAAGGTCTTCTTCCCAATGTAAGGGTTACCAGTTGCCGTAAATAGTAATATTTAGAGCTGATATCATTGTTTACCCCGTTGATTTGGACTTGAAACGGGCTCCGTCCTCTTATATTTGGCATAAGAGGACGGCATGAACCGTGTCCGTTATCCTGACTGCCCTATTATTATATACGGCAGCTTCCGGTTTTATTCCTCGGGTTTCTCAAGAAGTTGTACGGTCACCTGCTTCACTTCACCATTGCGGTAAAATGTAATTTGCAGATCATCACCGATCTTGGTGTGGTCATACAAATATTTGCGCAGAGCCAAGGTGGATGTAATCGACTTATCATCGAACTTGGTAATGACATCGTTGAATTGCAGGCCTGCATCCTTCGCCGGTCCCACTGCATCCAATACCACAACCCCGTCGGTTACCGTAGTCGGAAGGTTAAGCTCCTTGCGCTGGTCTTCAGCCAGCGGTACATACGGATTATTCAGATCCACAGAGTACACACCCAGGTATGAACGGGCGATTTTCCCATTGGTTGTAAGCTCGTCAGCTGTCTCCATCACATGATTGGCCGGAATGGCGAAGCCCAGTCCCTCCACACCCGTATCAGAGATCTTCATCGTGTTGATGCCAATCACTTTGCCGTCCAGATCGACCAGTGCGCCTCCGCTGTTGCCTTCATTAATGGCAGCATCGGTCTGGATAACCTCCTGCTCCCAGTCGTATACCCCATCCTGATTCAGGGATACAGGAATCGTCCGCTCCGTATAGCTGACAATACCTGAAGTGAGCGTATCCCCAAGCCCCAGCGGATTGCCGATCGCTATGACCGTCTCACCCAGACGCAGTTTGGAGGAATCACCGATCTGCGCAACGGTGTCAATTCCTTTGGCGTCAATAGAGAGTACTGCAATATCGCTCACCTTATCAGCACCAACCAGCTCCGCTTTGCGGGTCTCGCCGTCTACAGTCACAATTTCCAGCTTGCCGGCGCCTTCAATGACATGATTATTGGTAATGATGAATGCCTTATTGTCGTCCTTTTTATAGATAACTCCCGAGCCTAGTGCAGACTCATCGAGAATATTGAGTTCTTCGTTGTCTTCCTTATGGTTAATGATGCTGACCACCGCCGGGCGGACAAGCGCAGCAGCCTGAATAATCCGGTCATACGGATCCGCGCTGCTTACCGCTACCTTATCAATAACCGCCGGAGCCTGTGCTTTCTCCTCGGTCAGCTGTCCCGTAACCAGACTGAACAGCAATACAGCCACAACCGCACTGCATACTGAGCTGATCAGGGAAATCTGCCAGGTTGAAAGCGAACGCCGCGATCTGCGGACAGACCATTTCCCTTCGGCGTATCCTTTGGAGACACCCTGTTTGCCGGTTCTGCGCCGCGATACCTTGGTTGAATAGAAATCATCATCAAACAATCCCACGTTAAATCCTCTCCCCTCTATTGCCACCGCATTCAAGACCTGAACGCCAAGCAACCACGCCCGAGCTTAACCGCTATAACTCTTAGACTTCACAAAGTGCTAAAAGGTTTCACTTGATTCATTCACCACATTCCTGTGGGTTCTAAGCGCAAGGGGTGTCTCCTATTCTTTCAACCTACTAAAAAGTTTATAAGCTTATATACGGAATATTTTGCAACTTAAAAGACTACAATAGTATTAGTACGCTCTATATGATTGTATCACAGGCAACAGCGCCGCCCACATTTTTTCTGTGTTAAATTACATGTGAAATATTTACATTTCCGCTACAATTCATCTAAAAGGAGGGCCGGACTATGGAGTCATTCTCAACAAGTATGGACCTGGTACAGTTTATCGGCAAGCTGGGGGATCTCAAGGATGAACACTATCATCTGATTCTTGTCCAAAGTGCACTGATCGAGCTGCTGATTGCCAAGGGACTATTCTCCCGCCAGGAGCTGGAGCACCAAATCGCTGAACTGGACCGTCTTATGACTGGCTCACCTTATCCCATGGCGTAGGCCGGTCATAATAAGTATCACAGAGTCTGAACTCGCTGTCTTTGAAGAAGCAGCCCCGGTCTTCCATCGCGCCGCGCACAGACATTTTCGCCAGATCCATCATATTGTGGTCTCTGCTTAAATGGGCCAGATAGGTTCGTTTGGTCCGCCCCGTCAGTATCTCGCTGAGCGCCGCTCCCGCTGCCTCATTGGACAAATGCCCCAGATCGCCGAGAATCCGCCGCTTCGTATTCCACGGGTAACGCCCCATCCGCAGCATCTCAATATCATGATTCGATTCCAGCACAAGCACATCGGCATCCGATATTGCCGTCCTCACCTTATCGCTGACATACCCGAGGTCTGTCGCCACGCACAGCTTCTCCTTGCCGTCATAGAAATTGTAGGCTACCGGTTCCGCAGCATCATGGGAAATCGCGAACGACTCTACCCGCATACTGCCGAAATCCCGGTGCTGCCCGGTTTCCATAATGACCCGGTTATGCTCGGCAATCTTGCCGATTCCCTTCTCTATCGCTCCCCAGGTATTGGTATTCGCATAGATCGGAAGATCATATTTGCGCGCAATCGCTCCAAGCCCCTTGATATGATCGGAATGCTCATGGGTCACAAGAATCCCGTCTAAATCTGCTCCCGTCAGCTCGCGCATGGCCAGCAGCTCATCAATGCGCTTCGCGCTAAGACCCGCATCGATCATAAGCGTGGTCTCGCCGTTACGCACCACCGTCACATTCCCGGTAGAACCGCTGGACAGTACTGTAAATGAAATCCCCATATCTCTCCTGCTCCTTCTACTCTGTTGTCTTAGGACTGATAATGTCCGCACTAATTGCATCCACGTAATAGGCACTGCCGTTCTCCAGCATAAACCGCCACATCGGAGAAGCCACCTGACTCTCGGAGTTGAATAATTCACCGTAATAGCCAAGCTCAATCTCCTTCACCGCAGAATTGGCCGGGAAATACTTTTCGATCAGGCTGCTGAGCGCCTGCGAGGCCGGAAGCACCTTTTGCAGATTATCGCTCCGGCTGGCACCGATCTCAATCTGCGGCCAACGGTACGCCACAATCTTCTGGTCACTGTTAATCAGCTCCAGCCTTACTCTGAACAGCGACCACTTATTGTCCACCAGCGGATGAAGCACGAACTTGCCCACCTCGCTCTCCTGTGAATCAAAGCGGTAATTCGCAATATCCGTAATCTGGCTCTCCAGCAGGCTGCTCAGTTCGGAGAAAGAGGAATACATCAGCTTGCTGTCGATCGGCTCGTTAAGCTTCACCGGCACCTCGTTCTGCTCTTCTCCGGAATAGCGGTACGTGATATCAGGCAGCTGCGGAGTGGCAGCCGGAATCGGACACAGCAGCCGGATGCCCTTCTCCTCCATCACCGCCTGCGTTTCTGCGGACAGGGAAGTGAAGTCAAGCCCCGCACTGACCTGATCGCGCACATCTATCCATAGCTGATAGCATAGCAGCAGATTCAGCACCAGAAAGGCGTAGATTAATACACTTTTGGCTCTTCCCCAGTCCATACCGTTTCCTCCTTGGATAATCTTAATCTAATTCAGCGTCAGCACACTGCCGTCGCTGAGCGTAACCCGCCAGACCGGATGAAGCTTAAGCTTCTCCCCTGTCAGCGTAGGCATATAGGCGGGGGTCAGATCAGTAATCCGCAGGGAGCTTCCAATCTGGGCAAGACGCTGTTTCAGTGCCTCGCCCCCGGACAGCTCAACAATTGTTTTCTCCGACTTCTCTTCATCCATATACATCAGGGAGCGCTCATAAGAGGATACGGTCCCCTGCTGCAGCTCCAGATGAATCACTCCGTACTGGAGCTGAGAATCACTCATGATCGGATAGGAACCCGACGGGTAGGCGCCGTAATATTGCTGAAAAGATACCTTGCGGTCCTGCCGGCCTTCTTCTGTAGCCGCCAGCCTGTAGGTTCCGTTCCAGCCGCCATGCATGTTGACGAAATCCACCGCCTCCAGCGCATCCTTCGCCGGTGTACTGTCTCCGTCCGGAAGAGCGGCAGGATCGCTATAGCTCATCCAGTTCTGCTCCTGATCCACCTGCAGGCTGCGCTTGCTGTCAGTGTAGATTTTGGAGCCGTCCTTCTCAGGAATATATCTTGTGCTGCCCGCATCGAAGAACAGATTGCTCTGCATTTGCTCAATGGTATACATACCCGCAGGCATCACTACCTCAACCAGCGGAATTGCCGCCTCAGGCACATAATACTCGCCGTTCACAGCGGTATAAGGTGTCAGGTTCTTGCCGAAGTCCACATGCTGCTGCACGTCCTGCACCGTCAGGTCCGCCTTCGCCGCCTCATACACAATATCACCGCGTGTGCTGAAGAAGATGGCATGTGCTTTGGAATCATTCTTGATATTGTAAATCCAGATCCGGTCGATGCTCTCTCCTTCAAACAGCGAATCCGGCGAGATCTGCATCACCCGCTGCAGCAGCGTTACCGGAATCCCTGACCCGAAGGACAGCTCAATACCCGGATTCTCCCTGCGGATCTTATTCCAGTCGAAATCCTGCACAGAGCGGCGCTGGAAGCTCTCGAAGCTGCGCCCCTTCAGCCGGTTCAGAATCAGATTATAGAAGGTTGAGCTGGGGTAGAACAGCGTATGCTTATCCTCGCCCATATGAATAATCATTTTATCAGGATAGAGCAGGTTCTCGACCTTTTCTTTTGGGCCCATAATATCGGTCTTCACATACAGATTCTCCGATAACACCGCCGAGTCGCTGCCCGGCAGCCTGTAAATCAGGTAATAACTCTCCACGAGGCTTCCGAGTATCAGCAAGACCAGCATCCATGACTTGATTTTCTCCTTCACGCCTCACTCCCCCTATGCTTCATCAAAGGCAGCGTGAACGTTACCAGTGAGCCTTCATTCAGCTCAGACTGCAGGGAAATGGAGCCGCCGTGCGCTTTGACAATTTCCCGGGCAATGGACAGCCCGAGACCCGTGCCGCCCATATTCCGCGAGCGGGCTTTATCAACCCGGTAAAAGCGTTCGAATATGCGTTCAATGTCCTTCTTCGGAATCCCGATCCCGGAATCGCGTACAGAAACTGCGAGCATTCCGTCCTCAGTCTTATGCGCTTCAAGCCGGATCGTACCGCCTTCCGGCGTATATTTCAGGGCATTGGAGACCAGATTGCCCAGCACCTGATCAATCTGATCGCGGTCCAGCCAGGCAGTGGCTATCTCCTTGTGCACTCGGGTGCTGATATGAATCCGCTTCTGGCGGATCTGGAAGGAGAAGCGGTCAGCCACATCCTCCAGCATCTCGGAGATATCCGTCTGCTGAATACGCAGACTGGACTCTTTAGAATCCAGGCGCGACAGATGCAGCAGATCGGTAACCAGCCGGATCATCCGCTCTGTCTCGTTGCGGATGACCCCGACAAACCGCACGGCCAGCTGCGGATCCTCCAGCGCACCATCATCCAGTGCCTCCGCATAGCTCTTAATCGTCGTAAGCGGCGTCCGCAGCTCATGGGATACATTCGCCACGAACTCACGGCGGGACTCTTCAAGATTCTCCTGCTCGGTGACATCCTGCAGCACCGCAATCGTCCCTGCGATCCGCCCGCCTTCACGGCGGTGAATCGGGGTGAAGGTGACCCGCACAATATTAGGGTCCTCTCCGCCCATGGGGGACAGATGCAGCATTGCCGACTGGGCATTGCCCTGAGCCAGCGACCCTGACTGCTCATGGTCAAGTCCAAGCAGCTCATCGAGCGGCGCTCCTTCCGGAAGCGGCCCTTCCGCACCCAGCATCAAGGCGGCGCGGGTGTTCATCAGAATGACTGCACCGCTCTCATCCGTCGCGACCACACCATCACTCATATTCGCCAGGATGGAGGACAGCTTCTCCTTCTCCTCTTCATTCTGCGACAGCGCTTCGCGCAGCCTGTCCGTCATATAGTTGAAAGCCTGGCTCAGCTGGCCAATCTCATCATTGCCGAAGACGGGAACCTTCCGGTTGAAGCGGCCTTCCGCCACCGCAGTGGCATGCTTGGTCATTTCTTTAATCGGATGGGTGATCGTATGCGCGAGTATAACCCCCAGCACCGCTGTCAGGGCGAGCGCCAGCAGCAGCCCCGAGAGGAATACGCTGTTGATCCGGCTCATTGTGGCATATAAATCCTTCATATCTGCAGCGATATAGATCGCCCCTACGACCTTGTCACCGGAAATCACCGGCTTGGCCACAACCTTCTTGCGCACATTGTCATCCGCGATGATATATTCTTCGTTGTCGCTGATCCCCTGCAAGGCGCGGCTGACAACAGTCTGGGTATTGCGCTGGCCCACATAATCGTTCTGCGAAGGAACTGAAGTGGTAATAATCTTGCCGCTCGCATCCAGCACCTGAATTTCAGCGCCGTTAATATACAGATTGTTCACCATGCCGCGCAGACTTTCCACAGCAGATTCTTCATCTGCCGTGCCCGTCTCACTCCCGAATTTGTCGGCAGTGAGGATCGAGAGCATCTCCGCCCGCGCCTTCAGGTCCTTGGTGAAATTATCTGTCAGTGAATTCTTCATGGAGCTGACGAAATACACGCCGATCAGCTGCATCGCAATCAGAATCAGCAGCACATAAATAACGATAAGCCTGGCCTGAATCGTCCGGAAAAAGGACAGTGCTTTCATCACAGCCCTCCGCTTTTGGGGCTATGCATCAAATAACCGAGTCCGCGCCGTGTAAATATATATTCCGGCTTGCTGGGATTCTCCTCAATTTTTTCTCTGAGCCGGCGGATCGTTACATCCACGGTCCGCACATCACCGAAATATTCGAAGCCCCATACGGCCTGCAGCAGATGCTCCCGGGTCATTACTTTGCCGGCATGACGGATCATATAATAGAGCAGCTCGTATTCACGATGCGTCAGATCCAGCGGTTCGCCGTCTTTGTAGACCAGATACATATCCGTATCGATAAATAAGCCGAAATGATATACCCCCTGCTTGCTCTCCACGCTTTCGCTCAGCGTTTCGGACAAGGCCGGCTTATGCTGGCGGCGCATCTGGGCTTTGACTCTGGCCAGCAGCTCACGGGTGCTGAACGGCTTGGTCACATAATCATCGGCACCCAGCTCCAGGCCCAGCACCTTATCAATCTCTCCGTCCTTGGCGGTAAGCATGATGATCGGAATATCCAGATGCGCAGAGCGCACCTCACGGCACACATCCATCCCGTCCTTGCCGGGCAGCATCAGGTCGAGCAGCATCAGGTCCGGGCGTCTGGACAGAGCCAGCTCTACAGCACTGTTGCCGTCAAAAGCACAGATAACCTCATAGCCCTCTTTTTCCAGATTGAATTTCAATATATCAGCAATAGGTTGTTCATCATCCACTACTAGAATCGTGCCCATTTGCATATGCTCCGCTTCACCTTTCTAACGATACTAGGGTCCTTGATTCCTTTATTTTAACATACCTGTCCGGGCGTCACATCGTATGAAACCTGTACATTCTTATATTTCTAAATAAAAACCGCCCGAAATCATCCGGACGGCTGGTGTTTATATTAGCGGAGCTTATGAATTATATATTATTTCAGATATTTCATTGGATTGACTGCTGTTCCATTCTTGCGGATTTCGAAATGCAGATGTGTTCCGGTGGAGCGGCCTGTACTGCCCATAATTCCAATTTGGCTGCCCTGTCCAAGCTTTTGTCCGACAGAAACGGAGATTCTGCTTAAATGTCCGTAGTAAGTAACGTATCCGTTGTTGTGATTGACGATAACCACATTACCGTATCCGCTCTGCACACCGGCAAAGCTTACCGTACCGGCATCAGCGGCTTTGATTGTACGGTTGCCGGATACAATATCCAGTCCCTTATGTGCTCGTCCCCAACGCTCGCCGTAACTGCTGGATATCGTAGCTCCGGTAACCGGCCAGGCGAACATTCCCGTTCCTTCACCGACAACCTTTGTACCCGAATAGACCACTTCAGGCAGCGAAGCCTTCACAACAGTCTGACCCAGCCACTCTTCTTTGACGACCAGTCCATTTTCTTTGGTCAGCCTGTATTGCATCGTCTTAAGTCCCGTCTGTCCGGCACGTACCACCTTTCGCTTCCCTGCGGCCAGCTGATCACTTTTGCGTACAATAACTTCAGGCTCCGTAACTACTTGTTCACTTACCTGCTCTACAGTCACGACCGTGAGATCCGGCTGGGGAACCGTGAGCTGCAATTGATCCCCGATCTGCAGGCTGAGCTCCTTGACCGCAGGATTGTTGCGGAAGATATCTGCCTGGGTAATCTGGAATCTGGATGCGATAGCAGAGACCGTGTCGCCTTCTTGAACTGAATAGACCAGCGGCTCTTCCTTGCCTTCAGTCAGCACCTTCACGGCATCCTCTACACTAAGTACCTTATTGGGGTCTGCTTTGACCGGAACTATGCTGACTTCCTCGCGGATAGCCGCCGATTCCACTATGTCTGCATTAGCTGATGCTGCTGTCGTCTTGGCCGCCGTCTTCATCAGCTTCGCGTCAGTGGCTGCAGCCTGCGGAGTGTAATGCGCCTTCACGGCCTCAAGTACTGCGGCTGCCGTCTCCTGATCCTTCACGATCCCGAGCGACTTGCCGTCGACCGTTAATTCTACGCCTACCGCATAAGCTTTGAGCATGCCGTCCAGCTTGTCCAGTGTAGCTTCGCTGTCAATCTCAGGCTTGTAAGCCTCCAGCGCCTCTGTTGTGATACCGCTGGTTTGCAGCACCATGACGGAATCAGGATATTTAAGCTGATATTCCCGTCTCTTCGCTTCAAACAGCTTGTTAAGGTCTGATTCCTGACTTAAAGTTCCGATCTCTTCGCCTTTCACCAGCACCTTGTAGTAGGTTACTGTATTCGCCGCTACATGCTTCTTCTCTGCTCCGACTAAGAAGGTAGTCAGAAGAACCAGACCGGCAGTAGCTACAATCCATGAACGCCGGAGTCTGCGTGGTTTGGTTTCGGGATGAAAGACCCGGGTTTCGCTGGCAGTGCTATTGCCCTGTTGACCTGCTGCACCGGAACCTGCGGATGTTTCTTCACTGTTCCGCAGTTTCCCCATCCGGCGCATAAACTTAAATCCTTTCATGAAACTCTCCCTTTCAGTCCGCCCATACGGTCCGCCTTAGCGGATAAACTTATTTTTAGAGCCCCTTTTATATGTTGTACGTCATCTATTTATCTGTTTGCATGAGTATGAATATTGCTGCTTTTTTGGGCCCGGAAAAGGTTACAAAATATTAACCCCTCATAGTCCTTTTTTACTGTACCATAGCCTGAAGAAAAATTTCAACTTTCTTCACACAACAAAACCCGCGAAAATCGCGGGTTTAATCCAAAATTATGCGCTTTAAACAGATATATCGTGTCCAAAAAGTGACATTTTTTAATTTTGCGTGGAGGGTGCAGAATCAGGTGTAAGCATTTTCATCAAGGACTCATATTCAGCCTCATCCACATACCTCGCAATGATCTCCTGCAGTTCCTTTACTTCACTCTCTGTCAACCCGCCTTCCATAGCAGAGGAAATTTTTAGCATTTCCTCCTGCGGAAGCTTATTCATCAGAATATTGAAGATATTGGATTTCTCATCCGCAGGAAGATTCTCCTTCAAGTCATTGATTGCGCCTGGCGTCATCACCAGCTCCTGATCCAGCGCACTGTCACTCTGTTCTTCTCCGGCCGCCGCTTGGCCCATTACAGGCAGTGCATCCTCCGGCACCGTTTCGTCTACCGTATCCCCAGTGTCACCCGCAGGGGGATCTCCGCCAGTTCCTTTTTCTCCGTCCACCTTGCTTGAGTCTGCCTCTTTAATTGAATCCTCAGCACCTTTGGTTGTGGCACCGCTGCTGCTTCCCATCCCCGTCAGACTCTTCACGAAGCCAAGCATTCCCGGCTCTGGCCCATCGACCTTAATATCGAAACCCGCCAGTACCGACTGAATGTACGTATTGACCACATACGCAGTCGTCAGCATGGACAGCCCGCTGGCCAGCACAACAATCAGGCATACGCCAAGCGCCCGTTTCACTAATTTCATCATCATCGCTCCCTTATGCCCTTGCTCTATTCCATCTCCGGAGAATCAGTCCTTGGTGATCCTATTCTCTCAGTATTGACTAGAACCCGGCCCGGGAAACGTCTATGATCCATAGAAAAGCAGGCTATCGCCGCAAACATACAAAAACAGGAGCCTCCCCCGAGGCCCCTGCTCCTGTAATTCATATTCATTCTGCTTCAATCTAGATATAGATTGGCAGTACCTGATTCGTCTGTTCCCGGTTACGGCCAACGGAGAAGATGGAGATAGGAATACCTGTCAGCTCGGATACGCGTTCTACATATTTGCGTGTGTTAGCCGGCAGATCATCCAGTGTCTTCGCCGCAGTAATATCCTCGCTCCAGCCTTGAAGCTCTTCATAGACAGCTTCGCATTCCGCCAGCATTTTGAGGCTGGCCGGGTAATGCGTAATGATCTCACCGCGGAACTTGTAGCCTGTGCAGATCTTGACGGTTTCAAGGCCGCTCAGCACGTCCAGCGAATTCAGGGACAGACCCGTGATTCCGCTGACGCGGCGGGCGTGACGCACAACTACACTGTCGAACCAGCCCACACGGCGTGCGCGTCCGGTTACAGTACCGTACTCATGGCCTGTTTCACGGATATAATCACCAGTAGCATCGTTCAGTTCTGTAGGGAACGGACCGTCGCCAACACGGGTAGTGTAAGCTTTAGCCACCCCAATTACCTGTTTGATCTTGGACGGGCCAACGCCCGAACCAATGCAGACCCCGCCTGCCGATGGATTCGATGAAGTTACGAACGGATAAGTTCCTTGGTCAATATCAAGCATTACACCTTGTGCACCTTCGAACAATACTCTGGACTCTGCATCAATAGCATCATTCAGCACCACCGAAGTATCCGTCACATAACCGCGCAGCACTTCTGCATACTCCAGATATTTGGTCAGAATTTCTTCTACATTCAGGGGTTCCGCTCCGTATACCTGAGTGATGACCTGATTCTTCTCTTCCATTAATGGACGAAGTCTCAGTTCGAATTCCTCGGCATCCATCAGATCGGCAATACGGATACCGTTACGGGCAGCTTTATCCATGTAGCACGGGCCGATACCCTTACGTGTTGTCCCGATTTTGTTCGGACCCTTGCGGTCTTCTTCAAGCGCATCCAGCAGCATATGATATGGCATAATGACATGGGCACGGTCGCTGATCACGAGGTTCTTCGTATCAAAGCCATTCTCATGAATATAATTAATTTCTTGAATCAGGGCTTCTGGATTGATAACCATTCCGTTGCCGATAACACAAGTTTTCTCTTTATAAAATACACCTGATGGAATCAAGCTCAGCTTGAACTTCTTTCCGTCAATCAGAATCGTGTGACCGGCATTGTTACCCCCTTGATACCGAGCGACCACATCTGCACTCTCTGCCAGAAAATCCGTGATCTTTCCTTTGCCTTCGTCTCCCCATTGTGTTCCCACGACGACTACCGTTGACATGTTCATTCCTCCGTAGGTGCTAGCAAGCACCATTATTTTTCAAAATAGAAGAATTTATATGCTTACGCTATAAATTATCCTTCTATTTCCCGCTGAACCCCCACCGTCCCTTTAACAGGACTGCAGAGCTGGTTCTACTTGAAATAGAAGAATCTACATGATTAAGCTATAAATTATCCTTCTATTTCCCGCTGAAACCCGCCGCCCCTTTAGGACAGCGAAGCCGTTTCCACTTGTAATATGGGCTCTGTACGCGCTTCTTATGTACGCAGCCCTCCGGACACTAGGCGGGCTAGCCCGCCAAAGCACAATAATCAGTGTAACAGCGGCACTTTTTAAAGTCAAATAAAAACGAACGATCACATGTGAATATGTGCGATCGTTCGTGTATTGTGCGAAATCCGCCTAACCTGCGAAGGGTTCCGAGTGTGCCCGCTCGTAGTTGACGAACTTGTTAAAGTTCTTGAGGAACACCAGCTCCACCGTGCCTACCGGACCGTTACGCTGTTTGGCGATAATGATTTCAATAATATTCTTCTTCTCGGTATCCTGGTTGTAGTAATCATCACGGTACAGGAACGCTACGATATCGGCATCCTGCTCGATCGAGCCCGATTCACGAAGGTCACTCATCATCGGACGTTTGTCCTGACGCTGCTCCACACCACGGCTGAGCTGGGACAAGGCAATAACCGGAACATCAAGCTCACGGGCGATCTGCTTCAGGGTACGGGAGATTTCGGATACTTCCTGTTGGCGGTTCTCTCCGGCTTTACCGCGGCCCTGGATCAGCTGCAAATAGTCAATGACAATCATGCCGAGGCCTTTTTCCTTCTTCAGCCGGCGGCATTTCGCGCGGATATCTGTAACGGTAACACCGGGTGTATCGTCGATATAAATTTCAGCCTCAGACAATGACTGGATGCCCATGGTCAGCTTGGACCAGTCATCATCGCTTTTGAAATCACCGGTACGCATAATATTGGCATCCAAGTTGGCTTCTGCGCAGATCATACGCTGTACCAGCTGGGGTGCCGACATTTCCAGACTGAAGATCGCTACGGTCTCTTTGGCGCGGACCGCAACATTCTGGGCGATGTTCAAGGCAAATGCCGTCTTCCCTACGGATGGACGGGCAGCCACAATGATTAAGTCGTTACGCTGGAAACCGTTGGTCATATGGTCAAGATCGGCGAAGCCGGAGGGAATCCCCGAAGTGCCGCCTTTGTTCTGATGGAGCAGTTCCACCCGGTCGAATACCTGCATCAGCACATCACGGATGGCAATGAACCCGCTGCCGCTGCGGCGGTTAGAGATCTCCAGGATCCGCCGCTCGGCATCACTCAGCATGATGCCTACATCTTCGCCGCCCGTATACCCTTCGCTGACAATCTGCGTTGCTGTACGGATCAGCCGCCGCAGCATCGCCTTCTCTTCGATAATCTGTGCATAATAGTCAACGTTGGCCGCAGTCGGCACTGCATGCGCCAGCTTAGCCAAATAGCTGACACCGCCGATATCCTCAAGCTCCCCCTTGTCCTGGAGCCGGGAAGTCAATGTAATCAGGTCAATCGGCTGGCTCTCTTCTCCGAGCTGCACCATCGCCTCAAATATCATCTGATGCGGTTTGTCGTAGAAGTCTTCGGTATTCACCCGCTCCATCGCGGTAATAAGCGCTTCATCCGACAGCAGAACCGCACCTAGTACGGCCTGTTCTGCCTCTAGATTCTGCGGGGGAATCCGATCGAAAAAGAGATCTCCACCCATGTTACTCCTCCGTTACCTGCACCGTGAGGTTAGCCTTTACTTCAGTGTGCAGCTTCACTGTTACCTGGAACGTGCCAACATGGCGGATTGGATCACTCAGCTCAATCTTGCGCTTATCAATTACGATTCCCTGCGTAGCTGCCAGGGTTTCGCCGATCTGTTTGCTGGTGATTGCGCCGAACAGGCGGCCGCCTTCGCCCGCTTTAGCCTTCAGGGTTAATGTCAGCTCATCAAGCTTCTTGCCGAGCTGAACAGCTTCCTCTTTCTCCTGGTCCTTACGGCGCTGTTCCGCTGCCGCCTGGTTCTCCAGCGTCTTCACATTGCCGTCGGTAGCCGGACGAACCAGTCCGCGCGGCAGCAGGAAGTTGGCTGCATAACCTTCCGATACCTCTTTAACCTGACCTTTCTTGCCTTGCCCCTTAACATCCTTAATGAAAATGACCTTCATTCGAATAGCCCCTCTTTCGCTTCGATTTCGGCCAGGACTGCAAGCAGTCTGGCTTCTGCTTCCTTGCTGGTTCCTTCAAGCTGTACAGCCGCGTTCGACAGATGTCCGCCGCCGCCCAGCTTCTCCATAACCACTTGCACATTCATCCGTCCCAGTGACCGGGCACTGATGCCGATCAGGCCGTCAGGCCGCTCGCTGATCACGAATGAGGCAACCACATTGGTCATCCCCAGCAGCGTATCCGCTGTCTGGGCAATCAGCAGCTGTGGAATTTTCATTCCCGGCGCAGTGACCACCAGCGCGATATGGTCATATACCATCCGCGCGTGCTTGATAATCTCCGCCTTGGAGATGTACTCCTGCAGATCCTCCTTCAGCATGCGCTGAATCAGAATCGTATCTGCCCCGACACGCCTCAGGAATCCGGCTGCCTCGAAGGTCCGCGATCCGGTATGCAGCGCGAAATGCTTCGTATCGACCGTAATCCCGGCCAGCAGCATGGTAGCCTCCAGCGGACTGAGCCTGATCTTGTCGTGAATATACTGTAGCAGCTCGGTCACCAGCTCACAGGTTGATGAAGCATAGGGCTCCAGATACACGAGCACTGCATCATTGATGAACTCTTCTCCCCGGCGGTGATGATCTACCACTACAATCCGGCTCGCGTACTGCACCAGCCGCGGCTCCATGGTCATGGAAGCCTTATGCGTATCTACAACAATCAGCAGCGTATGCTCCGTCATTACTTGAAGAGCCTGTTCGGTCGTGATGAAGGTCTTGTACAACGCCTCATCCTTACGGATCTGCTCCATCATGCGGGTAATAGACGGGTTCGGCGTCTCCATCACAATACTGGCTTCCACATTGTACATCTGCGCTGCCTTGAGCAGGCCGATTGCCGCACCTACAGCATCGATATCAGGCACCCTGTGCCCCATAATCAGCACCCGGTCGCTCTCCTGCATCAGATCGCGCAGGGCATGGGCAATCACCCGTGCCCGCACCCTCGTCCGTTTCTCCGCTGCATTGCTCTTGCCGCCATAGAAGGAGAGCCGCTGGCCCGCCTTCACAGCCGCCTGGTCTCCGCCTCTGCCCAGCGCCATATCGAGACTCGACTGGGCGAGAGCTCCGAGCTCACTGGCCGATTCTGCGCCATAGGCAAGGCCTATGCTCAGTGTCATCGGCACCTTGAGATCAGCCGTCATCTCGCGAACCTCGTCGAGTACAACAAACCGGCTCTCCTCGAGCGCCTGCAGACTCCGGTGGTTCAGCAGCATCAGATAGCGCTCTGAGGACAGGCGGCGAAGATACACTTCAAACTGCTTGCTCCACTCCGTGATCTCGCTGGCAACCTTCGCAATCAGCGACGTGCGCTGCTGATCGTCCATGCCTTGGGCTGCTTCATCGAGATTGTCCATCATTACGATGCCGATGGCCAGCTTTTCTTCCTCATACCGCTCACGCAGGACCACCAGCTCGGTGATATCGTATAAATAGAGCAGACGTTCACTTGGAATCACCACAACCTGATAATAACGGTCGTCGACCGTAATCTCCTGGCGGTGATCCTTCAGCGCGCCGTCTTTGCCGTCTTTGACCGGTTCCCGTTTCAGCGGTACATTAGGCAGAGAAGCGATGACATCAGGCATCAGCTCCTGCATTTCTTCACCCACAAGTGTCTTGCGGGAGAAGATCTGGCTGGCATTGCGGTTATTCCACTCCACTGTACGGTCTTCACTGTACAGGATAATTCCTAAGGGAAGCATACTTACAGCCTCACCTTCCACCCGTTTGATGCGGAAGGAGAGGCCGTTAATATAATCTACAAGGTTGCGGCGGAACGACAGCTCGGCCTGCAGCATGGTGAAACACAATGTGCCGGCCAGAAAGAGGCTGGCAACACCGAGGACCCAGTTATAGATACTGACCACTATAATCAGGACCAGCAGCAGCAAGAACGCCCACACGGTATGATACCCGTGCCAGCGTCTTTGCAGAAATTTTGGCATGAGCTCTCACCCTATCGTTTCGATTTCTTCACAAGCTCCCGCAGCGGAAACGCCAGATCCACAACACCGATAATCCAGAATCCCGGCAGAGCGATAACAGGTATCGCCAGCAGAAGCGCTACTATCTTGCTCCACTTCCGTTCATGTATGAGGAAGAAGAGGAAACCGATGGTTTGAATCTTGAATGCAATTTGCAGCAGTGGCAGCAGATTAGCCGAGACCATCAGCATGAAGCCGCTGTCCGCACCGCCGAAGAGCAGGCTGAGCACAACTCCGAGCAGATAATACCAGATGAAAGCTCTGGACAGTCTCCACTCCCGTGCAGGCTTCAGTCTTGGCACCGCATATTCCATGCTGTTTAGAATCGGACGGACAATGGAATGCGTAATGACAGCTATGATGAATGCGCTAAGAATGAGCGTCATCGGAATAGCCTGAATGGTCATCCAGCTCATCATGCCAATCTGATCCGTTGAGATGGTGATCTCGGAGAGCAGAGGGTTGCTTGCCCCCATAGTGGCCAGCCAGTCCGTATAAGTCTGCAGAACATCGTATACGTAATCGTACAAGTTAAACTGCAGCAATGTAGTACTGATTAGCAGGATCAGCAGGAATTCACCTAATACCGCCACCATACCGGCAATTAGCGTTGACAACGCTGAAGCGCGTTTCTTATACCAGCGTCCCATTACAAGGGCCGGTATCAGGAAATAAATGGCTATTAAAACGTAAAACGGTGTAATCAGCCCCACAATCAGCAGGACTGGCACAATATGCAGAATAAACTGCTTCGTGCTAAGGGTAGTAAAGAGCACTATGGCCGGGATAATCATAAACAGTGTCGTGATAAGCAGTAGTGGAGTTGACAGGGATAACAGCAGCAGCAGATAAGCTATGCTCCAAGCCACAGATGTCCAGCGAAATTTCAACAGTATTCACCTCTTACGCATATGTTCTTCTAATGCAGATATATCCTGGTACCATTCTTCCAGCTGATGGCCTTCCTGCCTGTGCTTACGCAGCTTCTCCATTAGCAAATCATCCAGTTCACGATAAGGGATACCAAGTCTGCGCCCCAATATATATGAGCTCATAATCAGGCTGGCCAGGCTGTCACCTACACGGGCGGTACTGCCTTCCCACAACGCTTTGAATAACCTTGAGACTTGATCGATTACTTCGGTCTTTAACCACTCAATTACCTTGGCGCGTTTGGCCACATCCAGGTCCTTCGGCACATTGGGCACGTCTCTCTACCTCCGGCAAAAAGCATTATTCTCCATTATAGCATAAATATTTCCGAGCCACACGGACGCCAGCCTGCCGGATCATCCGCATAGCGGAGCCTTAAATCCGGCGAATATTTATGGGCTTTACAGTACAGCAGAAGGTATCCAAAGTCTGCCTTTCAAAAAAGGCCCGCATTCCGTTACGCCGGAAATACAGGCCTTGGTTCCTTAAGCATTTGTCGCCATTATGATGAGGTTACAACGATTCCTGAGATTGCCGCGAAACAAACTTTTCACAATATTCGATAATTTGACTCCGCCGCACGATACCAATGAACCTTTTCATGTCGTCGACCACAGGCACAAAGTTCTGCACCTTGGCCAGATTAATCAAGTCCTCCATATCCGCATCAATCGAGACCGGCAGATTATTCATCCGCAGCGGTACATCCTTAAGCAGATATTTGGAAGCATTCTCAAAAGTAACGGCGCCGCCTGACTCCTTCATGTACCAGAGCAAATCACCTTCTGTGACCGTTCCGGCATATTCCCCGTTCCGGTTCAGAATCGGCACTGCGGTATAGCGGTGAAACTCCATCCGTTCCAAGGTCTGGCGCAGCGTCGAATCCAGTGTGACGCAGGCTACCTCCTGTTTCGGAAGTAAAAAAAACGCAATATTCATCTCTTGATCCTCCTCAAAGATTTCCGAAGGAATGGTACTCTACCTTCCGTGCTGCAAGGCCCACCGTAGTTATACGCCTGAGACAGCAATTAGTTCCACTTCATTATACCATGAAGACAATAAACAGCAGCCATTAACCTTGCGCATGGCTGCTGTTTTTATGGTGGACAGAAATGTACTTGCCCGACCTTACTGGGCCGTAGCTGTAGCCGCAGGCTCCAGAGCATTCTCTGCTTTGCCTGGTTCAATCAGCTGGTCAACCGGTGTGCTGGCATTCATCCAGTTATCGATCATGGCCTTAGCTTCACTCAGATCCTCTTCATCAACAATATCGTAGTACACACCATTAATGCGCTCTCCTTCGCCCATCACCGTGAAGCTGGAGATATCCATGTCCTTGCCGCCCATGAATTTCTTGGCCAGACTGATAATCGTGGAAGGCTGTATGTCGGTTTTGAAATTATCACCCATAATATCCAGCAGCTCAGGGATGTTGCCGATTTGGCTGATTGATAACATTTTATTCGCTACAACATCAATAAATACCTGCTGCCGTTTGGTCCGGTTGAAATCGCTGTCCTCGCGGTAGCGTGTATAATTAAGCGCCTCTTCACCGCTATAATTCGACTTATTGGCCTTAATAGTGAATTTCTCATGGTCCGCACC
Organism: Paenibacillus borealis; assembly: GCF_000758665.1. NCBI lineage: Bacteria > Bacillati > Bacillota > Bacilli > Caryophanales > Paenibacillaceae > Paenibacillus > Paenibacillus borealis. The sequence goes on from NZ_CP009285.1 coordinate 8,134,403, forward strand.
TTTGTTGACAATATCCTTCTTGATCGGCAGCGGAACACCGCCAATAGCGTCAACCGCATCCTTCAGGCCTTGGAAATTAATTGTGGCATAATATTGAATATCATGACCAAGCAGTGCTTCCAGGGTATCTTTAGCCATTTGCTGTCCGCCAAAAGCATAAGCATGCGTGATTTTATCTTTCTTATTATCATCATGTCCGATAATTTCTGTGTAGGTGTCACGGGGGATCGAGATCAGCAGAATTTTATAATCCTCCGGGCGGATGACCGCATAGATCATCGTATCTGACCGTGCTACTTCATTGCCCCGCTGGTCTGTGCCTAAGAGCATTAAAGAGAACGGATCGCTTTTATACACTACCGGTGCAGGCTTAACCGTTGTGGTTGTTGTACCGTTATTCTCCAAAGGCTGGTAGGATTCTTCCGCCAGCTTGGTTTCCACCTGATCCGACAAAAAGAGATCAAAGGCCAGCACCGCAAGCGGCTTCTGGAACAAAAATCCTCCCGCCAATATGACCAGAACTACGATAAGCGCAATGTATCTTTTCTTCATTTTTTTTATTTTTTTCATAATTATAATTCCTTCTTTATGGTGGATTGTACATATGATGGCCGTTCTCTATTTACAATGCCTGCCTGGTCTTCCAGACAGTCATGACTGGGCTCTTCTTGCTGCTATGCGCTGCCCTGCTTAATAATATTGTTCCCCCTTTCCGGGATTCGGGTCGTTCTAAATGTAGAATAAACCTGGAAAACTGCTTTGACACATAAACAATATTTCTATTGTAATCACTTCACACCTAAAAAGAAACAACAAATAACGACAGCATCGGCACTATCGCTGCTTGTATTCCATAAAGTATATGACGCAGAAAAGTCCGTTTTGATGCTTATTTTCAAAAAATAATTAAAAATAACGGCCCGCACTGCATGCCTCAGCAGCAGATCGGACCGTCATTTTTAGTCTATTCAATTTCCTTAATCCACCAATTCTGCGGATCACGTATATTGCTGATTGCGTTCGTAGTTACACCCTGCAGCCGTTTATTAACAGCGGTAATATTGGACCGTTCCGAGAAAAAGATCATCGGAACCTCGTCATTAATCAGCTTCTGCCATTCATCATAAATCTCTTTGCGGAAATCCTGGTCGTAGGCTTTCAGGCTTACCCCGTCACGGATCAGTTCCTCGCTCCGCTTCGACGTCCACCGCGGGTAATTCCACGAATCCGTTGCCCGCCATAAGCCCGAAGGATCGGGATCAGGGGCCAGCCCCCATACGCCGTTAAACAGCTCAACCGCCGGATCATCGGACTCTACCGCTTCATAAAAGCTGTTCAGCTCCTTCAGGCTGCCGCCGTTCAGCTGAACATCCAGTCCGACGTCATGCCAGTTCTGCAGGATTGCAGCGGTCCGTGCCTCCGCTGTTTTGCTGCCGGACATAGCGTCATAATGAATCGTGAATTTTTTGCCGCTTGGATCTTCGCGGAGCCCGTCCCCATTCGTATCGAGATATCCTGCCTCATCCAGCAGGCTCTCTGCCTTCTGCGGAAGGTATGGATAGGTATCTATTTCCTGATCATCGATTTTAGCCCAGCTTGAGCTGGGAATAGGTGTCTCAATAAGTGTCCCCAGGCCATAAGAATATTTATTAATGATACCCTGCCGGTCAAGTGCGTAATACATCGCTTTGCGGAGCCGCTTATCCTGGAATTTGGGATTGTCCATCACCACCTGGCCGCTCTCTTCATCCCAGTGTCCAAACTTGAACCCTATATATTCATAAGACAGCCCAGGTGTCACTTTGATCTCCACATTATCCAGCTGGCCTGCAGCCTGGTAAGCATCACGCGGAACGGTTCCGATATCGATGCTTCCGGCTTCAAGCTGTGCAGCCATCTCCTTGCTGTCAATCACCTTGTAGGTTACACCGTCCAGCAGAGCTTCCCCTTTATAATAATCGTCGAAGCGCTTCATCTCGACTCTCTCACCCGGCACAATAGACGTTATCATGAATGGACCTGTACCGATTGGCTGCTTGCGCACCTGATCACTGTCCATCATGTCCTTTACTGCGACTCCCTCGAAGTACCGTTTGTTCATCGGATAAGCCCACAGATTATCGATCATGTTCGCCCGTGCTGATTTCATCGTAATGCGCAGCGTATACGGGTCCATGACCTTGAGTCCGGTGATTTCCTTAGCCTCACCCAGATGGTAAGCCTCGGCTCCCTTGATCATTTCCACGCTATAATATCTGGATCCCGTATAATCCGGGCTGGCGATGGTCTCCAGGGCAAACTTCCAGTCCTCCACGGTCAGCTCATCGCCGTTATGCCAGCGGACACCGGGCTTAATGGTGAAAGTAAATACCGTATGATCTTCAGATTCCTGCCAAGTGGCGATATTAGGAGCCGTGGACAGGTCATCATTGACTTTGAACATTGCTTCCGTAGTGAATTCCAGCACATTCGCATCATCTTCCCCTTCACAAAAGGCCGGTTCGAAGCTGCCCTGGAACGGAGATGAATATCCATATGTTACTATTCCGCCTGCTATAGGTTCATCGGCTGCTTTGCTTAAGCGCGTCATATAAGACTGGGCGCCCTGGCTTGGCCCGCTGCATGCTGACAACGCCACCGCGAGCAGAAGCGGAAGCATGAATCGGCCGATGATATGTTTTGACATATTTGTCTTCCCTCCCCGGTTCCATCACACTGCGATGTAAGCGGTTTCTATACTGGATTTTACTATAACTCTATTTGTGCAATTCATGGAATTTTGAATATGCCACATAATAGAGGATAACCAATATTGGCCCTAAAGTGAAGCCCTTAATTTATATTCGGTCTGCGGAAGCCTCCGGGAAATGTCAAAAAAGCCTGCCCTGACGGGCAGACTCCTTGTGCAAATCACACTCATTTCTCCTCTTCCGGATGTATGATGCTAAGACCTTCAACATGCCTCTTCTTCATGAGCTTACGCTTTTTGCGTGTATCCTTGCTCTCGAAGATGATATCAAAATCATAATCCTCCGGGTACAGCTCCTCTTTGGACAGATATGGCTTCAAGCGTTTGTGGTTTATGGTCACTTTCTGTTTCTGGATCATTACTCCGACCATTCCCCGGCTATCCTTCTTCATATATACAATTCCCGTGCGCCCCAGAGAACTGACATAAACGGCGTCTCCCACTTCAAAATCGGGCTTAGCCGCTAGTAGATTGTGTTCCGCATCAGCTGCATCACCCAAATGCTGAGCCGGAGGGCTGCTCTGAACCACAGCCGTCCTTCTCTCAGCTTCAGCCGCTTTGACCTTCAGTTCCTTGCTGTGAGTGTTCTGCGGCTTCTGGCTGCCTCTAAGCTCCTGCTGCTCGGCTACCAGCTGTTTGGCACGCTCAATAACCGGTTTGTCTATGCCGAGCTTCTCGGCAATCTGCAAGGCATAGCTCTCGCCCGCTTCGCCAATTGTCAGCCGGTACAGCGGCTGCAGAGACTCTTTGTCGAACTCCATCCGCGCATTCTGAAATCCCTGTGTAGCCGCGGCAAATACCTTGAGCTCGTTGAAGTGGGTTGTCACCACGATATTTGCGCCTTTGCGGTTCAGCTCCTCCAGAATGGCAATCGACAATGCGAATCCTTCCCCGGGGTCCGTTCCTGCCGCCAGCTCATCAATCAGCAGCAGCACACCTCTGCCGGCATCATTGAGCATGCCTTCTATACTCTTCATTTGTGCAGAGAAGGTACTGAGCGATTGCGTCAGACTCTGTCCGTCCCCGATTACGCTGATTACATTGCTGAATACGGTAAAATCACTATCAGGCGCTACCGGCACCAGCAGTCCCGATTGCACCATCAGTGACAGCAGGCCCAGCGTTTTGAGCACTACCGTTTTGCCGCCTGTATTAGGTCCGGTTACGATCAGCGATTTGTAGCCTTGACCAAACTCCAGACTGACCGGCACCATATCCTTCAGCAGAGGATGCCTGCCTCCATTCATCCGCAGGAGGCCGTGTTCATTCAGTGAGACAGTCCGGGCGTTAAGGACCCTGGCATACTTCCCTTTAGCGAAGATGAAGTCATAAGTGCCCGTAACTTCAATATTCAGGCGCAGAGCGGCCTGTTCCTGCTCTAGCAGCCCTGTAAGCATACTTAGGACGATTCCTTCCTCCCGGGCTTCATCAGCTGATAACAGCTCAATCTCCCCCTGTAGAGAGGCTACCTCGTCAGGCTCCACGAAGACGGTCTGGCCGCTTGTTGACTGGTCCAGCACCGAGCCCCTGATCTGCTTGTGATACTCCCGTTTCACCGGAATCACATAACGGCCGCCGCGCATGCTGATCAGACTCTCCTGGAGGATGGATTTATGGCGCGACATAATACTCTCCAGCTTCCGATGCAGACGTTCCTTGGCCACGGCCAGACGTTTGCGTACCCGCTCCAGTCCTTTGCTGGCCTGGTCATCAATGACACCCAGCCGGATACAGCGTTCAATTTCCTCCCTAACATGCTGCAGCTCCTGCAGGGAAGCTCCGTATGCCGCAATCCGCGGCGCACTCTGCTCCTTGGAAGCCATATACTTACGCAGCTGTCCGCAACTGTGCAGGAACACGGATACTGCTGAGAAATCCTGCTCATTGTACATATATCCGGTCCCAAGCAGCGACAGGACCCACTCAATGCCTTCCAGTGACGGAATGGGCACACTTGCCCCCCGCTCCAGCAGATCTTTGGCTTCGTCCGCTTCATCCAGCGCCCGGTGTATCGCCGGCAGATAGGTCATCGGCGCAAGCTCGCTCACATATCTTCTTCCTTCATAGGATACGGCATGTCGCATCAATTCCTGTTTGATGGTCTCGTATTCCAAGGTGTTCATACTCTGTAAATTCAATTTAATTCCTCCTTGTATGGATGCCTGTATTTTAGGCTTGCTTCCTAACGCAAAAAGGGCGAAGACCCGCCACTGCGGCAGTCTTCGCCCTCCTTTGAATGCTATTCTCCTCTTTGACTTCAGGAACAAGCTCCACCCGCTGGATGACAAGCTCCTGAAAACAGAAAAAACCGTGCTGCAAAGAGCACGGTTAATCACAAAGAGAATAACAGCCGTAAAGAGGCCATCATGACGCTTCGCATGTGTTCTTAACTAAATCATTCATTCTTACAGCCCGCGGGTAATCAGACTTGTCACGTGGACATAATCTAACAAGACATGCCCCTGAAAAAGATCGGAACATGTTGCGGCCTTCTGCCGGAATGATATGAAATTGCTTAGTTAAGAACGCTCACCAACATCAAAATTTCCCCTTTAGTTATAGGATACCTGTAATTTACTACATCTGGAATCCGGTTGTCAATTGCGCGCAAAGCAATTCATTACCCAGGTAATTCCGTTTTTGCCGTCTGCAACCTCTCCATGGAGTGCCCCGAAGAAAGTCTTTTGCAGCTCAACCTTGATCTGACCGCCATCCGAAGCCAGTTTATCATAAATCGCCCGCATCTCATCTTCGTTGTCCAGCCCTAGAATAACACTTACATTCTCTGTCTTGGCACCTTTACCGTAATCATCGGAGAAATGAATCAGTGTCTGCCCCAAATGCAGCTCAGCATGCAGCAGCTTGCCTTTATGTTCATTCAGCACCTTAATTTCGCCGCCAAATACGCTTATGTAATACTCCACAGACTCCTGCACGTTCTCAATAATGATGTACGGACTTGCACTGATCATTATTCATTCCTCCAAAATGTATTTTGACTGCCTAGCCAGTCTTCCTACGCTATTATATACAGAAAAAAGCAGCCGGCTAAGCCGGCTGCTTCGTAAAAACGTCCTATTCCGTTGTGTAAGGCAGCAGCGCGATTTGACGCGAGCGTTTTACAGCAATAGTCAGAGCGCGTTGGTATTTTGCACTTGTACCAGTTACACGACGCGGCAAAATCTTTCCGCGTTCGCTGATGAACTTCTTAAGAAGCTCAGTGTCTTTATAGTCAATGTGAGTAATCTTGTTCACAGTGAAATAGCACACTTTTTTACGCTTGTTGCGTCCACCACGACGTGCCGGTCTTTTGTCGTTGTCCGCGCCTTCTCTTGGTTTAAAAGCCATGTTCAGTTCAGTCCTTCCTTATTAAAATGGCAAATCATCGTCCGATATATCGATCGGTTTTCCATCGCCCGAAAAAGGATCTTGAGTATTGTTGTTACGCGAGAAATTGTTGTTATTTCCGCGTGCACTGTTACCACTGTTACCGCCGCCACCAAAGGCAGGCTCTTCGGGAGTACTTCCACCACTTGGTGCATTTCCGCCTTCACGGTTCTGCGAGGATTCCAGGAAACGGACATTATCAGCAATAACTTCAGTGACGTATACACGTTTACCTTCATTATTCTCGTAATTCCGTACTTGGATGCGTCCTTCTACGGCTGCCAGTCGTCCTTTGCGCAAGTAATTGGCACAGGTCTCAGCCAGCTGTCTCCAGGTTACTACCGGGATAAAGTCCGCTTCGCGTTCACCGTTCTGGCCCGTAAAGTTGCGGTCTACGGCAAGCGTAAACTGCGTTACGGCAACACCAGCGGGAGTATAACGAAGTTCCGGGTCACGGGTCAAGCGACCGATCAGAATGATACGGTTCAACAATTCAATCCCCTCCTTATAGCGCGATTCGTTACAAAGCTTGTCAATATCTTAGGCAACGTCGTTCGTAATGAGATAACGAATTACTTCGTCGGAAATCTTCATGAGACGTTCCAATTCGGTAACTACTGCAGGTTCTGCATTGAAGTTAACCAAAACATAAACGCCATCACGGAATTTCTTGATCTCATACGCAAGACGGCGTTTACCTTGCACATCGTGCTTTGTAATTTCTCCGCCGTTGGAGATGATGCCTTGGAATTTTTCGACTGCTGCTTGAACGGCCTCTTGTTCAATGTCAGGACGAATAATGTACATGACTTCATATTTGCGCATAATTTTCACCTCCTTATGGTCTGAGGCCCCTGATCACGTCAGGAGCAAGGAACGAGCACAAACATAGACTCGCACCAAATCAATATACCAAATTCTCCAGGCGAATGCAAGTCTTATTCATACGCACCAGATCATGGACCGATATTAATTACATGAAGATGTCTCTGCGGGGCCACAATATAACCGCTCCACCACTTTACAGAAGGAGGCTTATCATACTATGGGCGAGAAAACAGAGTACGAAAAGGGCGATAAAGCCCCGAATCCGGGCGTTTATACAGAAGTAGGCGAAGCGCGCAGCTTCCATACCGAGATCCAGAATCCCAAGCGGATTGAAATGGAGAAGGGTGACACTTTTCCTGAGACCTCAAACAAAAACCGTAAATGGAAAAAAGTCGAGAAAGCGCGCGTGCATTAATTAATCAATCTGCATGTATAAAACCTGTCGGGCTGCACATACTATACCCAGGCAGTACAAAAGAGAGGTGTGGTTCCGTTGAACGTCGTAGACGAACACGATCACAGGGATTCTGAATCAGCAACTATTGTAACCCGGGGAGAGTAAAGGCCGCCATTAAAAAAGGCAGCCTGGCACAACCTGTTTCACTTTAGCGGCTACAGACAGAGATATCCGAACATCATTGATGTGCTGCCTCTTGAAGAGAGACCCGCAAAGGTCTCTCTTTTTGTATGCTTTCATACCGAAGAAATAAAAAAACCTTCGTCAATTGAACGAAGGGATAATTGTTAATGTATATATTGCTGAAGTGGCGGAGAGGGTGGGATTCGAACCCACGCACGCTGTGACACGCCTAACTGATTTCGAGTCAGCCCCCTTGGGCCTCTTGGGTACCTCTCCGCAGCAAGAATTATTGTATCATGCCATCGTCACATATGCAAGCTTTTTGCACTAACGCTTTGCCTTCTGCTGCAAGCTTAATTGTTTTCGGCTCCGCCTTCAGCAGAATGAAGAACCTTCTTCATGTTTTTTTCAAATTTAGCACGGGGAATGAGGACGCTATGCTGACAGCCGGTACATTTAATCCGGATATCCATCCCCATACGGATAATCTCCATCTCGTTCGTTCCGCAGGGATGCGGCTTCTTCATCTGTACGATATCACCCAGCCCGAATACTTTACGTTCCATTATTCTTCCCCTTCCTCTCCCTCTTGCGCAGCGGCTATCTGTCTTCTTGGACCCGCCTCCTGCTCTTCACGGGCTCTACGGGCGCTTTCTGCAAGCTCTTCCTCATGAGCCGCCCTTACTTCCCTCTCCGCCTGTTCACGCGCCTCCTGCTCTGCCTTAGCTGCTTCCAAAGCACTCTGCTGCTCCAGAGCCTGCTTAATATCACTCTGAATCTGCCGCTCTGCAGAATCTCTGGCGTTAGGCATGCAATTAGCCGCCACCCGGATCACATATTCGGAAGTACTCATCGACTGAATGCCCAGCACATTGGGGTAGTCAATTACACTGGGGTTCCGCTCTTCTATCCCCTTAAGCGCTTCTCCAATCAGTGCAAGTGTTGCTTCTAAACCCCGCTCTATTTTGACAGGCACATCTACTACTGCCAGGGCATTAGCCAGCGAATAGTTCGTAACATTCACAATCGTGCCATTCGGTATGATATGCACTTCCCCTGTGGCACTCAGCAGCCGGGTCGTTCTCAGGCCAATCATCTCTACTGTACCTTTATAGGTTCCGCTCTGGATCACATCTCCTACCGCAAATTGATCCTCGAAGATAATGAAGAAACCGGTAATTACATCTTTGACCAAACTTTGTGCACCGAACCCTATGGCCAGCCCGACAACTCCGGCCCCAGCCAGCAGCGGTTTCAGATCGAAATGGAATACAGACAGAATCATCATAATCATGACAAAATTACAGATGAAAGCTACTACATTCTTCATTAGTCCGCCTACCGTTGAGAAACGGCGGTTATTCGCTAAGCGTCTTCCCCGCGTCTCCCGCTCCAGGGAACGGTCAATAACATTGGAGACTACTTTAATAATTACCCGGGTTACAAGAAAAAGCAGAAGAATCTGTACTCCGGAAAACAGCACGGTAGCCCACATATCTGCATTGGTTACCCAGTCCCATATTCTATCCTTAAAGCGGACCACTTCGTCAACTGCCTGGCTCGGCGTTGTCGCTTCCAGTATCCAGTTATTCATCGAACTCCTCCCTCTCCACAACCTCCACATACCCTATACCATCACTTGATTTGGCGAAGATCCCGCGTATCTCTACATTCTGCTCCGCCACAATGACCCGTACCTCTTCCAACGCATTCCGGTAGAATTGGATCGACATGGCGCAACCGGCTGTAATCTCCTTGGGTGTAGGAAATATATCAATTTCAATCTCCGCATATTCAAGCAGCATCTCAGCGCGCAGCGCCTGCTGTGTCGAATCAAAGGCTATCAGCAGTTCCTCCTCCACACTCCACGCCTCCCTCTGGAATATTCGTCCTATCTATTGCCGCCATAGTATAAAAAGCCACTTTCATCCATATACTAGGATCATCAGAACAGAAAGGAAGATCATATGAATTTCTCTTCTAAAGCCTCACCTCTGCAAGAACCGTCCTGTTTAAAAATATCACATGCTGATCCCGATATCTATTCTGCGATTACCCACCGGCTTCTTTTTTACTTTTCACGCACCCGTACAGATACACCAATCGTGATTGTCTGTGTAGGCACTGACCGCTCTACCGGTGATTCACTTGGACCGCTGGTCGGCACGGCGCTTGCCCGCTTCCATAGCCCCTTATTCCATCTCTACGGAACGCTGGAAGAGCCTGTGCATGCCGTTAACCTGGAGGAAACTCTCTCCCTCATTTATAAGAAGCACCATAATCCGTTCATCATCGGAATTGATGCCTGTCTGGGCCAGTCGACAAGCGTTGGCTGCATCCAGGTCGTTGAGGGGCCGCTCCGGCCGGGAGCAGGCGTTAATAAGCAACTCCCCCCGGTTGGCGATATCCATTTGACAGGCATTGTGAATGTCGGGGGCTTCATGGAGTATTTCGTACTGCAGAACACAAGATTAAGCCTCGTAATGAGATTATCCGACATCATTGCTTCAAGCCTCTATTCCGCACTTAAGCAATGGAACCTTCATGCTAAATCTGCTGCAGCGCGAGAGCAATAACTTCCTTCTCCTCTGGAGACAGGGGATACTGCGACTCTCCCTTTTCAAGCGGCTTAGAATATATATATGAGTTCTCGCGGTTGTGCAGGCTGCTCAGTACAATTCCGCTATGGTTGTCATCCAGAATGGCAAGCGAGAAGCTCAGATCATTACCGCGCTCCCCGAAGGCATTGTAGCGTTTCATGGCTACTTTCGATTTCATTCCGCGCATCTTGGATTGTGCGGCTTCAATCATCACCTTATGCTCACGCTGCCCCTCCTCCAGCATATCTCCCTGGTTCTTCAGATTCACCAGCAGACTCTCCAGATCCTCAATGCCATTGCCGCTCATCATCGCTTCATATCTGCGCCGCATCTTGCGGATCTTCGCCCCTTGGATAATCAGAACAATTGCCAGCAGAACAATCAATACAGCAAAACCCATAATGAACACCGACAGCTGCTCACTTATCACTTCATTTAACTCCGACATATATGGACCATCCTTTGTATAAATATAAAAATTATCTTGTTCGTGATACGCCGTACATTTCGGCCATAGCAACAAGCAACCTGTTAACGTCCTCTTCTGTCGAGCTTACTCCAACACTCGCCCTTACTGCTCCACTCTGCAAAGTATCTGCAGCTTTATGAGCAAGCGGCGTACAATGCATACCTGCACGCACAGCAATGTTATATTCGCGGTCCAGGCGATGGGCAATATCCGCTGATTCTTGCCCCTCAATTATAAACGCCACAATTCCGCTACGCTGAATACCTCTACCCGGTCCGAGAATCCGGATTCCCGGAATAGAAGCCAAGCCCTCCATTAGCTTTTGCGTCAGCTTCCATTCCTGCAAGTGAATCTGTTCGGTCCCAAGAGACAAGATCTCCTTTACACCCGCCTGCAGTCCGGCTATCCCTACAGCATTTTGCGTGCCGGCTTCATAGCGGTCAGGCCGTACAGTGGGTTGTTCAATATTCTCTGATTGGCTGCCTGTCCCGCCGTGCATCAGCGGCTCCATATCTAAATGAGGCGATATATACAATCCTCCGGTCCCTTGCGGTCCCAATAAACCTTTATGCCCCGGAAAAGCCAGCAGATCGATATTCATCTCTGTCACATTTATATTCAGTGAGCCTGCACTCTGAGCAGCATCCACCAGAAATACAGCTCCATGTGCCCTGGCCATGTCACCGATCATTCCAATGGGCAGTATACTTCCGAGCAGATTGGAACTGTGATTACAAATCACCATTCTGGTATTGTGGCGGAAGGATTTCTGAAGCTCAGACAGATCGATCTGCCCTTCACGATCAACCTGTAAATAATCCACTTCAATACCTATCGTCCGGCGCAAATACTCTAACGGTCTGCGTACAGAGTTATGCTCTGTCATTGTTGAAATCACATGATCTCCTGGTTGAAGTGTACCCTTAATAGCCATATTTAGCCCCATTGTTGTGTTATGAGTAAAGGCAATATTCTGAGCATTGGAGACAGCGAACAGTTGAGCCAGCAAAGCCCGCGACCTTACCAGCACGCGTCCTGTACCTATTGCCAGTGAGTGGTTACCTCTCCCGGCATTTGCTCCTGAATGCTCCAGGGCATCCATCATCGCAGCAGCAACTGTTGGCGGCTTAGGCCATGAGGTTGCTGCATGATCCAGATAAACCAGTCTCTCCATCTCTTCACCCTCACTTTTTTCGTTTAAAAAACATACCCCTCCATATCCGTATTAAGGATATCTCAGGATATGTTTTCGGCACAAATATCCAAATCAGTTCCCGAGCAGCTCCAGCAATCTTTCCAGGTCTTGGGCACTGTAATAATTTAATTCTATTTTCCCTTTTTCCTTACCTTGCTTAATCTTAACGGTTGTTTTGAACCGTTCCCGCAATACTTCCTCAACATTGTCGATATAAGGATCGCGTTTGACCACTTTAGCCTTAATTCCATTAGCAGGTTTGCGGTCGAGGTTCTTCACTACCTCTTCCAATTCTCGTACACTCCACTGCTGTTCCACACACTGCCCGGCTAATTGTTTAATGGTCTCCGGATCTTTAAGCGCTACAATTGCCCGGGCATGTCCCATAGAAATTGTTCCACGTGAAACATAATCCTTCACTTCTTCCGGCAGACTAAGCAGCCGCAGGAAGTTGGCGATATGCGATCTGGACTTTCCCACCTTCAGTGACAGCTCTTCTTGGGTTAGAGCGAATTGATCCATCAACCCTTGATAAGCAACGGCAATTTCCATTGCATTTAGATTCTCACGCTGCAGGTTTTCGATCAGGGCAATCTCCATGACCTGCTGATCACTCAGGCTGCGGACCACTGCAGGAATTGTTGCTTTGCCGCAGTATTGCGATGCACGGAACCGGCGTTCACCAGCAATGATCTCATAGCCCTTCAATACACTGCGGACAATGATCGGTTGAATGACTCCATGCTGTCTAATGGATTCAGCCAGTTCCTGAATAGCTTCTTCGTTGAAATCTTTACGCGGCTGATACGGATTGGCTCTTAACTGCGACAAGGGTATTTCTACAACCTTATCGTCCTCGTTAATCGATAAAGAAGGTATTAAAGCATCCAAGCCTTTGCCTAGGCGCTTACTCATAAGAAATCACTTCCTTTGCCAACTCTAAATACACTTCCGCTCCTTTGGAACGGGAATCATAGGTGATAATGGATTGTCCATGCGAAGGAGCTTCGCTGAGACGTACATTGCGCGGAATAATGGTTCTATACACTTTTTCCTGGAAGTACTTTTTCACTTCTTCAATCACTTGAATACCCAGATTCGTCCGGGCATCAAGCATAGTAAGTAGAACGCCTTCTATCTTAAGGTGAGGGTTAAGATTCTTCTGTACCAATCTCACAGTATTAAGCAGCTGGCTCAGCCCTTCAAGCGCATAGTATTCGCACTGAATTGGAATAATTACGGAGTCTGCCGCAGTCAGAGAGTTAATGGTAAGAATACCCAATGATGGAGGGCAGTCGATGATGATGTAATCATAATTGGCCTTCACCGCATTTAGAGCCTTCTTCAACTTCAGCTCTCGCGAAATCGTTGAGACCAATTCGATCTCTGCACCCGCCAATTGAATAGTAGCCGGTATAATATGAAGACCTTCGATTTGGGTCTCCAGTATCGTTTCCTGCGGGTTAGCTTCATTAATTAGAATATCATAAATGCAATTTGCTACATCCGCTTTGTTGACGCCAACGCCGCTCGTAGTGTTGCCTTGGGGATCGATATCAACAAGCAGCACTCTCTTCCCTAAAGTAGCCATGCCGGCACCCAGGTTTACAGAGGTTGTTGTTTTACCGACCCCGCCTTTTTGATTTGCTATGGCAATAATCTTGGACACTTATTTCACCTCGAATTGTTAGAAAGAATCATCTTGTAAGGTCATGAGTTGTATTGGCATAATGCTTTGTATACTACGGCATCACATTTGCGGGAAGTGTAGACAAATATACATTAACTTATCCATAAAGTGTATGTGTGATAACGTGTGGAGCTAGTCATAGAAAAGGCGGCCAATCAACCTCAGGGCCGCCTTCAGCTTTTGAAACCATTTATCTTTTTGGAATTTGGATAACAATCTCATAATGATCGCCGCGGTCATTCTCAGATGTCTTGATTTCCATCCCCGAACCGGAAACCATATCAATGGATTGACGAATTGTATTAAGGGCGAGACGAACATCCTTTGTATAGGATACCCGTTTTGATTTTTTGGTCTGTGTAACTGCTTTGTAGAATGCAATACGTGCCTCTGTTTGTTTCACATTGAGTTCTTTGGAGATAACCTCAGCCAGAACTTTCAGCTGCATCTCCTCCGTGTCGAGAGATAACAGTGACCGAGCATGACGTTCAGTGATTTTTCTTTCCATCAAAGCAGTCTTCACCTGCTCCGGTAAATTCAGCAAGCGAATCTTGTTGGCAATCGTTGACTGGCTTTTGCCAAGCCGCTGAGCCAGACTCTCTTGTGTCAATTGATGCAGATCGATCAGCTTCTGATAGGCAATGGCCTCTTCAATAGAAGTTAGACCCTCACGCTGCAAATTCTCTATCAGTGCAATTGAGGCTGCTTGTGAATCATTGAATTCGCGGACTAGAGCCGGAATAGTCTCCATGCCCAGCTTCTTGACCGCCCTCCAGCGTCTTTCACCTGCGATAATTTCATACTGTGAATCACGCATACGCACAACGATCGGCTGGATAACTCCATGAGTTTTGATAGTCTGGCATAGCTCATCTATCTTGTCATCATCAAAAATCGTCCGTGGCTGATATGGACTGCTGATGACCTCATGAACCGGGATTTGTTTGATCTCTTCTCCGCTGCTCCGCTCGGTAAATCCAAAAAGCTTGGTGAATTGTTCTTTCATTCCGTTCATAACCACCTAATTTCGTTATAGTACGATCCTTCTAACCTTTCTTACGAAAAGCCTATCGTACAGCGTGAGAAAAGCATCTATCCTCATCCATAGTCACTTTCCCTGTAATTAAAGAATTAGCCAGATACGCTGAGCAACTCTTTAATTTGAAACAGTCTGACAATATTTCTGACCTTCAGCACTCCATACCTAAAGCACCAGCAAAGAGCTGGAAGAGTCTTCTCTATAAAAAGTCTTACTATAGTATTCTATCACTTTTCCGCTCATAATCCTATTCTCCATAGGGACCTATTTTTCCTGCATTAAGGTCACCTAAGGTCCCCAAATTCACAAACAACTCTGTTAATCCCCTTAAGATTATAACTTACAGGCCCGATAGGCTCTATCCAGGCTTTAATCTCTCACTACTGGTAGACATATCACCAATAAAAAAGATCAAGCCCATTTAGCATGAGCTTGATCTCTATTTCTTAAATCTGATTCAGATTTGTTTCACGTGAAACAATTAAATGAGTGGCGATTTGGCGGGAACGCCTGGTTTCCGCGGATATTTGGCCGGTGTAGCCCCGGTCTTGCGCACAAGAATAATATGCCGCGCAGATTCCTCCACAGGTAAACTGAAGGATTCAACCTTCTGCAGTTCCGCGCGCAGTTCCTTGAAGCTGCGCTTGGCTTCAGCCAATTCCTCAGCCGGGTCGCTGCCCTTCATTGCGGCAAAGACTCCGTCCTTCCGGGTAAACGGAAGACAAAACTCATTCAAGAGGGATAAGCGTGCAACCGCACGGGCAGTTACCACATCATAAGCATCGCGGTGAACATATTGTCTGGCTACCTCTTCAGCCCGTCCGTGAATCAGTTGTACGCCAGTCAAACCCAGAGTATCACACACATGCTGCAGGAAAGAGATTCGCTTGTTCAGTGAATCCACAATCGTCAGCTTCAGATGCGGGAAACAAATCTTTAGCGGAATTCCAGGAAATCCTGCACCCGAGCCGATATCAGCAAGAGTTTTGGTTTCATCCATATTAATATAGAATGCCAGGGATAGTGAATCGTAGAAATGCTTCGTATATACCTGGCTTCTTTCCGTAATACCTGTAAGATTCATCTTCTCATTCCAGGAGATCAATTCCTGGAAATATTGTTCAAATTGTTCTAACTGCTTCGTTGAGAGCTGTAGTCCGCGCTCGTTGAGCAGAGCGGCGAACTGGGCTGCCGTATTATCCATAAATTATCCTTTCGCCGCTGTCACACGGTTATAATGCTCCAGATGTACAAGCAGAATTGAAATATCTGCCGGAGTTACTCCTCCAATGCGCGATGCCTGCCCAATGGAGATTGGAGCGATTTTGGTCAGCTTTTGCCGGGCTTCCATCGCAAGCCCATGGATTTCATTGTAGTTGATATCGTCAGGAATCTTCTTTTTCTCCATCTTCTGCAGCTTCTCTACATGCTGAAGTTGTTTCTCAATATATCCGGCATATTTAATCTGGATCTCAACCTGTTCCTTCATATCTTCGTCCAGCTCTTCCGGAGCAGGCGATATCATATCTACGAAGCTGTAAGTAAGCTCCGGACGGCGCATTAAGGTCAGCAGATTGCTTCCGTCAACAATAGGTGCCGATTCATAACCGGCAAGGGCCTCATTCACCTGAACAGGTTTAACCTTCGTTTCCTGCAGGCGGATAATTTCACGGTCTACCCGTCCTTTTTTATCGAGGAATGCCTCATAACGCTGCTCTGGAATAAGCCCGATATCATAACCGATTGGAGTCAGGCGCAGATCAGCATTATCATGACGGAGCAGCAGCCGGTATTCCGCACGTGAAGTCAGCAGACGATAAGGTTCATTGGTTCCTTTGGTGACCAGATCATCAATCAGAACCCCGATATAACCTTGGGACCGGTCAAGGACCACCGGCTCCTTCTCCTGCACTTTGCGCGCTGCGTTAATACCTGCAATTACGCCCTGCCCAGCAGCTTCCTCGTACCCGGAGGTGCCATTGATTTGTCCGGCGGTGAATAGTCCCGGCAAACGTTTCGTTTCCAGAGAAGGCCAGAGCTGAGTAGGAACCATCGCATCATATTCAATCGCATAGCCGTTGCGCATCATCTCTACCTTTTCCATACCGGGAATGGAACGCAGTACTGCCAGCTGCACATCCTCAGGGAGGCTCGTGGACAGACCTTGTACATAGTATTCCGATGTGTTTTTGCCTTCCGGCTCCAGGAAGATCTGATGCTGGGATTTATCGCTGAACCGGACGACCTTATCTTCGATCGATGGACAATAGCGCGGACCTGTTCCTTCAATAATTCCGGTAAACATCGGTGCCCGGTGCAGGTTATCATTAATAATCTGATGCGTGACCGGTGATGTGTAAGTCAGCCAGCAAGGCAGCTGTTCATTATCGGATGATTTAGTTTCAAAAGAGAAGAATTTCGGCTTATCATCACCCGGCTGAATTTCTGTCTTGGAGAAATCAATCGTATCCTTGTGCACACGCGGCGGTGTTCCAGTCTTGAAGCGGACCAGATCAAATCCAAGCTCACGCAAATTCTCGGACAACCGTACAGACGGCTGCTGATTGTTCGGTCCGCTCTCATAAGTCAGTTCACCCATAATCACTTTGCCGCGCAGATAGGTTCCAGTTGTCAGGATAACAGTTTTGCTGTGATATACGGTTCCGGTCTTTGTAACAACGCCGGCGCAGCGTCCGTCTTCAACGATCAGTTCTTCCACCATGCCCTGGCGCAGAGTCAGGTTTGGCGTCTTTTCCATCGTTTCCTTCATCGCATGCTGATACAGGAACTTGTCCGCCTGTGCACGCAGTGCGTGAACAGCAGGTCCTTTACCCGTGTTAAGCATCCGCAGCTGGATGAAAGTTTTATCTATATTGCGGCCCATTTCCCCGCCCAGCGCATCAATTTCACGCACCACATGGCCCTTGGCAGGTCCGCCAATAGATGGATTACATGGCATGAAGGCCACCATATCCAGGTTAATCGTGATCATCAGTGTGCGGCAGCCCATCCGTGCAGCAGCCAGAGCCGCTTCGCAGCCGGCATGTCCGGCGCCAATGACGACAACATCATAGCTGCCTCCATCATAATTCATAACTGTTCCCTCCTTATTATTTACCTAAGCAGAATTGCGAGAAGATCTGATCCAGCAGTGAATCAGCAGCCGCATCTCCAATAATCTCACCAAGCTGCTCCCAGGCAAGGCGTACATCGATCTGTATCATATCTATAGGAATAAGCATCTCCGCAGCTTCGTAGGCATCCTGAAGTGATTTACGTGCCTTCTTCAGCAAGGCAATATGTCTTACATTACTTACGTAAGTCAAGTCACCTGACTCCAGCTTGCCTCCGAAAAAGAGTGCCGAGATCGCCTCTTCCAGTTTATCCAGTCCTTCCTCCTCCAGCACAGACATCGGTACAATGCTCGACTCGTCAAAAAAGGAGCGCAGCTTATCCGTATCCAGACGGGACGGTAAGTCCATTTTATTCATGATGACCAGGGCTTGTCTACCGTGGATTTGTTCCATCAGTGCCAATTCATCCTCATGGAGCTCATCGTTGGCGTTCAGCACCAGCAGAATCAGATCCGCATCGCTAAAAGCCGCCTTCGAACGTTCCACACCGATTCTTTCTACCACATCCATAGTTTCACGGATACCGGCAGTGTCCAGCAGCTTCAGGGGAATATTATTAATCGTAACATACTCTTCTATTACATCACGCGTTGTTCCCGGAATATCGGTTACAATCGCCTTGTTGTCGCGGGCAAGCGCGTTAAGCAGGGAGGACTTGCCGACATTAGGCCGGCCCACAATTGCTGTTGTGATCCCTTCGCGCAGAATCTTTCCTTCATTAGCTGTACGAAGCAGCTTGTTAATGCCTTCCATAACCGCTTGGCTCTTGTCCTTGATGAAATCGGCTGTTAAGGACTCCACATCATGTTCCGGATAATCAATGTTCACTTCAATATGAGCCAGCATCTCAATAAGAGTGTGCCGAAGCTCATGAATCCGTGCGGATAGAGAACCGCTAACCTGCTTAAGCGCAACCGAGAAGGCCCGGTCCGATTTGGAACGAATCAGGTCAATAACAGCCTCTGCCTGCGAAAGATCAATCCGTCCGCCCAGAAAAGCACGTTTGGTGAATTCCCCCGGCTCAGCCAGCCGGATATCCTGCTGCAGTAGCAGGTCCATCACTCTTCTTACAGAGATTACGCCGCCATGGGCACTGATTTCCACTACATCTTCCGTTGTAAAAGAACGCGGTCCCTTCATAACCGTAACCAGCACTTCTTCCATCCGCTCCCCATCCAGCGGACTTACAATATGTCCATAATGTACAGTATGGGATTCAGCTTCCGTAAGGGGGATACGGCTTTTGAACAATGGAGCAACCTGGCTGATAGCCTGCGGTCCGCTAACCCGGATGATGGCAATTCCGCCTTCACCCAGAGCCGTCGATACGGCAGCTATAGTGTCACTAAGCATGTTGTTATTCACCTCTGGCTTGATCTATTCTATTCAAAAAAACAATGACTCCTCGCATAGGTCAAGGAGTCATTGCGGCATATGGTTCTACTTCAATGTTATAACGACGCGGCGGTTCGGTTCTTCACCCTTGCTAAGCGTGTTAACCTGCCGGTGATCTTGTAATCTGGAATGAATAATCTTGCGTTCCTGCGGGGACATGGGTTCCAGGACGACCTCTTTACGGGTCCGGACTACACGTCCCGCGAGCCGATCCGCCAATTCCTCAAGCGTCTTCTTGCGGCGTTCACGGAAGTTCTCCGCATCCAGTACAAGGCGGATGAAGCTGTCGGAATAGCGGTTGGCAACAATATTAGCCAAATACTGCAGAGCATCGAGAGTTTGTCCTCTTCTGCCAATCAGCAGCCCGAGATCCGGACCGGATATTTGCAGAATAGTTGATTCCTTGGTATGAACGATTTCAACTTCCACCTCAAGCCCCATGCTCTTGGCGACATCCACAATGAAATGAACGGCCTGTTGGTAAGCTTCCTCCACCGGGTGTCCGGAATCCTGGCGCGGTACGCCGCTGATCGCCTCTGGTTTGCTCTCTCTTGTTGACTGCTGAGACAGTAGCGGAGCACTCGCCGCTGATGCCGGTGCGGCTTCAGAGATCAAGGTCAATTCTACCTTGGCTCCCTTCGCACCGATCAATCCAAGGAATCCTTTTGACGGCTGTTCAAGTACGTTGACCGTTACCCGGTCCTTCTGAACTCCAAGCTGGTTAAGTCCCCGTTCTACAGCTTCTTCAATGGTTTTCCCTGTCGCGACGACTTTGCTCATTTTGACTTTTTGACCCCCTTCTTCCCTTTGCTGCTATTGCCTTTTGCAGCAGGAGTAACATCTTTGCGGGCGTTATTGTTGCTGTTCTTGCTCTTCGTCAAATTCACTTCTTTGGCTTTGCCGTTACCTGCAGTAGCGGTAGCCGTGGCACTTGCAGCTGCAATAGCCGCTTTATGTTTATCGTTGTTGCGGTACAAGAAGTAGTTCTGAATAATGGTGTACAGATTGCTATAGAACCAGTACAGCGGAAGCGCAGACGGGAAGTTGTAGGACATGATGAAAATCAGAACCGGGTATACCATCATCATGAACTGCATTGGACCCTGCTGTTGCACCGGATTCATTTTGGTCATCATACGGGTTTGAATGAATGTCGTAGCAGCGGCAAGGAGCGGCAGAATGAACAGGTGATCGGGTTTGCCGAGCTGCAGCCACAGGAAGTCATGCAATCTAAGATCCGGGTTGTAATAGATCGAGTTGTACAAGGCGATGAAGATCGGCATTTGCACGATCAGCGGCAGACAGCCGGCCATCGGATTAACCTTGTTCTCCTGGAACAGGCGCATCGTTTCCTGCTGAACCTTTTCGGGCTCGTCTTTATATTTTTTCTTAATCTTCTCAAGTTCCGGTTGGATGGCCTGCATCGCGCGCGAACTCTTAACCTGCTTAATAGTAAGCGGCAAAATCAGTGTACGGACAATGATAACCATTACGAGGACGGCTAGTCCATACTGGCCATTAAACCACTTTGCGAAAGTATCCAGTGCAATGGCGAAATAATAAACTACATTACTCTGCCAGAAGCCTCCATTTTTTAAATCTTCCGTAGTGTGCGTCACTGATGCCGCCCCGGACGGAGAGCACCCCGACAGAACAGCAATCATTAGAACCATTAACCCGAGGAGAAGAAACATTTTTCCTCGCTTAGTCTTCATTAGAGACACTTCAAAACCCCTCTCATAAACATTCCATTGCACCGTAAATCATAACATAATTATGGATACAAATAAACAAGCCCCTTATGCCCCTCTTACTTGTGCAAAGCCTTGAGCAGCTTGGCTTTGCGAAGCACATGCAGGACGCTTTTCTCAAGCTCGCCGTAATCCTTGGAGAGAGCTCCTTTTCTCACGATGAACACCATGTCCAGGCCGCCGGTGATTTCCGGCTCATGGTGACGGACAATTTCCTTTACCAGCCGTCTCATCCGGTTGCGAACCACTGCATTTCCGACCTTCTTGCTGACGGATATACCTACGCGGAAACGTTCAACCTCTTTTCGGGGAAACCAATACACCACATATTGATGATTCGCAAATGACTTCCCATGGCGGTATACGCGGCTGAAGTCGGCACGGTTTCGTAATCGTAAACTTTTGTGCACGGGAATCTCCTATTCAAATACCGGAATTCGCGTAATCTCCGGAATTTCATCTTCTAATTAGTATAGTCATTCAAACGGTGCCATAAACGGCAGCTGTTAGAACCTGGGCACACGCTTTTATATTTAAAAAAGCCCCGCAGTAGCGCTATCATCCTCTGCAGAGCCAATCATTTATTGATGCAGCAACAGAAAAACAATAGCTTATCCGCTCAAAGGAGCCTCATCTATTTCTGCGCTATATATAGAAGAGAAAAATGCAGGACACCTGATTCTTCTATATATATTAAAAAAATCCCCGCAAAGTGCCGCCTCTATAGTGAAGCCTGATCCGGAACTTTTGCGGGGACCCCAAGTAAAAAAGGACCACCGCAGTGGTCCCTAAGTGGCCTAACTTACGCACTCAAAACTTTTCTGCCTTTCAAGCGGCGGGCTGCCAGCACTTTGCGGCCGTTTTTCGTGCTCATTCTTTTGCGGAAACCATGCACCTTTTTGCGTTTGCTCACATTCGGTCTGAACGTCGGTCTCATGTATTGCACCTCCCTTACAGGAACTTAATTACTGTCATATAAGCAGAAACGGACTAAGCCGTCCTTAGAGTAGGGACAGTATCTACAAGTATTATCAATTAAATTTGGAGACATATCCTCACAGAAAACACCTTTATATATTTAAACACATAATCACGCTAAAAGTCAACCTTGTCTCCTTCCTCCCTCTTTTTTATTTCTCCACAGATCTTCTTCAGCAGCTGCTCTCTATCCCCAGTTTGCTTCCGGCCCTCCAAAGTTCGGCCTCCGCATCTTATCCACAGTCCATTTGTCCAAAAAAGTAATCCACAGGGCAATATAGTTATCCACCTGTGATCAAAATAAATCGTCGACTGCTCACAACTGAGCACAACCTGTGTATAAAAATATCGAAGCCATGACGGAAACTGTCGAACGGTTAACAAATTATCAACAATATGTAGTGGTGTTCCTAAAAATTATACACAAGTGATTGAATTTGTGGATAAAATGGCTTGGCTCATTGAAAAACAAGGGGGGTTTTGCTATGATGGTATTACTTTTGAATGTGAATAGATTTGTTTGTTCTCTATATTATCAACAAGCTGTGGATAAAGTTGTGAACAATTCAAATTTATCCATATTTTTTTGTCTCTTGATATTGCATATTGGG